>NZ_CP149571.1:3065586-4551172 GCF_037890695.1 Aeromonas jandaei | reverse complement strand
CAATACAAGAAACCCCGCTCATCGAGCGGGGTTTTTTATTGCCTGAAATTTAGAAAATCGCCTGATAATTGCCCAGTTTTATTCCCCTCCTCTTGAATTTCCAATCATCCCCATCTGTTTCACTCATAAAAAATGGCCCAGAAAGCGTAAAATGGCGCTTTATTTCGTCGGAGATAGCCCATGTTTTGTCCAAAATGCGGCGGTCAAACCCTGCAGAGCGTCAGCCCCAAAGAGTTTCGCTGTGGCTGCGGTTTTCATTTTTTCCAGAATGTGGCGACGGCTGTGATGGTGGCGCTTTGCTGGCAGGATGAGGTGCTGGTTGCGGTGAGAGCGGGCAATCCGGGCAAGGGGTTGCTGGATCTGCCGGGCGGATTTGTCGATCCCGGCGAGTCGCTGGAGGGGGCGCTGGTGCGCGAGCTGCAGGAGGAGCTGGGGCTCGATGTCAGCGCCCAACCTTTTACCTATCTCGGTTCATTCTCCAATATTTACCCCTACGATGGCATCACCTATCACACCTGTGACACCTTTTTCGCCATCAAGCTGAGTGAAAAACCGGTCATCCGGCCGGCTGACGATGTGGCCGCCTGTCAGTGGCTGAAGATCCGCGATGTCCCCTTGTCCCGCTTTGCTTTTGAATCGACGCGCACAGCTATGGCGCGGTTGCAGCAATCCCCTTTGCAAGCCTGATCCCTGCTGATGACGATGGGGATTGGCAGCGACCATCCCTGTCTCATCCTTGTCCGCTTTTGTCTCGCAGACGCCATTCGTCAGACGGTGAGTGGTATAGTCAGCAGTGGATCCGGATTCAAGGAGCATATCGTGAAGAAGATAGTTCTCATCTTGCTCGGCATCGCCGTGGCGGCCTTGCTGGCCATAGTGACGTTGATAAGCCTTATCGACCCCAATCAATTCAAGCCCCAACTGGCTGAACAGGTGCGCAAGAGCACTGGGCGTGAACTGGTGATGGCGGGGGAGATTGACTGGCGTTTCTGGCCGAGTCTCGGCCTCTCGCTGGAGAAGGTTGCTCTGCGCAATCCGGCCGGTTTTGCCGAGCCGGATCTGGTTCGTTTCGAACAGGGCGAGGCCTCAGTGGCCCTGTTACCGCTGCTCTCCCATCGTCTGGAGATTGGCAAGGTGAGGCTGAGTGGCGCCCATCTCTTTATCCAGACCAAGGCGGATGGCAGCTCCAATCTGAGCGGACTGCTCAAAGATGCCACTGCTGATGCAAGTGAACCGGTCGCTCCCGCAGCCCCAGCGCCAACCGCTGACAGCAAGCCCTGGCAGATCAGCTTGCAGGGTGTCGCGCTCTCCCAGGCCAGTGCGCTGGTACAGGATGATCGCAGCGGCACGTCGCTGCGACTGGATCGCCTCGATCTCGATATGGGGCAGCTGGCCACCGGTCAGTGGGTACCCGTGATGCTGGCTGCCAAGGGGAGTGCCGACAAGCTCGCTTTCGATGTTAAAGGGCAGACCCAGATCAAGCTGGCGCAGGAGGTGATGGCCAGTGAACTGAAAGACTTGAGCCTCAGTGGCAGCCTGAGTGACCCGTCCCTGCGACTCGACAGTTTCTCTATCAAGGGAGACCGACTGGCCTTGGGTGAGTGGAGCAACCTCACGTTGGCGCTGAAAGGAGCCAAGGGGGAGGGGCAGCAAGCTTTACTGGCTGGTTCGCTGGAAGGAACATTCAAGGGACGGCTCGATAAAGAGATGAAGCTGGCCGAGCTCTCCGATGTGCTGCTGACGGCAGCGCTGGAAGGTGATGCCCTGCCACGCCCGCAGATGAAGCTGAAACTGGCCGGGTTTGCCCGTGCCGAGCTCGACAAGCAGTTGATTACCCTGAGCAAGCTGGTAATGAGTGCCGATGAGGCGCTACTGAGTGGTGATGGAACCGTGCAGCTTGGCGCTGTTCCCGCAATCAGCTTCGATCTCAAGGGGGAGAAGCTGGATCTCGACAAATGGCTCGCCAAATCGGCACCGACCACACCTGCGCAGGCGAAAGAGGAGAAACCGGCGGCCGGTGTTGCCAATACCGCGGTAAGTGGCAATAAAGCGGCAACCGGCAAGAGCGAAGCCCTCTCCGCGATCGAACCGGATCTGGGGGCGCTCAAGGGGGTGGATCTGGATGGTCGGCTGCAACTCGGCAGCCTGCGTCTGAAAGGGCTGGATCTTGGCGCAGTCGATCTGCAGGTGGCTCTGGTCAAGGGACTGCTGACGCTCAAGCAGTTCAGCGCGACCGTGGCAGGCGGTCAGGTAAACGCGAACGGGGTACTCGATGCACGCCAGCAACCCGCCACCTACAAGGTGCGCAAGCAGGTGGCCGGAGTGAACATTCGTCCCTTGTTGCAGACTCTGGCTCAGAGCGATCTGCTGGAGGGCAAGGGCGATCTCGATGTGCAGGTGCAGGGCCGTGGTCTCTCCGCGCTGGCACTGCGCAACGGGATGCAGGGCAAGGTGACCTTGAAACTGAGCGATGGCGCCCTGCACGGCATCAACCTGCCGGAGATGATCCGCGAGGCGCGGGCCACCCTCAGCGGCAAGGGGGCCGAGCAGGTGAAGGAGGCGCGCAAGACTGACTTCAGCGCCCTGACCGCCAGCTTCCAGATTGCCGATGGCGTTGCCCGCAGCAACGACATCCAGCTCTTTGCCCCGGCCCTGCGGGTCAAGGGTGAGGGGCAGACGGCGCTGGTGCCGGAGAGCCTCGACTTCCTGTTCCTCACCTCCATCGTCGAGAGCAGCAAGGGGCAGGGAGGCAAGGATGTGGACGAGCTCAAAGAGATCACCATTCCGGTGCGGATCGGCGGTCACTGGCAAGCTCCCAGCTATCAGCTCGATGTGAAGGCGCTGCTCAGCAACAACAAGCTGCTGGAGGATAAGGCCCGCAAGGAGGCCGAACGGGGCCTCAAGAAGCTGTTGGGGGACAAGGCCGACAACGAGGCTGTCAAAGGGGTGGCTGACCAGCTGCTCAAGGGATTGTTCAAATAGGTGGCGGTTCATATGGGCTGGCGGGAGCCGCGCCAATGCCGTTAGCGGTTGACCGGATGTCAGCACCATTGAAAAATGGCGCTGACATTTTTTATGGCGCAGTGATCTGCTGCGCCTTGATCCGGAGTCATCTCGAGTTGAACCCATGCGCCTGATCCTGCTGCTCTGCTCCCTGATCTGCTACGGCATGGCGTATCCCGTGCTGGCCGGGCCCCTGGCTGATCGCCTGGCGGGCGAGCTGGCCAGGCAGGCTCCCGAACAGGCGCTGCCTCTTGACGAGGTGCAGCGGCTCGATCGTCGCCTGATTGCCCCCGATTCCCTTCATCCCGCCTGGCAGCATTATCCGCTGCGCCAGTTGCAAGCCATCTATCGCTATCAGCAGGAGTGCGGGACAGAGAATGAGTTGCCCGCCGAGTGGCTGCCACTACTGCAGGCGCTTTGTGGCCAAAGGGCTGTGCCCTCGACCCGCTGGTTTGCCGCTCACCCCATCTATCCGTTGGGTGGCTCCAGCGCTGCCCGCTGGCTGGCAGGTCATCCGGCGGCCGGGCTCGACGCTCTGCTCCATGTGCGGGAGCGGCGTGATCAGCTGGGGCTGCTTGGCGAGCTCGGCGATGACAACCTCGACGCCCTGCTGCGGGGCGAGCGTTGGTTGCTGCAATCGGGTCAGCTCTGGCTGCTTGCCGATGGGCAGTGGCGCCGTTATGGCGCCGGTCAGTGGCAGCCGCTGGCCGAGCGGCTTGGCGTGACGCTGGATAGCCGCACTGCTGGTACTTGTGAAGAGCGAGTCGGAGGTATTTGCTTCAATACTGGCCCCACGCTTGGCTGGCAGTGGTTGGCGCTGGCCAGTTCCCTTGGTTTCATCCTGCTGCTGGGGTGGGCCAGCTGGCAGCGCTGGCGCCTGCTGCGGGAGCGGCGCGTCGCATTGCAGATGCTGACCCACGAGCTGCGCACTCCCATCATGGCGCTCTCCGGCATCAGCGAGGAGCTGCGCCACGATTTCGACCGACTGCCCCCTTCCGCCCAGCAGAGCGTGGGTCAGCTGCTGGGCAGTGTCGCCCGCCTGCATCAGCTGGCGCAGGCCAGTCGCCACTATCTGGCGGCTGAGACTCTGGAAGATGAGCGGGTGGCGGTCAGTCTCACCGAGTGGCTCACCCTGGCTTGCGAGCGGCATGACGCCACCTTCTGCCTTGAGCGGGAGATGACTCTGGCGCTCCCCTTCTACTGGCTCGATCTCGCCCTCGACAACCTGCTGCGCAACGCCAGCCAGCATGGCCGCGCGCCGGTTCGGATCTGTGCCAGCTGGCAGGCGGGGCGTTTGAACCTCGCAGTCAGCGATGGTGGCGAGCTGCCAAATTACCGGCTCGCCACCCTGCTGCGCCGCGGTGCCCGTGCCGATGGTTTGGGGTTGGGGCTTGCCATCGTGCGCCATCTGCTGCGTCGTCTTGGCGGGCGCCTCACCCTTTCCGGCCCGCCCACCACCTTCACCCTGACGCTGCCCTGCCAACTCTGGAGCGACCCCGAATCATGAAGACCATTCTGCTTGTCGAAGACGAGGCGCTGCTGGCGGAGAACCTGCAACGCTATCTGACCCGCGAAGGGTATCGTTGCCTCTGGTGCGACACTCTGGCTGCGGTGGAGCAGCAGTGGCTGGCGGCGGATCTGGTGCTGCTGGATCGCACCATGCCGGAGGGGGATGCCCTCGACAGGTTGCCCCTGTGGCTGGCGCGCAAGGCGCTGCCGGTGATCGTGCTCACCGCAAGGGTGGAGGTGAGCGATCGGGTGGCCGGGCTCGATGCAGGGGCGCGCGACTACCTGACCAAGCCCTTCTCCCATGACGAGCTGCTGGCGCGGATCCGGGCCCAGCTGCGTCAGCTGGGGGATGGCACTCAGGCGGTAGGCGGCTTGCAGCTTCATCCCGCCCGGATGCAGGCGAGCTGGCAGGATGCGGAGGTGAGCTTTACCCCCACCGAGTTTGCCCTGCTCACCCTGCTGGTGCGGATGGCGGGGCGGGTGCTGAGCCGGGAGGAGATCCTCAACCGGGTGTGGGGCTATCAGGCGTTTCCCTCCACCCGCACGGTTGATACCCATATTCTGCAACTGCGCCAGAAGCTGCCCGGACTGACCATCGAGACGGTGCGCGGCATCGGCTACCGGCTGGAGGTGCCAACGTAATGCATGCAACGCGGGCTGGACTGCTGTTGGCTCTAAGCGTCGGCTTGCTAAACGCAAGCTGCGTGATGGCAACCGATCGCCTCCTGGAAACCGAACGCGCCGACCCGCTGCAACCGGCTACCTTGGCGCTGTTGCAGGGAGATAACCGGCACGCCTGGCAATCTTTGCAGCAGGCATGGCCTGCCCTCAACAGCGATGCCGAGCGCCGTAGCTGGCAGGGGATGCTGGCTGCGCTGAGTGCCCAGCACTGCGGCAAGGATTTCCCGCTGACTCTGCCTGATGGGGTGAGCGAGCTGCGCCTTGAGCTGATCCAGCGCGATGCGCCGCTGCTGCGGGACTATCGGGTGCAGCTGACCGGGGAGGGGGCCATCACCGCCGCTGAACTTATCGATCCCGCTGGCCGTGACCGGCTGGCTGGCGCCCAGTGGGAGGCGGAAGAGAACACCGGAGTCAGGGTTGTCGGGGCCGATCTACCAACGCCTTTACCTGCCGGGCTCTATCAGCTGCGGCTGGCGGTGGCGGGCAAAGCGTGGCAGGTAGCGTTGCCGCTGCCTGCGGTGCAGGATCTGGACTGGCTCTCCCGCTCGCCGCAGGCGGTGGCCAATCCTCCCGCCAATCCCGCTTCTTGTTCGCCGCTCTGGCTCGATCAGGCTGTGCTGGCCCGCCCGCAATACTCCCTGCTGTGGTGGAACCGCCTGCCTCTGGATGGCAAGGTGGATTGGCCTGCCGCCACGCCCGACAGCTGGCGCACCCTCTCGCTGGTGCAAACCAGCCAGCGCGGCCAGCTGGTGTTGCAGCTAAGTCACAGTCAGGCGGGGCCGGTGGAGTGATGCCGGGGGATTGGGTCTCTGCTTCTGGCAAAGATTGTTTCGCTGGTGCAATGACTTTCACTTTTTTCTGATGTTATTTGCAACAATTGCCCGGTGGATGGTGGTGGCTACTAAATGCGAAATGGCTGGGAGGACTCTCCGCCTCTGCTCTGTGCTTAATCCTGACATTGCCCTGACAATCCAGGCCAGCCGATCTGCTGCAATGGCGGCTCCCGTTTTTATCAGGAATCACCGACCATGACTTTTCTGCCCGTGCTAACGAGCCGGATCCGCCCGCTGTTGCTGTTAGCGCCGCTGTTCTCCTTGCCTGCCGAGGCGTTGACTCTGGCCAACGATCAGTGGCGCATCGAGCTGGATCCCGCCACCCTGGCTGCCGAGGCTATCCTACCCTCGGGCCAGCACCTTGCCATCTCTGTCCCCGGCCCGCGCCAACCGGTCACCACGCTGCAGCAGGAGGGGGAGCGTGCCAGCTGGCTGACCCGTGCCGATGGCGAGGTGCGAGCCTCGGCCCGCCTCGAGGGCAATCGCCTGATCCTCACCCTGAGTCGTGCGAGTGCAGGCGACTTGGTATGGCCGCGAGTGCCGGCAGGGGCGCAGGCGCTGATGCTGCCGATCCACGAGGGTTTTCGCATCCCGGTTGAGCATCCCGCGTGGCGCCAGGCGCTGGCGCAAGAGTATCAGGGGATCAACACCACCGAGGATCTTACCCTGCCGCTGGTCGGGCTGGATCACGGCGATCAGCAGCTGGCGATCCTCTTTGCCAACCCCTTCAACAACCGGCTCACTTTTACGCCCGGGAAAGATGGTATTGCCCTGACGGCGGCCCATAGCGTCAATCGCCTCAATCTGGCCGACCCCTATGAGGTGGTGGTGTCGCTGCAGCCGGGCAACGACTGGCTGGCGGCGGCCAAGGTCTATCGCAACTGGCTGCAGGAGCGGGGCGAGCTGGTCTCGCTCGAGAGCAAGCTGGCGGCAGTAAAGGATGGCAAGCGGCTGATCGGCGCCTCTCACCTCTACCTCTGGGGCGAGCGACTGCTGGTGCCACAGGATGTGAAGAGTTGGCCCGCACTGCGTCGCCTGATCCCCGCCGACTGGCTCAAGGGGGAGAGCAAAACGGCGCTGCAAGCGCCCGATCTTGAGCGCAGCCGCTATCTGCAAAACCGGGTGCTGACCGGAGTTGAGCAGGCGCTGGTGCTGCGCCATCCGGGTCAGCAACCGGCCGATTTCGCCGCCCGGCGCATGCTGGCGGCCACGCAACTGGGTGCTGCGCTCAACGAGCCACAGAGCTGGGGGGATGGCAGCTCGGCCAAGATGATCGCTGCTCTCAAGCAGGCTGGACTACCCAAACTCTGGCTGGGTCTGCCCCAGTGGACGGCTGGTTTTGCTGCGCCAGAGGGGATAGCGCTTGCCAAACAGGCGGGCTATCTCATCGCACCTTACGACTCTTACGATACCGCGCTGCCGGAGGGGAATCGCCAGCAGAGCTGGCTCACCGCCCAGATGGGGCAGGATAGCTACCTGCGCTGCGGCATCATGTTGGAGAATGGACGGCGCAAGAGCGGCTTTCAAAATAGCGGTGTCTACACCAATCAGGCCTGTGTGCGCCCGGTGATGGAGCAGCGAGTGCCAAAATTGCAGCAGGCGAGCCACTACAACAGCTGGTTCCTTGATGTGGCTGCGACCGGCATGGTGTTTGACGACTTCGACCCAGCCAAGCCAACCAGTCAGGCGCAGGATGCGGACAACCGGATGGCAGGGATGGCGTGGATTGCCAAGAGTCAGGGTGTGCTGGTGGGCTCCGAGGAGGGCGGCGCGGTTGCCAACCGCACCGCGGCCTTTGCCCACGGCCCCCAGACCAGCGGCTTTGGCTGGCAGGATCCCGATATGCGCCGCAACAAGCGCTCTCCCTACTATCTGGGAGCCTGGTATCCCGACTATCAGCCCGCGTTCTTCTTTCGCCAGAGCCATCTAAAACCTGAGTATCAGGGGCTCTACTTCGATCCGGCGCTGCGGTTGCCACTGTTCCAGAGCGTCTTTCACGACAGCATAGTGACCACCCATCACTGGACGATGGACAGCCTCAAATTCAGGGAGAGCCGTCAGGTGACCGAACTGTTGCAGCAGCTCTACAACGTGCCGCCGCTGCTCAACCTCAGTCTGGATAGCGCCAGCGCGCGCATTCCCTACCTCAAGGGGCTCGATACCTTCTTCCGCCCACTGCATGAGCGGCTCTACAACCAGCCCCTCACCGGTTTTCGCTGGCTCGATAAACGAGGCGTGGTGCAGCAGAGCGAGTTTGCCGATGGCACTCGACTGATTGCCAACTTCGGCCCGGCCACCGAGCTGGCAGGGATCAAACTGGCCGCTCAAAGCGTGCTGGCGCTGCTGCCAGATGGCAGCCAGCAGCAGTTTGTCTCGCAACCGGATGGCGCCCGCTAATCGGGCGTTCTGGCTTTTATTTCATCAGAGGATGCTGTGGCAGAACTTTTCATGTATAGATGAACGTTCTGCAAAATAAATGAGAGGTAGTTCTGATGATTGAGAGTGAAGTGATTAGAGAGGCAAACCATCCGGCGTGGCCGCTGGTCTGGCAGATCTATGGCGAGAGTTTTCCCCGCTACGAGCAGCGCCAGTCACAGCATCAGCCACAGAAGATGCGGGATCCTCGCTATCACTGCCAAATCTTTTATCAGGACGGCCTGCTGCTCGGTTTCATCTTCTGGTGGGCTTGTGGCGAGCAGATCTATATCGAACATCTGGCCATCAATCCGGCGCTGCGCGGCCGCAACTACGGCAGCCGCCTGCTGGCCGAATTTCGCGAGCGGGCAGGCAAAACCGTCATTCTCGAGATCGATCCGCCAGAGGATGAGATTGCCATTCGCCGTCTGCGCTTCTATCAGGGGCTGGGCTTTTGTCTCAACGATTATGCCCATCTCCACCCACCCTATCATCCTGACTATCAAGGTCATGCGCTGCGGGTGTTGAGCTATCCGGGGCTCCTTGAGGAAGAGGCCTATCAGCGTTTCAACAGCATGCTGGTGGAGACGGTGATGGATCACGGCTGAGCAGCCGCAAGAATGCTGTTTTACCGATAAGAGAAGGGCCCGCCTGAAGCAATTCAGGCGGGCCCCTTTTCATTGCCGCTGGCGGGAATTACTCCCCCAGCAGGGTGTGCCAGACGGCGAGCACATGGCTGCGCTCACTCTGCAGCTGATCGTCGCTCACCTTGCGGGAGATCTCCGAGAGGTTGAGGCGATGGCCGAGGTTGCGGATCTCCAGATAGGCCTGTTTTAGCCCCTCCGCCTGCTCCAGCGTCAGCACCCCCGCCATGACGCACTCATCGAAGATGCGCACGTTATCGGACCAGCGGGTGAGGGCATCGGGCTCGCCGCAGGCGTGGGCCAGCACCAGATACTGGGCGATAAACTCGATATCCACCATGCCGCCGGGTGACTGCTTGAGGTCGAAATCGCCGGCACCGGCTTTGAGCAGGTGATCCCGCATCTTGTGGCGCATCTCGCGCACCTCGCGGGCCAGGGTCGGCAGATCCCGCTCCCTGGCCAGCACAGCGCGGCGGATGCGGGCAAACTCGGCAACGATGGCATCATCGCCATAGATGGGGCGAGCCCGCACCAGCGCCTGATGTTCCCAGGTTCACGCCTCGTTTTGCTGGTACTGCTCGTAGGCCGACAGCGACGAGACCAGCAGGCCGGAGTCACCGGAGGGGCGCAGCCGCATATCGATCTCGTAGAGGATGCCGGAGGGAGTGCGGGTGCTGAACAGGTGCAGGATCCGCTGTGCCAGACGCAGGTAGAACTGGCGGCTGTCGATGGGTTTGCGCCCATCGGTGTAGCTGTTGGGGTCACCGCCGTGCAGGAACACCAGATCGAGATCCGAGCCGTAACCGAGCTCGATGCCGCCCAGCTTGCCATAGGCCACCACCGCAAAGCCGCGCTGGCCGCTGGTTGCCACCTCGGGCGGCACCCCGTAGCGCTCGCTCATCTGGGCCCATGCCTGATTGACCACCTCCTCGGTGATCGCCTCCGCCAGCCAGGTGAGGTGGTCGCTCACCTTCATCAGCGGCAGGGCGCCGGCGATGTCGGCCGCCACGATGCGCAGCAGCTGCACCTGCTTGAACTGGCGCAGCGCTTCCATCTGCTGCTCCACATCCTCTTCGGGGATGCGCAGCAGGAACTGGCGTAGCTGGGGCTTGTACTGATCGAGCGGGGTGGGGTGGTAGAGGTGCTGGGGATCGAGCAGTTCGTCCAGCAGGATGGGGTAGCGGGCCAGCTGCTCGCTCACCAGATGGCTGGCATCGCACAACCGCACCAGCTGACGCAGGGCGCCCGGGTTCTCCGCCAGCAGTTGCAGATAGGCGCTGCGGGTGAAGATGCGGGTCAGCAGCTCGCATACCCGCTCGAACAGGCGGGCGGGTTGCTCACTGGCGACCACCAGCCGCAGCAGCTCCGGCATCAGCCAGTCCAGCGCGATGCGCCCCTGCGGCCCCACCTGACGGCGCTTGTACTCCTCCTTGAAACGTAGCAGGGCGGTGCAGAGCGGGGCGGGTTCGGCCACCCCCTGCGCGGTCAGCAGTTTTTCCAGCTCGGCGGCGTCGAGCTCGGTGCGCCACAGATCGAGCCAGAGCTGCTCCAGATGGGCGGGTGCCTCTTTCTCTTCCCCCACCACGGCGGCGAACTCCTGATGGACTGCGGCCATCTCCTCATCCAGATGAGCCATAAAGGCGCCCCAGTCGGCAAAACCGAGAGCGGCGATCAGCCGCTGGCGATCCCGCTCCTCGGTGGGCAGGGTCTGAGTCTGCTGATCGCCGATCTCCTGCAATATGTTCTCGACCCGACGCAGAAAGCGATAAGCCGCCAGCAGGCGATCGCAATGGGCAGATTCGAGGGCGCCACATTGGGCGATGGCGGCCAGCGCTTCGGGCAGGTGGCGCACCCGCAGCGCCGGTTCACGACCGCCGCGAATGAGTTGCAGCGCCTGGGCGATAAACTCCACTTCGCGAATACCGCCAGCCCCCAGCTTGATGTTGCCCTCCAGTCCCTTGCGGCGTACCTCGGCGGCGATCATCGCCTTCATCTGGCGCAGGCCGTCGATGACGCCGAAGTCGATATAGCGGCGAAACACGAAGGGGCGCAGCATCTCGGCCAGCTCGACCGCGTGCTCGCTCTGGGGCCCCAGTACCCGCGCCTTGACCATGGCGTAGCGCTCCCAGTTGCGACCGTGGTGCTGGTAGTAATCCTCCATGGCGGCAAAGGAGATGGCGAGCGGCCCCGCATCGCCAAAGGGGCGTAAGCGCATATCAACCCGGAACACCTGACCATCCTGGGTGGGCTGGTGGAGGGCGTTGATGATGCGCTGGCCCAGCTTGATAAAGAACTGCTGGTTGGCGAGTTCGCGCCGCCCGCCAACCGTGTAGCCGTTTTCGGGGAAGGTGAAGACAAGGTCAATATCCGAGGAGAAGTTGAGCTCGCCACCGCCGAGCTTGCCCATGCCGAGGATCAGCAGCGGTTGCGGGTTGCCATTGCCATCCATCGGGGTGCCCAGCTCGCCGCACTGTTTGGCGTAGAGCCAGTCGCGGGCAGAGCAGATGAGGGCATCCGCCAGCTTGGTGAGGTGGATAAAGCTCTCTTCCACCGCCGCATGGCCCAGCAGCTCGCGCCAGGCGATCACCAGCATGCGGCTGCGGCGGAACTGGCGCAGGATACGCTTGAGGGCCTCTTCATCGCTTACTTCGGCGAGCAGGGAGGTGAGGTCACTCTGGTAGGCGGGCCACCGCTCGGAGCGCTCCAGATCTCCGGAGGCGAGCAGTTCGGTCAGCAACTCCGGCTGTTTGAAGAGAGAGTCGGCGACAAAATCGGAGAGGCCGAGCAGGGTCAGCAGGGTCTGGCGCACCGGCTCGGGCTGGTTGCCATAGTCGGGGGCCAGTTCAGTCAGCCGTTGCCACTGGCGCTGGGCCAGATCCTGCAGCAGGGGGGAGAAGGCGGAGAAAGAGGGAGAGTGCTGGGCCACGGTTGCCGTCCTTGTGATTAACGAAACTGCCGGATTAAAAGCTGGCTGCCAATCTAGCACTGTCAGGCCCCCGCGTCACAGCGCAAGGGTGAGAAGCATGATCCGGCAAGAAAAATGGGCTGCTGGTGGTGATATGAAAAAAGGCCCCGCAGGGCCTTTCTGTCTATTCACTGTGGTCACGCCAGCTTGAAGGACTGGATCTGGCCATCCAGCTCCTGGCTGTGCTGCTCCACCAGTACCGAGGCCTCCTGCAGTTCGCGCAGCACCACGACGGAGCCTTCGGCGATCTGCTTGACCTGCTCCAGATTGCCGCGCATCTCCTCGGCCACCGAGCTCTGCTGATCGGAAGCGGCGGCGATGTGGCGGTTCATGTCGGCCACGCCCTGTACCCGCTCCACTATGGTGGCGAGCTGATCGCCCGCCTGGGTCACCTGGGCAACCCCCTTGTCGGCCTGTTGCACGCTCTGGGCCATCAGCTCGCCAGCCTGACGGGCATTGCCCTGCAACTGCTCGATCATCTTCTGGATCTCGACGGTGGCGGCCTGGGCGCGGTTGGCCAGCTCGCGCACTTCGGAGGCCACCACGGCAAAGCCGCGACCCGCTTCACCGGCGCGGGCGGCCTCGATGGCGGCGTTGAGCGCCAGCAGGTTGGTCTGCTCCGAGATGCCGCGAATGGTGTCGACTACCGAGCCGATTCGCTCGACCCCGTGCTCCACCTCGTTGACCACGTTGGCGGAGCGCTGGATGTTGCCGGAGAGGGTGTCGATGGTATTGACGGTCTCGGCCACGCAGCGGCTCCCCGCTTCGGCCAGCTGGCTGGTCTCGGCAGTGGCCTGGGAGGCCTGATCGGCGTGAGAAGCCACCTCGCGAATGGCGCCGACCATCTGGCTCATGGCGCTGGCCAGCTGCTCAATCTGGGCGAACTCTTCGCTGATCGCCTCGTTGGCCTCCTCCATGCAGAGGGTCACCTGGGAGGCGATGTCGTTGAGCTCCTTGCAGGCGGCGCGCTGGCTGCCAAAGACCGCTTTCAGATTCTCCTGCGAGTGGGAGACAGCCTTGGCGATGTCACCGAACTCGTCGCGGGAGCGGAGCAACACCTTGTGGCTGAGATCCCGCTTGGCGAAACGCTCCAGCAGATCCACCAGATAGTGCACCTGCTTGACCATCAGACGGGAGCCGGTCATCAGCAGGATCACGAACAGCAGCCCCATGATGGTGGTCTCCATCAGGCCGCTCCAGAGCAGGCGGTCGGCAATGGTGTTGGCTTTCTCCGGATCCAGCCCCTCGGTGAGCAGGGTGGCCTCCAGATTGTTGGCATCAAACCAGAGTTTGGTCAGTAGCAAAATGGTACTGATCACCATCAGCAACACCACTTTCGGCACCAGCCGAATGTTGCTCATCCGCTTCTCCAGCAGGTTCAACTGCATCGTAAAATCTCCTTTGAAAATCGCTTTTTCCTTTGCCCTCAAGGCTATCGGCATTATCTTCTCTTTTATTAATTTGCACTGTGTTTAAAGTTGGAAAATGTATGCGGCATCACTTAACTCACTTGCGGGCGATGGATTTGCTGATGGCATTTCTGTCGATAGTCTCGGTGTTACTGGTAACAGCCCGCTGGTGGGGCCATCAGACACTGACCCCCCAGACCCTGCAGCTCTTCTATGACCTCGACAGTCTGATCTGCTACTTCTTCATCGCCCACTTCGCCTATGGCTGGCTCAGGGCGCCCGATCGCAAGGCCTTTTTCATGGCCAACTGGATCTATCTGCCGGGCAGCTTGCCGATGGTGGAGCAGCTGCGCTGGGCCCGTCTGCTCCAGCTGTGGCGGGTCTATCAACTGTTTAAGGAGCACCCGGATCTCTGGTTCATGTTCCGCCGCGAGCGCAACGAGACCACCCTCTCCGGCATTCTGTTCCTCTTCTTCCTGCTGCTGGGGGTGGGCTCCGGCGTCATGTACTGGATTGAGTCGGGCCAGCCCGGCAGCCAGATTGAGACACCCTACGATGCGTTCTGGTGGACGCTGGTGACCCTGTCGACCGTGGGCTATGGCGATCTGGTGCCCAAAACCGAGGAGGGGCGCTTTGTCGCCAGCCTGTTGATCCTGTTCGGGGTTGGCCTGTTTGGTGCCATCAGCGGTTTCATGGCCAGCATCTTTTTGCAGCCGGCCAAGGAGAGCGAAACCGACAAGTGGCGTCACCACTACAACAACCAGCAGGAGCAGCTGCTGCGCGAGTTGCGGGCGCTGCGCGACGAGGTGCGCGAGCTCAAGAAGAAGTAAGGTTGTCGCACGGGAGCGCAAGTTGCGAGCCAGCTCCCAGCTATCGGTTGTGACAGAGCGGGGGAGGTGCTTTTTCTTTGCTTGTCCTTTAACCTGCTGGCGGCTTAACATTCAACCTCTTGTCCAAACCTGAAAAAGAGAATCGATCAACCATGCGCGCCCTTCTCGGGATTCTTATCTGCTTGTGTGCCCAACAGGCACTGGCCGATACCCGTTATGTTTCAGACAACATCTTTACCTTTATCCACAATGGTCCGGGTACCCAGTACCGGATCCTCGGTAGCGTCAAGGCTGGTGAACCGCTGGAGGTGAAGGCGGTGAACGGCGAGGCCGGTTTCACTCAGGTGGTGGACGGTCGCGGCCGTGATGGATGGATCAAAAGCAGCGAACTGCAGAGCCAGATCAGCCTGCGCGAGCAGCTGCCGCAGGTAGAAAAGGAGCGTGATGAGCTCAAGGCCCGCCTGCAAAACCTCAACGGCGACAACGAGAAACGCTTCGCCGAGAAGGATGGCCAGATCGCTGCCCAGAGCAAGGAGATTGCCGCCCTCAAGGCCCAGCTGGCCAGCCAGGGTGAAGAGATGAACAATCTCAAAGAGCAGAATGATGCCCTGACCCAGAGCTACGACAACCAGGAGCACGACATGCAGATGGACTGGTTCATCCGTGGTGGTGCCATGGTTGGTGCCGGTATCCTGCTTGGCATTCTGTTGCCCATGCTGCCCCGCCGTCGCAGCCGTGGCGATCGCTGGATGAACTGACAGCCTCTGGCTGACTGAATGGATGAGAAGGGTCGCCGTGGCGGCCCTTCTTTTTTTGGGCGCATTGGGGACATCCGCTATTGGGCGGGATGCGTGGCTGCTTTGCGACAGGGCGGGCGGTGGCAGATCGTATACAAAATGAAGTCAGATGACCCTCATGTTTATTGGCGGGCTGGCTTCAAAAGGGAATGAATAGGGTGAATTAGTGATTTTTGTTAAAGATTGGCAACAAATTCATTTCATATAGGGGAGGATATTGTATACATTGTCGGCGTTTCGGCGGCGCGACCGCCTTTGTCGATATCAGCCTTAGGGCGTACAGGAAGACCCCATATGTTCAAAGCTACTCAAGTGCTTGCCGCTGACTATATCCCCTCCGATCTGGCCGCCCTGCGCGAAGCCATCACCCAGAACTACGTGGTGGATGAAAATGCCTATCTGGCCGAACTGTCGGCCATGCTGCCGGGGGATGGCGCCTCGCTGGAGCAGGTGACCCAGCGTGCCCGTACTCTGGTGACCAAGGTGCGCAAGGAGAGCGGCTCCGGTGACGGTATCGACGCCTTCCTGCAGGAGTACAGCCTGGATACCCAGGAGGGGATCATCCTGATGTGTCTGGCCGAGGCGCTGCTGCGGATTCCCGATGCCGAGACCGCCGACGCCCTGATCAAGGACAAGCTCTCCGGCGCCAACTGGTCATCTCATTTCCGCAAGAGTGATTCCACCCTGGTCAACGCCTCCACCTGGGGGCTGATGCTGACCGGCAAGATCATCAAGCTGGACAAGAAGCTCGACGGCAACCCGGCCAACCTGCTGGGGCGCATGGTCAACAAGCTGGGCGAGCCGGTGGTGCGCTCCGCCATGTACGCCGCCATGAAGATCATGGGCAAGCAGTTCGTACTGGGGCGCGACATGAAAGAGGCGCTCAAGGCGAGCCGTAAATCCCGCGAGCTGGGTTATACCCACACCTACGACATGCTGGGTGAATCGGCACTGACCATGCAGGATGCCGACAAGTATCTGACCGATTACCGCAACGCCATCGAGGCGGTGGGCAACGAACGCATCAGCGACGGCGGCCCGGCTCCCTCCATCTCCATCAAGCTTTCGGCGCTCCATCCGCGCTATGACGTGGCCAACCGCGAGCGGGTGCTCGGCGAGATGTGCGAGCGGCTGGTGGGGCTGGTACGTCTGGCCCGCGACAAGGATGTGGCCATCAGCATCGATGCCGAGGAGATGGACCGCCTCGAGCTGTCGCTGGACTTGTTCGAACAGCTCTACCGCTCCGATGCCAACCGTGGCTGGGGCAAGCTCGGCATGGTGGTACAGGCCTACTCCAAGCGCGCGCTGCCGGTACTCTGCTGGCTCACCGCGCTGGCCCGCGAGCAGGGTGACCTCATTCCGGTGCGACTGGTAAAAGGCGCCTACTGGGACAGCGAACTGAAATATGCACAGCAGGCGGGCCTGCCCGGCTATCCGCTCTTTACCCGCAAGGCGGGCACCGATATCTCCTACCTCGCCTGCGCCCGTTACCTGCTGAGCGAGCCGACCCGCGGCTTTATCGCTCCCCAGTTCGCCACCCACAACGCCAATACCGTGGTCAGCATTCTGGAGATGGCCGGTGATCGCCAGTTTGAATTCCAGCGCCTGCACGGCATGGGCGAGGAGCTGCACAACGCGGTGCTGAGCGACAATCCCGGCCTGCACTGCCGCATCTACGCGCCGGTCGGCGCCCACAAGGACTTGCTGCCCTATCTGGTGCGCCGCCTGCTGGAGAACGGGGCCAACACCTCCTTCGTTCACAAGCTGGTGGATCCCAATACCCCGGTGGACTCGCTGGCCGAGCATCCGCTGCGCACCCTCAAGCGCTACTCCGGCTTTGCCAACGACCGCATTCCGCAGCCGGTGAACCTCTTCAGCGACCGCAAGAACTCCAGCGGCGTCAACATGAACATCCTCTCCATCCAGCGCCCCTTCTTCGCCCGCTTGAAAGAGCTGGAGAGCAAGCAGTGGCTGGCAGGCCCCATCGTCGATGGCGAGACCCTCAAGCGCAGCGAGGCACGCACCGTGCTGAGCCCGCAGGATGTGAGCCTCACCGTCGGCAAGATCCACTGGGCCGACGAGCAGGCGGTGGAGCAGGCCTTGGCATCTGCCCACGCTGCCTTCCCGCGCTGGCGTGAAACCCCGGTGAGCGAGCGTGCCGCCGCGCTGGAGAAGCTGGCGGATCTGCTGGAAGCGAACCGCGAGCAGTTTGTCTCCCTCTGTACCCGCGAGGCGGGCAAGCTGCTGCAAGATGGCATCGACGAGGTGCGTGAAGCGGTCGATTTCTGCCGCTACTACGCGGTGCAGGCGCGCGGCCTGATGGGGCAGGCGACCCTGCTGCCCGGTTACACCGGCGAGCAGAACGAGCTGTTCCTGCAGGGGCGTGGGGTGTTTGTCTGCATCAGCCCGTGGAACTTCCCGCTGGCGATCTTCCTCGGC
Source organism: Aeromonas jandaei (assembly GCF_037890695.1). Lineage (NCBI taxonomy): Bacteria > Pseudomonadati > Pseudomonadota > Gammaproteobacteria > Aeromonadales > Aeromonadaceae > Aeromonas > Aeromonas jandaei. Next base: position 4,533,647 of record NZ_CP149571.1, on the reverse strand, counting down.
CAAATCGCCGCTGCGCTGGCCACCGGCAACACCGTCATCGCCAAACCTGCCGAGCAGACCGGCCTTATCGCCCATCTGGCGGTGACGCTGGCCCATCAGGCCGGTATTCCGGGCGACGTGCTGCAACTGCTGCCCGGTGACGGCGCCACCGTCGGCGCCAAGTTGACAGCGGATCCGCGCATCGGCGGCGTCTGCTTCACCGGCTCCACCGAGACCGCCAAGCTCATCAACATGACTCTGGCCCAGCGCGATGGCGCCATCCTGCCGCTCATCGCCGAGACCGGCGGCCAGAACGCCATGATCGTCGATTCCACCGCCCTGCCGGAGCAGGTGGTGCGCGACGTGGTGAGCGCCGCCTTCCAGAGCGCCGGTCAGCGCTGCTCGGCCCTGCGGGTGCTCTATCTGCAGGAGGAGATCGCCGAGCGGGTGCTGGAGATCCTCACCGGCGCCATGCAGGAGCTGAAAGTGGGCAACCCGGCTGAGCACAACACCGACGTAGGCCCGGTCATCGACGCCGATGCCAAGGCCGGTCTCGATGCGCACCTCGCCTACATGATGCCCCGCGCTCGCCTGATTGCCCAGGCGCCGATGCCGGCCGCGACCATGGAAGGGCACTTTGTCCAGCCGACCGCGCTGGAGATCGGCTCCATCCGCGAGCTGGCCAAGGAGCAGTTCGGCCCCATCCTGCACGTGGTGCGCTACGCCACCCGGGATCTGGACAAGGTGATCAGCGACATCAACGGCACCGGCTACGGCCTGACGCTCGGGATCCACAGCCGCAATGAATCCCACGCCGAGGAGCTGGCGAGCCGCATCAACGTGGGCAACGTCTACATCAACCGCAACCAGATCGGCGCCATGGTCGGGGTGCAGCCGTTCGGCGGCCAGGGGCTTTCCGGCACCGGCCCCAAGGCGGGTGGCCCGCACTACCTGAGCCGTTTTGTTACCGAGAAGACCCGCACCATCAACACCACGGCGGTGGGCGGCAACGCCTCCCTGCTGGCGATGGGCGATGCCTGATCGGCGCAGCGAGAGAACGACTGACAGCAGGCCGCCTTCGGGCGGCCTCTTTGTTGATGTGCTCCTCTTGCTCGCCGGTTTTGGCCCCGGCGGGGCGAAGATCGGAGGCGATTTTGTTGTGGCGGCGGGGTCGTCAGTGGCGCTTGCCAGTCGTAAGATGGGGCCCATTCGCGCTATTTTGCCCTTATTGCAGCCTGCGGTGACCGTGGCGTTGTTTAATCTGACTTAACGAGAGTGTTTATCCGATGTCATTAACTGAACAAGCCCGCTGGTTTGTCGTGGCGGGTGACCATCAAATCCTGCTCGATGAGGCGGGTCAGGTGCCCAGCGGCGTGAAGGCGTGCCTGCCCGCAGCGCTGGCCGGTGCCCGTTTCGAGCGTTTTGATGAGTGGCAGGGGCTACCCTGCTATCTGCTGGATCTGGGTGATGAGGCCGACACGAGCGCCATGAGTCCGCTACGCCAGCTGATGGTGGCGGGGGACGAGGAGGGCTTTCGCCTCGCGGGCCGAGCCTGGCAGCTCGCCACTTTCCGCCGCACCCACCGTTTTTGCGGCGAGTGCGGCGCCCCCATGACCCCGAAGGCGGGGGAGTGGGCGCAGGTGTGCCAGCAGGGGCACAGCGTCTATCCGCGCATCTCCCCCTGCATCATAGTGGCGGTGCGCAAGGGGCCGGAGATCCTGCTGGCGGCCCATCGCCGTCACTATCAGGCGGATGATCCCATGTATACCGTGCTGGCCGGCTTCGTGGAGGCGGGGGAGAACCTCGAGCAGTGCGTGGCACGGGAGGTGTTCGAGGAGAGCGGCATCCGGGTGCGCAATGTGCGCTATGTGGCGAGTCAGCCCTGGCCCTTCCCCCACAGCCTGATGATGGGCTTTACCGCCGACTACGAGAGCGGCGAGATCAGGGTACAGGATGACGAACTGGTGGCTGCCGCTTTCTTTGCCGCCGACCGGCTGCCGCGCTTGCCGCCCCACGGCACCATTGCCCGGCGGCTGATCGAGTTGTCACTGGCTGGCGAGGGGTAACGGCGCTTATCTTTTCGCCAACCTTTTTGCACTTCTTTATAAAAACGGGGCGCTCTGGTTTGCGCCCCTTCACATCTTTGCAACCGATCACCCATTTGCCACGTTTTGGGCAGTCCGCTTGACTGGGCAAAGTGGTATTATGACCGCCATTTTATGCGTGATATGAATTCAGGAACTGGGATGAAAGAGCTGAAGAACGATCGATACCTGCGCGCTTTGCTGCGTCAGGATGTAGACATGACGCCGGTATGGATGATGCGCCAGGCAGGGCGCTATCTGCCGGAATACAAGGCGACTCGCGCCCAGGCGGGGGATTTCATGTCCCTGTGCCGCAATGCCGAGCTGGCCTGTGAAGTCACCCTGCAGCCGCTGCGCCGCTACCCGCTCGATGCCGCCATCCTCTTCTCCGACATCCTCACCGTGCCCGATGCCATGGGGCTGGGTCTCTACTTCGAGCAGGGTGAAGGCCCGCGCTTCGAGCGCCCGATCACCTCCATGGCCGACGTGCAGGCGCTGCCCATTCCGGATCCGGAAGATGAGCTGGGCTACGTGATGAACGCAGTGCGCACCATCCGCCGCGAGCTGAAGGGCGAAGTGCCGCTCATCGGCTTCTCCGGCAGCCCATGGACCCTGGCCACCTACATGGTGGAGGGGGGCAGCTCCAAGGCGTTCACCAAGATCAAGCAGATGATGTACGCAGAGCCCATGACCCTGCACCTGCTGCTCGACAAGCTGGCCGACAGCGTAATTAGCTATCTCAACGCCCAGATCAAGGCGGGTGCCCAGGCTGTCATGGTGTTCGACACCTGGGGCGGCGTGCTCACCCCGCGCGATTACCGCGACTTCTCCCTGCAGTACATGCACAAGATTGTCGATGGTCTGATCCGCGAGCACGACGGTCGCCGCGTGCCGGTCACCCTGTTTACCAAGAACGGCGGCCAGTGGCTGGAGCAGATCGCCGCCACCGGTTGCGATGCGCTGGGTCTGGACTGGACCACCGACATCGCCGACGCCAAGCGTCGGGTCGGCGACAAGGTGGCGCTGCAGGGCAACATGGATCCCTCCATGCTCTACGCCACTCCGGCTCGCATCCGTGAAGAGGTCGCCTCCATTCTGGCCGGTTTCGGTCACGGCAATGGCCACGTCTTCAACCTCGGCCACGGCATCCATCAGGATGTGAACCCGGAACACGCTGGCGTGTTCGTCAACGCGGTACACGAGCTCTCCGCCCAGTACCACGGCCGCTAAGGCCGGGGCGAGAGAAGAAGAGTTTGTTTGATATTCGGGGCCGCAAGGCCCCGTTTTACATTAAAAAATGGCGCCGCGACGACGAGCGCGTGGCGGCCGTGCAGGAGGCAAGATGAGCAGCAAGTCACTGGATTGGGGTATCGATCTTGGCGGTACCAAGTGTGAATGCGTGGTGCTGGATGGCGACGAGGTGCTGCTGCGCCACCGCATCCCCACCGAGCGTGCCGGCGGTTATGACCACATGATCGGCCAGATCGCCAGGCTGGTAGCTGAGTGCGCCGAGAAGATTGGCCAGCGCCCGACCGTCATCGGCATGGGCACGCCGGGGGCGCGGGATCCGCAGACCGGCCTGATGAAAAACTGCAACACCACCGAGCTCAACGGCAAGCCGTTCAAGGAGGATCTGGAGCGCCGGCTCGGCGTGCCGGTGCTGATCGCCAACGATGCCAACTGCTTCGCACTGGCAGAAACCCATCTGGGTGCGGTGCGCCAGCACCATCCCGATGCGAAAGTGGTGTTCGGCATCATCATGGGCACCGGGGTCGGCTCCGGCATCGTCATCAACGGCCGCATTCTCAACGGTCATCACGGCATTGCCGGTGAGTGGGGCCACAACGTGCTCTCCCCCGACGGCCCCGAGTGCTACTGTGGCAAGCACGGCTGCGTCGAGACCCTGATCAGCGGCCCGGCGCTGGAGGCATGGTACGAGGCCAAGGCCAAACGTCGCCTCTCGCTGGCGCAAATCGCGGCTGCCACCGCCCACGATCACATCGCCAAGCTCACCATCGATCGGCTGCATCTGCTGTTTGGCCAGGCGCTGGCCAACGTGGTCAACATTCTCGACCCGGATGTTATTGTCATCGGCGGCGGGGTCGGCAACGTGCAGAGCCTCTACAGCGTGGGACGGCAGACTATTTTGCCCTTCCTCTTTAATCCCCGTTTCAGTGCCCCCATTATTGCTCCAGCCCTTGGTGACAGTGCCGGGGTGTTCGGGGCGGCACTGCTGGCCCGCGGTGAATTCAAGGATGCCCTGCTGTCGTGAGCCGGGCCCGGGCAGCCGGCCGGCTGCTCTTTTCTATAGCCCATGCGCTAACAAATCTGTGGTAAGGAACTGGCTGCCAGATGATCAAGATTGCCATCAACGGTTACGGACGGATCGGCCGCAATGTACTGCGTGCCCTCTACGAGAGCGGGCGCGACAAGACCATCAAGATCGTCGCCATCAACGAGCTGGCGGCTCCCGAAGCCATGGTACACCTGACCCGCTTCGATACCAGCCACGGCCGTTTTCACTATCCGGTGCAGCTGGCTGGCAACAGCATGCTGGTGGGGGAGGATCTCATCTCCCTGTTTGCCGAGCGGGATCCGTCGAACTTGCCGTGGCGTGCGCTGGGGGTGGATGTGGTGCTGGATTGCACCGGGGTATTCGGCTCGCGGGCCGATGCCGAGCTGCATCTGGCGGCGGGGGCGGGCAAGGTACTGTTCTCTCATCCGGCCGAAGCGGATGTGGACGCAACCATCGTCTACGGGGTCAATCATCAGGTGCTGACAGGGCGCGAGCGGATCGTCTCCAACGCCTCCTGTACCACCAACTGCGTGGTGCCGGTGATTGAAACATTGCATCGAGAATTCGAGATAAATTGTGGTACTATTACGACAATTCATTCGGCCATGCACGATCAGCAAGTCATCGATGCCTACCACAGTGACTTGCGCCGAACCCGCGCAGCCAGTCAGTCCATCATTCCGGTGGATACCAAGCTGGCAAAGGGGCTAGAGCGTATCCTGCCCCACTTCGCCGGCAAGTTCGAGGCGATCGCGGTGCGGGTGCCGACCATCAATGTAACAGCGATGGATCTGAGTATTACTGTTCGTAAAAAAGTGACAGTTAGTGACGTAAATCAAGCCCTGCAACGGGCATCCAGAGGTACATTACACGGTATTCTGGATTACACGGAAGAACCGCTGGTCTCCGTAGACTTCAATCATGATGCGCACTCATGCATCATTGATGGTACCCAGACCCGAGTGAGCGATGCCAACCTCGTCAAGATGTTGATGTGGTGCGATAACGAATGGGGCTTCGCAAACCGGATGCTGGATACCACCCGGGCCATGATGGTTGCAGGCTGAGCCTGCCCCGGGCGAAAGGTTACTGTTTTTAACATTACCTGGAAAATATAGAGGACTGAATATGTCTGTTATCAAGATGACTGACCTGGATCTGGCGGGCAAACGCGTTCTGATCCGTGCTGACCTGAACGTGCCGGTAAAAGACGGCAAGGTCACCTCCGATGCACGTATCGTCGCTACCCTGCCGACCATCAAGCTGGCTCTGGAAAAGGGCGCCAAGCTGATGATCACCTCCCACCTGGGTCGTCCGACCGAAGGCGAGTACAACGAAGAGTTCTCTCTGCTGCCGGTTGTCAACTATCTGAAAGACGCTCTGTCCTGCCCGGTTCGCCTGGCCAAGGATTACCTGGATGGCGTAGAAGTCGCTGCCGGTGAGCTGGTTGTGCTGGAAAACTGCCGTTTCAACAAAGGCGAGAAGAAGAACACCGAAGAGCTGGCCAAAAAATACGCCGCCCTGTGTGACGTCTTTGTAATGGACGCGTTCGGTACTGCTCACCGCGCCGAAGGCTCCACCTACGGTGTTGCCCAGTTCGCTCCGGTCGCTTGTGCCGGCCCGCTGCTGGCGGGTGAACTGGAAGCGCTGGGCAAAGCCATGCTGAAGCCCGAGCGCCCGATGGTTGCCATCGTTGGCGGCTCCAAGGTCTCCACCAAGCTGACCGTTCTGGAATCCCTCTCCAAAATCGCTGACCAGCTGGTTGTCGGTGGTGGCATCGCCAACACCTTCATCGCTGCTGCCGGTCACAACGTCGGCAAGTCCCTGTGCGAGCACGACCTGATCGACACTGCCAAGAAACTGGCTGCCGAGACCAACATTCCTGTGACCACCGACGTGGTTGTAGGCGCCGAGTTCTCCGAGTCCACTCCGGCCACCATCAAGTCTGTTAACGATGTGACCGACGGCGACATGATCTTCGACATCGGCCCGGATTCTGCCAAGGCTCTGGCTGACATCATCATGAACGCCAAGACCATTCTGTGGAACGGCCCGGTTGGTGTGTTCGAGTTCGACCAGTTCGCTGAAGGCACCAAGGTTATCGCTGAAGCCATCGCTGCTTCTCCGGCCTTCTCCATCGCTGGCGGTGGCGACACCCTGGCTGCCATCGACAAGTTCGGCATCGCTGACAAAGTCTCCTACATCTCCACTGGCGGCGGCGCCTTCCTGGAGTTCGTAGAAGGCAAGGTTCTGCCGGCTGTTGAGATTCTGGAACAGCGCGCCAAAGCCTAATTGACCCGGAACGGGGGGCAAAAGCCTCCCGTTTCGTTTATCATGTGCCCGCTGTGCCGGTTCATGATGAACCCCCCATTTTTTATTAACGGCATACGAGACAGGACGATTAAACATGTCTAAGAAAATTTTCGACTTCGTAAAACCCGGCGTGATCACTGGTGATGACGTTCAGAAAGTGTTCGCCATCGCTAAAGAGAACGGCTTCGCTCTGCCGGCTGTAAACTGCGTTGGTACCGACTCCGTGAACGCCGTACTGGAAGCTGCCGCCAAGGTTAAAGCGCCGGTTATCGTTCAGTTCTCCAACGGTGGTGCCGTGTTCACCGCCGGTAAGGGTCTGAAGCTGGAAGGTCAGAAAGCTGCCATCTTGGGTGCCATCTCCGGTGCCAAGCACGTTCACGCTGTTGCCGAAGCCTACGGCGTGCCGGTAATCCTGCACACCGACCACGCTGCCAAGAAGCTGCTGCCGTGGATCGACGGTCTGCTGGAAGCGGGCGAGAAGCACTTTGCTGAAACCGGCAAGCCGCTGTTCTCCTCCCACATGCTGGATCTGTCCGAAGAGTCTCTGGAAGAGAACATCGACATCTGCTGCGAGTACCTGACTCGCATGGCCAAGATGAACATGACTCTGGAGCTGGAACTGGGTTGCACCGGTGGCGAAGAAGACGGCGTCGACAACAGCCACATGGATCAGTCCGCTCTGTACACCCAGCCGGAAGATGTTGCCTACGCTTACGAGCGTCTGTCCAAGATCAGCCCGCGTTTCACCATCGCTGCCTCCTTCGGCAACGTACACGGTGTATACAAGCCGGGTAACGTCAAACTGACCCCGTCCATCCTGGACGCTTCCCAGAAGTACGTTTCCGAGAAGTTCGGCATCCCGGCCAAGTCTCTGGACTTCGTATTCCACGGTGGTTCAGGTTCCACTCTGGAAGAGATCCGCGAGTCCATCTCCTACGGCGTAGTGAAGATGAACATCGACACCGACACCCAGTGGGCTACCTGGGAAGGTCTGCTGCACTTCTACAAGAAGAACGAAGCTTACCTGCAAGGCCAGCTGGGCAACCCGGAAGGTGCCGACAAGCCGAACAAGAAGTACTACGACCCGCGCGTATGGCTGCGTGAAGGTCAGACTTCCATGATCAAGCGTCTGGAGCAGGCTTTCTCCGACCTGAACGCCATCGACGTACTGTAATTCGTTACAGCACCTTGATTGCATGAAAAGGCGCCCTTCGGGGCGCCTTTTGCATTTCTGTGATCCGCACCGGTTGGTGAGTGGAGGAGGAACTGGGTATTATCGAAATAACTTTGCTTATTTTATTAAACAATTTGCAACCAAGGCAGGATGCTGAGTATGCAGGCAGGAAAGCACAACGGATATCAGGAGCACGTCGCCTCCTACTACGCGGCCACCCGCAACGACTCGCAACAGTGGCCCGAGCTGGAGGGGGAGCACAAGGCTGACGTCTGCATTATCGGCGGCGGTTTTACCGGCCTCAACACCGCCATCAACTTGGCTGATGCGGGCTACAAGGTGGTGCTGCTGGAGGCCAACCGCATCGGTTGGGGCGCCTCCGGGCGCAACGGTGGTCAGCTTATTCGCGGTATCGGCCACGATACCAGCCAGTTCGCCCGCTGGATTGGTGAGGATGGGGTGCGCGAACTCGACCTGATGGGGCTGGAGGCGGTGCAGCTGGTACGCGAGCGGGTCGAGCGTTTCAATATCGAGTGTGACCTCACTTGGGGTTACTGCGACCTCGCGACCCGTCAGCGTCATCTGGCCGGCTTTGAGGAGGATCTCGACCATCTGGCGAGTCTGGGCTATGAGCACGAACTCAAACTGGTGCCGCGGGAAGATATCCATACAGTGGTGGGGTCGGATCGCTATATCGGCGGCCTCATCGACATGGGTTCCGGCCATCTCCATCCCCTAAATCTGGCGCTCGGCGAGGCGCGCGCCGCAGCCAGCCTCGGGGTTTCCCTGTTTGAACACTCCAGAGTGACCCATATCGATTACGGCAAGCAGGTGGAGGTGACCACCGCCCACGGCCGGGTCACTGCCGACTATCTGGTGATCGGCTGCAACGCCTACCTCAATGACCTCAATCCGGAGCTGGGAGGACGGGTGCTGCCGGCCGGTTCTTACATCCTCGCCACCGAGGTGCTGGATCGCCGCTTGCGCCAGCGCTTGCTGCCGCAAAACATGGCGGTGTGCGATCAGAACGTGGCGCTCGACTACTACCGCCTCTCCGCCGACGGTCGTCTGCTGTTTGGCGGGGCCTGCAACTACTCGGGAAGGGATCCCCGCGACATCAAGGCCTTTATGTTGCCCAAGATGCTGCGGGTCTTCCCCGAGCTGGCTGGTACCGCCATCGAGTTTCAGTGGGGCGGGATGATCGGGATTGGTGCCAACCGGCTGCCGCAGATTGGCCGTCTCAAGGATCATCCCAATGTGCTCTACGCCCAGGCCTACTCGGGGCATGGTCTCAATGCCACCCATATGGCGGGCAAGCTGGTAGCCGAGGCGATCCGCGGCGAGAGCCGGGGTTTCGATCTCTTCGCCAGCGTGCCCCATATCACCTTCCCGGGAGGCCCGGCGCTGCGCTCTCCGCTGCTGGCGCTGGGGATGCTGTGGCACCGTTTCAAGGATATCTTCTGAGCCACTGGCGGGACACTGTGCCCCGCCAGCCCTTGTTTATAGCGGCACTGCACTAGCGCCCAGCCTGATAGACCAAAAAATGCGTTAGCGCCAATCCCTTCCGGTTGGCGCTATCTTTTAGGTGTGAGAGTGATGCCGGGCCAGGTGAACAAGAGCGGGTTAGCTGGCCGAAAAAGATGTGAAGGAGGGCCAAGATGGAGATAAATGTGGTCGCGTCGGGCGGGCCCAGCCCGCTGGTGCAACGGCAGGGATCTTCTATCGCGCAGCCATTGGCGAGGACGACGCTGTCGTCATCAGCTGGCAGTGACAGCCGGATGTTGCGCGATCTTGGCTCTGTGCTGGACAGTCTCGGACTGTCGTCGAAAGGAGAAGGGGGTGGCGGCAGCCATATGTCAATCAAGGACTCGCTGGAGGCGTTTATCAATACCATGATGGGAGCCCTGCAACAGCAGCAGGAGCAACAGCTGGCGTTGCAGCAACAACAGCGGCAAGAACAGGAACAACGAAAGATTGCGCTCGCCGACAACAGCGAGAGCCCGCTGAAACGGGATCTGGCGCGTCTGCTGGAGACGCTGGATCAACAAGACGGGAAGGACAAAGAGAGCCGCCAGGGGGGGCAAAACGACGCGATTGACCCCTTGCAGAGCCAGCTGACCAAGCTGCTGGAGAGCAGCGGTGCGGCAGATAGCGGGATCACCCTCAAGGATGTGCTGTCGGGGTTGGCCAGCAAGCTGCCGGGTGAACCCGCAGACCAAAAAGGGTATCGGGTCGATACCCAGGTCTGAGCTGGTCAACCACGGCAGAGCTGCCGTTGCCTAGCTTGCAGAGAGTAAGGGGCCGGCAGCCCTTTATTGCGCCGGTTCAGCCAGTCGCCACCCCTGTTCGCCCTTCATCATCCACACCTCTGCCTCTTGCGGCAGTACCTGACCCGCTTCGAACTCGCCATATTTGCGCTCGAGCTCCATCAGTCCCATCTCCTGCTGGAAGGGGCCGACACGGTCATAAATCAGATCTTCGTCGTGCAGCACCTGCAGCTGATCCAGTCCCTGCTTGAAGTGGAGCTGGTAGCTCACCTTGACCAGATAGACTCCCTCCATCCGCTCCTCCTTGCCAAGGATGGTGAAGTCGCTGATATCGAACAGGTTGGCATCCGTTTCGGCCAGCAACTTGGCGGTAACCTGCTGGCGGATAACATCTTCTCCGGGCCCTGCACTACAACCAAACAGCCAGAGGGCCAGCAGGGGGATGAACCACTTTTTCATCAAAACTCCGAACAGGTGCAAAAAGAGCAAAACGGGAGGGCAGATTGTGCCACGCGAACGGGCGGTGGCAAACCTCGGCTCACGGTTCCAGTGCGCATTCCAGCACGATGGCCTCGGCCCGATAGCCGGCCAGCTCGCGACGATAGCACTCGGTGAACCCTCTGCGCTGCCAAAAAGAGAGTGCGGATTCATTGCTGGCAATGACCGACAGACGAAGTCGGGTGGCTCCCCATGAGCGCGCCAGCGAGCAGGCGTGGCGATAGAGCTCCTGCCCCCGGCCAGCCCCTTGCCAGGGTTCCCCCACCAGCAACAGCCCCAGATAGGCGGTGGTCAGGTCGGGATAACCGCGCAGCAGATCGATGACGGCGGTTAGCTCCCCCTCTTCCCAGCGACCGATGAGATGCTTGGCAGAGAGCGGCAGGCCGGGTGGGCAGGCTACCAGCTCCTCTTCTGCGGCGTGTGCGGAGAGGGGCTCATCGCTCACTGCCGCCTGATAGGCAGGGGCCAGTTCCAGCAGCCGCTGCAAGGCCGGCGCATCGCTTGGCTGCAATCGGCGCAGCTCACTTGGCATGGCTGACCCTGTCGAGGTGAGCGAGGAACTCCGCCGGCCCCATAAAGCCGGTGACCCGCTGGCCTGTCAGCTCCTTGCCCTCGCGGTCGAAGAAGATGAGGGTCGGCAGCCCCAGCACATTGAGGGTGTTGAGCAGCTCGACATCGGCATCGTCGTTGGCGGTGACATCCGCCTGCAGCAGCACCATCTGACCGAAACGCTCGCGCACTGCGGCGTCGCTGAAGGTCTTGTGTTCGAACTCCTTGCAGGCGACGCACCAGTCGGCATAGAGGTCGAGCAGCACAGGCTTGCCGCGGGCGGCAGCCAGCTGCACCTTGAGGTCAGCCAGGGTCTTGATGCGGACAAACTGCGGGGCGCTCTGGTTGGTGCCCGTCGTGACCGCGCCGGTAGCGGGCGGTTGCAGCAGATCCTTGCCCACCACCACGGCGCTGATCATCGCCAGCAGCAGCACGAAGCCGCGCAGGCTCTTGGCCACCGAATGGGGCTGGTGCTGGTTGTGGTGATAGAGATAGCCACACAGCAGCAGCCCCCAGCCAAGCCAGGCGAGGGGGGTGATCTGATCGCTCCAGAGCCGTGACAGCAGCAGGATCGGCACCGCCAGCAACGCGAAGCCAAACAGCTGCTTGATCACATCCATCCAGGCGCCCGCCTTGGGCAGCAGCTTGCCGCCCGAGGTGCCCAGCAGCAGCAGCGGCAGCCCCATCCCGAGCGAGAGGGCATAGAGCGCCGCAGCACCGAGCCAGAGATCGCCGCTCTGGGCCACATAGATAAGGGCTCCTGAAAGCGGCGCCGTGGTGCAGGGGGAGCAGACCAGCCCGGAGATCATTCCCATGATGGCGACCCCGGCGACCGAGCCGCCCTGCTGGCGGTTGGAGAGGCCGGAGAGTCGGGTTTGCAAGCTGCTCGGCAACTGCAGGGTGTAGAGCCCGAACATGGAGAGGGCCAGCAGCACGAACATCAGCGAGAGGCCGATCAGCACATAGGGGTGTTGCAGCGCAGCCTGGAACTTCAGCCCTGCCGAGGCGACCACCAGTCCGAGCAGGGTGTAGGTCACCGCCATCCCCTGCACATAGACCATGGAGAGCATGAAGGCGCGGCCGGTGGAGAGGCGATGGCCGGCACCGGCGATGATGCCGGTCAGAATGGGGTACATGGGGAAGACGCAGGGGGTAAAGGCAAGTCCCAGCCCCAGTGCGAAGAAGGCGGCGACACTGAGCCAGAAGCCCTGGCTGCCGAGGGCGGCGGCCAGCTGATCCTGCTGACTGAGTGACGGGTTGGCCGCCTGCGGGTTATCCGCGCCAGACGCGGCGAGCGGGGCAACCTCGATCAGCTTGTCGGTCGGCGGGTAGCAGAGACCATCGGTACAGCCCTGATAGGTGAGGCGCAGGGTAGCGTGCTCGCCCACCTCTCGCAGTGGCACGGCTATGGTCACCTGTTGGTAGTAGACCCGGGTCTTGCCGAAGAAGTCATCCTCATGCTCGCTCCCCTCCGGCAGCGCCGGGTCGCTGAAGGTGAGGTTGGTTCCCTTGAAGCGCAGGCTGTGGCGATAGAGGTAGTAGTCGTCAGCGATGTGGAGGGTCAGCAGCAGCTGATCACCCCGCTGTTCGCTCTCGAGACGAAACGCCTCATCCACCTTGAGGAACGTCGGTTTGGCGTTCGCCGCAAGGCCGAGGGAGCCGAGAATATCGGTGCCGCTGGCCCGGGCTGGCGCGAGTCCGGCCGTGGCCAGCGTCAGCAGCACCAGCAGGAGGGGGAACAGGCGACTGCGCATCATGGTGTCTCCTCCTTGAGCCAGTCGAGGTAGGCGGGCAGGCCGGCGCTCACCGGCAGGGCCAGCAGCTCGGGCACCTCATAGGGGTGATGGGCCAGAATGCACGCCTGCAGTTCGGCAAAGAGCGGCTGGCGGGATTTGATGACGAGCTGGATCTCGGTTGCCCGCTCAACCTTGCCCTGCCAGCGGTAGACGGAGGTGACCCCCGGCAGCTGATTGATGCAGGCGGCCAGCTGGCGGTTCAGCAGCTGTTCGCAGAGGAGGTCGGCACTGGTTTGGTCGGGGCAGGTGCAGAGCACCACAATGGCATCGGTCATAACGGAGAAGTTCGCCTCGATGAATAAGCTGGCGGGACACCCTTTTGCTGCAGAAATATCCCGAAAATCAGCGGCTACTATACCCCAGAGCCGGAGCAAATAGCATCTGGCGCCATTTGTGAGCGAGCGCCGAAAATTAGTGGGGGGCATGAGATAGACGCTGTCTCGGGGACAGGGCAGAATGAGCGGGATTGTTCCCTATCGACGTAAGGAAATGTATGACCCAACAGAATGAGCAGCAGAGAAACCGCATGTTGAGCCTGCTGCGCGAAGGTGAGCGCCGCATGTTGGTTCAATTGGCCGGGCTGCTGCGCACTACCGCCGATGAAATCAATGCCGAGCTGGAGAAAGAGGAGTTGATGGGAACCCTTGAGCAGCCCATCACGGTGGAGTATCTCAACGGCGTGGTGCAGCACCATCTGTTCGAGCGCAAGCACAAGGGTGACATGGCAGTGGCCCAGCAGATCCTGAGCGACTACCAGAACGAACTGGAAGCCCTGCAGGCCGCCCAGGCCCAACAGGAGAGCGAAGAGGCCGAGAGCAGCGAAGCCGCCAAGGCTCAGGCCTGATCCCCTGCCGCTGACCGCCCGGTCAGCGCGTCCCGACCTCCTCTCCGGCACCATCATTAGGTTTCATGATGGTGCCCTGTTTTTACCGTTTGTTGCCGGTCTCTCTTCAACCCAGTGCATTCTGCTGCAGGTTCGGCAGCGACTCGCCAGGGATCGGGAATACCTTGTCGTAAACCCAGTTGTAGACGAAGGCGTAGACCAGATAGAAGGCAACGAAGCCCAGATCCAGCACCAGCGCCTCCAGCATGCTGACGTTGAGCCACCAGGCCATGGCCGGCAGGGCCACGGTCAGGAGACCCCCTTCGAAGCCGATGGCGTGCACCACCCGCTGCCAGACATTCTTGTAGGTGTGGCCCTGATATTTGAGCAGCAGCTTGTCGACGCCGATGTTGTAGATGTAGTTCCAGAGGGTCGCCATCACCGAGAAGAAGAGCGCCAGTGGCCCCATGTGGCTGAGGTGAATGCCGGTCGCCCAGCTGGCCAGCGGTGCGGCAATGAACAGGCCAATCACTTCAAAGCCGATGGCTTGGCGGATGCGGTCGTTACGGGTACGCATAAATCACTCTCTTGAACAGTCACGTTGAAAACATGGGGGGTAATCTATCGCTAAATTGCGATGGTTTCACGTTGGTATCTATCGTTAAAATCGATAGATTACAGGCCTGTCGGGGGCTAAAAAGAGGAGCAGAAGGGTGAATCCATCGCTGGAACAACTGAAAATCTTGCTGGCCGCCGCCGAGAGCGGCTCCTTCTCCGCCGCTGCCCGCAAGCTGGGCAAGGCGCAGTCGGTGGTAAGCAGCGCTATCTCGAATCTGGAGATCGATCTGGGGCTGACCCTGTTTGACCGCAGCGGTCGCTATCCGCAGCTGACGGAGGCGGGGGGGCGCATGGTGCAGGAGGCGGGGATCCTGCTGGCCCAGAGCGAGCGGTTGCAGTCCATCGCCGGCGAACTGGCGGCCGGGGTAGAGTCACGCCTCACTCTGGCCATCGACGATGACTCTCACCTCCCCTGGCTCGGCACCCTGCTGGAGGAGTTTGCCACCCGCTACCCCACGGTGGAGCTGGAGCTGCTCTTCCCGCTGATGGAGGATGTGACCGAGATGCTGGTGACTGGTCGGGCCCAGCTCGGCATCAGTTATCAAAAGGTGCATCCACAGCGGGAGATCGTCGCCCGTTCGCTGGGGGAGGTGACCATGCCGTTGGTGGTGTCGCCGGATCATCCATTGGCGCGCAAGCAGCCGCTGCGGGAGGTCGATCTGCAGGGAGCACGCCAGCTGATGGTTACCGGACGACGGGAAGGGAGCGAGCGCCAGCGGTTTCGCATCTCGGCTCAGGTGTGGTGGGTCGAGGGGGATCTCGGGGTGCTGGAGCTGGTCAAGCGCGGCCTTGGCTGGTCCGCGATTCCGGAATTTCTGCTGCATCAGCCGCTGAAGCGGGGCGAAGTGGTGGTGCTGGAGCCCGACTTTATCGCCAGCCATGCGCTGGCGCTGGAGCTGCAGTGGCATCGCGCCCGCCCGCTGGGGCAGGCGGGGCGCTGGCTGAAGGAGGCCCTGCTGGCGCGGGTGCCTCGCTAGCCGACCTTACTCGGTCAGTTCGTAGGGGAGGGGTTGCAGGGTGAGTTGGGAGCTCTCCTCCTGCTTGAGGCGAAAACGGGCGTCAGCCTCGGTGTCTTTCGGCAATACGGCAGTGAGCCACACCTGACCCTGATGTTGCCAGGCGTTGAGCACCATGCCGCTGCGACGCCAGTTGTCACCGAGCTGGATCTCCAGGGTATCGCCCGCATTGACCGGCTCACTGGCACTGCCCGCCAGCAGGAACAGGGCGCGGTTGTTGGCGCCGCGATATTTGGCGCGAGCCACCGTCTCCTGCCCCATGTAGCAGCCCTTGTTGAAGCAGATGCCATCGAGCGCCTGCAGGTTGAGCATCTGCGGGATGAACTCCCCCTGATGCATCGCCTCCATGTGCGGCAGGCCTGCCTTGATCTCGAGCCCCCACCAGAGGGATTCGTCACCCGCCGGCAGCGCATCGGCTTGCTCACTGCTCACCAGCAGCCAGCGATCCTGTTCGATCTTCACCGCCATGCCGCCAGCGACCAAACCGCTCTGCTCCAGACCAAACTGCGCAGCGACCCACGCATCGGTACCCTTGCCAGCCAGACCGGTGGCGTGGCGTTCGTCGGCGGCAATCTCCACCTTGGAGAAGACCGCAAATTTTTTCAGCTCCGGCAGCTGGCGCTCCAGCACCGAAGGGGTAGTCAGCAGCAGCAGGCTCTCTTCAAGGCAGAGCAGGCGAAAATCGCTCCACAGCTTGCCCTTGGGATCACAGTGACCACCCAGCGTGCTCTGCCCCGGTTGCAGGGCGTTGACGTCGCAGGTGACCTGACCTTGCAGATATTTGACGCGATCCTGACCACTCAGTCGGGTGATGGCTATCTTGGTCAGGGCGAAGCGGGTCGGCTCGGCAGGAAAAACAGGGGGTTGCAGGCTCACGATGGTATTCCAGAGAGAAAGTATGTGACCTGCATGGTAAAGACGTAACTAATGTTTGTCAGCCGGAAAATCCAGCTGGTACCATCCCCGGGTCTTTGTAAGGAGAGTTCCATGTTGAGCCCAGTTGAAAAATCCCGCCTGAAGTGGGCCTGCCGCCGTGGCATGCTCGAGCTGGATGTTGTTTTTATGCCCTTTTTCGAACACGAGTTCGACTCCCTGAGCGAAGCCGATCAGCAGACCTTTATCCGCCTGCTGGAGAGCGATGATCCGGACCTATTCCGCTGGACCATGGGGCACGCTGTGCCGGCCGATCCCGCCTTCAGCGCCATGATCAAGATGATCCTGGAGCGCAATCAGGCCCGCCACGACCGTCAGGCCTGATGCCGTGGAGCGGGTGATCATCCCTGTTCACCCCTCCCGCCATCAGCGCTACTGGCTGGTGGCCCTCTCTCTGTTGCTGCTCTGGCCGGTCAGCGCCCTCGTAACCGGCTGGCAGTGGGCGCTATTTGCTTCCGTCTGGTTGCTGGCACTTGCCCTGAGCTGGCGGGCATTGCCCCATACTCCGTTCGAGCTGGAGTGGGATGGCCAGTGGCTGCGCTGGCAGAACGTATCCTATCGGCTCGGCAACAAGAGCCGGATTCTGCCCGGCGTGCTGCGCCTTGAGCTGCATCCGGAGCAGGGGCGCCCTTGCATGCTCTGGCTTTTCGCCGATGCGCTGGTTCCCGATCACTACCGCCTGCTGGCCCGGGCGATCAACTTTCCCGCCGAGCGGCGCTGAGCGATCTCACATCTTCCTGAGTTACCTCTTTGCAGGGGCAAGGAACTGAGCAGCGCTTTGCCCGGATTGCCCTAAAAAAATGACCCCGCCGAAGCGGGGTCATTGGTATGGCAGGAGCGGGGTTCAATCCCGCTCCGGGGTCAGTACGGTCGGTTTGGAGTCCGGCAGCATCTCCGGATAATCGAGGTTGTAGTGCAGGCCGCGCGACTCCTTGCGCTGCAGGGCGCAGTTGACGATAAGCTCGGCCACCTGCAACAGGTTGCGCAGCTCCAGCAAGTTGTTGGAGACCCGGAAGTGGGCGTAGTACTCCTGCACCTCCTGCTTGAGCAGGTCGATGCGGCGTTTGGCCCGGGCGAGGCGCTTGTTGGTGCGCACTATGCCCACGTAGTCCCACATCATCAGCCGCAGCTCGTGCCAGTTGTGCTGGATCACCACCAGTTCGTCAGAATCCTCCACCTGGCTCTCGTCCCAGGCGGGCAGGCGCGGCGGCTCGGCGCTCATCGGCAGCTTGGCCAGAATGTCGGCCCCCGCCTGATGGGCGTAGACCACACATTCCAGCAGGGAGTTGGAGGCCATCCGGTTGGCGCCGTGCAGACCGGTGTAGGTCACTTCGCCGATGGCGTAGAGGCCGGGGATGTCGGTCTGGCCATTGTTGTCGATCATCACGCCACCACAGGTGTAGTGGGCGGCTGGCACTATGGGCATCGCCTCTTTGGTGATGTCGATGCCGACCGCGAGGCAGCGCTCATAAATGGTCGGGAAGTGCTTGATGATGAAATCGGCCGGTTTGTGGCTGATGTCCAGATACATGCAATCCGCCCCGAGTCGCTTCATCTCGTGGTCGATGGCGCGGGCGACGATATCGCGCGGTGCCAGCTCGGCCCGCTCGTCAAACTCCGGCATAAAGCGGCTGCCGTCCGGGCGGCGCAGATAGGCCCCCTCGCCACGCAGTGCTTCGGTCAGCAGGAAGTTGGGATCGTCTGGGTGGAACAGGCTGGTGGGGTGGAACTGGTTGAACTCCAGATTCGCCACCCGGCAGCCGGCGCGCCATGCCATGGCGATGCCATCGCCAGAGCTCACATCGGGGTTGGAGGTGTACTGGTAGACCTTGGAGGCGCCGCCGGTGGCCAGCGCCACGAAGCGGGCGCGAACCACCTCGACCTGTTCGGCATTGCGGTTCCAGACATAGGCGCCCAGCACCTTGTTGCCCGGCAGCCCGAGTTTGCGGGTGGTGATGAGGTCGACCGCGTTGAAGCGCTCCATCAGCTGGATGTTGGGGTGAGCGCGAACCTGATCAATCAGGGTGAGTTGCACCGCCTTGCCGGTGGCATCCGCCGCGTGGAAGATGCGGCGATGGCTGTGGCCTCCTTCGCGGGTGAGGTGGTACTGGGATTCACCGTCGGCGTTCTCCTCCTGATCGAAGGGAACCCCCTGCTGGATGAGCCACTGGATGGACTCGCGGGCGTGGCGGGCGGTGAACTCGACCACGGCCGGGTCACACAACCCGGCCCCGGCGTTGAGCGTGTCGCTCACGTGGGATTCGATGCTGTCGGTCTCGTCGAACACGGCAGCGATGCCTCCTTGCGCATAGAAAGTGGCCCCTTCACTGATGGGCCCCTTGCTCAGAACCAGGACTTTGGCCTGGTCTGCCAATCGCAATGCGAGAGTCAGACCAGCGGCACCGCTGCCAATGATCAGTACGTCGCAAAGGTATTCAACACTTGCTTTCATAAGTATCATTGGCCTGGATTAAGAACTGGCACCATGGTAGCCCAAGCGGGGGCGAGGATGCAGCCTGCATCACATTTTTTTAAACAGATTCGAACTTTCTCTGATTCTCCCTGTCTGAACTTGTGCGCTTAGGAAGGGCCGGAAAAGAAGAACGATAACCTGATGGGGGTTTTACGGCTCTGATGAGCGACCAGAATCTACTGGACGAACAGCTGGTTGAACGGGTCCAGCGCGGCGACAAAGCAGCTTTCAACCTGTTGGTAAAAAAATACCAGCATAAGGTGGTCAACCTGATTGCCCGGTATGTCAACAACCCCGGCGACGTGCCCGATGTGGCGCAAGAGGCGTTTATCAAAGCCTACCGGGCATTGCCGACATTCCGTGGCGAGAGTGCTTTTTACACCTGGTTGTACCGAATTGCCGTGAATACGGCGAAGAACTATCTGACCTCCCAGGGGCGCAGGCCCCCGAGCAGTGATGTGGAGGCTGACGAAGCGGAGTCTTATGGCGGCGGTGAAGCCTTGCAAGAGGTCTCAACCCCGGAAAACCTGGCGCTGACTGACGAGATCAAACGCACCGTGTTTTCAGCCATTGAGGCATTGCCGGAAGACCTGAGGACAGCGATCACCCTTCGCGAACTGGAAGGGCTGAGCTATGAAGAGATTGCCGAAATCATGGATTGCCCAGTGGGTACGGTCAGATCCCGTATCTTCCGGGCGAGGGAAGCAATCGACAAAAAGCTGCAACCTCTGATCGAGAATTAACTGGGGAAAGACGGGTTAACTTATGGCAAACAAAGAGCAAATCTCTGCCCTGATGGATGGTGAGCTGAGTGACGCAGAGGTACTGAACGAGCTGGAGATGGACTCCGGCTTGCAAGATACCTGGGGTCGTTACCACCTGATTGGCGATGCCATGCGGGGTGACCTGCCGGTCAATCTGCAACTGGATCTCAGTGACAGCATCATGGCTGCGCTGGAGGATGAGCCGACCATACTGGCACCCAAGCCGGTCGAGGCCGCTCCGGTGGCGCAACCGGTCGTTGCACCGGTCAAGACAGATTCCAATGTGGTGCCCCTGTTTCGTCGGGTTGGCCAGCAGCTGGGGCAATATGCCATCGCAGCGTCTGTGGCCGCTGCCGTCATCTTCGGGGTGCAGCAGTATCAGGGTCAGGACGGCGTGCCGAACAACCCTGTGCTCAATACCATCCCCATCGGTGGCAGTGCCGCGCCAGTGAGCGTCCACTATCCGCAAGAGGGCAACCGCGTTCGGCCGCAACAGGGAATGACCGAACAGCAGATGCAGGAGCAGCGCGAACGCATCAACGCCTTCCTGCGTGATCACCAGTTACAGCAGCGCCTGTTGCAAGACAGACAGATCCAACAATAACGAGTTGTCAGGGATACAAACGTGCGCCAGTCCAGCCGTATTTTGCTGGCATCTCTCCTGCTAATCAGTGCCAAGGCCTCGGCCGACGACAAGTCGGCCGAGGCCTTGTTGCAGCAGATGCAGAGTGCCGTGCATCAACAGAATTTCGAGTTGTCCATGGTCAAAGCCCGTCAGGGGCGTCTTGAACCGATCCGCATCAGCCACGCCGTGATCAATGGCAAAGAAGTGGCTCATCTCAGCTACCTCGACGGCAAGGCGATCGAGTATCTGCAGCGCGAGAATGAATACACCTTCTTTGAAAACAGCCATGACCCCTACACCCTGAAGGATGCCCGCTTCCCGGGCATCTGGTCGAGTCTGGTCAGCATGCCGCTCTCCCGGGTATTGCAGAGCTATGATCCCGTGCTGGCCGGCCGCAGCCGCGTCGCGGGTGTGGTCGCTCAGGTGGTGAGGCTGGTGCCCAAGGAGGCCGACAAATACGGCTTCATGCTCTGGGTTGACGAGCAGAGCCATCTGCTGCTGCGTGTCGATATGGTGGAGCGGGAAGGCAATCTGGTCGAGCAGTTGCTGGGGGTGGATCTGGAGCTGCAGAACAAGCCTGCCCCCTGGCTGGTGACCCTGGCCAACAGCAAGTTGCCCCCGGCGCTGGCGCTGGAGGATGCCTATCCGGCACCGCAGCAGCAGCTGAACTGGCAGGTGACCTGGTTGCCCGATGGCTTCAAGGTGTTGTCGCAGGACCGGCACCAGTTGGTGACCACCAGTATGCCGGTGGATTACATGATGCTTTCTGACGGGCTGGTGGATCTCTCGGTCTATGTCTCCCGGGTCGATCCCAAGCAGGCGGTACGCCAGCAGCTGATCCGCCAGGGCGCCACCTCGCTGGTGAGCTTCGTCAACGAGGTGGGCGTCGAGATCACCGTGGTCGGGGAAGTGCCTGCCGAAACAGCGAAACGGATTGCCGAGTCGGTGCAGCCGCTGGCCCGCAACGAGGCCGTGCAGTGAGTCCATGCTCTGGGCTCACAGTGGTGCGCTGCTTGCCGTTGGCTGTGAGTCGTGTTCAGATCCTGCCATTGCATGAGCACGAGGTGTTGCCGTGAACGAGATGAGTGAAGAGCTGGCAACCGTGGTTGCCATCGAAGGAGATCATGCCTGGGTGGAGTGCGAACGGCGCTCTGCCTGCAGTGGCTGCCAGCAGCAATCCGGTTGCGGTACCGGCACCGTGGCCAAGGCATTTCCCCTGAAAGCCCCACGCTTGCGGGTTCGCCTTACCGCCGAGGTGAACGTTGGCCAGCAAATCAGGCTCGGCATCCCGCAAGAGAGCCTGCTGCGCGGGGCTGCGCTGGTCTATGTGCTGCCGCTGTTCTGCCTGCTGGCGAGTGCTCTGCTGGGGCAACTCTGGCTGGCGCCGCTGCTCTCGGGGGGGGAGGGGATCACCATTCTTGCCTCTCTGCTGGGTGGCGCTGGCGGCTTTTTACTGGTTCGTTACTTTTCCGGCCGGCTCGATGAGGGGCGTTATGGCCCCCGCATGCTCGGCGTTGTGGTTCCCGTCCGTACCCTCTCCTGACCGAACAGGCGCTATTTCACTGGCGTTGGCGACTAAAGAATGGCCGTCAGCCGGGTTATCCAGTAAAATCGCGCCTCCATAACCGACCTTAAACCAATTTTGAGTGACTCTTGCTCGATGAAACACATTCGTAACTTTTCGATTATTGCGCACATCGACCACGGTAAATCGACCCTGTCGGACCGTCTGATCCAGACTTGCGGTGGCTTGTCCGACCGCGAGATGCAGGCTCAGGTGCTTGACTCCATGGATCTGGAGCGCGAGCGCGGCATTACCATCAAGGCGCAGAGTGTGACCCTGAACTACCAGGCACAAGACGGTAACACCTACCAGCTGAACTTTATCGACACCCCGGGCCACGTGGATTTCTCCTACGAGGTCTCCCGCTCTTTGGCGGCCTGTGAAGGGGCGCTGCTGGTGGTAGATGCCGGCCAGGGGGTTGAGGCACAGACTCTGGCCAACTGCTACACCGCCATGGAGATGGATCTGGAAGTGGTGCCGGTACTGAACAAGATTGACCTGCCGGCTGCAGAACCCGAGCGGGTTGCCGAGGAGATCGAAGACATCGTCGGTATCGACGCGGTCGATGCGGTGCGCTGCTCCGCCAAGACCGGCCTCGGTGTTGATCTGGTACTGGAAGAGATCGTGGCCAAGATCCCGGCACCGGAAGGTGATCCGGACGCGCCGCTGCAGGCGCTGATCATCGACTCCTGGTTCGACTCCTATCTGGGCGTCGTCTCTCTGGTGCGGATCAAGAACGGTTCTTTGAAGAAGAACGACAAGATCAAGGTGATGAGCACCGGTCAGGTGTGGGGTGTCGATCGCATCGGTATCTTCACGCCCAAGCAGGTGGACACCGACGGCCTGGGTTGCGGCGAGGTAGGTTGGGTTGTCTGCGGTATCAAGGACATCCACGGCGCGCCGGTGGGCGATACCCTGACTCAGGCCAAGAATGGTGCCGACAAGGCGCTGGCCGGTTTCAAGAAGGTGAAGCCGCAGGTTTATGCGGGTCTGTTCCCCATTTCCAGCGATGACTACGAGTCGTTCCGCGACGCCCTCGACAAGCTCTCCCTGAACGATGCCTCCCTGTTCTTCGAACCGGAGAGCTCCACTGCGCTGGGCTTCGGCTTCCGTTGCGGTTTCCTCGGCATGCTGCACATGGAGATCATTCAGGAGCGTCTGGAGCGTGAATACGATCTGGATCTGATCACCACGGCACCGACCGTAGTGTACGAGATCGAGCTGACCGACGGTTCCACCATCCACATCGACAGCCCGGCCCAGATGCCCGCCATCACCAGCATCAAGGAGATGCGCGAGCCGATCGCCGAGTGTCACATCCTGCTGCCGCAGGAGTACATGGGCAACGTGATCACCCTCTGTATCGAGAAGCGTGGCGTGCAGACCAACATGGTCTACCACGGCAAGCAGGTGGCGCTGACCTATGAAATCCCGATGGCGGAAGTGGTGCTCGACTTCTTCGACCGCCTGAAATCAACCAGCCGTGGCTACGCCTCGCTGGACTACGGCTTCAAGCGTTTCGAAACCTCCGACATGGTGCGTCTGGACATCATGATCAACGGTGAGCGGGTCGACGCGCTGGCCATCATCACCCACAAGGACAACGCCCAGTATCGCGGTCGTCAGGTGGTGGAGAAGATGCGCGAGCTGATCCCGCGCCAGATGTTCGATATCGCCATTCAGGCGGCCATCGGCAACCAGATCATCGCGCGCAGCACCGTCAAGGCACTGCGCAAGGACGTAACTGCCAAGTGCTACGGTGGTGACGTGAGTCGTAAGAAGAAGCTGCTGAACAAGCAGAAAGAAGGTAAGAAGCGGATGAAGTCCCTCGGCCGTGTCGACGTGCCGCAGGAAGCCTTCCTCGCGATTCTCCACGTCGGAAAGGATTAATAGATGGCAAGCACGTTTTCCCTGATCCTGGTGGTGGTCTGCGCGATCACCGGTGTTATCTGGTGTCTGGACAAGATGATCTGGTCCAAACAGCGAGCCGCCAAAATTGCCGTGGCCCGTGCCCATGGCGGCGCTCATCTGGATGACAAAACCCTGGCCAAGGTGGCTCCCGTTCCGGTCTGGATTGAACAGACCGCCGGGGTCTTCCCGGTCATCACCTTTGTGCTGATCCTGCGTTCGTTCATCTTTGAACCGTTCCAGATCCCGTCAGGCTCCATGATGCCCACTCTGCTGGTGGGCGATTTCATCCTGGTGGAGAAGTTTGCCTATGGTCTGAGGGACCCGGTGACCAACACCAAGTTCCTCGAGACCGGTGAGCCCAAGCGCGGCGATGTGGTGGTGTTCAAATACCCGCTCGAACCGCGGGTGGACTACATCAAGCGGGTGGTCGGCATGCCGGGGGATCGGGTCATCTATCGCAACAAGGAGCTGATGATCCGGCCCAAGTGCGAGGAGCAGGAGGGGAAAACGTGCCCGGGCTTCCAGAAGCTCGATGTCAAGTTTGAACAAAGAGGCGAATTTACCCAGATGGGGATCCCCCTTGACCGCTATACCGAGCAGCTGGGCGATGTCTCCCACGAGACCCTGCGCAACCCGCTGATGCCCGATATGGTTGGCCGTTACTATCGCCAGCCCGGCACCTATCCTGATGAGTGGGTAGTACCGGAGGGGCAATATTTCGTGATGGGCGACAACCGTGACAACAGTACCGACAGCCGTTTCTGGGGCTTTGTGCCCGAGCAGAACCTGGTTGGCAAGGCGGTCGCTATCTGGATAAGTTTTGAATTCGAGCGCGAAGAGGGCTCCCTGCTGCCAAGCTGGGTACCGACAGGGGTGCGCTTCAACCGCATTGGCGGAATCAAGTAAATGAATATCAAGATGAACAGACTGCAGTCCCGTCTCGGGCACGTCTTTCAGGATCTGGAACTGCTGACCCGGGCGCTGACTCACCGCAGCGCCGGTTCCCGTCACAACGAGCGACTGGAGTTTTTGGGTGACTCGATTTTGAGTCTGGTGATTGCCGACGATCTCTTCCACCGCTTCCCGCAAGCGGCGGAAGGGGATCTCAGCCGGATGCGCGCCACTCTGGTGCGCGAAAAGACCCTGGCCGAGCTGGGGCGGGAGTTTGACCTCGGGGATCACCTGATCCTGGGGCCGGGCGAGCTGAAAAGCGGTGGTTTTCGCCGTGAATCGATCCTGGCTGATACGGTCGAGGCGGTGATTGGCGCCGTCTATCTGGACAGTGATCTCGAAACAGTACGCACTCTGCTGCTGGGCTGGTACACCAGCCGTCTGGAGGAGATCAAGCCGGGCATCGAGCAGAAGGATCCCAAGACCCGTCTGCAAGAAATTCTGCAGGGAAGCCGCAAATCCCTGCCGACCTATACAGTGACCAACGTCAAGGGCGAAGCCCACAACCAGGAGTTCACCGTCCAGTGTGACGTGGAAGGTCTGGATGGTCCGATCAAAGGGGTCGGCACCAGCCGCCGCAAGGCCGAACAGGCCGCGGCGCAGCAAGCATTGGAAAAACTGTCATGACAGATACAACCTACTGCGGCTTTGTCGCCATCGTGGGCCGCCCCAACGTGGGCAAGTCCACCCTGCTCAACAAGCTGCTTGGCCAGAAGGTCAGCATCACCTCAAAGAAACCCCAGACCACCCGTCACCGGATCCTGGGGATCGACACCGAGGATAACTACCAGACCATCTATGTCGATACCCCGGGTCTGCACATTGAAGAGAAACGGGCCATCAACCGCCTGATGAACCGCGCCGCTACCAGTTCGCTGGGGGACGTGGCCATGGTGGTATTCATGGTGGACGGCACTCACTGGACCAAAGATGACGAGATGGTGCTGGGCAAGTTGCGCAATCTCAAGTGTCCCGTGGTACTGGCGGTCAACAAGATCGACAACGTCAAGGAGAAGGAGGAGCTGCTTCCCCACCTCGAGTGGCTGGGCCAGCAGATGAACTTCGCCCACATCCTGCCCATTAGTGCCCAGAAGGGTACCAACGTGGAGAAGATCCGCGAGTGGGCCAAGCCGTTGCTGCCGGAAAACGTCCACTTCTTCCCGGAAGATTACGTGACCGATCGCTCCTCCCGTTTTATGGCCTCCGAGATCATCCGCGAGAAGCTGATGCGCTTCACCGGCGAGGAGCTGCCCTACTCGGTGACGGTGGAGATCGAGCGCTTCAAGGTGGAAGAGAGCGGTATCTATCACATCCACGGCCTCATTCTGGTCGAGCGCGATGGCCAGAAGAAGATGGTCATCGGCAACAAGGGCGAGAAGATCAAGACCATCGGCACCGAAGCGCGCCTCGACATGGAACGGCTGTTCCAGAACAAGGTGCACCTCGAGCTGTGGGTCAAGGTCAAATCCGGCTGGGCCGATGACGAGCGCGCCCTGCGTAGTCTTGGTTACGGCGATGATTAAGAACCTGTGCACGCGCTTACTGCGAGGCCATGATCAAGGCTCATGCGCTGCTCGGAATCCTCATGTATTCACATACACTCCGGTTCCTGCGCTGCTCTTTACCTTGCTGACGGCCTCTCGTGACAGTGCGTGGACAGGTTTTGAGAGGTAATGGCGGATTGCTGACCCCGGCTTTCGTCATCCATAGCCGGCCCTATCGTGAGACCAGCCAGCTGGTCGAGGTATTCACCCAGGATAGTGGCCGCTTTACCCTGGTGGCTCGCGGTTCTCGCGGGCCACGCTCCCCTCTCAAGGGGCTGCTGCAACCCTTTACCCTGCTCACCATCGCCTGGCGCGGCAAGGGGGATCTCAAGAATCTCACCCAGGTTGAATGTCCCGACCACTCCCTGCGTCTCGGTGGCGATCGCCTCTTCTACGGCCTCTATCTCAACGAGCTGGTCTACTACCTGCTGGAAGCGCACACCCCGTTCCCCGAGGTGTTCGATGCCTATGCCCGTGCCATCATGGCGCTGGCCGACGGCGAGACGCCTGAGCTGCCGCTGCGCCGCTTCGAGTTCCTGCTGCTGCAGGCGCTGGGTTATGCGGTGGATTTCGAGTACACGGCGGACGACGAGTCGCCCATCGAGCCGACCCTGCTCTATGGCTTCGAGCGTGAATTGGGCTTTGTTGCTTGCGAGCGGGCGCCGGATCCCCGTACCCTATTTCTCGGTGCCCACCTGCTGGCCTTTGCCGAGGGACGTTTCGATACCCCTCCCTTGCTGCAGGCGGCCAAACGTTTCAGCCGGCTGGCGCTGCAACCCTATCTGGGCAAGCGCCAGTTAAAGAGCCGGGAGCTGTTTTTAAAACGCAAAGCCAGCATCCAAGGCTGACACAGATTACAGACATACGGATATTGGCGCGGGGTGATTCGCTGACCGCGCAGTCAACAGATGAAGCCTTTCAAGGAGTTCTCAATGAGTGAAATCTATCTGGGTGTGAACATCGACCATATCGCCACCCTGCGCAACGCCCGGGGCACCCAGTATCCGGATCCGGTACAGGCCGCCTTCGTGGCTGAGCAGGCCGGGGCCGATGGCATTACCGTGCATCTGCGAGAAGATCGCCGCCACATCACCGACCGCGATGTGGAGATCCTGCGTCAGACCATTCAGACCAGAATGAATTTGGAGATGGCGGTGACCGAAGAGATGATCGGCATCGCCTGCCGCATCAAGCCTCACTTCGTCTGTCTGGTGCCGGAGAAGCGCACCGAGGTGACCACCGAGGGCGGTCTGGACGTGGCCGGTCAGCTGGCCAAGGTGACTGATGCCGTTGCCCGTCTCTCCGCGGTGGGGGCTCAGGTATCCCTCTTTATCGATGCCGACCCAATCCAGATCGATGCGGCCGCCGAGAGTGGCGCCCCCTTTATCGAGATCCACACTGGCCGTTATGCCGATGCCACCACAGATGCCGAGCGCAATGCCGAGTTCAAGCGCATCGCTGCCGGAGCCTCCTATGCCGCTGGCAAGGGCTTGAAGGTCAATGCCGGCCACGGTCTGCACTACCACAACGTCAAGGCCATCGCCGCCATCCCCGAGCTCTATGAGCTCAACATCGGCCACGCCATCATCGGTCGCGCCGCCTTCGATGGTCTGGCCAAAGCTGTGAGCGATATGCGCCTGCTGATGCAGGAAGCCCGTCAGGGGATTTGATCCGCAGATAGGCTGAGCCTGAGACAGATCGCCAGAAACAACAAGGGACGCCACGGCGTCCTTTGTTGCTTCTGGCTAGTTGGGCTAGGTCAATCAATCACGGTATGGCGGGTCCGTTATCGTGACTACAGCTTGCCGTCGCTCATGCACATACGGATTTTCGCCTCGACGACTTCCTCCATGGCAGCCATGGCGGGAACCAGATACTGGCGCGGGTCGCTGGCATCCGGATGAGAGCCAAGGAAGGCTTTCATCGCATCGGCGAAGGCTATCTTCAGTTCGGTCGCAACGTTGACCTTGCAGATCCCGAGTTCGATGCAGCGGCGCACATCGGCTTCCGGTACGCCGGAGGCGCCGTGCAGCACCAGCGGAATATCCACCTGCTCGCGAATGGCGGCGAGGCGGGCGAAGTCGAGGCGGGGCTCCTCCTTGTAGAGGCCGTGGGCGGTACCGATGGCCACCGCCAGCGAGTCGATACCGGTGCGGCGGACAAACTCGGCCGCCTTGAGCGGGTCGGTAAATTTGGCATGAGCGGCATCGACGATGAGGTCATCCTCCTGACCGCCCAGCTGACCCAGCTCCGCTTCGACGCTGGCCCCCATGCGGTGGCAGAAGGTCACCACGCTGCGCACCTTCTCGATGTTCTCTTCAAACGGAAAGTGCGAGGCATCGATCATGGCGGAGCGAATACCCGCTTCGACCTTGTAGTGGATGTCTTGCTCGTCTTCGTGGTGATCCAGATGCAGCACCAGCGGGATACGGTACTCATGGGCGGCGGCCTGACAGATGGAGACCAGATACTCGACCCCTGCATGGCGATAGGTACCCGGGGTACCAGCCAGGATCACCGGAGAGCGCATGCGAGCGGCGGTGCGAGCCACTACCTGCACGGTTTCCAGGTTGTGGATGTTGAAAGCCGGTACGGCATAGCCGCGGCGCTGGGCATCTTTGAGCATTTCATGGGAAGAGATCAGATACATAGTGACTCCTGAGCGTCCTGATTGACGCGAGATCCTGAGAAAAGGGAGGAGAGCTGGGTCGGGTTTATCTCCCGGCCAGCTACCCAGATGTGTTGTTGATTGAGTTCAGTGGTGAGGGCGAGCAGGTTGGCCTGTTTGCCAACCGCCAGTGAGCCGAGACGATCGGCAATGCCGAGCATCTTTGCTGGTGCCAGCGAGGCCATTGCGATGGCTTCATCGAGCGGCACATCCGCCAGCTGCACCATGTTGCGTACGGCGCCAAGTAGGGTGAGGGTGCTGCCCGCCAGACCGCCGGTTTCGGTGCGTACCACGCCGTTTTTCATCTCGACCCGATAGTTGCCAAGCAGATAGTGACCGTCTGGCATACCGGCGGCGCGCATCGCATCGGTGACCAAGAGCAGGCGCTGGCCGGCGCAGCAGTGACAGAGCTTGAGCACGCTCGGGTGGAGATGATGGCCATCGGCGATCAGCTCCAGCCAGGCTGCGGGATGGACAAGACCCGCACCGACCATGCCGGGTTCGCGGTGGTGCAGGCCGCGCATGCCGTTGAAGCAGTGCACCAGCCCTGAGGCGCCCGCCGCCAGCGCCGCCATGGTGGTGTCGTGATCCGCCGCCGAGTGGCCCAGCATCACCCGTATGCCGTTTGCGGCAAGATGGTGAATGGCCGCGATGGCATTGGGCTTTTCCGGTGCCAGCGCGACCACCTTCAGGCTGCCACGCGCCAGCTGTTGCAGATGGTTCAGTTCGGCAATATCCAGCTCACGAAACAGCGCCTGATCGTGGGCGCCCCTGTTGTCCGGCGTGAAGTAGGGCCCTTCCAGATAGCAGCCGAGCAGCTCGGCGCCCGGCATGCCGCGGGCAACGCCATCGGCAATGCGGGCAAGGGCTTGCTCTATCTCGGGGAGTGGGGCGGTGACCGTAGTGGCAAGAAAAGCGCCGACCCCTTCTGCCGCCTTGGCCATCGACAAGGTAGCCAAGGCATTGCCATCGCTATCCATGACATCGACGCCAGCTCCGCCGTGGACATGACCATCGATCAGCGCGGGTACCAGCAGCTCGACATCCCGTGCCGGATCGCCATCCGTGATGGGAGCGATGGCGGTGATGACGCCCCCTTCATGGGTCAGCTCCTGATGTTCCAGCCAACCCTGTTCGGTCAGCAGGCGACGGGCACGGATCCTTGAGGCCATCAGATGCCCTCCTCGACGAGAGCGGCATCTGCCTGACGCTCTTTACCCATCTCATCTGCCAGCGAGGTGAGCCCCCGGTGGCCGCAATCGAGGGCCTGCCGGCGGAATTCACGGGTGCTGAGGCCATCGCGCTCCAGCGCCATCTCCAGCAGCAGTTGCAGGTTGGTACCGGTAATAACCTCCCGCTCTGGCTGGTGCAGTGAGAGGGTTGAGGCGACCCGAAACGGGGTGCCGCCGAGCAGGTCGGTCAGGAAAACCACGCCATCCCCCTTGTCGACCTCTGCCAGCGCCGCTTCGCACTGTGCCTGCAGCAGGGCGGTGGTGGAGCTCTCGGGAAAGTCGATGGCGATAACCGCTTCCTGTTCGCCGAGGATCTGCCGCATGGCGCGCTCCAGACCGCTGGCGAAACCGCCATGACCACAAATGATGATGCCCAACATAGTCTGTTCCTTTACTGCAAAGGGGGCCGGCTTGCTGCCGGCTCCGGATTAGAGGAAACCGGCGAACTTGCCGACGATACCGAGTACCACCGTGATGACGATGAGGCGCAGCGGGCTCCAGCCTTTGCGGATCAGGGCGTACATCGCCAGGGTGTAGAGCAGCGGCAGGAAGGCGGGCATCAGCTTGTCGAGCACATCCGCCTGCAGTTTGACGACTGCGTCACCGGCAGTGATCTCCAGCGTGGTGCCAAGACGCACATAGGTGGCGACCAGCGCGCCGATCACCGTCATACCGACGATGGAGGCGGCATGGCCCACCTTGCGGGTATTGGCCTTGATGACCGGAATTGCAGCCACCCCCATGCGGTAGGCGTAGTGCGCCAGACCAAAGCGCAGGCCGAAGTGGACCACGTTGAACAGCAGGAAGAAGACCACGGCACCCATGATGGAGCCCTGCAGCGCCAGATCTGCCCCTATGCCACCGCAGATGGGGAGCAGGGTGAGCCAGAACATGGCATCGCCGATCCCGCCGAGCGGTGCACCGACGGCAATCTTGGTGCTCTGGATGCTGTTGACGTTCTGTTTGGAGCGCTCCATCGCCAGCACGATCCCCATCACGAAGGTGACCAGGAAGGGGTGGGTGTTGAAGAAGCCCATGTGCCCTTTCATGGCCCGGGAGAGATCCCGCGGATTGGTGTGGATCTTCTGCAGTGCCGGCAGCAATCCATAGAGCCAGCCGGAGGCCTGCATCCGCTCATAGTTGAAGGAGGCCTGCAACAGTAGGGAGCGCCAGGCAAAGCGGTTGATATCCTGCTTGGTCAGCTCGGCGCCAAGCTGCTGATCTTCATAGGTGTCGTCGGATTGTGGCCGGGTATTGTGCGGTTCGGCGCTGGAGATGATCCGCGCAGCTGTGTTGTTAGATGCCATCTTCGGTTTCCTCCTGAACAGGACGAGCTTGCGGGGTAGTGGTGCGCATGAAGTCGATCAGGGCCATGGCCAGCGCGGCGGCGGCGATGGCCAGCACCGGCAACTGGAGCCAGGCGGCAGCGACGAAACCGAGGATGAAGTAGGGGATATAGACGTTCTTCATCATGATCTTGAGCAGTACGGCAAAACCGATGGCGGGCATGATGCCGCCAGCAACGCCGAGGCCGTCGATGAGGCGTGCGGGCAGCACGTCGATGGCCGCCTTGGCATGTTCGGCCCCGAAGTAGGTGGGCAGGAAGGCACAGAGGAAGTAGAAGGTGCCCAGAGCCAGCAGTGCCAGGTAGTTGACCCGCTCGATACCGCGCACGTCAGCCGCTTCGGCCATTCGATCACAGCGGGACATCACCCCCGACATCACCGAGAAGAGGAAGGTGATCCCCATCTGCACGGCAACGGCGAAGGGAACGGCAACCCCGACCGCCACATCCGGCTTGACCCCGGTGGTGATGGCGAAGGTGGCGCCAACTATGGTGCCGATAATGACGTTGGGCGGTTGCGCCCCCGCCAGCGGGGCCAACCCCATCCAGACCAGCTCCAGGGTGCCGCCCACCAGAATGCCAGTAGGCAGGTCGCCGAGGATGAGGCCAACCAGCGGCCCCAACACCACGGGACGGTGGAAGTGGGTCAGACCGTTGAACAGGTCGAGTCCGGCGAAAAACGCCAGGATGCCAAGCAGCAGACCTTGTAACAAACTGATTTCCATCACAATTGTCCTTAATTAGAGCAAGTTGAAAATGTCCTGTGCCGGTTCGGTCGGCACGCCCTGGACATAGCACTCGACACGGGCGTCCCGCAGGGCGCGAAATGCGGTGATGTCCTGTTCGTCCACGGATACGGTCTTGTGGATTTGACGCTTGCCGTCGGCGTAATGCATGTTGCCGACGTTGATCCGGGAGATGGGGACACCTCCCTGAACCAGGATGTTGAAATCGGTAGGGTTTTTGCAGACCAGCAGGATCTTCTGGCGATCCGCCGCCTTGTGGATGTTGTCGATCACCTTCTGGAGCGGCCAGAACCGCACCGCAATACCTTCGGCCAGTACCATCTCCATCAGGTTCTGCTGGATGGGGTCCTCTGCCACTTCGTCGTTGGCGACCAGCACCAGATTGGCACCGGCAAAGCCGACCCACTGGACACCGACCTGACCGTGGATCAGGCGCTCATCGATCCGGCTCAATACGATATTGGGCATCACAGCACTCCTTCTTGGTGGAACGGATAGATATTGACCCCCTGTACGACCCGGTTGACCTGACCGGTGGGGCAGGGATTGTCCGGACTGATACCCAGTCCCAGCGAGGTATGGAAGGCGTAGTACTGGGCATAGAGCAGGTAGCAGAAGGCGAGCTGGGCATCGTCGCCATGCAGGGTGTGGGGCAGGTAGATGTGCTCCCCCTCCTCGATGGCGGGATGGCGCTGGTCAGCGATGGCAACTACCCGGGCAGCCTTGCCATCGCTTCGCAGCTCGCGCAGCAGATCCAGATCGTATTGCCGGGTGTAAGGGTCGTTGGAGATGAGCAGCACGATGAGCGTCTGCTCGTTGACGACCGATTTCGGACCGTGGCGAAAACCGGTGGGGGAGTCGAACATGGCGACCAGACGGCCGGCGGTCAGCTCCAGCAGCTTGAGTGCCGCCTCCTGCGCCACCCCTTGCAGACTGCCACTGCCAAGATAGATGACCCGCTCGGGCAACGGTTCGTTCCAGGCCGGTACGCGCTGCACAACCTGCTCCAGAATGGCGTCACTGGTGGTGACCAGCTGCTCGCAGCGCTGGCGGTTGAACCGCTCTGGCAGGAAGAGAGCCAGACAGCTCAGCATCATGCTGGTGAGGCTGCTGGTCATGGCGAAGCTGCGATCATTGGTCTGGGGCGGCATCAGCAGGGCCAGAGAGTGGGCATCTTGCTGGCAGCGGCGATAGAGCGCCCCTTCACCGTTGCAGGTCAGCACCAGATGGTGGCAGTGGCTGAGCAGCTGGCTGGCCAGTTCGACCGTCGCCACGCTCTCGGGGCTGTTGCCGGAGCGGGCAAAGGAGATAAGCAGGGTAGGGCAATCTTCGGCCAGATACTCGGCCGGGTCGGTGACGATATCCGTGGTGGCGATTGCCTCGACCCGGGCATGCAGGTGGGCCGAGAGATAGGGGGCGAGCGCCCGACCGGCAAAGGCGGAGGTGCCAGCCCCGGTCAGGATAATGCGCAGCTCTTGCCGGGCGAGCAGGGGGGTCAGAAAACGGGTCAATGCTGGACGGCACTCCTCGACCATGGCGAGGGTCTCGCGCCAGGTGGCGGGTTGCTGGCGAATTTCACGGGCAGTCGCCAGGCCATTGGCACTGCGCAACATCTCTTCTGGATAACCAAGGATCATGTCTGCAACTCCTTATACAACGGGGTCGAGCTGGGAATGGCGGCGAGAGGCCGCAGTGCAGGCGCTGGCGTAGTGCCGCAGCACCTCCTGCACCTGATCGAGAATGAGGTCATGGGGATTGGCCGAGAGCGTGCCCTGACGCACCTTGCGATACTGCAGGGGCAGATGCTGGCTCAGCAGTGGCAAGGGGATGGGCTCCGCCGCCAGATTGGCCAGCAATCTGGCGTAGCACTCATCGACCCGGCTATCGGGCCAGTAGTAGCGAATGCGATCCGAATAGCTGTAGCCACGGGCCAGTCGGCACTCGTTGGCACTGCCCTGGTAGTGGCTGCGCCAGAAGTCGGGGCGCTCCAGCATGGTCTCTTCCATCACCTTGCGCAGACCTGAACAGGCCTTGGCAACCA
The DNA here is from genome assembly GCF_037890695.1 of Aeromonas jandaei. Lineage (NCBI taxonomy): Bacteria > Pseudomonadati > Pseudomonadota > Gammaproteobacteria > Aeromonadales > Aeromonadaceae > Aeromonas > Aeromonas jandaei. The sequence goes on along the minus strand of NZ_CP149571.1, from coordinate 4,499,437 downwards.
CCAGTTCCTCCTCGATGGCGGCAAGGGCAAACAGCGCTTCGCGCAGGGCGAAGGTGAGGGCTGGGCCGACTTTGAGAATGGCAAAGTGGTCGCGTACCAGCTGGCGGTAGGCCTCGGGAGTCTGGTAATCGGTGGAGTGGGCCTCGAACACCATGTGGGGATAGGCTTCGATCATCCGGCTAAGGGGAGCCGCTTTTTCGGGCCGGTAATCGATGACGCGGGTCTGGTCAAACTCGACGCCGGGTTGCACCACCAGACCGATCACTCTCGGCCAGATATGGGCCAGCCCCGCCTTGTTGAAGGCCTGTTGATGGGCCTCGAGGGTGTGGCGTGCCGCCTCCGGCGTGGTGACCGCCAGATCGGCCAGATCTTCATGGGCACCGCCCGGCACCGGCACCTCGGTGCCAATCACATAGACCAGATCGCTCTCGCCAAAAGTGGCCAGACAGGTTTGCTCGGCGATCTGCGCCAGCCGTGCCGCCCTTTCAGCGACCAGCTCGTCGGTCAGGGGAACGGGATCGCCCTGACAGGACATGCTGCAGTCGAGGTGGATCTTCTTGAACCCGGCAGCGACATAGCTGGCGATGAGATCCCCGGCATGGGCCATGGCCTGCCCGGCCGGTTCCCCCTGCCAGCGGTTGGGGCCAAGATGGTCGCCCCCCAGAATGAGGCGCTGCGCCGGAAAGTGACACTGTGCCGCCAGCTCGTAGAGGCGATCGCGAAAGTCAGCGGGGGTCATGCCGGTATAGCCGCCAAACTGATCCACCTGATTGGATGTGGCCTCGACCAGCAGCAGCTCATCCCCTTCGGCGGCCAGCCGCAGCGCGGCCTCCAGCACCAGCGGGTGAGCGGAGCAGACGGCGTAGATCCCGGTCTGTTCTCCCTGTTTGTGTCTTTCGACCAGTGCCAGCATGGATTTCATTTTGATGTTCCTTGGTTGCTGCGGATGGAAAGGTTCTTTCGATTTCTTTTCTTTACGGTAGTAGGGAGGAAAAGAAAACGAAACAAAAGAGTCGTCAGATCTTGAAAGGGATCACAAAAAGAAAGGTATCGAAAGGATTTGAATGGTGGGGAAAGATGATGAGAGTGGGGGTAAAGCGTAATGAAGGCTTGATTTGGCACCTTCGCTGAGCGTTAATATGCAAACGTAACGAAGTGAAAGCGATCTTTCACTACAGCATTCCGGCAGAAGAACTATGCAAACAAGCGAAAAAGGTGCGCTCGGAACCAGCGAGCGGCGGGAGCGGATTATTCAGCAGCTGCGCAGCAATGGCAGCGTTCAGGTCAACGAGCTGGCGACTCATTATCAGGTCTCTACCGTGACCATCCGCAACGATCTGGCCTTTCTGGAGAAGCAGGGGGTGGCCGTGCGTGCTTACGGTGGCGCCCTGTTGTGCGAGCCGGGTCAGACGGTGCCGGAGCGCACCATTGCTGACAAGAGCGTGCTCAATACCCCGGTGAAACAGCGGATCGGTGCGCTGGCTGCGACCCTGGTGCCCTCCGGCTGTCGTCTTATCCTCGATTCGGGGACGACAACGCTGGAGGTGGCGCGCCATCTGAAGGGTCATCAGGAGATCCTGGTGATGACCAATGGCATGAATGTGGCGAATGAACTGCTCGAAGCAGAAGGGGTGGATCTACTGATGACGGGCGGACATCTGCGCCGCAAGTCGCTCTCCTTCTACGGTGCGCAAGCGGAGCAGTCCCTGCAAAACTACCACTTTGACATGCTGTTTCTCGGGGTGGATGGCATCGACCTCGAGCGCGGCGTTAGCACCCATCATGAGGACGAGGCGCGCCTCAACCGCTGCATGTGTCAGGTGGCCGAGCGGATTGTGGTGGTCACCGACTCCAGCAAGTTTGGCCGGCGCAGCCTGCACAAGATCATCGATACCCTGCGTATTCATACCCTGATCACCGACGATGCCGTGCCTGCCGATATCCTTTCCGGTCTGCGCAATGCCGGTATCGAGGTGCTGCTGGTACCAGCCGATGGCAACAAGGGGCAGGAGAAGCAGGGGCAATATAATCCAGTGCAATCAGCTATAAGCGGTTGATGACAAACACGATAGACTGGGTTTCTCACCCACTGGACGAGCCTGTTATGTACCACCCCGATATCACCGAACTTGAACCTGTCGCCCGCGCGGCGGGGGCGGCCATCATGGCCATCTACAGCCAGCCCTTCGCGGTGGAGTACAAGAGCGACGAGAGTCCGCTGACCGCGGCCGACAAGGGGGCTCATGAGGTGATCGTGCAGGCGTTGGCACGGCTGACTCCGGATATTCCTGTGCTGTCGGAGGAGTCGGGGCCCGAGGTGATGGCGGCGCGCCACGGCTGGTCCCGCTACTGGCTGGTGGATCCCCTCGATGGCACCAAGGAGTTTGTCTCTCGCAACGGCGAGTTCACCGTCAATATCGCGCTGATTGAACAGGGGGCGCCGCTCTGGGGGCTGGTCTATGCCCCTGTGCTGGACAAGCTCTGGTATGGCGGCAAGGGCGTGGGGGCCTGGCGCATTGCCGATGGCAGGCGCGAGGCCATCCAGACCCAGCCCCATCGTGAAGGCAATGTGTGGCGGGTGGTGGGCAGTCGCAACCACCTGTCGCAGGAGACCCTCGATTTCTTGGCTCCTTTGGGTGAGATCGAGCTGGTCTCCATGGGCAGTTCCCTCAAGTTCTGCATCATCGCCGAGGGGGGCGCCGAGCTTTATCCGCGCCTTGCGCCCACCTGCGAGTGGGATACCGGTGCGGCGCAGGCGGTGCTGGAGGGGGCAGGGGGCAGCGTCACCCGACTCGATGGCTCACCCCTTGCTTACAACAAGCCGGACATCCTTAACCCCTGGTTTGTGGCCAAGGCATAAACGAGATATCGGGAAATAAAAAGGCCGGACTGGAGTGAACTGCCAGTCCGGCCTTTTTATTTCGCTATTCGCTTCGGGTCAGAAGACCTTCTTGAACGGCTTGATGGTGACTTTGGCATAGACGCCCGCCGCCACATAGGGATCGGCATCGGCCCAAGCCTGGGCATCCGCCTGTGAGGCAAACTCGGCGATGACGGTGCTACCGGTAAAGCCGGCATCGGCCGGATCCTCGGCATCAATGGCCGGGTTGGGGCCGGCAGTCAGCAGCCGACCTTCATCCTGCAGGGCTTGCAGGCGAGCCAGATGGGCGGGGCGAACTTGCTTGCGCAGCGGCAGGCTGCCCTGAACATCTTCGGAGTAGATGAGATACCACATGAGACAATCCTTTTCTGATGAGGGTTATTTTTTCAGCTGTTCTTTTTGATCAGCCGGAATGTGGCGGTAGAGGTAGACACCGCTGAGCAGGGTAAAGATCAGGGTCATGCCGAGCAGGCCAAACACCTTGAAGTTGACCCACATCTCCTGCGGCAGGTTGAACGCCACATAGAGATTGAGCAGGCCGCAGACGGCAAAGAAACCGGCCCAGCCGAGGTTGACCCGATCCCAGATAGCGTCGGGCGCCTGCAGCTCCTTGGCCAGCATCTGCTTGATCAGGTTCTTGCCAAAGCCATAGCGGCTGATGATCAGACCCAGTGCAAACAGGGCATTGATAACGGTCACTTTCCACTTGATGAAGGTGTCATCGTGGAAGAACACAGTGAGACCGCCAAAGAAGCCGACCAGCAGGAAGGTAAAGAGCTGCATCTTCTCGACCTTGCGATAGCGGATCCAGCTATAGGCGAGCTGCAGACCGGTGACCACCACCAGGGCGCCAGTAGCCATGTAGATGTCGTAGAACTTGTAGACCGCAAAGAAAACGATAAGTGGAATAAATTCAATAAATTGCTTCATTTCTGACGCCTAGTCCTCAAAGATGGCCTGCAAATTTCGCCCAGTCTACCTGCACGGCGGACAACGGCAAATGAATAAGACCGCTCATTTTTACGCCGGTTCCGCGCTGTCGCCAAACAGTTGGCGAGCAATGGAGATCCCCAGTCGCTGCTGATCGGCCAGCAGGTCGCGGATATGGCGCTCTTCAATCAAAGGGTTGAGCAACACGGCGCGCAGCAGGGTGAGCGGCTGGGCACCGTATCGCACCACGGCGCGCTGGGTACGGGAGACAAAGCTGTGCCCCTCGGCCCGCTGGGCTTTTTGCAGGGCCACGTTGAAGGCGTTGATCTGCTCGTTGGCCGCTTCATCCAGCACCTTGCCCTGCAGATGGGGCGGGATGCAGCGATAGGAGAGCAGGTTCATCACCGGAGCAGACATCAGCTCGAAGGCCGGATTGCTGGTGATAAGCTCGGCCATCAGTCGGGCCCGGTCGTAGTTGGCCTCGATGAGGTCGGCATAGCCTTGCTGGCCGAACAGCTGGAAGGCGGCATCCAGATAAAGGGCGTTGGCCGGGCGGGTGCCCTCCAGCGTAAAGCGGCCCTGATCGAACGAGGTGGCACGGATGGCGTAAGGGGCCTCCCGCTTGACCGCCATCATCAGGTCCGGCTGACGACAGAGCAGCATGCCGGTACCGAGCGGCACCAGCAGCTGTTTGTGGCCATCCAGAGTGACGGTATCGGCATGCTCGATCCCGGCCAACAGGTTTTGATAGCGGGGGGAGAAGAGGGTCGGGCCACCCCAGGCGGCATCCACGTGGAAGTGGATCTGCTCGCGCTCGGCGATGGCGGCCAGCTCCGGCAGGGGGTCGATGGAGCCAAAGTCGGTGCTGCCCGCCACGCCGACCAGCGCCAGTACCTTGAGTTTTTCCTCTTTGCAGCGCAGCAGAGCCTGTTCCAGCGCAGCCAGACTGAGCCGGTTCTGCTCGTCGGTTTCCAGGCGCCAGACGCTGCGGGCGCCCAATCCCAGCAGATCCATCCCCTTGTCGAAGGAGTAGTGCATCAGTCGGGAGCCCAAAATGACGGCGCCGCGATAGCCCTGCTCATAGAGGGCGAACAGGTTGTCGCCACAGGCGCGGTTGCGGGCCAGCCACAGCGCCGTGACGTTGGCGATGGTGCCGCCGCTGGTCATGACGCCGAGGGCGGCATCCTTGGCATGCATCTGCTCGCCGTAGAAGGCATCGTCCATGCCATAGATAAGGCGGTGCAGCTTGGCCAGCACCTCCCGCTCCAGAAAGCTGAGCAGGCGGGAGGACTCCATCTTCATCGGATTCTGGTTGAGCATCACCACCAGACGGGAGAGCTCGGCAGTGAAGGCCGGCAATGGTGCCGTCATATGACCCATGTAGCGTGGCGAGGTGAGATGAGAGGCGCCGGGGACAAGGGTGGCCAGACGGGCTAGATAGGCTTCGGTCGAGCAGCCGCTGGCGGGCATGCGGGACTGGTCGAGCTGATGGGTGAACAGGTCGTGCTGGTAGGGGGCCTGACTGTCGTCGGAGTGGTGGAAGGTCTCCAGCAAGGTGCTCATCGCCTCGCCAAAGGCGGGATCCGCTTGTGCAAACAGCTCAGTCAACTTCATCAGGTTCTCCAGACCAGGTCACCGGGGTAGGTGTCTATGCCGCTTCTGTCGGGCATCGGCGGCAGAGCATACACCAAAGGGGGGCGGGTGACAGCCACCCCATTTTTTAAGCGAACGCTTGTACTCTGAAATGGCGCTGGGTAGAGTGTCGCCAATGATAACGGAGTGAATGTTATGAGTGGTGTGATGGATTACTCCCCCCGGGAAGAGCTGGCCAACCGGCTGAGCCACGGAGCGGGATTGTTGCTGGGTATCGTCGGGTTGGTGCTGCTGCTGATCAAGGGGTGGGGGCAGGGCACGCAAGCGCTGGTGAGCTACAGCCTCTATGGTGGCAGTCTGGTGCTGCTCTATCTCGCCTCGACCCTCTACCACAGCATGGCGGAGGGCAAGGCGCGACGCTGGTGCAAGGTGTTTGATCACTGTGCCATCTATCTGCTGATCGCCGGTACCTATACTCCCTTCCTGCTGGTGGCGCTCGATACGCCGCTGGCGCACGGGCTGATGGTGGTGATCTGGGGGCTGGCGTTGGCCGGGGTGGTGTTCAAGCTGATATTCATCAATCGCTTCAAGAAGTTGTCGCTGTTCACCTATCTGATGCTGGGCTGGCTGTCGCTGGTGGTTATCTATCAGCTCTATATCCATCTGGCTGGTGAAGGGCTGCTGCTGCTCGCGGTGGGCGGGCTGGTCTACAGCCTCGGGGTGATCTTCTACGTGGCCAAGCGAATTCCCTACAACCACGCCATCTGGCATCTGTTTGTGCTGGGGGGCAGCATTTGTCACTTTATGGCCATTTATGGCTATGTCGTTTAATTAACCCTTAATTGGTATTTTTGCCGCGCCAAAGGATAAATTCGTGCGTTATCACACAGTTGGCGGCATCGTTTGCTGACAAGCTAAGGACAGTTCAATTCGCAAAGGATGCACACAATGAGTGATATCGCGCTTTCCATCAGCATGTTGTCGCTGGTGGCAGTGCTGGGACTCTGGCTGGGGAACTGGCGAGTCTATGGCGTCGGGTTGGGGATAGGAGGGGTGCTGTTCGGCGGCATCATAGTCGGCCACTTTGCTGGCATCTCCGGTCTCGCACTGGATGAACAAACCCTGCACTTCATTCAAGAGTTCGGTCTGATCCTGTTTGTCTACACCATCGGCATTCAGGTTGGTCCCGGCTTCTTCTCTTCTCTGCGCAGCTCCGGTCTCAAGCTCAACGGCTTTGCGGCCCTGCTGGTGTTGCTCGGCGGCGTGGTCGCTGCGGCCCTGCACCAGCTGTTCGATGTGCCGCTGCCGGTGATCCTCGGGGTCTTCTCCGGTGCGGTCACCAATACTCCTTCGCTCGGTGCGGGCCAGCAGATCCTGGGTGAACTGGGGGCCGCCCCCGGCTCCACCGGTCTGATGGGGATGGGCTATGCGGTTGCCTACCCGTTCGGTATCTGCGGCATTTTGCTCACCATGTGGCTGATCAGGGTCTTCTTTCGCATCAAGGTTGAGGAGGAAGCCGCCCAGTTCGAGCTGCAGACCGGCAAGACCAAGGAGAGCCTGCAGACCATCAACATCGCGGTGCGCAACCCCAATATGCATGGCCTGATGCTGAGCGAGATCCCGAGTCTCGACGAGGCTGATGTCATCTGCTCGCGCCTCAAGCGCGGCGATGAGTTGATGGTGCCGCGTCCCGATTCGCGCATCGAGTTGGGCGACCTGCTCCACCTGGTGGGTGAGCGCCATGCGCTGCACAAGGTGCTGCTGGTGCTCGGGGAGGAGGTGGAGACCTCGCTCTCGACTCGTGGTACCGACCTGCGCGTTGAACGGGTGGTAGTGACCAACGAACAGGTGTTGGGCAAGAAGATCCGCGATCTCGACATCAAACAGCGTTATGACGTGGTGATCTCCCGCCTCAATCGGGCCGGTATCGAACTGGTGCCGACCAGCCAGACCAGCCTGCAGTTTGGTGACATCCTCAACCTGGTGGGACGCCTCGATGCCATCGAAGCGGTGACCAATGTGGTCGGCAACGTGCAGCAAAAGCTGCAGCAGGTGCAGATGCTGCCGGTCTTTATCGGGATCGGTCTTGGCGTGCTGCTTGGCTCCATCCCCTTCTATCTGCCGGGCTTCCCGGCCGCGCTCAAGCTCGGCCTGGCGGGCGAGCCGCTGGTGGTGGCGCTGATCCTGTCGCGGATCGGCAGCATCGGCAAGCTCTACTGGTTCATGCCGCCCAGTGCCAACCTGGCGCTGCGGGAGATCGGGATCGTGCTGTTTCTGGCGGTGGTCGGCTTCAAGTCCGGTGCCGGTTTCGTCGATACCCTGATCCACGGCGATGGTCCCTCATGGATGCTCTACGGCGTCGCCATTACCCTTATTCCGTTGCTGGTGGTCGGGGTGCTGGCTCGCCTCTATGGCAAGATGAACTACCTCACCCTGTGTGGTTTGCTGGCCGGCTCCATGACCGATCCTCCCGCGCTGGCCTTTGCCAACGCCATGCATCCGACCAGCGGCGCCAGTGCTCTCTCATATGCCACTGTCTACCCGCTGGTGATGTTCCTGCGGATCATCTCGCCGCAGCTTTTGGCCATCATCCTCTGGGCTGGCGCATAACTCTCTGAAATGGCAGGTGCATGGTTTGTCATGCTCCTGCCATATTTCTGTAATGTACTGATAAAATTGATTTTATTTTATATCCCTCCGTTAGCTCCGACCCTTCTGGCCGGCTGAACAGTTCAGCCCCAAATCAGTCTATTCTTTCGAATTTTCTCACTGGTTATTTCCACTGCCTGTGTGCAAAGTAGGCTGTGGCTTTTTGCATGCAAATCAGGATTCAGGAGAGAACATGATTACCAATGCCATTACCTTGGAACAGGGCGTAACCGTAACCCAACTCAAAGGAAAGATTTACCTGCTTGCCGCAGACGGCAGCCGGAAGCTGTTGGTTGAAGGGGATGTACTGCCAAAAGGGGCTGTGATTGTCTCTCCCGATGGTGGCAGCTTTATGGGCGGCAACCAGTCGTTCAATGTGCAGCCGGCCGGTCAGCCGAGCGAGTCGGCCGAAGAGGGAGATGCACCCCAGCTGGCACAAAACGGTGCACCCGGCACTCCGAGCGATATCAATGCACTGCAACAAGCCATTTTGGGCGGCGCTGACCCGACCAAGACTCTTGAAGCTCCTGCAGCGGGTGGTGCACCTGCCGCCGGTGGTGGTGGTGGCGTCGGCGGTGTTGCTGGCGCCAGCGGTAACGGCGGCTTTGTTACTATCGACCGCGTAGGGGATGCCACTATCTCTCAGGCGGGGTTTGATACGACCTACAATAACGGCACCGCGCCGACGCTGGATGCGACAGGCATTGCAGATCAGCCTTTCATCTCCGCCAATCTGACCCTCTCTGCGCAGCCTCAAGTAAATGAAGGCGGTTCCATCACCTTTACTGCCTCTGTTGATGTACCTGTTTTTGGCACCGATCTGGTCATTACTCTCTCAAATGGTGCTGTCATTACCATTCCTGCTGGCCAAACTACCGGTTCCGTTACTGTGGCTGTGCCTGCCGACAGCCCCTATGTCGACCCGTCCGCGATCACTGTTTCGATCACTGGTACTCAGGGCGGTGGTTTCAACCAGATCATTACCGGTCCTTCAACAACCACCCAGATTAACGACACCATCGATACCACCACAGTGACCCTGGGTGCTCCGGCGCAGGTCAACGAAGGTGGGCAGATCACCTACAGCGCCAGTGTCAACAACGCCCCGCAGAGTGACCTGGTGCTGACCCTGTCCAACGGCGCCAGCATCACCATCAAGGCGGGCGAGCTGAGCGGCAGCGTGACGGTCGATGCCCCGAGTGACGACGTTTACAAAGATGGCAGCAGCCTGACGGTGAGCATCACCGGCAGCAGCGGTGGCAACTACGAGCAGCTGGACACCAGCAGCAAGGTGACCACCGAGGTGGCCGACACCGTGGACACCACCACGGTGACCCTGAGCGCACCGGCGCAGGTCAACGAAGGTGGGCAGATCACCTACAGCGCCAGTGTCAACAATGCCCCGCAGAGTGACCTGGTGCTGACCCTGTCCAACGGCGCCAGCATCACCATCAAGGCGGGCGAGCTGAGCGGCAGCGTGACGGTCGATGCCCCGAGTGACGACGTTTACAAAGATGGCAGCAGCCTGACGGTGAGCATCACCGGCAGCAGCGGTGGCAACTACGAGCAGCTGGACACCAGCAGCAAGGTGACCACCGAGGTGGCCGACACCGTGGACACCACCACGGTGACCCTGAGCGCACCGGCGCAGGTCAACGAAGGTGGGCAGATCACCTACAGCGCCAGTGTCAACAACGCCCCGCAGAGTGACCTGGTGCTGACCCTGTCCAACGGCGCCAGCATCACCATCAAGGCGGGCGAGCTGAGCGGCAGCGTGACGGTCGATGCCCCGAGTGACGACGTTTACAAAGATGGCAGCAGCCTGACGGTGAGCATCACCGGCAGCAGCGGTGGCAACTACGAGCAGCTGGACACCAGCAGCAAGGTGACCACCGAGGTGGCCGACACCGTGGACACCACCACGGTGACCCTGAGCGCACCGGCGCAGGTCAACGAAGGTGGGCAGATCACCTACAGCGCCAGTGTCAACAACGCCCCGCAGAGTGACCTGGTGCTGACCCTGTCCAACGGCGCCAGCATCACCATCAAGGCGGGCGAGCTGAGCGGCAGCGTGACGGTCGATGCCCCGAGTGACGACGTTTACAAAGATGGCAGCAGCCTGACGGTGAGCATCACCGGCAGCAGCGGTGGCAACTACGAGCAGCTGGACACCAGCAGCAAGGTGACCACCGAGGTGGCCGACACCGTGGACACCACCACGGTGACCCTGAGCGCACCGGCGCAGGTCAACGAAGGTGGGCAGATCACCTACAGCGCCAGTGTCAACAATGCCCCGCAGAGTGACCTGGTACTGACCCTGTCCAACGGCGCCAGCATCACCATCAAGGCGGGCGAGCTGAGCGGCAGCGTGACGGTCGATGCCCCGAGTGACGACGTTTACAAAGATGGCAGCAGCCTGACGGTGAGCATCACCGGCAGCAGCGGTGGCAACTACGAGCAGCTGGACACCAGCAGCAAGGTGACCACCGAGGTGGCCGACACCGTGGACACCACCACGGTGACCCTGAGCGCACCGGCGCAGGTCAACGAAGGTGGGCAGATCACCTACAGCGCCAGTGTCAACAATGCCCCGCAGAGTGACCTGGTGCTGACCCTGTCCAACGGCGCCAGCATCACCATCAAGGCGGGCGAGCTGAGCGGCAGCGTGACGGTCGATGCCCCGAGTGACGACGTTTACAAAGATGGCAGCAGCCTGACGGTGAGCATCACCGGCAGCAGCGGTGGCAACTACGAGCAGCTGGACACCAGCAGCAAGGTGACCACCGAGGTGGCCGACACCGTGGACACCACCACGGTGACCCTGAGCGCACCGGCGCAGGTCAACGAAGGTGGGCAGATCACCTACAGCGCCAGTGTCAACAACGCCCCGCAGAGTGACCTGGTGCTGACCCTGTCCAACGGCGCCAGCATCACCATCAAGGCGGGCGAGCTGAGCGGCAGCGTGACGGTCGATGCCCCGAGTGACGACGTTTACAAAGATGGCAGCAGCCTGACGGTGAGCATCACCGGCAGCAGCGGTGGCAACTACGAGCAGCTGGACACCAGCAGCAAGGTGACCACCGAGGTGGCCGACACCGTGGACACCACCACGGTGACCCTGAGCGCACCGGCGCAGGTCAACGAAGGTGGGCAGATCACCTACAGCGCCAGTGTCAACAATGCCCCGCAGAGTGACCTGGTACTGACCCTGTCCAACGGCGCCAGCATCACCATCAAGGCGGGCGAGCTGAGCGGCAGCGTGACGGTCGATGCCCCGAGTGACGACGTTTACAAAGATGGCAGCAGCCTGACGGTGAGCATCACCGGCAGCAGCGGTGGCAACTACGAGCAGCTGGACACCAGCAGCAAGGTGACCACCGAGGTGGCCGACACCGTGGACACCACCACGGTGACCCTGAGCGCACCGGCGCAGGTCAACGAAGGTGGGCAGATCACCTACAGCGCCAGTGTCAACAACGCCCCGCAGAGTGACCTGGTGCTGACCCTGTCCAACGGCGCCAGCATCACCATCAAGGCGGGCGAGCTGAGCGGCAGCGTGACGGTCGATGCCCCGAGTGACGACGTTTACAAAGATGGCAGCAGCCTGACGGTGAGCATCACCGGCAGCAGCGGTGGCAACTACGAGCAGCTGGACACCAGCAGCAAGGTGACCACCGAGGTGGCCGACACCGTGGACACCACCACGGTGACCCTGAGCGCACCGGCGCAGGTCAACGAAGGTGGGCAGATCACCTACAGCGCCAGTGTCAACAACGCCCCGCAGAGTGACCTGGTGCTGACCCTGTCCAACGGCGCCAGCATCACCATCAAGGCGGGCGAGCTGAGCGGCAGCGTGACGGTCGATGCCCCGAGTGACGACGTTTACAAAGATGGCAGCAGCCTGACGGTGAGCATCACCGGCAGCAGCGGTGGCAACTACGAGCAGCTGGACACCAGCAGCAAGGTGACCACCGAGGTGGCCGACACCGTGGACACCACCACGGTGACCCTGAGCGCACCGGCGCAGGTCAACGAAGGTGGGCAGATCACCTACAGCGCCAGTGTCAACAATGCCCCGCAGAGTGACCTGGTACTGACCCTGTCCAACGGCGCCAGCATCACCATCAAGGCGGGCGAGCTGAGCGGCAGCGTGACGGTCGATGCCCCGAGTGACGACGTTTACAAAGATGGCAGCAGCCTGACGGTGAGCATCACCGGCAGCAGCGGTGGCAACTACGAGCAGCTGGACACCAGCAGCAAGGTGACCACCGAGGTGGCCGACACCGTGGACACCACCACGGTGACCCTGAGCGCACCGGCGCAGGTCAACGAAGGTGGGCAGATCACCTACAGCGCCAGTGTCAACAATGCCCCGCAGAGTGACCTGGTGCTGACCCTGTCCAACGGCGCCAGCATCACCATCAAGGCGGGCGAGCTGAGCGGCAGCGTGACGGTCGATGCCCCGAGTGACGACGTTTACAAAGATGGCAGCAGCCTGACGGTGAGCATCACCGGCAGCAGCGGTGGCAACTACGAGCAGCTGGACACCAGCAGCAAGGTGACCACCGAGGTGGCCGACACCGTGGACACCACCACGGTGACCCTGAGCGCACCGGCGCAGGTCAACGAAGGTGGGCAGATCACCTACAGCGCCAGTGTCAACAACGCCCCGCAGAGTGACCTGGTGCTGACCCTGTCCAACGGCGCCAGCATCACCATCAAGGCGGGCGAGCTGAGCGGCAGCGTGACGGTCGATGCCCCGAGTGACGACGTTTACAAAGATGGCAGCAGCCTGACGGTGAGCATCACCGGCAGCAGCGGTGGCAACTACGAGCAGCTGGACACCAGCAGCAAGGTGACCACCGAGGTGGCCGACACCGTGGACACCACCACGGTGACCCTGAGCGCACCGGCGCAGGTCAACGAAGGTGGGCAGATCACCTACAGCGCCAGTGTCAACAACGCCCCGCAGAGTGACCTGGTGCTGACCCTGTCCAACGGCGCCAGCATCACCATCAAGGCGGGCGAGCTGAGCGGCAGCGTGACGGTCGATGCCCCGAGTGACGACGTTTACAAAGATGGCAGCAGCCTGACGGTGAGCATCACCGGCAGCAGCGGTGGCAACTACGAGCAGCTGGACACCAGCAGCAAGGTGACCACCGAGGTGGCCGACACCGTGGACACCACCACGGTGACCCTGAGCGCACCGGCGCAGGTCAACGAAGGTGGGCAGATCACCTACAGCGCCAGTGTCAACAACGCCCCGCAGAGTGACCTGGTGCTGACCCTGTCCAACGGCGCCAGCATCACCATCAAGGCGGGCGAGCTGAGCGGCAGCGTGACGGTCGATGCCCCGAGTGACGACGTTTACAAAGATGGCAGCAGCCTGACGGTGAGCATCACCGGCAGCAGCGGTGGCAACTACGAGCAGCTGGACACCAGCAGCAAGGTGACCACCGAGGTGGCCGACACCGTGGACACCACCACGGTGACCCTGAGCGCACCGGCGCAGGTCAACGAAGGTGGGCAGATCACCTACAGCGCCAGTGTCAACAATGCCCCGCAGAGTGACCTGGTACTGACCCTGTCCAACGGCGCCAGCATCACCATCAAGGCGGGCGAGCTGAGCGGCAGCGTGACGGTCGATGCCCCGAGTGACGACGTTTACAAAGATGGCAGCAGCCTGACGGTGAGCATCACCGGCAGCAGCGGTGGCAACTACGAGCAGCTGGACACCAGCAGCAAGGTGACCACCGAGGTGGCCGACACCGTGGACACCACCACGGTGACCCTGAGCGCACCGGCGCAGGTCAACGAAGGTGGGCAGATCACCTACAGCGCCAGTGTCAACAACGCCCCGCAGAGTGACCTGGTGCTGACCCTGTCCAACGGCGCCAGCATCACCATCAAGGCGGGCGAGCTGAGCGGCAGCGTGACGGTCGATGCCCCGAGTGACGACGTTTACAAAGATGGCAGCAGCCTGACGGTGAGCATCACCGGCAGCAGCGGTGGCAACTACGAGCAGCTGGACACCAGCAGCAAGGTGACCACCGAGGTGGCCGACACCGTGGACACCACCACGGTGACCCTGAGCTCGGCCACCAACGGCCAGACCGTGACCGAGGGCGGCAGCATTGTCTACACCGCCAGCGTCAGCAACCCGGTCACCGGCAGCCCGCTGACCGTGACCCTCTCCAACGGGGTGGTGATCACCATTCCGGTGGGCAGCAGCAGCGCTAACAGTGACCCGGTACCGGTTCGTGGAGATGACATTTATCAGCAAGGTGAAGAGTTACTGAGCGTCACTATCGACAAGACCAGTGGTGGCAATTACGAGAATGTGGTTAGCACTGGCACCATCACCAATACAGTGGTGGATGATCAGGATTTACCGACTCTGACCCTGACTGGCGATGCCAATGTGGTCGAGGGGGGCAAGGCGAGCTACACCCTGAGCATCAGCGATGCACCGAAAACCGATCTGACCGTCAAGGTGGTGGTGGGCCATATCACCACCGACGAGGGGGATGTCCAGGCGGTGACCCGCGATGTGGTCATCAAGGCGGGGACCACCTCGGTGAGCTTCGACGTGGCGACCAAGGATGACGTCTATGCCGAGCCGGCCGAGCAGTTCAAGGTGAGCGTGAGCGGCACCAGTGGCGGTGGCTACGAGAAGGCGCCGGCGCTGCCGGGTGCGGTGACCACCACCATCACTGACGAGGATGGCAGCCCTGACCAGCCGAAGGATGCCCCGACCCTGACCCTGACCGGCGATGCCAATGTGGTCGAGGGGGGCAAGGCGAGCTACACCCTGAGCATCAGCGATGCACCGAAAACCGATCTGACCGTCAAGGTGGTGGTGGGCCATATCACCACCGACGAGGGGGATGTCCAGGCGGTGACCCGCGATGTGGTCATCAAGGCGGGGACCACCTCGGTGAGCTTCGACGTGGCGACCAAGGATGACGTCTATGCCGAGCCGGCCGAGCAGTTCCGGGTGAGCGTGAGCGGCACCAGTGGCGGTGGCTACGAGAAGGCGCCGGCGCTGCCGGGTGCGGTGACCACCACCATCACTGACGAGGATGGCAGCCCTGACCAGCCGAAGGATGCCCCGACCCTGACCCTGACCGGCGATGCCAATGTGGTCGAGGGGGGCAAGGCGAGCTACACCCTGAGCATCAGCGATGCACCGAAAACCGATCTGACCGTCAAGGTGGTGGTGGGCCATATCACCACCGACGAGGGGGATGTCCAGGCGGTGACCCGCGATGTGGTCATCAAGGCGGGGACCACCTCGGTGAGCTTCGACGTGGCGACCAAGGATGACGTCTATGCCGAGCCGGCCGAGCAGTTCCGGGTGAGCGTGAGCGGCACCAGTGGCGGTGGCTACGAGAAGGCGCCGGCGCTGCCGGGTGCGGTGACCACCACCATCACTGACGAGGATGGCAGCCCTGACCAGCCGAAGGATGCCCCGACCCTGACCCTGACCGGCGATGCCAATGTGGTTGAGGGGGGCAAGGCGAGCTACACCCTGAGCATCAGCGATGCACCGAAAACCGATCTGACCGTCAAGGTGGTGGTGGGCCATATCACCACCGACGAGGGGGATGTCCAGGCGGTGACCCGCGATGTGGTCATCAAGGCGGGGACCACCTCGGTGAGCTTCGACGTGGCGACCAAGGATGACGTCTATGCCGAGCCGGCCGAGCAGTTCCGGGTGAGCGTGAGCGGCACCAGTGGCGGTGGCTACGAGAAGGCGCCGGCGCTGCCGGGTGCGGTGACCACCACCATCACTGACGAGGATGGCAGCCCTGACCAGCCGAAGGATGCCCCGACCCTGACCCTGACCGGCGATGCCAATGTGGTTGAGGGGGGCAAGGCGAGCTACACCCTGAGCATCAGCGATGCACCGAAAACCGATCTGACCGTCAAGGTGGTGGTGGGCCATATCACCACCGACGAGGGGGATGTCCAGGCGGTGACCCGCGATGTGGTCATCAAGGCGGGGACCACCTCGGTGAGCTTCGACGTGGCGACCAAGGATGACGTCTATGCCGAGCCGGCCGAGCAGTTCAAGGTGAGCGTGAGCGGCACCAGTGGCGGTGGCTACGAGAAGGCGCCGGCGCTGCCGGGTGCGGTGACCACCACCATCACTGACGAGGATGGCAGCCCTGACCAGCCGAAGGATGCCCCGACCCTGACCCTGACCGGCGATGCCAATGTGGTCGAGGGGGGCAAGGCGAGCTACACCCTGAGCATCAGCGATGCACCGAAAACCGATCTGACCGTCAAGGTGGTGGTGGGCCATATCACCACCGACGAGGGGGATGTCCAGGCGGTGACCCGCGATGTGGTCATCAAGGCGGGGACCACCTCGGTGAGCTTCGACGTGGCGACCAAGGATGACGTCTATGCCGAGCCGGCCGAGCAGTTCCGGGTGAGCGTGAGCGGCACCAGTGGCGGTGGCTACGAGAAGGCGCCGGCGCTGCCGGGTGCGGTGACCACCACCATCACTGACGAGGATGGCAGCCCTGACCAGCCGAAGGATGCCCCGACCCTGACCCTGACCGGCGATGCCAATGTGGTTGAGGGGGGCAAGGCGAGCTACACCCTGAGCATCAGCGATGCACCGAAAACCGATCTGACCGTCAAGGTGGTGGTGGGCCATATCACCACCGACGAGGGGGATGTCCAGGCGGTGACCCGCGATGTGGTCATCAAGGCGGGCACCACCTCGGTGAGCTTCGACGTGGCGACCAAGGATGACGTCTATGCCGAGCCGGCCGAGCAGTTCCGGGTGAGCGTGAGCGGCACCAGTGGCGGTGGCTACGAGAAGGCGCCGGCGCTGCCGGGTGCGGTGACCACCACCATCACTGACGAGGATGGCAGCCCTGACCAGCCGAAGGATGCCCCGACCCTGACCCTGACCGGCGATGCCAATGTGGTTGAGGGGGGCAAGGCGAGCTACACCCTGAGCATCAGCGATGCACCGAAAACCGATCTGACCGTCAAGGTGGTGGTGGGCCATATCACCACCGACGAGGGGGATGTCCAGGCGGTGACCCGCGATGTGGTCATCAAGGCGGGCACCACCTCGGTGAGCTTCGACGTGGCGACCAAGGATGACGTCTATGCCGAGCCGGCCGAGCAGTTCCGGGTGAGCGTGAGCGGCACCAGTGGCGGTGGCTACGAGAAGGCGCCGGCGCTGCCGGGTGCGGTGACCACCACCATCACTGACGAGGATGGCAGCCCTGACCAGCCGAAGGATGCCCCGACCCTGACCCTGACCGGCGATGCCAATGTGGTTGAGGGGGGCAAGGCGAGCTACACCCTGAGCATCAGCGATGCACCGAAAACCGATCTGACCGTCAAGGTGGTGGTGGGCCATATCACCACCGACGAGGGGGATGTCCAGGCGGTGACCCGCGATGTGGTCATCAAGGCGGGCACCACCTCGGTGAGCTTCGACGTGGCGACCAAGGATGACGTCTATGCCGAGCCGGCCGAGCAGTTCAAGGTGAGCGTGAGCGGCACCAGTGGCGGTGGCTACGAGAAGGCGCCGGCGCTGCCGGGTGCGGTGACCACCACCATCACTGACGAGGATGGCAGCCCTGACCAGCCGAAGGATGCCCCGACCCTGACCCTGACCGGCGATGCCAATGTGGTCGAGGGGGGCAAGGCGAGCTACACCCTGAGCATCAGCGATGCACCGAAAACCGATCTGACCGTCAAGGTGGTGGTGGGCCATATCACCACCGACGAGGGGGATGTCCAGGCGGTGACCCGCGATGTGGTCATCAAGGCGGGGACCACCTCGGTGAGCTTCGACGTGGCGACCAAGGATGACGTCTATGCCGAGCCGGCCGAGCAGTTCCGGGTGAGCGTGAGCGGCACCAGTGGCGGTGGCTACGAGAAGGCGCCGGCGCTGCCGGGTGCGGTGACCACCACCATCACTGACGAGGATGGCAGCCCTGACCAGCCGAAGGATGCCCCGACCCTGACCCTGACCGGCGATGCCAATGTGGTCGAGGGGGGCAAGGCGAGCTACACCCTGAGCATCAGCGATGCACCGAAAACCGATCTGACCGTCAAGGTGGTGGTGGGCCATATCACCACCGACGAGGGGGATGTCCAGGCGGTGACCCGAGATGTGGTCATCAAGGCGGGGACCACCTCGGTGAGCTTCGACGTGGCGACCAAGGATGACGTCTATGCCGAGCCGGCCGAGCAGTTCAAGGTGAGCGTGAGCGGCACCAGTGGCGGTGGCTACGAGAAGGCGCCGGCGCTGCCGGGTGCGGTGACCACCACCATCACTGACGAGGCGGTACCGGGAGCGGAAGACACCGTGTATGCCCAGATCGAGGTGGATCAATCCAGCGTGGTGGAAGGTGGCGCGCTCAAATACACCGTGAGCCTGGTGGACAAGGACGGCAATGCCGTGACACTGCCGGCAGGCAAAGTGGTGACCCTGAACTTGGCATGGAGCGGGGCGGCGGCCAATGATGGCGACACCAGCGGTCGTCCGGCCAGCGTGACCATCGGTGCAAACGGCAAAGCCGAATTTACTGTTACTACAGTAAACGACACCATTTATGAGATGGATGAAAAGCTTGCTGTCACTATCAGTGGTGTGAAGATCAATTCAGCATTTGAAGCTATTTCGATAGTAAATGGAAAAGGTAGTGCTGAGACCGTCATTGTGGACAACGACGCTCCCCCTACCGTGGTGATCAATAAACCTGCGGTGGTGTCCGAAGAGGGGTTGGCCAACGGGTTGCCTGATAACGCAGGTAATACAGATACCACCAATGCGACCGTCGCCAGCGGCACTATTACCGTGGGGGATGTCGATAGCAGTAGCGTGACGGTCAGCCTCTCTGGCTCGATCCGGACTCAAGTCCGGCGGGCTGGATGTGAAGTGGAACTGGGATGCATCAGGTAAAGTGTTGACCGGGTATACCGGTACCTTGGGTGGTGCGGACTATAAGGCTGTGCTTGATGTCAAACTGACCGCGCCTGCAGGAAGTACTAAAGGAGATTGGGGCTATGACGTTACTCTGAAAGGAGCTCTCGATCATCCGGTGACTGGTGCCGAGGACACGCTGAGCTTCAACGTCGGAGTTTCTGTTTCTGATGGACAGAGCACTACGGTCGGTTCGCTGCCTATCACAGTTGAGGATGACGCGCCAATCGCTGGTGACATGGCGGCAGTATCTCTGGTGAAAACCAGTATCCCGGATGTGTTGACCGGCAAGTTCAGCCTGACCGGGTATGTCGGGGATAGCGGCAGCATTGATGCGGGCAAATTCACTATCACGGCACGGGGATTCGAGTCTTCGACTTCCTCCAGGCTCGTTGATGCCAAGGTCAATGCGTCCGTTGACGGGCTAGGCGTCAAGAGCACGAGCGCGCCTTATCACAACATTGATAATGAGATCGATTTCCGCAAATTTGCTGATGGTTCGAGTGTATCCGAGGAGTTGGTGATCAAGCTGGATGCGGGTACTGTGGCATATGGCGCCAAGATCGAGTTCAGCAAGATCTATGGTGCAGAACTCGAGTGCGGTGTGGTCGAGTTCTGGCGCGACGGTAAACTGGTTGCAACACAGACATTCAGCTCGAATGCTGCCAATGGTGATTATGCTGCCAACTTCCAGGTTCAGCAGGGCGGTTTTGACACCATGGTGATCAAGGCGACCGATAACGGCAAGTCGGCCAGCTGGGGTGACAACAGTGACTTTACTGTCAAGTCTATCGAGTTCCTTGGTTCCTCTACCCCGCAGGCGATTGCCTATGGTTCGGGCACGCTCGATCCGCAGTGGGGGGCTGATGGTAAAGGACGTTTCGAACTGGTCACCGGTACGGTCGAATCCGGCCTCAAGACAGTTGCCGGTCTGGCTATCGCGATCACCGCCGATGGGGCTAATACCCTGCTTGGTAAAGACAGCAATGGCAGTCTGATCTTTAAGATGGAGTTCACACCTGCCACAGGCAAATGGGAGTTCTTCCAGTATGCCGAGATGCAGCGTCCTGCTGACGGTGATATTGACTTTACATTTAAAGCTTACGATCGCGATGGTGATGGCTCGCAAGGCAGTTTCGCGGTCAATCCGCTGGTTCGCCCCGATGTAATGGGGGTGTCGAATGCCAGTGTGACTGAGGGGGGGGCTCTGCAACATGTTGTCACCCTGAGCGGGGCGACCAATGTGGCTACCGAGTACAGCCTCTCCATTGCTGGCAGCGGTGCTCATGCTGCCAGCAGTGCTGATTGGGGAGCTTTGCAGTTTACCAACGGGGTGACCTACAACAGCACCACCGGCAAGATAACCGTGCCTGCCGGAGTATCGAGTTTCACTGTATCGCTGAATACGGTAAACGACACACTGCCCGAGTTCACAGAAACGCTGGCGATCTCGGTAGGGGGCGTTTCCGGTACCGGCACCATAGTCGACAATGATCTCTCGGTGCGGCTCGGTGTCGGTCTGGTTGATGAGGATGGTTTGTCTGGTGGCAACGCCGGTTTGCCCGAGCCTGTCGGGGCGCCGACCAGCGGTCCGCTCTCGGTTACCCAATCGCTGCAGGTTACCGATGGCAATGGTAGCAACGTATCCGGCGTTCAGCTCAAGCTGGTCAGCATTACCGGCTTGAGCGGCATTACCGGCATTGATGGCCAGCCCGTGAATGTGGTGCAGGATGGTGCGGGTCTCAAAGGTTACTTTGGAACCAACCCGGCCAATGTGGCCTTTACCGTAACGGTAGACAACAATTCGAATCCACCGAGCTATACCTTCACCCTGATCAAGCCGCTCAGCCACCTTGTGGATGGTCAAAGCAGCGTATTGAGCAGTCAGGATGAGCTGCGTCTCACGGTGAATTATGAGGTGAGCAAAGCTGGTTCCGACACTGCGAGCGGCTCTTTCGATGTGGCCGTGCGTGATGATGTGCCGGTTGCTGTGGTCGATGATGCCACGCTTAACGTGGTGGTAGATTCGTTCCAGTTCTCCGGTGTTGAGGCGTCCTGGATCAATGTTGTTGGTGGTAAGAATCTGGAGTATTTCGATGGTCCGGATAACGACTCGGCCAATGATCAGATCCGCTGGGGTGGCAAGAATGAAGTTAAGTCAGGTTACGGATTCGCTGACAACGATGCTGCGCTGAATGGGCAGATCCCGCTCAACGAAGAGATCAAGTTGGGTACCTTTACCCACTACAACTATCCGATCTCTTCCGGTACATCGATTAGTGCTGTCACCATGAAGGCGATATTCTCGGTCACCGATTCCATGGGAAGAGTGACTCCCGTGACTGTCACCATCAACTTTAATCACAACGAAACGCCAAACGATGGGGCCGATCCGCGAGATATCATCACTATCGGAACTGCGACCGCGAGCTTCAACTTTGAAGGCAAGGTCTACAGTCTTGAGGTGCTGGGCTTCCGCGATACCGGTGGCAACGTAGTGAAGACTATCTACACCAACGAAAATGCCAGCAACAGCTTCGATCTGATCGTCAAGTTGGTAGAGGGTTCTGGTTATCAGTTGCCACAGACTACAGGCAATGTGCTGGCCAACGATCTTGCCGGTGCTGATGGTGGTTTGAGTGTCATTGGCTACGGAGTAGGCAGCAGCTCGACCACCTATACCAATGGTGCGGGTACCCAGGTAGTTGGTCTGTACGGGGTGCTGACCATTCTGGCCAACGGTGCCTATACCTATCAGGTCACCAAGAATGGCAGCCAAATCCCGGCTGATGCACGCGAGGTGTTCAGCTACAGCGTGCGGGATGGCGATGGCGACACTACCAACAGTACTCTGACCATCAGCGTCAATCCGGTGGACAGCAACGGGGTACCGGTTCATCTGCCGTTGACGGTAGATGGTACCGACCTCAACGACTCTATCGTTGTGCGCAATGGCGAAAATGCGGCTAACCCTGATCGCCTGGATGTTGCCTTTGGTGGGAATCTGCTGGGCGAGGTCACCACCAGTAACGGCGGTACAGACCATGTGCATACCGGTATCAGTTACAACAAAGGGAGCCTCGATCAGGTCGTCAGTGGTGGTGCAGGCAATGACCACATCGAAACCGGCAGCGGCAACGATGTGATCTATGCAGGCAAAACCGGGGCGGATGGATTTGGTACCGACGATTCGTTGCAACTGACGGTAGCTCAGCTCAAGGCTCATCACATCATGACAGGCAGCTTGTCTGGCACTGATGCCATGCTCGATGGCGACGGTCTGTTGCTGAGTGTTGATGTCAGCAGTAGCAAAGCAGATGTGGTCAATGGCGGTAGCGGTAATGACAAGATCTACGGACAATCAGGTTCGGATATCTTGTTTGGTGGTACCGGTGACGACTATATCGATGGCGGCAGTCACAACGATGCACTGCGTGGCGGTCTGGGGAACGATATCCTGATCGGTGGGCTCGGCAACGATGTGATGCGTGGTGACGGCGGCTCAGATACTTTCGTCTGGAATCAGGGGGATACTGTATCCGGTTCTCTGACCAAGGATTACATCATGGACTTCAACAAGGGGTCAGGCACAGTCAATCTTTCGGAAGGTGACAAACTGGATCTGCGCGATCTGCTGGATCACGACGGTTCTCGCAACCAGAACGATCTGAAGAGCCTGCTCTCGGTGTTTGAGGACAATGAAGGGGGGCATCTGCAGGTCAGGGAGGGCAGCTCTACTTCTGCGATTACCCAAGAAATCGTGTTGATGAACCACACCTTTGGCACGCTGACGGGCGGTTCGGCGACCACGTCCAATCAGGTGATCGATTACATGTTGAATAATCACATGCTCGATATTGACAAGCCATAAGCACTAACTAATAGCTACGCAATAAAAAGCGGCAGAGAAATCTGCCGCTTTTTTATTTTGAAGTGAAGAAAAATCAGTTGCCGAGGGTGGCGAACAGGCTCTGCTCCAGGGTGCCGCGGGAGACGCAGACCGGCTTGATGGAGGGGGCCGGTACGCGCTCGCCTGAGGACTCAACGAAGAACAGCTCGGTGTTGCCCTTGACGTTGACGGTCGCCACGCTGCTGTTGCCGCTCTGGGTGATGATCAGGTTGATCTGCAGGTTGGGGTTACCCAGTGCTACTTTGGAGCCCATGGTGCCGCAATCCAGCCACTCCAGACCGTCGGCAGAGTGCTCGACGTTGGCGGTCATCAGGCCGGAACCGCGCTGGCTGTTTTCGATGTTGAGGCCGTGATCGGTGAACCACTTCTCGGCACGGGCCCATACCAGGTCAACCGGGATCGCCATCTCCTGGGTATTGTTGGTCGCCTTGGCAATCGGCGGGTTGTAGCGGTACTCTTCACCACCATTGTTGTCACCGGCACAACCGACCAGCAGCAGCGCCAGAGCGCCTCCCATAATCTTTTTCATCTTCTTTCTCTCGTCCATTTCATCCGGCCATTGGCCAACCGGCGCCTATTATCTCCGGAGCGACAATCTCTGTCAGCAAGCATCCTGCATCGAGCGTGTTATTGTGCCAGTCAGGTCGCTTTACAAAACCGGTTTGCTATCATAGATTTGCTCGAAATTCCTCCATAAGCGTCCCTGTGAACAACATGCTCACCCCGGATCTGCTGCAGCAGATCATCGACCATCTGCCAATGAGTATCTTCTGTCGGGATAAGCATGGGCGCTACCTCTTTGCCAACCGCATGTTTGCCTGCGAGGCAGGCTATCCCTCGCCTGCCGAGGTGGTCGGCAAGACGAATGCGCAGATGCCGTGGGGAGACATCTTTGGCGAGGAGGACAGACAACTGCTGGCGAAGGGGGAGCCGCTGCTTTACCAGCAGCTCCACTGCAACAGCGGTGGCAACACCAGCTGGATGGAGATCCACAAGGTGCCGCTCTATGACCAGCAGGGCGAGCCTTATGCCGTGTTTGGCGTGGTCAACGAGATTGCGCAACGGAAAAACCTCGAACAGACGGTCAAGAACCAGCAGGTATTGCAGCGGTTTTTGCTGGATGCGATCCCCGATATTATCCGCTTCGATGACCATAACGGCGTGCTGCTTGAGTGCAATCAGGCGTTTCTCGACTTTATCGGACAGCGAGCCGGGGAGGTGCTGGGCCATCAGATCCCCTATCGCCTTTCTGCGCCGCAAGGGATGGATCAGGGAGAGTGTTGTCTGCTGGACGCCAGTGGCAAGGGGCGGCATATGGAGATCACCCGGGTGGATGTGTCCGATGGTGATGGCCACTCCCTCGGCGTGCTGACGCTGGGTCGCGATATCACGGGGCTGCGTACCACTCAGGCCCAGCTGCAACAGGAGCAGCACTACGACAGCCTGACCGGCTTGCTCAAGCTCTCCCGCTTTCTGCAGACCAGCCGTCATCTCGGTGGCCGCAATGCCACGCTGGTGCTGGTCGACCTGCACCATTTTCGCGAGATCAACGATCGCTTCGGGATTCGGATTGCCGATCGCCTGCTCAGTCAGGTAGCCAAGCGGCTGCAGCAGCTGGCGCCGCCGCGCTCGCTGCTGTGCCGGGTGGCGGCTGATGACTTCAGCCTGCTGCTGCCCGAGCTCAACGAGCCGTTGCAAGGGTGGAGCCAGCAGTTGCAGCAGCAGCTGATGGAGCACTATCAGGTGGAAGAGCACCGCATCCAGATCCCGGTTTTCCTCGGGCTGGCTCAGGGCAAGGCCAATGATGCCGAACGGCTGCTCAGCCATGCGGAGGCGGCACTGGCGCAGGGCAAACGGCAGCAGCACTACACCACCCTGTTCGATCCTGAGCTCCATGCCAAGCTCAAGCGGCGTCAGCTCATCGCGGCCCAGCTGCCACTGGCCATCAAGTCGGCTCAGCTGGTTGCGGTCTATCAACCCATCGTCTGCAGCAGAACGCTCCGGTTGCATGGCGCCGAGCTGCTCTGCCGCTGGCCTCATCCCGAGCTGGGGATGATCTCCCCCGACGAGTTCATTCCGCTGGCAGAAGAGATGGGGGTGATCGGCCAGCTTGGTCAGTTGATGCTGGAGCAGGGCTGCGCCCAGCTGGCGCAGTGGCAGGCGGCTTGCCCGGAGATGATGCTCTCCATCAACCTCTCGCCGCTACAATTTCGTGATCCGGCCCTGTGCGAGCTGGTACAGGGTTGTATCGTCCGCCATGGGCTCAAGGCCAGTCAGCTGGAGCTGGAGATCACCGAAGGGGTTCTGATGGAGAATGCCGACCAGATAGAGACCAACCTCGACAACCTGATAGCTGCCGGCTTCCAGCTGGCCATCGATGACTTCGGCACCGGCTACTGCTCGCTGGCCTATCTGCCGCGGCTCAAGGTCGCGACCCTCAAGCTGGACCGCAGTTTTACCCAGGGGCTTGCCAGCAACACGGCGACGACCGCTATCGTGCGTTCCGTCATCGGGCTGGGCCATGAACTCGGTATCCGCATCACGGCCGAGGGGGTGGAGACGCCGGAGCAGCAGCAGTGGCTGACCGATGCCGGTTGCGATCGTCTGCAGGGCTACCTGTTCAGCCGGCCGCTGCCGCCGCAGGAGTTCGCCGCCAGCTATCTGGGCTGACTTTGTGCCAGAAACAACAAGGCCACCTCGCGGTGGCCTTGTTGTTTGGCGATGGGGGCAGGATCAATCCTGGAAGTAGGTGCCCCAGCCATCGTAGTCCACCCCGTATTTTTCGAGGATGGGCAGCATCTTGGCTATATCGGCCACGATGGCTTCGACATTCAGCTTGCACTCGATGGTGGCATCGAAGCAGAAGATGGTGGCGCCGTCATCCAGTTCCATCTCTTCGGCATCGGTCACTTCAAAACCGGCCTTGAACAGGTCAACCGCTGCTTTTTCCAGACGGTCGAAATCCTGGCAGGCGAAGTGGTGTTCAATGTCGTAATCCGCGTCAGGGTTGCTGCCGTCGGCCAGCAGCTCGTTGACGATCTCTGTGGTCTCTTCACGCCACTCTTGCATATTCAGACTCATGTTGCCTCCAGGCGGTATCGTTGCGGCAAAGCATACTCGCACAGCGCATCCGGCTCAATGCGGCAAACCTGCAGAAGCGCTGATTTCCCGCTGTTTGGTGATGAATGGCACAGGAGAGTGGTGTGGCGAGCCCATTTTTTGCCCCGAAGCGGCCAATAACCACCCGTTACGTTCAGTTGTTGAGCGAACGAACTTTTTATCGTGCCAGCGTGGTTGACACCGTGCGCCGGAAAGGGTTTAATGCGCGCCGTTGCCCAGATAGCTCAGTCGGTAGAGCAGGGGATTGAAAATCCCCGTGTCGGCGGTTCGATTCCGTCTCTGGGCACCACAATTCCTCCTTAGTTCAGTCGGTAGAACGGCGGACTGTTAATCCGTATGTCACTGGTTCAAGTCCAGTAGGAGGAGCCAAATTCGAAAAGCCCGCTCAATCGAGCGGGCTTTTTCATTTCTAGTTGCCGTTGCACGCGGCTAAAAAGAGCGTCGCGCCACAGGTGGCACTGAACAGCAACATGCCGGTCTGCAACATGCTGCCTGGGCATGGTTTTTTCTCTCTTTTTCCGGCCCTGATCCACTTCGGTTTCATCACGTTCCCTTATCCATTTTGACGGCCTGAATCCCTGCACTCCTCTGCAGGCTCGCCATCTTTGTTGAATGGGGGCATGGCGTCAATCTCCCGGCCAGGAGAATAATTCAGCAAGCAATCACCTCCCTGACAACGCGGTTCAATCCTCTTTTTTGCACCCTTTGAACCAGCCTCCACATTCGCAAAAAGCGGCATGACCCGGCTGGCGAGCAGGGCTAAGATGGGGCTGAGCCTATTCCGACCTCGACATGGAGAGAGTCAAGATGAGCAGCCCACTGCACTACGTACTGGACGGCGTTCACTGCGAGCCGCACTTTTTTACCGTTCCACTCGATCACGACGATCCTGATGGCGAGAGCCTGACCCTCTTTGCTCGCACTTTGTGCCGCAAGGATCGGCTCGATGACAAGCTCCCCTGGCTGCTCTTTTTGCAAGGCGGTCCCGGTTTCGGGGCGCCGCGCCCAAGCGCCAACAGTGGCTGGCTCAAGCGGGCGCTCGAAGAGTTTCGGGTGGTACTGCTCGATCAGCGGGGCACCGGCATGTCGAGCCCGATCCACAGTCATTCACTGGCCAAAATGACCCCGGCCGAGCAGGCGCACTATCTCAGCCATTTTCGTGCTGACAACATAGTGCGGGACGCCGAGTTTATCCGGCTGGAGCTGAGCCCCTCCCACCGCTGGAGCCTGCTGGGTCAGAGCTTTGGCGGCTTCTGCTGCCTGACCTACCTCTCGCTCTTCCCCGACAGCCTGCGGGAGGTCTATATCACCGGTGGCATCGCGCCGATTGGCCGCAGCGCAGAGGAGGTCTACCGTGCTACCTATCAACGGGTGGCCGACAAGAATCGCGCCTTCTTTGCCCGCTTCCCCCATGCCCAGCCCATCGCCAACCGGCTGGCCAACCATCTGCACCAGCACGATGTGCGGCTGCCCAATGGTCAGCGCCTGACGGTGGAGCAGTTCCAGCAGCAGGGGCTGGATCTGGGGGCCACGGGCGCTTTCGAGGAGCTCTATTATCTGCTGGAAGAGGCCTTTATCGGCGACAAGCTGAGCCCGGCATTTCTCTATCAGGTGCAGAGCATGCAGCCATTCAATACCAATCCGCTGTTCGCCATCCTGCACGAGGCCATCTATGCCGAAGGGGAGGCGACTCGCTGGGCCGCCGCCCGGGTCAGAGAGGAACTTCCCGAACTGAACTGGGCACCCGGCAAGGATTTTGCCTTCACTGGCGAGATGATCTTCCCCTGGATGTTCGAGCAGTTCCGCGAGTTGCTGCCCCTGAAAGAGGCTGCCCATCTGTTGGCCAACAAGGCGGATTGGGGGCCGCTCTATGACCCGGCCCAGCTGGCCCGCAACAAGGTGCCGGTGGCCTGCGCCGTCTATGCCGAGGATATGTACGTGGAGTTTGATTACAGCCGCGAGACGCTGCGGGGCTTGGGTAGCAGCCGCGCCTGGATCACCAACGAGTATGAACACAACGGCTTGCGGGCTGATGGTGAGGTGGTGCTCGACAAACTCATCGCCCTGAACCGGGATCGCTGAGGCGGATAGATACGCCGGATTGCGGATAAAACAAGGGGCCATATCGGCCCCTTTTTCGTTGCTTGCTGTTATGTCACTTATTTTGTTTCGTCGTGCCAGCGGCGGAAGATCAGCGAGGTGTTGATGCCGCCGAAGGCGAAGTTGTTGGACATCAGGTACTCGATCTCCAGCTGGCGTCCCTGACCCGTGATGTGGTCGAGGGGCTCGCAGGCAGGATCCGGGTTGGCCAGATTGAGGGTCGGGGCAAACCAGCCATCGTGCAGCATCTCAAGCGAGAGCCAGGCTTCGATGGCGCCACAGGCTCCGAGGGTATGGCCGAAGTAGCTCTTGAGCGAGGAGATGGGGGTCTGGTCACCGAAGATGGCGGCAGTCGCCTGGCTCTCGGCGATATCGCCCCGTTCGGTGGCGGTGCCGTGGGCACTGATATAGCCAATCTGATCGGGACGCAGCCCGGCCTGATCCAGCGCCATCTGCATGCAGAGCTGCATGGTCTGGCTCTGGGGTTGGGTGACATGGGCCGCATCGCAGTTGGTGGCAAAACCGACCAGCTCGGCGATGATGTGGGCGCCACGGGCGAGGGCATGCTCCAGCTCTTCGAGCACCAGAGTGGCTGCCCCTTCGCCGATCACCAGTCCGTCGCGATCCCGGTCAAACGGGCGCGGGGTGAGCTCGGGGGTGTCGTTGAGCTGACTGGTGGCAAACAGGGTATCGAACACCACCGCCTCGGAGGGGCAGAGCTCCTCCGCGCCACCTGCCACCATCACGGTCTGGTAGCCGTGGCGGATCGCCTCGTAGGCGTAGCCGATCCCCTGGCTGCCCGAGGTGCAGGCGCTGGAGGTGGGGATGACCCGGCCACGCAGGCCAAAGAAGAGGCCGGTGTTGACCGCCGTCGTGTGCGGCATCATCTGCACATAGGTGGTGGCGGTGATGTTGGTGGTGGTCTTGTCGTTGAGCATGGCGCCAAAGGCGCTGATGGGCGCCGTGCTGCCGGTGGAGGAGCCATAGGCGATACCGGTGCGGCCATCGCTCAGCACCGGTTCGTTCAGCAGCTTCGCCTGCTCCAGTGCGAGTTCGGAGGCCACGGTCGACATCTCGGAGACTCGTCCCATGGCGCGGATCTTCTTGCGCGGATAGTGGGCCGGCAGGGCAAAGTCGCTGATCGGTGCGGCCAGCCGGGTGTTGAGCCCGTCATAGACCCCCCACTCGTGCATGGTGACCACGGCGTTGCGTCCTGCCTGCAGGCGCGGTTTGACGCTGGCCCAGTCGTTGCCAAAGGCGGTCACACCGGCCATGCCGGTGACTACGACCCGTCGATTCATATCAGGCCTCCGTTGATGGAAATAACTTGCCGGGTGACATAGCCGGCGATGTCGGACATCAGATAGGAGACCAGACCGGCTACCTCCTCTGCCTGTCCCATGCGTTTGAGGGGGATCATCTTGAGCGCTTCGCCCTCCACTTCCGGGCTGACCATGCCGGTGTCGATAAGGCCGGGGGCCACGCAGTTGACCGTGATCCGCCGTTTGGCGAGTTCCAGTGCCAGCGCTTTGGTGGCGCCGATAAGGCCGGCCTTGGAGGCGCTGTAGTTGACCTGACCGCGGTTGCCCATGATACCGGAGACCGAGGAGAGGGTGACGATGCGCCCGCCGCGGCGCAGTCCGATCATTGGCATGATGCAGGGCTTGAGCAGGTTGTAGAAACCGTCGAGGTTGGTGTGGATGACATCATCCCACTCGTTGTCGGTGAGCGCCGGGAAGGCCCCGTCACGCACGATGCCGGCATTGCAGACCACGCCGTAGTAAGCGCCGTGTTGCTCGATGTCGGCTTCAAGGCGTGCGCGGCACAGCTCGCGATCGCCGATATCGAACTGGATGAGGCGCCCGCTGCCGCCATGGGCGGTGATCTCGTCGAGGGTCGCCTGCGCTCCCTGCTGGTCGCTGTGGTAGTGGACGACTACGGTGAAACCGTCGGCCGCCAGCTTGAGGGCGATGGCGCGGCCAATTCCCTTGCTGGCGCCGCTAACCAGTACGGTCGAATTCATTGTTTCTGCTCCAGTAAATCTGTCAGTTGTGCCTCGGTGGGCTGATAGGTGCTCAGGCGGGCTCTGGCGCACTCGCGATCCCCAAGCCAGATGCTGCATTCAAAGCTGGCCATCCCGCCATCCTGCAGCAGGCAGTGGGCCTCGATGCGCAGCAGGCTGCCGGAGGCAAAGACGGGCAGCTCGCTCTGGTATTTGCGGGTGCCGAGCAGCATGCCGATCCGCACCGGCTCTTGGTGGCTGTGTGCCTGCATACCTGCCCAGGCGGCGATGGTTTGCGCCATCAGTTCGATACCGCACCAGCCGGGCAGATCGCCGTTGTCATCGAGCAGCAGTGCCTGCCGTGCTCCCACCACCGTTTCGCAGCAGACACTCTGCTCGTCGTGCGCCGTGACGCGTTCGAGCAGCAGCATTGGCGCGCGGTGGGGAAGCAGTTGTTCTATGGGAGGAAAAGTCATGATGCCTCTTTGCCAAAAATCAGGCTGACGTTGTTGCCACCAAAGGCAAACGAGTTGGACATGATGATATCGACCGGTTCCTGCTCCTGCACAAGGGCGATGGGGGCCAGCGCCGGATCGGCCGTTTCACCCTGCGGTGGCAGCGGCAGGCCCCGCTCGATCAGCAGGCAGCAGAGCGCAGCTTCGGTCGCACCGGCAGCCCCGAGGGTGTGGCCGGTCAGTACCTTGGTCGAGCTGACCGGCACCTTGTTCGAGAAGAGGCGCGCCAGCGCGCGGCTCTCCATCTCGTCGTTGAGACGGGTGGCGGTGCCGTGGGCATTGACGTAGCCGAGCCGCTCAGCCTCAAGACCGGCGCGGGTCAGCGCCATCCGCATTGCCCGCTCGGCCCCTTCCCCTTGCGGGTGCGGCGCCGAGATATGCCAGGCATCCGATGACTCTCCATCTCCCAGCAGGGCAAGCGGAGCGGGCTCCAGGCTCACCAGAAACAGGGCTGCCCCTTCGCCGATGTTGATGCCATCGCGCCCGGCGGCAAACGGCTGGCAGCGCTGTTCGCTCAGGGACTCCAGACTGTCAAAGCCGTTGAGGGTGAGGCCGCACAGAGAGTCGGCACCACCGACCAGCGCGACATCGGCCTGACCGCTGGCCAGCAGGCGGCGGGCGGTAATGAAGGCGCGCGCGCTCGACGAACAGGCGGTCGAAATGGTCATCGCCGGCCCCTCAAGACCAAGGTGAGCGGCGAGAAACAGCGAGGGTGAGCCGAGCTCCTGCTGCTCGTAGTCAAACTGCGGTGGCAGCGCCTCGCCACGCTCGCTCGCCGCAACGGCGGCCTCTGCCTCGCCGATGCCGGAGGTGCTGGTGCCGAGCACCAGCGCCACCCGCTGCGATCCGACGCGGGCGATAGCAGCGTTCACTTCGTCTTCGATATCGGCTAGCGCTGCGAGCAGCAACCGGTTGTTGCGCGAATCGTAGGGGGCGATCGCCACCGCTGGCAGCGGCTGGCGCACCCGACCCACCGGCGAGGTGCGGCCATCGATCAGCGTCCAGCGCTCGCCATCGAGCGGGCTGGTGCCATGGGTGCGCCACGCCTCGAGGGCGGCACTCACCTCATCCTTGCCACGGCCGAGGGCGTTGATGAGGCTGTAGGCGTGAATGTAGAGGGTCATTGCGCCAGATTCTCCAGTTGCAGGCGGTAGCCAAAGCGGTGCTGGGTCAGGCTGACCGGCTCGCGCTGGCCTTGCCAGTGCTGATAGCGGATCTCGGTGACCAGTACGCCTTCAGGGTCGGTGAGGCGGCGAACATCCCCCTCATCGACCAGCTGCCAGCCCGCCGGCAGACGGGATTGCCACTCGGCCAGCGGCCAGTAGCAGAGCATCACGTCGGCCAGTACCTGAGCCGGCGGGGGCAGGGCGTTGCCGGGCAGGGGGAGCAGCCGCTCGCTGTGAATGCCGCTCTGGTCGTACTGCACCTTGAACAGGCGCGCACCGGTCGGCATCAGCCCGACCAGGGTGATGCCCTGCTGGCCGGCCTCCAGTGCGGTGAGCAGCTGATACTGCTTGCCCTTGACGCTGGCGATCAGCAGCTGCTGACGGTTTAGCGGTTCGGCGCGCTGGGGCGCCGGCAGCGAGAGGGGAACGCCCGGGGCGATAAACGCCTCTATCCCCTGCTGGCTGCTGCAACCGGTCAGCAGCACCAGCAGCAAGTACCAGTATCTCATCATGACTCCGCAGCTGGCCGCGGGGCCAGCACCATGGGGGATAACAGAAACGCTGTGAAGATCCCGCCGCTCAGCACAATTCCGAAACCGGCGATGGCCGGGGTGTTGCTGAGCGCCAGCAGGCCGAAGGCCAGCAGGGTGGTGAGGTGTGCCAGCAGGATGGCGAGCAGGGTCGATTGCTGGCGGGCAGGCTCGCTGCCGCAGTGGGCGAAGAAGAGCCCGTAATCGATGCCGATGCCGAAGATAAGGCTCAGTGCCAGCACGCCAAAGAGGGTGAGCGGCTGGCCACTGAAGCCAAGCAGCGCCAGCCCCATGGCGATGGCCAACCCGTTGACCAGCAGGATGCGCAGGGTCAGGCGCCAACCGATGCGATGCCAGAGCAGCACCATCACCAGCACCACCGCGACCAGCAGCAGCTCGGCGAGCTTGAGGCGGTAATCGGCAAAGAGCTGGCTCCACTGGCTGCGCTGATCCTGCCAGATCACCCCGTCATGCTCGTCGGCCAGACGGGCCAGTGCGGCGGCATCGTGAATACCGGCCAGTGGCACCCAGATGCCGACCCGGCCATCGGGCAGGGCGTACCAGAGCAGGCGGCTCCCTTCGCTGACCGGGCTGGTTAGCCACGCCTCGGGGGTCAGTAGATCCAGGGGACGAGCGCTGGCCTCCACCGGTACACCGGCCGCCTTGAGGGCGGAAATGACACCCGGTTGCAGCGCCATGATGGCCTGATGATCCGCCTGTTGACGAGCCTTCGAGGGGATCCACTGGCTGATGGCAACAAACTGGTCGAGCACCCTGTGCTGGCGGGCCAGCTCAAGCTGGTCAGCCAGCGTCTCGAGGCGGGTGAGGGCCTGCTCGCCATCGCTGCCCACCACCAGATAGCCGGTCATGCCACCCTGCTGGCCGGTCAGTTGCTGGATCTGGCGCTCCTGCGCCTGCAGCTCGTGGGGCAGGGGTTGCAGCTTCTGGATATCGTCATCGACCGCGAGGCGGCTGATGCCGATGGCGCTGATCACCAGCACCAGTAGCGGCAGCCAGCGGCGCAGGCCGCCCGGGCGCTGCCAAGCCTCAATCCAGCGCACCTGCCAGTGGCGGATGGGCAAGGCACCCTGCGGCAGGTCGCCCAGCCAGTAGGGGAAGAGCAGCAGCACGGTCAGGAAGGCGGCCAGCAAGCCGGCCAGCGCGCAGATGGCGAGCTGCTGCAGCCCTGGGAAGGGGGCGAGCCAGAGCAGGGCATAGCCGATCAGGGTGGTGAGCAGTGCCAGACTCAGCCCCGGCAGCAGGTGGGCGCGGGTCTGCGCCGGTGTCTCGTGACCATGCAGGCGCCGCTCGCTCAGGAAGTGGATGGCATAGTCGATGGAGATGCCGATAAGGCTTGAGCTGATCACCAGGGTGAAGACGTGGATCTCGCCAAACACCAGCAGTACGGCGCCGAGCCCCCACAGCATCCCCATTGTCAGCGGCAGCAGAGAGAGCAGCAGAGCGCGCACCGAGCGAAACGCCAGCCAGATGAGCACAATGACCCCGATAAGAGAGCCCAGCCCGATGGTCGAGATATCCTGCTCGGCGAGCGAACTGGCGTGCTGGCTATAGAAGAGGGTGCCGCGGCGCAGCAGTTCGACGCCCGGATAGTGCTGGCGCAACTGCTGCTCGGCGGTTGCCAGCTCGGTGAGCAGTTGGCGGTTGCGCGCCATGTCGAAGGCGGAGAGGTTGAGTTCGGCCCGCACCATATACCAGCGGCGGCCATCCGGCCCGGTGCTGCTGAGCCAGCCTTTTTCGTCCAACTGCATTGGACTCTTCTGCTCCAGCACCGCAGCGCGGGTCAGCAGCAGGGGATCGGCCTGCCACTCGGCGCGCGAGACGCCGCCGAAGGGGGAGTAGATCTGCCCCAGCACCCACTGGCTCCACCCCTCGGGGCCACAGGCCAGCCGTGCCCGCGCGCTCGGCGTGAGGTGTTGCCACGCCATCTGCCGAATGTAGCTCTGCCAGGCACCGGCGAGGGTCGGCTGGGCCGCTTTAAGATGTTCCAGTGAGTCGATGCCGGCCAGCTGCTTGCTCCACGCGGTCGCGGCGGCTTCGCCATTTTCGCCGGCGGGCAGGCTCACCAGCCACACCAGTTGCCGGTCGAGGTTGGCGAGCAGTCCGGCCCGGATTTCCGGATGCCACTGCTGGTGCTCCTCTTTGGGCAGCAGATCCATCACGCTGGTATTGAAGCGGGCGCGGGGCAGGGCCAGCGCCAGGGCAAGGCAGACCGCCACACAGAGCAGCAGCCACAATCGCCCCAGCAGGCGCCACCGTTTCTCAGTGAGCATCAAAACGGGATTGCTCCTCGGCACTCAGGGGCAGGGTTTTAAGCTGCCAGTCAACAAAGCGGATCAGGGTGACATCGCCCTGTTTGTCATGGATGGCGAGCGAGGCGAGCTCGTGACGCCCCTTGAGCACCAGACTGGCGAAGACCTTGTCGAGGGGCGAGCGGATGGGCTCGAGGGTCAGGGCTCACTCCTCCCCCTCGCTGGCGAGTTTGTGGCGAAAGTAGTTATCCAGCGCCGCTTCGCTCGGGTCGAACAGGGCCAGCATCAGGTTGCTGAACTCCAGCAGTTGCGGGCTGTCGAGGGTCTGGGCCGGTTGACCGGGCAACTGCTGCACCATGCGCGTCGGGGTGAGAGTCAGCGTCAGGGGAAAGGGTTTCTGCTGCTGCCACCAGAGCCCTTGGCCCTTCACCAGCAGCAGCTCGCCGCTGGAGCGCAGCGCCTGGGTGAGGCCGCTTATCTGGCGCTCCTGCTCGAAGCGGGCGCTGCGGGCATCGGCCGCCGTGAGCTGTTGCTGCACATCGGCCAGGGTGATCGCCAGTGTTGGCCGGGAGAGCAGAGCCAGCAGCAGCAGGGAGAGGCGGGCCATCATTCGCTCACCCCCAGCTTGTCGAGCAACACCTGTGGCGAGGCGAGGCACATCTCGCCGCTCTGCTTGCTGACCGCCACCTGCACCGTGTACCCCTTGCTGGTGCGTTTGCCACTCTGCGGGTCATAGAGGAGGTAATCGATCTTGAGGCGGTGCTGGTACTCGACCAGGGTGGCGCGTACCCGTACCGTCTGGCCAAAGCGCAGCGGGGCTATGTACTTCATCCGCACATCGATGACCGGCCACAGATAGCCGGAGGCCTCCATCTGCGGGTAGTTGTAGTCGATGCGATCGAGCAGGGCACAGCGGGCCAGCTCGATGTAGCGCAGGTAGTGGCCGTGCCAGGCGACGGCCATCATGTCCACGTCGTGGAAGGGGACGGTGACATCGACCTCGGCACTCAGCTGCCAGGGCTCAGACATGGGACACCTCGTCATAAATCGGGTAGTGGCGTGCCTGCAGGCGGGCCATCATGGCGCGCAGTTCGGCCTCCAGCGGGCGATCTTCGCAGAGGAAGGGGTGATCGCGGCGTACCGCCTCGACAGTGGCGGCGAGCGCCGGGCTGAGGGTGGTCAAGTCATAGCCCTGCAGGGCAAGGCGCAGCTCGACTCCTTGTACCGCCGCCAGCAGGCTGGCGCTGGCTACCTGTTCGGTCAGGGTCAGCACCCGCAGCGCATCGCGGGCGGCGATGGTGCCCATGCTCACCTTGTCCTGATTGTGGCACTCGGTCGAGCGCGAAAAGACGCTGGCGGGCATGGTGTGCTTGAGCGCTTCCGCCGTCCAGGCCGAGGCGCCAATTTGCACCGCCTTGAAGCCGTGGTTGATAAAGCGGCGCTCGGCGCTCGCGCCGGAGAGGTTGCTCGGCAGCCCCTGATTGAACTTGCTGTCGACCAGCTGGGCCAGCTGACGGTCGAGCAGATCGGCCAGATTGGCCACCGCCACCTTCATGCTGTCCATGGCCATGGCGATATGGCCGCCGTAGAAGTGACCGCCGTGCATCACATGCTCCCCGTCGCCGTCGATGAGGGGGTTGTCGTTGGCGCTGTTGAGCTCGTTTTCGATAAGCGTGCGCCACCAGGGCAGGCTGTCGGCCACCACGCCGATGACGTGCGGGGCGCAGCGCAGGGAGTAGCGATCCTGCAGCCGGTTGCTGTGGTGCGGCAGCTCGCCGCTCGGCAGATCGGCGCGCAGCCAGGCGGCGATCTGCTGCTGGCCCGGGTGGGGTTTGGCGGCAAACAGGCGTTCGTCAAAGTGGAAGGCGTTGCCCTCCATCGCCACGCTCACCAGCGCGGTGATTCGGGTGCAGAGCCGCATCAGGTATTCACAGCGGGCATAGGCGAGGCAGGCGAGCGCTGTCATCACCGAGGTGCCGTTCATCAGCGCCAACCCCTCTTTCGGGCGCAACTGGAGCGGTGTGATGCCGAGCTCGCGATAGAGCTCAGCCGCGCAGGTCAGCTCCCCGTTGCGGTAGAGTTCTCGCTCGCCGATGAGCGCCGCCGCCACGTAGGAGAGCGGGGTGAGATCGCCGCTGGCGCCGACCGAACCCTCTTCAGGAATGCGCGGCAGCAGGTCTTGCTCCAGTAGCCAGGTAAGCCGCTCGAGCAGGGGGAGGCTGACGCCGGAGACCCCCTGTGCCAGCGAGTTGAGGCGGGTAGCCAGCACGGCGCGGGTGGCTGCCAGACTCAGGTTCTCGCCCATGCCACAGCCGTGAAAGCGGGTCAGGTGCAGGGGCAGGGTATCGACCAGATCGAGCGGCACTGCCCGGGTGACCGAGTCGCCATAGCCCGTGGTGACCCCGTAGATCACCCCTTCCTCGGCGAGCAGCCGGTCAAGATAGTCGGCGCCGCGCTGGATGCGAGCCCGGAACTCGGGGGCCGGGTTGAGGCGTGGCGTGGCGCGGCGTTCTGCCAGTGCGACAACCTCTTCGATGGTGAGGGGGCGGGCCCCGAAATGGATCTCGTGCATGCCTTGATCAGTCCTGCTCATCGGTCAGATGCCAAAAGTCGAAAAAGTTGAACCACTCCAGCGGCGCACGCAGGCAGTGGTGTTCCAGCCGGTTGGCGTAGTGCTGTACCCGGGCCTCGAGCTGCTGCTGGCGCCCGGCCCGCGGCAGGGGCGAGCCGTCGGCGAACGGCTCGAAGTGCACCCGAAAGCGCCCCTGCTCCCGCAGCCCGAACATCAGGTAAGTGGGGCAGCCGAGGATGGCCGACAGCGCAAACGGGCCGAGCGGGAAGGGGGCCTTGGCACCGAGAAAATCGGCCCAGACCACCCGTTTCTCTTTGGTCACCGAGGTGCGATCGCCGACGATCACCACCCACTCCCCTTCCTCGATGCGCGATTTGAGCATGATGGCGGTATCGGCCCCCAGCTCCTGCACCTGCACCAGATTGAGGCCGGAGTTGGGATTTACCTCCTGCAACAGGGCGTTGAAGCGGGCTGCGTGGCGGGTAAAGACCAGCGCCGTGATGCGAACCCCTTGCGCCTTGCTGCCAAGGGCGCGGCACAGCTCCAGATTGCCCAGATGGGAGCCGATGATGAGGGCTCCCTTGCCGCGAGCCGCCTCGTAATGGTGCGGGTTCACCAGCTCGATGTCGTCGAGGCCTATGTCGCCGCGCCAGGCGGCCAGTTTGTCGAGCGCCGCCTCGCCAAAGCGCAGGAAGTGGCGCAGGCTCCCCACCGGTTCGGGCAGCGGCTGGTTGAGCTCGGCGGCGCGGGCGGTGAGGCGGGCCAGATAGTCGCGGGAGGCCTCGCGCTGGCTGCGACCGGTCAGCCAGAAGTAGCTGATGACCGGCAGCAGCAGGGCCTTGAAGCCCGGACGGCCGAGCAGCCGGTAGCTCCAGAGCATGGTGCGGATGCCGAGCAGGGTGCCGCGCTCCGGGGTGCGTGACCAGTGTTCCCGTCCGCGCTTCAACAGTTGGCCGGGGGCGCGCAACAGGTTGGCAACGCCATCGCGCAGCAGGGTCAGCACCAGACGGGTGTGCATCCAGGAGATGCGCAGGTTGTCGTGCAGCGGGTTGAAATGGGAGAGGCCGTTCTCGGGGTAGTGCACCTTGACCGGAACAAAGCGCACTGCCACGCCGCGCCAGTGCAGGCGCACCATGATCTCGATGTCGAAATCCATCCGCTCGCCGAGAGTGCACTGCTCAAGCAGCGCGCAGCTCGCCTCGACCGGATAGACGCGAAGGCCGCACATGCTGTCCTTGATCTCGAAGGAGAGTGTCTCGATCCAGACCCAGACATGAGTCAGGTAGCGGCCGTAGAGGCGCCCCTTTGGCACAGATTCATCGTATTCGGGGGCGCCGGAGATGAGCGCCTGCGGGAAGCGCTCCGATTCGACCAGCAGCTCTGGCAGGCGGGAGAGATCGTGCTGGCCATCAGCATCGACCTGCAGGGCATGGCTGAAGCCGCGCGCTCTGGCAGCCAGTAGCGCCGTTTTGACCGCGCCCCCCTTGCCCCGGTTGTGCGGATGGCGAAGTAACGTGACCCAACCGGCGTGTTCGGTTGCCAGCTGATCGAGCTGGGCGGCGGCCGCCGGCTCGCTGCCATCATCGACCAGCAGGCAGGGGAGGTTGAGCTGCGCGAGTTCACGCAGCACCGCCGCGAGAGGGGCTGCGTGGTTGTAGCAGGGGATGATGATGCAGGGCGTCACGATAGCTTGACCCGTCCGCTGCTGGCGATCGGCAGCGTATCGACATCCTCTGCGCTGCCGAGACGATATTCAAAGCGCAGCTGGCCGTCGCCATGAGCGCGCAAGATCAGCCAGCAGTGATCATCCGGACGCAGCGGGCGTTGGAACTTGAGCTGGTCCATCCCCTGAAACTCGCCGGCGAGCAGCTTCTCTGCGCGGGCGAAGTGAATGGCCAGTTGCAGCTGGGTGACCCCGGGCAGCAGGGGGGCCCCGGGAAAATGGCCTGCAAACCAGGGCAGGTCGGCACTCAGGTGCAGCAGCAGTTGCACGCTATCGGAGCTGGCCTGACGTGCCAGCAGGGCGGGCAGCAGTGAACTATCCATCAGGTGGGTACTCCGGGTTGTTGCAGTGGTGTCTGGTCAAACGCCTGACGCAGCATCACACCGTCGCGTTTGCCCGCGCCGGTCAGGGGCAGCGCCGGAAAAAGTCTGATGCTGCGCGGCAGCGCCACCGGCTCGAGCCAGGGGCGCAGCTGCCGGCGCAGCTGTTGCAAGAAGGCGCCGTGGCCAAGGCGGGTGAAGCTCTGCACTCCCTGCTGGCTGAGCACCAGTGCGACCCCAAGTACCTGGCGTCCGCCCTGCTCAAGGGGCAAGACGGCGGCATCGAGTACCCCTTCAAGCGCCTTGATGCGCAGCTCGACATCGTCGAGCGAGATGCGTTTCTCCTCGAGCTTGACGATGCGATCGCGCCTGCCAAGCAGGTGAAAGCGGCCTGCTGCGCCTTTGTCGCCATCATCACACAGAGCGATGCGATCGCTGCCGACCCAGGGCTCAGGCTCATCCATAAAGGGTGAGCGCAACAGCAGAGTCTGCTCTTCGTCACAGCTGACGGAGACGCCGGCAAAAGGGGTCCAGGGGATATCGGGCGCAGCGCTCTGGCGCCAGCCGATGCCACCGGTCTCGCTGCTGCCGTAGATCTCCACCGGCAAGGAGCCGAGCAGCGCCGCACACTGGCGTGCATCTTCATAGGCGAGTGGGCCGCCGGAGGAGAAGATCAGCCGGCAGCCGCTTCCCGCAAGGGCGGGATCGAGCCGCGACAGGAAGGCGGGCGAGCTGACCAGTACCCATGGCTCTTTTTGGCTGGCCAGTTGCTCCGGATAGTCGGTCTGGCTGCGGGCAAACGGAATGCCGAGCGCCAGCGGCAGCAGGATGCGAAAGAGCAGGCCGTAGATGTGCTGATGGCTGACGCTGGAGAAGAGCCTCGCTCCCCCAAGGTGCTGATGCCACAGGGCGATCTGGGTACGAACCTCTGCCTCAAGCAGCGCCCAGGGTTTGGAGATCCCCTTGGGCTGGCCGGTAGAACCCGAGGTGTAGAGGGTGATCTCGGGGGCCAGCGTCGCTATCGCTTCCGTGGCTGGCAATGGCTCGCAGGCTGTAACGGCATCGATGGGCAGCACGGTGCAGGGGAGCTGCAGTGGTTCATCGCAAAGCAGTCCATCGAAGGCATCTTGATCCAGCAGCTCCTGCAAGCCGGCGAGGCGCTGGTGGCCGGGCAGCACCAAGGCTCGTCCTGCCATGGCGCAGGCGAGCAGCGCCTGACAAAAGTGGTAGCTGTCACCGGTGCAAATAGCCCAGCGCTGCGCCGGCAGTGCGGTGAGCTGGCGGGCGAGCAACCCGGCGCTCTGGCGCAGTTGTGTCAGCGTCCACGCTCGCTGGCCATCGAAGGTGACGACGCGGTTGCCATCTGCCTGCAGCAGTTCATCGAGCAGAGTCATGCGCTATCCCGTTTCATCACGCGCTGGCGCACCAGCCATTCACCGCCCATCAGCACGCCCATCAGCAGATAGCTGACAAGGCCGTTGTAGAGGCTCCAGAGCGCCAGATCGCCGTGCCAGACAGTCCAGCCAGAAAAGAGGCCGTTGCCGATAAAAAAGAGGCACCACACCCGGGTCACCTTGCGGGTGTAGCGGACTCCCTGCTCCGGCAGATCCGGCGTGGTGAGGCGGGCCAGCCGCTCAACCAGCGTCATAGGTTGAGTAAGGCTCCAGCCAAACACTCCCAGCAGGGTCGCGTTGACGGCAATGGGGTAGTAAAGCAGCCAGTCGTGCTCGCGAAACCAGAGGTTGAGGCCGATCAGCAACAGGCCGACGGCCCCGAGCCAGCGGGTCGCCCAGCGCCAAGCGCCCGGCAGGGCTGCGCCGGCAAACAGGCGAATGGCAAACAGCGGCAACAGCAGCAGAGCCAGCAGGCTTCTCTCCCCGTGCGACAGGCCAAGATAGACCAGCAGGGGATAGAGCAGCAGCAAGGCGCCCGCCAGCAGGTTGATGCGACGCATTACTCGGCGAGCAGGCGTTCGACGGCGTCGACCACGTCGGCGACGGTGCGTACCGACTTGAACTCTTCCGGCTTGATCTTCTTGCCGGTCAGTTTTTGCAGGTGCACCACCAGATCGATGGCATCGATGCTGTCGAGCTCAAGTTGCTGATAGAGCTGGGCATCCATGGTGACGTCTTCGGGGTCGATTTCGAACAGCTCGACCAGGGCGCGGCGAATTTCGTTGAAGATCTCATCTCTGGTCATGGCGATTATCCCCGCTGCTGGTTGACGAGGGCAGCC
This sequence comes from Aeromonas jandaei, assembly GCF_037890695.1. Classification (NCBI taxonomy): domain Bacteria; kingdom Pseudomonadati; phylum Pseudomonadota; class Gammaproteobacteria; order Aeromonadales; family Aeromonadaceae; genus Aeromonas; species Aeromonas jandaei. The sequence continues at coordinate 4,457,958 of NZ_CP149571.1, read as the reverse complement.
AGGGCTGCAACAGAGGCAAAGTGACGACGGGTATTCTCGTCATCAGCCGAGAGCACGATGCCGTAGCGTCCCTTGATCGCCAGTCCCAGCTCCAGCGCATCGATGGAGTCGAGACCGAGACCGTCATTGAAGAGCGGGGCGTCGGTGTCGATATCGGCAGTCGTCATGCCTTCGAGGTTGAGGCTGTCGATGATCAGTTGTTTGATTTCTTCAGTTAATGTTTGTTGCATCTTGAGTCCATACAGAGGCGGATTGGGCCGGGCTCAATACCCGTTTGAAATAGTGAGTGAGATGCCGCGCGGCCAGCGAAGGGGCCTCTTCGTGCGGCATCAGATCCCGAGCCTGACACTGGGGCAGAAACTCTATCGTAAAGAGTGGCTTGTGCGCGGGCACATGGAACCATTTGTGCTGTTTGGTCAGAAACGGGGCCGAGCAGTGAATGCGAACCGGTTGCAGCCAGGCCTGACAACGGACGGCCAGATGGGCTGCGCCGCGTTGCAGTTGCAGCGGCTCGCCGGGGGTCGTGCGGGTGCCTTCCGGAAAGACCAACAGTACCGCACCTTGTTGCAGGCGTTCACAACATACCGGTAATAATGTTTCGGCCGCGGCATTGGGAATATAACCGGCGGCCCGCACGATGCCGGCGACAAACGGATTATGCCAGAGCGCCTCTTTGACAATACAGTCGCACTCCGGCATGTAAGCCGCCAGCAATACATAATCGAGCAGGCTGGGGTGGTTGGCCAATACCAATACGCCACTCAGTTGTTGGGGCATATTGTTAAAGCGATAATCCAGCACCCTTAATTGCCTGAGCACATTGAGGAAAAAACGAAAACTTATTCTGATGGTGCTTTGGGCAAGGTGGCGACGCGTTTCCCCGCGTACCAATAACCAGAGCAGTGGAAACCAGACCAGCGTCAGCAGCAGGCAACCAATGCCGAACAGGGTAAATCCCAGCATGGTACCAATCAGGCGCCAGAGCCGATTCAATTGCGCTGCCATAGCCACTCCCTGCGCCCGTCGGAGATCCGAAATTGCGGTGTGTCGGTCAGCAAGGCGCGCCAGCAAGCGAGCGCGCCGCCCTTGCCAGTTGCGCCAGCGTCCGTCGCCAGCGCACTCCCCTGCCACTCATCACCCCGGTTCAGCAACAGCGCCACCGCATGGGGCGGCGGTTCATCACCGAGCCAGGGTTGGCTAAATGCCGGCAGCGTCCCCTCAAAGGCCACCACCAGTACCCGGTCCATACCGTCGGCGAGCATGCCGATGGCTTCCTGCAGGGCCGCGGCAAAGGTACCGCTCCCCGCTGCCAGCGAACTCATGGGGATGGGCTGCTTGCCCTGAATGGAGGTCAGCCCGGCTGCGGTGTTGTGTACTGACTGGGAGAAATCGGTGGGGGAGAGGCTGCGTGCCTGTGCCAGTGCCGTCAGCAGGCCAATGGATCGATCCAGCTCCCCGTGGCGGCTGGCAAACACGGCGCCCTCTACCGTATGGCGCGACATCATGTCGAGGGCCACTTCTACCGCAAGGCGGCTACCCAGGCTCATCCGGCGTGCCACCATCATGGGGATGTGAGGCGTTGCTAGAGGCGATTGCGTTGGCCAGATCCCCTCTTTCGCCCAGCCTTGCCACTGCTCCCGGGTGGTGAGCCCCGGCGCCAGCGCGCAGCTTTCAACGATGGAAAAAGAGGAATTCTTGTACACGAAACGACCTTGAGAGGATGATGCTAACAGGGAGACACGACCAAGCTTGCAGAGCCGATTCAGCTCCAGTTAAGGATTTTGAATAAGATGTGCATAGTACCATCATTTTACTGCAAGAACAGAGACAAGCAGTGACGGGGGCAGCAAGTATGGAGAACCTATTCGGCGCCACCTTTATTTATTGAAAGGGCACACATTTTATTGTCTCATTGGGTCGGCTTTGACAGGTTCCAATTACAAAGGGTTACAAAAATGAAAATGCTCAAAATTATTATCAGCGCATTAACACTGCTGTTGGTTGCCGGTTGCTCCACTTCCCAGCCGGTCATGAATATGACCAATAGTCTGGTTCCGGCCAATCTGAGTGAAAAGGATGTTTCTCGCGCCATTATTAATGCCGGTGTTAGTAAAAAGTGGGTAATGCGTGAAGATCAGCCCGGGTTAATTACTGGCCATATTCAGGTTCGCCAACATCAGGCCAATATCAGCATTCCTTATAACACCGTTAACTACTCCATTAATTATGTGAGCAGCGTCAATTTGGATGACAAGGGTAAAGGAAAAATCCACCGCAATTACAACCGCTGGATTGCCGGGCTGAACGAAGCAATTCAAATCGAATTGAATCGCGCCAGCAGCAGCAAGTAAGGTCGGTGTCTCTTGAATCACTATCAGGCGGATCGTCATAACGCACTGGATGCCATCAGTCAGGCCCAGCGGATCGCTTTTGCTCCCATGCTGTTTCAGGCAGCCTGGAGCTTGCGTGAGTTCGGCATTCTGGCGTTTCTTGCCAAAGAGCGGCAAGGGGCGACCGCGGCGCAGATCGCCGAGGCGACCGGCTTGACCGAGTATGCGGTCAGCGTGCTGCTCGACATGGGGCTGGGGGGCGGCATCTGCCACCTCAACGGGGAGTGCTACCTGCTGGACAAGGTGGGTCACTATCTGCTGAGCGACCCCATGACCCGGGTCAACATGGATTTTGTCCAGCACGTCTGTTACAAGCCCCTTGCCCACCTGCAGCAGGCCATAGAAAGTGGCACGCCTGCCGGGCTCAAGGAGTTTGGCGACTGGTCAAATCTCTATGCCCATCTCAAGGATCTGCCTGAGCCTGCGCGAAGCAGCTGGTTTCGTTTCGATCACTTCTATTCGGACTGGGCGTTCAAGCAGGCGCAGGATCTGGTGCTTGGATACGAGCCGCGCCACCTCTACGATCTGGGGGGCAATACCGGCAAGTGGGCCATCTCGTGCGCCCGGCGCAGTCCCGAACTGCAGGTGACCATTCTCGATCTGCCCGAGCAGATTGCCATGGCCAGCGAGCAGATCCGGGCCGCGGGGCTTGCCGAGCGGGTTCAGGGTTATCCTGTCAACCTGCTGTCGGAGCAAGCGTTGCCCGGTGAGGCGGACATCTGGTGGATGAGCCAGTTTCTCGACTGCTTCAGCCATGACGAGATTGTGGCCATGCTGCGGCGGATCAGAAGCAGCATGAAGGAGGGGGCCAGGTTGTGCATTCTGGAGCTGTTCTGGGATCGGCAGCCGTTTGAGGCAGCGAGTTTCAGCCTCAACGCCACCTCTCTCTACTTTACCTGTCTGGCCAATGGTAATAGTCGCTTCTACCACTCCAAGGAGTTGTACCAGTGTCTGCGCGAGGCCGAGTTCCATGTCGAGGAGGATCACGACATTCCGGGACCGGGCCATACCCTGCTGGTTGCCAGGCCACTGTGATAACGCCGGGAGACGTGACATGAGCACAATACAGATGAAATGCGTTCTGCTGATTGCGGGCGTGCTGCTGACGGGGTGTGCCGAGATGAAGGGGGTTGGTCGAACGATTGGCCATACCTCTCGTGATGTCACCCGGGAGATCGGTCATACGACCCGTGATGTGACCAAAGAGATAGGTCACGGCACGCGCGATACCGTCAAGGGTATCGGCAACGAGATCAAAAACATGTGATAACAGGAGGGCCAACAGGCCCTCCTTTCATTTGCGCTTGATTACAGCGCGGCTGCGATGCGGGCTCCGAGCGCCGCGTTGTTAAGTACCAGCTGGATGTTGGCTGCGAGCGAGTTGCCGCCAGTCAGCTCGCAGACGCGAGCCAGCAGGAAGGGGGTCGACGCCTTGCCCTTGATCCCCTGCTCGTCCGCTTCATGGAGCGCCCGGGCTATGGCCGCGTCGATATCGGCTTTAGGCATGGCGTGTGCGGTCGGGATGGGATTGGCCACCACGGCGCCGCCCGCCAGTCCCAGCTCCCACTTGAGGCGCAGCGCCTCGGCGATGGCTGCCGGACTCTCCAGTCGATAATCAACCTTGAAGCCGCTCTCGCGAGTGTAGAAGGCGGGCAACTCTTCGGTCTGATAGCCGATCACCGGTACGCCCTGGGTCTCCAGATACTCCAGCGTCAGCCCGATATCTAGAATTGATTTGGCCCCCGCACAGACTACGGCCACCGGCGTTTGCGCCAGCTCCTGCAGATCGGCCGAGATATCGAAGGTCTCCTGCGCGCCGCGATGTACCCCGCCAATGCCACCGGTGGCAAAGACCCGGATCCCCGCCATGGCGGCGATGATCATGGTGGAGGCGACCGTGGTGGCTCCCATCCCCTTGCGCGCCAGTACGAACGGAATGTCGCGCCGGCTGCACTTGGTCACGCTGTGGCCAGCACGGCCCAGCGCTTCCAGCGCACCGGCATCCAGACCCACCTTGAGGCGGCCGTCGAGGATGGCGATGGTCGCCGGAATGGCGCCGTTATCGCGCACCACCTGTTCAACCTGACGGGCCGTCTCCACATTCTGCGGATAGGGCATGCCGTGGGAGATGATGGTGGATTCGAGGGCGACCACCGGTTTGCCGGCGGCCAGTGCGGCAGCAACTTCCGGTTGGATATCGAGGTAAGCGTTCAGCATGAGTACTCCTCCAGTATGCGGTCAACGGCGGTCTTGCTCAGACCGGAAAAAACGGTATCGGAACAATTGACGGTGAGGGCGGCGCAGCCCAGGGCAAAGCGGGTGGTTTGGGCAATGTCGAGCTCTTGCAGCCAGGCGTGGGCGAGGCCAGCCATAAAGGCATCCCCGCCGCCGGTGACGTTGAGCACCGGACTGCCCAGCACCGGCAGGTGGCCCTGCTGCTCGCCATCGCTGTAGAAGAGCCCCTGTTCACCCAGACTGAGGAACAGTCGCTTGACCCCGGCGCGGTGGAACCAGGCGGCTACCATGGGCCAGGTTTCGGGCCCGGCGATGGTCATGCCGCACAGCTGCTCAGCCTCGCTGCGATTGGGTTTGAGGGTGTGGATCTTGCTGAGCCAGGGGCGGATCTTCTCCACCTTGGCCACCGAAACGGTATCGACAAAGATGGCGTGATCACCCTGCCGTTCAAACAGCCAGTCGAGGGTATGGATGGCCAGATTGGTGTCGAGCACCCAGAGCCGGGCACCGCCGAGAAAGCCGCCGAGCGGGGTAAGGCGGGCAGGAGTGAGCTGCTCGATAATGGCCATGTCATTGATGGCACAGCTCATTTCGCCGCTGCCATCATGCAGGCTGAGGTAACAGGAGGTGGTGTGGCCATCGAGCACCAGAGTCTGGCGCACATCGACGCCGGCCCGCTGGCTTACCTCCAGCAGATGGTGACCATACTGGTCGTTGCCGACTGCAGTCAGCAGTCGGGTATCACTGCCGAGCCGCGCCAGATTCTCGGCGATATTGCGGCCAACACCACCGGCCGAGGTGCGCACCTTGCCCGGATTGGAGTCGCCGAGCAGCAGGTTGTCGTGGCTGGTGCCGCAAATATCCATATTGGCACCGCCGATTACCACCACGTAGGGACCCTCTCGCAGTACATAACCTCTGCCTTGCACATACCCCTGCCGGATCAGGCTTGAGATGTGGCTGGCCAGCGCAGAGCGGCTGATGCCGAGGCGATCGGCCAGCTCCTGCTGGGCAATCATGGGATCCTGACGCAGCAGGGCGAGGATCTCTTGTTCACGCTCAGTCATAGACAAACATCCATTTACAAACGTTTGTCTATTATTGCTGGGAAACGTTTGCTGGCTATCGACTTGTACAAAATTTGTCGGCTTGCGCACAAAAAATCGACATCCGTGATGGGGCGACGAGTCGTTGAGCCTGGCGAGGTACTTTTAACGGGTCGATGACCCCGCAGCGGCATATAATGGCCGCCGCAAGATGAGGAGAGATGATGGAAAAGAGAGCATTCTGCTGCGTGGGGCTGGTCAATCCCAAATCCCCGGAAAATGTCGGTGCCGTGATGCGGGCTGCGGGTTGCTACGGGGTGGATGAGGTCTACTACACCGGCAACCGCTTCGAGCTGGCGCGCCGCTTTGCCACCGATACCAAGCAGATGGTAGAGAAGATCCCGTTGCTCGGGGTGGATGACCTGCTGCAATTCATGCCGGAAGGGTGTGTTCCCGTGGTGGTCGATCTGATCGACGGCGCTACGCCGCTCCCCGACTATGTCCATCCGGAGCGCGCTTTTTATATCTTCGGGCCGGAGGATGGCACGCTCGATCCCGCCCTCTATGGCGCGGTGAAAGATGTGGTTTATGTGCCGACCCAAGGCTGCATGAATCTGGCTGCATCGGTCAACGTGATCCTCTATGACCGGTTGGCCAAGGGGTATGGCAAGTCCTGAGACTGGGCTGTAGCTGGCTAAACCTTGATGGTAAAGGTGCTGTTCAGTGGCAGAGTGGTGCGATCGGTTACCGCAGGTGTCCCTTGCTCTTGGGGGGCAGGCTCGTCTCCTTTGGCTTTATCAGCCTGCAGGCGAGCAATTTCAGCCATGATCATTGCCAGTTGTTGCTGCAGAACCTTTATCTGGTCTTGCCGCAATTTGGCGGACTCTTTGTCATTCAGGGTATTTTCATCAGGCTTGAGAAGCGAATTGATCTGTTTTTGAATCTTGGCGGCCTTGGCTTGCAGCTGTGCGATTTTTCCTTGAGGTTCACCTGATTTATCGCTGCCGGCAGCCGGATCTGCACGGCCTATGGCCGATGGAGGCATGTATATCTGCATGTTTTTACTCTTTTTTATAGATAAGCACCTCCCTCTATCGGCCAACATGCTGAAGACTTGACCATGACGTTTATATAGTTATATCTGTCATTACTTTATTTCCCTGCCTTCGCTTCCTGCTCCTTGATAAAGCCCTGGTAATAGTCGTAGAGCTGATGGCGCCGATATATATTGGCCAGCTCGCCGCTGCGGATCAGATTGACCATCTCCCTATCCCAAAGCTGCTGCAGTGCTTCCCCTCGCTCGCTGTCGCTAAAAACAGGATAGGTGGGGATCCAGCGCAAAAATATGCGGCTCATGCTGGTGGGGGGCGGATTGGCGACATGCAGCACACCGACGGTCATGTAATAGCGATAGCGCTCCTTCTCGAGCAGCTGGAGGGCCATCTCGTAGCTGTCCACTTCATGCCAGTTCATGGGTACTGATATGTATTTGTCCAGTGCCCAGCCCCGCTGCCATAACACCTGCTGGCCAGCCAGACTCTGCTCCCCCTGCCATTTCGGCTGCCACTGCTTGAGCATGATGACAGAGAGATCGTCCGCTGAATCTGGGTATTCCGGCATACGCACATCACCCAGTTCATGTTGATAGACCCCCAGTGCCATGTCCCCCTTGTTGCGGGTCACCATGGCGAGGGCCCGCTTGTAGGGAACAATATGGGGGACGATGGTGTAACCATGGGGTTGATAGATGCTGTTGACCAAATCGAGGTAGAACCCTTGTCCATCGGTTTGACAGAAACCGGGCCAGTTGTCGCAATAGACGTGGAGTGATTCTGCGCGGCATAAGAGAGATGCGCAGAGATAACAGACCAACAGACAACCGATACGCAGTATGGTCACAATCGGCCTCTCGAGGGCAGCTAAAAAGGGGGAGTTGATACCTTATTTTACACCATGCGCTCTCCGGGAGTCGCGGTAACCATCCCTTTGAATGCTCGTTTTGCGACAGGGTCGAGAGTTATTTGCAGTCGGGTTGATATGATCTCGTTGAGATTCAATAGCACCCCAATCAGTAGAGGAGACTGCTTATGCCATCGATCAAGACACTGCTTTGTCCCGTCGACTTTTCTCAAATGTCCAAAGCGGTTCTCGACTATGCCGTATTCATGGCGCAAAGCCATGACGCCCGGTTAAAGCTGGTTCACGTCGTCGATCAACTGCATGGTTTTGACAGCTACAAGATCCTGCACATGACTGCTGTCGAGATTACTCACGAGATGGAGCGTCAGGCCAGAACCCAGCTTAAGGAGCTGGTGGCTACCTTGCCGATTCCCGCCACGTTTGACATCCGTTTTGGCCGCGCGGCCGATGAGATTGTCATTCAGGCCAATGATGATGAGGCGGATCTCATCGTGATGGGGAGCCATGGTCGCTCCGGCATCAGCCACCTGCTGGTGGGCAGCGTTGCCGAATCTGTGGTACGTCATGCCCCTTGCCCGGTGCTGGTCGTTCGCCAATAAAACGAGCTGTACGGTTATTTAAAAACAAGTGTTCAAGAAAAGGGCCAGCGATTGCTGGCCCTTTTCTTTATCCGTGAGCGTAGATCACGCTCCCCCCCTTGATGGTATCTATGATGGCTCTGGCCTGCTCCTGGGGAAGGGCAGGGCAACCCCAGCTTCTGCCCAGCTTGTCATATTTGAGCAGATGGCGCGGGCTGGCATAGTCCGCTCCATGCACCACGATGGCCCGCTTGCGGGCATTGCTGTTCAGACCCGGAGTCAGACCATCCAGCCGTAGTGAGTAGCCATGCTTGCCAAGATAGGTTTCGGCGGTGCGATAGACACCGAGCGAGCTTTTCATCGAGTTTGGCTGGTTGGAGAATTGATGGGCAGCCAGTTCGCCAGAGTTGCGACCGTGGCTGACCCAGGTGTAGTAGAGCAGTTTGTAGCGTTTCATATCGATGACCAGCAGCCGGCGCAGAGTAGATGGTTTGCTGTAATCGATGATGGTCAGAATGGATTTGTTTTTATGGCGCACGCTCTGGTAGCTATTGAGCGCTTTGCGAAAGGTTTGCTGATCGAGTTTGCCGGCGAGGCCGAGCTGACGGTAGAGGCTCTTGTCCCAGCTTGCCTGCGCGGGGGCGGTAAAACCGAGACTTCCCAACAGCAGCGACAGTATCAACCACATCTGCCACCAGACCTTGTTCCAGAACAGTCGTTTCATCCGTGAATGTCCTTCTGTGCACCATTTTTGTATGCAGATAGCGGCACTTGGCAACTCTCCGCTCGATAGTTATATGCAAGGTGCTGAAAAGGCGCAATAAAAAAACCGGCCGCAAGCGGCCGGAAGAAATTCAAACAGTAGACATTGATTTCACAGGTATAACTGACTTCTAAAAACTTAGAAGTTGTACTGCAGGGCTACAGCAACAACGTCATCGGTGTTCTGACCCAGGGAGTTGACGGACTTGCCATCTACGGAATCCAGCAGGTTCAGTTTGTAGTCGATGTAAGCGTTGAAGTTGTCGGTGAAGTTGTACCAGGCACCGATAGATACGTACTCGGTGTAGGTATCATCGATACCGTGAGCGCCATCTTTCACGTCAGTGCGCAGGTAGGCCAGAGAAGGCTTGAACTTGCCGATGGTGTACTGGGCAACGGCTTCGTAACCATCCATCTTCTCGGCGTAGCCGTTCTTGACGAACAGGTGATCTTCACCGTGGGAGTAGGTAGCGGCCAGGTAGAGGTTATCAGCAGCGTACTTGGCACCAAAGCCCATCAGCTTGGCATCTTTCTCGCCACCGAAGGCAGCGTATTTGGCCTGCTCGTCGGTCTTGCCTGCCTGGTTGTATACGGCACCCAGGCTCAGACCCATGTTGAAGTCATAGTTGGCGGAGAAGGCAAAGCCCTCTTTGGAACCTTTAGGATTCCATTTATCAGTGACGTCATCATTGTTCCAAGGGGTACCCTTGTCATCGAGAGTAACGGTCTGATCAGAGCGGCCGGAGTTCTGCGGATCGTTGTTACCGGTGAACTGGGCACCCAGGGTCAGACCCTGGTAGGTGTAGATGTACTGGGCCAGGCCATTGGTACGGCCGGTACCGAATACTTCGGTATTTTTACCCAGGCCGTCACCGCCCCACTCGGGCAGTACGTCGGTGTAGTTGTTAACGGCTTTGGTGAACAGGCCATCCTGACGACCGTAGCTGAAGGCACCGAAGCGGTCGTGCTGGATACCGGCGTAGGCATAACGCAGTTCATCGTTGTCAGAACCGGAAGTCGGCAGGTTGTATTCGGCAAAACCGAACGCTTTCATTTCCGGAGCAATTTTGGTTTCGCCCGCAACGTGCAGACGGAAATAGCTCTGGTCACCTTCGGCGCTGTTGTTGTCAGTGCCATAGTAAGCACCTTGAGCGCGGCCGCCGATGTCCAGCTTGGTGTCGTTCTGGTTGTACACAGTAGCAGCATGGGCACCGCTCGCCAGCAGCAGGCTGGAGATGGCCATAGTCAGTGCAGACTTCTTCATATGCTTATTCCTCTGATGTAAACACTTCCGAACCTGTATTCGGTTCTGTTAAATCGGAAATGGTCCGATTGCCACACGGTAGGCGCCCTAACCTTGACTGGCGCTGAATCTATCAATGTTTAATTGGCGTCATAAGGAGATGAATATGTTGAGTGTGTCAGGTTTGCGCAGTTTAAAAGTCTAGTTAATTCAGATTGTTAGTTTTTTAATCTGAGCTTGGCTGGGGGGGAGGGCAAAGGGGAGAGCAATGATTGAGCGTGTGAACCAAATCACGTTTTGATGTTCAAAGGGGGTCGGCGAGAGCAGGGAGCCTGCTCTCGCACTGTGATCAGAGCGGTTTTTGCCACAGGGTCAGCAGCAGATCCTGTTCCAGTTCGTCGGGGCCCTGATGGGTGAACGCGTGGCGCTGCTCACCCGTAGCCCGCCAGCCAAGGCGGCTGGTTTCCAGAATAAAGCTGCGCAGTCCCTGATCGAGAGTCTGGGAGAATTGAGCGCGTTGCTGCGCAATCTTGGTCAGGCCTGCGAGGGTCGGCCAGCTGAGCGGGTGTTCCATGCTGATCGGGTTGAGGCTGACTCTTAGTTGCCACTGATGGCGGGGGCCCGGCTGCAGATAGAGCAGATAGCCGCCCGGTGCCAGCCAGTTGACCAGCTGTTCGGTTTTGATCTTGAGGTCGTTGACCAGCAGCAAATCAGCGGAGTTTGGCATAAGCGGGGCTTTGGCTGGATCGGCAATGACGAAACTGCCGTCAGGCTGCGCCTTGGTGGCGGCAAAGATGGCATTCTTGGCGATATCGACGCCGGCAAACTGCCAGCCCGGCAGGCGTTCGGCCAGCGCGCGGCAGTAGTAGCCCTCGCCACAGCCCAGATGGATCAGTTCGCGCGGCTCGAGAGGGGCGAGCAGGCTGGCCATTGTTTCGACCAGCGGCAGCTGGTGGCCCTGTTCGAGAAAGTGACGCTTGGCGCGCATCAACGCCCGGCTGTCGCTGTCCTTGGGGTTTTTCTTGCCGGGGATGAGATCCAGATAGCCTTCCGGGGCGGGATCGAAGTGGTGCTTGTTGTCGCAGTAGCGACCCTTGGAGGCTTCGTGTAAATGCAGCTGGCTGCGGCAACGGGGACATTGAAGGTGCATAGCGATTCTCTTGGCGAAAGCTGGAATGGGCGTTTGGGATTATAGGGGAGGTGATCAAAAAAGGCTGCCGTAGCAGCCTTTTGGAGCCAGTGGTCCGGGAACCAGTGGATCAGCGGGTACCGAATACCACAATGGTTTTACCGTGGGCAGAGATGAGCTCCTGCTCTTCCAGCATCTTGAGGATGCGGCCAACGGTTTCACGGGAGCAGCCGACGATCTGGCCGATCTCCTGACGGGTGATCTTGATCTGCATGCCATCCGGGTGGGTCATGGCATCCGGTTGTTTGGCCAGGTTCAGCAGGGTCTGGGCAATCCGGCCGGTTACATCCAGGAAGGCGAGGTTACCCACTTTCTGGCTGGTGTGCTGCAGGCGCTTGGCCATCTGGCCGGAGAGGCGCATCAGGATATCCGGGTTGACCTGGATCAGCTGACGGAACTTCTTGTAGGAGATCTCGGCAACTTCGCAGGAGCCCTTGGCGCGCACCCAGGCAGAGCGCTCGGGATTTTCGTTCTCTTCGAACATACCCATCTCGCCGAGGAAATCCCCCTGGTTGAGATAGGAGAGGATCATCTCTTTGCCCTCGTCGTCCTTGATCAGCACGGCAACCGTGCCCTTGACGATGTAGTAGAGGGTTTCCGCTTTTTCACCCGCGTGGATCAGGGTGCTCTTGGCGGGGTACTTATGAATGTGGCAGTGCGACAAGAACCATTCCAGGGTGGGATCGCTTTGCGGTTTGCCAATAACCATGAGAATTCCTCTGTAGTGTCTTTTTATGGACTCGAGCGTCCAGGCAAGCAGCCAACTCTTGCCATTCCTTGTATTAGTCGCAGTAGGATAAGAGCCTTTGTCTGTGCTGACAAGGCTTTGCGCCCTTTTGAATAGAGCCCTTTGAGTAATGCCTGCTGCGCCGCTTCAGCCATTCTAGGGAAGATAGGGAGGGGAGATGTTGATTTTGATCTATTAACCTCCCAATCATCTTGCCCCTGTGGTTGCCCGGTCGGGTGAAGAGATGCCGAAGCCGTGATGGCTGGGGTATGCTAGGAGCATCATGAGCACAGGCTTAACCAAAGAGGATGCGAGATGAAAGCCAAGGTCAGCTGGGTTGAAGGGATGAAGTTTGTCGGGGAGAGCGAATCAGGGCACAAGGTGATCCTGGATGGCGCCAACCCGGGCGAGGGGGCCAGCCCGCTGGAGATGGTGTTGCTGGCCGTGGGTGGTTGCAGCTCCATCGACGTGGTATCCATTCTGGAGAAGGCGCGTCAGGTCGTGACGGCTTGCCATGTTGAACTCGACGGTGAGCGGGTTGACAGCGTGCCCCGGGTCTTTGAAAAGATTAATCTCCATTTTGTGGTGACCGGCAAGGGGCTGGCAGAAAAGCAGGTCGCCAGAGCGGTCGAGTTGTCGATGGAGAAATATTGTTCTGTTTCCCTGATGTTGGAAAAAGCGGTACAAATTACCCATAGTTATCAAATTCTTGAGGCTTGATAACCGAAGCCTTGTTCCATCGATAACGCCATGACATAAGGAAAGTGCAATGAAAAAAATGATCGCTCTGCTTCCCCTGTTGGGTCTGGCTGCGTGCACCAGCCCGCAACCCACCAAGTATCAGTACAGTCAGTACCAGTGCGGGGAAGAGCTGTTGGCTATTACTTATGATGCTCAGGCTGACATGGTGCAGTTCCCCTATGCCGGGGTCTATCACAAGCTGGGCCGTGTCGAATCGGATAACGGTGCCAAATATTCCGACGGTGTGACCACCTTCTGGAATCAGGACAAACAGGCACTGTTGACTCAGAAAGGGGTGACCCTGCTCACCTGCAAGCTGAAGTAATTCCGGCGCATTCCAGCAAAAAGAGCGGCTTGTCATCTGACAAGCCGCTCTTTTTTATTCAAATCATCAGCAAAAAATGATGAGGGCGTCAGTGGGTGGGGACTGGTGCCAGCAGTTTGGCCGCGAGCTGCTGGCTGAGAGCCTGGCGCTGGTTATCGGCAATGGCGGCATCGCTGGCCAGCGAGATGACACTGCTCCAGACGGCTTTCTGGGTTTTGCGGTCGAGCAGTACTATGGCCAGGGTGCCTTTGCGCTGATCCGGTGCGGCCTGCATCCCGGGTGTCATGCCAAGGCGGGCAAAAATCTGGCCATCGCTGATATCCTTGTCACCCGCTACACCGATAGCGACCCAGAGATCCGCCTCATCAAGGGGAACACTCTGCCACCCCTTGCCATTGAGTTCTTTACTGACCGCATTCTGGATGGGTTCGAGCCACCCTTCGGCCTGATCGCCGGCAAACTGATACTGTTCGGCCAGGGCGTAGCGCGGAGTGGCGCCGAAGGTCCAGTCACCGAGCGAGCGAGCCACCATGGTTCCGGGTTCAAACGTTGGTGCTGACGGCCCGCTGCTGCAGCCACCCAGTAGGGCGAACAGCACCACAGAGAGAGAGGCAAAGCGCATCATAAGCTCCTTTGTATCAGGTGATTTTGCCCGTTTCGAGCAGTTGCTGGATCAGCGGCTTGAGGATCAGCTCCATCGCAAAGCCCATTTTGCCACCCGGAACCACGATTGTGTTCATCCGCGACATGAACGAGCCGTCGATCATCGAAAGCAGGTAGGGGAAATCTACCTGCTTGATGCCGCGAAACCGGATCACCAGCATACTCTCGTCCAGGCTCGGGATCACCTTGGCACTGAAAGGGTTGGAGGTATCCACCGTCGGAACCCGCTGGAAGTTGATGTGGGTGCGGGAAAACTGCGGGGTGATGAAGTTGATGTAGTCATCCATCGAACGAACGATGGAGTCGGTTACCGCCTCACGGGAGTGTCCCCGCTCCGAGGTGTCGCGAATGAGTTTCTGGATCCACTCCAGGTTGACGATGGGGACCACGCCTATCAGAAAGTCCACGTGGCGAGCCACATTGTGATCTTCGGTGACCACACCGCCGTGCAACCCCTCATAGAAGAGCAGATCGGTATCGTTCGGCAGATGCTGCCAGGGGGTGAAGGTGCCGGGCATCTGGTTGAAGGGCACCGCTTCATCAAAGCTGTGCAGATAGCGGCGGTACTGGCCGGTGCCATCCTGGCCATAGCCCTGAAAGAAACTCTCCAGCAGCCCGAAATCATTGGCCTCGGGGCCGAAATAGCTGATGTGGCGCCCCTGTTCACGGGCCTTGCGGATCGCTACGTCCATCTCGGGGCGGGTGTAGCGGTGAAAACTGTCACCCTCGACCACTGCCGCCTGGTAACCCAGCTGATGAAACATGGAGCGAAAGGCGATGGTGGAGGTGGAGGTGCCGGCACCGGATGAACCGGTGACGGCAATAATGGGGTGCTTGGCCGACATAGAATTCTCTCTTCCTTGGAAATTCCGTTATAAAGGCAGGCTTCGGGTTCGGTCAAGCCGACTCGTCAAAGCGATCTTTGGGCACAATATTGACCGACTCGTGCAGCTCGCTGTAGACGATCACCGCCTTGCCTTGCTGTAATTGGTTGCGCACTTCCTCAACCTTGGTACCCAGTGATACATCCTGTTCGCCATACTCGGTTCCTTCCTGTAGTACGAAATGTTCGATCAGGTTGGTCAGGGTGTCGGCATCCAACTCTTGCCAGGGAATTATCATGAAGGGATCTCGATGCAAAAAGATATAACCACCGAGCTATTGTTGTGTTGAATTGCCCGAGTGCAACCAATTTCTTCCTTTTTTGCCGGAGTGCAAGAGATGTTGTCTGAAGAGCAACGCAGTGCGCCGTTAACCCTGGCGGATCATCTGGCTCAGGCGCGCCGGCAGGCCATTGGTCGCGGCATGGCGTGGTTCTGGCTGCTGAACTGGCTGGTGGTGCTGTTTCTGGCGATTCGCTATGAGGTCTACAGTCAGGCTGGCCTTGCCAATGATCACTCGCTGCCATGGAGTTTTCAGAGCGAGCTGGCTCTTGTCATGGTGGTGCTGGTGTTGCTGCCTGTCGTCAGCCTGTTTTGTGACCATCTGCAGGATCGCATCTGGTTGCGGATAGCGGCGCTGGTGATGGTGCTCTGGGGTGGGATCTGAACCCTGCATATCTACACCCTTGGCCAGGTCGAGCTGCGCGGTGGCCTCAGCTATGCCAACGGGATCATGCGGCTCAACCTGTTGGCGGCACTCATCGCTTTTTATCCCGACCGCAAGGTGTTTTACGGGTATCTCTTGGGGCCGATGACTGCCGGTGTCGGGCTGGAGCTCTTTTTGCACGTCGACTTTCCCCAGATCTATCTGCTTGGCGTGCTGTTCGGCGTTATCGCACTGGAGGTGGGGCGGCGAATGCTACACCGCTGGTTCGAGTTGGCGATCGTGCGCGAGCACGAGAATCTGGCCCTGTTGCGCCGTCTGGATCTGTTGGCCAAGCAGGATCCGCTGACCGGCGTTGCCAACCGGCGTCACTTCAATGTCGAGCTGGAACGGGGGCTCACTCATTGCGGTGAGAGCGGCATGCCTCTCTCCCTCATTCTTATTGATGTGGACTACTTCAAGCGTTTCAATGACCGCTATGGGCATCAGGCCGGGGATATATGTCTCAAGGAGGTGGCAACTGCGCTCACCCATTCGGTTCGTAATCCGTCAGATTTGGTTGCCCGTTATGGCGGTGAGGAGTTTGTCCTGTTGCTGCCGGATGCGGATCAGCAGGGGGCTCGTGAGGTGGCGCGGCGGCTGCAGGACGGGATGGCCAGCCTGCAGCTGGAGCATCAGGCTTCTGATGTCGCCTCCTGGGTGACGGTGAGTCAGGGGATTGCCACACTGCTGCCTGGTGAAAGTGCAAGCCAGCTGCTGGAGCGGGCTGATCAGGCGCTCTATCGGGCCAAGGAGTCGGGGCGCAATCAGTTCTGTGTCGCGGCCTGACTCTGTTCGGCGATCCAGCGGCTGATCCGCTCGTCCAGCCAGAAGCGGGGACGCCACGGAGTGCCGTGCAGGAAGCCGACATGACCGCCACGGCGGCTCAATTCATAGTGCACATGGGGCGAGAGCTGCTCGGGGCGCGGGATGACGGCATCGGACATAAAGGGATCGTCGGCGGCGTGCAGGATCAGGGTGGGGATGGGGATCTGGCCCAGCAGCGGCAACCCCGAGCAGCTCTGGTAGTAGTGGCTGGCGCTGTGAAAACCGTGCAGCGGCGCGGTTACCAGCTCGTCAAAGTCGCGTAGAGTGGCAATCTGTTCCACTTGTTTTGGTTGCCAGCGCTGGCCCGCTTTTTGCTGCTGACTGA
Organism: Aeromonas jandaei; assembly: GCF_037890695.1. NCBI lineage: Bacteria > Pseudomonadati > Pseudomonadota > Gammaproteobacteria > Aeromonadales > Aeromonadaceae > Aeromonas > Aeromonas jandaei. The sequence goes on along the minus strand of NZ_CP149571.1, from coordinate 4,441,402 downwards.
TCTTGTTCAACAGATTGCGGCGCATGGTGCGCAGCAGGTAGTTCTGATAGACCTTGGAAAATCCCTGATTGACCCGCTCGGCACAGCTGGCCAGTTGCAGCGGGGCCGAGACCACCACCGCCGCTTTCAGCGCCGCAGGGCAGGCGCGTGCCAGCAGATTGACCAGCATATTGCCCCCCAGAGAAAAGCCGATGGCGATCAATGGCTTGTCCGGAAAACGCCTGCTCAGCTCGGCAATGACCTCCTGGGCATCGTCGATGGCGCCGGAGTGATAGGCTTGCAGATGGCGATTTGGCTCGCCACTGCAGCCACGAAAGTGCATTAGCACAGCCGCCATTCCCTGTTGTTGCAGATGGTCAAACAGCCCCTTGGCGTAGTGGGAGTGGATGCTCCCCTCCAGACCATGAAACACCACCACCAGCGGTCGCGCATCAGCCGTGATTTCACCGCTCCATGCGAGATCGACAAAATCCCCGTCAGTCAGTTCGAAGCGCTCGGCCACAAATCGGGCCGGAGTCCGGCGCAGCCATTTGGGCAGAATGGTTTGCAGATGGGGATTGCGAGCCCACCAGGGGGCGTGGAAGTGGCTTTCTGTGAGCATGGCGATGATCCGCGACGGCGATAATAAGATGACAAACCGGCGAGCAGTGCTGCCCGCCGGATGGGGATCAGACCAGCAGTTTGTCGTGGTGCTCGGCACCGCGCAGCATGGCCTGGATCAGCTCGTTGGCCTCAAACTTGGTCAGCGCCTCGTGGGCGCCCACCTGGTGGGCACGTTCGACGCTGATTTCGCTCGAGAGGGAGGTGTGCAGAATGATGTAGGCGCCAGCCAGCTTGCTGTCGCTCTGCACCTCGAAGGCGAGTTCGTAGCCATCGAGCCCCGGCATCTCGATATCGCTCACCAGAATGTCGATCGGTGTTTTCTGGCTTGCCCGCTCCTGCATCAGGGCCAGCGCGTCCTTGCCATTGGTACTCACCTCATAGGGGATATTGATGTAGTCGAGCGCCGCCATTAGCTGGCGCCGGGCGACGGAGGAGTCATCCACCAGCAGGATCCGCATCGGCTTGATCCGTTCGCGCTGCACATCGGTCAGCACCGGATAGAGGTGGCTCGGGTCATCGGGGTAGACCCGCGACAGGATGAGTTCGACGTCCAGCAGCTGGATCAGCTGATCGTTGACCCGGGTTACCCCGGTTACAAAGACGTTGTGACCCAGCGACGCGGGAGGGGGCTCAATATCGCGCCAGTTGCACTCGGTGATCTTGTCGATACCGCGCACCAGAAAACCGACCAGAGTGCGGCGGCAATCGGTGATGATGATAAAGCAGTGCGGCATCTCCTCCTTGCTGATGGGGCGATAGCCCACCGCCATCGCCATGTCGATCACCGGAATGGTGGAACCGCGCATATTGGCCGCCCCCAGCACAGTGGGGTGAGAGTGGGGCATGGCCGTCAGCTGGGTATAGGGCACTATCTCCTTCACCTTGAGAGTGCCGATGGCAAAAGATTGCTTGGCAGAGAGATGAAACAGCAACATGCCCTGTGATTGATTGGCTTTGCTCGTCATGGCAGGTGTCCTGTTGGTCGAAACTGTGGCTGTCATTTCTGGCCTCTAGCATAAAGGATTGCGGGGGCGATGGCCCCTTTGTTAACGGCCATCTGGCAAAAAGCTGGACTCAATCAGCCAAGATTTTAGCTCATTGGCTTCGGACGGCCCTATTCCCCCTAATCTTGTACTACTCCCCAGCGCTGGCAGGCAGCTTGCAGAGTGGCCTCATCGCCATAACCCAGTTTGTTGGCGACCTGAGCGGCTTTGCTGCCCCCCTTGAGCAGTCTGAGTGCCTGCAGCAGTTGCCACTGTTGTTGCAGCTCTTCCCCTGCCAGCGGTGCATCGCCACGTTGCTGCCACTCTGCCAGGGCTTGTGCGTCGCCGCGGGCCAAAGCCTGCCAGCATTGCTGCAGCGCTTCATTATCTTGTGGCTGGATGGTGCACTGCTGCAACTCATCGAGGATCACCTGCAGGCGGTGGCCATAGGCCCCTTGCCACTCTTGCGGCCGTTGCCACAGGGCAAGGGAGTCGAGCAGAGCATTGAGCAGGGGCGTGGCTTGCAGCCAGCCTGCCTGCTGCGGCTGGGTTACGCGCAAAGAGACGTTCAGCTGATCGTAATCACAACCGCTGAGCGGGCTGAAGGCGGCCAGTGCATCGGCACAGAGCCAGAAGCAACTGCCAGCCGGCAGCAGGAGTTCATGCTGGCCAAGTCTCAGCAGCGCCGCGCCCCGGGTGATCCGCAGCAGTTGCCCGACCGGCGTGCGTTTGCGGTTGCCAGCCTGCAGGCCGTGACAGGAAAAATGGTGATACTCGATGGCGTGATGCATGTAAAAACCCTGATATGATGCTGCCTGGAGGTAACAAATATGGAAACCAGACGTAAAAAACGCTTCATTGCCGGTGCGGTTTGCCCGGCGTGCGGCAAGTTGGACAACATGATGCTGTATATGGAGCATGGAGTCGAGAAGGTGACCTGCGTCGCGTGCGGTGATACCCAGGTGCAGACGCCGGAACAGGTGGAGCGGGTAACCCGTGAAGCCGAAGAGGTGATCGGCGTATTTCGTCCCTGATAGCCCTGAAGAGTGCAGGGCGTTGTTGCCAAAACTGGTGGCATCGCCGATTTTTTCATCGCCCGCTGACGGGGCATGGCATATGCGCGGCCCGCTTTTTAGGTTATTCTGGGCCCGTTTTTTCTATCCGCAGGATCCTGACATGAAAGTAGCTCCTCTGAGCGTGGTTACGCTGGAATACACAGTCACCGACGAGCACGGTGAAGTCATCGACAGCACTGTCGGCAAAGAGCCGCTGGTCTATCTGCACGGCACCCGTTATCTGGTTTCCGGCCTCGAAGCCGAGCTGGAAGGTCGTGCGGTAGGTGAAGCCTTCGAAGTGACCCTGACCCCGAGCCAGGCCTACGGCGAATACGACGAGTCTCTGGTGCAGGAAGTGCCGGGCGAGCTGTTCGACGGCATGGAAGTCTCCGAAGGGGATACTTTCGTGGCTGAAACCGACGATGGCCATCGTCCGGTGACTGTAGTTGAAGTGTCTGAAGAGTTCGTCAAGGTAGATGGCAACCATCCGCTGGCTGGCGTGACCTTGGGCTTCAAGGTCGAGATCAAGGACGTGCGCGCTGCCACTGCCGAAGAGCTGGCTCACGGCCACGTTCACGGTGCCGGCGGTTGCGGTCACGACCATGGTCATGACCACGATCACGGCCATGGCGGTTGCTGCGGTGGTCACGGTCACGACCACGACGAAGAGCACGCTCACGGCGGTTGCTGTGGCGGTGCCGGTCACAGCCACGAGCATGACCACGGCGACGACCATGGTCATGGCGGCTGCTGCGGTGGTGGCGGTTGTGGTGGCAAGGGCCATCACCACTGATCACGGCCACGCCGATGATAAAAAACCCGCGATTTATCGCGGGTTTTTTATTGGGCAACATTTGCCGGACAGAGAGCTCTCATCAGTAGTGAGGGGGCGGGGTCTCTTCGGCCATGCTGGCGATCTGGCTCGGTTGCACGCTCTTGAGCTTGTCGATCAGCAGCTGGATCTGGTGCTTGAGCCGGTCGAGCTCGCGCCCCTGGGTGGTGACCTCGTCGTTGAGCAGCTCTATGGTGTACTCCGCATAGGCGAGACGGGTTTCCAGGGTTTCGATGCGTTCGTTTAAATGCTGACTCATGGGCCTGCGGGTCCTTACTTGATGGTCCAGATTTCGGCCAGGCCACTGGAGCTGGCGCTGACAAGGTGACTATTGTCGCGCAAAGCCACGCCGTAGACCACTGCACTGGGCGGTTTTACCTTGGGATGGGGAGAAACCAGCCAGCTCTGCAACAGGGCTCCATCGCTCACCTGCCATAGCGAGAGCTGACGGGAGGGGGCGCCGGTGATGAGCCATTTGCCGTCATTGGCGAAGCGGGCGCTGGTGTAGACCTCGAACCTGTGTCCGAATTGCAGCTGGCTCACCTCTTTGCCGGTTTTCAGATCCCAGATGCTGCCTCGGCTGCTGTCCGCGGTGAAGGCGTAGCGACCGCTCGGCTCCAGCCGTGCCATGACCACCCGGCCGCCATGGTTGAAGCGCCAGACCACCTGACCACTGCGGGTATCCCACAGATAGGCGCTGTAGTCGTTGCCACCGGTCAGGGCATAACGGCCGTTGGCGGAGAGATCCACCGTATTGATCTGCTCGGTGTGACCGAGAAACTGCAAGCGCCGTCCGGTTTGGGTGTCGACCCACTCCGCTTTGCCATCTTCACGTCCGATCAGCACATTGCGTCCATCTGCCGAGAGGGCAATATCCCTCAGCCTGGATTCAGGAAGCGAGTAGTAGCCTTGCGCTTGGCCATTCTGCAGCTGCCAGATGGCAAAGGTGGTGGCTGTGGCGGTCACGGCGTGACTATCCCCTTGCGCAAAACGGACGATGGAGACCAGATCATCGGGGGAGTCGGATTGTTTCCAGCGCCAGCGCTGGCGGTTCTGCTCCAGATCCCAGACCACGACCCCCTGGCCGAGGCTGGAGACGATAGCCTGCTTGCCGTCACTGGCCAGATCGGCGGCCAGCAGACCCGAGCTGGCGAGGGAAAGTTGCCGGTCTGGTCGGGCACTCTGCTCGCAGCCGGTGAGCATGAGGCAGAGCCCTAGCAGATAAATGGCACTTTTTATCATTTTTGATGTCTCACGCTTTTGTTACCTGCAATCACGGCGTTAGTATAAGGCGCTTATCACGATAAACCTCTCATTTCACGATGGAACCGAGAGCGGTATTTGGAGTTTGGAGAAACTGATGAACAAATTTCTGAAGGTGTCCCTGTTGGCTGCGGCGGTTGCCGTAGGTCTGACTGCTTGCCAAAAAGACGAGAAGCCGGCTGCCAATAGCGCCGAGGTGAAGGCAGAGGCCAGCAAACCGGCAGCGTCTACCAAGGCGCAGAGCTTTGAAGAGCAATCCGGTTACGCCATCGGCCTCTCCATGGGTCGCTACATTGCCAACACCCTGGAGCGCCAGCAGGAGCTGGGTATCAAGCTGGACAACGCCGTCATCCTGAAAGGGGTCACCGATGGTCTGGGCAAAGAAGCCAAGATGACCGACGAAGAGATCCAGAAAGTACTGCAGCAGTACGACGCCAAGATCAACGAGCTGACCAAGGCCAAAGCCGAGAAAGATGCCGTTGAGAATCTGAAGAAAGGTGAAGAGTTCCTGGCTGCCAACGCCAAGAAAGAGGGCGTGAAGAGCACCGAATCCGGCCTGCAGTATCAGGTCGAGAAGATGGGCACTGGCGCCAAGCCGAAAGCGACCGACATCGTCAAGGTTCACTACACCGGTACTCTGACCGATGGCACCAAGTTCGACAGCTCCGTTGACCGTGGCGAGCCGGCAACCTTCCCGCTCAACCAGGTTATCCCGGGCTGGACCGAAGGCGTGCAGCTGATGCCGGTTGGCTCAAAGTTCAAGTTCTTCCTGCCGTCCAAGCTGGCCTACGGCGAGCATGGTGCTGGCTCCATCCCGGCTAACGCCGTGCTGGTGTTTGACGTCGAACTGCTGGCTATCGAGAAGCCGGCTGCAGAAGACGCCAAGAAGTAATTTCTTTGTATCGATGAAAACGGCTCCTTAAGGAGCCGTTTTTACTTGTGCATCCTCTCGTTTCGCGGGATAAACTGAGAGCATTGCGCATGGGATATCAGCGGTAGCGCTAAAAATAAAGAACAAAATCAATTAACAAGGATCAATCCTGTGGCTGAGAACGCACCCCGTGTCCTGTTGGTGGAAGATACCCGGAGTCTGGCTGTAGTTTATGAGCAGTACCTGCGCCAGGATGGCTATGAGGTGGTGCTGGCCGATTGCGGACAGCAGGCGCTGGAGGTGTTGCTGACGAGCCCCCCTCCGGTGGTGCTGCTTGACCTTGAGTTGCCCGATATGTCAGGCATGGAGATCCTGCAGCAGATCACCGAACAGCAGCTCCCCTGCGCCGTGGTGGTGATCACCGCCCACGGCTCGGTAGATGTGGCGGTGGAGGCGATGCGTCTCGGTGCCTTCGACTTTCTGACCAAGCCGTTTGACAGCAAGCGGCTCTGCGCCACAGCCCGCAATGCCTTGAAACACCAGCAGTTGAGCTCGCTGGTTGCCCACTATCGCGAGAACTTCGAGCGGCAATCCTTCTTCGGTTTTATCGGTGCCTCCATGGCGATGCAGGCGGTTTATCGCATCATCGAGAGCGCGGCGCCGAGCAAGGCGACCGTCTTTATTACCGGCGAGAGCGGTACCGGCAAGGAGGTGTGCGCCGAGGCGATCCACCAGTGCAGCCCGCGCCGCGAGCAGCCCTTTATCGCCCTCAACTGCGCCGCCATTCCCCACGATCTGATGGAGAGCGAGATCTTCGGCCATGTGAAGGGCTCCTTCACCGGTGCCCAGGGCGATCGCAAAGGGGCGGCCAGTCTGGCGGATGGCGGCACCCTGTTTCTCGACGAGATCTGCGAGATGGATCTCGACCTGCAGAGCAAGCTGCTGCGCTTTATCCAGACCGGCACCCTGCAGCGGGTCGGCAGCGGCAAACTGGAAACCGTGGATGTGCGCTTTATCTGTGCAACCAACCGGGATCCCTTGCTGGAAGTGAAGGCGGGCCGTTTTCGCGAGGATCTCTACTACCGGCTCCACGTTATCCCCCTCTATCTGCCGCCGCTCAGGGAGCGGGGCGAAGATATTCTGCTGCTGGCCCGCAGCCTGCTGCAGAACTATGCGAAAGAGGAGAACAAGCGCTTTCGCGACTTCGATGCCGCCGCGGCGCGAGTGCTGCTCGACTACCCCTGGCCCGGCAACGTGCGCGAGTTGCAGAACGTGGTGCGCAATATCGTCGTGCTCAATGACAAGGAGCTGGTCAGCCCGGATATCCTGCCGCCGCCCCTCAATGGTGTGCGGGCTCTGGCTGTTGCAACGACAGCTGCCCAGCAACCCGCAGCGACAGCTACCACTCCCGCAGTTGGCGGGCCGATCCGGCCGCTCTGGCTGGTGGAAAAAGAGGTGATAGAGCAGGCCATCGCCAGCTGTGACGGCAATATTCCCAAGGCGGCGGCCCTGCTGGAGATCAGCCCCTCCACCATCTATCGCAAGAAGCAGGGGTGGGAAGAGGCCAATCTGGCCTGAACCAGTTTGCCAAAAGAGAAGGGCAGCCAGAGGGCCGCCCTTCTCTTTTGAGCCGTTCAGAGTTTGGCGAGGCGTTTGAGCCGGGTCAGCCGTTCCGCTTCATGGCTCTTGCTCCAGCTATCGCGCGAGAGCAGAAACCAGGCGCGGGCAAAGTATTCGGCCGCCGCCGGATCATCCAGCGCCAGCGCATTCTCCCCCAGCTCCTCGAACAGATCGCCATCTTCCGCAGCGCTGGCTTCACTCATATCGGCTTTAAGCTGGGTCAGTTCGGCCATCGCTTGTTGATGCAGACCCATGGCCCGGCTTAGGCGGGCGAGACTCCAGCGGGCGATAAAAGCCTTGCCCTGCTCCTGATGCGCTTCATGCCAGCTCAGACACTTCTGTTGCAGCGCTTTTGCCTCGTCAAATCGCCCCAGCTCGAACAGGGTCCAGCACAGATTATGGTAAATGGCAGGTAGCCAGCTGCGCACCCGCTCATCCGGGCTGCGCTCGGCCAGCTCCATCCCCAACTGATGCCAGCGGCTCTGCTCTGGCGGCGGCACCGTCATGGCCACCATCTGGGCCGCGTCGATGGCGAGATAGAGCTCCTTGCTCTTGAGCCCCTGTTGCCAGGCCTGCTCAAACTGCGCTTTGGCCTGACTCTGATCGCCAGCGGCATGGAACAGGCGGCCCCGCTCGATATGCAATCTGACCCGGGCTCTGGGGGTTGCCCCGGTGAGGCGCTTCTCTACGTCATCAAGGGTCTGTCTGGCTTGCTCTGGCTGGTGTTGCAGGGCATGGGTGCGAGCAATCTGGGTCAGCAGCTCCAGCTCGAGCTGCAAATCCTGGTCGGCGCGCACTACGGGCAGCAGGGCATCGAAGCGCTGGGCAGTGGCGACGGGATCCTGATAGTCCCATAGCGCCATGAAATCGGGCGGATTCTCCATCTGGCCTCCTGGCTGGCGATCCTTGCACCAAGATGCCTGCAGGTTATTGATTGCACAAGGGGCGCTCGTCACAGAGCGCCCCTTGAGTCATGTCAGCGTCAGCGGCCAGCCGGTCAGTAGACCATGGCCAGGCTCATCAGCATCAGGCCGAGGGCGGCAAAGGCCCCCTCCTTGATGGCCAGACGTGGCACCAGTGCCTTGGGCAGGCCCGGAAACAGGCTCAGGGCAAAGCCAAGGCCCGGCATCAACCAGTGGAAGGCGGGATTGCGCAGGGCGGGGTCGGCTGCGCCATTGATGATGATCAGCAGAATAAAGAGGGTAAAGGCGGGCAGAATAAACCAGCGCACTGTGCCGGCGGCAACGGCCCGCAGCGGCGAGATGCGATAGAGCAGCATGGTCACCAGAAAGAGCACAAAGGGGGCCAGCAGGTAGAGCGGAGCGGGGTTCATAACGAATTTCCTGAAAACAGATGACCAGACAGTCTGGGTTGGCAATAGCTGGGTTAGCAACAGCTTGGGCTGGGGCAAACAGAGGCGGGATTTAATCAGCCTTCAATTAGCCTGACCAGCCTGATGGCCCTGCTCTGTGAAGCGGATCCCGGACAAAGGTTTGCGGCCTCTTAGCGCAACCACAACCAGACGGCGACAAAGCCGAGCCAGCTGGCGGCCAGCAGGGCCCATGGCAGCGGATGGTGGCGAGTGACCTCGATGACCTCAAGGGCTTCATCCTGTTCGTCGTCTTGCTGCGCTTGCTGGCTCTGTTTCGCTTTGGTCTGCAGTTTCTTCTGGCGACTGGCTTCGCGAGCCCGCGCCTTCATCTGTTTTTTATACTCGTCGATCCCTTTCTGGATCCCCTGGGCGATAAGCTGGGTCTGCTCCTTGGTCTGCCCCGGCTTCTGGTTGGCGCGGGCAATTTTCATCGCCTCCTGCTGGGTCTCGGGGGAAATCTTGTCGTACTTGGCCATCAACACACTCCTCGGGCATGGGGGAGGGAGTATGCCATAAAACCGCGTTTCGTGGCGCTTGGCACGGCATGGCCGCAAATGAGCAACGTCTCAATAAAAACATCTAAAAATCAGTCGAGAAGCGGATGTTGGGCCAGTGATCACAATTACCAGAATTTGTGAGTCATCGATGAAAAATGGCCACTGGTTGTTTGTTATATTTGCGCCCGACCTGCTGGATAGGGTCGCTAAATAACAAAACAATCAAGGTGATATGGAAATGAATAATAACTTTATCAAAGGCGGCGTGGCCCTGGCCGTGTTTGCTGCACTGACTGGCTGTAATACCTCAAAAAACGACAGCGTGGCACCCTGCACCGAAAATGTCTGCAAACTGACCATTCTGCACACCAACGATACCCACGGCCGTTTCTGGAACAACGCGGAAAACGAATATGGCATGGCGGCCCAGAAGACGCTGGTCGAGCGGCTGCGTAGCGAGGCCAAGGCGGCTGGCAGCGATGTGCTGGTGCTCTCCGGCGGTGACGTGAATACCGGGGTACCCGAGTCGGATCTGCAGGATGCCGAACCCGATTTCATGGCGATGAACAGCATCCGCTACGACGCCATGGCGGTGGGCAACCACGAATTTGACAACCCCCTCAGCGTGATCGAGAAGCAGCGTCAGTGGGCCAAGTTCCCCATGCTCTCTGCCAACATCTATGACAAGGCGAGCGGCAAGCACTACTTCGACCCCTACAAGGTGTTCAAGCTGGAGAGTGGTCTCAAGGTTGCCGTGCTGGGCCTGACCACCGAGGATACCGCCCAGCTGGTGGACCCCAACAACGTGAAAACTCTGGAGTTTCGCGATCCGACCACGGAGGCTGCCGCACTGGGCAAGCAGATCCGTGCCAAGAAGGAGGCCAATCTGGTCTTCGCCATCACCCACATGGGCCACTATGCCGATGGCCAGCACGGCAGCAACGCGCCGGGCGATGTGGAGATGGCTCGCAAGCTGCCGGTTGGCACCCTGGATGCCATTATCGGCGGCCACTCCCAGAATCCGGTTTGTATGGAGCCGGGTACCGCCAACAAGTACGCCAACTTCAAGCCGGGTGATACCTGTCTGCCGGATCAGCAGAATGGCACCTGGATCATGCAGGCCCATGAGTGGGGCAAATATGTGGGTCGTGCCCAGTTTGACTACCAGAATGGCAAGCTGACCCTGACCAGCTATGAGCTGATCCCGGTCAACCTCATCAAGCGCAACGCCAAGGGCGAGGCGATCGATGCCAACGGTGCTGTGACCAAAGACACCAGCAAGATGCAGTTCGTGCAGGACGAGATCGTGAAGGATCCCGAGCTCTACAACACCCTGCTCGCCTATCAGGAGAAGGGGCAGCAGGAGCTCAGCGTGGTGATCGGTTCCACCGATGGGCTGCTGGTCGGTGATCGCAACTCGGTGCGCAACAAGCAGACCAACCTTGGTCGCCTGATCACGACGGCGACCACCAGCAAGCTGGGCGTTGACTTCGGTATCGTCAACTCGGGTGGTGTGCGTGACAGCATCCCGGCTGGCGACATTACCTATCGCAGCGTGCTGCTGGTGCACCCCTTTGGCAACACGGTCAACAAGGCGGTGATGAAGGGAAGCGAGCTGGCGACCTATCTGGGTCAGGTTGCTACCAAAACCCGCAACACCGGTGGTTACGCCCAGTTTGGCGGTATCAATATGGCGGTGGATTGCCAGGCCAAGAGCGTGAATATCACCAGCATCGGTGGCAAGGCGTTTGACCCGGCCGCCACTTACAGCTTCGCCATCCCGAGCTTCAGTGCCTCCGGTGGCGATGGTTATCCGAAGATCGATACCATCAACGCCGGCCTGGTCGATGCTGCCGTGCTGAAGGAGTACATCGAGGTCAAGAAGACCATCAACGTTGCCGACTATCAGCCGGCCAACGAGGTGAGCTATCTGAACTCCACTTCTGCGGAAGGGTGTAACTAAGCAACCTTGCATAGCCATCACAGGAGCCGTACTTGGCGGCGCCATTCAAACAGATCCCCGGGCCTTGTCCGGGGATTTTTTTATCTTGTGGCGATGACCTGATCCGCTTGTGCTGTTGCTGCTTGGCTCTTTACCTCCCTGCTACAAGCCGTTCTGCCGCCCACACTCGACGTTTACCCCTCTGCGACCTCCTGGCGAGATCGGCCATATCCCCTTGAGGGGTCGCTGGCAGCGCTAAAGGCACAAGGAGATGCGCATCCTGCCACTATAAATTTAATTTATAGGTTTTGCTGAAATGGCCTCGCTTTGACTTATACCAAACCGGTGGCAGGAGAGAGGCTCTGCCAGAGCCATTTATCGGCACTGACAAGCCCTCCTCCGATTTTTGTGGCGATAGAGTGAGCAAAAAAAGAGGCAGCCGGATAGCTGCCTCTGCGGTTTTTCATGAACGCTGCGATTACAGCTGCTCGATACCAACGATATGCCAGGGGGCATTGTTCTTGGCTAGATCGCGCTCGAGGTGCCACACCTCTTTAATGTCTTCTTCGACCAGCTCCTGACGGTCGATGTAGCGGCCGCTGAAGCGCACGCTCACCTGGGCCCAGTCGCTGCCGTAGTCGGCGCGTACCAGCTGGGTATCCACATACATCACTTCGGTATGCTGGTCGCCAGTCAGTTCGGCGCGCTCGGCCTTGAGCTGTTCGAACAGTTCCGGGCTGACGTATTCACGCACTTTTTCCAGATCGTTCTTGTTCCACGCCTCTTGCAGGGTGCGGTAGTGGTCGCGGGCACCGGCCAGGAAGCCGTTCATGTCAAAGCCCGGCGGCAGGCGGAACGGCACATCGCTGTCGGCAAAGCCGGTCGCTTGCGGGGCGCTGTGGCTCTGCTCGAACTGCTGCGGGGCCGCGCTCTGGGGCGGCTGATAACCGGCATAGGCCGTCTGTTGCGGCTGTGGCGCTCCCATCTTGCCCCGGCGCATGGCCCGGAACAGGAACACGGCACCCAGTGCCAGCAGGGCGATCAGCAGGAAGTCCATCCCTTGCAGACCTTCAAAGGCGCCACTGCCCAGCAGGTAGGCAAACAGGCCACCGGCCAGCAGACCGCCCAGCAGACCACCCATCATGCCGCTCTTTTTCGGCGGAGTCTGGGCACCCAGGGTCGGGTTCTTGTTGTCGACCGGTTTGGCCGCAGGCTGTGCCGGCGCTGTCTTGTAACTTTTGCCAAAGGATTTGCCGCCACCAAATTTCTTGGCCTCGGCATGCGGTGCCCCCAGGCCGATGGCCAGGATCATGGCAAACAGGGTCAGCATCTTTTTCATTTTGACTCTTTCACTCTCGTCTGTAGTTGGGGCATGCTCTGCTTAGGCAAGCTCAGCAAGGCGCATGGCAGGCTGCCTGTCCCTAAATGTGTCGCAGCTTGTGCCGATAAGTACCATGACAGGCATGAATTATTCATGAACGAATTACCACCTCGGGTGGGTCTCGATGTCAGGAGTGTGCAGCATGAAAAGCAGACGATTGAGCCGCAAAGAGCGCAAGATGCGCAGCAAAACCAGAAGCAGCAAGAGCGAACAGACCCTGGTCTGGCCCTTTATGATGGTATGAGCCGCCAGATAGGGCTCGCCGTAGTTGGCTTTCTTTTGTAAAATTCCCGTCCCCTTCCCGCTGCGGTTTTTATGTGTATGGCAGAGCAAGTGACGGCGAAAAAAGACGCCAAGACACAACAGCTGAAAGTTCCCCCCCACTCTTTTGAGGCCGAACAGTCCGTACTGGGCGGCCTGATGCTGGATAACGACGCCTGGGATCGGGTCGCCGAGCGGGTGATCGACAAGGATTTCTACAGCCGTCCGCACCGGTTGATCTTCCAGGCCATGACCCGCCTCTCCAACGCGGGCAACCCCATCGACCTCATCACCCTGCAGGAGGAGCTGGAGCGCTCCGAACAGCTGGAGGAGGCAGGTGGCTTCGCCTATCTGGTGGAGATCGCCAAGAACACCCCGAGCGCCGCCAACATCAACGCCTACGCCGAAATCGTGCGCGAGCGGGCGGTAGTGCGGGAGATGATCTCGGTCGCCAACGAGATCGTCGAAGCGGGCTACGAGCCGCAGGGCCGTACCTCCAACGATCTGCTCGATCTGGCCGAGAGCAAGGTATTCCAGATCGCCGAGCAGCGCACCAGCGCCAACGAAGGCCCTCAGCCGCTCAAGCTGATCCTCGAGCAGACTGTCGACAAGATCGAAGAGCTGTTCAAGACCCCGCACAACGGGGTAACAGGTGTCTCGTCGGGCTACAACGATCTGGACAAGATGACCGCCGGTTTACAGCGCTCGGATCTGGTCATCGTCGCCGCCCGTCCCTCCATGGGCAAGACCACCTTTGCCATGAACCTCTGTGAGCATGCGGCCCTCACCGCCGACAAGCCGGTGCTTATCTTCTCGCTGGAGATGCCCTCCGAGCAGATCATCATGCGTATGCTCGCCTCGGTGGGGCGTATCGACCAGACCAAGGTGCGTACCGGTCAGCTCGACGACGAGGATTGGGCCCGTCTCTCCTCCACCATGGGATTGCTGCTCGAGAAGGGCAAGATGTATATCGATGACTCCTCCGGCCTGACCCCGACCGAAGTGCGCTCGCGCGCCCGGCGGGTGGCGCGGGACAACGGCGGCATCAGCATGATCATGGTGGACTACCTGCAGCTGATGCGGGTACCCAGCCTCTCCGACAACCGGACTCTGGAGATCGGTGAAATCTCCCGCTCCCTCAAGGCGCTGGCCAAAGAGCTGCAGTGCCCGGTGGTGGCGCTCTCTCAGCTCAACCGCAGTCTGGAACAGCGGGCCGACAAGCGTCCGGTCAACTCGGCACCTTCGTGAATCGGGCTCCATCGAGCAGGATGCGGACTTGATCATGTTTATCTATCGTGATGAGGTTTATCACGATGACAGCCCTGACAAGGGGATTGCCGAGATCATTATCGGCAAGCAGCGTAACGGCCCCATCGGCCGGGTGCGTCTCACCTTCCAGGGTCAGTTCTCCCGGTTCGACAACTACGCCGGCCCGGCGTTTGACGACGATTATTGATGTAAACCCAAGGTGATGGCGATTTCGTCATTACCACGACTGCCCTGATCGATAGCCAGTCATTGGCTGCCCTCAGGGCCTGTTTTCCCGGTTCGACAATTATGCCGGTCCGGCCTTCGACGACGATAAGTGAGTGGCGGTCTTCTGCCCGATGAGGGGGAGACCATTTGTGCCCTCGTAAGGGAAAACCATGAAAGCGGCTACTGCCCAAATCAACACTGCGGCCTTGCGCCACAACCTCGCCGTGGTCAAGCGCCACGCTCCCGCTTGCAAGATCATCGCTGTGGTCAAGGCCAACGCCTATGGCCACGGACTGCTGCCGGTCGCCCGCACCCTGGTGGATGCGGATGCCTATGCGGTGGCCCGTATCGAAGAGGCGCTGATGCTGCGCTCCTGCGCCGTGGTCAAGCCCATTGTGCTGCTGGAGGGCTTCTTCTCCGCCGACGATCTGCCGGTGCTGGCGGCCAACAATCTGCAGACGGCGGTTCACACCTGGGAGCAGCTCGAAGCGCTGGAGCAGGCCGAGCTGCCAGCCCCCGTGGTGGCCTGGCTCAAGCTCGACACCGGCATGCACCGGCTCGGGGTGCGGGCCGACGAGATGCCCGCTTTTATCGAGCGCCTTGCTAAGTGCAAGAACGTGGTGCAGCCGTTCAACATCATGACCCACTTCAGCCGTTCCGATGAGCTGGAGCAGCCCACCACCCGCGAGCAGATCGACTTGTTCAGCAAGTTGACCGCGCCGCTCCTGGGCGAACGGGCCATGGCCAACTCGGCGGGCATTCTGGCCTGGCCGGACTCCCACTGCGACTGGGTGCGCCCCGGCGTCATCCTCTATGGCGTGTCGCCGTTCCCCAATACGGTGGCGGCCGATTACGACCTGCAGCCGGTGATGACCTTGAAGACCCAGCTGATTGCGGTGCGGGATCACAAGGCGGGCGAGCCGGTGGGCTACGGCGCCAACTGGGTGGCGGATCGTGACACTCGCCTTGGCGTGATCGCCATCGGCTACGGTGACGGCTATCCGCGCATGGCGCCCAACGGCACATCCGTGCTGGTCAACGGCCGCATCGTGCCGCTGGTGGGGCGTGTCTCCATGGATATGAGTACGGTGGATCTGGGCCCGGGCGCGACCGACAAGCCCGGCGACGAGGCGGTACTGTGGGGCGAAGGGTTGCCGGTGGAGCGAGTGGCCGACGAGATTGGCACCATCCCCTACGAACTCATCACCAAGCTCACTTCCCGCGTCTTTATGGAGTACATCTGATGTGGCAGCAGTGCCTGCTGACTCTGAAGCCCCGTTCGCGGGGCTTTCATCTGGTGACGGACGAGCTGGTGGCCAAGCTGCCGATGCTGGCGGATTACCGGATCGGCATGGCGCACCTGCTGCTGCAACACACCTCCGCCTCGCTCACCCTCAACGAAAACTGCGATCCGAGCGTGCGCAGCGATATGGAGGCCCATCTGCACCGGCTGGCGCCGGAGGATGCCCCCTACTATCGCCACACTTATGAGGGGCCGGATGACATGCCCGCCCACATCAAATCCTCCCTGCTTGGGGTTAGCCTGCAACTGCCGATCCGCGATGGTCAGCTGGCGCTCGGCACCTGGCAGGGGATCTGGCTTGGCGAACATCGCGTCGATGGTGGCGCCCGCAGGGTGCTGGTGACCCTGCAGGGTGAGTAAGCAGGCTGCAACCAGCCGAAAGATGACGATGAAAAAGAGGGATGGCATTGAGCCATCCCTCTTTTGTTTTAACGGTTTCGCGAGCTATCCGCCTGCCAGTGGCGCTGCGCTCTGCGTGGCTCAGCCGACCTTGAAGGGGGTCAGTTCGGCCAGCGGGGCGGCGTCCATAAAGGCTTGCGGCTCCTGACCGTGTTTGAAGATCTTGAAGTCCTGCTCGCGGGCGCTCCAGTACTCCAGACGCTCGCTGCCGTTTTCTCCGGTGATTTGCAGCAGGCTCGCTTCACGCAGGGCCACAACATATTCGCTCGGGTTGATGGCGCAGAACTCGGCCAGACGCTCGTCGCGGGTCTCACCCATGTGGCCGCTGATGCTGGCGTCCAGATAGTGCGGGTTGATCTGCAGCGGGAACAGGCCCAGTGCCGGCAGCACGGCGGCGCTGCAAACCGGCATGTCGTTGGTGGTGCGGATGCTCGGGGTCGCCACGTTGCAACCGGCGCTCCAGCCCACATAGGGGACACCCCGCTCGCGCACGGCACGCTGGATCGGCACGATCAGACCGTTTTCATGCAGCATCTGGTTGAGACGCCAGGTATTGCCGCCGCTGATAAAGATGGCGTCCGCCTGATTGATGGCATCAACCGGATCATCGAAGTGGTGGATGCTGATGGCATCGACTCCCAGACTCTCCTGCAGTTCGTTGGCGCGGGCATCCCAGTCGCTGCGGATCACCGCGTAGGGGATGAGCAGGATGCGCTTGACCTGTTTGCGCGCGAGCAGGCTTTGAACCCGATCCCGGGCCCAGCCGAGCAGACCCGGAAATTCGTTGGCTTTACCGTTGCTAAGCAGAAGCAGTTCCATCAAATCGTTCCTCAAAAAGTGAAAGCGGAGGAGAGGCCACCCCGGTTTGCCGTCGGACAGCAGGGTGACAGGAGCGGGCATACTACCACTTTCGGATAGACGGTTCTGTGATCGGGGGGCTCATTAATGAGTTGTTCCTCAATGAGTCCGCATAAAAGTCACCACATAAACAGAGGCCCCGCTTGTGCGGGGCCTTGGTCATGGTCGGGATGATCAGGAGGCGGTTGCCTCGACCACCTTGTAGGAGGGCTGCTGGCGCAGCTTCCACAGCTCGCTCCACTTGCGCAGGGCAGAGAGCAGGATCAGCATCCCCAGCACCAGCATGATGAGGGAGATGATGCCGTTCATCGGGTTGTAGCCCTTGGCGGCCGAGTTGAAGTAGACGTTGCTCATCATCCAGTAGGCGGCGTAGTTGACGGTGACGAACAGGTAGGCCAGCGGGATCAGGCAGGTCAGCATGTAGCGGCGCTTGCTGGCCAGTCGCAAGATGATGGTGGCACCTATGATGAGGCCCACCGAGGCCATCAGCTGGTTCGATACCCCGAACAGCGCCCACACAGACCCGATATCACCGGACATCAGCAGGTAACCCCACATCACGCAGGCGAGCACACTGGCGCCGATGGCGCCCGGCATCCAGTCGATGCGCTTGAGGGGCGGGTAGAACTCGCCGAAGAAGTCCTGAATGAGGTAGCGGGAGACCCGGGTACCGGAGTCAACGGCGGTCAGGATGAACACCGCTTCGAACATCACCACGAACTGGAAGAAGTAGGAGGCGAGGTTACTGAACCAGGGCACCTTGGTGAAGATGTAGGACATGCCCACCGCCAGGGTGACGGCGCCGCCGGTGCGACCGTTCAGGTCCATGCCGATCTCTTGGGAGAGGAACGGCAAGTCCACCACCTGCATCCCCAGTTTGGCGAAGGCTTCCGGGGTGGCGTTGATGGCGAAGTAGTCAGCCGGGTGCAGGGCTGTGGCGGCGATCAGTGCCATCACGCCCACCACGCACTCGGCCAGCATGGCACCGAAGGCGACCGGCAGGATGTCGTTCCACTTGTCCACCAGTTTCGGGGTGGTGCCGGAGCCGATAAAGGCGTGGAAGCCGGAGATGGCGCCACAGGCGATGGTAATGGAGATAAAGGGCCAGACCGGGCCGCCGAGTACCGGGCCGCCGCCGTGGACGAACTGGGTCATGGCGGGGAACTGGATCTCCGGGTTGATGCAGATGACACCGATGACCAGGGCGCCGAATACACCGATCTTCATAAAGCTGGAGATGTAGCCGCGCGGGGTGAGCAGCAGCCAGACCGGCAGCGCGGTAGCGAAGAAAGCGTAGATGGGCAGCGCCAGACTGATGGTCTCGGCACGCAGGGTCAGCCAGGCACCGAAGGCGCTCTCCTGCACGTAGGGGCCGAAGAAGACACAGGCCAGCACGGCGATGAAGCCCACCCAGGAGGCCGCTTGCAGGTTGCCGGTCAGCTTGTGCCAGATCCCCACCACCATGGAGATGGGGATGGTCATGAAGACGGCAAACACGCCCCAGGCGTTACGCTCCAGCGCATGCACCACCACCATGGAGAGACCCGCCATGGTGATGGTGATGATGAACAGCATCGCAAGGCCGGTACACCAGCCGGCGATGGGGCCAAGTTCGGCCTTGGCCACCTCGGAGAGGGACTTGCCCTGATGCTTCATGGAGGCGAACAGCACGACTGTGTCGTGCACCGCGCCGCCGATGACACAGCCGATCAGCAGCCAGAGAAAGCTTGGCAGGTAGCCGTACTGGGCGGCCAGTACCGGGCCGACCAGCGGACCGGCGGCGGCGATGGCCGCGAAGTGCTGGCCGAAGTTGACCCACTTGTTGGTCGGCACATAGTTCTTGCCATCTTCCAGCTGGTGGGAGGGGGTGACCAGTTTATCGTCAGCCTGCAGCACCTTGCGCACAAAGAACACGCCGTAGAGGCGATAGGCAATGGCGAGGATGCAGAGGGCCGCAATGACAAAAGTGATTGCGTGTTGCATGGGGGAGTTTCCTTTTCCTGTGGCCAATCTGGCCGGGCTCAGGCTGCACTTTACGCAGGCGACAGGGAAAGGGGAGCGCAGAAAAGGTCAGTGGCAGAGGGCCGCCTGCGAGTGGCAGAAAAGCGGCCCCGAGCGGTTTGAGGGATGAGCCGGCGGGCGTGGGAAGCGGGTAACGGGCAGGGGAGCGGGAGGGAGTGGCCCACCCCCTCAGGGGATCTCCAGCAGCTCCTTGAGGGGCTTGAGGTAGCGGCGGCTCACCGGCACCTTGTGGCCGCCTTGGGTCACCACCTCCGCCAGCCCGCCGTCCAGCAGCAGGATTTCGCGGATCTGGCCCGGATTGAGCAGGTACTGGCGGTGACAGCGCACGAAGCCGGTCTTCTCCTCCAGGGTGCGCAGGGTCAGCTCGGTGGTGCCCTGCTGCTGGCCGCTGATCACCCGGTTGCCGGTGAGATCGCTGTGGATGAACTCCACTTCGCCAAGAGGTAGCAGCAGAATCCGGTTGTGGCCGCTACAGGGGATGCTGCGCAGGGGCTGGGCGATGCGGGTCGGATCCGGCAGCGGCTGGCCAGCTAATTCACCTTTGGGCGAAAGCAGCCGCTGGATGCGCTCCAGCGCCTTGTTCATCCGCTCCGCCGTGACCGGTTTGAGCAGGTAGTCGAGGGCGTTCTCCTCAAAGGCGCGCAGGGCAAACTCGTCGTAGGCGGTGATGAAGACGATGTGGGGGCGCAAGTCCGGGTCCAGCATGCTCACCAGCTCCAGCCCGTTGATGCGCGGCATCTGGATGTCGAGAAACAGCAGGTCGGGTTTGAGGCGGTGGATGGCGGGCAGCGCATCCATGGCGTGGGCGCACTCTCCCAGCAGGCGGATATTGCCCGCCTGCTCCAGCAACAGGCGCAGCTCCTCGCGGGCGAGGGGTTCATCGTCAACGATCAGGGCGGTCAGCATGGGCTCTCCTGCAGGGGAAGGGTGATCCTCACCCGGGTTGATTGATGGGGGACGCAGTCGATGGCGACCCCGTACTCGGCGCCGTAACGAGCCTTGATGCGCCGATCCACTATGTTCATGCCAAGGCCACCTCCCTCCTGTGTCGTCTGGTAGAGCCCGGCGTTGTCGCACACCTCCAGCACCACCCGCTGCGCCTCAACCCGGGCGGTCAGGGTCAGCAGGCCGGGTTCGAACATCTGGGAGATGCCGTGCTTGACCGCGTTCTCGACGATCGGTTGCAGGGAGAAGGTGGGCAGCCGGTACTCCAGCAGCTGCTCGGGAATATGGATCTGCACGCTCAGGTGCTCGGCGAAGCGGGCCTGTTCGATGTGCAGATAGGCGTTCACATGCTCCAGCTCGTCGGCCAGGGTCACCTCGTCCCCCTGGCGTTTGAGGTTCTTGCGAAAGAAGGTGGAGAGGTTGTGCACCAGGGTGCGGGCGCTCTCGGGGTCGCGCCGGATTACCGCCGACAGGGTGTTGAGGGCGTTGAACAGAAAGTGCGGGTTGATCTGCGCCTGCAAGAGCTTGATCTCCGACTGGGCCAGCAGCCGCTTCTGCTCGTTGTATTTGCCGGCCAGGATCTGGCCGGAGAGCAGCCGGGCGATCCCCTCTCCCAGGGTGCGATTGATGGAGGAGAAGAACTTGCGCTTGGGCTCGTAGAGCTTGATGGTGCCCACCACCGAGCCCTCTTCCCCCCGCAGCGGAATGACCAGCGAGGAGCCGAGTCGACACTGGGGATGCAGGTTGCAGCTGTAGGGGATGAGGTTGCCGTCGGCATAGACCACCTCGTTGTGCTGGATCGCCTTGAAGGTGTGCGCCGAGTTGATGGCGGTACCCGGCAGGTGGTGATCCTCGCCGATGCCGATAAAGGCGAGCAGCTTCTCCCGATCGGTGATGGCCACGGCGCCCACTCCGGTCTCCTCGTAGAGAATGCGCGCCATCTGCTGACACGCATCCTGAGTGAAGCCCTTGTCCAGCACCCGCATCGCCCGCTCGGCGATCTTGAGGGCGCGGGCGGAGAAGGCGACCGAGTACTTCTCCAGCATGGCGCGGTGATCGAGGATCATCCGCATGAACATGGCGGCCCCCAGGGTATTGGCCACCAGCATGGGGGCGATGATGTTCTCGATAAGGTGGATGGCATCATCAAGGGGGCGGGCCACCAACAGGATGATCCCCATCTGCATCAGCTCGGCGATGAGGGCTACCGAACCGACCACCCAGGGGCTGAACAGCAGGTCGAGCCGGTGGCGGGCGACGAAGTGGCGGTGCACCAGTCCGCCGAGCAGCCCCTCGGCGATGGTGGAGAAGGTGCAGGCCAGCGCGGTAAAGCCCCCCAGCGAATAGCGATGAATGCCGCCGGTGAGCCCTACCAGCAGCCCCACCACCGGGCCGCCGACTATGCCTCCCAGCACGGCGCCAATGGCGCGGGTATTGGCGATGGAGTCCTCGACCCTGAGGCCAAAGTAGGTGCCCATGACGCAGAAGCCGGAGAAGATGAGGTAACAGAGGATCTTGTGGGGCCAGCTCAGGGTCACCTGAGTGAGCGGCATGAACAGCGGCGTCTTGGAGAGCAGCCAGGCGATCACCAGATAGACGCAGAGCTGCTGGAACAGCGAGATCACCAGAGTGAATTGTTCAAACGCCACGGCTCATTGCCCCGGTTATGGTTGGTCATTTAATGGACGCGGAGTATTAGCAAACACCATACCCCCTTGCAAGGCAGGGGTATCGGAATGGTGGTGTAGCGCACGATTTGCCGAATCGTCTGCCGTCGTGGCGGGCGGTAACTGTCTGGTTACTCAGCATGGAGCTTGAAGCAGTAGCAGACGTGGCGATATGGCGGAAACAAAAAGGGGGCCTGAAGGCCCCCGAATTGGCAGTCAGTGGGTGGCTCAATCGAGTTTGAGATCGACCCAGACCATGCGGTGATCCGAACTGACTCCCTTGGCGATGCCGAGTTTCGCATCATAGACCAGGTGGTAACCGGCCTCGAAGCTGGCTGGCCAGTAGACACCACTCTTCACTGCGTTGAGGTTGGCTGAGGGGATAACGTGATCCAGCTGCAGCACGCTGGTGTTGGTGATCCGCTCCGGGTTGGGACGATTGAGGTTGCGTTTGCAGTCGGTCCCCTTGCTGACACACTCCGGGCCCCCTTCGCTGACCGGGATCAGGGTGCCATTGGTGATGGCCTGATTCATCAGCGGATTGTTTAGCAGATCCTGAATGGCGCTCAGGTCACCGTCACCGGTTTGCGGATCGGCATTGAGATCCCCGGCGATAACGAACTTGGCGTTTTGCTTCAACCCACCCTTGGTGCCATTGTCATCGGCCATGTAGTTGAGCCCTTTGACGTAGTCGTTCCAGAAGGCGATCTCGGCGCGGTTGTGCTTGACGGTGTGACGCGCCGCATTGGCAAAGATGGGCGGGGTCGGGTGGGAGATCAGGAAGTGGATCACCTCTTCCCCCTTCTCAGTTTTTATCCGCACCGGCACGTCAGCGTGGTTCTTGGAGGAGAGCGGGTACTTCTGCCACACCTCATCGGCATACCAGGCATCGCCGCACTGACGGCCGGCCGGGATCTTGGCATTGGGGTTGTTGCAGTCATCAATGACGGGGTTCTTCTCGCCCGGCATATCCTTCCACTTGAAGTTCTGGAAGGTGCGGATCTGCTTGGTGTCGATGGGATATTTGGACATCACGGCAAAGGCGTACTGGCCGTGGTAGTTGCCAAAGCCCCAGGCATCATCGGGGCCGTTGTTGACCCTGCCATCCAGGTTGAGGTCGTAGCCGCTCATCAGGCCGGTATTGGTGGCGAAGTTTTGCAGCACAGGATAACTGATGGCCGTCACTTCGCTGTGTTGGGCGTGGGCCAGATAGTTGTTGTTGAAGGCTTTCAGATCGGTTGTGCTTTCGCCTTTGCCGTCGTTGTCGAACTCGTTGAGCAGGAACACATCCGGGCGGGTGCGCTGGATGATTTCTGCGACATTGCGGATCTGCTGCACGTTCAGGGCCTTGGTCTTCTCTGCCCCGTTCAGATTGCCGTCGGCGAGGCGGGCCAGCAACTCATCCTGCGCGGAGCGAGTCAGTGCCAGTTCACCAGAGAGCATGCCGGCGGCAGTGCGGTCAAAAGAGAGGTTGAAGGTGGCAAAACGGACCATGGAGTTGGGTGCCTTTGCTTCGTTGTTGTCGGTATCACTGTTGCAGCCTGCCAGCATTCCGAGGGAAATGGCGGCGGCCAGTAGGGTCTTGTTGATATTTTTCATTGTAATTATTCCGTAGCATCAATGAGTTAAGCGTGCCATGCGGCTGCGCCATTATAGAGATCGCTCAAGGCTACGGGATGTTTGTCTGGCCAAAGTGTGAGGCTATTCACAGCCAGTTTGGGTCGATGATGAATATTGGCTGGCCTGTATGACTCGGGGTAAATCAGGTCACTTCGGCCCGAGTTGCGGTAAGGGACGACAGTTTTCCTATCTCTTACACCACCATCGGCAGGCCGCTTTCTGGATGGTGGAGCACCTGAGCCGGATAGCCGTAGAGGCGGGAGATAAGCTCGGGGGTGAGCACTTCGCCCGGTGTGCCATCGGCCATCAGTTTGCCCCGCTCCAGCATCACCAGCCGGTCGGCATAGCGCGCCGCCAGATTGAGATCGTGCAGTACCACCAGCACGGCGGTGTTGCGGCTGGCCAGCGCCCGGGCCATGGCGAGCAGCTGGTGCTGATATTTCAGATCGAGGGCCGAAGTGGGCTCATCGAGCAGCAGCAGCCGTGGTTGTTCCGATTGCTCGGGTGAATCAGGGGCTTGCCAGATCTGGGCCAGTACCCGGGCAAACTGTACCCGCTGCCGCTCGCCGCCGGAGAGGCCCGGATAGAGCCGCTTGGCCAGATGTTCGACCCCTGCATGGGCCATGGCGGCGGCCACTATCTCCTCCTTGCGGCGAGTGGGTTCGCTGTGGGGCAGGCGTCCCATGGCCACCACCTCTTCACAGAGAAAGGGGAAGTTGAGCGACGAGCTCTGTGGCAGCACCCCGAGCCGGTGGGCCAGCTGGCTGCTATCCCACAGCTGACGCTCCCGGCCAAACAGGGTGATGGTGCCTTCATGGGGCAGCTCACCGGTCAGGCATTTGAGCAGGGTGCTCTTGCCCGCCCCGTTGGGGCCGAGCAGGGCGGTCAGGGTGCCGCTGTGCAGAGCGAGATCGAGCCCATCCAGGATCTGGCGCTGGCCACGGCGCAGGCTCAGTCGGGAGCAGGTCAGCAGGGGGGAGGCAAATCGTTCCATAGCAATCCGTGTTAAAGCGCGCGGCGGCTCTTGATCAGCAGCCAGATGAAAAAGGGGGCACCGAGCAGGGCGGTAATGATGCCGACCGGCAGTTCGGCCGGAGCCAGCAGGGTGCGCGCCAGCATGTCGGCCCCCAGCAGCAGGGCTGCTCCCATCAGGGCGGAGAGGGGAAGCAGTCTGACATGGTTGGGGCCGGCCAGCAGTCGTACCAGATGGGGCACCACCAGCCCGACAAACCCAATCATGCCGGCGACGGCCACCGCCACGCCGACACCTGCTGCGGTGAGCAGAATCAGGCGGCGCTTGAGCGCCTGAACATCGATCCCCAGATGACGGGCTTCCCCTTCGCCGAGCAGCAGGGCGTTGAGGGGATTGGCATCGCGCATAAAGAGCCACAGCAGGGCCGCCAGCGTAAGCAGCGCCAGCGCCATGTCTGCCGGTTTACCAGCAGCTAGGGTGCCCATCTGCCAGAGGCTGAGATCCCGCAGCATCTGATCGTCGGCAAGATAGCTGAGCAGGCCGATCACCGCGCCCGAGAGCGCTGTGATGGCGACCCCGGCCAGCAGCATGACGGTCACCGAGGTGCCGCCTTCGCGGGTTCCGAGCAGATAGACCAGAGTGGTGGTCAGCGCACCGCCGAGAAAGGCGAGCAGCGGCAATAGCCCGACGCCGAGCAGCTGTTGCAGCGATTGACCGAGGGGGGCCAGCAGCACGATGGCCAAGGCTGCTCCGAGTGCCGCGCCGCCGGAGACCCCTATGATGCCGGGGTCAGCAAGGGGGTTGCGAAACAGCCCCTGCATCACGGCGCCACAGAGCCCGAGGATCCCGCCGACCGCGATGCAGAGCAGGGTACGAGGGAGCCTAATCTCCTGCACGATCAAAAGCTTGTGAGCCGCAATTCCGCTCCCCTGTCCGGCATAGAGCGCGCGCAGGCTCTCGCTCAGGGTGAGTGCCATCGGCCCGGTTGCCAGTGAACCGAGCAACAACAGGACGAGGGCGGCCGTGGTGAGGGCCAGCAGCCAGGGGAGGGGCAAGCGCATCATGACCCCTGTTTGAGCCACTGGGCGATCTGGTTCGCCTGCTGCAGGGAGTTGAGGCTCAGGCCCCCTTGCAGAGCGTGACCGTCGATGGCGTGAATGGCGTTGCGCTTGCCGGCCGGGGTGGCGGCCAGTGCGGGTACTTCGGCCAGCACCTTGGCCGGGTCGGCGTAGCGCTGCCAGTCGCGGCCGCTGACCAGCACCAGATCAGGCTGCATCTCGATCAGGGATTCGGCGGAGACGGGTTTGTAGTTGCGCAGCGTGGCTGCGGTATTGGTGCCGCCAGCCAGCGTAAGCAGGGCGCCGGCGGTGGTGTCGCCCCCGGCAATGCTCACCGGTTGCCCCTTGTGCAACAGCAAAAAGGCAACCTTGAGCGGCTTGCTCTGTTTGGCTTGTGCCGCCAGCTGCTCGGTCTGGCTCAGGATCTGCTGTTTGAGCTGCTCGCCCGCGGCCTGGTCATCCAGCAGGCTGGCCAGGGTATCGATACGCTCATTGAGGTTGGCCAGAGTCGGTGCCGTTTCCAGCACTTCTACCTTGACCCCGGCACGGCGCAGCTGATCGAGGGTTGGCGCAGGCCCCATCTCATCGCTGCCGACCACCAGAGTTGGTGCCAGACTGAGGATCCCTTCGGCTGCCAGTGCGCGCTGATAGCCCACCTTGGGCAACCCTGTTGGCAAGGGGCTGCTGACATCGGTCGCGACGAGGCGATCATCGCCACCGAGCGCCAGAATGAGTTCAGTGGTGGCCGGGCCAATACTGACGATGCGGGTATTGGGCGCTTCGGCAGCATGAGTGAACAGGGGGAGCAGAGAGCTGCTCAGCAGGGTGAGTGCGAGGGCAAGAGTACGGCCCATGCTAACCTCCGACAGTAGGGTGAAACGGGTGTGCCGCCGAGAATATCAAGGGTTTGAATAAAATGCACTGAGAATGATAGCAATTATCAATTGCATTGATTCTGGTGCTTTATTAGAGTAGCCGCCATGATAAACAGCGAGGCGGGTGCCTCGCCGAGGGAGAAACGATGAGCATTGCACAACGCATTCAGGAGATGCTGGAACAGGATCCCAGCGCTCACCCTTCAACCATTGCAGCCCAGCTGGCCGTCAGCGAGTGGGAGGTGGTTCGCCAGCTGCCCGCGGAGCTGGTGACCCTGTTGCCCGCCGATCGCGCACAAGCTCTGCTGGACGATCTGGCCGACTGGGGCCCGGTAACCACCATTGTCGAGTCGGAAGGTTCCATCTTTGAAGTGAAGGCGCCGTTCCCGAAGGGGAAAGATGCGCGTGGCTACTACAACCTGATGGGCCGCGACGGTGAGCTGCACGGTCACCTCAAGCTCGACAACGTGGCGGGGATTGCGCTGGTCAGCAAGCTGTTCATGGGCAAGGAGGGGCACTCCTTCCAGTTCTTCGGCCACTCCGGTCGTTGCATCTTCAAGGTTTATCTCGGCCGCGACGAGAAGCGCCAGCTGCTTGCCGATCAGGTCACCCGTTTTATGGCCCTGCGCCACCCGTCTCAAGAGGAAGTAAAAGCATGAGTGAACGTCAGGAGCGTCTGCAGAACCGTCTGCAACCGGAGATCCGCGAGTTTCGCGACAGCTGCCGTACCCTGCAGCTCGCCACCGTCGACAGCGAAGGCAATCCCAACGCCAGCTATGCGCCGTTCGTGCTGCAGGAAGATGGCTACTATGTGCTGATCTCCGAGATCGCCCGCCATGCCCGCAATCTGCAACAGGTACCCCGGGTATCCCTGATGCTGATCGAGGATGAGAGTGGTGCCCGCGAGCTGTTTGCCCGCAAGCGTCTGACCTTTGATGCGGTGGCCGAAATCGTTGCCCGTGACGACGCTCGCTGGAGCAAGGCCGTGGCGGCGCTGGAGGGGCGTTTTGGCGAGATCATCAAGGGGCTCTCCAACCTCAAGGATTTCAAACTGTTCCGCCTCAAGCCGGAGCAGGGGCTGTTCGTCAAGGGCTTCGGCCAGGCGTTTGCGGTCTCCGGTGACGAGTTGGTGGACTTCGTCCATCTGGTGGAAGGGCACAAGCGTATCGACAACGGTGCCGAGCTCACTAGCCCGGCCGATGCGCCGGTCTGACGACACGACATCAGTTACAACAAAACGGGCAGCCAATTGGCTGCCCGTTTTTTATTGCGTTATCTCGTCCGGATTGCTTAATCCTGCCAGGAGGCCTTGTTGGGGAAGGCGCTGCGATCGGCAGTGGTTGCCGTCTCGTTACACTCACCCCGCACCTTCCAGGAGGTCTGGCTCAGCACTATGTACCCTTCCCTGCAGTACTTTTTGCTGGCGAGGGTCTGGGTCAGCAGGTTCTCTTGCAATGCTTCCCGCTGCTCCAGCAGGCGCTGGCTCTGGGCGGCAGAGAGGCCGCGCGGCAGGGTATCGTTGGGCGCGGCTTCAAAGGTGAAGCGCTTGCTCCCCTCTTCGTTGATGTGGGTCAGAAAGAGGGGCTCGGGCCCGTCATACTTCTGGCCAAGCAAGCTGGAGCAGGCCGACAGCAGGGGAAAGAGCAGCAACAGGGTGGCGGGCAACAGGCGCACGGCAAGACTCCGGTGAGAAACAAAGCGAGGGCGCCAGATTAACATGGCTGCCCAACGGGTGTTACTGCCAGCAGCTCGTCGGTGGTGAGCAGGGTCACACTGCGCCCATTCGGCAGGTCGAGATTGCGCCATATCCAGTTGTGATGCTCGATGATCTGGGGAGCGCCAAGGTGGGGGCGATTGGCGGTGGAGTGAGCATCGCTCAATACGAACACCTCGAAGCCATGAGAAGCTGCGCTGCGCACCGTGGTATCGACGCAGAAATCGGTGTTGCTGCCGCAGAGGATAAGCCTGTCGACCGGCTGTTCTGCCAGCAGAAACGCGAGCTCGGTGTCGAGGAAGCTGTCACATGCGCTCTTGCGTACCCGGCTATCGCTCTTGGCTGGCTGCAGCGCACTGTGCAGTTGCCAACCCGGGGTGCCGGGCTCCAGTTCGCCACCCGGCAGATCATCATGCTGGATATAGATGACTCGCCCCTGTTGTTGCCTGACATGGGCCGCAGCCCGATTGATATTCGCCAGCACTTGCTGTTGTTGATGATGGGTCTCCTTCATGACCCCTTGCTGCACATCGATGATCAGTAACACATCCATATTGTACCCGCCGTTTCCTTGATGATTAGGGTTGCAGCCACTGGCTGCAGTCACGGCTGCGGGATTGATGCAGCGCGCCCATATCTTGCTTCATCTCGGCACTGTTTTGCCAGCGTTCGGGGAGCGGCATCATCTTTACGGTTACATCGGCGGCTCGGCCCGGGGCTGTCTCTTCCCCGGTTTGCGGGACTACCAGTGCCACCTTGAGCGCCGGGTTGCGGCTGGCGATGCGACTGGCAATCCCGAGCCCCCCCTCTACATGGAAATTACCGGCGATATGCATGATCTGCTGGCCCGGATGGCTGGCGAGGTAATCCACCATGCTCTCGGCCATGGTGTCGTCCCAGCTGGTCTGGGCGGCGAAACGGCGGGCGTTGCTGTCGGCATCGCCGTGGTGCATGGAGGCCATAAATTTCTGGCGATAGGGATCATCCCCCAGCGTCAGCTGGCGGGCCAGCTGGCTGCGACGTGAGGTGGGCAACTTGTCTAGCCAGGCGACGCCTTCCTGACCGACACAGCTCACCAGCGGTTTGGGGGCATTGGCGGCGATCACCTGCATGTGGTGCGCCTTGGCGAACTCCACCAGCGGGCGATAGTCGCTCGGGTAGTTGGGCCAGGCATGCCCTTCGCGGATCAGCGCAGCTTCACCAATCTTGCCTGCCAGATAGGCATCAAGGGTCGTTTGATCGGCCCGGCTGAACTGCTCCATGGAGAGGGTCAGCCCCCGCCCGTTCTGCTCTGCTTGCTGATACAGGGCGCTCAGCAGTCGTGACTGCAACAGGTGAATGGCTGGGTGGGTGTGCAGTTCGCCCACCAGAATGATGTCGGCCTCCGCGAGACGGGCAGTGGCCTGCTCCAGAGTCAGCGCTTCCTGCTGCGAATTACCTAACTGATAGTCATAGAGGGTCGCCAGTGGGGGGGATACTGCTGGCTGGCTGGTGGCGCAGGCTGCCAGCAGCAGGGGAAGAGCAAGCAGAGGGAGTCGTTTCATCAGCAATCTCGCAGCATAGAGAGGCCCGAACAGGGGTTGTGTCGCAGGCATAAAACAGGAAATGGCTGGCAGTGTAAAACTAACAATTCTCTTTTTAAATGATAATGATTCTTTTTTATTGATCTTTGGGTTGGGGTGGGTAAGATGCGGCCTGTTTGATAATAGTTCTCAATAAGGATTCGCTGTGACCCATCAAAACGCACTCTCTCTGGTCGCGCTCGCCGTAGCGGCCGGTCTCTCCTCCCAGGTCTTTGCTGCCACTCAAAAGGCGGATGAAGTCGTGGTCGTCAGCGGCTCACGGATGGAGCAGAAGCTGGAAGATGTCTCCGGCCCCATCTCGGTGATCACTGCCAAACAGATCGAAGAGCAGGTGGTGACCGATGCCGCTGATCTGTTCCGCTATGAACCCGGTGTCGCCGTGCTGGGCGGGCAGGGAGATGCCCAGACCTTCATCATCCGCGGCATGGGTGAGAACCGGGTCAAGGTGGTGCGTGACGGGGTGCGCCAGAACGATGCCTACAGCAAGGGCGGAGTGGGTCAGAGCTACTTCGATACCGACATGATCAAGCAGGTGGAAGTAGCCAAGGGGCCTGCATCCGCGGCTTATGGCTCCGATGCGCTGGGTGGCGTTATTGCCATCACCACCAAGGATGCCAGCGACTTCCTCAAGGGCAAGGATAGCTATCTGGATGTGACCAGCGGTTACGCCTCCAGCAGTCACCAGAAGATGGCTGGTTTTACCGGCGCCCTGCGTACCGGTGACGTGGAGAACCTGCTGCGTTACACCTGGCGCGATGGTGGCGTCACCCAGAACTACGATTCAACCAAGACCGATTTCGATATCGGTACTCACGCCCTGCTGCTCAAGAGCAAGTGGAATCTCTCTGATGAGCAGTTCCTCAAGCTGACCGTCGATTATCTGACCGATGGCGAGGAGCCTGACGCGGTCAAGCTTAACAAGGTCGGTACCGGCACTGCCCGTGTGTTCGAGCAGCCCATCACCGACAAGCAGACCGACAACCTGTCGCTGGTGCTGGATCACGGCATCGCGCTGAATCAGGGTTGGGCCGACCGTATGGATACCAAGGTCTACTTCGGACGCACCAAGCAGACGCTGGATCAGTACGCCTCATCCAAATACCCGGTTAACCCGCGCAACCCCTATGTGACCAAAAACTCGCTGGATCACAACGTGTTCGAACAGAAGAACCTCGGCGCCCAGCTGCAGTTCCACAAGGCGGTGGCCAATCATCGTCTGGCCTGGGGGGCCGAGTATGAGCACACCGACAATGAACGCTCCCGCTACAAGGGGCCGACCAAACCGAACGATTTTGTCGGCTATAACGAGCTGAGCTTCCCGGCTACCACCAGCGAACGTGGCGCCCTGTGGGCCTTCGACGAGATGAAGTTTGGCGAGCGCTGGGTGCTGACCCCGGGCGCCCGCTATGACTACTACCGGATGACCCCGGACAATGATCCCGCCTACACCGGTGACCAGTTGCACAAGTTCTCCGAAGGGGAGATCTCGCCCAAGCTGGGGCTGGTATTCAAGGCGCACGAGGCGGCCAACCTGTTTGCCCAGTACAGCCACGGCTTCAAGGCGCCCATGTATGACAGCGCCTTCTCCACCCTGAACCATCAGGCTTACGGCTATCGCATCGAGCCGAACCCGAACCTCAATCCGGAGAGCAGTGACGGCATCGATCTCGGTGTGCGTGGCAGCCACAATGGCTTCAGCTACGAGGTGGCCAGTTTCTACAACAAGTTCGATGATTTCATCGAGATGGTGGAAGTGGGCAAAGAGGGGCGCACCTCTGTCTACCAGTATCAGAACCTGAGCAAGGCGACCACCAAGGGGGTCGAAGCGAAAGCGGATTACTGGCTGACGGATCTGGTCAACGTCTGGGGCAACCTCGCCTACATCGACGGCAAGGATGGTGATGGCAACTACATCAACAGCCTGAGCCCGCTCAACGGTTCGGTCGGCGTGCGTCTGGAGCAGGAGAAGTGGAACTTCAATACCGCGCTGCGCTTTGCTGATGACATGGACAAGGTGCGCAAAGATGCCAAGGGCAAGGAGTATGAGAAGGCGGCCGGTTGGGGCGTGGTGGATATGTATGCCCAATTCAACCCGATGCAGGATCTGCAGCTCAACGTCGGTCTCTTCAACCTGTTTGACAAGGAGTACACCCGTTACGAGCGCATCGCCGGCCGTGATGCGGGTTCTGACAACAGCCTGATGACCGAGCCGGGCCGTAACCTCAGTGCCCGCGTCAAGTACGTATTCTAAAAACGACAATACACGCAGTGAACCCGGACTTGAGTCCACTCCGAATCCCCGCCCTGACAGGCGGGGATTTTTTATGAGGCATCCAGATATTGTGATGCTAACCCGTCACTGAGGCTATGAAAGCAGCATTTTCTTTGCGTAAACAAGATATTGTGCTATTTGTTCCATGCTTAATAACATCTAGAACATTTTGGCAACGGGGAAATGCGCTTTTGACTTCTACATCCCCCCACACTTTCGAGACGACCAACGCACTTGAGCTGATCACCCGGTTCAATGACGCATCCAATGAACAGACAATACTTGCTCTGCTGCGCCAGATCTGTGAGTTGATGGGATTTCACTACTTTCGCTTGGGATTTATCTCGCCCAGATCCATTCAGCGGCCGGATGTGCGGATCTTCAACGGCTGCCCGAGCGACTGGGTTGAACTTTATGAAGAACGCGGCTTTTTCGCTGTGGATCCTGTTGTGCGCAAAGGAATGGCTCAAAGCACGCCAATTCTTTGGGCCAACCTCATTACTGAGTGTTGTGACCTGCAAGACAGCGCCGGGCTGGAAGTGATGCTGCTGGC
The DNA here is from genome assembly GCF_037890695.1 of Aeromonas jandaei. Classification (NCBI taxonomy): domain Bacteria; kingdom Pseudomonadati; phylum Pseudomonadota; class Gammaproteobacteria; order Aeromonadales; family Aeromonadaceae; genus Aeromonas; species Aeromonas jandaei. Next base: position 4,409,404 of record NZ_CP149571.1, on the reverse strand, counting down.
TCAGGAGGCTGGCTTGCGCGATGGCATCACCATCCCCTGGCACGGTGCAAATGGTCATATTGGACTGTTCTCATTGATTACCAGTGAGCCCCGCACCGAACATCAATGGTTGACTGCTATTCCGTTTCTGAGCTGGCTGGCGACCCATATCTTTGAAGCCGTGGCCAGGGTCTGCATTGCAGCCATGCCTCCTCGAGAGATGTTAACCACTCGCGAGTTGGAGGTGTGCCAATGGGCGGCAGAGGGCAAACAGGTCAGCGATATTGCCCAGATCCTGGATATCAAACCCAGAACCGTGACCTTCCATCTGGAGAGAATTGCGGAGAAGCTGGGGGCAAGCAGCAAAAATCAGGCGATTTCCTGGGCCCTCAAGCAGGGGGTGGTCAAGCTCAATATTGATGCCGCGCAGGTCGAGAATGTGCTCGATAGGAGTGAGTAGTTCTGTTTTAGGCAATCAATTGCTCATCTGGTAGATGAAATATCTGCCTGTGCGAACTGTGCTGGTCAAAATGGTTGTCTGCGCAATTTATTGCATGGTTACGCTGTGTGATTTCAGCCTGAAGTGGTTAAGGTATTGATTTTTAAAAGATAAAAAAATGGCATGGTCGCTGCTAATAGTCTGGTCGAGTGCTATCTCATTTAACCAATCTATTTAGGAGCATACACATGCCAACTCCATGTTATATCAGCATCGAAGGTAAAACCCAGGGCAATATCACCGCCGGTGCCTTCACCTCTGATTCCGTCGGCAACATCTTCGTACAAGGTCACGAAGACGAGATGTTGGTACAAGAGTTCCAGCACGTTGTGACTGTCCCGACCGACCCGCAATCCGGTCAGCCTGCTGGTCAGCGTGTCCACAAGCCGTTCAAGTTTACCGTTGCCCTGAACAAAGCCGTGCCGCTGATGTACAACGCGCTGGCTTCCGGTGAGATGCTGCCGAAAGTGACCCTGAAGTGGTACCGCACCTCCGTTGAAGGCAAGCAGGAGCACTTCTTCTCCACCGTGCTGACCGATGCCACCATCGTTGACATCGACTGCCAGATGCCCCACTGCCAGGATCCGGCGAAGTCTGACTTCACCCAGCTTATCCAGGTCTCCATGGCTTACCGCAAAATTGACTGGGAACACACCGTTGCCGGTACTTCCGGTGCGGACGACTGGCGTGCGCCCATCGAGGCCTAATCCTCGTTTTGTTACTTTGGTATTCCTTGCAAGTAGTTATGTGTCTTATGGGCCGGTTGCCAAACCGGCCCTCTTAGCCCGTATTTCTCCGGCCCGCTCAGTTAGCCGGAGCTTTTCTGTTTTGCCATCCCCCTGCCGGGGTTTGATGCCCTGCTGGTGAGCGCGGAGGGATGGCAAAGCACTAAAGGGTGTCCTGTGATGCAGACCCAATCCGCCCGTAATCCGTGTTCGCCGCTATCTTGGTTGCCCGTTGTGGCACCGGAGAGGGCGGTAGCGTGGTTTGGCGGCTGGGGTCTTGAAGAGGGGCGCAGACATCGCGTGGCCGTGACAAGAGGGGAGAGCCATGGCTAATCAAACCGGATTGCAATTTACCGTCAAGGTGGGGGCGCTGCCCGAGAGCACCTTCGTGGTGGCGAGTTTCCAGCTGGACGAGGGGCTGAACCGGCCGTTCAACCTGCGCCTTGAGCTGGCCAGCAGCCAGCCCGATGTCGACTTTGGCGCCGTGCTGGACCAGCCGTGTGAGCTCATGGTGTGGTACAACGGCGAGCTGCAACGCCGGGTGTGCGGGGTAGTGAGCGAATTTGCCCAAGGGGACAGCGGCTTTCGCCGTACCCGCTATAGCCTTGAGGTGAAACCTGCCCTGTGGCGGTTGGGTCTGCGCCAGAACTCTCGCATCTTTCAGGCCCAGAAGCCCGATGAAATCCTCAGCATCTTGCTGCAAGAGCACGGCATCACCGATTACGCCTTTGCGCTCAAGAATGAGCATGCCCAGCGCGAGTACTGCGTCCAATATCGCGAGACCGACCTCGATTTCGTGAACCGCCTTGCTGCCGAAGAGGGCTTGTTCTACTTCCACGAATTCGAAGCAGGCAAGCACCGCATTGTGTTTGCCGACGACGCGGCAGCATTGACTCAAGGCCCCGAGCTCTTCTTCAACCTTGGCAACCGCTCGCTGGAACAAGGGCCCTATGTGCGCCAATTCCACTACCGCGAGGCGGTGCGCCCCTCGGATGTGGAGCTCAAGGACTACAGCTTCAAGACCCCTGCCTATGGCCTCTCCCACAAAAAGCAGGGGGCAGAGCTGGAGCATCAACGGGACACTTACCAGCATTTTGACTATCCGGGCCGCTACAAGCAGGACCCGAGCGGCAAGGCCTTTGCCCAGCACCGGCTCGATGCGCTGCGCAATGACGCGGTGGCGGGCAGTGGCAAATCCAACAGCGCAGCTCTGCTGCCGGGTCAGCACTTCTCACTCACCGAACATCCGAACGGTAGCCTCAACACCGACTGGCAAATCGTCCATATCCGCCACACCGGTGAGCAACCGCAGGCGCTGGAAGAGGAGGGGGGCAGCGGCCCGACCGTCTACCACAACGAATTTGGTGTGGTGAAAGCGAGTACTACCTGGCGCGCCCGCATCGGCAGCCCGGAAGCACCTCACAAACCCATGGTGGATGGCCCGCAAATCGCCATCGTAGTCGGCCCCGAGGGCGAGGAGATTTACTGCGACGAGCACGGCCGGGTGAAGCTGCAATTCCCGTGGGACAGATATGGCAGCTCCAACGACCAGAGTTCCTGCTGGGTACGAGTATCGCAAGGCTGGGCCGGTGGCCAATATGGCATGATGGCGATTCCGCGCATCGGCCACGAGGTCATCGTCTCGTTTCTGGAAGGGGACCCCGACCAGCCCATCGTGACGGGGCGCACCTATCACGCCACCAACCGGCCACCGTATGAGCTGCCTGCCAACAAGACCCGCACCGTGCTGCGCACCGAAACCCACAAGGGCGAAGGCTTCAACGAGCTGCGTTTTGAAGACCAGGCGGGACAAGAAGAGATTTATATCCACGGTCAGAAAGACCTGAACGTGCTGATAGAGAACGATGCGGCTTGGCATATCAAGCACGACCAACACACCGACATCGATAACGAACGGGTGACCCGTATCAGAAAGGTGCCGGGCAAGGATGGCGCAGCGCCCAGCCTCGGCAATGACCACCTGACGGTGGAGGGTGAAAAACGCGACCACATCAAGGCGGACTATTCGCTGACGGTGGATACCTCCCTGCACCAGAAGCTGGGTCAATCCCTGTTGGTGGAAGCTGGCGAAGAGGTGCATATCAAGGTGGGTGACAAGTTGGTGCTGGAGGCTGGCTCCGAGATCACCCTCAAGGGGGGGGGTAGCTTTGTCAAAGTTGACCCGAGTGGCATCAAGCTGGTCGGCCCCGCCATCAAACTCAATGCCGGCGGCAGCCCGGGAGCTGGCTCTGGCTGGGCTGGCCATGCTCCCGTTACTCCCAAAGGGGTTGAGGTGGTCAAAGCCCCGGAATTGGTTGAACTGGTCAAGGCGATTGCCACCGAGAAGGCGATGGAGGCGCTCTTGAAAGAAGAGAAAAGCCTCGCAAAAGTCAGTTTTTCAGGGCGATAGGGTTAAAATGTCTTTTGAAATTTATTATTTAAATTTTTAAGTCTGGAGTTTTCATGAAAATCCCACAAATATTTAAGCTGCTTATATTTATTTTCATCTCGTTCCGATGCGCTGCGGAGTCTTGTCCCGCTGGCGACTTCGATAACTTTTCTCGAATTTTCATTAATGATGTTGAAGTTCAAACTAGATATACAATGAAGCCTGTTAATATTGTTTTTTATCAAGATTTGGATGATGATGTTAAAGAGGTAAAAGAGTCTCGCTTTTTTAAATTGTCAGATTTTCCTATTGTAAGTAGTAAAGGGAATGATGGGGAAAGAGAGGTGAAAATCGACAGGAATAATTTAGTGGTTGATATCAATGGGAATGATGCCGGTTATCAAGTATCCTTGTCTTTTTCCGAAAAGGACAAGTGTTGGTATCTTGTAAAAATAACTGACCATTCGATGTAGGCGGAGGTAAATATGTCTTTTGATATTGCCATGAATTTGATACTTCCTCCTCGCGATGGAAAGAAGCCACATATCACAGCCCCTTTTGGTGAAAAAAGAGCATCAGGGCCACATAAAGGTGTTGATTTCAATTATATAGGTGGGCAGACGGGGGTTAATATGCAACATCCCGCAGCCTTTTCACCCGTTGATGGTACGATTTCATATTCAGGTGGTTTATTTGGCACAGTAAAAATACTGGACAATAAAGGTTTTAGTCATGAGATTCTCCACCTGCAATCGCAAAATGTCAAAGAAGGGGAGTCTGTTAAAGCTGGGATTACCCCGATTGGCAGAATGGGTGGCAGAGGACCACAAAAGGAAAATCAATATGCAATGCATATTCATTATCAGATAAAAGATTCCTCTGGAAAAATTGTCAACCCTCAAGAGTGGTGGGCTAATAAAGGTGCGACTAGCAATAGCAATCCTATAGATGTTAAACCCATCGCTTCACCTTGTTTACCTATTGCCCAAGCTGATGGAAAGGAGTTTAAGGATGCCAAATCGTTAGCTTCACTTTTAGGAGCTGAAGCTAATTATCTATTGGGCCTAAACACTTGGCATGGCGGTATTCATATTAGTGATGAAAAAGCACCTTGGGTCAAAGATATTCATCCTATTCGATGCATGGCTGATGGTGAGGTTGTAGCTTTTCGAATGATGCCTGACTATCTTGTCAGCAATTTTAAAGGGCAGGAATATCGCTATTCCAATTCTTTTTGCTTGGTTCGTCATCATTTCAAACAACCCAAGTCAGCAGGGGGAAATAAAGGTTCTACGCAGAAAGAGAACAGTTCTGAAAAAGGGGGGGGTACAGAAGATAATGGGTTTACCTATTACACACTATATATGCATTTATGTCCTTGGGATAAATGGCCGAAAAACAGCCGCTATCGGTTAAAAAAGGGATGGCGGGTGCGTCATAGTGTACCGAATCATGATTACCAACCTCCCGCACTAACCTTGAAAGCGGGAGAGGAATTCGAACTTGTCGAAGGTGTTACTGCACAACGTGGTTATGTAACAGGTCAAGGGGAGTTCGAATTTGCTCGTATAAAGGTACTGAGTAATGGTGCTAGTAGCAAAGAGGTCTTGGCCATAAAAGGAATGGATAGCCTTTGGATGGCACAAGACCCAAGCGCGATAGAGAAAGTTGGCAACATTGTTAGACCTATGTGGGTATATGACAAAATAGAAGCTCGTGTGAAAGAAGATATGGTTGGTCGTGCCGACCCCAAAGCTCAAAAAGGGAAAACAGGACATTATGTAGCTGGTGACAGTGTTTTTAGTGTACCAGCCGGAAGTCTGATCAGCTTTGATGCACATAGGTGCGAGTGGCAGGAAGTTCGCGGTAGAGCGCGGCGAATGGCTCGTTGTGTCGTACAGCCTCTTGGTCGCCCTGTTTGGTTATGTGTAGAAGAAGAGAATATTGAGATTAAGCGCCAAGAGCCTACTCACTTGGGTAAGCTGTATGAATTGCCTACACCAGTACCAATTCGTGCTGGCGAGACTATTGGCTATCTAGGAATGTACGAAACGCCAACTTCTACCGAAGGGGGAATGTCGAGCAAGCACATGGTTCACCTTGAGCTGTTTAGCGACGATCCACGAGCAGAGGCAGTAGTTAGTAGCAAAGAGTGGAAGGATAAAGGCTTCACGCTGATTGATGGCTCTGATAGTGATGGTGCCCTGGATCCTGCTAAAATCCCCCCATTTTTCCTGAACCTGTATCGTCATGCTTCAGATGATAAAGAGTTGAAAAATAATGAGCTTACAGTTAAAAAGCTGGAGAATACCGTCGATAGCATAGAGAACTATGACCGAGTTAAAGGGATGGTGGTGAAGCATAGTAGTGAGTGGTGGGCACCCACTTCAAAAGTTATGATGGAACGATTTAAAAGCATATTTAGTGAAGTGACTGAACTGCCGGGGCTTATTACCCATGAAGTTGAGCGTGTTGAAAGCATTGGGTGGATGCATATATTAAAAAATAAAAAAATAGATGGGCCAAAAGTATGGCACTTACATCCTCTATCTTTATTAGATTTTTCTGTTTCGCAAAAAATAAGCAGAGGGTTGTTTACCTATGCTGATGCAGAAGAAGCATTGCGGTCCATATATAATAAATATGGTTATGATATGGCGGTAGTTGTTGAACGTATGTATCGTGATGAAACCGGACATTTTAAATCACTTCAATATCAACATTGCGGCACAGGGGGAATGGAGGCATTTGGTAACCCACCTTACTATGGCTGGGATAAATCTTTTTTTGAAAAAAATCCGTCGTATAAACCTGTCGGAACTTGGAGTGCATTTGAAAATAAAGGGAAAAGTGGTTTGGGTGGAAATGTTCAGGTGACGAATAAGAAAAAAACATTTATTAAATTCCCTTCGGTTCTTGCCGCAATGGAATATAAAGTTTTCTATATTAATAAACATGATGGAAATTGGGCCCGTTGGCACAATGCATCTGATGCTAATGTTCAAAAGGTATATAAAGAATATATATCTAAGATAAAGCCAAAAATTAGTGATTCATTTAAGGACATAAAATGAGAATATTGTTTTTTATTATTTTTTTCTCTCATGTTGCAATCGCTGGCAATAATTTGCAATGTTATGACTATTTGGCGGATGCGGTTCGCAGTAGTAATTATGATTTTATATATGTTGCGGCTAAGGATGTAAATGTTATTGTAGATTCTGATGATGGCCAAGAAGTTAGTATGCAATTGACTTATGACACTGATGGCAGTGGTAGTATTGGATGGGCATCATACATTTATTCTGATGCATCATTATGGAATACATCTGCTTACCTTGAAGATAAGATAAAACTGCAATACGATGAATCAATAAAAAATAAGTTAAGAAAATGTTTTGACTCACAATCCCCCTTGTCAAAGAAAGGCTGATTGTTAATTTAGCGATTAATGTCGTAAGCTTTACATTAAATATATATATAAGTTAGATTACAGTAAGACACTGGATTCATACCAGAGTCTTACTTCCCTCTCCCAAAAAATAAATTTTGAAACCATTCTTAAGTTTGTCTTGCATATGATAATTGGGTGGTATTTGGTTCTATCAAAATATACTTATTGAATTTGATTACATATTACTTGTTGGTAAAGACTCCTTATGTTTTTATATGACGGTCTAGGCTTGCTTTATCACTTAAGTTTAACATGTGTAACCTAATTTATTTGTGGTGGTCAATGTGCGAGTGGTTTTTATTTTTTTAAATTTATTCTCGTTATTTGTTAAGGTAAGTTTTTACAGGGAATAAAGTTGATTCTAGTTTGTTTTTAAATGTTTTTCTGGCTATTAGGTATCAAAATAACATGGGCGTATAGGTATAGATAGGTATCTGCAATGCGTTTCTTTCTTGTTTTTGTGGTTGTGTTTATTTTTAATTCGACCAGTTATGCATATCAATGCTTATCTCCGGAAGAGGTTCCTGCTTCTCAACTACATGCCAAGACAGATATGGTGCCGGGTGGAAGTGCAATATTTTCTGCAAATGAAAAAAGGGTGTGGTTTTATTCGTATCCTAATGCATCCTGTAGACAAAAAGAGATATTCATAGTTAAAGGGGATCTAGTTTATGTTTTTTCCTTATATAATGCTTTTTACTATGTCGAGTATGTATCTCAGAAAGGAAATTCAGTGTATGGATGGGTTAATAAAGAAGATCTTGTTCCTTATAATCTCCATTCCATCAATGCAGGTGAAAAAATATCAATAGCTGACTTTTCTATATATGTGAATGAACGCTGGATTTCCATAAATACAATCTCAGAGCTGTTGAGTAATATAACGGGGAAGCATGAAACGTTTTTTGTTGGTAGTTATCCAAATGCAGTAGGTGGATTGTATAAATATTATAGTCACATATATCCATTTGGTGAAATTATATCATCAAATGTTTCATATGATAAAAGAATGCAGAATATTGATAATAGTTATAGATTGACATCAATCCTGATAAGTGAGCATGGCTATTTTACAGCAAGAGGGATTGGTGTGGGTGACACAGTAATTGATGTAAAAGGTAAGTATAAATCTAAAAATTTATTGGATGATGTTTCTAGGCTGACCTATAGATTAGGTAATTATTTTATCTCGTATGATATTAAAGATGGGCTGGTTTCATCAATTAATATTGGACAAGAATTTCCCGATGAGAAATCTTGATAAAAATCTAATCCTAAATGGTCGGCCATCGTGCATCTGAGGGGGGATGTAATATAGCGGATGAAACTTAAGGTTGAGTATATCTCTGTTTGATCCAGGCGATTGGTCTCGAGCGTTGTATCTAGTTTGATATTACATCATTGATAGCGGAGTTGTCAGTATATTTACAGGTCCTTAGCATATGATAATATCAAACCTGAATGTGATAGATTTATGTATGAATGATTGTTTACAAAAAGGTAATAAGTGGTTTTTTATATGCTTTTGTTTTTTTTCGGTCAAGGCATATTCAATTGTATTGAATACTAAATTAATCATAAATCAAAAACAAGAAGAGTTAATTGATGGTTGTGCTGCTAGCCAGACGTATATATTCAATATAAATGGCGACAAAGCTTTTTTAAAAATAAAATCATGGCATTCCATGTATTCTTGTGATGGTAATTATATTGTCAAAAATAAAGATGATATTGTATATCTCTCATGGAATACATCAGTTAATGGAAAAGAATATTATTGTGAATATCCATCCCCACAGTTTAAAATAAAAATAATGAGCAATGGGGTTTATTTAAATAGTCAGTTGCTGAATGATAAGAGCAAATGGTATCTAATGACTGAAAAATAAATTTTAGTTTATAACAATCCTCTTTAGGAGTTTAGGAGTTTAGGAGTTTAGGAGTTTAGGAGTTTAGGAGTTTAGGAGTTTAGGAGTTTAGGAGTTTAGGAGTTTAGGGGGTTAGGGTGAGTTTAAGTAGATGAGTTTGTTTTTATAATATATTTATCAATTTCTGTAATGCTTTTATATATTAGGTTCTAATGTTAATAGTCGAGTGAGTTATGAATATAAAATTACTTTTTATTGTGTCTTCATTGGTATTGTCTAGTGCTGTCAACGCTGGTATTTTTGACTCGAAAGAGGAAAAGCAGCCTTTCAAATGTGGTCGTGAGGATGCGGTAAACGCATTAACAGAGGCTCTGCGTGATAATGCCTTGTCGAGGATGTCAGTATCACCAGAAAAACTCGATTTCTTTCAAAGTCAAGTCGAAAAAATTCCCGTTAGCATCTCTGATGTTTCGACTACAAGTGATTCATCACAAGAGTTACGATGTGTAGCGACCGTATCAATGACTGTTCCTGTTGAAGTCAGGGAGTTAGCACAGAAAGCCCCGGACGTGTTCTCTGAGTTTATTAGAGAAAGTCATGGGTTGTATAAAAATGGCAATGTTACGTGGAATGGTGTTTCTTATAAAGCAAGGCTGGCCGATAATGAAAAAGACATTTCTGTCGCTTTAGGGGAGACTTATTATGCCCCAATGTCATTAGCCAAGGCATCATACTTGACGATCACTAAAGATGATATTGTTAAACGAAATGACCCATCTCGAGTTGCCATCGCCAAGCAGGCTTATGAAGCTGAAGATGCCCGCTTGAATAAAATCTGGAAAGCTATTCCAGCATCTTTTAGAGCATCGATGAAAAATGAACAGATTTCTTGGGTATGGCAGAAGGAGAATGATTGCGGTAATATTGAATCTGTAAATAATCAGAACTTGTCAATATCTGGTAAAGTGGAACTGTATGAGTGCCAAACCGAGATGACCAAGGCTAGGATAAAATATTTGAGTGTCCAGAAATAAGTTCCTCTATTTATGCATTACTAAAGTTTTTGGCACTATATAGTGAGTTGATATTACCTGACACCGGCTTAACGCCGGTGTTTTTTATCGCTACAAATAGTTTTGGTGCAGGATAGTTCGAAGATTTGTTGTATCCAGATGATTTTTCGTTGTGAGGATGGATTTAAATTTGAATCCGAGATGCAGATCCTGGTGATGAAAAAAGTGATTAGGGGACAAAAAAGAAACCCGCCATGGGCGGGTGGAAGGATTGCAACACTAACCAGGAGGAGGTGTTACCAAGTAGACCCCGCCTCTTCGGTAATAGTTCAATTTTATTGAAGTTTTTTCGATTTCTTAGCGGGGTTTCCATCGGGATCTGCGGGGGCGGATGAGTTATCATTCTGCTCCCGTCATCCGGTTGCAGAGGATCTATGCCCGCGTTCTCATGGTTAGCGCTCTTTTTCGGCGCCTTCTATTTCGTCTACGGCGCTTACTTGCCGTTCTGGTCGCTCTGGCTGGAGGGGGTGGGCGTCAGCGCCGAGATGATTGGTCTCCTGCTGGGGGCTGGGATGGCGATCCGCTTTGCCGGCAACCTGATGGTGATGGGGCAGATCAAGGGGGCGGGCCATCTGCTGCCGGTTACTCGATTGCTCAGCCTGCTCAGCCTGCTCGCCTTCCTTGGCTTCTATCTCAGCCATCACCTCTGGTGGCTGGTCGGCCTTACTCTGATTGCCAACTTTATCTACCCGACCCTGATGCCGGTGGGTGAGGCGCTGGCAACCCGCATGGTGGTGCAGGCGCACATCGACTACGGCAAGGTGCGGCTGTGCGGTTCGTTTGCCTTTATCGTCGCCTCTACCCTGGTGGGGGCGCTGGTGGGCAACTTCGGCAGCGACTGGATTTTGCACACCATGGTGGCGGGGCTGGTGCTGATGCTGCTGCTCAGCTGGCTGCCACTTAGTCCCGCGCCACAGGATGTGCAGGGGGATCGCGCCAAGGCATCCCTGCTGGCGACCCTGCGCAGCGCGCCGGTGCGCAGCTTCCTGTTGCTGACAGCGCTGCTGCAGGGAAGCCACGCCGCCTATTACGGTTTCAGTGCCATCTACTGGAAGGCGCAAGGATATAGCGGCACCATCATCGGCTATCTCTGGGCGATCGGGGTGGTGGCCGAGATCTGTATGTTCGCCGCCGACAAGCGCTTCCTGCAACGCTTCGGGGCGCAGAGCCTCTTTATCGCCGGAGCCATCGGTTGCGTGGTGCGCTGGGTATTGCTGGGGGCGTCGACCGAGCTGTGGGTGTTGGTGCTGGGGCAACTGCTCCACGCGGTGACTTTCGGGGTGAGCCATCTCGGGGCGGTGCGCTTCATGACTCGTCAGTTACCGGCCGAGCAGTTGATCCCGACCCAGTCCCTCTACGCAGCGCTGGGTCTTGGCATGACGGTAGCGGCTCTGATGGCACTCTGCGGCATGCTGTTCGAGCCCCTTGGCGGCGGCATCTTCTTCCTGATGGTGCTGGTGGTCTTGCCGGTTTTCTTCCTGCGGTTGCGACCCTTTGCCCCCTCTGCGCAGGAGGGGGCTACGGCCTGATACAGCTCTATCTGAATCATCATCTGGAAAAAGGGAGAGCCACGGCTCTCCCTTTTTCGTTGCTGCGGTTTGCGGTGTTACTGTGGCTCGCCAAGATAGTGGCGGCTGAGGCGGCGCCAGGTATCCGAGCCGATGGTGCCGGCAAGCAGTTCACTGGAGGCGGCATCAAAGCGGCCATCCGGTAGCCAGCCCAGTTGGGGCAGCAGTCGGGCCAGAGTGGCGTCATTGTGTTGCAGCTCCCGCTCCAGTGCCTCCCAGAAGGCGCTCCCCTTGACGTAAAAGAGCGGGTAGTAGGAGCGATCGCCAGCCATCACTTCGCGGGCAGCCCGATAGAGGCCGCTCTCGCTATGAGGCAGTTGTTTGCCTCGCTCGGCCAGTTCGTTGAGCGCCGAGACCTGATGCAGTCGAAAGCGGCGCAGTGCCTTGATGGCGAGGTATTCGGCGAGGCTCTCGTTGACCCAGGTGGGTTGTGGCGCAGTATGGTGAGCGCTGAGGATATGCACCGCCTCGTGGGCCGAGGTGCGCAGCAGGCGCAGGGGCGCCTGTGGCGTCGGTTTGCCAGCATCGGTGGGGTAGTTGGCGACAAACACCTGATCCCCGGCGGCTCCGCCAAGGGAGTGGGTTGCCACATCTCGCCCGAGCCACACCAGTTGCCACGGGTGAGTGGGCGGGGCCACATCGAGCTGAAAGGCCAGATAGTCGATGATCTCATTCAGTTGTTGCTGCAAGGCCGGCAGATCGAGTTGGTTGGCGGTCTCGTCATGGCTCAGCACCAACCGCGGATCCGGTTTGGTGACGGGCACAGTTTGCAGACCAAATGGCAGGATCAGCGGTGGCTGGTTGACATCCGGTAACGGTTGGCAGCTGCCATCCGGCAGACACACCTTCCCTTGGTGGCTCCCCTGCTGGCGCACAAAGTTACCCCACTCGGTCAATAGCCACTGGTCGGGGGCAAACAGCAGTGACTGTTGGGCCGAGGCATCCACCCCTTGCGTTGGCGCCAGTGTGAGAGCGACCTGCCAGCCAACCTCTTTGCAGGAGAAGGGTTGGTTGAGGGCAACCGGCTGGTTGTCTGCAAGGCAGACCAGCGCGGGGGAAGCCGGTGTGGCACTGCCCGGCAAGTAGCGGGTTGGGAGCAGGGTAAAAGGGGGCTCGCCCTGCATGGTAAGGCGCACTTGCAGCACATTGGCGCTGGCGCCCTCTTCGATAAGGTAGCGGGGGCCGCTCGCGTTATCGCTGGCGCAGGCCCACAGTGGCAGCAGCCACAGGGCAAACAGGGTGATATGACGACTCATAAAGGGTTAGCGCTCCTGCTCGTAGCCCAGCAGATCGCCGGGTTGGCACTGGAGTTCACGGCAGATGGCCTCCAGAGTGGAAAAGCGCACCGCCTTGGCGTGACCATTCTTGAGGATCGAGAGGTTGGCTTCGGTGATGTCGATGCGCTGGGCCAGTTCGCGAGCGGTCATTTTGCGTTCGGCCAGCAGGGCATCGAGCCGGATGATGATGGGCATGGGATCCTCACACCGTCAGTTGCTGTTCATCGGCCAGCAGTTTGGCCTCGCGCATGACCAGTGCCAGCGCCAGCACGATGAGTCCCGCCAGCAGTACCCGAAAATCGGAGGTACTCAGCGCTATGGTACCGAGTACTTCCGGACCTCTCATTGTGAGCACCGTATCCAGCAGGGGCAGGTGGATCAACTCGACCACGAAGGTTGCACAGAGCAGCAGCCCGATCTGCCGGTAGCGGCGGATCTGCTCGAAGGTGAAGAGCAGGCCGTGGCGGTAGCCGCGAAACAGCTGGCGCAGTTGCCAGAGCATCATCATGAAGACCAGATCCGGCAACAGTTGTACCAGAGTGCCGAGCAGCCGGGTGGAGAAGTGCAGCGGATAGTCAGCCGGGTTGATGCCGGGACGGCTCAGAATGGTGTTGAGCTTCTCCTGCAGCAAATCGGCGCCACCGAAGGGGGTCCACACCTCCAGCAAGGTGATCAAAGGGGTCGCCAGCAGAGCCAGTAGCAGCAGCCATTCGATCAGCATGCTCGAGCGTTCGAGTTTGTTGGATATCATCTCATTCCTCGCCGTGATGGGTGTTGTCTGAAAGGTAAAGTTTATCGTTTATCAATATTTACGGCGGCGATGTTTATTGTTTTACGATATACAGTCAAGATAAAACTTATTGAAAAACGATAATTTCAATCTGTCTGAAGGTGATGACTTTTAGCGGCCACCTCTCTAGACTGGCCGAACCTGCATACAAATTCTCAACATGGACAAGGGGTTGCAGATGCACCAGGGATGGTTGCTGATCGGATTGTCGCTCTCCTATCTGGGGCTGCTGTTTCTGATTGCCTTCGTGGCGGACAAGCACAAGCGGCATCGCATGAAGGGGCAGCCGCTGCTCTACAGCCTGTCGCTGGCGGTCTACTGCACCTCCTGAGCCTTCTTCGGCACCGTGGGCCAGGCGAGTGAATCGCCCTGGTCGCCGGTGCCCATCTACCTTGGCCCCATGCTGGTCTTTCTGTTTGGCTGGCGGCTGCTGGCGCGCCTCATTCTGGTGGCCAAGCGGGAACACATCACCTCCATCGCCGACTTCATCGCCGCCCGTTACGGCAAATCCCAGCGCCTCGCCATGCTCATCGCTCTTATCGCCATCATGGGGATCCTTCCCTACCTGGTGCTGCAGCTCAAAGCGATCGTGACCGGGCTCGATCTGCTGATGGTCAACAGCGCAGGGACGGGGCACGCCAGCGCTATATCGGGCAATACCGCCGAACTGGCGCTTGGGGTCGCCATGTTGCTGGCGCTGTTCAGCATCCTGTTTGGCACCCGCCATCTCGATGCCACCGAGCACCACAGGGGTATGGTGGTAGCCATCGCCTTCGAGTCGGTGGTGAAGCTGCTCGCCTTTATCTCGGTGGGGGGCTTTGCCCTCTGGCTCATTCTGAGCAAGCCGAGTCAGGCACGCAGCGAGGTGGCGGGGCACTTCTTCGATGCGGTGATGGCGGTGACGCCTGGCAGTCTGCTGGAGCTGGCTATTTACACGGTATTGGCGATGTGCTCGGTCATCTGCCTGCCGCGCCAGTTCCATGTGACTGTGGTGGAGAACAATCAGGGGCAGGATCTGCACTGGGCGCGCTGGATCTTCCCGCTCTACCTGTTCGTGATGGGGCTCTTTATCTGGCCGCTGGCGCTGGCGGGCAAGCAGTGGGTGGGGGCGGACATGGCCTCCGACACCTATGTGATCAGTCTGCCGATGGCCCTTGGTTTTGACGGGGTCGCCATGCTCGCCTTCCTTGGCGGCACCTCGGCAGCGACCGGCATGGTGATCGTCTGCACCATCGCACTGGCCATCATGGTGAGCAACGATCTGGTGCTGCCGGTGCTGCTGCGCCGTTTCTGGCAGCAAGGGCGCGATGAGCGGCTGGTGCGATTGCTGCTGCAGGTGCGCCGCGGCGCCATCCTGTTGATCCTGCTGGCGGCCTGGTTGCTCTACCTCTGGCTTGGCGATCTCACCAGCTTGTCGCGCATTGGTTACCTCTCCTTTGGCGCCGTGGCCCAGTTTGCGCCCGCCCTGCTGCTCGGTCTCTATTGGCGGCACGGCAACCGCAAGGGGGTTTATCTCGGCCTGATCCTCGGCGTGAGCCTCTGGTTCATCACTTTGCTGGCGGAGAGCGGTCTGCTGGCCGGCTCGCCGCTGGAGGCGTTGCTGGCGCCACCCGACTGGCCCGCTTTTCGCGATCTCAGCCTCGGGGCCTGGTGCATCTTCCTGAGCCTGCTCTTCAACCTGCTTGGCTATGTGGCGGGCTCGCTGCTCTCCCGTCCGGCGGTGAGCGAGCGGTTGCAGGCGGCCAACTTCGTCGGCAAGCCGAGTCGCGATACCACTGCGCTCTATCAGGCGCGGGTGTCGGTGAAGGAGCTGGAGATGCTGGCGGCCCGCTTCGTCGGGTCGAGCCGGGTCAAGCGCGCCTTTGGCCGCTTTGCCGGTGAGCATGGCGGCACGCTGGCACCGCAGATGCAGGCGTCGGCCGAACTGATTGCTCACACCGAACGGCTGCTGGCCGGGGTATTTGGCACCTCGTCGGCGCGGCTGGTGCTCGCCTCTGCCCTGCAGGGGCGCAACATGCAGCTCGAGGAGATCGCCACCATAGTGGACGAGGCCTCCGACGTATTCCGCTTCAACCGTGGTCTGCTGCAAGGGGCGATCGAGCATATCGGGCAGGGGATCTCGGTGGTGGACAGGGAGCTCAAGCTGGTGGCGTGGAACCGGCGCTACATCGAGCTGTTCCACTATCCGCCCGGGCTTATCCAGGCGGGGCGCCCCATCGAGGAGATCATCCGCTACAACGCTCTGCAGGGGCTGTGCGGCCCCGGCGATATCGAGGAGCATGTGGCGCGCCGGGTCGCGTTTATGAAACGGGGCAGTGCCCATATCTCGGCGCGGGAGCGCCCCGATGGCCGGGTGATCGAGATGCAGGGCAATCCCATGCCGGCCGGTGGTTTCGTCATGACCTTTACCGATATCACGCCGTTCCGTGATGCCGAACGGGTGTTGCGCGAAGCCAACGAACATCTGGAGGCGCGGGTTGCGGAGCGTACTCGCGAGCTCTCCGAACTCAACCGCCAGCTGCTGCTGGTCAACCAGCAGGTGGAGCGGGCCAATCAATCCAAGAGCCGTTTTCTGGCGGCGGTCAGCCACGATCTGACCCAGCCCCTCAACGCGGCCAAGCTCTTTACCTCCTCCCTGCTGGAGATGCTGCCGGCCGAAGAGGAGCCTGCCCGGATCGCCCGTCATATCGACGATGCGCTGGGAGCGACCGAGGATCTCATCAGCGATCTGCTCGATATCTCGCGCCTTGAGGCGGGCAAGTTCAAAGCCAAGAAACTCGACTTCGCCCTGCACGAGCTGTTCGACAACCTGAAGGCGGAGTTCGGGGTGCTGGCGCAGGCGGGGGGGATCCACTTTTCGGTGGTGGAGAGCAAGCTGGCGGTGCACAGCGATGTGCGCCTGCTGCGGCGGGTGCTGCAAAACTTCCTTACCAACGCGTTTCGCTACAACCCGGGCGGTCGGGTGCTACTCGGCTGCCGCAGGCTGGGGGGCAAGATCCGCATCGAGGTGTGGGACAACGGCCCCGGCATTCCGCAAGACAAGCAGGAGGCGATCTTCGACGAGTTCTCCCGCCTCGATCACTCCCGTACCGCCAGGGAGCAGGGGCTGGGTCTGGGGCTCGCCATTGCCCGCGGCATCTCGCTGGTGCTGGGCCATCAGCTCACATTGCAGAGCTGGCCGGGCAAGGGATCGGTCTTTGCGGTGACCCTCAATCTGGCCACCCGGCGGGTGGCTGCCCATCCGGTCGCCGCGCCCGCTCTGCGTGACAGCCAGCTGGAGGGGGTCAGGGTGCTTTGCATCGACAACGAGCGGGATATTCTGGCGGCGATGAGTTCGCTGCTTGGCCGCTGGGGCTGCGAGGTGCGTTGTGCCGTCGATCTGGCCGAGGCCGAGGCGCTGGTGGCGGAGGGGTTTGTGCCGAGACTGGTGCTCTCGGACTATCACCTCGACGACGGCAAGACCGGGCTGGAGGCCATTGCCGCGCTGCAGCAGGCTTGTGGTGACGAGCCGGGTGGGATCATCATCAGCGCTGATCGCAAGAGCGAGTTGCAGGCGCAGATCCGCGAGCGGGGATACGGCTACATCAGCAAGCCGGTCAAACCGCTCAAGCTGCGCGCTCTGATGAACAGCTTGTTGTTGCCGGTGCAGTGAGCCAGCTCACAAAATTAATCAAATGATGGAGGGAGGGGAGTGGCGCGAAAGGGGGAGGGATAGAGGCTGATGTCGGAATAATCCTCACCATATCGAGCCAGTTCCCCGGAAATGAGTCCCATCACCTGTCATTTTTACTAGGTAGCACTTCGCAAATCGCCCCCCTATAGTCGAGGGGCGATTTTTCTTGTCGCGAATGAAGTGTGTTAAGGGCAAACCGGTCGAAAGGCCGGGACGCAAAGCTTCCGGTCTAAGGGTCAGCAGTACCTAAGATAGCGGGGCCACCACAGGTTGTTGCGCTCCTTTTGCCAAGGAGGAGCACTGCTGTCTGCGTTACCTGTCAGGCGCGTCGCCCTTTTCGTTGCAAACAATAACGAAATAGGGAAATACAACAAATGCCAAGTCCAAAACCTACCTTGCTGGCCCTTGCGGTCGGTCTTTTCTGTACCTCTGCTGCTTACGCGGCTGCGCCCGGCAAACCCACCATCGGCTGGGGCCCCACCAAGTTCGCCATTGTCGAAGTCGATCAGGCGGCAACCTCCTACAACAATCTGGTCAAGGTGAAAGATGCCGCCGATGTGGAGGTAAGCTGGAACCTCTGGAGCGGTGACGTTGGCCAGACCGCCAAGGTGCTGCTCGATGGCAAGGAGGTGTGGTCAGGCCCCTCCGCCGCGGCAGGCACCGCCAAATTCAAGGTGAACAAGGGGGGCCGCTACCAGATGCAGGTAGCCCTCTGCAATGCCGACGGCTGCACCCTCTCCGACAAGAAGGAGATAGTGGTCGCCGATACCGATGGCAGCCACCTTGCACCGCTAAAGGCTGCGCTGCAGGAGAACAACAAGCCCTACGCCAACAAGTCCGGCAAGGTGGTCGGCACCTACTACGTGGAGTGGGGCGTCTACGGGCGCAAGTTCACCGTGGACAAGATCCCGGCCCAGAACCTGACCCACATTCTCTACGGTTTTACCCCCATCTGTGGCGGGGATGGCATCAATGACAGCCTCAAGGAGATCGAAGGGAGCTTCCAGGCGCTGCAGCGTGCCTGTGCCGGTCGGGCCGACTTCAAGGTGGCGATCCACGATCCCTGGGCTGCCGTCCAGATGCCACAAAGCGGCCTGACCGCCTATGACGAGCCCTACAAGGGCAACTTCGGCGCCCTGATGGCGCTCAAGCAGGCCTACCCCGATCTCAAGATCCTCCCCTCCGTCGGCGGCTGGACCCTCTCCGATCCCTTCTACTTCCTCGGCGACAAGAGCAAGCGCGATACCTTCGTCGCCTCGGTCAAAGAGTTCCTGCAGACCTGGAAATTCTTCGATGGCGTGGACATCGACTGGGAGTATCCGGGTGGACAGGGCGCCAACCCGAAACTGGGCAGCCCGAGCGATGGCGCAACCTATGTGACCCTGATGAAGGAGCTGCGCGCCATGCTCGACGAGCTGGAGTCGCAGACTGGTCGCAAGTATGAGCTCACCTCCGCGGTTGGTGCCGGTTACGACAAGATTGAAGATGTCGATTACCGCGCGGCCCAGCAGTACATGAGCCACATCTTCATGATGACCTACGACTACAACGGCGCATGGAGCAACACCGAGCTGGGTCACCAGACCAACCTCTATGCGGCGAGCTGGGATCCCAACACCAAGTACACCACCGACAAGGCGGTCAACCTGATGCTGGCGCAGGGGGTTGACCCCGGCAAGCTGGTGGTCGGTGCCGCCATGTATGGCCGTGGCTGGACTGGCGTGAGCGGTTATCAGGGCAACAACCCCTTCACCGGCAAGGCGACCGGCAAGGTGAAAGGCACCTGGGAAGATGGCGTGGTCGATTACCGCGACATCGTCAACAACCGCATGGGCAGCGGCTGGGAGAAGAGCTACGACGAGGTGGCCGAGGCCCCCTATCTGTTCAAGGCGTCGACCGGCGATCTCATCACCTATGACAACGACCGCTCGGTCAAGGCCAAGGGGCAGTATGTGCTGGCCAACAAGCTGGGTGGCCTCTTCTCCTGGGAGATTGATGCCGACAACGGCGACATCCTCAATGCCATGCACGAGGGGCTGGGTCATGGCGAGGGAACCACTCCGCCAGCCAACAAGCCGCCGGTGGCCAACGCGGGCAGCGATCTGAGTGTCACCGGCCCGACCGAGGTGACGCTGAACGGCTCCGCGTCCCACGACCCGGAAAATGGCGCCCTCACCTATAGCTGGAAGCAGGTCTCCGGCCCGCAGGCAGCCCTGCTGGATGCCACTCAGGCCAAGGCCCGGGTTGTACTAGATGCGGTGTCCGCCGACATCAATCTGGTGTTCGAGCTGGCCGTGACTGACGACCATAACCTCACCGCCCGCGATCAGGTGGTTGTCACCAACAAGGCGCCGCAGCCCAACCTGCCGCCACTGGTGAGCCTGCCGGCTACCGCTTCCGTGGAGTCTGGCAAGCAGGTGACCCTCAAGGCGACCGCATCTGACCCAAACGGTGATCCGCTCACCTATCAGTGGACGGTACCTGCCGGTCTCACCGCCAGCGGTCAGAACAGTGCCACCCTGGTGGTCACCGGTCCGAACGTTACCAGCGATACCGCCTATGACCTGAGCCTCACCGTCTCCGACGGCGCGCTGGATGCCAGTGCCGCCACCCGGCTGACGGTCAAGCCGGTCAGCGGTGGTGGCGGTTGCTCGGCCACCGATCCGGATGCCGCCAACTGGCCTGCCTGGCAGGCGAGCAAGGTCTACAACGGCGGTGACAAGGTGAGCCACAACCAGCTGGTGTGGCAGGCCAAGTACTGGACTCAGGGCAACGAACCGAGCCGCACTGCCGATCAGTGGACGCTGGTGAGCAAGGTGCAACTGGGGTGGGATGCCAATGTCGCCTATAACGGTGGCGACCTGACCAACCACAATGGTCGCCAGTGGAAGGCCCAGTACTGGACCCGCGGTGATGAGCCCGGCAAGGCTGCGGTCTGGCAGGATGTCGGCGCCGCCAGCTGCAAGTAACACCTCCCGCTTGATGACAGGGGCATGGCGACATGCCCCTCCTTCCCGGTAGCCATCAACACGAGAAAATAAATGACTACAACATACATGACCCCGATAGCCGGCCTCATTATGGCGACGCTGGCGGCAGCCCCTTTGTCTGCTGGCAGCACGCCCCTGATATTCAATGACACGACCCCGCAAAGCGATCTGGCGGGCAGTCTGGCTGCCAGAGTGCAGTTTGCCCAGAGCCAGATCCTGCCGTCCCACCCCAAAGAGGGGGATCGCCAACCCATCCTGACCAGCCTGCGCAAGAGCCTGCTGCTGGTGCAACCGCTCCAGGCCGACGGGGTGACCCCCATGACGGTGGAGGCCCGCGACGGCAGCGGCAAGCTGCTTGGCTCCCTGACCTTGTCGCCGCCCTCGGCACTGCCCGAGACGGTCTACCACATCGCGGGGGTTCCCGAAGGCGGGGTGAGCTTTGTCCCGGAGAGCGGCAGCACTGCCATCATCAGCAGCAGTGCTGATTTGGCCAAACTGAGCGACAAGAGCGGCGCCTTCCTCAAGGAGCGGCTGACTGGTCGCGCGCTGGTGGAGATCCAAACCGCCGACGGCCGCTGGGTTCGGGATATCTACCTGCCCGTGAGCCCGGAGCTGGAGGGCAAGATGGTGCGCTTGCGCTCCAGTGCAGGCTACAACTCGACGATCTTCTATGGCGAGCGGCAGGTGACGATCTCCCGTGGCCAGACCCTGCAGTTCAAGTTTGCCAAGGGGCAGTGGTTCCGTGAGGGGGAGCTGGAGAACAACCGCATCACCTATGCCCCGGATACCTGGAGTGGCGAGCTGCCTGCCGGGTGGATCCTGCCCGGACTGACCCTCTCCGTGCGACAGGGCAATCTCAGTGGTGAACTGCGTGATATCAAAGTCGGCGCTCCCGGCGAGCTGCTGCTGCATACCATCGACATCGGCATGCTTACCACGCCACGGGATCGCTTTGCCTTTGCCAATGACAAGGAGGCCCATCGCGAATACTTCCAGACCATCCCGGCCAGCCGCTTGATCGTCAGTCAGTACGCGCCGCTCTCCCTGCCTGAGGTGATGCTACCCAACGGCACCTTGCTGACCGATTTTGACCCGAGCGAGGGGGGTTGGCATGGCGGCACCATGCGTCAGCGCATCGGCAAGGAGCTTATCTCCCACGGCATCGACAATGCCAACTACGGCATCAACAGCAGTGCCGGTGAAGGGGAGGGGAGCCATCCCTTTGTGGTGGCCCAACTGACGGCGCACAACAGCCGCGGCAAATATGCCAATGGGGTTCAGGTGCACGGTGGTTCCGGTGGTGGTGGCATCGTCACCCTCGATAGCTCCCTTGGCAACGAGTTCAGCCACGAAGTGGGCCATAACTTCGGCCTTGGCCACTATGTGGATGGCTTCCGTGGCTCGGTTCACCGCAGTGCCGATCAGCTCAACTCCAGCTGGGGCTGGGACAGTGACAAACACCGTTTCATCCCCAACTTCTCGCCGACCCGCACCAATGAGGATGCCTGTCTGGATGGCCAGTGCCAGCCACCGTTCGATGGCCGCAAGTTTGGCTACGATGCGATGGCGGGCGGCAGCCCTCTCTCCGGCGCCAACCGTTTCACCCTCTATACCCCCAATTCGGCCGCCATCATCCAGCGCTTCCTGGAGAGCAAGGCGGTGTTCGATGCCAACTCGGCCACCGGCTTTAGCAAGTGGAACAGTGCGACGGCCAGGATGGAGCCCTATCAGCACACAATCGAGGGGATCGAGAAGGTCGATGCTCCCATGGATGCCCTGAGCGAGGCCGGACTGAGTGCCCTGCTGGCGGATTACGGCTTGGTCAGGGTCGCCATGTGGGACGGTCGCTGGACTCGTGATATCCGGGTGCCGGTTGCCTCTGCGGACAACCGTGGGCGCAGTCTGACCATCGATCACGGGGCCGGTTACAACAGTCGCCTCTTTATCAACGGCAAGGAAATTGTGGTGAACCGGGGCTTCAAGAAGAGCTTCACCTCGGATGGCCAGAGCTGGGTGGAGGTCTCCCCCATCGATACCAAGGTTGCGCGCAAGCCCGAGCAGTTCGGAGTGCCGGTGACCACTCTGGTGGGCTATTACGACCCGCAGGGGAGCCTGCCCAGCTACATCTATCCGGCGCTGCACGGCGCCTACGGCTTCACCTATCCGGATGACAGCAGCACCCTGTCCGGCAGTGACTGCCAGTTGCAGGTGGAGACTCGCGATGGTCTGCAGCGCTTCAGGCTGGCCAATCACCGGGCGGCCAGCAGCGTCATGAACAAGTTCCACATCAACCTGCCCACCGCCAGCGAGCCCGGCCGCGCCACCATCCAGTGCCGTGGCCAGACACTGGTACAGCAGAGCTTGCTGCCACCGCAGCAGTCACTCTCCTTTACCGTCAACGGGCGGCCGCTGGAGCAGGGCGTGGTTGAGAACCAGCCTCCAGTGGTGACCGTACCGGCGCAGCTCGGCGGCATCGGCGGTGAGTGGCTGACCGTCACCGCTGAGGCGAGCGATCCCGAGGACGACGCGCTGAGCTACCGCTGGCACTTTCCGGCGGGCTGGCAGGCGGAAGGCGAGACCAGTGCCAACCTGCGTCTGCTACCGCCGGCTGTCACCACCAGCGAGCAGCATGAGCTGAGTGTGAGCGTCTCGGACGGAGTACATCAGAGCGAAGGGCGCATCGTGCTGACGCTGGCGCCCGTGGTCGACGGCTCTTGCAACACCACAGATCCGGAAGCGGCCAACGTTCCCGCATGGCAGGCCAGCAAGGTCTACAACGGCGGCGACAAGGTGAGCCACAACCAGCTGGTATGGCGTGCCAAGTACTGGACTCAGGGCAATGCGCCGAGTCGCAGTGCCGATCAGTGGGCGCTGGCGAGTCAGGTTGATCTGGGGTGGAGCGCCGCCGTTGCCTACAACGGCGGGGAGCTGACCAACCACAACGGCCGTCGGTGGCAGGCCAGGTGGTGGACTCAGGGTAATGAGCCGGGCAAGCACGGCGTCTGGCTGGATGTCGGGGCGGCAAGCTGCCGTTAAGCCGGGATCCCTATGATGGTGGCGGGGTCTTATGAGGCCCCACCTTTTCTGCTGAAAACCTAGACAGAGAGCAACAATAATGAAAAAAAATCGCATATCCCTTCTGCTTGCCGGCTTGATGCTGAGCGGCCACCTGTGGGCGGCCGAGGCATACGACATCAACAAATCCTACCCGGGCGGCAGCCAGGTCAATTACAACGGCCAGGTTTTCGAGGCCAAATGGTGGGTCAACCCGGGTCAGACTCCGGGCATGGCGGCCGCCAATGAGTGGGATACCCCGTGGAAGCTTGTCGGCGAAGGGGAAGTGACTCCGCCGGATACCGGCGGCGATGACAAGCCCAATCCGCCGACACCTACCCCGCCGGATGGCAGCACCACCCCCGTCTATATGAGCCAGGCCGAGCTGGATGCCAAAGAGAAGGCGCTGACCGACTTCCCGGCGATGGAAGCGGTCAAGGCCTCCATCGCTACCCGGGACAATCTGGTGGTCGAGGCAGTGCAGCCGGGCCGTGCCGACAACCCGGGCAACGTCAAGCGGGTTGAAAGCCTGCTGAGCGAGAGCCAGTTCAACTACCTCTTCCCGCTGCGCGCCCCCGAGTACACCTATCGCGGCCTGCTGCAGGCGGCGGCCAAGTTCCCGGCCCTGTGCAGCGACTACAGCGACGGCCGCGATGCCGATGCCATCTGCCGCAAGACGTTGGCAACCATGTTCGCCCACTTCGCCCAGGAGACTGGTGGCCATGAAAACTGGCGCCCGGAAGCCGAGTGGCGTCAGGCGCTGGTCTACGTGCGCGAGATGGGATGGAATGAGACCATGCGCGGCGGTTACAACGCAGAGTGCCGTCCCGATGTGTGGCAGGGTCAGCAGTGGCCGTGCGGTACTTTCGACAATGGCGAGTTCAAGAGCTACTTTGGTCGCGGCGCCAAACAGCTCTCCTACAACTACAACTACGGCCCCTTCTCCGAGGCGATGTTCGGTACGGTGCGCACCCTGCTCGACCGTCCCGATCTGGTGGCCGACACCTGGCTGAACCTGGCCAGCGCGGTGTTCTTCTATACCTATCCGCAGCCGCCCAAGCCCTCCATGCTCCATGTCATCGATGGCACCTGGCAGCCGAATGACCATGACAAGCAGAACGGTCTGGTGCCGGGCTTCGGGGTCACCACCCAGATCATCAACGGTGGGGTGGAGTGCGGTGGCCCGGTCGAGCACGCCCAGTCCCAGAACCGCATCAACTACTACCGCGAGTTTGCCAACTACCTCGGGGTGGCGGTGCCATCCGACGAGGTGCTGGGTTGCAAGAACATGAAGGTGTTTGACGACAAGGGCGCCGGTGCCCTGCCCATCTACTGGGAGCAGGACTGGAGCTATGTGGCAGAGAACCCCAACGGCGGCAAGAGTTACGCGTGCAAGCTGGTGGGTTACCAGACCCGTTTCAGCGCCTTCAAGGAGGGAGATTACAGCCGCTGTGTTCAGCACTTCTATCCGGAGGTGGTGATCGAGGATAACGGCGGTGGCACCAACCTGCCGCCGGTGGCCAATATCACCGGCCCGGCGCAGGCCGAAGGTGGCAGCAAGGTGACCCTCTCCGGCCAGCACTCCAGCGATCCGGAAGGCAAGCCGCTCACTTATGCCTGGACTATCCCGGCCGGTGCCTCTGCGCCTGCGCTGGATCAGGTGACGCTGGAGTTGACCCTGCCCAAGCCGGCCAGCGATACCAGGCTGGAGATCAAACTGACGGTCACAGATGAAGGTAATCTGAGCCGCAGCACCACCCATAGCCTGCTGGTGAAAGGAGAGGAGGGGGGCGTAACGCCGCCTGACTATCCGGCCTATAAAGAGGGGACTCCCTACAAGGCGGGCGAGCGGGTCAGCAACGGCGGTGCCAGCTACGAGTGCAAACCGCACCCCTACACCGGCTGGTGCGCCGGTGCCGCCTGGGCTTATGAGCCGGGCAAGGGAACCGCGTGGAGTGATGCCTGGATCAAGCTGTGATCCGGCATTAAGCCGAAGCAATAAAAGATGGGGCCTGCGGGCCCCATTCTTGTTTGGTGGAGTTCAGGTTTGGCCGTGGAACATCTGGCCCGGACAGGACAGCGCCTCGAGAGGGCTGTGTGATGATGTGTGTTGTAGTTTTATTACGTTTTCCGTGAAAGGCTTTCAGCAATTACTTGCCGTAGCGGAAGTAGTATTCACGGGTGGACGGAGCGTAGGTATCTTTCTCGACTACGCCGCTTTTTCTGGTTGCACCGCGCAGGTGGAACAGAACTGCCAGATTCTCGAACATGGTTTCACCTCATATCTCTGTTGGTTTATTGCTTTGTGTGACCTGGGTCACGGTTTGATCCTATGGCTATTTGTGAGCCAGATCAACTTTGTGTGTTGTAAATTTACATAAATCATGGAAAGGGTTTTCAAATTCAATCCTCTTTATGGAAAGGCTTTCTTGAACCGCCTCCTGCTGGGCGCTTCTGCCTTGCCATCTCGTAGTGCGGCTTCTCCTGTCGTCATGACTGGGTGAGTGGCGGCCGAGGCTGTGGTGTTGCGAGCAGCACGCCAAAGTGCCGGTTAAATGGCCGGATTGCGGCATTTAGTCGATAAAAACAACGACTTGCTGCAATTTTGATTAAACGCGCCAATCGGGGTGATTTTAGGGTTGACACTGAAGCGGGTGATGCCTATCATGCGCCTCCGTTGCCGGAGATAACTTCGTCAGCGCCGAGGTGAGTTGGGGTTATAGCTCAGCTGGGAGAGCGCTTGCATGGCATGCAAGAGGTCCGCGGTTCGATCCCGCGTAGCTCCACCAAATTCTCCTCGAACAATCTGGAATCAAAGGGGTTATAGCTCAGCTGGGAGAGCGCTTGCATGGCATGCAAGAGGTCCGCGGTTCGATCCCGCGTAGCTCCACCAGGTTCCTGATTGAAATGAAGTACCCAGGGCAGTGCGGTGTGTATCACCCAGGCCGACCTTTGTGGGGTTATAGCTCAGCTGGGAGAGCGCTTGCATGGCATGCAAGAGGTCCGCGGTTCGATCCCGCGTAGCTCCACCATTATTGAGGATGAATGGCCGCCAGAACCATTCATTCAGTGCCGAATTTGGGGTTATAGCTCAGCTGGGAGAGCGCTTGCATGGCATGCAAGAGGTCCGCGGTTCGATCCCGCGTAGCTCCACCAAATTCAGAGTGACATCAGTCATTCACACACATCGGGGTTATAGCTCAGCTGGGAGAGCGCTTGCATGGCATGCAAGAGGTCCGCGGTTCGATCCCGCGTAGCTCCACCATCTTTCGTAAAGAAAGTCGAAAAGGCCACCGCATTGCGGTGGCCTTTTTGTTTTCTCAGGCATTTATTTTCCCCATACTTTCCAGCCTTTCATTTGCAAATCAAATGGCCAAAACTGAAAAGCCCGCGGGTATCGCGGGCTTTTGGCTACTTTCAAGCAGGTTGCCGGTTAGCGCCGACGGCGCCAGGCCAGCGGCAGCAGGGCCAGCAGGCCGAGCCCCAGTGCACCACCGCCACTTGAGCCGTGGTCCGGTTTGACGGCATCACCCTTCATTTTCAGATCGACGATGATGGGGTCGTGGTCGGAGGCGCTGAACGGATTATCCGATTTCAGCAGGGGGCCGGTGTACTGGTTGCCGTACTCGAACAGGCTGCTCTCGAAGGAGTTGATGTGCCAGTCGGCCACGTTCGCCACCTTGCTGGCCAGCGCCGGATTGGCAAGGGCATAGTCGAGGGTACCGAGTTCACTGTCATAGCTGTAGGAGATGGCTTTCTCCTTGTTGAACTTGACGTTGAGATCGATCAGGCCATAGTTGCGAGTCACCTCGCGACCGAGCTGTTCATAGGACTGGTCGCCGATAAAGGTGTGAGAGGCCGATATGATCTTCCGCTCGCTGGTGGCCGGGTTGTAGTCGGTCAGTACCCGGATCGGGTCTTCTTTGGCGTAGGAGTTGAAGTCGCCCACCAGCAGCACCTGTCCCGGCAGCTTGCTGACCGCTTCACCCAGCACCTTGGCCGCACTCACCCGGAACTCGGTACACTTGCCCTGCAGGTCGGCCGGTTCTGTCTTGCCATCGCCGTTTTCATAGCAGCCCGAGCCCTTGGACTTGAGGTGGTTGACCACCAGCGTCAGCGGATCCTTGCTGCCAGCTACGGTAAAGCTCTGTACCAGTGAATCGCGCTGGCCGGCAGTTTTGGCCACGCCACTCGTGGTATAGCGCTGCTCCGGCATGCGGATGACATTGGCCTCGCTGGCCGGGGTGAGCAGGGCCGGACGATAGATCATGGCCACCATGATGGCGTCGCCACCGAAGAATTTCTCGCTGGTGAGGAGGCTTGCTGGCAGGCGGACATAGGCGTAGCGCTTGCTCGCATCCTTCTGTTGCTCGTTGAGGCGGGTCACCAGATTGTTGATGGCGGAGTTGTCGCCAAAGCCGTTGTTCTCCATCTCCATCAGGCCGAGCAGGTCGGCATCCATCTCGGTGATGGCGTTGACGATCTTGGTGCGCTGCTTCTCGAAGTCGGCCAGGCTCTTGGCGCCGCGGTTGCACCCTTTGGCGTTGTCGGCATCCGCCTGATCTTTGCACAGCACGTTGAGCGCGCCGCCAATGCTGGAGTGGCTGGTGAAGTAGTTGAGCACGTTGAAGCTGCCAATCCGCAGATCGCTGCCAGTGGCCCGGGCGGGTGCCGGCTGGCGGTCATCTTCCGGTGTACGCAGCAGGGCGCCGGTGCTCAGGGTGACATCGCTGGGTACCACCAGACGGAAGGCATCCTTGTTGTAGACAATGACGCCCTCCAGCCCGGTCAGTTGATCACCGATACGCAGATAGCCCTGATCGGCATCCCAGCCCGGGAACCAGGGCAGTACGCCATCCGGTGCCTTGTAATCAGACTCGACCACCAGCCGGTTGCTGCCATTTTTGGCAGCCAGAGCGACCGCTTCCGGGCTGCTGGCAATATGGAGCTGGGTCGGCTTGAGCAGCGGCGCCTTGTGGGAGAGCTCGACGTTGTTGCGATAAACCTTGTAGTCGAAGCCGTAGTTGCGGGTCAGGTGGAGATCGCTGCTGCTGTCGAGCCGTACCCGCATCCCTTCGTGGCGATTGAGTGCCTGCGCCAGCGTCTCCCCTTCATTGACCTGCAATACGCTGGTCGGCACCGTCAACCCCTGTGCTGTGACCTGCAGGCGGGCTTTGTTGGCCTCGAAAGTGGGTTTGAGCTGGGTGCCGCCGTAGTACTCCTCGACCCTGGCTTCGAGGCAGACTTCAGCCCCCGGCTTGAGGGCCGGGTAGTTGGTCGCAAGTTTGCTGTCATTGAGATAGACAAAGATGCCATCGGAGGTGGCCGGGTTGCCATCTCCCGCCGGATCAGTCAGATAGAAGCCTTTGGTCAGGCTCTGGCCGAGGGTGGTGACGACACCGCGCACCATGAAGGTACCCGGACTGATTTTTCCCGTGATGTTGCCGTTTTTATCGGTCACGGTGTCGGTCGCGAACTGGCTCCCTGAGCCTGTTCCCTGAATGGTCGGAATGGGGGTGAGTTGCGCCGGATCGGAGGGGCAGACGAAGGCTGCGTGGGCGCCGGGGGCAGCGAGGGCCAGCCCCACGGCCAGAGACAGCAGGGTGCGAGTACCTTTCATAAGTGTTCCTTTTTTATTTTTGCCAGTGTTTCCATAGTCCTGGTCGCTGACCAGGGGCGCGCATTGTCACATTTTCGGCATCTCGTACCAGTGAGCCAACGCACATTACCGGGATACAAATGAGCGCAGGTTGGCGTTTTTTGACTTGGCTAACATTCTGAAATTACTGATAAAACACTTACCGGTTGGTGTGGTGGGAAAGTGTGATCCCGCTGGCAACCACATATTTTTCTCCGAGAATGAAGATTGAGACTCGGCTGCATGCTTTCTATACTCGGCTTGTTCCTCACGGAACCCAGGTAAAGGGCAAACCGGTTGAAATGCCGGGACGCAATACCTCCGGTCTTCCGATCAGATGATGATCCAGATAGCGGGGTTTCCCCGGGTGAAGAGGCAGTGTGCGGCGAGTCCATGGCCGGTAGTCTCCCTCCCTTCACGCAGGTTGCGCTTGTGCTTTGCCTTGGTCACCAATGCCAAGACAAAACAAGGAAGATAACAATATGCAACAGTTCCTGAGGCCCAGCCGGCTTGCCGTGCTGGTGGCCATCGCTGCCATGCCCGCCTGGGCGCAGGCAGCCTATCCCGCCTACAAGGCCGGTACTGCCTATAAAGCCGGTGACATCGTCAGCAATGCCGGCGCTCTATATGAATGCAAAGAGTTCCCCTACTCGGGTTGGTGCGGGGCATCACCCTATCACTATGAACCCGGTGTCGGGGTGGTCTGGGCGGATGCCTGGAAGCTCTACGGCGGTGAAGTGCCGCCACCGGCGCTCGGCGTGGCCGTCAGCTCTCCGGCTGCCGGTGCCAGCTTCAACGAAGGTGCCAGCGTTGCGCTGGCGGTGACCCTGAGTGGCCCGGTGACGGCGCTGGTTCGGGTGGAATACCTTATCGACGGCAAGCTTGCTGCCACGGCCAGCGCCTCGCCCTGGGGCGCCAGCTGGAGTGCTGCGGGCGTTGGGGCGCACGCCCTGAAAGCGCGGGCGCTGGATAAGGATGGCAAGGTACTGAGCGAGGCTGATTCGAGCTTCAACGTTGCTGCCGTGGTGGCGCCAGAGGCGCCCAAGGTGAGCATCAGCAGCCCGGCCAGCGGTGCCAAAGTAACGCTCGGTCGCAGCGTGGCGGTGAGCGGCAATGTCACCGATGCCAACAACGATGTGGCCAAAGTCGAGCTGTTTGTCGATGGCAAGAAGGTAGGGGAAGACAATGCCGCCCCCTGGCAGGTCAACTGGACACCCGATGCCAAGGGCAGTGCCGCCCTCAAGCTGGTTGCTACCGACAAGACCAATCTGGTCGGCGAGTCGGCGGCAGTGAACGTCACTGTCGAGGAGGCCGCGCTGCCACCATCCGGTGGCAACCTCTCCTGCGATATCCGTCAGATCTATCGTTCTGATGGCTACGAGTGCATGGGGGATGACCATGCCCGCCGGGTCATCGGCTACTTCACCTCGTGGCGCACCGGCAAGAATGGCCTGCCCGCCTATCTGGTGAGCGACATTCCGTGGAGCAAGATCACCCACATCAACTACGCCTTCGCGGCGGTGGACGAGCAGAGCCACACCATCAAGGTGGATGACTCGGCGACCAAGATGACCTGGGATGGCGTGCCGGGTGCCGAGATGGATCCGGAGTTCGCCTACAAGGGGCACTTCAACCTGCTGTCGAAGTTCAAGAAGCAGTATCCGGACGTGAAAACCCTGATCTCGGTCGGGGGCTGGGCCGATACGCGCGGCTTCTACACCGCCACCACCAAGGGCGACTGCTCGGTCAACACCGATGGCATCAATGCGCTTGCCACGTCGGCGGTGAGCTTTATCCGTCAGTACGGTTTTGACGGGGTCGATATCGACTATGAATATCCCACCTCCATGAAGGATGCGGGCAACCCCAACGACTTCCCGCTCTCCAACCAGTGCCGCGGCAAGCTCTTTGCCAACTACAAGGTGATGATGCAGACCCTGCGCAGCAAGCTGGATACGGCGGGCAGCGAGGATGGCCGCAAGTACATGCTGACCATCGCCTCGCCAGCTTCCGCCTATCTGCTGCGCGGCATGGAGAACTTCCAGGTCACCCAGTACCTCGACTACGTCAACCTGATGACCTACGACTTCCACGGTGCCTGGAACCACTTTGTCGGCCACAACGCCGCCCTGTTTGACAACAAGGCAGACGCCGAGCTGGCGCAGTGGGGCGTCTACACCCAGAAAGAGTTTGGCGGCATCGGCTACCTCAACGCCGCCTGGTCTGCTCACTACTTCCGTGGTGCGCTGGCGGCCGGCAAGATCAACGTGGGCGTACCCTATTACACCCGCGGTTGGCAGGGGGTCAGCGGTGGCACCCACGGTCTGGGTGGCAAGGCAGCACTGCCGAGCCAGAGCAATTGCCAGCCGGGTACCGGTGGCGGCACCATTCCGTGCGGTAACGGGGCGGTCGGCATCGACAACATCTGGCACGATCTGGACAAGAACGGCAAGGAGATCGGCGGTGGTGCCGTCCCCATGTGGCATGCCAAGAACCTGGAGCACGCAGCCGATTTGGGGATCACCACCATGCCGAGCTACGGTCAGGCCTGGGGTCTGGATCCCAACAACCCGGCTCACGTGATGCAGGGCAAGTATGTCCGTTACTACGACGACAAGGCTCATGCGCCCTGGCTGTGGAACGAGGAGAAAAAGGTGTTCCTCTCCACCGAGGATGAGGAGTCCATGGGTCACAAGCTCGACTACATCGTCAATCGTGGTCTGGGTGGCGTGATGTTCTGGGAGATGGCGGGTGACTACGCCTACGATCCGGTGAAAAAAGAGTACGGCATGGGGGATACCCTGACCACGCTCGCCTACGACAAGTTTGCCAAGGCGACCAAGTACAACACCAAACAGAACGATCTGGCGGCTCCTGCAGCCCAGCTCGACATCGCGGTGAGCCTCTCCGGCTTCAAGGAGGGTGATTCCAACTATCCGATCAACCCGACCCTGAAGCTCACCAACAACTCGACCCAGACCATTCCGGGCGGCGCCCGCATCGAGTTCCTGGTGCCCACCTCTACCTCGGACACCATCACCGACCAGAGCGGGATGGGGTTGAAAGTGGTGGAGAGCGGCGGCAACCAGAACTCCGACGGGATTGCCAACGAGAAGGACTTCCACAAGGTGGCTCTGACGCTGCCGACCTGGAAAGCCTGGACGCCGGGCAGCGATGTGGAAGTGGCGATGACCTACTATCTGCCGGCCGCCGGTGTGCCGAGCGGTATCCGCATCATCAGTGGCAGCCAGACCGCGGGTCTCAAGGCCGAGTTCCCGACCCTGCCGGAGGCCGTACTGGGCTCGGGCGGTGGTGAGGGCGGTGCGACCTGCAGCAGCCAGAACATCAATCCGGCAGCCTACAAGGCTTATCCGACCTGGCCGCAAGGGGATCATGCCAATGCGGGCGATCGCATCACCCACAACAAGGTGGTGTGGCAGGCCAACTGGTGAACCAGCAGTGAACCCAAGACCACCGATGGCAGCTGGAAGTCTGTCTGCAGTTATTGATTTTTAAATCAAGGAGATAAGTGAGGCTTAGGCCTCACTTTTTTTATCTGCATGGTCGATCTGGTTGAAAATGCGTCTGCCTTTCCTGGCAGGCAGCCTCTATAATAGAAGTCGATTAATAATCAGATGGATGTCAGCATATGGCGAGTATATTGGATTCAGTTGATCAACGAACCCAGCTGGTAGGGGAAAACCGCCTGGAGTTGTTGATGTTCCGTCTCGGCACCCGCCAGATGTTTGCCATCAACGTCTTCAAGGTGCGAGAAGTGGTCAAGCTGCCGCACCTCAACAAGATGCCGGGCTCTCACCACAATATCAGCGGGGTGGCCAATATCCGCGGCACCTCGATCCCGGTGATCAATCTGCGCAGCGCCATCGGCATGCGTCCCATGCCGGTCGACAGCGAATCCAACCTCATCATCACCGAATACAACCGCACCATTCAGGGCTTTCTGGTGGGGCAGGTAGCCAACATCGTCAATATGACCTGGAAGGATATCTTGCCGCCGCCGCGCTCGGCCGGGCGCGCCAACTACCTCACCGCCATCACCCGCATCCCGGAAGACGGGGTAGATCAGATTGTCGAGATCATCGACGTGGAGAAGGTGCTGGCGGAGATCATCACCTACGACATCAGCATCTCCGAAGAGGTGCTGGATCGGGATATTCTGCCCGAGATGCATGGTCGCAAGGTGCTTATCGTCGATGACTCCAGCACAGCCCGCAATCAGGTGCGCGAGACGCTGGGCCAGCTGGGGCTTGAGGTTATCGAGTGTCAGGACGGCTTGCAGGCGCTGACCCTGCTCAAGGGGTGGTGCGATGCCGGCAAGAAGGTGACCAACGAGATCCTGTTGATGATCACCGATGCTGAGATGCCGGAGATGGATGGCTACCGCCTGACCCACGAAGTGCGCAGCGATCCGCGTATGGCCGATCTCTTCATCACCCTCAACACCTCCCTGAGCGGCAACTTCAACGAAGCCATGGTCAAGAAGGTGGGGTGTGACCGTTTTATCTCCAAATTCCAGCCCGATTTGCTGGTCGGCGTGGCGCAGGAGCGGCTGCGTCAGGTTCTGGAAAAGTAACCCGCCATACCATTTGCAATAAACAAGCATCCCGCCTCGGCGGGATGTTTGTTTATCTGTCGTCGTATATATGACACAGCCTGTTGCCAAGGTGTCAGCGGCTCATCAGTGGTTCCATGAAGCGGGCTACCTTGTCGCGGATCTGCGGCTGCGCCGCCGGGGTAGGGTGAATGCCATCGTTCATCATAAGTTCAGGGCGCAGCGCAATATCATCCATGAAGAAGGGGAGCAGGGGCAGCTTGTTGGTCTCGGCGAGTTCCGGGAATATCTGCTCGAACTGGCGCAGATAGCGAGCACCGTAGTTGCGAGGCAGCTGGATCTGGGTCAGCGCGACCTGAATCCGCTTCTCTTTGGCAAGGGCAATCATGCTGGTCAGATTCTGGCGGGTGATGGCAGGGGCAAAACCACGCAGGCCGTCGTTGCCTCCCAGTTCAATCAGCAGCCAGTCCGGCTGATGCTGCTCCAGCAGGGCGGGCAGGCGCGCCAGTCCGCCCTGGGTGGTCTCACCGCTGACGCTGGCATTGATGAGGGTGTGCTCGCCCCCCTCCTTCTGCCATTTTTGTTCAAGCAGGGCAGGCCAGCTCTGCTTCTCCTGCATCTGATAGCCGGCGCTCAGGCTGTCACCGAGTACCAGCAGGGTTTGCGCCTGAGCGGATGAGAGCAGGCTGCCGAGGCCAACCAGCAAGGCAAACAGAATACGCACCATCAATTCAACTCCCGCTATGGATTGCCATCAAGGGATTGGGACAAAGGATATCGAGCATGAGTTCAACCCCCATTATTGTCGTCAAGGGCCTCGGCAAATCGGTCAGCCTCGGCCAGGAAAGCCTCACCATCCTTGAAGGGATCGATCTGCAAGTCAATAGCGGCGAGACGGTGGCACTGGTCGGCGCCTCCGGGTCAGGCAAGTCTACCCTGCTCGGATTGCTGGCCGGACTCGATCTGCCGAGCCTTGGCGCCATCGAAATTCTCGGCAAGTCACTCGGCGAGCTGGATGAGGAGGGGCGGGCCAGATTGCGCGCCGAGCAGATCGGCTTTGTCTTCCAGTCATTCCTGCTGCTCCCGACCATGACGGCGCTCGAGAACGTGATGCTCCCTGCCGAGCTGCGCGGTGAGCGGGATTGTGAGCCAAGAGCCCGTGAACTTCTGGCGGCGGTCGGGCTTGGCGAACGTCTGCACCATATGCCGCCGCGCCTCTCCGGTGGCGAGCAGCAGCGGGTGGCCATTGCCCGCGCCTTCATGACCCGGCCCAGCCTGCTGCTGGCGGACGAACCGACCGGTAACCTCGACAGCAAGACCGGTGACAAGGTGATCGAGCTGCTGTTTGAGCTCAACCGCAAGCACGGCACCACTCTGGTGGTGGTGACCCATGACCAAGAGCTGGCCAGTCGGTGCCAGCGTCAGCTGGTGATGGTGGCAGGCAGGCTGGAGCGCGAGGTGAGTCATGCAGTGGTGTAACGCAGGAGGCAGGCGAGTGAGCGGAGGTGGTCAGGGATGATGCAGTGGCGATTGGGATGGCGACTGCTGCGCCGGGAAGGATGGAGCGGCGAGCTGCGCTGGTTTGTGTTGGCGCTGGCCCTGAGCGTGGCGTGCGTTTTGAGTGTGGCATTGGTGGCGGATCGGCTGGAGGCGGGGCTCAAGGCATCTGGCCGCGACTTTATCGGGGCGGATCGGGTGCTGCGCACCGCCACTGCGGTTCCGGATGGCTGGTTGCTGCAGGCACAAAAAGATGGCCTGGCGCTGCAGACCACGGTCAGTTTCAACAGCATGCTGTTTCACGGTGATGTGCTGCAGCTCGCCTCCATTCGAGCGGTACCCGACGGCTTTCCCTTTTATGGCAAGCTGGAGCTGACCCCGGCCCGGACTCCTGCCCCCGGTGAAATCTGGCTCTCCGCCCGGGTAATGCAGTTGCTGACGGCCAAGGTGGGGGATGAGCTGGAGGTGGGCAATACGGTGCTCAAGGTGGCTGGTCTGCTTGGCGAGGAGCCTGATCAGGGCTTCAGCCCCTTCCTGCTGGCGCCGCGGGCGCTTATCCACCGCGCCGACATCGAGGCGACCGGCGCCCTGCTGCCGGGCAGTCGTCAGCAGTGGCGCTATCTCTTCAAAGGGTCGCGAGAGGCGCTGGCCCGCTATGAGAGCTGGCTGGTTCCTCAGCTGCAGGCCGGGCAGAAGTGGATCACCCCCGATGATAGTGAATCCCAGGTGGGCCGCTCGCTGGTCAATGCCGAGCACTTCTTCCGGCTGGCGTCCCTTTGCGGCGTGCTGCTGGGAGCGCTGGCGATGGGCATTGCGGTACGTCACTTTGCCGAGCGCCAGACCAATATGGTGGCGCTGCTCAAGACGTTGGGGGCATCGCGCACCAGTCTGTGGCAACTGATGAGCGGGCTGTTGCTGTCGCTGACCCTGATCGGTGCCCTGCTGGGGCTGGTTGCGGGCACCATCATGCAGTGGTTCACGTTGCAACTGCTGGGTGAGTTGCTGCCACCGGATCTGCCGCCCCCCTCTTGGCGCCCCTTTGCGCTGGGAGTGGCGGTTGCCCTCTTTATCACCCTGCTGCTCGCCTTTATCCCCTTCTTGCGGCTGCTGAAAGTGCCGCCGCTACGGGTGTTGCGCCGCGAGCTGGAGGCTGGGATTCCCCCTTGGCTGGCGCTGCCGGTCGGTCTGCTCGGCCTGTTTGCGCTGGTATGGGGCTTTACCGCCGATGTGCGGTTGGCGCTGGGTCTGGTGGGTGGCATGGGCCTTCTGATGGGGCTGCTGGCTCTGCTGGCCTCCCTGATGTTGCGACTGGGGGCGCGGGTGAGCGGCTCGCACGCCCTGCGGCTGGCGCTGGCCCATCTGTCGCGCGAGCGGCGCAGTGGTCTGTTCCAGCTGGCCGGTTTTGCGCTGGCGCTGATGCTGTTTGGCTTGCTCTGGGCGGTTCGCATCGATCTGCTGGAGGAGTTCTCCGCTCGTTTGCCGGCCGATGCCCCCAACCGTTTTCTGGTCAATGTGGCCGAGAACGAGCGGGAAGGGATCCTGAGCGAACTGGCGGGAGCCGGCGCCGTTACCTCCGACTTCTATCCCATGGTGCGCGGGCGCCTGACCCATATCGCCGGCGATGCGGTGGGGGAAGGGGCTCGCAGTGGTCGCGAAGGGGTCGATCGGGAGCTCAACTTTACTACCACTACGACCCTGCCAGCCGACAACAAGCTGGTGGCAGGGAAGTGGCTCTCCGGCCCCGGCGAGGTATCGGTCGACAGCGAACTGGCCAAGCGGCTCGATATCAAGCTGGGTGACATGCTTGCCTTTACCATCGAGGGGCGCAGCTTCGGGGCCCGGGTCACCAGTCTGCGCAGTATCAAGTGGGACAACATGCGGCCCAACTTCTACATGATCTTCTCACCCGATCTGCTGGCCCCCTTTTCCCGCACCTGGATCGGCAGCTACCGGCTGCCGCCAGAGGGGCGTACCGCCGAGGTGGGGCTGATCCGCCACCATCCCACGGTGAGCCTGATTGATGTGGATGATCTCATCGTGCGGCTGACCCGGGTTTCGGAGCAGGTGAGCCGGGCGCTGGCCCTGATGCTGGGGCTGGTGACGGTGGCGGCGCTGCTGGTGCTGCTGACCCAGACTCAGGCCAGCATGGCCCAGCGGCGGCGCGAACTGCTGTTGATGCGCACCCTCGGGGCTGGCAGCGCGCTGCTTGGCAAGATGCTGCGCTGGGAGCTGGTGGCGAGTGGCTTGCTGGCCGGACTCTGTGCCGCCATGGTGGTGGAGTTGTGTGCCTTTGCTCTGCAGTTCTGGTGGTTTGATGGCCAGTGGCAGTTCCACTGGCGCATCTGGCTCGGATTACCAACCTTGGGGGCGCTGCTGGTCACCCTGGCCGGTCAGGGAATGCGGCGCCAGCTGCTGGCGGGCACCCTCAGTGATCGGCTGCGTGGTCTGGGTCAGGGGCTTTTGTAATCTGTCCCCGGATAGTACCTGTGCAAGACGCAATCAGCCCGACCAGTGGTCGGGCTGATTGCTGTACGAGCTTTGGTTATTCGGAAAGTGTTAGCGAGTCTCTCGCAACAGATCGGTCAGTGCCTGCGGCAGCTGCGGGTAGGTAAAGTGGAAGCCGGCCTGTTGCAGATGCGCGGGCAGTACGTTTTGCCCGGTCAGCAGCAGGTCGGCAGCCTCTCCCATCACCAGTTGCAACAGCGGCGCCGGGACGAAGAAAAGGTGCGGGCGATGGAGGGTGCGAGCCAGAGTCTGGCTGAATTCCCGGTTGCTGACAGGATGAGGCGCTGTGCCGTTGAATATGCCGTTGCACTCCTCGTGCTCCAGCAGAAACAGCATAGCGCGCACCAGATCCTGCACATGGATCCAGCTCATCATCTGATGGCCACTGCCCATGGGGCCGCCAAGACCGAGCCGATAAGGGGGCAGCATTTTGGGCAGAGCGCCGCCATCCATGCCGAGCACCAGCCCGATCCGCACGATGCAGACCCGGGTCTGTTTGCTGCCGGCTTCCTGCGCCAGCGTCTCCCACTGCTGACAGAGCTGGTGGGTGAACTCCTGATGGGGCGAGCGGCACTGCTCGTCGAGGGGCTCTGCCCCCTGCCTGCCATACCAGCCGATGGCGGAGGCGTTGATCAGCACTTTAGGGGGCGTTGTGGAGAGCTTGATAAGGTCGACCAGCTGCTCGGTCAGTAGCCAGCGGCTGTCGCAGAGCAGTTGCTTGCGCTGCTCGCTCCAGCGGCCTGCGGCTATGGGTTCGCCTGCCAGATTGATCACCGCATCCACATCGTTGAGGTCATCGAGGCTGTCGAGGTTATCGATGATCTGGACATCGTGGCCAAGCAGGGAGTAGGCGCGACTGCCTTGTCGGCTCAGGACGACCACGTCGTGATTGACCTTGAGGTGGGCCACCAGACGGCGGCCAATAAAACCGGTTCCTCCGGTAATCAGAATCTTCATCGTTGCGCGCTCCTGCGGTCGTTTGTTCTACTCTAATGGCCCTGATCCCGATGGACAAGTTGCGTGCCAACCTCGGGCTGGTGGAGCAAGATGGATGAGCCTTTTCCCTGCTGCCGGGTAATACATTTAATCCCTGGCCTATGTTGATGGATTTTTGTGATGTGAGAGGCTGTTACTGAATCGTTATCATTGCTACTGCTTGTGGCCAAGGCCCGGGCTGCCATCTGCTACTTCTGTAGCCACTCCCTGTATATGAAGAGCCAACCATGCCATTTCATCGTCTGAAAACCAGCAAGCTGCGCGCAAGGCTTTTTACTGCCCTGCTCGCTGGTGGTGCGCTACTGGTGCTGGGGGAGTTGACCGTGGCCTGGCAGACCATGTCGGAAGTGAACAAGGATGCCCGGCAGCGGTTGCAATATGCCCTGACCCTGTTTGACCGCACCATGGATCATGCCCGTCAGGCGGCAAGCAATGTGCAGGATGAGGTGGGCAAGCCTTGTCCTGATGTGGCGCAACGGCTGCGCGAGCAGGCCGCGACCATCCCCGATGTCCGCTCCGTCACGCTGACGCGCGGCAGTCGGCTCTACTGCTCCTCGCTGTATGGCGATTACGACGGGGCGTTCAATGTAAACAACTATGTTGCGGGCCGCCTGCAACTGCTCAAGGGTAACGCCGTCACGCCAGATCACCCGCTGATCATTTTTCGCCATGCCGCAGAGCAGGGCAGCGTACTGATCGGGGTCGATGGCTACTACCTGCGCAACATACTCGATATCTCCAGCAAGAACTCGCCGATGGCGCTTATCGTCGGCACCCGTGCCATGTTTGGTACCGGACAGGTGGCTGACGCGCCACCGGCCACAGATCCCGGCTATCTGGCTTTCTCTTCGACCCGTTATCCCTATCAGGTGGCAACCCGGGTGATGCGAGCGGATTATCTCAATCACGCCTGGCGCCACTCCTGGGGCAGTATTATGCTCTATCCCCTATTGGGGCTGCTGGTCGGCGTGGGGACATTCCGGCTGATGGGGCGCAGCCACTCGCCGGAAGAGGAGCTCAAGCGAGCGCTGGTCGCGGAGGAGTTTATCCCCTATCTGCAACCCGTGGTCACCGGAGAGGATGACCACTGGAGTGGCTGCGAGGTGCTGATGCGCTGGCAGCATCCCAAGCAGGGGATGATCTCGCCCGATCGCTTTATTCCGCTGGCGGAAGACAGCGGGCTGATCGTGCCCATGACCAGCCTGATGATGGCTCAGGTGCGGAACTACTTTGCCCCGTTTGCCCTCGAGTTGCCCAAAGGGTTCCACTTCGGCTTCAACATCAGCGCCAGCCACTGCAAGGATTTGAGTCTGGTGGCCGATTGCCGGGCCTTTATCGAGGCGTTTCGCGACAACCCGATCAAGCTGGTGCTGGAGCTGACGGAGCGGGAGCTCATCGTAGCCGACGAGATGACCGATCGCCTCTTTGCCGAGTTGCAGCAGTTGGGGGTCTTTATCGCCATCGACGATTTTGGCACCGGCCACTCCAGCCTCACCTATCTGCAGCAGTTCAAGGTGGACTTTCTCAAGATCGATCAGAGCTTTGTCGGGATGATCGGCTCCGATGCCCTCTCCAGCCATATCGTCGAGAACGTCATCGATCTGGCGACCCGGCTGGGCTTGCAGCTGGTGGCAGAGGGTGTCGAAAATCAGGTGCAGGCCGATTATCTGCGGGCCCGGCACGTCGATTTCCTGCAAGGCTATCTTTACGGTCGGCCGATTCCCATCGAGCAGTTCAGCCAGCGGCTGTTTGCCAGCTAGTCAACGCCGCCATCACCGTGGCCATAAAAAACCAGCGAACAGTTCGCTGGTTTTTTGTTTTAGTGCGGTGGCTTGGGTCAGAGCATCCGCTGGAGGGCGCGAGCCAGCCGCTTGACCCCCTCCTCAATGGTCGCTTCATCGACGCAGGAGAAGCTCAGACGCAGGGTGTTCTGAATTTCGGGGCGCACATAGAAGGGGGCGCCCGGCACGAAGGCTACCTTCTCCTTGATCGCCTCGTCAAACAGGGCCATGGCGCTGATATGAGCCGGCAGGGTCAACCAGAGGAACATGCCCCCTTCCGGTCTGGTGTAGCTGACACCTGGCGGGCAGTGACGAGTCAGGGCGGCTTCCATGGCGGCGCGCTGACGGCCATAGACCTCCTTGATCTTCTCCAGATGGGTATCGAGGGAGTTATCCATCAGGAAGCGGTGCAGCACCTGCTGGCTGAAGGCGTTACTGTGCAAGTCGGTCGCCTGTTTGGCGATGGTCACCTTCTTGCGCAGCCACTCCGGCACCAGCATCCAGCCCAGACGGAAGGCGGGCACCACGGTTTTGGAGAAGGAGCCGAGCAGCACTGTATTGTTTGGCGCCAGCTTGGCAATCGGGGGCAGATGTTCCCCCTCGAAGCGAAGCTCGCCGTAGGGATCATCTTCCACCATCAGGAGCTCGTGGCGCACCAGTCGCTCGGCCAGTGCCTCGCGGTTGGCGCGGCTGTAGGAGACGCCACTCGGGTTCTGGAAGTTGGGGACGCCGTAGAGCAGCTTGGCATTGGAGCCGCTTGCCAGCAGCGCATCCAGCGCCGCCAGATCCAGCCCGGCTTCGCCGAGGGTGATTGGCTTGAAATTCGGTTGATAGACAGAGAAGGCCTGAATGGCGCCCAGATAGCCCGGCTCTTCGATGATGAGATCCTGATCCTCGTCGATCAGCACCTTGCCCAGCAGATCCAGCGCCTGCTGGGAGCCGCTGGTGATGAGGATGTTGTCCGGATTGACCTGCATGCCGTGGCGGGCCAGATAGCGGTCGGCAATGTACTGGCGCAGCGGTGCATACCCTTCGGTCGCCGCATATTGCAGGGCAGCAGCCCCCTGTTCGCGCAGCACATCCTGACAAGCCTGATCGATTGCCTTGACCGGAAACAGGTGAGGATTGGGCAGGCCGCCGGCGAAGGAGATGATCTCCGGATTGGCGGCAACTTTGAGGATTTCACGGATAAAGGAAGGCTCGACCTTCTCGAAGCGCTGGGCAAAAAACGGCTGCATAGGCAATTCTCTCGGCATGTGGGCGGTCGCTCCATTCGACCGCCAGGTTATCCGTTTGTATCAGATTTCAGAAATGAGGCAATGATTGTCACAAAAATCGCTAAAAAAGGGCTGGATTGGCTCTACTGCGGATTATATTGGGCGGTTAGTCGGAGTAGTGATGCCAGTAAGGGGACAGGGGATCGGTCGGCTGGAATATTTGTTGCTCGAAACACTTGCGCCTTGGGCCCATCTTGGGATAATTCGCTCCCCTGTTTTTGCGGTGCGATGAAATAGCGGGCCGCAAGCGATCCCCCGGCGGGATCGGACACCAGATGTATTACCCGGATTGATGAAATAACGAGACCATTATGCCTGTGACCCAAGATGTATTTAACGAAGACGGCAAGTTCATGCGCAAGATCCGCAGCTTTGTCCGTCGCGAAGGCCGCCTGACCAAAAGGCAGGAGAAGGCCCTAGAAGAGCTCTGGCCGGTCATGGGCATCGATTTCGAGCCAAAGCAACTCGATCTGGTCGCACTGTTTGGCCGTGAAGCACCAGTGGTGCTGGAGATCGGCTTTGGCATGGGCGCCTCTCTGGTCGAGATGGCCAAGAATGCCCCCGAGAAGAACTTCATCGGCATCGAAGTGCACTCCCCGGGCGTGGGTGCCTGTCTGGGTACCGCTCAGGAAGCGGGTGTCACCAATCTGAAGGTGATCTGCCACGATGCGGTCGAGGTGCTGGAGCACATGAT
Organism: Aeromonas jandaei; assembly: GCF_037890695.1. Classification (NCBI taxonomy): domain Bacteria; kingdom Pseudomonadati; phylum Pseudomonadota; class Gammaproteobacteria; order Aeromonadales; family Aeromonadaceae; genus Aeromonas; species Aeromonas jandaei. Next base: position 4,367,104 of record NZ_CP149571.1, on the reverse strand, counting down.
CCCGAACGGTTCACTCTCCTGCCTGCAGCTCTTCTTCCCGGATCCCTGGCACAAGAGCCGTCACCACAAGCGCCGCATCGTGCAGCCTGCGTTTGCCCAGGACATTCGCCAGAAGCTGGCCATCGGTGGTGTATTCCACATGGCCACCGACTGGGAAAACTATGCCGAGCACATGCTGGAAGTGATGAGCGCTGCCGAGGGTTACGAGAACACCTCCGTGACCGGCAACTGGGTGCCGCGCCCTGACTGGCGTCCGCTGACCAAATTCGAGCAACGTGGCCATCGTCTGGGGCACGGGGTTTGGGATCTGATTTTCAAGCGTGTCAGCTGAGCTGGCACGTCAACACACCTAGCGTATCAACTAACTTGAGGAGCTATCATGGCCAATCGTAGCCGCCGCCTGCGCAAGAAACTGCGCGTCGATGAATTCCAGGAAATGGGTTTCGACATCAGTTTCAACTTCCCGGTCGGCACTGCCGAAGAGACCATCGATGCCGTAGTCGATGCGATGATCGATGAAGTGATCGAGCCCCGCAAACTGGCTTTTGCCGGTTCCGGCCACCTGGCCTGGGAAGGGATGATCTGCACCCAGCAGCTGGGCAAGTGCAGCGAAGAAGACCGTGCCGCCGTCAAATCCTGGCTGGAAGGCAAGGGGATGGAAGCTGTCGTGGTCACCGAACTGTTCGACCTCTGGTACGGCGAACCCGCCTGATACCAGACTCGCTGTGGCAGGCGAGCCGGTGTCGACTGCCTGCCGCAGTCAGATAGACAAATCCCGCCACTGGCGGGATTTTTGTCAGTGGGGATGGGATCTCCACACCCGCATTAGTCATGGAATTGCTTATGGTGTTGTCATCCGAATTACTGGCCAGCATTCTGGAAGAGGTGCGCCCGCTGCTGGGGCACGGCAAGGTGGCCGACTATATTCCTGCGCTGGCGCAGGTGCCGGCCGACCGGCTCGGCATTGCGGTCTGTACCGTGGAGGGGGAGCTGTTCACTGCCGGTGATGCCTTCGAACCCTTCTCCATCCAGAGTATCTCCAAGGCCCTGAGCCTGACGCTGGCACTCACCCTCTATCAGGAGGAGGAGATCTGGGCCCGGGTCGGCAAGGAGCCCTCCGGCCAACCCTTCAACTCGCTGGTTCAGCTCGAGTTCGAGCAGGGGATACCCCGCAACCCCTTTATCAATGCCGGCGCTCTGGTTGTCAACGATCTGCTGGAGACCCGCCTCACTGCACCGCGCCAGCGTACTCTGGAGCTGGCTCGCCGCCTCTCCGGCAATCCGGCCATCATGGCGGATCAGGTCGTCGCCCGCTCCGAATATCAGCACTCGGCCCGCAACGCCGCCATCGCCTATCTGATGAAGGCCTATGGCAACTTCGAAAACGAAGTGGACAAGGTGCTGCAGAGCTATTTCAATGCCTGCGCCATCCGCATGAGTTGCGTCGATCTGGCGCGAACCTTTATCTATCTGGCCAACCGCGGCTTGCCGCTTGGCGAGACAACCCCGCTGCTGCCGGCGCGCACCACCAAGCAGGTCAACGCCCTGCTCGCGACCTGCGGCCTCTATGACGAGGCGGGAGATTTTGCCTACCGGGTGGGCATGCCGGGCAAGTCCGGGGTCGGCGGTGGTATCGTGGCCCTGATCCCGGGAGAATTGTGCGTCTGTGTCTGGTCGCCCGAGCTTAACAAAGCGGGCAATTCGCTGGCAGGGACGGCAGCGCTGGAGTTATTGGCCGAGCGTCTGGGCCGCTCCATTTTTTAACCTTGTTCACTATGAATCGAGAAATCACCATGAAACGACATCTTCGCTTCTTGCAGGCCGCGCTGGCGACCTTGCTGCTCTGGTGTGCCCTGCCCACCTTTGCAGCCGAGTTGCCACCGCTTTCGCTGGCTGATGCCAAGGCCAAACAGGCGGTCATCCTGGATACTCGCGCCAGCTACTTCTATCAGGGGTGGCCCATGGAGGGCGAGAAGCAGGGGGGCCATGTGGCCGGCGCCGAGAACCTCTCCGCCGAGTGGAAATACCGCGATGCGGATTGGCCTGCCGCCCTTGCCATCAAGGGGCTGAAAGCCGACCGCCCGGTCGCACTGTATGGTGCGCCGCGCGAGGTGGCCGAAGTGGCGCGCATGCTGCGCATGCAGGGCATCAAGCAGCTGTTCGAGCTGCAGGGCTGGCAAAGCGCCCCGCGCGAACACCTGGCTCGCTGGCAACAGCTGGTCTATCCGCGCTGGTTGCTCGACCTGCAGGAAGGCCGGCCGGTAGCTGCAGCGCCCAAGGGGGACTGGAAGCTGTTTGAAGTGGATTGGGGTTCACCCAAGGCCTATCTGCTGAGCCATATTCCGGGGGCGGGTTATATCGATACCAACCGTCTGGAAGAGGAGCCGCTGTGGAACAAGGTCTCTGACGAGGCGCTCAAGGCGCTGCTGCTGGAGAACGGCATCCGCCACGACACCACCGTGATCCTCTACGGTCGCAACACCATGGCGGCTGCCCGCGCTGCGCATCTGATGATGTATGCCGGCGTGGAAGATGTCCGCCTGCTGGACGGCGGCCTGGATGCCTGGTTTATCCAGCATCTGCGCACCGAAACCGGCCTGCCCAACAAATATGAGCCGGTGAAGGATTTTGGCGTGGCCATTCCCGCTCACCCCGAGTACTACACCACTTTGGATCAGGCCAAGACCCTGCTCAAGCAGCCCGATAGCGCGCTGGTCAGCGTGCGTACTTGGGACGAGTTTGTCGGCAACACCTCCGGCTACAGCTACATCAAGCCGAAGGGCGATATCCCGGGGGCCAAGTGGGGTCATGGTGGTGTCGATGCCAACAGCATGAGCGACTTCCATAACCCGGACGGCACCATGAAGCCGGCCCGCGAGATCCTCGCCATGTGGGATGAGTGGAACATCGAGCCGACCCAGCAGGCCGCTTTTTATTGCGGTACCGGCTGGCGTGCCTCCGAAGCCTTCTTCTACGCCTGGCTGATGGACTGGAAGCGGATCAGCGTCTACGACGGCGGCTGGTATGAGTGGAGTTCCGATCCCAAGAACCCGACCGTGACCGGCGAGCGCAAGCCTGCCAAGTAACGGATAGAGATCGCATAAAAGGCCGGACAGTTGTCCGGCCTTTTTCATTCTGGCGCCTGACTCATCGCCGTCATAAAGGCTAACTCACTGATTTTTGACGCAGATCCCGTTCCCGAAATCGATGCAAACGGGGCCATGATGTTGAGCTAGGCTTCACTCATCATCCTCGTGGTGAGGGTGCAGAGGGAGGCAAAAGCGGCGATGAAACAACTGATGATGATCCTGATCTGTGCGCTGGGGCTGGTGGCATGCAGCTCCCAATACATCATGAGCACCAAAGACGGCAAGATGATCACCACCGATAGCAAACCCAAGCTGGACGAGAGCACCGGCATGTATCGCTACTACGATACCGAAGGGCGCGAAGTGATGATCAAGAAGGATGATGTCACCCAGATTATGGAGCGTTGAGCCAGCCATGAGATGACAAGGGCTGCCAGTGGCAGCCCTTGCTGTTTTTAAATCCGTGCAAATTGCCGACATTCGCAGCAAATCACTATCAATTCGCTGCTTTTGGCCGCGGGGTACAGCTTCCGTTATGGTTGTTTCACTATCATGACGCTCCATTTTTTATTGGAGGTGTTATGTCCCTGCTCGCTCTCTGGCGTTCCCGTTTTTCCGTTCGTGCCCTGCTGGGAACTGTTCTGCTGGTTGTCGCTACTGCCAGCCATGCCGGTGAAGATCAATTCACCCTCGGTCGCACCATTTTGCTGGGGGCCGGTGATCATGGTGCCACCATTCCCATGGTGATTTGCCGCCAGACCAAATATATCAAGGTGAAGGCAGAGCGTGATTTGACCCTGGATCGAGTCGTCGTCACATATGGCGGTGATCGCACCAAGACGATCTATTTCGATCAGGATATGCGTGGTGATACCGAGACCGGCTGGAAATCCCTTGGCTCGCGCCGCTGTGTAAAGAAAATCGAAGTGTACGGTAATTCCGAGCGCAGCAAGGCCGGCGTGAAAGTATTTGGCCGTAAATAAGCGAAGCGGTTTGTTGGTGTGAAAAACCGGATAAAAAAATAGTGGTGAGCAATGCTCGCCACTATTTTTTATGGCCTGTTCAGAAGTGCGTTATTTCTTTGGCCTAAATGGCTTGATGACGCTTTCGTCGCACTCCAGATAGGGCCCTTCCATCAGGTCGATGCAGTAGGGAATGGCGGGGAAGACCGCATCCAGACACTCGCGGATCGATTTGGGCTTACCCGGCAGGTTGACGATCAGGGTATCGTCGCGCAGGCCAGCCGTTTGGCGCGACAGAATGGCGGTCGGAACAAACTTGAGGGATTCGGCCCGCATCAGCTCGCCAAAGCCCGGCATCATGCGATCGCATACCGCTTCGGTTGCTTCCGGGGTGACGTCCCGTTTGGCCGGGCCGGTGCCGCCAGTGGTGACGATGAGGCAGCACTGCTCCTCGTCCGCCAGCCGGATCAGGGTCGCTTCAATCTGATCCTGCTCATCGGGGATCACCTGATAGACGGGCTCCCACTCCGATGTCAGATAGGCGTTCAGGGTGTCGATGATGGCCTTGCCGGAGAGGTCTTCGTAGATGCCGGCACTGGCGCGATCGCTGACGGTAACGATACCGATTTTTGCCTTGCTCATGGTCTGCTCTTGGATATCCGAAAAAGTGGTAATTAAAATAACATAATCAGTGAGATAAGTTAAATCGCCAGAAAAGCTGAGCCTTCCGGACTAGGATTATCCAGCGTCGAATGAAGCAAAATATCCAGCAACAATTCATTAATCAGCAATAAAAAACAAATTACATCAGACAAAATTTTATAAGTGGCAGGTGGGCCGGATTATAAAAATAATCGTTTGATCCTTAACACAATTAAAATAGAGAGAAGCGGCCAATACCGATAATACCCCGAAGGTCGTCATCAGGCAGATTGAACCCTTTATATTGGCATTGTATACAGAGAAAGAGATGCGCGGGGAATGAGTGCGAGATAGGGATGCAGCACAGGCTGTGCTGCCCGTTGGCGTTGCCTGGGAGGGCATATGGAGTTGCCTGATTTTGACACCCTGAAAGAGCTGGCTGCGAGTGAACCCTCCCGGCTGGATGCCATTCTGGAGCAGCAGATTGAACAGCTGATGGCTCGAGCCAACCCCGAGCAGCGGCGCCGTTTGCGCGGGCTCCAGTTCAAGATTGACGGACAGCGCAGGTTGGCAAAAAACAACCTCGACAGCTGTATCCGCATTGCCAATATGATGCGGGACTCCTTTTATCTGATGGGCAGTGAAATGCGACAATTTCGCGAGGAGGAGATACCTCCGCCTGAAAACGATGGCAGTGGTAAAATAATCCGGCTGATCGACTATAAACGGCCCAAATAATCTGTCGCAATATTTAATATTGAAACTTGATTTGATGGAGAGTGGCAAAATAAGAACCTGCCACTCTCTTTTTATTTGTTATAGGTTTTTATGTTGCTGGTGATGAAATTGTGATGAGGTTTTATTTTATTGGGCCAAAATAGATTATTCAGGGAGTTGTGATAAGGGTGGATGAATAGCGATAAAAGTTAAGCTAATATGGCCAAAATTTATTGCTACGACTCGAAGGGATTATGAGAAGTATCACACCAAGACGGGTGCTGTCGCGGGAGCAACAGACAGAGATCACCCGCATTATCGTCAAGGTGGGGCAGATGCTGGCCCAGTTTGGTGCCGAGAGCCGGATCATCGAGCAGACCACGGTACGCCTTGGCATGGCACTGGGTCTGGAGAGCGTCGAGATGGCTATCTCCTCCAGTGCCATCGTGCTCACCAGCCTCTATCAGGGCAGTTGCGTCACTACCACCCGGCGGGTGCGCGAACACGGCATCAACATGCAGGTGGTGTGCGAGATCCAGCGCATCTGCATCATGGCGGAGAAAGAGCTGATCGGTGCCCGTGAAGTGCGCCTGCGACTCGAAGCTATCGTCCCTTTTCATTACCACCCCTGGCTGGTGGTGCCCATGGTGGGGCTCTCCTGCGGTGCTTTCAGCCTGCTGTTTGGCGGTGACTGGCCCATCTTCGTGGTGACCTGTCTCTCTGCTGCGATCGCGATGCGGGTGCGCCAGCTGATGGCCCGCCATCACCACAGTCCGCTTATCAACTTTGCCGTGACCGGCTTTATCGCCACCCTGCTTGCCTCCAGCGCCACCTTCTTTGGCTGGGGCAGTCAGCCCTACCTCGCAATGGCGGCCAGCGTGCTGCTGCTGGTGCCGGGTTTTCCGCTCATCAATGCCGTCTCCGACATGGTGAAGGGCTACTTCAACATGGGGTTGGCACGCTGGGGCACGGCGACCCTGCTCACCATCAGCGCGGCCATTGGCATTATTCTCGCCATGTCGGTGACCGGGATCTGGGGGTGGAAGGTATGATGGATCTGCTCTGGCTACTGGCCAAGGATGCCTTCTGGTCGGCCATTCCGGCCGTCGGGTTCGCCATGTTGTTCAACGTGCCGCCGCGAATGCTGAAGTACTGCGCCATGGGTGGTGCGCTGGCCCACAGTCTGCGAACCCTGCTTATCCATTACGGCATGCCTATCGAGTGGGCAACCCTGACTGCATCGACCACCGTGGGCTTTGTCTGCGTCTACTGGTCGCGCCGTTTGCTGGCGCCGCGCCCGGTGTTCAGCGTTGCCTCCATCATCCCGATGATCCCGGGTAGCTACGCCTTCAAGACCATGATCGCTGTGGTGGAGCTCAACATCAACGGCGTGACCATGAACTTGCTCCAGAGCGCAGTGGAGAACGGCCTCAAGGCGCTCTTTATCGTGGGAGCCCTCAGTTTCGGTTTGGCGATCCCCTCCCTGGTCGTGTACCGTAACCGCCCCATAATCTGACGGATGGTGAGAAGCCCAATGAAGATTTCCATGATTGCCGCCATGGCCCACGATCGGGTGATCGGCAAGGACAACCAGATGCCTTGGCACATGCCGGCCGATCTGGCCCACTTCAAGCGGGTCACCCTTGGCAAGCCGGTATTGATGGGGCGCAAGACCTTCGAATCCATCGGTCGTCCGCTGCCCGGTCGCCGTAATCTGGTGATCAGCCGCAATCCCGTCTATCAGGCCGACGGTATCGAGGTGGTGGGTTCCGTCGAGGCGGCGTTGGCGCTGCTGGCCGACAACGAAGTGGCGGAAGTGATGGTGATCGGGGGCGGGCACCTCTATGCCGAGTTGCTGCCCAAGGCCGATTGCCTCTATCTGACTCGCATCGAGCTGGAGGTGGAAGGGGATACCCGCTTCCCTGCCTTTGCGGATGAGCAGTGGCAGTGTGTCGAGCGTGAAGCTCACCAGGCCGACGAGAAGAATCCGCACCCTTACAGTTTCGAAACCTGGCTGCGCAAGTAACGTCTCATGACACAAACAACAAGGGCACCTTCTGGTGCCCTTGTTGTTATGGGGGTTCAGATACCCGACCCGCCGTTTTCAGCGCTCTCTTCGTGCAGGCCGCACTCGCGCTTGAGGCCGAAGAAGCGGGTCTGCTCCTCGCTCATGCCCGGCTCCCACCTGGTGGTGGTGTGTACGTCGCCCACCGAGAGGTAACCCTGCTCCCACAAGGGGTGGTAGGGGAGGTCGAACTCTTTGAGGTAGTAGTGCACATCCTTGTTGCTCCAGTCGATCACCGGCAGGAACTTGAAGCGGCCGCGCTGGATGGCCAGTACCGGCAATCCTTGGCGGCTGCCCGATTGCTCGCGGCGCAGCCCCGAGAACCAGGTGCGGGCCCCCAGCTCCTGCAGGGCGCGCTCCATGGGTTCGACCTTGTTGAGCTGGTTGTAGCGGGTGATCCCCTCGACGCCCTGCTCCCAAAGCTTGCCATAACGCGCCTCCTGCCAGGCCGGGGTTAGCGCCGCCCGGTAGGTTTGCAGGTTGAGCCCAAGACGCTCGGTCAGCTCGTCGATAAAGCGGTAAGTCTCGGGGAAGAGATAACCGGTATCGGTCAGCACCACCGGAATCTGCGGTTGCTCGCGGCTCACCAGATGCAGCATCAGCGCCGCCTGAATGCCAAAGCTTGACGACAGGATATGGCCACCCGGCAGGTTGGCCAGCGCCCAGCGTACCCGCTCGGCAGCACTCATCTGCTCCAGCTCCCGGTTATGGGGAGCCAGTGCCTCAATCTGTTCGTCCCGGGTCAGGGTCAGCAGGTGGTCGAGATCGAGAGTCATGATATCCCCTCAGGCGGCGTAGAAGTCGATGGCCGAGTTGACCACAGGTGCGACGATACCAGCACGGATAACGAAGTCGCCGAAGCACTCGCCCGGGTTGCGATCCTTGGCCCAGCGGCCGATCAGGGCATCCAGCTCGGCCAGGATCTGCGGCTCGGTAATGTTCTCCCGGTACATTCGCGGGATACGCGTCCCTTCGAGGTTGCCGCCCAGATGCAGGTTGTAGCGGCCGGGCGCCTTGCCCACCAGACCTACTTCCGCCAGCATGGCGCGGCCGCAGCCGTTGGGGCAACCGGTGACCCGGAAGACGATGGCATCGTTCGCCAGCTCGTGCTTGGCCAGCAGCCCTTCAAGTTCGGTGACGAAAGCGGGCAACATGCGCTCCGCCTCGGCCATCGCCAGCGGGCAGGTGGGCAGGGCCACGCAGGCCATCGACTGCTTGCGCTGCTCGCTGACGCCGTCATCCAGCAGGCCGTACTGGCGTGCCAGCCCTTCGATGCGGGCCTTCTCGCCAGCCGGAACGCCTGCGATGATCAGGTTCTGGTTGGCGGTCAGGCGAAAATCCCCCTGATGCACCTTGGCGATCTCCAGCATGCCAGTCTTGAGCGGCTTGCCCGGGAAGTCGAGCAGGCGGCCGTTCTCGATAAACAGGGTGAGGTGGTGCTTGCCGTCGATCCCTTCGACCCAGCCGAAGCGATCGCCACGGCTGGTGAACTCATAGGGACGCACTTCGCCAAACTGGATGCCGGCACGGCTCTCCACCTCGGCCTTGAACGCTTCGACGCCAACACGTTCGAGGGTGTACTTGGTCTTGGCGTTCTTGCGGTTGACCCGGTTGCCCCAGTCGCGCTGGGTGCTGACCACGGCAGCCGCCACCTCCAGCACGTGGGAGAGCGGAATAAAGCCAAAGTCGCTGGCCTTGCGTGGATAGGTGCTGGTGTCGCCGTGGGTCATGGCCAGGCCACCGCCCACCAGCACGTTGAAGCCCACGAGCTTGCCGTGTTCGGCAATCGCCACGAAGTTGAGATCGTTGGCATGGATATCCACGTCGTTGTGAGGCGGGATCACCACAGTGGTCTTGAATTTGCGCGGCAGGTAGTTGGAACCCAGGATCGGCTCCTCGTCCTGCCCCAGTTTTTCACCGTCCAGCCAGATCTCCACGTAGGCGCGGGTCTTGGGCAGCAGATGCTCGGAGATCTTCTTGGCCCACTCGTAGGCTTCCTGATGCAGCTCGGACTCCACCGGGTTGCTGGTGCAGAGCACGTTGCGGTTCACGTCGCCCGCAGTGGCGATGGAGTCGATGCCGGTGCTGTTGAGAGTCTGGTGCATCAGCTTGATGTTGCGCTTCAATACCCCGTGAAACTGGAAGGTCTGCCGGGTGGTGAGACGGATACTGCCATAGAGGGTGTTCTCTTCGGCGAACTTGTCGATCACCTGCCACTGAGCCGGAGTAATGATGCCGCCGGGCAGACGGGCACGCAGCATGACGTTGTGCAGCGGCTCCAGCTTTTGCGCCGCGCGCTCCGGGCGGATATCGCGGTCATCCTGCTGGTACATGCCGTGGAAGCGGATCAGCTGGAAGTTGTCGCCGTTGAAGCCGCCGGTGAGCGGATCCTGCAGATCCTGTTCTATGGTGCCGCGCAGAAAGTTGCTTTCGCGTTTGAGGCGCTCGTTGTCGGCCAGCGGTCCTTCGACCGGTCCCGCTTTTGGGTGAGAAAGAGGTTGTTTGCTCATCAATAGACATCCCTTTGATAACGTTTGGCACGACGCAATTCGCTCAAATACTCTTCTGCTTCCTCACGGCTCTTGTGACCGTGTTCGGCAATCACATCCAGCAGGGTCTCCTGCACATCCTTGGCCATCTTGTTGGCATCACCACACACATAGAAGTGAGCGCCTGCTTCCAGCCACTGATAGAGCTCCTGGCCCGCTTCGCGCAGGCGGTCCTGCACATAAATCTTGTGGGCCTGATCCCGACTGAAGGCCAGCGAGATCTTCGACAGCAGCCCCGATTTCACATAACGCTGCCACTCCACCTGATAGAGGAAATCCTGGGTAAAGTGGGGGTTGCCGAAGAAGAGCCAGTTCTTGCCCGAGGCCCCGATGGCTTCCCGCTCCTGCATAAAGGCGCGGAACGGGGCGATGCCGGTACCCGGGCCCACCATGATGACGGGGGTATCGGGATTGGCGGGCAGGCGGAAGTTGTCGTTGTGCTCGACAAACACCCGTACCTCGGCGCCCTCTTCAAGGCGATCAGCGAGGAACGAAGAGGCGCCGCCACTGCGCACCGTGCCGTCCTCTTGCGGATAGCGCACCACCCCGACGGTCAGGTGCACCTCCTCTTCCACTTCGCGCTGGCTTGATGCAATGGAGTAGAGGCGCGGGGTGAGGGGGCGCAGCAGGCCGATGAGCTGCTCGGCCGTGAGGTCGGTTGGGAAGCGCTTCAGTACATCCACAATCTGGGCTGAAGCGACCAGCGCATTGACCTGAGCCTTATCGCCGGCCAGATCTTTCAGCGCCGCGTTGCCTGATATGTCAGCAAGTCCTGTGATAAAGCCACCGTGCAACCGGGTCAGTTCGAAGTGACCGGTCAGGGCTGCACGCAAGGTGCCGTGGGCCGTGGCTTCATCGCCGGAGAGGCCGGTCAGGGCCTGCACTTCATTAACCAGCTCGGCATCGTTGTCAAACCAGATGCCGAGGGCATCCCCCGGTTGGTAGCTGAGGCCAGACTCTTCAAGGTTGATCTCGATGTGGCGGATATCCTTGGTGGAATCTCGGCCGGTGATCTTCTGATTGACCGACAGGCGGGCAGGGAAGGGGTTCTCCTTGCTGTACTGGCTGTGACCAACCGCCTGCTGCTCCGCGTTGGCCACGCTGCTGCTTGCCGCTCCGGTGGAGAGGGTCGCGGCAATGGCGTTGATGGCCTGCTCGCCCCAGCTCCTGGCGGCATCCTGATAATCCACATCGAGGCTGGTGAGTTCCTGAATGCGCTCGGCCCCAGCTTTGGCGAGGAAGTCGTCAAAATCTTTGCCGGTCTGGCAGAAAAATTCGTAGGAGCTGTCACCCAGCCCCAGCACGGCGAACTTGAGGCCCTCGAGTTTACCTATCTTGCCTTTCTTCAGCTGGTCGTGGAGGTCGACGGCACTCTCAGGCGGTTCACCCTCCCCGTAAGTGCTCACTACCACCAGCAGGTGGCTCTCTTTCTTGAGCTGCTTGGGTTTGTAGTCTGCCATCGACGCGAGGGTGACGGGTAGGCCACGGGCCTCGGCCTGCGCCTTGATGGCACTGGCGACACCTTTGGCGTTGCCGGTCTGGGAGCCGTAGAGAATGGTCAGGCTGCCACTGGGCGAAGACACAGCCGCACCGGTCACGGCAGGCTGCAAGCCGCTCTGGGAGAGCCCGTAGAGATAACCGCTCACCCAGGCAAGCTGCTGGGTATTGAGGGTGGCGAGCGCCTGGCTTAGCTGGCGTTGCTGCTCGTCGGAGAGGGGAGTCAGGTTGATCAGGGAGTCCTTCAATTGCATCACACACGTCTTCCATGGTCTGAGTTGTGGTCAGGTTAAGGTGTGTGATGGATAGCAACAAAGAATAAAAATTTAACCTTTATTCCATTATTGCATTTAGAAAGGTATGCAGTGGCAAACGGGATAAAAAAACGCCCCGCAGTGGCGGGGCGTTTTCAAGCTATCGCGTTCGGGATGGCTCCCGGCGGGCATGAACCTTACTTCTGCGGACGCAGAGCCGGGAACAGGATGACGTCGCGGATGGTGTGGCTGTTGGTGAACAGCATCACCAGACGGTCGATACCGATACCCTGACCGGCAGTCGGCGGCAGACCGTGCTCCAGCGCGGTCACGAAGTCGGCGTCGTAGAACATGGCTTCGTCATCGCCTGCGGCTTTCTGGTCAACCTGAGCCTGGAAGCGTTCGGCCTGATCTTCTGCATCGTTCAGCTCGGAGAAGCCGTTGGCCAGCTCGCGGCCACCGATGAAGAACTCGAAGCGGTCGGTTACATCCGGGTTCACGTCGTTGCGACGGGCCAGCGGAGAAACGGCAGCCGGGTACTCGGTGATGAAGGTCGGTTGCAGCAGCATGTGTTCAACGGTCTCTTCGAAGATCGCGGTGATCACGTGGCCCAGTTCCCAGCTCTTCATCAGCTCGATCTTCAGGCGCTTGGCGACGGCAGTCGCCTTCTCCAGAGTGGCCAGATCGTCACGGGTCACATCCGGGTTGTACTTCAGGATGGAGTCAACCATGGAGAGGCGCTGGAATGGCTGGCCGAAATCGATGGTCAGACCCTCTTCGCCCTCTTTGGCGTAACGGATCTTGGTGTCGCCCAGAATGTCCTGTGCCAGAGTGCGCAGCATCTCTTCGGTCAGGTCCATCAGGTCGATGTAGTCGGCGTAGGCCATATAGAACTCGAGCATGGTGAACTCGGGGTTATGGCGAACGGAGATACCTTCGTTACGGAAGTTGCGGTTGATCTCGTAGACACGCTCGAAACCACCCACCACCAGACGCTTCAGATAGAGTTCCGGAGCGATACGCAGGTACATGTCGATGTCCAGCGCATTGTGGTGAGTGATGAACGGACGGGCAGAAGCGCCACCCGGGATGACTTGCATCATGGGGGTTTCCACTTCCATGAAACGCTTGTCGTTCAGGAACTTGCGGATACCGGCAACCACTTTGGTACGGGTCACGAAGGTCTTGCGGGACTCTTCGTTGGCGATCAGGTCCAGATAACGCTGACGGCAGCGAGCTTCCTGGTCGGTCAGACCCTTGTGCTTCTCGGGCAGCGGACGCAGTGCCTTGGTCAGCAGACGGATGTCGGAGACATGGATGGAGAGTTCACCGGTCTGGGTCTTGAACAGAGTACCTTCGACACCCACGATGTCGCCCAGATCCCACTTCTTGAACTGCTCGTTGTAGAAACCTTCCGGCAGGTCGTCGCGAGTGACGTAGACCTGGATCTTGCCGGCCATGTCCTGCAGGGTGGCGAAAGAAGCCTTGCCCATGATCCGGCGGGTCATGATGCGACCGGCAATCTTCACCCGTTTACCCAGGCTCGTCAGCTCCTCGGCGCTCTTGTCGCCAAACTCTGCCTGCAGATCGCCGGAGAGGCTGTCACGACGGAAGTCGTTGGGGAAAGGATTGCCCTGGGCGCGCAGGGCGGCCAGCTTGGAACGACGCTCAGTCATCTCGTTGTTGAGTTCGAGTGTTTGATCGACTTCCGGAGTGATGGTTTGTTCAGACATGGTGATTCCTGCTTGTTTACAGACCTGATTTCAGGCTGGCTTCGATAAACTTGTCCAAGTCACCGTCGAGCACCGATTGGGTATTACGGGTTTCGACGCCGGTGCGCAGATCCTTGATACGGGAGTCATCCAGCACATAGGAACGGATCTGGCTGCCCCATCCGATATCGGACTTGGTCTCTTCCAGGGCTTGTTTTTCGGCATTCTGCTTCTGAATTTCCAGCTCATAGAGCTTGGCTTTCAGCTGCTTCATACACTGGTCTTTGTTTTTGTGCTGGGATCGGTCGTTCTGGCACTGTACCACGACACCGGTCGGAACGTGGGTAATACGCACCGCAGATTCGGTACGGTTAACGTGCTGACCACCGGCACCGGAGGCGCGGTAGACGTCGATACGCAGGTCGGCGGGGTTGATATCGATTTCGATATCGTCGTCGATTTCCGGGTAGACGAACACAGAACAGAAAGAGGTGTGACGGCGGCCGCCCGAGTCGAACGGGGACTTGCGTACCAGACGGTGCACGCCGGTTTCAGTACGCAGCCAGCCGAAGGCATATTCGCCGGTGAACTTGATGGTGGCGGACTTGATGCCGGCCACGTCGCCCTCGGAGCATTCAATCAGCTCGGGCTTGTAACCGTGGGCATCGCCCCAGCGCAGGTACATGCGCAGCACCATGTTGGCCCAATCCTGCGCTTCGGTACCACCGGAGCCGGATTGAATATCGATATAGCAGTCGGAGCCGTCGTGCTGGCCGGAGAACATGCGGCGGAACTCGAGGTTCACCAGCTTGGCTTCCAGTTGCTCGGATTCGGCGATGGCTTCGTTGAAGGTCTCTTCGTCTTCCCCTTCCACGGCCAGGCTGACCAGCATCTCGACGTCATCAACACCCTGGGTCAAGGTGTCGATGGTGCCGACTACGTTTTCCAGCGCTACGCGCTCTTTGCCCAGCGCCTGTGCGCGCTCGGGTTCATTCCATACATCCGGCTGTTCCAGCTCGGCATTGACCTCTTCCAGACGCTCTTTCTTGGCGTCATAGTCAAAGGTACCCCCTAAGAAGCTCGGTCCGCTCAGACAGCTCCTTAAGTTTATTTAAAACGGGATTAACTTCGAACATCGTGAAAACTCTCAGGATCGATGTGATTTGAAAACGGGTCATTCTAGCCAATTGTGGAAGGAATAAACAGGGTTGCCTGAGTTTACGCGCGCCAGGTGAGCAATTTCTGATGCAGTTTTCCGCGCATCGGGAGAAAATATCGCCCGTCGATCCATTTTCCTGTTCAGTTTTGGAGCAGGGGGTCGCTAATGACTACTAGCGTTCGGTGTACATACGAGATAACTGCTTCCTAACCTCAAATAAGAAGAACAGATGATGAAAAACCTATCACTCAAGCAGAAGATACTGTTGTCGGTGGTGATTGCCCTTTCCTTGGTGATCCTGCTGCTCTCCTGGCAGAGCTATAGCAGCCAGAAAAACCTGTTGCTGCAGGGCAGCCAGGAGCAGGTTCAGCGTCTTGGCAACCAGCAGGCCACCAGCGTCAGCGACTGGCTCGCAGCCCGCCGCGACGTCATTCAGGCACTGGGCAGCAAGGCGGGAGCCGAGCCCCTCAACGCCCTGCAACAGGCCCAGGTTTCCGGCCGCTTCCAGCTCACCTATTTTGGCGAGAGCAGCGGCAAGATGAACGACTCCGATCCCTCCATCAACCGCAGTGGCTATGACCCGCGCTCCCGTGGCTGGTATCAGGAAGCCATGGCCAAGGGTGGTCTCATCGTGACCAAACCCTATCTGGATGTAGCCTACAACATCATGGTAGTGACTCTGGCCCAGCCGGTGTCTGGCGGCGTAGTGGGGGGCGACCTCTCCATCGCCTCGCTGGTGGAAGACGTCACCAAGATGAAACTGCCGGCCGACGGCTTTGCCATCATGATGCACAAGGATGGTACCGTCATCGCCTACAAGGATGCCGCCAAGGCGATGAAGCCAGCCACCGAGATCGACAACGATCTGACCAATGCCCTGATCGATCAGAGCAAGGCGAGTCAGGGGCTGGTACCGGCATACTTCGAAAACGAAGGGCGTGACAAGCTGCTGTGGGCGACCGACATCCCCGATACCGACTGGGAGCTGGTACTGGTGCTGGACAAGGATACCCTTGAGGCGCCGCTCTCCTCCCTGCTGATGACCCAGCTCGGTCTGGCGCTGCTGGTGCTGGTGGGCAGCATCCTCGCCATCTCCTGGCTGGTCAGCATGCTGCTTGGCCCGCTCAGCAAGGTATCCCAGGCTCTGGCTCGCATCGCCGACGGTAATGGCGATCTGACCCAGCGCATCAAGATCGACGCCAACGATGAAGTGGGTCAGCTGGCCAACAGCTTCAACCGCTTCGTCGGCAGCCAGCACCAGCTGATCGCCAATATCCGCCAGCTCGCCAATGAGCTGAACGCCGATGCCGAGCGCAGTCTGGTGACCAACCAGGCTGCCGTGGACGAGCTGCAGCGTCAGCAGCAGGAGGTGACTATGGTCGCCACTGCGGTCACCGAGATGGCGAGCGCCACCATGGAGATCGCTGGCAACGCCGAAAACACCGCCGCCGCCGCCCAGCAATCGACCATGAGCAGCGAGCAGGGCAAGAAGCTGGTGCACAAGACTCGCGCCTCCATCAACAATCTGGCGCAAGAGGTGGGGCAGGCCACCGAGGTTATCGGCGAGCTGAGCCGTCATGCTCAGGCCATCTCCGGCATTCTCTCCACCATTCAGGGCATTGCCGAGCAGACCAACCTGCTGGCACTGAACGCCGCCATCGAAGCGGCTCGTGCCGGTGAGCAGGGCCGCGGCTTTGCCGTGGTGGCCGATGAGGTGCGGGTGCTCTCCAAGCGTACCCAGGACTCCACCCAGGAGATCCACGCCACCATCGAGACCCTGCAGCAGACTACTGCCCGCGCGGTAAGCCTGATGCAGACCAGTCAGGGGCTGGCGGACAACAGCGTACAGGATGCCGATGCCGCCGCCGCTGCGCTGGAGGAGATCACCCAGGCCGTATCGCTCATCTCCGACATGGCTGGCCAGATCGCCACCGCTGCCGAGGAGCAGACTCAGGTCACCGGCGAGATCACCCAGAACACCACCGCCATCAAGGATGTGAGTGACGAGATCACCGCCGCCGCGATGCGCGATCTGGATCAGGCCGAGAGCCTCAAGGGGCGGGCAACCGACCTCAACAAGCAGGTCTCGACCTTTATCCTGTAAGTTCTGAATCGCGGCGAGCACGGCCGCCCGGGAAAGCCCCGCACTCTGCCGAGTGCGGGGCTTTTTATTTACCTATCTCGCAGGAATGACCGAACGAATGAGGTGCAGAAAGAGTGACGAGCCGAGGTCGCCCGCGTGCAGAAATGGCAGAGCCCACCAAAGGTGGGCTCTGTTCTTATACGTCTGACAGGAAGGGGTATTAGAGGAATGGCATCGCCATAAACAGCTTGATCACCATGGCGTTGATGATGTCGATAAAGAAGGCGCCCACCATGGGCACCACCAGAAACGCCAGGTGGGAGGGGCCGAAGCGCTGGGTGATGGCCTGCATGTTGGCAATCGCGGTCGGGGTGGCACCCAGACCAAAGCCGCAGTGACCCGCCGCCAGCACGGCTGCATCGTAATTTTTGCCCATGACCCGGAAGGTGACGAAGATTGCGTAGAGCGCCATCGCCACGGTCTGGGCGGCCAGCAGGATGAAGATGGGCAGCGCCAGGCTGGCCAGATCCCACAGTTTCAGGCTCATCAGTGCCATCGCCAGGAACAGCGACAGGCTGACGTTGCCGAGCAGGGAGACTTCGCGATCGCTTACTTCATGCCAGTTGAAGAGGGTGAGCAGGTTGCGCAGCAATACGCCGACAAACAGCACGCAGACGAAGATGGGCAGCTCCAGCGCACTCCCCTTGAGATAGGCGGAGAGCAGCTCGCCCCCTTTCAGGCTGATGGCGATGAGGGCCAGGGTCTCGATCAGGCTGAAGGTGGTCAGCGGGCGCTCCATATCGGGCATCTCGAAGCCTTGCGGCGCGTCGTCGCGGTTGTGCTCCTCGCCGGGCACTTCCACTTTTTTGACCAGATAGCGGGCTACCGGGCCACCGATCAGACCACCCAGCACCAGACCAAAGGTGGCGCAGGCGATGGCCAGCTCGGCGGCGGATTGCACCCCGTACTTCTCGGAGAAAGTGGCGCTCCAGGCCGCGCCGGTACCGTGACCGCCGGAGAGGGTGATGGAACCAGCCAGCAGCCCCATGTGGGGATCAAGGCCCAGCATGGTGGCCAGCGTGACACCCAGACTGTTCTGCACCAGCAGCAGGCCGGTGACCACCATCAGGAAGGTGACCACCGCCTTGCCGCCGCGTTTCAGGCTGGCGAGATCGGCAGAGAGACCGATGGAGGCGAAAAATGCCAGCATCAGCGGGGTTTGCAGGCTGGTATCGAATTGCAGCTCCAGCTGCATGGTAGAGCGCAGCAGCAGCAGGATCAGGGCAACGACCAGGCCGCCAGCGACCGGTTTGGGGATGTTGAAGGTGCGCAGCAGTCCGACACGGGTGACCAGCATGCGGCCAAGCAGCAGTACCAGAGTGGCAGCGACCAGGGTTGCGTAGGAATCAAGTTGTAACATTCAGTACTCCCATGTTGATTGGCTGTGCCTTCGGGGTGAAGACTCACAGATTCAGCCGGGATAAAAACAGTGTGGCTTATGTGCCAGCAAAGAAGGGGAAACATCTCCCCGCCCCAGCAAATATGGGGCTTGTGCGGGCCTGAAATGCTCAGGCATCCAGATGAGATTTTAGTAAAATCCGGCGGATTGTAGCAAAAAGCATCGTTTAATTCCATCTTTGTCGTATTAATGCTCGTTTTAGTGTCTTATTGTGAAATTTAACACCATTGAGGTATGGCAACTAAACGCTGAAAAGGCGCAGAGAACGGCTGTCATTTGAGGCGTCAGTCTCTATAATTCGCCGGTTTCCAGCCCGCGGCGGAAACGGACGGGATCCGAGCAGTTGGTTCGCCCCGCATGGTTTATCATTCGCGGGTTTTCGGCCCATAGAGAGGAGAGGGTGTGAAGAAGTCCATCTACATCGCCTACACAGGCGGCACCATAGGGATGCAGCGTTCCGACCACGGTTATGTGCCGATGGCGGGCTTTATGGAAGACTGTCTGGCGCGGATGCCCGAGTTCCATCGTCCCGAGATGCCGGATTACCATATCCACGAATATGCCCCTCTCATCGACTCCTCCGACATGACCCCGGCGGACTGGCAGCGCATTGCCGAGGATATTCGCGACAACTACGACAAGTACGACGGTTTCGTCATTTTGCACGGCACCGACACCATGTCGTTCACCGCCTCGGCGCTCTCCTTCATGCTCGAAGATCTGCACAAGCCGGTCATCATCACCGGCTCCCAGATCCCACTCGCCGAGCTGCGCTCCGACGGTCAGCAGAACCTGCTCAACGCCCTCTATATCGCGGCCAACTACCCGATCCACGAGGTGACGCTGTTCTTCAATAACCAGCTCTATCGCGGCAACCGCAGCAAGAAGGTACACGCCGATGGCTTCCACGCCTTCGATTCGCCCAACTATCCGCCGCTGCTCAACGCCGGGATCGCGATTTCGCTGGAAGCGGGCGAGCTGGGCGTGCCCTCCGAGCGGCCGCTGGTGCTGCACGACATCACCCCCCAGCCCATCGGCGTGGTGACTCTCTATCCGGGTATCTCCAGCGAGGTGATCGCCAACATCCTGCAACAGCCGGTGAAGGCGCTGATCCTGCTCTCGTTCGGGGTCGGCAATGCGCCGCAGAACCCGGCCATGCTGGCGCTGCTCTCCGAGGCATCGGCCCGCGGCGTCATCATCGTCAACCTGAGCCAGTGCCTGCACGGCAAGGTCAACATGGGTGGCTATGCCACCGGCAACGCCCTGTCGCGGGCCGGGGTTATCTCGGGCTTTGACATGACCGCCGAAGCGGCGCTCACCAAGCTCCACTTCCTGTTGAGCCAGGATTTGCCCTCCCACCGCATTCGCGAGTTGATGCAGCAGTCCCTGCGCGGGGAGCTGACTCCCTGAGAAACTGTCCGCGACCTTACTGCGAAGCCGTGATCAAGGCTCATGTGCTGCTCGGAATCCTCACGTATATCTATACGCTCTGGTTCCTGCGCTGCTTTTCACCTTGCTGACGTCTTCTCGCTACAGGTCGTGAACAGCTTCTGACCTCCCCACCATGGGGAGAGTGGAAAAAGAGGGGAGCCATTATGGCTCCCCTCTTTGCTGTGGCCGCCGCGGGCGGCCTGCCGGGTCAGGCTCAGTGGTTGAGGTCGACCCGAACTATCTCTTCCTCGTCGCGATACTGACGTTTGAGCTCGCTCTTGCTCTTCATCACGATCTCGCCGTCGCGGCCGATGTTCATGTGCTCCGGGTTGTCGAGGTGCATCGCCTGCCAGGCCATCACGGCTTGCAGCGATGTGGCCTTCTGCTCGTCGGTGAGGGGCTTGCCATCGGGCCACTTGCCCAGCTCGACTGCGGTCTTGAGCCGCTCGTACACCTCTGCGGGCATCTGCCTGATTGCTTGCAAAAACTCACCCTGTTGAAACGACATCCGGCCTTCTCCTTGCACATTGAGCCATGACGAATCGGGATCAGGCAGGCAGATCCTGGCGGACTACGCCAGCCATCTGCTCCATCACCCGCACTACCTGACAACTGTACCCGAACTCGTTGTCATACCATACGTAGAGCACACAGTGATCCCCCTCGGCGATGGTCGCCTGGGAGTCGACGATGCCCGCATAGCGGGAACCCACCATGTCGGAGGAGACCAGCTCGGTGCTGGCGCTGAAGTCGATCTGGCGATGCAGGGCCGAGCTTAGCGCCATCTGTTGCAGATAGGCGTTGAGGCTCTCCCGATCGGTGGCCTGCTCCAGCGACAGATTGATGATGGCCAGCGAGACGTTGGGGGTCGGCACCCGGATGGCGTTGCCGGTCAGCTTGCCCTTGAGTTCCGGCAGCGCCTTGGCCACCGCCTTGGCGGCGCCGGTGCTGGTCATCACCATATTGAGGGCGGCGCTGCGACCGCGGCGCTCCCCCTTGTGATAGTTGTCGATGAGGTTCTGATCGTTGGTGTAGGAGTGGACCGTCTCCACGTGGCCGTGGCGGATGCCGTACCGCTCCTGCATCACCTTGAGCACCGGGGTGATGGCGTTGGTGGTGCAGGAGGCGGCGGAGATGATCTTGTCATCCGGGCCTATCACCTCATGGTTGACGCCGAACACCACGTTCTTCATCTCCCCCTTGCCGGGAGCGGTCAGCAGCACCTTGCCGGCACCGCGTGCTTTCAGGTGCTCGGAGAGACCCGCCTCATCGCGCCAGACCCCGGTATTGTCGACGATCAGCGCATCGTGAATGCCGTAGGCGGTGTAGTCGATGTCGGCCGGGCTGTTGGCGTAGATCACCTGAATGAAGGTGCCGTTGGCGATGATGGCGCTGCGCTCCACATCCACTTCGATGGAGCCGTTGAAGGGGCCGTGCACCGAGTCGCGGCGCAGCAGGCTGGCGCGTTTCTCCAGATCCCCGTCGCGACCACCACGTACCACGATGGCGCGCAGGCGCAGCGGATTGGCGGCGCCGGTGCGCTCGATGAGCAGGCGGGCCAGCAGGCGGCCGATGCGGCCAAAGCCGTAGAGCACCACGTCGGTCGGCTGCGGCATCTGGCTGCGGCCAAGGGCCGGTGCCAGTCGCGCTTGCAGATAGTCCTCGATCCCCGCCTCATCCTGATGATCCTGCCAGTAACCGACCGCCAGCTTGCCAAGGTCTACCTCGGCGGCGGTGGGTTTGAGGGCAACGATGGCCTGGAGCAGGGGGAAGCTTTGCTGAATGGGGAGGGGAGCGCCCTGGTGGCGGCGAACGACCCGGTGGGCCTTGAGGATATCGATGGTGGAGGCGTTTTGCAGCGGGCGGCCGTAGAGGGTGATCTCGACCCCTTGTTGTCGGTAAAGGCGACCAATCAAGGGCTGCATGGCTTCGGCGAGCTCCTGGCTCTCCTGCCACGTTTGCAGATAGTGCTCGTGGGTCATTGACCAGATCCTTTATTTCACGTTGTTGGTGCAAATAGAAAATTCGTCGAATGCAGATCAGTGTAGGGGTGTCGATTTCGTTATAGTATTCTGCAATCGCGGCCTTATACGGCGCGCGCATTGTAATGGATATGTAACCGGTTTGCTAGCCGAAGGTGGCCACATAAGACTCCAGTTGTTGCCAGTCACTGTTATCAACCAGATGTGAGCCATGATCCCCACTGCCCTGCGACAACCTCTCTTTATCCTCTCGGCCGGCCTTGCCGTCGCCGGTTGCGATAACGATCGGCTCCACACCATCTGCAGCAATCACCCCGAGCTCTGTCAGGATCTGGTGGACGACGGCTGGTGCCGCTACGAGCGCACCGATGTCATCCGCAGCCGCTTCTATCTGCAAGAGGAGCAGAGCGATCGCCGCAGCTACGAGCTGATGCGCAGTCTGGAGCGTTACATCAAGTGCGCCGAGCACTCCACCAACATCGAGTACAAGCGGGCCCGCGAGCAGAAGAGCCCGCGGGTGGAGGGGATGCTGGCCGCCGGCGATCAGCTGGCCCGGCTCGATGCGGCGACCCGCAACTCGCAGGATCCCTATCTGCTGCTCTGGCACTGGACCAACAACAGTGACGAGCGGGCTCGCCAGCAGTTTCTGGCGCAGGAGGGGAGCAAGGGGCTGGAAGAGCCCGACCTGCAGCTGGTGCTGGCCGGTATCTATGCCAAGAGCGAGCCGGACAAGGCCATCGCCATCCTGCACCACGGCCTCTCCCTCTCTCGCGAGGGGGAGCAGGTCAACAGCCGTCTGCTCACCTCCCTCAGCACCCTCTACATGGGCCAGAAGCAGTATGAGCAGGCCTATCTGTGGGGCAAGGTGAGCGAAGCCTTCCCGAACAACCCCGAGGTCTCCGCCAAGCGTTTTGGCCTCTACTACAGCCTGAGCAAACCCCGTCAGGATGCCCTCGATGCCCAGGCGGCCGAGATCGTCCGGCAACTGCAAGGCGGCAGCTACCGACCCTGAGGAGATGATGAGCAACCCATCCGGGGCCAGCGTCTGGCCCGAGCCCTTCGACCTCTCGTTTGTGCATGGCGAGATAACCACCGATGGCCGCACCCTGGAGCGCCTCACGGTGCGCGCCGTGGTGCTGCGCGGCGACGAGCTGCTGCTGGTTCACTCCCGGGTCAACGGCGATCTGATGTTCCCCGGTGGCGGCATCGAGGCGGGGGAGAGCCACCATGTGGCGCTGGCCCGCGAGCTGCTGGAGGAGTGTGGCGCTGAGCTGCTGGACGTTGGCGCCCTGCTTGGCGAGACCCGCGAGTATCGCGCCGCCCGCGAGCTGGGGTTCGATGCCTACTGCATCCGCTCGCTCTACTATCTGTGCCGGATTGGCGAGCAGCTGGTAGCGCCGCAGCCGCAGCCCTACGAGATCCGGCTTGGCTTTGTACCCGGCTGGTTTGCGATCGACGAGGCGCTGCAGACCAACAAGACCCAACTGGCGGGGCCATGCCCCCAGTGGACGGCGCGGGAAACTCGGGTGCTGGCCCAGTTGCAGCGCTGGTATCAGCAGGGGCGCTTCGAGGAGGAGTAACCATCAGGAGTGACAAGGGAGCGCTACGCCTCTCGTTGTCGTCTATATCGGGGGTGGCACCGCGCCTCACCTACTCGTATAGAGGGCGGCTTCACGATTCAGATTGTTGCAAATAAATCGGTTGGAATTTTCTATCTGTTGCACTGGTGAGACAACTTGCCTTGCCGATGCGTCCGGCTTGCCGGCCATGCTGGCCAGAAAGCAGTGCCCGACCTGCCGCCATGCCAGCATAAATCGATGTATTCGGGAGTGTCGGCGGTCTTGATAGCGCAGCATCAGCCAGCCCAGAGATGAGCCATAAAAAGAGTTGAGTCATAAAAAAGAGCGCCTCGGGGCGCTCTTTCTATTGCTGCTGGCGAGAGGAGGTTTTTTTGACCCCTCTTTGCTGCGAGGTTATTTGACCTCTTCGCCCTTGGCTTGCAGATCCGCGTGGTAGGAGGAGCGCACGAAGGGGCCGCAGGCGGCGTGGGTAAAGCCCAGCTCCATGGCGACATCTTTCAGCTCGTCGAACTCTGCGGGCGGCACGTAGCGCTTCACCGGCAGATGGTGGCGGCTCGGTTGCAGATACTGGCCCAGAGTCAGCATGTTGACGCCGTGGGCGCGCAGATCTTTAAGTACCTCGACGATCTCTTCGTTGGTCTCGCCAAGGCCCATCATCAGACCGGACTTGGTCGGTACGTGAGGGTGCATCTCCTTGATGCGGCGCAGCAGCTCCAGCGACCACTTGTAGTCGGCACCCGGGCGGGCAACGCGGTACATGCGCGGGGCGGTTTCCAGGTTGTGGTTGAACACATCCGGCGGGGTCTCGCGGAACACCTCAAGGGCCTGCTCCATCCGGCCGCGGAAGTCCGGGGTCAGGATCTCGATGCGGGTCTGCGGGCTGTGCTCGCGGATCTCGCGGATGCAGTCGGCGAAGTGCTGGGCACCGCCGTCGCGCAGATCGTCGCGGTCCACCGAGGTGATCACCACGTACTTGAGGTTCATCTCCTTGATGGTCAGCGCCAGCTTCTTCGGCTCTTCCGGATCGAGGGGGAGCGGACGGCCGTGGGCCACGTCGCAGAAGGGGCAGCGACGGGTGCAGATGGCGCCCATGATCATGAAGGTGGCGGTGCCATGGTTGAAGCACTCCGCCAGATTGGGGCAGGAGGCCTCTTCACATACCGAGTGCAGCTTGTTCTTGCGCAGGGTGCTCTTGATGTGCTCGATCTTCTGGCTGGAGGGAGGCAGCTTGATCCGCATCCAGTCCGGCTTGCGAAGAAGTTCCTCGTTGGGATCCGGCATGAATTTCACCGGGATCAGGGCCATCTTGTCGCCATCGCGCAGCTTGACGCCCGGCTCCATACGAACGGGTTTGCTCATGATTCACTCTCGGTGTTTGTTATTGTTTGATAGCCAATCAGGCGGGCCAGCTCGGCCACCAGAATGGATTGCGCCTCGGCCACGCTTTGCGGGCCGCCCAGGGCGCTGGTCTGGGTCATGGCCATGCCCGCATAGCCGCACGGATTGATGTGCAGGAAGGGGGTCATGTCCATGTTGACGTTGAGGGCCAGCCCGTGGAACGAGCACCCCTTGCGGATGCGCAGGCCGAGCGAGGCCAGCTTGGCCTCCATGCCGAGGTCGTTTTTCACATAGACCCCGGGAGCATCAGCCTTGGCGTAGGCGACGATATCGCTTTTGGCCAGGGTGTTGATGATGGCCGTCTCCAGCGCAGTCACCAGCTCGCGCACCGAAAACTTGCAGCGGCGTACATCCACCAGTACGTAGAGCACCAGCTGGCCCGGGCCGTGATAGGTCACCTGACCGCCGCGATCACTCTGCACCACCGGGATATTGCCCGGATTGAGCAGGTGTTCGGCCTTGCCGGCCTGACCCTGGGTGTAGACGGGGTCGTGTTCGACCACCCAGAACTCGTCCGGGGTGTCGCCGGTGCGGTTGTCGGTGAAGGCTTTCATGGCGTCCCATACCGGCTGGTAGGGGCGGCGACCCAGATGTCTGACGATAAGCGTGTTCTGGGCGGGGATCCCGGATGACATGGCTTCCTCACGGCGGCTCAATGGCCAAAAACAGTCGCCCCGCAGAACGGGGCGAGAGAGACATTACAGTACGTACTTCACCAGCTCGATCTTGCCAAGGGCTGTGTACATCGCTTCGATGTGCTCCTTGCTCTGGGCAGTCACGGTCACGCGAACCGAGTGGTAGTTGCCCTTGGAGCTGGGCTGGACGGTCGGGCTGTAGGTGCCGGGGGCGTGCTGCTGCAGCACTTCAACCACCATGTCCGGCAGCGCCGGGTCGGCAATGCCGAGTACCTTGAACGGGAATTTGCAGGGAAACTCCAGCAGTTCGTCAAACTTGGTATTCATTTACTCACCTTTGGGTGTCTTCATGGCGTCGTCACGGGATGACGCACTCTTGTTTGGCGCTTGGCCGATGGCCCGCGAGGGCCGCCATCTCAAGTCTATATGGGCATGGCCCGTGCCGGGATCAAGGCCCGGATCGTCAGACATGAGTGGGGGTGGTGCTTTTTACCACAAATCGGCATGGGGCGGAACCTGCAGTTTACAGGGTTATTCACTGGCTGGAGCCACCAGAAACAGCAGCGGCGCCTGTTGGCGCCGCTGTATGGTGAGGATTGTGCGTCCCGATTACTTGAACCAGCTGGAGACCAGCATCACCAGGTAGTCCCACAGACGGCTCATCAGGCCACCCTCTTGTACATCTTCCAGGGCAACCAGCGGAACCTGCTTGATCTCCTTGTCACCCTGTTTCAGGAACACGGTACCGACGCGCTGACCCTTGGCCAGCGGCGCTTTCAGTTCGCTCTCAAGCTGGAAGTCCGCTTTGAGGTTGTTGCCCTGACCGCGGGTGACCAGCACGGAGATATCCTTGTCGACGCCCAGTTTCACTTCCGGCTTGTCGCCCATCCAGATCTTCTGGGTGACCAGTACGGTGCCCGCCTTGTAGGGGGTCAGGCTCTGGAAGAAACGGAAGCCGTAGGTGAGCAGCTTCTTGCTCTCGGCGGCGCGGGAGGCTTCGCTGTTGGCACCCAGCACCACGGCGATCAGGCGCATGCCTTCGTTGTTGGTGGCGGAGGAGACCAGGTTGTAGCCGACCTGGCTGACATGGCCGGTCTTGATGCCGTCAACTTGCAGGGACTGGTCCCACAGCAGACGGTTGCGGTTGTGCTGGGTGATGCCGTTGAAGACGAAAGACTTCTGGGAGTAGATCTTGTACTCCTCCGGCAGGTCGCGGATCAGTGCCTGACCCAGACGGGCCATGTCGTGAGCGGTACTGTAGTGACCTTCCGCATCCAGACCGTGCGGGTTCATGAAGTGGCTGTCTTTCATGCCGAGCTTGGCGGCCCAGCTGTTCATCAGGCTGGCGAAGGAGTCGGTGCTGCCAGCCAGGAATTCGGCCATGGCGACGCAGGCGTCGTTGCCGGACTGGATGATGATGCCCTTGTTCAGGTCATCGACGGAGACCTGCTTGCCCACCTCGATAAACATCTTGGAGGAGTCGGAGTAGTTCTTGAACCAGGCATTCTGGCTGATGGTCACCATGTCGGTGCGCTTGATGTTCCCCTTCAGCAGCTCCTGGCCGATGATGTAGGAGGTCATCATCTTGGTCAGACTGGCGGGCGGCAGGCGCTCTTCGGCGTTCTGCTCGGCCAGCACCTGACCGGAGTAGTAGTCGATCAGAATATGGGCCTTGGCGGAGATCTCGGGTGCGGCGGGAACAACAACCGGGTTGCTGTTCGGAGTAGGAGCCGGCATCGGGGTATTGGCCTGAGCGGTGGCGCTGATCAGTGAGGCCAGAAGAACTGAACGGGCAAATTTGGACATCTTGAAATTCCTGCGATCCAGATGGGGATAAAATGCGGGCCTAACTATACCAGATGCGCCCGCAGGTTATAGCCCGACATGGCGATCAGAACTGGTTTTTTATCCATCACTTAACGCCAGCACGCCATAAAACGACGTGATGGCGGTAAGTAAGCGGTTAGTCACACCCGCAGCAAAAGGGTAACGATCAGGGAACGATAAAGGCCTGTTCGAGGCCACCCTGACGCACTTTTTCCAATGTTTCGGCTTGCTGGTCGGCCGCAACAGGGCCAATCAGCACCCGGAAAATGGCACCATGGCTATCGATCCGGTAGGGGAGGCCATAACGCTGGGTCATCACCTTGCCCATCGCCTCGGCCCGCTGCTGGGAGCCGCTGGCCAGTACCTGGATCATCTTGCCGTCACCGCTGCTGGCAGGGGCTGCCGCCTTGGCCGGAGCCGGTTTGGTCGGTGCCGCTTTGGCGGCGGGTGCCTTGACGGGCGCGGCTTCTGCGGCCGGCGCAGCCATGGCGAGCTCGGTCGGTTGACCGATGAAGCCATCCTGTGACATCGCCTGAGGTGCAGCGGCGGCAGCCGGGGCGGTTGGCGTCATCTCGATGGGCTTCATCGGCTCCATGATCACCATCTGATCCGGGGTGTCGTTGATGAGTTCGAGCCGCACCCGCGCCTCGCCCCCCTCGATCATCTCGAGCTGTTTGGCGGCAGCGGGAGAGAGGTCGATCAGGCGACTGCTGTCAAACGGGCCGCGATCGTTGACTCGCACTATGGTCTCCAGCCCGTTGTCCAGATTGGTGACCCGCACGTAGCTTGGCAGCGGCAGGTTGCGGTGGGCGGCGCTGAACAGCTTGCTGTCCTGCACATCGCCATTGGCGGTCTTCTGGCCATCGAGGGAGGGGGAGAGCCAGCTGGCTGTGCCCTCTTCGCTGTAGTGCTTGATATCGCGCCACACCTCGAATTTCTCCTGGCCGCGCCAGTAGTCCCGGTTGCCGCTGGCACTCAGGGGCTCGGGGCGCGGGATGGCGCCGGTGGCTTGCGGGATCTCGATAACGGGCGGTTTGCTGGCGGGCGGCAGATCGACCGGGGCGGACTGTTCCGGCTGGCTGCTACTGCAGGCGGCCAGCAACAAGCTCAGGCTGAGCGGGAGGAGTTTGTGACGAAGATGCATACGCTTCCTGAATGGCTTGGCTAAGTTGATACACCGCCATCGCGTAGAGCGGGCTGCGATTGTAGCGGGTGATCACATAAAAGTTATGCCGTGCGACCCAGTATTCCGGTTCATCGGCTTGATCAAATGCCAGTAACTTGACCGGCGTCTGCGGGGCCAGCGGCGTGGCGAGCTCAATCCCTGCCGCCGCCAGTTCTGACCACTGTTGTGTCAGCTCGGGCTCTCGCCTGAGCAGGGGATCAACCGCCATCAGCCCGATCTGGGCCGGCTCGACCACCGCTTCGCCCCAGCGCCACTGGTGGCTGGCGAAGTAGTTGGCCACGCTGCCGATGGCATCAGCCGGATTGGCGAAGAGATCCCGTTTGCCATCGCCGTCAAAATCGACGGCGTAGTGGCGATAGCTGGAGGGCATGAACTGCCCCATCCCCATGGCCCCGGCATAGGAGCCCTTGAGGGTATCGAGTTGCCACCCCTCCTCTTTGGCCAGCAACACCAGCTGGGCAAACTCCTTGGCAAAGAAGTCGCTGCGCTCGGGGTAGTGAAACCCCAGGGTGTAGAGGCTGTCCAGCACCGGATGACGGCCCATCTGGCGACCGTAGAAGGTCTCGATACCGATGATGGCGACGATAAGCGAGGCCGGTACCCGATAGGTCTGCTCGGCTCGCGCCAGCGTGGCGGCATGCTGCTGCCAGAACTGCAGGCCATCCCGGATGCGATCCGGGGTGACGAACAGCGGCCGGTAGCGGTGCCAGGGCTTGGCCTCCCACGGCCGACTGATGGTGTCGAGCACCTCCTGCCTTAGCCGGGCGCTGGCCACAGCCGCCTGCAACTCGGCCAGCGGCACTTGCTGCTGTTCGGCAAGCCGAGCGAGCCCGGCAGGTTCGACGGCCGCCTCTGCCGTAAGGGCAACGAGCGAGAGCAACAACCCAGCCAGACGCATCAGGCAAGCAGTCTTCTATGAGTCTGGATGGACATCAGGATACCGAATCCGGCCATCAGGGTCACCATGGAGGTGCCGCCATAGCTCACCAGCGGCAAGGGAACACCTACCACCGGCAGGATGCCGCTTACCATGCCCATGTTGACGAACACATAGACGAAGAAGGTGAGGGTGATGGCGCCACCGAGCAGCCGTTCAAAGCTGTTCTGGGCCTGCATCGAGATAAACAGGCAGCGGCTGATGACGTAGAGATAGAGCACCAGCAGCAGCGCCACCCCCACCAGACCGAACTCCTCGCTGAATACCGCGAAGATGAAGTCGGTGTGGCGCTCGGGCAGAAACTCGAGCTGGGACTGGGTGCCCTGCAGCCACCCCTTGCCAAAGACGCCGCCGGAGCCGATGGCAATCTTGGACTGGATGATGTGGTAGCCGCGGCCGAGCGGGTCTTTCTCCGGGTCGATCAGCATCATGACCCGCTGGCGCTGATAGTCGTGCATCAGGAAGAACCAGAGCACCGGCATAAAGGCCGCGATCAGCAGCGCCGCCAGTCCGATCAGCCACCAGCTGAGCCCCGCCAGGAAGATGACGAAGAAGCCGGAGGCCGCCACCAGAATGGAGGTGCCAAGGTCGGGCTGGGCGGCAATAAGCAGGGTCGGCAGTAGCACCATGATGAGGGCTATCACCACATGACTGAGTTTGGGAGGCAGCGAGTGACGGCTGAGCCAGGCGGCGACCATGATGGGCATGGAAAGTTTCATCACCTCGGAGGGCTGAAACTTCATAAAGCCTAAGTCGAGCCAGCGCTGGGCCCCCTTGCCGATATGGCCGAATACGTCCACTGCGATGAGCAGCAGTACCACCCCGACAAACAGCGGCACCGACCAGCGGGCGTAGAGGGAGGGCGGCAGCTGGGCCATGCCGATCATCAGGGCGAAGGCAAGTCCGCCGCGCACCAGCTGGCGCACAATGGAGTCCATATCCTGGCCGGAGGCGGAGTAGAGCACCACCATGGAGAGGGCGATGACGGCCAGCAACCCCAGCAGCAGGGGCAGGTCGATGTGCAGCTTGTACCAGATACTCTGCTGGCGGGCTGAATTACTCATTGGTAGCAACCTCACTCGGTTTGGACGGCTTTTCCGGTGCCGGTGGCAGTTGTGGTTCGGGCGGCAGCAGGAAGGCATCCATCATCTGGCGTGCGATGGGCGATGCGGCACGGCCACCACCACCACCAATGGAGTTCTCCAGCACCAGCGCAACGACCGCCTTGGGGGCTTCAAAGGGGGCGTAAGCGACGAATAGCGCATTGTCGCGATGTTCCGCCTTGACGGTTTTGATGTTGTAGACCTGGTTCTCTTTCAGACCGACCACCTGAGCGGTGCCCGACTTGCCACCCGAGGAGTAGGGGGCCTTGGCAAACGACAGGCGACCACTGCCTTCGCTGCCATGGTTGACGCGCCACATCCCCTCTTGCGCCACTTTCCAGAAGCTGTCGTTCTTGAGCTTGAGGGCGATGTTGGGGTTGACCGGGGCATCGACCACGCCCGCCTGCGAGGCGGTACTCTTGAGCAGGTGCGGGGTGACGTCGTGACCGTTCTGGGTCAGGATGCTGATCGCCTTGGCCAGCTGCAGCGGGGTGGCACTCCAGTAGCCCTGCCCGATACCGATGGAGATGGTGTCCCCCTGATACCATGGCTGACGCCAGCGAGCCATTTTCCAGTCCCGCGACGGCATGACCCCCTTGCTCTCCTCATAGAGGTCGACACCGGTGTACTGACCGAAGCCGAACTTGGTCATGTAGCTGTGGATCTTGTCGATGCCGACCCGGTAGGCGAGATCGTAGAAGTAGGTGTCGGCCGATACCTCGATGGCCCGATAGACATCGAGCCAGCCATGACCCCAGCGGCGCCAGTCGCGGAACTTCTTGGTGGTGCCGGGAATGGAGAAGCTGGGGCCACCGAAGTAGCGATAGCCCGGGGTTATGGCCCCTTCGTTGAGGCCCATGATGGACATCATGGGTTTGACGGTGGAGGCGGGAGCATAGATGCCCTGGGTGGTGCGGTTGACCAGCGGCCGCGCCGGATCGTTGAGCAGCGCCGAGTAGTTGGGGCCCGAGATGCCGGTCACGAACAGGTTGGGGTCGTAGCTCGGGCTCGACTCCATGGCCAGAATGGCGCCGGTTTTGGGATCCATCATCACGATGGCACCGCGCTGGCCGGCCAGCAACTGCTGGGCCTTGAGCTGCAGCCGCACATCGATGTTGAGGTAGATATCCTTGCCCGGAACCGGTGGCTGGAATTTGAGGGTGCGGACAATCCGGCCGCGGTTGTTGACCTCGACCTCCTGATAGCCCGCCACGCCGTGCAGCTCATCCTCGTAATACTTCTCCACCCCCTGCTTGCCGATATCCTTGGTGGCTGCGTAGTTGGCGAGCTTGTCTTCCTTGTCGAGGCGCTCCACGTCGCGGGTGTTGATCTTGGCCACGTAGCCCAGCGCATGGGTGAGGGTGTCGCCAAACGGGTAGTAGCGCTTGAGGTAAGCCTCGATGCTGGCACCCGGGTAGTTGTGCTGGTTGACCGAGAAGAGCGCCACCTGATACTCGGTCAGCTTCTCGTAGAGGGCGACCGGCTTGAAGCGGCGCTGGCGCTTCACTTCAGCCAGAAACTTCTCTTTTGTTCCCTCCGGCAGACCCAGCAGGGCGACCAGCTCATCGGCGGTTTTGGCCAGATCCGGCGTCTCTTCAGGGACAATCTCCAGACTGTAGACGGGGCGGTTTTCCGCCAGCAGCACGCCGTTGGTGTCATAGATGAGGCCGCGCGGCGGCGCCACCGGCACCACCCGGATGCGGTTGGAGTTGGAGCGGGTCTGGTAGGTGTCGTAAGACTCGACCTGCAGGTAATAGAGATTGCCCAGCAGCACCAGCATCAGCACGACGATGCCGATGTAGGCTACCAGAGTGCGCCGGAAGAACAGATTGCCCTCGGCACTGTGATCGCGCATCTCGATGCGTTGTTTCAGCATGCCTTTACCTCAGAACCATTGGGGCAATAACAGCAGGAGCGGCATTGTTCACTCTCTGTGATTCGCATGTGTGTCGGGGAGGGTGAGCCACATCCTGGCTCACTCCCTGTGATACGGGTGATTAGTGGTAATGCTCCAGGCACGGTAGAGGCTCTCGGCGACCAGTACCCGCACCAGCGGGTGGGGCAGGGTCAGCGGCGAGAGCGACCAGCTCTGCTCTGCGGCTGCCTTGCACTCCGGCGACAAGCCTTCCGGCCCGCCTACCAGCAGGGCGACATCGCGGCCATCGAGCTTCCACGCCTCCAGCTGGGTAGCCAGCTGCTCCGTGGTCCATGGCTTGCCCGGAATGTCGAGGGTGACGATGCGCGAGCGCCCGGCGGCGGCCAGCATGGCCTCCCCCTCTTTTTGCAGAATGCGGGGAATATCGGCATTTTTGCCCCGTTTGCCGGCGCCAATCTCCACCAGCTCAAACGGCATATCTTTCGGGAAGCGGCGGCGATACTCTTCAAAGCCATGCTCTACCCAGGCGGGCATCTTGGTGCCCACCGCGATCAACTGAATCTTCATGTCGGTACTTTGCTGCTCTCGTTATTGCGTGTTCACTTGAGCGGCACCGCCCCACAGTTTTTCCAGCTGGTAGAAGTCACGATGTTCATCCTGCATCACATGCACGATCACCGATCCCATATCTACCAGTACCCACTCTCCGCTCAGCTCGCCTTCCACGCTCAGCAGGTCGAGCCCGGCATGACGGGCTTCACTGGCCAGATGGTTGGCGATGGCGCAGACGTGACGGTTGGAGTTGCCGGAGCAGACGATCATGGTGTCAGTGATGCTGGATTTGCCGCGTACATCGAGGGTGATGATATCGCGGCCTTTCATGTCATCAATCTTGTCGATGATAAAGGCGTGAAGTTCTTGGCCTTGCAATGAGTCTCTCCTGTATTCCGGCGCCTGACAGCGTGAGGGCGGCGGATTATATCATGGTCACTCCCGTTTCCTACCGGAACGGGACAGCTGGGGAGTCTTACCGGCAGATGGCGCGGTAGAGCCCCTGTTGATCAATATAGTGCGCAACCGGCTCGGGCAAGAGGTAGCGGGGATCTTCTCCCGCCGCCAGCAGCTCGCGCAGCCGGGTAGCAGACAATTCAATGGGTTGGTTGCTGGCCAACCAGATATGGCCTGCCCGTTGCCGGTGCAGTGCGGCTACCTCTTTGACCTGATGACGGGCCAGCAGTTCAGCCAGTTCGGCCGGATAATCGGGTTGCCAGCCGGGGCGGGTGCTCACCACCAGATGGGCGTAGTCGAGCAGCTCCCGCCAGCGGTGCCAGCCGGGCAGGCCAAGCAGCGAGTCCATCCCCATCAAAAAGCAGAGCGGCGTATCGGGCAGCTCCTGACGCAGCTCGATCAGGGTATCGATGGTGTAGGAGGGCTTGTCGCGCCAAAGCTCCCGCTCATCCACCACGAAGTGGCGGTTCTCTGCCGCCGCCAGCCTGACCATGGCCAGACGCTGCTCGCTGGAGCAGTGCGGGTTGGCGCGGTGGGGCGGTATATGGTTCGGGATCAGCCGCACTTCGGCCAGACCAATGGCATCGCGCGCCTCGATGGCGGGGCGCAGATGGCCGATATGGATAGGGTCGAACGTGCCCCCCAGCAGGCCAATAGGCGCCTTCAGCATGGCGCACTCTCCATCGCCAGCGGCAGGGGCGTACCGTCACGAAAGCCGAGGGCTATGGTCTGCAGCATCAGCCAGGCCTGCTCGGTATCAAAGCGGCGCTGGGCGTCATCCAGTTGTGCCATCAGCTGCCACAGCTGCTGCAGCTTGGCGAAGGGAAGCCGGGTCAGCGCCTGTTGAATGAGCTGCTGGCGGCTCTGCCAGATGCGCAGGCGGTTGAAGTGTTCCCCCAGTGGCTGGCCGTTGCGCATCGCCAGCGACAATTCGGTCAGTTGCTCCAGCTCGCGGCAGAGGGTCCATGCCAGCATCCCCGGCTCGGTGCCTTCGGCCCGCAGAGCGGCCAGAATGCGCTGGGCCCGGTTCACTTTTCCCTCCAGCAGGGTATCGACCAGCTGGAACGGGGTGAAGTGGGCGTGGCGGATGATGGTCTCCTGCAGATAGGTGACGCTGATGGGCTGTGGCGGCGAGAGCAGGGTCAGCTTCTCGATCTCCTGGCTCGCGGCCAGCAGGTTGCCCTCGTAGGAGTGGCACATGAAGTTGATGGCATCCGGCAGCGCCTTGAGGCCAAAGCGCTGGAAGCGGGCGCTCATCCAGCGTGGGAAGAACTTGGGCTCCGGGTGGTTGACCGGCACATAGGTGCCGATCTGGTAGAGCTTGTCGAACCAGGCTGCTTTCATCTGGGTCTGGTTGAGGCGACCGCCGCTCAGTACCAGCAGCAGATCGGGGTGGAGCTGCTTGCCAATGTCGCTGATACGGGCAGCGAGATCCTTGTCGACCTTGGCGGGCAGTTCCAGTTCAATGATTTGGCGGGCAGAAAAAAGGCTCATTGCCTGACAGGCGTCGTAGACCTGATTCCAGTCCAGCCCCTGTTCCACCACGAAGGTGTGGCGTTCATCGAATCCCTGTTTGCGGGCGACCTGACGGATGGCGTCAATGGCCTCCAGTCGCAGCAGGGGTTCATCACCAAAAACGAGATAGCAGGGCCGAAGCCCTGCTTTGAGGTGGTCACCAAATTGTTCAGGATAAATCCGCATCAGAAGCTGACCTGGCTCAACTGCCGGATCACCTGATTGGCCGCCTGCTCCTGCATCTCGCGGTTGAGCTGCTCCTGCTCACGGGAGGAGGCGAGCGCTGCATCCGGCTTGTTGAGGAAGCTGCGGTTGAAGTTGATGGGGAAAACCTGAGTCGGTTTGCCGGGCACCGAGACGGTGAACTGGGTGCTGAAGCCCAGTACATACTCGGTGTCGACACCCTGTGCGTTGACCGAGGCGACCTGACTGCTGGCACCGATGCCGCCCAGGGTCAGTACCGGGATCCCTTCCTTGTCGGCCAGGGTAACCCCTGATGCCTTGAGGCGGGTGGTGACCATCCGGTAGAAGTCGCTCTTGTTGTCGCCCACGACCTTCATGGTCTTCAGCTCGGCCGGAATGCCGGTGCCGCGCATGTGAAAACCGCAGCCTTGCAGCAGCAGGGCTGCCAGCATGATAGCCATCCAGCGGGTGAAGATGGTGCCCATAGAAAATCCTCTTTGCATTAAGGGAAAGCGGCGGGCGCAGGGCCCGCCGTTATCATCCGTTTGCTGTCACAGATTGGCAACGCTCGTTGACGACCGATCAGTTGGCGACAATGTTGAGCAGCTTGCCCGGTACGTAGATCACCTTGCGCACGGTCAGACCGTCGGTGAACTTCTGCACGGAGGCATCGGCCATAGCCAGCTTCTCGACATCAGCTTGGCTGATCTCGGCCGGAACGGTCAGCTTGCCGCGCATCTTGCCGTTGATCTGCACCACGACCAGCTTCTCGGTCTCGACCATGGCCGCTTCATCGGCCACCGGCCATGCGGCGTGATCCACGTCGTCGCCCTTGCCCAGCATCTTCCACAGCTCGAAGCCGATGTGCGGGGTGATGGGGTAGAGCATGACCACCACAGCTTCCAGCGCTTCCTGCATCAGGGCGCGATCCTGCTCGTCGTTACCCAGCTTGGAGAGATTGTTCATCAGCTCCATGATGGCGGCGATGGCGGTGTTGAAGGTCTGACGGCGACCCACGTCGTCGCTCACCTTGGCGATGGTCTTGTGCAGTTCGCGGCGAATGGCTTTCTGCTCGCTGGTAAGGGCGGCTACGTCCAGCGCGGCAACGGCGCCACCGGAGACGTGCTCGAAGGTAGTGCGCCACAGGCGACGCAGGAAGCGCTGGGCACCCTCTACGCCGGAGTCGGACCACTCCAGCGTCATCTCGGCCGGAGAGGCGAACATCATGAACAGACGGACGGTATCGGCGCCGTAACGCTCGACCATCAGCTGCGGGTCGATGCCGTTGTTTTTGGACTTGGACATCTTGGTCATACCGGAGTGAATCACTTCGCGGCCTTCGTTATCGATGGCCTTGGTGATGCGACCCTTCTCGTCACGCTCTACCTTGACGTCGGTAGGGCTGACCCAGACGTTGCCGCCCTTCTCGTCCTTGTAGTAGAAGGCGTCGGCCAGCACCATGCCCTGGCAGAGCAGGCGCTTGAACGGCTCGTCGCTGTTGACCAGCCCTGCGTCACGCAGCAGCTTGTGGAAGAAGCGGGCATAGAGCAGGTGCATACAGGCGTGCTCGATGCCGCCGATGTACTGATCCACCGGCAGCCAGTGGTTGGCAGCAGCCGGGTCCAGCATGCCCTTGTCGTAGTCCGGGGAGCAGTAGCGCGCGTAGTACCAGGAGGACTCCATGAAGGTGTCGAAGGTATCGGTCTCGCGGAACGCTTCCTGACCGTTGTAGGTGGTCTTGGCCCACTCGGCGTCGGCCTTGATCGGGCTCTGGATACCGTCCATCACCACATCTTCCGGCAGCAGCACCGGCAGCTGATCTTCCGGAGTCGGCACTACGGTACCGTCAGCCAGAGTCAGCATCGGGATGGGGGCACCCCAGTAGCGCTGACGGGAGACACCCCAGTCGCGCAGACGGAAGTTGACGGTGCGCTTGCCCTTGCCCAGCGTTTCCAGCTTGTTGGCGATGGCATCAAAAGCGCCCTGGAAGTCGAGACCGTCAAACTCGCCGGAGTTGAACAGCACGCCCTTCTCGGTGTAAGCGGCTTCGCTCACGTCTACGTCGCCATCAACCGGCTTGATGACCGCCTTGATGTCGAGGCCATATTTGGTGGCGAATTCGAAGTCACGTTGATCGTGGGCCGGAACTGCCATCACGGCGCCGGTGCCGTAGTTCATCAGCACGAAGTTGGCGACCCAGACCGGCACCTTGCGGCCATCCAGCGGGTGGATGGCGTAGAGGCCGGTGGCCATGCCCTTCTTCTCCATGGTGGCCAGTTCGGCTTCGGCTACCTTGGTGTTCTTGCACTCTTCGATAAAGGCGGCCAGTTCCGGGTTGTTTTCGGCGGCCTGCAGGGCCAGCGGGTGGCCAGCGGCGATACCGACATAGGTGACGCCCATGAAGGTGTCCGGACGGGTGGTGTAGACCTCCAGCTGCTCAGCCTGACCCTCGATGGCGAAGCTGATGTTGACCCCTTCGGAGCGGCCAATCCAGTTGCGCTGCATGGTCTTGACCATCTCCGGCCAGCCTTCGAGGTTGTCGATGTCGTTCAGCAGCTCTTCGGCGTAGTCGGTGATCTTGATGAACCACTGGGGGATCTCTTTCTGCTCGACCGGGGTGTCACAGCGCCAGCAGCAGTTGTCGACAACCTGCTCGTTGGCCAGTACGGTCATGTCGTTCGGGCACCAGTTGACAGAGGAGGTCTTCTTATAGACCAGACCCTTCTCGTAGAGCTTGGTGAAGAACCACTGCTCCCAGCGGTAGTAGTCCGGCTTGCAGGTGGCGACTTCACGATCCCAGTCATAACCCAGACCCAGCATCTTCAGCTGGTTCTTCATGTATTCGATGTTTTCGTAGGTCCAGGGGGCCGGCGCAGTGTTGTTCTTGATGGCGGCGTTTTCCGCCGGCAGACCGAAGGCATCCCAACCGATGGGTTGCAACACGTTCTTGCCATTGAGGCGTTGATAACGGGAGATCACATCACCTATGGTGTAGTTGCGAACGTGCCCCATGTGTAGACGACCAGACGGATAGGGGAACATGGAGAGGCAGTAGAACTTCTCTTTGTCTACTTTCTCCACGGCCTTGAAGGTTTTCTTGGCATCCCAGTGCTTCTGCACTGCTGGTTCGATTGATTGGGGAACGTATTGCTCTTGCATTGGTGACATCCGGATCTGTGAAATGAATAGATAAATCAGCTGGGAAATCGCAATAGAATACCCATATCCTGCGGCGGCAACAACCGCCAGCATCCGTCAAGCCTGAAGCCGGGCCAGAAAGGGATTTAGCAGAGGAGTAACAGCCATGGACAAACGTCAAAAAGGGTATGAAACCTTCATTGCCGAACTGCAAAAGCAGTGGCAAGAGACAGAGCAGTTCCAGGGGGAGCGCCTCAACCGGATGATTGCCCGCGTTCAGGCCTATCTGGAAGCGGCCAGTGACCTCACTCAGGACGAGCTGGCGCTGATTGCCGAGTATGTGAAGCGGGATCTGGGCAACTATGACGAGGGGCGCCATGACGATAGTGCGCAGGTGGAAGAGTCTGCCTTTATGCTGGCCCTCAAAGATACCGCCTGGTCATGGCTGGCGGATGTGACCGACCGCGCCCAGGTGGAGTGGCGCGAGCTGGCTGACGAGCTGGAGCACAAGGGTGTTTACGAAGCGGGCGATTGGGTGGGGCTGGGGGTCATGGTGTGTGATCAGTGTGGTTGGCGCCATACCGTGCTCCATCCCGAGCAGCTCGATACCTGCCCCGAATGC
Source organism: Aeromonas jandaei (assembly GCF_037890695.1). Lineage (NCBI taxonomy): Bacteria > Pseudomonadati > Pseudomonadota > Gammaproteobacteria > Aeromonadales > Aeromonadaceae > Aeromonas > Aeromonas jandaei. The sequence continues at coordinate 4,328,495 of NZ_CP149571.1, read as the reverse complement.
GGCTGCGCCGAATATCACCGCGAACCGCTCTCGCCCTGATCCCGTCGTTTTAGTAAGGCTGCTTGCAAGAGGCACCTTCGGGTGCCTCTTCTCATGTGGCTAAGGGGGCTGCTTTCCCGAGCGGATCACAGTAGCCTTGTGGCCCGGCGGGGTTGGCTCGCCTTCAGGGCGTTTATCAGGTGCAAGGAGTCATCCCCATGTTGAGCGAGATCTGGATCCGGGGCTATCGGTCGGTGCGCAAGCTATCCATGCCCCTTGGCAGGATCAATCTGGTGCAGGGGGCAAATGGCTGCGGCAAGAGCAACCTATACAACGCCATTCATCTGTTGGCGAGCGCAGCCAGCGGAGAGCTGGCGCGAGCCATCTGCGCCGAAGGGGGCATCAGCCAGACCATGTGGGCAGGAGGCCTGCGTCCTGGCGATCGGGCGGATGCCCCCAAACGCATTATTCTCGGGATGCAGGCAGATCTGTTCGGTTATGAGCTGCAGATAGGTTTGCCCCCACCGCCGGTCAGCCCCTATTTCGCCTTCGATCCCGAGATCAAGCAGGAGGAGGCGTGGCTGGGGGAGCGCCGCTCCCCCTCCAACCGGTTGCTGATGCGGCGCAATCAGGCGGTCAAGGTGCTCGGCATCGACGGCGACAAGGTGGACTATGCCCCCGGCATGCTGCCCCACGAGTCGGTCTTTGGCCATCTGGCCGAGCCGGAGCGCTATCCCGAACTCGCCAGATTGCGCCACCTGCTGAATCAGTGGCGCTTTTATCACCACTTCGATATCGCTCCCGGCTCCCCCCTGCGCAGTCCGCAACCGGCGATCCGCACTCCGGTGCTGAGTCATGACGGGCGGGATCTGGCTGCGGCCTTTGCCACCATCGTCGAAATTGGCGATGCCCGATTGCTGCACGATATTCTCGCCCGTGCTTTTCCCGACGCCAGCTTCCACGTGGGGAACAGCGAAGCGGGGCTCGAGATGATGATGACGCGGGAGGGGTTGCGTCGTCCGCTGCGGGCGCGCGAGTTATCCGATGGTACCCTGCGCCTGCTCTGCTTGACAGTGGCCCTGCTCAGCCCGCGCCCGGCACCGCTGGTGGTACTGAACGAGCCGGAGAGCAGCCTGCATCCCGATATGCTGCCGGCACTGGGCCGGCTGATTGGCGAAGCGTCGCGCCACTCCCAGCTCTGGGTGACTACCCATAGCCCGGTGCTGGCACAGGCGATCGAAGCCCATGCGCCGTGTCGCCACATCCCTTTGCAGATGATTAACGGGGAGACCTGCCTGCATGATCCAGCTCGTCGCGAGTGGCGATTTGACGAGGATTAAAGGGTCTGAAATTGCGGGGCAAGAGATGAAAAAACGGCGCCCCGGGCCATGCGTTGACCCGGGGCGCCGTTAGTCAGGCAGGATTACTTGCCAGCGACGGAGAGTCCACCAAAACGGATAAGCGGGGCGTAGAAGCCCTTGCCATCGTTGTGGTACAAGGTATCGCCGACCGCTTCCAGCTCACCCAGCAGGCGGTAGAAGTTGCCCGCCACCGTGATGCCGCGTACCGGCTGCAGGCGAACCCCATCGCGGCAGAGGAATCCCGATGCGCCAAAGGAGAAGTCGCCGCTCACCGCATCGGCCCCCGAGTGCAGACCGTCCAGCTTGACCAGCTCCAGGTAGTCGCCGCTCCGCACCTCTGTTTCGCTGTGGGGGCCGGCGCCAAACACCAGATGGCGAGCGGTCACATCGAGGGCGCTGCGGGCGCCGCGGGCGGCCGAGCCGTTGCTGGCCACACCAAAGTGACGGGCGGTGGCGCTGTTGTGGAGCAGGGTTTTCAGCTCACCGTCGCCAATCAGCAGCAGATCCGAGGTAGCTGCTCCCTCGCCATCAAACGCCTTGATGTTCATGCCGCCCGGCATATAGACCCGGCTCTCCAGAGTGAGCCAGCGCGAGGCGACGCTCTGCCCCACCTTCTCCCGCCATGGGTTGATCCCCTGCTGGGCCCACTTGCCGGACAGCACCCCCTGAAAGCAGCCAAACAGGCTGGCGAAGCAGTTGGTACTGAAGATGACGCTGTAGCGACCGCTTGGTACCGCTTCGCCCGGCAGCAGGTCGCTGGCGACGGCGTAGATCTGCGCGATGAGCCGCTGGCTATCCAGCTCGTCGAAGCGACGGCCATACTGCCCCTGCGAGTGCATCGACTGGCGACCATCCCGTTCGACCAGCGCCGAGGTGTAGCAGCCGACGCTGAACTCGCCGTGCTGACAGAGGGTACCCTGACTGTTGGCGAGCCAGAGCTGGCTCTCCCCTTCAAAGAAGCTGTTGTAGGGGGCGCCGCTCACATCGGGCATGGCCAGCATGTCTGACTCCAGGCGCAGGGCCAGAGCGATCTTCTCCTCAGCCGGCGTGGTATCGGGCTGGTTGATCTCGGCGCAATCTGTGGTGATCCGGCTATTGGCCACCGAGATGCGCTGATCCGGATCCACCTTGGCAAAGCGGCTGGCATCCAGCGCATCCTGCAGCATGGCATCGAGCGCCGCCTCATCGAGCGCTTCCGAGTAGGCGATGCCGACCCGGCCCTCTTTTATCAGGCGAATGCCAAGCTGCTGACTGCTGGTCACCTTGTATTCGCCGAGCTCGCCCTTGTCGGCCTTGAGGGAGAAGGCTCTCTCCTGATTGGCGATGATGTCTGCTTCGGCGTTGAGATCGGCCACTTTGTCCAGCAGGCGGGTGAGCAGTTGATTCATGTCGATGGTGCTCATCAGGCGTTCCCTCCCACCAGAATATTGTCCACTTTGAGGGCCGGCTGGCCCACCGAGGTGGTGACTGAGCCCGAGACCGAGCCGCACATGCCGGCGGCCAGCGCCAGATTGCTGCCCACCATGGAGATCTCTTTAAGCACCTGCGGGCCGGTGCCGATCAGGGTGGCCGACTTGAGCGGCTTGGTGATCTTGCCGTGCTCGATGAGGTAGGCCTCCTGCACGTTGAAGTTGAATTCACCGGTGCCGGGCTGTACCGAGCCGCCCCCCATCTTTTTGGCGTAGATGCCGTGCTCCACCGTGGCCAGCATGTCGTCGAGGCTGTGGTTGCCCGGCTCGATATAGGTGTTGCGCATGCGCGAGGTGGGAGCGTACTTGTAGGATTCACGCCGCCCGGAGCCGGTGCGGGCGTAACCGGTTTTGAGGGCGCCCATTCTGTCCACCAGAAAACCGGTCAGCACGCCGTCCTTGATGAGCTGGGTGTGCTGGGTTGCCATCCCCTCGTCATCGACGTTGATGGAGCCCCAGACGTTGCCTTGCAGCCCCTCGTCCACCGCATTGACCACCGGATTGGCGATAAGCTGGCCCATCTTGTCGTGGAATACCGAGGCCTTTTTGGCCACCGAGGTGGTCTCCAGCAGGTGGCCGCACGCCTCGTGGAAGATGACGCCGCCAAAGCCGTTCTCCATGATGACCGGCAGGGTGCCGCTCGGGCAGGGGGCCGCTCCCAGTTTCACCAGTGCCTGACGGGTGGCGGTGAGCGCCAGCTCGCGCGGATCGATGCGCTCGGCATGTTCCCAGCCCATCAGGGCGCCCGGCGCCTCATAGCCGACGCTCTGCTCGCTCCCTTCCCGGGCGATGGTCTGGGCCATGATGCGGTTGTAGTGGCGGCGATCGGCTACCTGTAGCCCTTCGCTGTTGAAGATCTCCACCTCCTGCTCCCAGCCCAGCACGTTGCCGGAGAACTGGCTCACTTTGTCGCTCTCGGCGCGGGCCACCGCATCCATGGCGTGCAGATAGGCGATCTTCTGCTCCAGCAGCTTGTCGGCCGACAGGGGCAGCTCGACCGGGTTGCGGTCGGTCAGGCGGGTGAAATCGAAGGCGGTGGCGGTCACCACCGGGTCGCGGCGGTCTTTGGCCGCCAGCAGGGTGACGATACGCAGCAGCTCGTCGCGGCTGGCCAGATTGGTGTAGCCGTAGAGCACCTTGTGGCCATAGCAGAGGCGCACGCCGATGCCGAAATCGAGGCCACCGCTGATGTTCTCTATCTGGCTGGAGAGCAGGCTGAGCTGGCTGCGGCGCTTGCGCTCGACAAACAGCTCGGCGAAATCAGCCCCGAGCGCCAGCGCGTGATCGAGCACGTCGCGGGCGATGGCGGGGGCCAACAGGGAGAGTGGCGTCATAGGATCTCCTTTTCTGGGCGGGTCTCAGCCTTCGCGACCCGGATTCGAGCGTGATGGTGTAGCTGCCCCATTGTTGCAGAGCGTTACTCAAATGTCGCTATGGCGTCAGCGGATGATACCGATTGAAAAAAGCGATGCGATAACTGCGACCGCATTGGCGGCAAAGGAGGATTTAAGCGAGCGGAGAGAAGGGGGAGGAAGCCGGCATCCGCACAGGCTGGGATGCCGGACAGGCCGCTCGGGTCAGAGCAGTTCGTGAATTTCGGTCAGGATCTGGTCGACCCACTGCTCGATGCGGGAGTCGGTCTGGTCATACTGGTTGGCATCGTCGAGGGCCAGGCCGACGAAGTGGCGGCCATCATCGATCAGCGCCTTGGAGGCATCGAACTCGTAGCCTTCGTTGGGCCAGTAACCCACCAGCTTGACCCCTCTGGGCACCAGCTGATCGTGCAGCATGCCGAGGGCATCCTGGAACCATTCGCCATAACCCAGCTGGTCGCCGAGGCCAAACAGGGCGACAATACGCCCCTCCAGATGGAGGTCGCCAATATCTTCCCAGCGGGACTCCCAATCCTCCTGCAGCTCGCCGAAATCCCAGGTGGAGATGCCGAGGATCAACACCTCGTAATCCTCCATCAGGCGCAGGGAGACATCCTTGATGTTGTGGATATCCACCAGCTCGGGGCCGATAAGGGCGCGGATCTTCTCGGCAGCCATCTCGGTGTAGCAGGTGGTAGAACCGTAAAACAGACCAATCTTCATCGCTCTTTATCTCTTTTGGCGCTTTCTCGCTTGCTCGTGTGGGCTGCACCTGTTGGCAACACGATGGGCAACATAAGGGGAGGGCGCCAGTCTAGCAGATTGGCTGCGTCCCTTCACCGCCCGATATCACGGGCAGATCAGGTCGCGGCAAGCGGCTTGCACATCCGCCAAGCAGAGGCGTTACAATGGGCCACTGTTCTTCTGACTGCGACCGACCATGAGCAAGCCCGAGCCACATCCCCTGATTGAACCCTTTCTCGATGCCCTCTGGCTGGAGCGGGGCCTCTCCGACAACACGGTCAGCTCCTATCGCACCGATCTGGAAAAATTCTCCCTCTGGCTCGACGAGCAGGGCAGCTCCCTGCTGCTGGCGGGGATGGACGAGATCCAGCACTATCTCGCGTGGCGGGTCGATCATCAGTTTGCCGCCAGCAGTACGGCCCGTTTTCTGTCGGCCCTGCGCCGCTTCTATCAGTACCTCAACCGCGAGAAGCTGCGCAGCGACGACCCTACCGTACTGCTGGAGGGGCCCAAGCTGCCCAAGAAGCTCCCCTCCGATCTGAGCGAATCGGAAGTGGAAGCGCTGTTGACGGCGCCGCTGGTGGATGATCCGCTGGAGCTGCGGGACAAGGCGATGCTGGAGCTGCTCTACGCCACCGGCTTGCGGGTCTCCGAGCTGGTGGGGCTGACTGCCGAGCATGTCAGCCTGCGGCAGGGGCTGGTGCGGGTGGTGGGCAAGGGCAACAAGGAGCGGTTGGTGCCCATGGGGGAGGAGGCGATGTACTGGCTGGAACGCTACTACCGGGAGGGGCGAACCCTGCTGCTCGGCGGTACCAGCTCGGATGTGGTTTTCCCCTCCAAACTGGCCCGGATGATGACCCGCCAGACCTTCTGGCACCGCATCAAGCTCTATGCCCAGCGGGCCGGGATCAACGGCGAGTTATCCCCCCATACCCTGCGCCACGCCTTTGCCACCCACCTGCTCAACCACGGCGCCGATCTGCGGGTGGTGCAGATGCTGCTGGGCCACGCAGATCTCTCCACTACCCAGATCTACACCCATGTCGCCAACGAGCGGCTCAAGGCGCTGCACGGCGAACACCATCCCCGTGCTTAAGCCCGTTGCAGGCGATTCTTGCCCGCTTGTTTAGCATGATAGAGGGCTGCATCGGCGCGAGCCATCACACTATCTGGTGCATCATTCTGGGATTCGGCAATGCCACCGCTAAAGGAGACGCTCAATCCCTTTTCCCGCCAATCCTGTTGCCCCATACTGGCACGCCACGACTCCATTAACTGTTGCGCACTGGCAATATCTGTCTGTTCGAAAATAGCGACCAGCTCTTCCCCCCCAAAGCGGCACAGGGTTGCTTGTTCCTCCAGCAATTGGCTACCGAGCTGAGCTGTGCGTTTCAAAACGGCATCACCGATGGGATGACCATAGGTATCATTTATTTTTTTGAAGTTATCAATGTCGATAATCGCCAATATGTATTGGCTATTTTCTTTATGCAGAGTGGCGAGCGTCTCTTCCAAATGACGGCGGTTGTACAAGCCGGTTAATGCATCACGCAGCGATTTTTCTGTTTCAGCCTGCATTTTGTCTGAAATCATCACAATTTCATCCTCCAGCTCCTCTATGCCCGCCAGCTTGGGGATAATAATCTGTTGCCCCGGTGGGGTTATACGCAATTGTCTAACAACTTGTACCAACGTGCTGATGGTATGTTCCAGACGTTGCCTGAAAATAATGGCAACCAGTGTGAATATCGATAGTGACAATACAAGAGTGATAAATATGGTAGGCAGTATCTCACCAATCAGGATATCGCTCTTGAATGGAAATATAGTAATAACCAGCCATGATGGATTGTTGTGAAGGGCGTGATATGAGATGAGATCGCCATTTTCACTCATTAATGTTCCGTTTCTGCCTTTCAATTCGGAAATCCATGATTGATCAAGTCGACTGCCATTTTCCTGAGGGTCACTATGAGCCACAATCATCTTGCTGCCTCGGTCAAAGAGCATATATACAACATGGTTACTACTCTCCAGAATCCGCCCTATACGTGCTGAAAATACTTTCAAGTTCAGGTCGATGCCAATCACGCCAAGAAATTCCCCCTGGTTATTGAATACAGCATGGGAAAGGGTGACGACCGGCGTTTTTTCAATCGCGTCAATGTAAGGGGAACTCCAGATATTGATGCCGGGATGCTCGATGGCATTGCGGTACCATGGACGTTCCGACTCTTTGAACTCTATCGGGGTTGGATGAAGAGAGAAATTGATATGCTTGTTATCCTGAAGCATGTAGTACACGGTTTTTATTGGGCCATCAGGGTAAAGAAGGTATTGCCAGATATCGCGATAACGTTGTTTTAATTCCGGAGGGAGGTCTCCATTGTTTTCAGTGATGTCTGCAATGATGATATTTATTTGCCTCTCAACCGAAGAGAGTGAGTTATCCCATTGCTGCGCAGTACTATCGTTAAAAAATCTGGCGGTGCTTAGCAAGGTATTTTTCTGCATAACAGAAAATAGGTACGCACTACCCAATGTGGTCAAAATCAGTGGTAGGGCTAGCAGAAAAAGATAGCGGAGAATAAAACTGTGATTGGAGTTTGTAGCAGAGGATGTTTGCATAGTCACGATGCCCATAGAATACATTGACGCCATGTAACCATAGCCTACAGGCATCGTGACACATATACACACCAGTCCGGGAAGTCGGCTTAACGCTCCTGTTGGGCTTTCAGCAGGTCGCGGATCTCGGTCAGCAGCTCCTGATCCTTGGTCGGTGCTGCGGGGGCGGCTGCTTCCTCCTCCTGCTTTTTCTTCAGGGTATTGATGGCCTTCAGCCCCATAAAGATGGCGAAGGAGATGATCAGAAAATCGATGATGGTCTGGATGAACTTGCCGTAGGCAATGACCACGGCAGGAGCGCTGCCTTCGGCAGCCTTCAGGGTGACTGCCAGGTCGCTGAAGTCCACGCCGCCCAGGATCAGGCCGATAGGCGGCATGATCACGTCACCGACGAAGGAGGAGACAATCTTGCCAAAGGCGGCACCAATAATGATACCGACCGCCATATCGATCACGTTGCCTCTGGATGCAAAGGCCTTGAACTCTTGTATCAGACTCATTCTTTCCTCCGAAATTAAGCACGCTAGCGTAGCGGTCACGCCTTGTTCTGGCTGTGATCCGCTATCGGGAGCAGGGTAGCAAGAGCACATGCCACCTGTTCTCCCTGACTAGCTTGCTGAGGTTGGCTCTGCTTGGCAATCAGGGGGGCGTGATTTTTTGGTTCAACCTGATATTAATTTTTCGATAAATAGCAGGTTGAATGCTGAACTGTGCTGCTGTACTTTGTTGAGTCCATTCATTCATGCCACGTGAGTAAAAGAGTGAAGTATTTACTACTGGGAATGATGCTTTTGTGCACATTTACTGCCAAAGCGGGGATGGATCCCCAGGCCTTGAAAACAGCCATATCCACCAGGCTGGGGATATCCGTATATACGGTGGATCAGACGCCTATTGCGGGCCTGTATATGCTGGGCACCTCCAAAGGGGTGCTCTATAGCGATGCCAAAGGGGATTATCTGGTACAGGGGGTCATGCTGGATATGACCCGGGATATGAAGAACCTGACCATCTCCGGCATGCGCACTCAGCGTCGACTGGGATTGGCGCAGGCAGCCCATGCTCCCATTGTGCTCAAGGCCCGGGATGAGCGTCATTGGGTCGCGTTGTTTCTTGGCGAGAAGGATGCGGCACGGCGTCAGCTATCCGGTACTCTGCAACATCTGCAGGCATCCGGGGTGAGCATCGCGATCTATCCGGTCATTGACCATGCAGAGCGAGCCACCGACTGGTGCAGCGATCCCCTGCTGCAAAATTCGCCCTTCAAAGCTTATTTGCCTCAAAAGGAATGTAGTGAGACCCTTATCCAAAATATTGGCCTGAGCCAATGGTTGGGGGTAAAGGTACTGCCGGCCTGGATCTCCTCTGAAGGAGATCTGGTGCGGGGTTACCAGAGCCCTGAACAACTGCTCAAGATACTGGATAATTTTGATGCCTCTGCACATTCGTCGTCGTCCGCGAGTTGATGATTCCCATCTGCCCGCCAACCTGCATCCGCTGCTTCGCCAAATCTTCGCCAGCCGTGGCGTAGACGATCCCGTCCTGCTCGAGCGCAGCGCCAGCTCGCTGCTGCCACCCCAGCGCCTGTTTGGCATGGCGCAGGCGGTGCCGCTGCTGGCCGATGCGCTGGCCGCCCAGAAGCGGATCCTCATCGTCGGTGACTTCGACTGCGATGGCGCCACCAGCTCGGCGCTGTGCGTGCTGGCCTTGCGCGCCATGGGCGGCCGCCATATCGATTTTCTGGTGCCCAACCGCTTCGAGTTCGGGTATGGCCTTACCCCCGAGATCGTCGAGCTGGCGGTGGCCCGCGGCGCCGAGTTTCTGATTACGGTGGATAACGGCATCTCCAGCATCGCCGGGGTGGCGGCGGCCAAGGCGGCCGGCATGCAGGTACTGGTTACCGATCACCATTTGCCAGGTCAGGAGTTGCCTGACGCCGATGCCATCGTCAATCCCAACCAGCACGGCTGCGATTTTCCCTCCAAGTCGCTGGCCGGGGTCGGGGTCGCCTTCTACCTGATGGCGGCGCTCAACACTCACCTCAAGCACTCCGGTTGGTATGAGCGGCTCGGCATCGTGGCTCCCAATGTGGCGGATTACCTCGATCTGGTGGCTCTCGGCACTGTTGCCGACGTGGTGGCGCTCGACGGCAATAACCGCATTCTGGTGCATCAGGGCTTGCAGCGGATCCGGGCGGGCCGCTGCCGCCCCGGCATTCAGGCGCTGGTGGATGTGTCGGGCCGCGATGGTCGCCGCCTCACCGCCGCCGACCTCGGTTTTGCGCTGGGGCCGCGCCTCAACGCGGTGGGGCGCCTCGATGACATGTCCCTCGGGGTCGCCTGTCTGCTCTGCGATGATCTCAATCTGGCGCGCCAGCTCGCTTCCGAGATGGACAGCCTCAATCAGGAGCGCAAGGAGATCGAGCAGGGGATGCAGCAGGAGGCGCTTGCCACCCTGGAGCAGATCCGGTTTCGCGATGGCGAGGTGCCGTCGGGCATCGTGCTGCACCGCAACGAGTGGCATCAGGGAGTAGTGGGGCTGGTGGCCTCCAAGGTGAAGGAGAAGTACTACCGCCCGGTCATCGCCTTTGCCGAGAGCAGCGAGACCGAACTCAAGGGCTCTGGCCGCTCCATCCCCGGGGTGCATCTGCGCGATGCGCTGGAACTGCTCGATACTCGCCACCCGGGACTGATGGGCAAGTTTGGCGGTCACGCCATGGCGGCGGGACTGACCCTGCCCAAGGCCAATATCGAGGCGTTCGGTCGGGCTTTCGAGGCGGTTATCAGTGAGCTGGTGACCCCTGAGCTCTTGACCGGGGTGCTGCTCACCGATGGCGAGCTCTTGCCGGACGAGCTAAATATCGAGCTGGCGGAGCTTATTCGCGCCTCTGGCCCCTGGGGTCAGGCCTTCCCCGAGCCGCTGTTCGACGGCGAATTCGTGCTGGTGCAGCAGCGGCTGGTGGGGGAGAAGCACCTCAAGATGATGCTGACCACAGATTCCGGCCATGCGGTGGATGCCATCGCCTTCGGGGTCGATCTCAAGCGCTGGCCCGATGCTTCGGTGAAACGGGTGCGGCTGGTCTACCGGCTCGACGTCAACGAGTGGCGCGGTAACCGCAGCGTGCAACTGCTGGTGGAGCATCTGGAGGCCGCCGGTCTCTAATCTTCAGCGCTGTTTTGTTGCGGATGACGGCTACCTTCGGGTGGCCGTTTTTGTTTTGCCCTGCGGTGCAGAGTCACTCTGGACAATGGTTTTAAATTGCGGATTTCATGATGCGGGTGATGTTAAGTATCGCAAGTTACCGCTTGATATAGTGAAAAATGCAATAAAGCGATGGGTCGTGATATATTCGTCCTGTTTTAACTTCTCTCTCCTGAACGGGACTGATCCCTTGCCGCCTTTTGGCCGACTCTCGACCCAAGCGATGGCCCTCGCCATTGCCTGTCTCTTGTGGCTTGCCGCCTCTGCTGCTGCAGGGGTTGTTGCAGCCCCCCGTCAGGAATCTGTTGGGCAGAGGGTTGCCCTGCAACTGCACGAACCCTCCGATCAGGGCTTGGCCAACAGTGTCAGCTTGCCACCCGCGACCCAGTGGCGGCTTGGTTTCGAGCAGGGGCGACGACTGGATGGTGCCCCTCATCCCGAGCTCTACCAGATGGTGCTGGCCTGGTTCCAGCACGAGATCCTGGGCGTGCTCTGCGGCCTGCTGTTTTTCCTCCCGCTCGTCTATGTCAGGCAGTTGTCCGGCTATTTCGGTTATCTGCACCGACGGCTGCTGCTCTGCCACCACCTGCAATATCGTTTCTGCCACAGCGACTCCACCCCGGCTGCTTGCTAAGCGCCCGTCCGGTTGCGGTCTCTGCTCTGGCTGACTGACTCGATTCCGGCTGATTCCGCTCTCCGGTTACGGGCCCTGTTGCCCTCTTGTTTCGTGCCTGCCAGCTGGCGGGCACACAGAGGGGTCTATCCCTCATACCTGTGAGCAGACCCGATGGAATATTACGCAAACCTCTTTATCCAATCGATTTTTGTGGAAAACCTGGCACTCGCCTTCTTTCTTGGCATGTGTACTTTTCTGGCCGTATCCAAGAACATCAATACCGCTTTTGGCCTTGGCATGACGGTGCTGGTGGTGATGGTGATTGCCACCCCCCTGAGCAATCTTATCTACCGCCATATCCTGCGTCCCGGGAGCACTTTTTTTGGGGAGTTCGATCTGAGCTTTCTCGATTTCATCGTCTATGTCGGGGTGCTGGCGGCGCTGGTGCAGGTGATGGAGATGGTGCTCGACAAGCACTTTCCGGCGCTCTATCACGCCCTTGGCATCTATCTGCCGCTGCTGACTGTGCACTGCGCCATCTTCGGCGGGGTGATGTTTATGGCGCAGCGCGATTACGATTTTGTCGAGTCGCTGGTCTACAGTGCCGGTTCCGGGCTGGGTTGGCTGCTGGCCATTGTCGCGCTGGCCGGTTTGCGTCAGAAGCTGAAATATGCAGATGTGCCACAGGGGCTGCAGGGTATTGGCATCACCTTCATCGTGGCCGGGCTGATGTCCCTCGGCTTTATGTCCTTTTCCGGCATGTCGTTTTGACGCCGCAAGATAAAAAAGAGGCGCCCAAGGGCGCCTCGTTTGTTATTCAGAGCGGATGGCTCAGAGCTCGCGGGCCCAGGGGTGCGCCTTGGGGCGCAGCGCCAGTGCCAGACCCAGCAGCAGCACGGTCAGGCCGTAGAGGGGCCAGTTGCCAAAGCGCATATAGGGGGTGGCACCGTGAGCCGGGCGCACTTCGCTGCGCAGTACACCTGCTTCGAACTGCGGGATCTGGCCGATGATGCTGCCATCGATCTCGGTAACGATAGTGATGCCGGTGTTGGTGTCGCGCAGCAGCGGACGAGCCAGCTCCAGCGCACGCATCCGGGCGATCTCCATATGCTGCCAGGGACCGATGCTGGTGCCGAACCAGGCGTCGTTGGAGACGGTCAGCAGGAAGTCGGTATCCGGGTTGACGTTACGGCGCACCTCTTCCGGGAAGATGATCTCGTAGCAGATGGCGGCGGCAAACTTGAGCCCCTTGGCGATCAGGTTCGGTTGCACCTCGTCACCCCGGCTGAAAGAGGACATCGGCAGGTTGAAGAAGGGGGCGATGGGGCGCAGCAGATCTTCAAACGGCACAAACTCGCCGATGGGCAGCAGGTGGTACTTGTTGTAGCGGTTGGGGTGGCCGTAGAAGTAGGACTCCTTGCCATCCGCATCCTGTACCCCCATGCCGAGCACTGTGTTGTAGAAGCGTTGCTGCTCCTCGTCGTAGTGGATGATCCCTGCCAGCAAGCCGGTCTCGTTCACCTTCATCGCCTTGTCGAGGTTCTCCAGATAGGGGCCCATGGTCTTCTCGAGAGCCGGGATCGCCGATTCCGGCCAGACGATGATGTCGGCATCCTGATTGTCGCGGCTCAACTCCTGATAGGTGCGCACCGTGGGGGCCAGTGCCTCCGGATCCCACTTGAGGGACTGGGCGATATTGCCCTGCACCAGCGCCACCTTGACCGGTTCGCCACGGGTTACCCAGTTGAGCTGCATCAGGCTATGAGCGCCGGCAGCCAGCAGGGCGGGCACCGCCAGCCACAGTGGCGAGCGGGACTTCCAGACCAGCCAGATGGCGGAGGCGGAGAATAGCAGTGCCAGGGTGATGCCCTGTACCCCGAGAATGGGAGCAAATCCCTTGAGCGGGCCGTCGATCTGGGTGTAGCCAAACCAGAGCCATGGGAAGCCGGTCATCACCCAGCCTCGCAGCCAGTCGGCCAGCAGCCAGAGTGCCGGGAAGGCGAGCAGCCAGCGGCTCCAGTGACGACCGCTGAAGAAGCGGGCAAAGGCCCAGCAGGCCAGCGTCGGATAGAGCGCCAGATAGGCTGACAGACCAGCCAGCAGCACGAAAGCGACCGGCAGCGGAATGCCGCCAAATTCGGTCATGCTGATGTGGATCCACCACAGACCCGGCAAGAACAGCCCCATGGCGTAGCCAAAGCCGCGCCAGGCCGCCTGTTTGGGGCTGGCCTTGTCCAGCAGGGTGTAGAGGCCGAGCAGGGAAGGAATAACCAGCGGCCAGTAGCCGAAGGGGGAGAAGGCCAGCACAGCGATGGCACCAGAGGCCAACGCACTGAGGCTTAACAGAATTTTTGAAGTAACAGGGGATAATCTCACGGGCGATGGTGCTCGTCTTGGTCTGCAACTGGGTCGAATGGCCGGTATCTTACCCTGTACGGTTGCCAACGGCGAGCCTCCTGCCGTCCGGATAGCACAACGCCCCGAGGTCGGGGCGTTGTTCAATGCACTCAGGCGACTTACTGGGGTTCAGATTGCGCCACTGCATGGTTCTCGGGGATCTTCACCTGCAACTGCTGCAGGCGGCGCTTGTCAGCATGCATCACCTTGAACAGGTAGCCGTCCAGCTCGATCTCCTCGCCCTTCTTGGGCAGGTGGCTGAAGGCGTGCATCACCAGGCCACCGACCGTATCCACCTCTTCATCGCTGAACTTGGTGCCGAAGAAGTCGTTGAAATCCTCGATCTCGGTCAGGGCGCTGATGGAGAAGACCCGTTTGCTGAGGCGGCGGATCTCGTCCGGCTCATCCTCGATGTCGTCAAACTCGTCGTCGATTTCGCCAACGATAAGTTCCAGAATGTCTTCAATGGTCACCAGACCGGAGACGCCACCAAACTCGTCGACCACGATGGCCATGTGGTAGCGCTCTTCGCGAAACTCCTTGAGCAGACGATCAACGCGCTTGCTCTCGGGGACGATCACCGTGGGGCGCAGGATCTTCTCCAGTTGCAGCGGTTCGCTGGCATGGTGGCCACCGAAACCGAAGGGGAGCAGATCCTTGGCGAGCAGAATGCCCTCGACATGGTCCTTGTCCTCGTTGATCACCGGGAAGCGGGAGTGACCCGACTCGATGATCACCGGCAGGATCTCGTCGATCGGCTGGGACTTCTCGATAGTGACCATCTGGGAGCGGGGGATCATGATGTCGCGAACCCGGAGATCGGCGATCTCCAGCACCCCTTCGATCATGTCCTTGGTGTCCTGATCGATAAGGTCACGCTCTTCGGCATCGGCTATCACTTCCACCAAATCATTGCGGTCTTTTGGCTCGCCCTGGAAGAGTTGGCTGAGCTTGTCGAGCCAGGTTTTCTTCGGCGAGCCGGTACTAGGGTGATCGTCGGTCATTTTTTCTCTTGGTTACTCATTGAATATACGGGGATTTCACTTCAGCTATATGAGGATGGCAGCCATCTGTTTCAAGCCGATGAACCGCCATGTTGCACATTACTCTTCGTCGCTCTGATAAGGGTCGGCAAAGCCCAGCTCCTGCATGATGTCGCGCTCAAGCGCTTCCATCTCTTCGGCTTCCTCATCCTCGATATGGTCATAACCTAGCAGATGCAGACTGCCGTGCACAACCATGTGGGCCCAGTGGGCCATGAGGGGCTTGCCCTGCTCTTGTGCCTCGCGCTCCACCACCTGACGGCAGATCACCAGATCGCCCAGCAGCGGCAGCTCCAGACCGGGTGGCGCCTCGAACGGGAAGGAGAGCACATTGGTGGGCTTGTCCTTGCCGCGATAGGTTAGGTTGAGCTCGTTGCTCTCCGCCTCGTCGACGATGCGCACCGTCACTTCGGCCTCCTGCTGGAAGCCGAGAATGGTGCCGTCGAGCCAGCCCTGCAGCTGGGCCTCGCTTGGCAGGCCGTCGGTGCTGGCACTGGCCAGTTGCAGATCCAGGGTTACGCTCATTGCTCGCTCTCTTTGCTGGTGTTTGCTTGGCCGGCCAGCTTCTCGGCTGCCTGCTTGGCGTCGAATGCCTCATAGGCCTGCACGATGCGGGCCACCACCGGATGGCGTACCACGTCGGTAGACTGGAAGAAGTTGAACGACAGACCATCAACGCCCTGCAGCACTTCCAGCGCGTGGCGCAGGCCGGACTTGGCGTTGCGCGGCAGGTCGATCTGGGTGATGTCGCCGGTGACCACCGCCTTGGAGTTGAAGCCGATCCGGGTGAGGAACATCTTCATCTGTTCGGTGGTGGTGTTCTGGGCCTCATCGAGAATGATGAAGGCATCGTTGAGGGTACGGCCGCGCATATAGGCAAGCGGCGCCACCTCGATGATGTTGCGCTCCATCAGCTTCTCGACTCGCTCAAAGCCCAGCATCTCGAACAGGGCGTCGTAGAGCGGGCGCAGGTAAGGGTCGACCTTCTGGGAGAGATCGCCGGGCAGGAAGCCGAGCTTCTCGCCCGCTTCCACCGCCGGACGGGTCAGCAGAATGCGGCGGATCTCCTGACGCTCCAGCGCATCCACCGCCGCTGCCACCGCCAGATAGGTCTTGCCGGTACCGGCCGGGCCTATGCCGAAGCAGATGTCGTGGCGCACGATATTGGCGATGTACTGGGCCTGATTGGGGCTACGTGGCTTGATGAGACCGCGCTTGGTCTTGACCGTTACCTCCTTGCCATAGGGGATGGAGGGGGCCGGTTCGTCATCTTGCTCCAGCACCCGCGACTCCAGAATGGCCAGATGAACCATGTCGGGGGTGATGTCGGTCACCTTGCCACCCTTGAGGGGCTGGGTTTCCACATAGAGATGCTTGATGATGACGGCGGCGGCATCCACCTGGGCCTGCTTGCCCAGCAGCTGGAAGTGGTTGTCACGGTAGCTGATCTCGATGCCGAGGCGGCGTTCCAGCTGCTTGATGTTGTCGTCGAAGGGGCCGCAGAGACTGGCAAGACGCTGGTTGTCGGCGGGTTCGAGATGCAGGTTCAGGGTCGAGAGGTGTCGGCTCACAATATCCTCGTATCAGGGCGCTCCCCATCCGCCGGGCGGATGGGGAGGGGGAGATTAATGGGGTGTGAAGGCGGCCACGCCCAGCTCGTCCGGCACGTTGTCGGGACGACGGGCCAGAATGTCGCTCGGGGCGGTGGCGATGCGCAGGTTCATCTCGCTCTCGCCGCGGATGAATTTGCCGCGCAGGGAGTTGGGCAGCACTTCGGTGATCTCCACGTCGGCAAAACCGCCAATCAGGGTATGGGCCCCTTCGAAGTTGACCACCCGGTTGTTCTCGGTGCGACCGCACAGCTGCATCGGGTCGAGCTTGGAGGGCCCTTCCACCAGAATGCGCTGGGTGGTGCCCAGCATGGAGCGGCCAATCTGCATCGCCTGATTGTTGATGACGTGCTGCAGGCGGGCCAGACGGGCTTTCTTCACTTCCATGTCGACATCGTCGGGCATGTCGGCGGCCGGCGTACCGGGGCGCGGACTGAAGATGAAGCTGAAGCTCATGTCAAAGCCCACATCCTCGATCAGCTTCATGGTGGCCTCGAAATCCTCGTCGGTTTCGTTCGGGAAGCCAACGATGAAGTCGGAGCTGATGGTGATGTCGGGACGGGCGGCGCGCAGACGACGGAGCTTGGATTTGTACTCCAGAATGGTGTGCGGGCGCTTCATCATGGTCAGGATGCGGTCGGAGCCGCTCTGCACCGGTAGGTGCAGGAAGCTGACCACTTCCGGAGTGTCCTTGTAGACCTCGATGATGTCGTCGGTGAACTCGATGGGGTGGCTGGTGGTGTAGCGGATACGGTCGATGCCGTCGATGGCGGCCACCAGACGCAGCAGCTCGGCGAAGGTGCAGATGCCGTCGTCATGGGTCGGGCCACGGTAGGCGTTGACGTTCTGGCCGAGCAGGTTCACTTCGCGCACCCCTTGCTGGGCGAGCTGGGCGATTTCATAGAGCACGTCGTCGAGCGGACGGCTCACCTCTTCACCGCGGGTGTAGGGCACCACGCAGTAAGTACAGTATTTGGAGCACCCTTCCATGATGGAGACGAAGGCGGTCGCCCCTTCGGCGCGCGGCTCGGGCAGGCGGTCAAACTTCTCGATCTCGGGGAAGCTGACGTCCACCTGGGCGCCACGTCCCTCCTGAACCTGTTTGATCATGGTGGGCAGGCGGTGCAGGGTCTGCGGGCCGAACACGATATCGACATAGGGAGCGCGTTGGCGAATGGCATCGCCCTCCTGGGAGGCCACGCAACCACCGACGCCGATCACCAGACCGGGCTTGTTTGCCTTGAGCTTTTTCCAGCGGCCCAGCTGGTGGAACACCTTCTCCTGCGCCTTTTCGCGGATGGAACAGGTGTTGAGCAGCAGCACATCTGCCTCTTCCGGCTCCTCGGTAAGCGTGTAGCCATTGCTGGCATCCAGCAGGTCGGCCATCTTGGACGAGTCGTACTCGTTCATCTGGCAGCCCCAGGTTTTAATGTGAAGTTTCTTGCTCATTGCTACTCTTGACTGGTTTTGAATTAGGCATGGTCAAAGGACCGGGCATTTTACTCCGCAATCGTGAGACTGCCTAGCGAATATCCAGTCCGGCCCCTTTGCCAGCGGGGGCGCCGCGTGCGTGAGAAAATCGGCTTTCCCCTTGATTTGACGCAGCAATTCTCCACCCCCTTCACTGTTTATCCCGCCCCCTTGCGGTATCATGGCGCCATTCGGTTTGGCCCCGGCCACCCATGAACGGGGCGCCCCTTTTGCAGGAATAAAGTTATGGAACAGTGTGATATCGCCATCGTCGGCGCCGGCATGGTGGGGGCGGCTACCGCCTGTCTGCTGGCGGCCCAGGGCCTCTCGGTGCGGGTCATCGAAACCCAGCTGCCGGAGCAATACGCGCCGGAGCAGCCGCTGGATCTGCGGGTCTCCGCCATCAGTCAGGCCTCGGTGGCGCTGCTTGAGCAGGCTGGCGCCTGGCACTATCTGCAGCAGATGCGGCTCTGCCCCTATCGCCGACTGGAGACCTGGGAGCTGGATGGCTTTGCCACCCGCTTCAACGCCGCCGATCTCGGCCTGCCCCAGCTCGGCTACATCATCGAAAACCGGCTGGTGCAGCTCGCCCTGCTCAAGCGGATGGAGGATTTTCCCAATATCCAGACCCACACCCCGGCGGCGGTGACCAGTCTGCGCCAGAGTGCGGATGAAGCTGTGCTGACTCTGGACGACGGCACTGAACTGGCCGCCCGCTGGGTGCTGGCCTGCGACGGCGCCGAATCCCACACCCGCAAGCTGGCCGGCATCGGGGTATCGCGCTTCGAGTACCGCCAGCACTGCATGCTGATCAATATCGACACCGACTTTGCGCAGGAAGATATCACCTGGCAGCAGTTTACCCCGAGCGGCCCGCGCGCCTTCTTGCCGCTGACTGGCCAGCACGGCTCCCTGGTGTGGTATGACAGCCCGGCCCGGATCCGGTCGCTGGCGGCCATGAGCAACGAGGCGCTCGCCGCCGAAGTGCGCCGCCACTTCCCGAGTCGGCTCGGCGGCTTTACCGTCACCGGCAAGGGGAGCTTCCCGCTGGTGCGCCGCCACGCCAACGACTACCACGCCGGTCGGGTGGTGCTGCTTGGCGATGCCGCCCACACCATCAACCCGCTGGCGGGGCAGGGGGTCAACCTCGGCTTCAAGGATGTCGCCTGCTGGGTCGACTTGCTGCAAGGGGCTGGCGCCGACTGGCATCAACTTGTGCTGGCCGAGCGCTACGAGCGCCGTCGCCGCCCCGACAACCTGCTGATGCAGTCGGGGATGGATCTCTTCTACGGGGTGTTCAGCAACGAGATTGGCCCGCTCAAGCTGGCTCGCAATCTGGCCCTCAATCTGGCTGATAAAGCTGGCCCCCTGAAGGAGATGGCCCTGCGCTACGCGCTTGGACTTGTGTAAGCGGGGAAGATGCAGAAGGTCAATTGCCGCTCTGGCGGGTTTGCCTGCGCTGTTCATGTCTGCAAGGTTGGCTGGATGGGCTGTGCAGGCGCGAAAAAGCGAGTATAACGGGTCGGCTATCAACCACGATTTGGGAGAGAAGGGATGAACAAGGCACTACTGGTGATCGATTTTATCAACGACATCGCCCATCCTGACGGTCGCATCGCGACCACGGCCAACCATGTGATGGAGCAGAACGCCATCGCGCATGCCAATAAGGCGATGGCTTATGCCCGCGCCCACGACTGGCTGGTGGTGCTGATCAAGGTCGGTTTCGACAGTCGTTATCAACTGCAACCCAAGGGTTCCCCCATGTTTGGCCGGGCCCATCAGCTTGGCGCCCTCTCACTTTGCGACAGCGGCACCGATTTTCATGCAGACCTCGATGTGCAGCCCGGTGATCTGGTGCTGGCCAAACCCAGAGTGAGCCCATTCTATGGTACTGCGCTGGAACCCGCCTTGCGGGCCAACCACATCGACCACCTCTATCTGTGCGGCGTAAGCACCAGCTGGGCCATTCAGGCGGCGGCGCGAGATGGTCACGATCGCGACTACGCCATCACCATTCTGGAGGATGCCTGCGCGGCGGCGGATGCCACCGAGCACCACACCTCGCTGCGGATGCTGAGTCGTATTGCCGAGGTCATCAAGGTGTCCCAGCTCGACTGACCCTTTGGCAGCAGGCTGCGCTTGTTCACTGTTTTGATATTTATGTCTGCGGCCCTCTGTTGGGCCGCAGCTGTTTCCGCTTCTCGGCCAAGTCGGTGACTCCCGCGCCTGCCACTCCTGCCAGTAGTGGTGAGAGCCGTATGGGGTTGTCTGCCGACTCGACTGCATCGCTGCCAACCCGCAGCTATCAGTGCGATGGTCGTCAATATTGCTCCCAGATGACCTCTTGCGAGGAGGCGACTTGGTTTTTACAAAACTGCCCTGATACCAAAATGGATGGAGAGGGAGATGGCATCCTCTGTGAAAATCAGTGGTGCAGGAATTAAATACTATTTCTAAATAAAAAATGGATGATTTGTTCTATTTTTATCCGGTTTGGGATCTGGCCTGAAACCTTGCCGGATGGTGTGACATGGTGACATTTGGTCTCAGTTGGCTAAGTGAGAATTGGGTGCTTTACTCTACCTGCTGACTTAATTGTTAATAGCTGGCGAGGCGCCACTTTTGCCACAGGATGGCCACCATGATTGATAACATGCCGGGGGGGATGCGTCGCTTTGCCGAGCGAGCTCAGGATCTGGTTGCATTGCTGGATTCACTGGATGACCAGTTTGCAGTAATAGACGGCAACGGGGTGATCCATTATACCAACCTCGCCTGGAATCGATTCGCCGAGCAAAATGGCATGGCAAAGGGGTATAACTGGCTTGGCGTCAATTATTTAAGCGCTTGCGATGGCTCTGCTGAACCTTCGGCGCTGAGCGCTATTGAGGGGTTGCGACGGGTCATGCTGCGCCAGCAGGAGAGCTTCTATCTGGAATATCCCTGCCACAGCCCGGATACCCAGCGCTGGTTCATGATGCGCATTGTTCCGGTCAAAGGGATAGATGCCGAGTTTTATGTCATCACCCATTCCAATATTACCGAACGGAAATTGCTGGAGTTGGAGGTGGAAAGCCTCTCCCTCCATGATCCCCTGACCGGGTTGGCAAACCGCAGACTGTTCAACAGCTTCCTGAATAACGAGTGGCGCCGCAGCATGCGCGAACATACCCCCCTCTCCCTCATCATGCTCGATCTCGATAACTTCAAGGCCTGCAATGACCATCTTGGCCATCAGATGGGGGATGGCTCCCTCCAGCTGGTGGGCCATCTGTTGCAATCCTTTTGCCAGCGTCCGGCGGATCTGCCCTGCCGCTTTGGTGGTGACGAGTTTGCTCTGATCCTCGGTAATACCAACAGAGAGGCTGCACAACGGATTGGCGAGGAGATCCGCCTGGCCATCCACGATCTCGACATCGTAGTAGCGGACAATATCCAGCTCAGTGCCAGCATTGGCATTGCCACCTATACGGCAGAGCAACCGCTGGAGGGGGAAGGGGAGTTGCTGGCTGTGGCCGATGCGGCGCTCTATAGCGCCAAGGGGGCGGGTAAGAACCGTAGTTATTGCACCAACTGTTGAGCCTGACCGCCGATTTTGTTGTTAATGCGCCCCCTTCCGGGGGCGCACTGTTTTGGCTGGGTATTGAACAAACCCATAGCCGCAGCCATCAGCGCTCGGGCGTGGCCGAGATTGGCGTAGGGTGCGCGGCGATCACCAGCTTGACGAAGCTGTCGCGGATGGGATCGGCAAACAGGGGATTCCATACCAGACTGACCTCCCACTCGGAATTGGGGCCAGAGAGAGGATAGAGGGTGACGTCAGGGCCGGCGATAAAGCTGACACTGCGCGGCAGGATGGCGTTGCCGATCCCGGCGGCGACCAGCGCTACCAGAGTCTGGATATCTTCGGCCTCCTGGATCATCCCGGTCAGCCGGTTGGCGCCGAGAAAGCTGGCGATCTGCTGGCTGAGGCCGGGGCAGCGATGGCCCACCATCTGCAGCAGCGGTTGGCTGGTCAAGGCCTGCTGGAGATCAAATGCAGCCGGATCTGGCTGGGTCATCCGGGTTGGCACCGCCAGCACCAGCCGATCGATCAGCAACCTGTGTTCGCGCAACTGCGGCAGCTCGGGGCGGCGCATAAAGCCAAGCTGGAGTTGACCGGAGAGCAGCTGCTCCTGCTGGATAGCGGAGGGCATGTCCTGCAGATGCACCATCACATCGGGCACCTGCTGTTTGAAGCGGGCGACCAGCGAGGGGGCCAGCGCAAAGCTCGACAGACCAAAGCCAATCTTGAGCCGACCGGCAACTCCGCTCGCCACCGCCAGCGCATGGCTCTCGAACTCCCGCCCGTGTTCGACCAGCGCACTCGCCTGGGTCAGCAGCTGGGCGCCGACGGCGGTCAGTTCGGCGCCGTGACGACCGCGATTGAAGAGGGTGCTGCCGAGGGTCTGCTCCAGTCCCTGGATCTGCTTGGTGAGGGCGGGCTGGGTAATGAAGAGGCGATTGGCCGCTTCCCGGTAGTTGGCGGTCTCGGCCAGCATCACGAACGCCTGCAGTTGTTTGAGGTCGAATTTCATTCCGTTTGATTATCGAAAGTGGCCATTTGCTCATTATAAATTATCTAAACGCCCTGTTCTAATGGCGCTGAAAGGGGAGCCGAGTCCCCTCCGGTCTGGAACAAGGAGTCATATCATGTCGACCCAACGCTATCTCTTTTTGATCAAAGGCACCCTGGTGCTGGCCCAGCCGCTGGCCGCGCCTGAAACGGGGGAGCTGCTCGCCAGCCTGCTGCAACAGGGGTTTGTGGTCGGCCCGCTGCAGGTGTGGGCTGGCTGCGCCGAACAGGCGCTCGCCTGTTATGAACGTGCCGCCCAGCAGCAGGCTTTTGCCGATGCGTTGCAGGGAGCTGAGTCTGAGCTTACGGGAGTATCGGCATGATTACCGGCATGAGTCGCGAACCGGCCGTTTGTATAGGTGGTACAAAAACCATGGCGGTCGCCGCCCTGCTGCTCGATATGGATGGCACCCTGGTCTGCTCGACCGACGATGTGGAGCAGGTATGGCGGATCTGGTGTCGTGAACATCAGCTCGATCCCGAGCCGGTGCTGGCGATGTGCCACGGCATGCGCTCGCGGGAGGTGATCCGGGCGCTGGCCCTGCAACTGGATGTGGAGCGGGAGGCGGCGCGGCTCGACGAGCTGGAGATGTTGCACACTGGCGGCGAGGCCATCGCTGGGGCTGGCGAGTTGCTGCGCCGCTTGCCGCCAGAGCGCTGGGCTATCGTGACCTCCGCCAGTGATCGGGTGGCCCGTCACCGCCTGCATTGTGCCGGTTTGCCACTGCCCGCTGTGCTGGTGGGGGCCGAAGCTGTGGTCAATGGTAAACCCGATCCCGAGCCCTATCTGCTGGGGGCTGAACGGCTTGGCGTCTCGCCCGCTCGTTGTCTGGTGTTCGAGGATGCCCCGGCCGGTATCGAGAGCGCCCTGAACGCAGGCTGCGCCGTGGTACAGGTGGGGGGCGATGCGCCGCTCAATCCGGCGGTGGTGGCGGTGATCCGCGACTGGCGCGAGGTGAAGGTGGAGTTGGGGGAAGATGACTCCCTGCTGGTGACGCTGCCCGCCTGAGCGGTGGAGAGATCACGTTGCAGCCACAGCCAGCCGCAATAAAAACGCCCCCGAACTGCGGGGGCGTTTTGCTATCTGACCGTTATTTGAAAACGCGGAAACGAGTGGCGTCGTCGATAAAGGTCTTGTCTCCGGCCGGTTGCTTGATGCTGCCAAAAGGCATCTGGGCGCGCAGCAGCCAGCTGGCGGGCAGGTTCCACTCCTTGCGTACCGCCTCGTCGATAAGCGGGTTGTAGTGTTGCAGGGAGGCGCCGACCTTCTCCTGCGCCAGCGTCGTCCACACCGCAAACTGGGCGATGCCGGTGGCATGTTCCGACCAGATGGGGAAGTTGTCGGCATAGAGGGCGAACTTTTGCTGCAGATCCTTGATGACGTCGGTGTCCTCAAAGAACAGCACTGTGCCGAAGCCTGCGCGGAAGCTGCCATCCACCTTGGCCTCACTCTGGGCGTAGGCCTCCGGCGGTACGATCTTTTTCAGCTCGGCTTTGACGATATCCCACAGCTTGTGGTGCTGGGCGCCAAACAGGATGACGGCGCGGGAGCTCTGGGAGTTGAAAGAGGAGGGGCTGTGCCTGATGGCATCCTGGATCAGGGCCGTCAGCTGCTCCGGCGTATGGGAGACCTGGTCACCCAGGGCATAGATGGTACGACGTGCTTTGATCTGCTCGATAAACGGACTGCTCATAACATCTCCTTTGCTTGATAGTCACCGGGCGCCAGCCTTGTGGCCAGCCATCCCCTGTTGTTCAAGCTATAGACTATACCACCCGATTATCTTCCGGGCGTTTACATGCAGTGGGTTCACTTTCAACCGGGGGTAAAAAACCGTCTGCAGGCGACCGGATTGATCGCCTGCAGATGGAGCTGGTTTAGCTGAACAGCAGGTAGGAGAGGGTCATGCAGCAGATGATGCCCGAGATGATGGGTACCGAGGTGCGCTTGATAATCTCGATGGGGTTGCTGCCGGTGATCGAGGCGATGACGATGATCACCGCGGCGACCGGCGACATGGAGCGGATCAGGTTGGCGGTGAGCTGCATCGGCAGGGCCACCGCGACGCTGTTGACCCCGACCTTCTCGGTGATCTCGGGAATGATGTTGATAAAGGAGTAGAAGACCGCCAGGCCGCTGCCGCTGATAAAACCGATCAGCGCCGCCGTGCCGGAGAAGAAGAACATCAGGATGGAGCCGACGCCATCGATGTGCTTCACGCTATCGACCAGGGTATCTATGATGCCGATGGCTTTCAGTCCCTCCACCAGCATGCTGGCCGCCACGATGAGCGAGACCACCTGAGCGAGCCCCGTCCCCATACCGGTGAAGAAGATGGCGAACTCCTTGCTGGTCTCCTTGATATTGCCTTTGCGCAGCAGCTCCACCCCTATGGTGAGCAGCAGGCAGACGAAGGTGATCTCCACCAGCCCGAGGGAGATATGGGTGAAACAGATGCCGAACAGCAGCACCAGCACCAGTGGCAGCACCGGAAAGAGGCCGTAGTAGGCGGGCGGCAAGCCGGTGGGAACGGCAAGCGACTCCTCTTTTTCCTCCAGTCCGCCGCGCGCCTGCTGGCGCTTGTCCATCGCCTTTTGCCAGAAGTAGTGCACCACCGCCATCAAGGCCAGCGTCGGTAGCGAGATGGGAGCGTGGTAGGAGACGATGTACTCCACCAGCGGGATCCCCAGCTTCTGGGCGGCCAGCACGTTATCGGCCCCCAGCGGGCTGGGCATGATGGTGGCAGTGGTGGCAATGACGGCCCCCGCGGTAAGGGAGGACATGTTCGACGCCTTGAGCACCGGATAGAGGGTGGCCATCAGCAACACTGCCAGACTGGCAGCGCTCGGCACCACCAGCGAGAGCAGGTTGCCCAAGAGGAAAATCACCGGCACCAGCAGATAGGGGGAGCGGATACGGCTCAAGGGGCGGGTCAGCAGCATGACGGTGACGTCGTTGGCGCCGATGTGGCTCATGTAGCTGGAGAAGCCGAACAACACCATGATGGTGAGGCCGACATTGCCCATCTGGCTGATGAAGATCTGCTTGATCTGGACGAAGGGATCAAGCCAGCTGAGGCCGCTGCTTTGCGCCGCAGGCAGCAGGGGGTGGCCGAGTCCGACGGCGGCAAACATCAGCAGCAGTCCGGCGCCAAACAGCACTATCTTGGCATCGTAGTTTTTGGCGATGAGATAGCCGCAGATGACCAGGATCAGGGTGCTGACAATTATTTCCAGCATGTTTCCAACACTCTCTTCTTGATGTGAATGGGCCAGCGAGCTGGCGGTTCGGGATCAGATGGCGCGGGCAAGGGTCTCCATGCACCAGGCCCTGAATCCGGGCACGTCGATATCGAGGCACACCTCGGCGTTGGGCGCTCGCTTGAGCCGGTTGTTGATATCCACCGAGGTGGTGCCGAGGGTGTGCTCACCCCGGGTCTCGATGGCCACATGGCAGGCCCGGGTGATAAAGAGGTCGGGGCGTACCAGATAGGCGATGGCGCAGAGATCGTGCATCTTGAGCCCGGTCTGCATGCTGCCGCCGCGATAGTGGCCGAACAGGGCGTGGAGCATGGCGCCGGTGCGGTTGAGGGCGGGCAGCGCCGCAATCATCTCGCCGGTCAGGGTGGCCCGGCTGGTGACATCGAGCCCGCACATCACGATGGGCAGACCGCTGCTGAAGACGATGTGGGCCGCCTCGGGATCCACGTAGATATTGAACTCGGCATTGGGGGTGTGGTTGCCCCGACCGGCCGAGCCGCCCATCAGCACGATCCGCCCGATCTTCTCCCGACACTCGGGGTGCAGGGTGAGCAGCAGGGCGATATTGGTCAGCGGCCCGATGGGCACCAGCGTCATGGGTTGTTCGCTGGCGAGCAGGGTGGCCTTCATGGCTTCGACGGCATGCATAGGCAGCGGCTGTTGCCCGGGCTCGGCAAACTCGTAACCATCGAGGCCGGAGTGGCCGTGGATATGACTGGCATTGTCGAGGGGGCGCACTAGGGGCTGGCTGGCCCCCTGTGCCACTGGCACCTCTTTGCCGAAAAAGTGCAGCAGGCGCAGGGCGTTGCGGGTGGTCTTGCTGACATCGACGTTGCCGGCGACCGTGGTGATGAGCGCCAGCTCGATCCCGGGATGAAACAGGGCGGCGGCGATGGCAACGGCATCGTCGATGCCGGGGTCGGTATCCAGAATAATGGCGACAGGGTTCACGCTGTTCTCCTCGGTGTTAATCGGCTTGGCTGGCATCGTGGGGCCAGCAGCAGATGAAGGGATCGACAATCTCGCGGGTCAGGCCATCGGTGAGGCCGAGATCGGTCAGATGGGGCCCCGCATTGCAGGCAAGACAGGTTCCCTCGATGGCCTTGAAGACCCGGTAGGGGGGCACCCACTCCACCACCTTGCCGCTCACTTCGCGCAGGGCGTGGAAGCTGGCGGCCAGCTCGCTGGCAGGCAGGTCGGAGAGCATGCCGGCGATGGGCATGGCAACGTGGGCCAGCACCTCACCCTGCTGGACGACCGCCATGCCGCCTCCGCTGGTGATCAGGGTGTTGGCGGCCAGCATCATCTCTTGCGGGTCGCGCCCCAGCACCACCAGATTGTGGGAGTCGTGGGAGTAGCTGGTGGCGATGGCCCCCTGCAGCTCGCCCCACCCCTCCAGTAGTGCCAGCCGGGTGCCTGCCTGATGGCGGCCGTGACGGTGTTGCACCGAGATAAGGCTAAATCCCGCTGGCACGATCACCTGACCATCCCGAACCTCAACTTCGGTTTCACTCCACTGGGTGAAGCGAGCCCCCTTGATGGTTTTGAAGCGGGCCCGCCCCGCAGTCAGCCCGGGCACCCGGATGATGAACTCCTCCAGCGTGCGCAGGGGGATCTGCATGGTATCGCGTGGCGCCTGACAACCTGCGACAGGCTCGGAGGGTTTGAGAATGGCGCCATGGCGGGCGACCCGCTGGCCACCGCTGTAGACCCAGATCGGGTTGAGATCGGTGAGGTTGTCGAACACCACCAGATCGGCGCAGCGGCCGGCGGCAACCAGCCCCAGATCGTTGCGCTGCAGCCGGATGGCGGCATTGAGAGTGGCCATACGCAGCACGTCGGGCACCGCCAGCCCCAGCTCTGCCAGCAGCTTGACCAGCGCGATCATACCTCCCTTCTCCAGCAGCATGTCGGGCGGCACATCGTCGGTACAGAGGGTGATTTGGGAGGAGAGGTGGGGCAGCTGTTTCAGCGCCGCGACGATCTCCGGCAGCAGATAGGGGTGGGAGCCGCGCAACTGCAGGGTGAGGCCTGCCCGCAGCTTCTCCAGCGCATCGGCAGCCGAGGTGAGTTCGTGATCCGAGCTGACTCCGGCGGCCAGATAGGCTTGCAGCCGGTTACCACTGAGGCCCCGGGCGTGTCCCTCAATCAGGGCATTGCGCTGCAAACCGGCGTGCAGGATGCCGGTCATCCGCTCGCTGCCGCCCAGCACCCCCTGCATGTCCATCACTTCGGCGATCCCCGCCACCTCCGGCCACTCCAGCATGGTGGCCATCTCGGGGCCGTGGAAGTCGGCGCCCGACATCTCGAGACCCGGGGTGGAAGGAACGCTGGAAGGTGCGGCGCAGATGACCCGCAGCGGCAGATTGCGGCTGGCGTCGATGGCATAGCGCACCCCTGCCAGCCCGAGCACATTGGCCAGCTCGTGGGGATCCCAGAAGATGGTGGTGGTGCCCTGCGCGACCACCACATCGGCGTAGCGCTCAGGTGTGAGGTGGGAGCTCTCCACATGGACATGGCTGTCGATAAGACCGGGCGAGAGATAGGCACCTGCCAGATCGTGGGTCTCGCGCGCCTGCTGGAAGGTGCCGACCGGATGAACGCTGGCGATCAGCGGGCCGACCAGCCCCACGTCGACGGGGCGGATCTCGCCGGTCACCATGTCGATCAGGTTGGCATTGGTCAGCAGCAGATCGAAGGGCGCTTCGCCGAGGGCAGCCTGTACGGCGCGGCGGCGCAATTCAAGGGAAGCATCTTGTTCACACATGGGCAGAGGGGGCCTGACAAGGGGAATAATGGGCACACTTTAGGGAGGGGATTGGCCCGTGCATAGCGCAAAGAATTTATAACTGGATAAGAAAGGGTTATGCTGTTGCAAACGTTTTTCTCCGGTTGTCGATTTCATGTCCGAACCTTGGCGCCGTCTGCCTGCGCTCTCTCTCAAGCAGATCCAGTATTTTGTCACGCTGGCCCAGCTGCGCCACTTCACCGAAACGGCCAATCAGATGGCCATCAGCCAGCCTGCCCTGAGCAGTGCCCTGCGCCAGATTGAATCTGTGCTTGGCGGCAAACTGTTTCACCGCACCGCGCAGGCGGTCACCCTGACCGAACAGGGGGAGGCGATTTTGCCCCACGCCAAGGGGCTGCTCAATGTGGCCCACGCCGCTTTTGCCGACATGCAGCAGGTGATGGCAGAAGGGGGCTATGGCACCCTGCGCATCGGTCTGATCCCGTCGGCCTGCACCCTGATGTTTCCGCTGGCGGCCGCCCGTCTGCAGCAGCAGTTTCCGGGCTTGCGGGTCGAGTTTCAGGATCACACCAACGACGGTCTGTTGCAGGCGCTGGCCGAGGGGTCTCTGGATGCGGGGATTGGCGTGCTGGATGGCGAGTTGCCCGATTCGCTGGAGGTGACGCCGCTGCTGGACGATGCGCTGGTGGCGGTGATCAACCGGCAGGATCCGCTGGCAGGGGAAGAGGCCATCAGCTGGCAGGAGCTGACCCGCCGCGACATAGCCCTCTTTGCCAGAGGCAACGTCAGCCGGCAGGTCAATGGACTGGCCCAGAGCCAGCTGCCCAGGCTCAAACCCAGATACACCACAGAGTATGTCGAGACGCTTTACGGCCTAGTGCGCTCCGAGCTGGCGGTTGCCATCCTGCCCGGGCTCTATGCCGCGAACCAGTGCGATCCCCAGCTCAAGGTCGTGGCGTTGCACGAACCGGTGCTGAGCCGCACCCTGGCGCTGATGTGGGCGAAGGGGATCTCCCGTTCAACCCGCATCGATGAGGGGCGCGCGCTGCTGCGTCAGGTCATCATGGCGCAATACGCCGCATCCTCCTCTCGCTAACCGGCTGCAGGGCTGGTGACAGGAGCTGTCCGATGGCCGCTTGCCCCTGACGGGAGCAAGTTGTGGCAACTGCCTTTGGTTGCTCGCCTCCACTTCTGATATTTCACCGGTTTCCCCTTCTGATTCAATTCGTTGCATCGATGGCTCCGCCTGCATTCCTGATTTGGCGCAACTTGAGCAGCATGGGGGGCGATTGTCCCCCATCTGGCGCTGGCCCCGCTGCTTTGTATAGTGCCGGTGGAATTAATCAGGTTTGACAGGAGTACCCATGGAGATGAATTCGTGCGCGCTTCGCACACTGGCCCTGTTGGGCGCCTTGCTCGCTGGCAGCACGACCGTGCACGCCTCCGAGACCCTCAATGCCATTCTAGGTGGCGGCGCAGGCGGGGTAGCGGGCACCATGATCGGCAAGGAGTTGGGGGGCGATACCGGTGCGCTGGTTGGTGCGGCCATTGGCGGCGCAGCTGGTGGCGCGGCGACGGCCAACAAGGGCAACAAGAATGAAGCGGCCCTTGGCGGAGCGGTGGGGGCGCTGGGTGGTGCTGCTATCGGCAAGAGTGTCGGTGGTGATACTGGCCAGCTGATCGGCGCAGGGGTTGGCGGAGCAAGTGGCTCGGCCATCGGTGCCAAGACCGGCGATGGCCACCAGAGTCAGGATCGCTATTACGATGATGATGACCACCATCACAAGCACCACAAAAAGCACAAGAAGCATAAAAAACACAGATGGCATGACGACGATTGATCGCCATCTGTCGTGAATGGTGGGAATGAAACAACGGGGCCAGTGGGCCCCGTTTTGCATGTTTGCTCAGACCAGCCGGTGCTGGCGGCGACCGGCGGCAAAGGCGTTGATGTTGTCGATCAGCTGGTCGGCCAGCCGCTGCATCGACTCCTCGCTGGCCCACGCTACATGCGGGGTGAGGATGAAGTGGGGGTATTGCAGCGCCTTCATCAGGGGATGGTCAGGGGGCGGGGGTTCGACGCTCGCCACATCGAAACCGGCACCGCCGAGGCGGCCGTTGGCCAGCGCCCGCAGCAGCGCCTCTTCATCCACCAGACCGCCGCGGCCGACGTTGATCAGCAGGGCGCCCGGTTTCATCAATCCCAGCTCCCGCTCGCCAATCAGGTTGCGGGTGTAGGGGGTGAGCGGGCAGTGCAGGCTGATCACATCCGAGCTCTGCAGCAGCTCGTCGAGCGGCAGGCGATCCTCGTCGTGGCTGCCACCGATCTGGCTCTGGGCGTAACGTACCGTCATCCCCATCCCCTTGGCCCGTTCGCCGAGCGCCTGACCCAGGGTTCCCTTGCCGATGATGCCTAGCTGCTTGCCGTGCAGATCCATGATGTTGTGATCGAAGAAGCAGAACTGGCCGCTCTGTTGCCAGCGCCCCTCCAGCAGCGACTGGCGCCAGCAGAAGAGGTTGCGCGACAGGGCCAGCATCAGTGCCATGGCGTGTTCCGGCACCGAGGGGCCCGAGTAGTTGCGGATGTTGCATACCCCGACGTTGGCGGCGCGGCACGCCTCCAGATCCACGTTGTCGCTGCCGGTGGCGGCCAGGGCGATGAGTTTGAGTTCCGGCAGTTGGGCCAGCTCGGCGGCGCCGATGCGCACCTTGTTGATGATGGCGATGCTGGCATCTTTCAGCCGCTCGACCACCTGTTCCGGGGCCGTGCTGGGATAACTCTGCCAGTGGTGGGGAAAGTCGGGATGATGCAGGGTGATGCCCGCATCCAGGGTATCGCTGTCGAGAAACACAATCTGCTGCATGTACCTTCCTGCCATATTCGGGTTTGAATCGTCATGATGCCAAAAAGGGCGCCATCAGAGCCAGTGTACCGCGCCATGGCGGGTGGGCTTTCTCCGGCAGATGTGATGTTGCGCGTGCTTTGTGGCCCTGGTCAGAGCCAGCCCAGATGGTTGAGCCACCCCTGAATGCGGGTGGGGGTTTCGCCCAGTTCCATCAGGGCGTAAGGACGGTAATTGAGCTTGTGGCTGCGTCGGCTCTCGGTCTGGCGAGCCTCGGCTGCCAGCAGCGGCCAGCGGCCGCCATCCTCCTGATAGAGATCCAGAGTCGGGATGGTGCCCTGTGCTATCTCTTTTGCGAGGATCTGGTTGCTCTGCTGGTCGGGGAAGAAGCCATCGAGCAGCACCAGCGCATCGGGGGCGGGCAGCTGTTCGCTGGCGATGAGGTTGGCGGTCCAGGCTGCGCCGGTGCCTTGCGCCAGGATCAGCTTGAAGCCCCCCTCCTGCAGTTTGGCATCGGCCAGTTTGCTGATCCGCTCGGCCAGTTGTTTGCGAAAGGCGTCGCTTTCCTTGGCTTTTTTCTCGGCGGCAGGGTCGAGCTCGGTTTGCTGGGGAGAGGGGAGCAGCAGCAGGGTATCAAAGCCCAGCTGGCTGAGGGCACGGGTCAGTTGCCAGAGCTGGCCGCTGCGCTGCCAGTCGGGCAGCAGGATGGCGAGACCCACATAGTTGTCGCTATCGTGCTTGGCAAACAGCACCGTCTGCTTGTCTATCTGGGTCGCTTCGGGTTGCCCTTTCCAGTCGCTCGCTTGCCAGTGATCGAGGGGGAGTGGCTCCGCGATGGGAGGGGCAACGTCGCTCGCCTGCGCGACATGGCCAGCCAGCATGGTCATTAACAGCAGTGATAAGGATAATCTGGCCATAGTGTGCTCCCCCGGTTATCTGGGTTAGCGGCGGCGGTGGGATTTTCTGAAGGAGGTTGGCGTTATAGCTGCAAACAGGCAATAAAAAAGCGAGCCGGAGGCTCGCTTTTTTGCAATCAATTCAACGTGGTCAATTAGTTGACGCGACGCTTGAATTCACCGGTGCGGGTATCGATTTCGATCTTGTCACCGATTTCTACGAAAGCGGCAACAGCCAGCTCGTAGGTAGTGCCTTTCAGACGGGCAGGCTTGGTCACTTTACCGGAGGTGTCGCCACGGGCAGCCGGTTCGGTGTACTCAACTTCGCGCACGATGGTGGTCGGCAGTTCTACGGAGATGGCTTTCTCGTTGTAGAAAGTCACTTCACACAGATCTTCCATGCCGTCTACCAGGTAGTTCAGCACGTCACCCAGGTTGTCTTTCTCTACGTCGTACTGGTTGTACTCGGTGTCCATAAAGACATACAGGGGGTCGGAGAAGTAGGAGTAGGTGCACTCTTTACGCTCCAGCTGAACAACGTCCAGCTTGTCGTCGGCCTTGAAGACAGTCTCGGTGGCGCTGCCGTTCAGCAGGCCTTTCAGCTTCATTTTGACCACGGCGGAGTTACGGCCGGATTTGTTGAATTCAGCCTTCTGGACCACCATCGGCTCGGTGCCGATCATGACTACGTTACCAGCGCGGATTTCCTGAGCGGTTTTCATGTAAAAAATTCCTGTTCGTGAAACGGACGGATAAAAACTGCCAGATTATATACGGCTTTCCAGAAATTTCACCAACCTCGTGACGAGATCCCCATCCCGGAGCAGCTTCTGTGACCAGAGTCGCCCATGTTGTTGCCAAATCGCGCTGTATTGCGGCCATTGGGCCCAGAGTTCGCGGCAATCTTCACCACGGTTGAGAGCCAGATTGAAGCGGCGCAGCCATTGGGCACAATCGGCAGGCAGATCAGCAAGATAGTGATCGAGGAACTGCTCCAGCTTGACCAGATGGGCCTCCTCCTCCTGTTGGTAGATATGCCAGAGGAAAGGACGAGCCGCCCACTGGGCCCGCACGAAGGAGTCCTCCCCGCGCACCAGATTGAGATCGCAGCTCCACAGCAATCGATCGTAACCAGCCTGATCGGTCATCGGCAGCAGCTTGATGGTGAGGTTGCCCGAGTGGAGCAGCTCCCCCGCTTGGGCCGCAGGGATGGCATCTGCCAGACCGGCGCCGGTGAGCACATCGTTGAGAGAACGCCCCAGCGGCAACAGCAGGGTGACGGGCGTGGTGCTCTGGCACCAGCTCTCGACCAAGCTTTGCAGCGCATCGCTCTCGTAGGTAAAGAGGCTGACCCGCAGCTCGTTCTCTTGTCTGGGCGGCAAACCGAGGCTGGCCCAGTAGGCTGCCAGTCCCGCATCATCTTGCTGCCACAGCTCCCGTTCGGCGATGAGGTCGTGCTCGCACAAAAGGCCGCCGGTTTTAGCGGTAAAGCCCGGGAAGAAGAAGTATTTGTTGAGGCTCTGGTTGCCAACTCGCTGTGGCGAGGCGAGGCCGTGGCAATCCTCGACCCAGCTCTCCGCCGAGAGGTACTCCAGATTGATCCAGCAGGGGGGCCTGGGTTGGCTCGCCATCAGCTCGGCCATTCGTTCAATGAAGGGGGCGGGCAGTTCGCAGGCAAAGGCCTCGATCACCACTCTGGCCGGTGTCATGTCGGTCGGCAGGGTCTCATGCCAGTGCTGGATATAGATGCCATCGACCCACTGGCCATCCCGCGCCGGGTCGAGCCCGGGGCAGATGCGGGCGAAACTTGCCAGATCGTCCACCCAGAGCCGCACCTGAACCTCATCGCCATGTGCCGCAATATTCCCCTCCCGTTTTAGCTGGCGGGCGAGTCGCCAGGTGACGCCGATGTCACCGAAGTTGTCGACGACGCAGCAGAAGATGTCCCAGTCAAACGGGGGCAGGGGAGTTGTCATGGCTCGGGGTTCCAAATGCAAAAAAACCGGTGCGCAGGGTAGCACACCGGTTGACTGGCTTCTAACCGTCAGCGTGTGACGGCGGTCTGTGGCAGGTTACTCCTTGCCATAGACGTTGTTCTCTTGCTCGCGAACCCGGATGAAGGTAGTCCGTTTTGTCAGCTCTTTCAGCTGGCTGGCGCCGACGTAGGTACAGGTGGAGCGCACGCCGCCCAGAATGTCGCGCACGGCATTCTCGACCGGGCCGCGGTATGGCAGCAGCACGGTTTTACCCTCGGAGGCGCGGTATTCGGCGACGCCACCAGCGTGCTTGTCCATGGCGCTGGAGGAGCTCATGCCGTAGAACTTCATGAAGGGCTCACCGTCTACATCGACGATCTCGCCACCGCACTCTTCGTGGGCTGCCAGCATGCCGCCCAGCATCACGAAGTCGGCACCGCCGCCGAAGGCTTTGGCGACGTCGCCCGGGCAGGTACAGCCGCCGTCACCGACGATCTGGCCGCCGAGGCCGTGGGCCGCATCGGCACACTCGATGATGGCAGAGAGCTGCGGATAACCGACGCCGGTCTTGACGCGAGTGGTACAGACCGAGCCCGGGCCGATGCCGACCTTGACGATGTCGGCGCCGGAGAGGATCAGCTCTTCGACCATCTCGCCGGTGACCACGTTGCCCGCCAGAATGACGTGGTTGGGGCAGGCTTCACGAATTTTGCGCACGAACTCGACGAAGTGTTCGGAGTAGCCGTTGGCCACGTCGACACAGATGAAGCGCAGCGCTTCGGACATGGCGAGGATTTGGCGGGTCTTGGCGAAATCTTCAGCCGAGGTGCCGGTGGAGACCATCACATGGCCCAGCAGCGCCGGGTCGGTCTCGTTGACGAAAGCTTGCCACTGCTCAAGGCTGTAGTGCTTGTGTACCGCGGTCATCATCTCGAAACCGGCCAGCGTGCGCGCCATGGCAAAGCTGCCGACGGTATCCATGTTGGCGGCGATAACGGGTACGCCTTGCCATTGGGTCTGAGTGTGTTTGAAGGTGAACTGACGGGTCAGGCTTACTTGGGAACGGCTCTTGAGAGTAGAGCGCTTGGGGCGGAACAGGACATCCTTGAAACCGAGCTTCAAGTCTTCTTCGATACGCATTACAAATTCCTTATTGAGCCTTGTTGAAAGTCACTTTTGCAGTGGCAAATTTTCGGCAGGCGCAAAAAAACCGGTGGTTTTCAGGCCCTCCGGTTTACAACAGTGTAGGCAAAAATCCCTTCAGAACAAGACTGATAATTCGCTCATTGTTGTGGTAGCCTTTGGCGTCACAACCTGAGGCTGGCCACAAGCTTCATCCAGCACCTTATCTTGCCTCCCATTTACCTCTTTTCCCCCTGTTTTCAACCCTATGCAATCGGCGTCGTTGCTGCCACCGACTGTCGTCTGCCGTTGCGGTTTGCAGGGCTGGTTGCGGCTGGTCACTACAAATCGGGTTGACCCCCGGGTTGGCTGTGATAGATCTGGGCGCAATATCGACAATGCGAGAGATCGTGATGGGCAAAAGATTGTTGAGTGCCGCCATCCTGTGGGGGCTCTGTGGCAGCGCACTTGCGGCAACAGCGACCAGCTATGGCTGGGTTGAGAAGGGACTCATCATGCCGATCGGTGTGGCGGTGAAGATGAAGCTCGATACCGGTGCGCTCACCTCCTCTCTTGATGCGCGCTCCCTCGTCCACTTCAAACGGGATGGCAAACCCTGGGTGCGCTTCATGCTGGATGTGACCGATGCCGACAGCGGTGAGCGGGTCAAACAGCAGTTCGAGCGTCCGGTGGAGCAGAGCGTGACCATTCGCGGCGCCGGGGGCATCGAGCAGCGGCCAACCGTCACCATGTCCATCTGTCTGGGGGACAGGGTGTACGAGGAGTGGTTCACCCTGCGGGATCGCAGCGACATGATCTATCCGGTGCTGCTTGGCCGCCGCCTGCTGGCGGATCTCGGCCCGGTGGATGCCGGCCGAACCTTTACCGTGCAGCCAAATTGTCATTGATAGCAAACAGCCCGCATCGCGGGCTGTTTGCTTATCGCTTATCTTGCCGGCGGAAGCGGGAGGAACACACTCACTTCCAGCCCTCCCTCCGGCCGGTTGTGGACATCAAGCTCGGCGCCGTGCAGCTGGGCGATGCGCGAGACAATCGCCATGCCAAGGCCTACGCCATCTCCCTGCTGGGGATTGACCCGAAAGAAGCGCTCGCACAGCCGTGACAGCGCCGCGGTCGGAATACCGGGGCCGTTGTCGCGGATATCGACCCTGACCCTGTGCCCCTCCTGCCGTACCTCGACGGTGATCTCGCCCCCGGCCTGGGTGTAGCGCAACGCGTTGTCGATAAGGTTGCTGAACAGCAGATCGAGCAGGGTGCCCTGACCCATCACCATCAGATTCTCCTCCCCCTCCAGCGAGAGCTGTTGATCCTTTTTCAGGGCGATGGGGGCCAGCGTTGCCAGCGAGGTTTGCAGCAGCTGGCTCAGGTTGAGCTCGCTCTGCACCACCCCTTGCTGGTTGTCGATGCGGGCCTGGGTCAGCAGCTGGCGGATCAGCCGGTCGCTGCGATCGAGGGCCTGCAGCATCTTGAGCATCGATTGCTGGCGGCTCTCCTCATCCTCGGCACTCAGGGCGTTTTCACTGTGGATCCGCAGCACTGCCAGCGGGGTGCGCAGTTCGTGGGCTGCCTCGTTGGTGAACTGTTTCTCCCGTTCGATGGTTTCGGCCAGCGCATGCATCAGGCGGTTGATCTCGTTGGTGAGCGGAGTCAGTTCGTGGGCGCCGATCTTGAGGTTGAGCGGGCTCAGGTTGGCGGGGTGGCGCTCGCTGATCGCTTGCGCCAGCAGGCGAAGGGGCGCCAGACCGCGGGTGATGAGCCACCAGAGCAGCACCAGCAGAAAGGGGAGGGTCAGCAACAGGGGCAGCATGGTAAGGGCCGCCATCTTGCTGGCCAGTTCACTGCGCTCGTCATCCCGCTCGGCCACCACCAGCCAGGTGCGGCCATCCTCATTGTAGAGGGTGAAGGTGCGCCACTGATGGTGATCCTTTTTCACCGTACTGAAACCGCGGGTGAGCTCGACCAGTGGCTGGTCCGGGGCACTGGGGGAGCGCAGCAACATTACCCCCTTGTCGTTGAGCAGCTGGAAGTAGAGGTTGCGCTCGAACTCGTGACCATAGGGGGTGAGTTCCCGATCCTCACCACTCAGATTGAAGCTGGGATCCTTGGTTCACTCGTCGGGGTTTTGCACCTCCCAATCCTGATAGATGGTGCCATTGGCTGGCAGCGCCCCTTGCTGGGCCAGATAGCGCTCCAGCAGCTGGTCGGTAATGCGGGCGGACTGGGCCAGCCGCGCATCGAACAGCTCCTCCATCTCGTGGCTAGCCTCCAGATAGCCGATGACGGCGCTGATAGTGAGGCTGAGCCCCACCAGCGTGAGAATACCGGTGAGCAGAAAGCGGCGGATGGAGCGCGGTTTTTTCATCGGGTGACACTCCGGCTGGCCTGATCAAGCTGGGGAATGATGTAACCGACGCCGCGAATATTGCGGATAAGGTCGCTGTAGAACTTCTTGCGCAGGTGGTGGATGTGTACCTCCACCGCATTGCTCTCAGCCCCCTCGTCCCAGCCGTAGAGGCTCTGTTGCAGCTGCTCCTTGCTCAGCACCCGGCCGCTCTGGCTGATGAGCTCTTGCAGCAACTTGTATTCGTGTGGGGTGAGCTTGACCGGTTCACCCCGATAGGTGACCTGCTGCGCCTCGGGGTAGATGAGGATCTCCCCATACTCCAGCACGGCCTGTACCTGCCCCTTGCTGCGGCGCACCAGCGCGCGCAGGCGAGCGTTGAGCTCCTGCAGGGCGAAGGGTTTGACCATGTAGTCGTCGGAGCCGGCATCAAGGCCGATGACCCGATCGTCGAGGGCATCGCGGGCGGTGAGGATCAGCACCGGCAGCTGGTGCCCTTCGCGGCGCAGCTTGCGCAGCAGGCTGAGGCCGTCGATATCGGGCAGGTTGAGGTCCAGAATGAGGGCGGCAAACTCGTCGCTCTTGAGGGCCGTCAGGGCGGGCAACCCCTGTTGCAGCCAGTCCACCGTATAACCGCTGTGGCGCAAGGCATCCTGCATGCCATCACCCAGCATCACATCATCTTCAACCAGCAGGATCCGCATTGTTATTCCCCTTGAAACGACTCTGCCCACCAGTATGCAAGCTGGTGGGCAGAGTTTAAATAGATCTCTGATACGGCAGAACTTTACAGCTTGGCGAGCCGCTCGCGGATCTCCATTTTGCGGCCCTCGTCCGCCACTTCCCGGCCCGGGCGCGCTGGAGCTGCCATCGCCTTGTCCAGATAAGTTTTGGCCTCAGCCTTGCGCCCCTGATCCAGCAGGAAGTCGCCGTAGAAGAAGTTGGGGTCGATGCCGGTCGGGTTGATGGCCAGCGCCTGCTTGAGCAGCTGCTCCGCTTTCTCGTCATCACCGAAGCCGACTGGCCAGCCGGGTACCTGATAGTAGAGCGAACCCAGGCTGGTGTAGGCGGAGCCCTCCAGCGCCTTGGGATCCTGCTTGATGGCCAGCTCCAGCTTGGCCTTGGCCTCTTTCACCAGCCCCAGCGCCCCCAGTCCGCCCTTGGCGCCAGCCCAGGTACTCTTGACGATGGCCGACCAGATGAGCAGGTCGGTGCGAAATGGCTCCTTGGCGCTGGCCGCTTCGGCCTGGGTGCTCAGGGTTTCGAGGCAGCTCTCTTTCCCTTTGCCGCTCTGCTGGTACTGGCAGACGGCCCACTGCTGCTGGATGGGGGCGAGGGCATCTGTGGCTGCCTGGGCGCAGGTCGAGCCAAGCAGGAGGGCGATGACGCAGGAGGTGGCGGATTTTAGCGCAACGTTCATATCAAAGTTCCTTTTTGGTCGGGATGGGGCGTGAGAGATCGGGCTGCAGCGCCGCGCTGCTCTCGGCCATGCCCGGCTGTTGGCGGGCATAGCGTTTAATGATGGGCAGCTGTTTGGCCAGCGCCTTGTCGACGATGCCGGGCAGCAGGGCATTGAGTCGCACGAACAGCTTCTCCGGCCAGCCGAGCCAGCTGCGGCGGGTCTCGTTGCACAGGGCGATGATGGCCGCTTCGGCTACCTCCTGCGGGCTGTCGGTCTGGGTGCCGAGCGCCGCATTCATCTCGTAGGCCGCTTCGGAGTTGAGTTTGGTACGGGTGGCGCGGGGGGCAAAGTGGAGCACCTTGATGCCGCTGCCCTCCAGCTCCCGCCCCAGCGCCTCGCTAAAGCCGCGCAGGGCGAACTTGGTGGCGCAGTAGACGCTGTAGCCCGGGTAGCCGATGCCGCCAAACCCTGACCCCATGTTCATGATGATCCCCGGTTTGCGCAGGCGGGGCAGCAGGGCGCGGGTCAACTGGATCGGCGCCTCGATATTGAGCAGCAGCTGGCGTTCGACCTGCTCGCTGCTCTGATCTTCCAACCAGGCAAACTGGTTGCAGCCGGCATTGTTGATCAGGATGTCGAGCCCGTTATCCAGCGTCGGGTGTTGCAGCAATTTGGCTCGCTCGTGGGGCACGCCAAGGTCGGCGATCACCACCTGATGGCGCTCGGGGTGTGGCAGCGACTTGCACAGGCGCTCCAGTGCCGGGGCGCGGCGGCCGTGCAGCAGCAGATGGGCGCCCTGGGCGGCCAGCTCCTGGGCCAGCTCCTCGCCAATCCCGCCGCTGGCGCCGGTGAGCAGCACCGTTTTTCCTTCAAGTTTCATGATGCGGATTCCTTCTGGTCACGGCGTGGCGGTGAGGTTGTAGAGCATCTCGCCGTAGAGGCGATAGACCACCTTGGTGGAGTGGATGATGGCGGCCTGATCTGCCGGGCTCTCGACCTTATCCATCAAGGATTCAAAGAACTTGAGGTGCTCCTGATCCAGGGTGCCGTGGGAGCTGAGATAGCTCATCGCCTGCGGGGGCAGCCCGAGGCCGCTTTTCAGCTGGTCGGCTACGGTGAGGGCGATGGCGACGCTGGTGCCTTCCAGCACCTGTACCATGCCGAAGAAGCCCATGGGATTGCCCCGCTGGATCTGATCGTAGAGGAAGGCGACCATCAGCTCGATGGGCAGGCCGGGCTGGCCGTGACGCACCGCCTCGGCATCGCCGCCACAGGCGCGGATGTCATTGAGGATCCACTCCTGATGGCCGTACTCCTCGTCGATGTACTCGGCAATGGCGCCGCGTACCCACTCATACTCCTGACCCAGCTTGCCGCCGGTTGCCATCAGCAGCGGGACAGTGTGGTGCACGTGATAGTAGGCCTGCGCCAGAAAGGCGAGATAGGTGTCGCGACTGATGTCGCCACGGCGGCAAGCTTCGATGATGGGGGCCTTGAAAAGGTGCTCGCGCTCAGTGGCAGTGGCTTGTTGCAGAGTCTGATAGAAGCTCATGAGGATTCTCCTGTTGTGCCGGTTGCAAGGCACTGGCTGATCTGTTGGGCAAACTGGCGATAGGTCTCTTCCCGGCGCACCCGCCCGTTGGCGGTGAGCAGCCCGGGATGCTGGTCGAGTGCCACCGGCAGCCAGTGGTGCAGGCGGGCGTAGTCGGGGAGACGACGATTCAATACTTCGATCTGTTGTGGCAGCTCTGCCTCTTTGCCCGGCAGGGGCTGGATCAGCGCCACGTTGGCGGGCTGGCCATCGCCGAACACCACGATACGGGCGATGGCGGGGCAGAGCTGGGCTTCAGCCTCGACCCACTCGGGGGAGAAGTTGCGGCCAAAGGCGGTGATCTGGACATTCTTCTTGCGCCCGGTGATGTGGAGGTAGCCCTCTTCATCGAGGCGGCCCAGATCCCCCGTGGCAATCTGCTCGGGGATTGACTCATCGCTACCCAGATACCCCAGCATGGCACTGCCGCGTACCAGGATCTCGCCATCGTCGCCGATGGTGACACGGGTGTGGGGCAGGGGGCGGCCAACGCTGCCCGGCTTGTCAGCACCCATGGTGTTGAGGGCCACCACCGAGCAGCACTCCGAGAGGCCATATCCCTCGTAGACCGGCAGACCAAGCTGGCGGGCATGGGCGATAAGATCGGGGGCAACCTTGCCACCGCCGACGGCGATAAAGCGCAGACCGCGCAGCTGCTGGGCCAGCACCGGGGTACTGGTACAGAGCGCCAGCAGCAGGCGCAGCAGCTCGGGCACCAGCACCAGACTGTGAGTTGACCAGCGCAGCAGCGCCTCCCCCAGCATGGCGGGATTGAGCGAGCTGGAGCCGGTGAAGCCGAGTTCGCCGAGCGATGGAATGCGGCTGCAGGCACCGGTCAGCAGCGGCACATAGAGGCCGGTGAGGTTCTCAAGCAGGGTGGCCAGCGGCAGCAGAGTGAGGTGTTTTTCCACCTTGGCTGGCGCGACACGCTCGGCCAACGACTCGCACACCGCCATCATGCTGGCCAGCGAGAGGCAGACCCCTTTGGGCTGGCCCGTGGTGCCGGAGGTGTAGGTGATCTTGGCAGTGCCCTGTGGCAATGCCGGGAGGCTTGCCGGTTTGCGGCGCCAGAGCGGCAGTTCGCCGCTGACCAGCAAGAGCGGCTCGGCAGCGTGCCATCCCTGATGGGCCGGGCCAACCAGCGCATCGGCGCCGCTGCTCTCCAGCAGCCACTCTTGCTGTTCAAGGCTGAAGAAGTGGGGTACCGGTATGACCACGATCCCGGCTTTGGTGCAGGCCAGATCCATTAGCGCCCATGGCAAGCCGTTGTCGAGTTGCAGGGAAAGGCGCTTGATGCCAGCTTGCTGCAGCTTGCCAGCCAGATGCTGGATCTGCTGCCAGAGGCTGTGGTAGTCGAGCCGCTGCTGGCTGCTCAGCAGCGCAGGTGATTGCGGATTCTCGCGGGCATGTTTGGCGATGGCGTCGAACAGGCTCATTGGGCGCACCTTTTCTCACTGGTCAGGGTTGCATCGGTAAAAAGCACTGGCATGGGGGCCAGCAGGTTGAGCAGCAGACTGCTCTGGGCGAGCACTGCCCGCCCCTGATTGATATCTCCCACCATCACCTTGGGCTGGCAGCGGTAGTACTCGCCCCAGGCAGCGGCATCGGCACCGACCTGATGGGCCTGGGCGGGGGCCAGTTCGACCGGATTGAGGCGCAGGCGGGTGAAGCTGTTGCGCAGCTTGGCGGTGCCGGTAAAGACCACATAGTCGAGGGCGTTGTCACACAGCATGCGGCAGAGGGCGGCAAACATCAGGCGGGCATTGCCCGGCTCGCGACAGGCGAGATTGCCCACTTCGATGATGCGCTGGCGGTCGGGGCGAACGCCAAGGCGAGTCTCGATGGAGGCTTCAATCGGTTGCTCCAGATACTGCTCCAGATAGAGGCGATGCTCGCCGGCCTGGCTGCTGGCACGGTTGAGGCCACAGGCACCAACCAGCGTCCCATCGGCGCGATAGAGTCCGATCAGGCAGGGCAGGAAATGGGGAATGCGGGCATTGAACTCCAGGGTGTAGGCATCCTGGATATAGGCTTGCAGCGCCATGACCTGCTGCTCTGATTCGGCCAGGATCAACCGGTAGGGGGCTTGGATCTCGGTGGTCATGGGGAGGCTCCTTCTCTTGCGATGGATTCAGAGTAAAAGCCCAAACTTAAGAAACCCTTAAGCGGCAAAAAAAAGTTGTCAGCATCCGGTACCGCAGGCAAGCTGCCCCCCTGTCGTCATCCCGAGGTACTCCATGTCATCGACTGCCTGTTGCCCCCTCTGTGCCAGCCATCACTCCTATCCCTTGCCGGTGGCGGGCAAGCGCTATCACCGCTGTCGCCAGTGCGAGCTGGTCTGGCTGGATGCGGGCGATCATCTGGATGAGGCGGCGGAGAAGGCGGTCTACGACGGTCACGACAACCGGGTGGATGATCCCCGTTATCGCACGTTTCTGATGCGGGCTTTTGGCGAGGTGCTGGCGCGGGTGCCGCTACCTGCCAGCGGCCTTGATTTTGGCTGCGGTCCCGGCCCTGCGCTGGTGGCGATGGGACGCGAGGCGGGTTACGACATGGTTGGATATGACAAGTTCTATGCCGACTTTCCCGAGTTGCTGACGCGTCAGTATGACTTCATCACCAGTACCGAGGTGATCGAGCACATTGCCGAACCGCGCGCCGTGCTTGACCGGTTGTGGGCCTGTCTCAAGCCCGGCGGCATGCTGGTGCTGCAAACCCAGCGGGTGCTCGGTGACGAGCGGTTCAAAAACTGGCGCTACCGCCACGATCCTACCCATATCGTCTTCTTTGCCGAGGCGTCGTTTCGGGTGCTGGCTGCTCGCTGGCAGGCCGAGCTTGAGTTGCCTCATGCCGATGTGGCGGTATTGCACAAAGGCACGCCCTGAGGCGTGCCTTTTTCTGTTGCTCGTTGGTGGGTTACTGGTCGTAGCCCTTGTCTTGCCACTGGTAGTACATCAGGGCCGACTTGA
Source organism: Aeromonas jandaei (assembly GCF_037890695.1). Taxonomy (NCBI): domain Bacteria; kingdom Pseudomonadati; phylum Pseudomonadota; class Gammaproteobacteria; order Aeromonadales; family Aeromonadaceae; genus Aeromonas; species Aeromonas jandaei. The sequence continues at coordinate 4,284,815 of NZ_CP149571.1, read as the reverse complement.
CGCCGATTGACTTGAATGGCTCCGGCGGTAGCCACATCGGCAGCGTCTGCTCGGCGTGGTTGAACCAGGGGTGCTCCTTGCCTTGATAGAGGCTGGCCACAATGTCGCCAAACAGGAAGGAGAGGTTGATGCCGTGGCCGTTGTAGCCGAGGGCGTAGTAGATGTTCTTGTGCTCTCCCATCACCCCCACCGCTTCGGTGCTGTCGCCGGTCATGCCGAGTACCCCGTCCCACACCTGTTCAAACTTGATTCCCTTGAGGGCCGGATAGAGTGTCACCAGCTCCTTCATCATCATGGCGCTGACCCGGTTGAGGTCTCCCTTGTAGTTGAGGCCGTCGTTGAAGACGTACTCGGCATTGCCACCGCCGATGACGATCCGGTTGTCCGGGGTCAACACCAGATGAAACAGGATGTTGCGGGTGTCATAAAAGGGCATCCGGCTCTGCCACTGGATGGCGTTGAGCTGATCCCGGGTAAGCGGTTCGGTCACGGCGCTCTGGGCGTGTACCGGAAAGACCCGGCCGCTGAAGTAGCCAAGTTTTGAGGTGTAGCCGTTGGTCGCCAGCACTATGCTGTCGGCGGTCACCTTGTACTTGTTGGCCACGTTCAGTTCGATCTGCTTCCCCTCCTTGATCCCGAGAACCGGGCTCTGTTCATAGATGGTGACGCCCGCCTGCTCCACCGCCTTGTGCAGGGCGTTGACCAGCTTCATGGCGTGTACCTGACCGCCATTGGGGTCGTAGACGGCGCCTGCGTAGCGGTCGGTGCCGAGTTTCTCTTCGGTGGTGTCGGCGTTCCAGTATTGCAGCGGGATGCCGAGGCGATTGGCGGTTTTTACATAGTCGCGGTACTCGGGAATATCCTCCTCATCGAGGATCGCCTCCACATAACCATCGAGCCTCATATCGGCATCGATGCCGGTCGATTCAACCAGTGCTTGCAGCTTGTGCATGCTGGCGACCGTCAGATCATAGTGGCGCTTGCTCGCTTCCCCCTCTTCATAGAGATCCATCACCTCGGAGCCCGGCAGCACCATGCCGCCGTTGCGGCCCGAGGCGCCGCTGCCGACCTGTTTGGCCTCGAAGATGGCAATCTTGAGCGACGGATTGGCCTTTGCCAGATGCCAGGCGCTGGAGAGGCCGCTGTAGCCGCCACCTATGATGGCGATATCCACCTTCAGATCTTGTGCCAGCGGGGCACTCTCCTCTGCCGGTTTCTCCTTGAACCAGTAGCTGGTGTTGGGCTCAAAGTCGCTCATTTTGGGGCCGCAGGCGGCGAGGAAAAAACAGCTGATACACATGGTCAACGCTCGTTGGCAGAGGGTGGTCGGGTTCATGGTTTGCTCCGGGTTCAGATTGCTTGTTCGGTGTTGCTGGCTGGTTGCGCCGTATTGACCCGGCGTCCGATATCCCGCAGCCGGGCGAGCTGGTCGGCAAGACCGGGCCCTTCATCCAGGCTGCTGACAAAATTCCAGAGGTAGGTCATCACAGCATAGACATGGCCTGCGGAGACCTGGGGTTGGGCCATCAGCATGGTGATGGCGAGCAAAAAGAGCAGGGCCGCGCTGACGCCGACCGCCAGAAAGGCGAGCGCCTCCCGATCCGATACCCGGATACGGATCCATGCGAGGGTACGGTAGTGACGGGCCAGCCTGATTTGCTCGGCATGCGTCACCAGCTTGACCTCGTGCTCCAGCCGGTCGTTGAGGCGCTCATGCAGCAGCTGGTTCTTGCGTGAAAAACCGGGCAGCAACAGACCGAACAGCAGCAGAACCCCCATACAGGCGATACCGACCCAGAACTCGATCACCGTCAGCATGATGGCGGCACCCATGATGGAGACCAGGCTGGTGGCCAGGATCGGGATATGTTTCTCGAAGAAGTCGACAAACTCCCGTGCCAGGGTGACCCGCGCCACTATGGTGGATTGCCCCTCCTGCTGCTGACGCTGGGCCAGGATCACCGGCACCGCCAGCGCTGCATAGATATGGGTAAAGGTGCGGGTATCGACCGCCCGGCGCAGGGCGCCGATGAGCCAGAACAGCAGCACGATGAGGGCATAGCTCGAGGCTTGCCACCACTCTCCCTTGACGATGGCGTCGATGGCAAAGCCGGCGAACAGGGGATAAGCCACCAGCAGGATGTTTTCGAGGGCGACCAGTGAGAAGGTGCCCGCCAGCTTGAGGGGATTGGCCCGTGCAATCGCACCCAGCGAACGACCGGCCGAGTGTGGCAACGGCGTGGCCTGCTCGTTGCAACTGGCTGCCGAAGTGGTTGGTGTTGTCATGGGTTATCTCCTAAGATGTCGGAAATGCTAACTTTGAGCAAGTGCTCAAAGTTTGTTTGAGCGGTCGCTCAAAGTCAAGCGGAACGATTGATATCGCAGGAGGTCAGATGGCACGCCCATCAGCAGAACAGCGCAAAGAGATGATCATCGGGGCCGTACTGGCCCTGTTTCGGGAGAAGGGGATGGCCGCCTCTTCTACCCGTGATGTGGCCGAGCGCACCGGTCTGGCGCGCAGCCACGTCTACCACTACTTCAAGGATTGGAAAGAGCTCTGTCTCTGCGCCGTGGAGCGCTTCACCAGTCAGGAGATAGCCGAGCAGCGGGAGTGGCTGTTGCCGCTGCCGGCCCGCGAAGCGTTGCCACTGTTCGTGCGGGACAACCTGCCGACCAGTCAGGATGCCTCCTGGGCCATCTATCTCGATGCATGGAACGAGTCGCTACGCGACCCGGTATTTGCCGAGAGTTACCGCAAGACCATTCAGGCATGGCGCGAGGTGCTGGAGCAGATCCTGCAAAAGGGGATCGACAGCGGCGACTTCATGGCCGCTGATACCGGACGACTGGCGCGCCAGATCACCTCCCTCATCAACGGCTATGCCGATGACCTCATTCTGGAGCCAACCCCCGAGACGGTAGAAGCCACCTATCAGGAGATCATGGCGGTGGTGAACCGGCTGGTACTGCCAAACAACCCGGCATAAAGCTGGAGTAGGGGCCATCAACTCTTCCCCATGTTTATTTGGCCGTTGTTCGGGCATGCTGGAGGTCGGTTACCAAGGAGTGGTTTGATGTCTATTCCCCATTTATCGCTACAGGATGCCCGTCATTTACAGCTGGCGGCGCAGGGGTTGCTGGTGCCGCGCCGCGGCAAGGCTGCCCCGGCCGATCTGCTGGCGACCATCCGCCGCATGGCGCTGCTGCAGATAGACACCATCTCGGTGGTGGCCCGCAGCCCCTATCTGGTGCTCTTTAGCCGCCTCGGCCACTATGATCCGCGCTGGCTGGAGCAGTTGCTGGCCGCGGGCGAGATCTTCGAATATTGGGCCCACGAGGCCTGTTTCGTGCCCCGCGAGGATTACCGGCTGTTGCGCCACCGGATGCTCGACCCTGCCGCCATGGGCTGGAAGTTTTCGGCCAACTGGCTCGCTACCCATCAGCAGGAGATTGGCCAGCTTATCGAGCGCATTCGCCACCATGGCCCGGTACGGGCGGCCGATTTTGAGCGCAAAGAGGGGAAGGGCAATGGCTGGTGGGACTGGAAGCCGGAGAAGCGCCATTTGGAGGTGCTCTTTACCACCGGTCAGCTGATGGTGCGGGAGCGGCGCAACTTTCAGCGGGTCTATGACCTGGCCGAGCGGGTGCTCCCCGAGTGGAGCGACCAGCGGGATCTGCCGAGCATCGAGCAGGCGCAGCGGGATATGGTGCGCGCCAGCTGCCGGGCGCTGGGGCTGGTCAAAACTGGCTGGGTGGCGGATTACTACCGGCTGCGGCGTGGCAAATATGACGCCTTGCTCCATCAACTGGCGGACGAGGGGAAGTTGTTGCCGGTACGGGTGGAAGGATGGCAGCACGGCGCTTTCGTGCACGCCTCGTTGGCCGATGAGCTGGCAAGGGCGCAGGCGGGTAGCCTCAAGGCGACCCACACTGCGGCTCTTTCGCCGTTCGACCCGCTGGTATGGGATCGCAAGCGAGCCAGTGAGTTGTTCAACTTCGACTATCGCATCGAGTGCTACACCCCGGCGCCCAAGCGTCAGTACGGCTACTTCGTGTTGCCGCTGCTGCATCGTGGCAAGCTGGTGGGCCGGATGGATGCCAAGGCCCATCGCCAGCAGGGGATCTTCGAAATCAAGAGCCTCTATCTGGAAGCCGGGGTGAGAGTGACCCGCCAGCTTGCGCAGGATCTGGCGAAGGCTCTGCAAAAGTTGGCCGAGTGGCACCAGACGCCGGCGCTGCACTATGGCGCCATTCCGGCGCCCTTGCTGGCCATGTGGCAATCCGGTGTTGCGCAAGGCGGTGAGGTAGCGGCACTGGACTAATCTGCACAGTAACGCGTCGCTAGATGATGGCATGAGTGGGGAGAGAGGGATGAGACGAACCCGATTGCCGCTGGCAGGGCTGGGCCTTGCCATGCTGATACCGGCGAGCTTGGCCAGCGCGGCAGAGAAGCCGGTACAGATCTGTCTGGGGGAGGGGAATGAGTGGGCCCCCTTTACTTACTGGGAGCGCAAGGATGGGGTGCCCGATACCAGCCGGCTGACCGGCTCGGCCACCACGCTGGTGCTCGATGCCATCAAGAAAAATGGCTTGTCCTACCAGATCCGCTATCTGCCCTGGGCGCGGGTGCAACAGGAGCTGGCGGATTATCACCAGAATGGCCTGTGCGAGCTGACCTGGGATGCCAGTTACAAGCCGGAGCGTGCCGAGTTCGCCTTCTACAGCGTGCCGCTCTACTACACCCATCTCGGTTTCTTCTATCTCAAGCGCCGCTATCCTGAAGCGCCCGATCTGCAGACGGTCAACAGCTCACGGGTATGCGGCGTGATTGGCTATAACTATGCCCCCTATGGGCTCTCGCAGGATCCACGCCGGGTCAAGCAGCTGCAACAGGCGCTCGACATGATGGGGCGGGATCGCTGTGACTTCCTGCCAAGCGAGATTGAGCCGCTGGTTGGCGGGTTAACCCTGGGCATCTACCAGAGCGAACCCGGTCTGCTCAATCTCGCCCTGCCAAGTCGCAAGGGATTCTATCTGCTGGTCAGCAAGGGATCGCCTCGTGCCTACGAGCTGGTTACCCGCCTGAATCAGACGTTGGTGGCATTTCAGGAGCAGGGTCATGCGGAGGAGGTGATGCGCCGCTTCCTGCCGCCGATGGAGTAAGTGCCAAGAAGGCTAATCACTCAGATTTATCAGATGAAAAAAGAGCCAGCCGGTGCAAACCGGCTGGCTCTTTCGTTTTATGGGGAAACACATCAGGCCGCGATGCGGGTCAGTACCTTCACCAGCAGTTCGATGCGTGGGCCAATGCTGGCCAGATCGAGATACTCCTCGTCACTGTGGAAACCAGCACCGATAGGGCCCAGACCATCCAGCGTCGGAATGCCGAGGGCGGCAGTGAGGTTGGCATCGGAGCCGCCCCCTACCTCTTGCCAGCGAATGGGCAGCCCCAGTTCGGCGCCGCACTCCTCCACCAGCTGCATCAGTGCCTGAGTGCCCTCTGACGGTACCATTGCCGGTTTATGCGCCTCGCGGGTCAGCTTGATGGTGACCCCTTCCAGATGAGGCCGCTCGACCAGGGTCAACAGATGATCGTTGACCTGGCTGTACTCCTGATTGTCCCAGAAACGGACATCCACCACCGCGCTGGCGTGGGCCGGCACTATGTTGGCACCGTTGCCCCCCTCGACGATACCGATGTTGAGAGTGGTGCCGCTCTCGAAGTTGGTCAGGGCATTGATGGCGAGGATCCAGTGACCCAGCTCGGTGATGGCGCTGCGCCCCTTCTGCGGCTCGTTGCCGGCGTGAGCCGCCTTGCCGGTGAAGTCGATGCGATAGCGTGCCATTCCCTTGCGAGCCTTGACCAGCGTGCCATCGGCACGGGCCGCTTCGGCCACCAGCACCTGCTTCGCCTGTTTGGCCACTGCAGCCAGCCAGTCGCTGGAGTGGAGGGAGCCGATCTCCTCATCCGGGTTCATGCAGACGCAGATGCTCAGGCGATCGCGCACCTCGCGGGGCAGTGCACGCAGGGCATAGACGATGTTGAGCAGGCCGGATTTCATATCGGAGACGCCGGGGCCGTAGGCGCGCTCGCCATCGAGACTCATCGGGCGGGCGGCGGCGGTGCCGACCGGGAAGACGGTATCCATATGACCGATCAGCATGATGTCGATCCGCTCGGCCTGCGGCTGGTTGCGGATCTCCAGCCCGACCCCGGCGATGCCGCAATCGACCCGCTTGATCTGCCAGCCGCCCATCGCCTCGAATTTGGCGGCCATCAGGTCGGCCACTGCCGCAATGCCCGGCTGGTGCAGAGAGCCGCAATCCAGATTGATCAGGGGGGCCAGCTCGGCCAGATATTGATCCAAAGAAAAAGTCATTGTTTGCTCCGCTATCAGATCCGGGGTCAGAGGATGATGTTCATTACCAGCATGGCGCCAAAGGCGTTGAGTACCGAGATGGCGATCATGACCGGGATATAGCGCCCTTCGGTGCCGATGCAGCCGAGGATACGGCCCATGTACTGCACCTGTGAACCCATCAGGTAGATGGCTGGCGCCAGAATGGCGATGTGAGTGCCGTTGAGGATCCCCTGATCGAACAGGGTGATGACCACACCGACTGCACCACCCATCGACATCCAGGCGCCGATCAGCACGGCTGCCGCTTCACCGGGCAGGCCGAAGATGGCCATGACGGGGGAGAAGATGGCGCCCATGGCGTCCAGCGCGCCGGTGATCTGCAGCGCCTTGATGATGACGAAGGCCATCAGCACGTTGGGAACGGTGGAGGTGGTGGCGATGACCCATCCCTTCTTGGCCCCTTCGACGAAGATATCGGTGACGATGGGTTTCTTGACGTTGGCCTGGCTCATTTGGCTTGCTCCTGGGTGGTAAGGGTCTGATCGCGTTTGCTGTTGTCGGCACTCTTGCCTTCGGTGAGGTTGAGATAGACCCGGAACAGGTTGGCTCCAATGAACTTGAAGACGAACATTACGGCGACTGCCAGCCCGATGGAGGAGCTGACTGCCTGGGTGCCGTCAGCCAGGGTCAGGGTGAAGAGCACGGCACCAGAGGAGAAGAAGTTGACTATGGTGGCGCCAGCGGAGAACTGGAACATGGTGAACACGTCGGTCTCGCGCTTGGTGATGAGCCCTTCATCTTTGAGCTGGCGAGTCATGGCGGCACCCGCATCGGTACTCTGCAGTGAGGCGATAAGGGCGAGACCGGTGTTGCCCGGGATCCCCATCAGCGGGCGTAGCAGCGGAGTCAGCAGCTTGCGGGCGGCATCCAGTGCGCCGTAGTGCTCCAGCACATTGATCATGCCGAGGGCAAACATCACGGTGGGGATCAGGGTCAGGGCGAACAGGAAGCCATCACGAGCGCCGTTGCCTCCCTTGCCACGCATGTCGGTCATGGCTGTTTTGATGCCATCCCCGTTCTCGCTGACGCTCTGCACCATGGTGCCGAACGAACCGTTCAGCGTGGTGAAGTCAAATACCCCGTACCACTGGTTGGACTGCAGTAGCCCGGAGAAGAAGACAACAGCAAAGGCCAGTGCCAGATAACAGCCGATCGTCACCGGACGGTTTTTATCGCTCATAGATAGCTCCACATGAATAATTATTTAATCGGATTAATTATGGTTGATACGGCTATCAATTATTTGATGGGGGTCAAGAAGCCTTGCTGATATGCGGGGTGATGTTAGTGATATGTGAGGATGATCGTCCCCTGAAAAGAAGAAGATCCGGTTTTTGTTTAATTTGTTGAAAAAGTCAGCGGCAAGAATGCGTGGAGACGCGGCAATAAAAAAACCGAGCACTTGGCCCGGTTTGTTCAATCAGTTGCGCGGTGATTACTGGAGGACCAGCACCATCAGCAGACCAACGGTAATGGCGGATACCAGGAAGGCAAAGCCATAGAACACATAGTGGTGCAGCTTGGTGGTGTGGATCCCCAGATCATGCAGACCGTGGTAGATACGGTGCATGCCGTGCCAGATCGGCAGGGCGATGATCACCAGCAGGATGCAGGCACCCCACCAGGAGCTGGCGAATTCGAGCACGCGCTCGTAGCTCATGGTCTCTACGTCCATGATACCCATGGGTACCAGCAGACCGGTGATGAGGACAATGACCGGCAGCAGCATGGCAACGACCATGCCACCTGCACCAAACAGACCCCAGTAAATTGGCTCGTCAGAACGTCTCATTGTTTTCTCCTCAGGCCACGATGATCAGGACAAGCAGGGATACCACAGCCAGCGCCACATACTGGGCGATGACGATCGGTTTCTCCGGCACCAGGTCTTCACCACGGAAGATACGCATGGCTTTCGGCGCCAGTGCGAACCAGGTCTTGGCGTGGAACAGGCAGGCTGCCAGCGCAATCACGTGGAACAGGATGGCGATCGGGCTTTGCAGGGATTCCAGCCAGCCGTTGAACGCTTCCTGACCCTGTACCAGACGCATCAGACCCCACATCAGCACAACAGCGTAGATGGAGACGAAGATACTGGTGCCTTCGCGGATCATGTAACCGGTGTAGAAGGCGTTCTTCAGCCACCAGTCTTTCTTCATTTCGCGGACGTAAGGTTTACGTTTGCTTTCAGTGTTGTTCATGGTCTCAATCCTGCTCTCAATCTGGCTTGAACATGGCGATCATGTAGTCCTTGGCACTCTCTACCTTGCCAAGCTGGATGGCCGCTGCCGGATCGACGCCCTTCGGGCACACTTCGGAGCAGTAGCCCACGAAGGTACAGCCCCAGACGCCTTCGTCCTGGCTGATGATGCGCATACGCTCTTTGGCGCCGGCATCACGGTTGTCGACGTTGTAGCGATAGGCCAGAGCCAGTGCCGCCGGACCGGTGAACTTCTTGTTGATGCCGTACTGCGGGCAGGCCGCGTAGCAGAGACCACAGTTGATGCACTGGGAGAACTGCTTGTACTTCGCCATCTCTGCCGGAGTCTGGATGTATTCGCCATCGCACAGGTTGCGCGGCTCGCTCGGGATGATGTAGGGCTTGATGCTTTCCAGCTTCTCGATGAAATCGGACATGTCGACCACCAGGTCACGCTCGATCGGGAAGTTGTTGAGCGGCTCGATGGTCATTTTGCCCGGCAGATAGTCGCGCAGGAATGCCTTGCAGCCCAGCTTGGGAACACCGTTGACCATCATGCCGCAGGAGCCGCAGATCGCCATCCGGCAGCGACCAGCGGAAGCTCAGGGTAGAGTCCAGGTGATCCTTGATGTATTGCAGCGCATCCAGCAGAGACATCTCTCTCTGGTAGGGCACCTGGAAGGTCTGCATCCAGGGCTCGTTATCCTGCTCCGGACGATAGCGCAGGATTTCAATTTCAATCATCTCAGCCATTCTTCTTAGCCTCGTCTTGTTTCTCACCCTCGGAGCCGTACACGCGTTTTGCCGGCTGGGACTTAGTGATCTTCACATCGGAGTAATCGATGGAGGGCGTTTCGCCATTGTTGTAGAACGAGAGCGTGTGCTTGAGGAAGTTCACGTCATCACGCTCTTCGTAACCATCCAGACGCTGGTGGGAACCGCGGGACTCTTTACGATTGATGGCGGAGTGAGCCATGGCTTCCGCCACGTCCAGCATGTAGCCCAGTTCGATGGCGTACAGCAGATCGGTGTTGAAGACAGAGGACTTGTCGTTGATCTTGACCTTTTTGTAACGGGCTTTCAGCTCGTTGATCTTGTCGATGGTGCCCTGCATCAGCTCTTCGGTACGGTAGATACCGACACCGGCCTCCATGGAGGTGCCCAGTTCGTTGCGGATGTCTGCCGGGTTTTCGGTGCCATCGATGTCGAGCAGGGAGAGGTGCTGCTTGACCAGAGCCTCGGCCTTGGCGACCAGCGCTTCGGTATTGCCATGCTTCTGGGTCTTGGCGAATTCACCGGCCTGTTCACCAGCCAGCTTGCCGAATACCACGATCTCGGACAGGGAGTTGGAACCCAGACGGTTGGCGCCGTGCAGACCAACGGAGGCACATTCGCCAGCGGCGTAGAGGCCGGCCAGACGGGTGGCACACTTGTTGTCAGTCTCGATACCACCCATGGTGTAGTGGGCTGTCGGACGTACCGGGATGGGCTCTTTGGCCGGATCGACGTTGACGTAGGCTTTGGCCAGTTCGCAGATGAACGGCAGGCGCTCTTTCAGGTACTTTTCGCCGAGGTGACGCAGGTCGAGGTGAACCACATCGCCCATCGGGCCCTGGATCACGCGGCCTTTCTGCTGCTCTTGCCAGAATGCCTGGGAAACGCGGTCGCGCGGACCCAGTTCCATGTATTTGCTCTTCGGCTGGCCGATCGGAGTTTCCGGGCCCAAGCCGTAGTCTTGCAGGTAGCGGTAGCCATCCTTGTTGAGCAGGACGCCACCCTCACCACGACAACCTTCGGTCATCAGGATGCCGGTACCCGGCAGACCGGTCGGGTGATACTGAACGAATTCCATGTCACGCAGCGGTACGCCGTGACGATAGGCCAGCGCCATGCCGTCACCGGTGACGATGCCGCCGTTGGTGTTGTAACGGTAAACACGACCAGCACCACCAGTTGCCAGAATCACTGATTTGGCCTGGATGAAGCGGGTGATGCCGTTCTGGATGTCAAAGGTCAGAACGCCCTGCACGCGACCATCTTCCACGATCAGGTCGAGGCAGAAGTGCTCGTCGAAGCGCTTGATGCTCGGGTATTTGACGGAGGTCTGGAACAGGGTGTGCAGAATGTGGAAACCGGATTTGTCAGCGGCGAACCAGGTACGGGGAACCTTCATGCCACCAAAAGGGCGCACGTTGGCTTTGCCATCCGGCTTGCGGCTCCAGGGGCAACCCCAGTGCTCCAGCTGGATCATCTCTTTGGTCGCATTGTTGACGAAGTAATCGACAACATCCTGCTCACACAGCCAGTCACCACCGGAGACGGTGTCGTTGAAGTGGTTTTCGAGGGAGTCGTCATCACGAACGACACCGGCGGCACCACCTTCGGCTGCCACGGTATGGCTACGCATCGGATAGACTTTGGAAATCAGGGCGATATCCAGGTCTGGCTGTGATTCGGCTATAGCGATAGCGGCGCGCAGGCCAGTACCGCCGGCACCGATGATGGCTACATCGGTCTTGATAATATCCACATCTGCCTCCTTAGGGATAGATTTGCTGGGCACGATTTTGCTCTATGAAAAAAATTCAGGCTTGATGCAAGTCAAACAGCTTGGTTTTATTCCATTTTTCGTAGTTATTTTTTTCTAAAACACCCTGATCCCTGGATGAAAATGTCGTAATTTTCGTCATTTTTTGGTGTTATTGAGCAGTAAAACACCTTGCTACGAAGACTTTAACTTCCGGATTATACGTAGTTTTCTTTCAATAAAATGCGAATCACCTCTCTTTTTAGGTACTCACGAAAAAAATTTTAAGTTTTTTATTAAAACTTTTTAATGATAATTATTGGCATTTAAATATATCCATAAAAATTACTAATCCTTTTTGTGGCTGAAAAAGTGGAACATATCCGATAGGAGCTACTGAATGGCGGGGGCAACAGGAAGGAGGAGAGGCGACGGTAGTGTTAGATTACTCACTGATAATTAAGCGATATTTAAAAAAGTAAAGGGGCCTGTACGACCCCTTTCTTATCATCGTCAGATCCGGAACATACCGACCTGATTACTCAATTCACCCGAAATATTTTTAAGTTGTTCAGAGAGATGGCGTGAGCTGTCGGCATCTACGGCCAGCTCGTCAGACACATCTTTCACCGCCTGAATGTTGCGGCTGACCTCGTCAGTAACGGCTCGTTGCTCCTCGGCGGCGCTGGAGATCTGGGTCGCCATGTCGGAGATTTGGTTGATGGAAGCGGTGATCTGCTCCAGCGCTTGGGTGGCGTTGTTGGCATCATCCACGCTGTTCTGGGCCAGCAACTGCCCTTCATGCATGGTACTGACCGCACCCTGGGTATTGCGCTGCAGGGTTTCGATCATGCTGCGGATCTCGACGGTGGAGCTGTGAGTACGCTGTGACAGCACCCGCACCTCGTCCGCAACTACCGCAAAGCCACGACCCTGTTCGCCGGCGCGAGCAGCTTCGATGGCTGCGTTCAGTGCCAGCAGGTTGGTCTGCTCGGCGATGCCCTGAATGGTGGAGAGGATGGTATTGATCTCCTGCGCGTTTTTCTCCAGCTCTTGAATGATGTTGGAGGCCTGCTCGACCTGAGTCGCCAGATCGGTGATGGAACGCTGGTTGCGGGCGATGACCTGCTTGCCATGTTCACAGCTGCTGCTGGAGGAACGCGCCGCTTCGGCAGTCTGCTCGGCGTTGCTGGCTACCTCGACGGCTGTGGCCGACATTTCGTGAACGGCCGTTGCAATCTGGGAGATCTCGTTTTGCTGGCGAGCCAGCCCCTGATTGGCCTTCTCTGCCATGTTGTGTGAGGACTTGGCCTGTTGGTTGAGTTGGCCGGAGGAGTTAGATATATCCTGCACCATCACATGGATCCGCTCGATAAAGGTGTTGACGTGTTTGGCGACTACGCCGACCTCGTCTTCACGCTCGATCTTGATGCGGCGAGTGAGATCGCCATTGCCACGGGAGAGATCGGCAATCGCTTCACCCAGGGTTTTCAGCGGAGCCAGAGAGCCATTGATGGCGACATAGGAGAAACCCGCCACGATGATGATGGTGAGCAGGCCTTGCAGAAGTGCTGACGTGACCATGCGTTTGACCGACTGATAGGCCACCGCCTCATCGACCACAATGCCGTAGTACCAGTCGGTATTGGGGATCTGGTTCAGGTCAAACACGCTCAGTTTGCCGCTGATATCCATCTCTGAAATGGTGCCGTCATGAGCAATGCGATTGACCCCGGAGGCAGTCAGCTCGGGGGAGAGGGCGGTGGCGGGTTTCAGGGTCAGGGAAGCATCCGGATGGGCAATGATGGTGCCACTGCTATCGATAAGTACCGCGTAGGTGCCTTCGGTATTGACCGCCAGAATGTCGGAAACCAATCCGCTGATGGATACGTCGCCGGCAATGACGCCTTGGGTATTACCACGCTGGAACGGTTCGGCGATGGTGATGATCAGCTGCCCGGTGGAGATATCTGCATAGGGCGCGGTGATGGTCATTTTACCTGCGGCCATGGCGTCCTTGTACCAGGGGCGCTGGCGCGGGTCGTAGCCAGCGGGCAGATCGGTCGGCTTGCTCTGGATCATCTTGCCATCATTTGTGCCCACATAGACGAGATCAAACCCGCCCGCATTCATGGACTGGGCCAGATGGCTGATGGGGTTATCCTCTTTGGCAAACGCCTCCTTGGTAGAGCTGACCATGTTGACGCGGGCATCGAGCCAGCGGGATATCCCCTTGACGTTGGCGGCTGAACTTTCGTCGATAAAGCTCCAGATCAGTCGCTGGGTTTCGCTGCGCAGCTGCGAGGTGTTGTACCAGACCTGCAGGCCGGTGATCACCAGAATGATGAGCCCGATAGCCAGAACAAGTTTGTTTTTAATGGATAAGTTCATAGTTACTTCCTTGTGAGCGTCAGTCTGAAGTGTGTTCGAGCGAATTATTGTTATGTGCCATCTCTTATCGGCCGAAGTTGGACTCTTTTTATCCCGGTCTACGACTTAAAGTTAGCGGTTAACCTCACGCTTATCCATCCGGATGCGGGTTGCTCACAGTGTTAAAAAACGGTCGGGCCGATTGGTGAATATGCCGTCGACCCCCATAGCAGCCAGCTGTTGCTGGTCGGCAAGGTGATCGACCGTATAGACCAGTACCTTTAATCCACGGCGATGTGCATCATCGACCAGCGCAGCGTCAATGAAATCAACATCACAATTGATGGACCAGGCTCCCAGCTTTTCGGCAAAGTGCGCCAGTTCGAGCGGCAGATTGGCCGTAAGAGCGCCAATCCGGATATCGGGTCGCAGGGTCGCAAAGCGAGCCAGCTCTGGATGGTGGAATGAGGAGACCACCCATTGGTTGGCGGTGAAGCCGAGCTCGTTCTCGGCCCGTTTGGTCAGTGCCGCGACGGCATCGGCGGTATTGGTACCCTTAAGTTCGATATGCAGCTCACAGCTGCCGTCAATCAGGCTCATCACCTGCCACAAGGTCGGAATGCTCTCCCCCTCGCCAGCATCGAGCTGCTCCAGATAGGAGCGGGATTGTTCGGTCAATACCCCCTTGCCGTTGGTACAGCGCTCGAGCCGCCGATCGTGGAATACCCACAACTCTCCATCGGCCGCCTGCACGTCGATCTCGATGGCGGGGGCTCCCAGTTCCAGCGCTTTGGCCATCGCTTTGAGGGTGTTCTCGGGGGCCAGGCCGCTGGCCCCCCGGTGAGCAATGATCTGCATGGTTTGCTCCTTTCTCATTGGCCGGGTTAGCCCCTGCTCAAGTGAATATCGATCTGTTGGTGGGGCAGGGTGAGCCCCTGTTGCTGCATCTTCTCCAGCACCAGCGAGTGAACTTCGTGGGTGATGGGCATCCGATGATCCATGTTGTTCACGTAGAGCCGGATCTCGTAGATCAGTGCCGAGTCGGTGAACTCGATCAGGAACACTTCGGGAGTCGGGGTATCGAGCACCAGTGTCGATGCTTTGACCGACTCTTCCAGAATAGTCTGAACCAGTTTGGGATCCCGGGTCAGGCCGATGCGGATCCGTAGTCGTACCCGGGTGATGGCATCGGAGAGCGACCAGTTGATGAACTGCTCGGTGATGAAGGCCTTGTTGGGGACGATGATCTCCTTGCGATCCCAATCCACTATGGTGGTGGCGCGCGTCTTGATCTTGGTGACGGTGCCGGTCAGATCGCGGATGGTGACGGTATCACCCAGCCGGATAGGTTTCTCGAACAGGATGATGAGGCCGGAGACGAAGTTGGCGAAGATCTCCTGCAGACCGAAACCCAGACCGACCGAGAGAGCGGCAACCAGCCACTGGGTCTTGGACCAGTCGATGCCGAGCATCGAGAAGCCGGTGAGGGCGCCGATCAGGATCACCAGATACTTGCTGGTGGTGGTGAGCGCAAAGCCGGTACCGGGGGAGAGGCTCAGATGCTGCAGCAGGGTCAGCTCCATCAGGCTCGGCAAGTTGCGAGCAGTGACCACGGTCAGGATGAAGACGAAGGCGGTCAGCATCAGATCCTGCAAGGTGATGGCCGAGAGCTGCTCTATACCGCCAATCTTGCTGCTGACCTGCCACACCTCGATGTTGCTGAGGAAGCTGAAGGCGGAGTTGAGATCCGACCATTGCACTACCACCAGCAGGGTGAAACCGAGCATCAGCAGAGTGCGGATCAGCCCCAGCGACTGGGTGCTGAGGGTATCGAGGTCGAGTTCGGTCTCCTCAACCACATCGGGGATCTCAGAGCTCAGCTCTTCATGTTGATCGTCCCGTTCACGTTGGGCAAGGATCTCCGCTCGCTTGCTTTTGGCTCGCTCGAAAGCCAGCCGACGGCGCTGGATCAGCATCCAGCGTCTGGCCAGATAGTAGACAAGCAGGCAGCCAAGCCCCATCAGCAGGCTCAGCTCCAGCTGGCGCAGCAGAGTGCGCGAGGTATAGAAGTAGCCAAACAGGGTGCCAATAACCGCCAATAGCGGCGCCAGCATCAGGCTGTTCCAGATGAAGTGGTGGAGCAGATGGGGCTTGGTCATATCGCTCTGGCCCCAGGTGAGCGGCAGTCGCTCCCGGTTGAGACGGGCGAAGAAGAGCAGCAGCCAGAGAGCGCCGATGATAAAGGCCAGCCGGCCGAGAGAGTCGTAGAAGGCGTGTTCCTGATAGCTGTTGGCCATCCCCTGCACGAAAAAGCTCGGGATCAGTACCAGCAGCAGGGTGCGAAACTGTCCCCACACTTTCTGCACCTGCTCTTTTGGCCAGCGGAAATGGTGGATCAGGATCCCCTTCTCGAGGGTGAGATGACGGGCCAGCACCAGTGCCAGCAGCAGAAACCAGATCTCGCCAAGGCCACGGCCGATAGCCACGGCAAAGGGGTATTGCCAGGCGCCGCCCAGCAGTCCCCGCACCATCAGTACCATGGCGGGGAGCGGCATGGCTGCAAGCAGAGAGCGCAACAGCAGCCGGCTGGTAAGGCTGAACTTGTCCTGGGTTACCTTGCCGATCCGTGGTGCTATGTGGTCGCAATATTGGGTCAGATGGCGAGCCAGTTTGAACCAGCTCCAGGCCAGTACCAGTAGTCCCAGCGTGGCCAGAGTCAGACTGAGCGGCGTGTTTTCGGCGATAGCGTGGGGGACTTGCAGCCAGTTCTCCGGATTGAAAGCCAGCGAGAGGGCGGCAGGCACCCCGAGCATGACGGAGGGGGTGAGCGGCCGTACATCCGGCATCCAGAACAGGTGGCTGGCACTGATCTCGCGGATCTCGTCGATCTTGCTGTTGCGGTGGCTATAGAGCAGCTTGAGCCGGGTCTGCTCCTGAATCAGGGTGTCGGACGCGTCGTTGAGACGGGTCAACAGCTGGCGACGGGCCTTGAGCAGGTTGTCGAGCACCGCCAGTTGCTGGCGATCGAGTGTGACCTCTTCGCCGGAGATAAGCTGGTCGCGCAGCTGGCGGGGATCCTTGAGGGTATCCTGCTCGGTCTCGTACTGGTATTTGGCCATGCGGGCACTGACAATGGCGGACTCCAGCTTGTCCAGTGGGTAGTAAGCAGGCAGGTCAGCCAGCTTGCTGCGCAGGTTTTCGCCATAGGCGTCACTGATCTGCAGCCACTCCAGTTGCTCGCGCACCGAGTTGACCAGCTCGTTGAGTTCAAACAGGTTCTTGTCGACGCTGCGTTGCTCATCCTGCACCTCCTCGATCTGCTCTTCGAGGGTGCCGAGCTGGATGGAGAGAGCCTGATTCTGCTGCTGTTGCTCCTGCAGCAGAGGCATATCGCTGGAGAGCTGCTTGCGCAGTCGCTCGCTCTCGGCGAGGGTCTGCTCGGTTTTCTCCCGGCGCAGCTGGTTCTGCTGGGTCAGCAGGCTCGACTGCCATTCATCCTCGTCGGCAATGGTCAGGTTGAGCTCCTGCAACTTGAGCTTGCCCAGATCGTTGCGCTGCTGGGCCGAGAGCTGCTCCAGCTCCAGCATCTGGATCCGGTCGGAGAGACTCTGCTCCTTGATCTTGGCCAGCAGCAGTTGCGCCTCCTGCAGCCGATCCGATTCGCTGCTGAAGTTGAGGCGCTCCAGCTGGCTGCGGGTGACTTGCAGCTGTTTGCGCAGGTCATCCACCCGCAGGTGATAATCCTGCCCCGTGCTCTCTAGCTGATTGAGACTGTCCATGATGGCCTGACGCTCTTTGCGCAGCATCATCTGGCGGTTGCTGCTAAGGCCAATGGCTTGGCGCAGGCTCTCCTCCTTGAGCGTGGAGAGGGAAGGGCGTGCCTTGGGCTGATAGTTGCGCAGGCTCTCCTTGAGGCGGGCCGACTCTTTGGGATAGTCGATCAGAACCTGCTGATATGCCTTGCTGTGCTCCCGATAGCGCTCTGCTTCTCTGGCAAACTGCAGCGCCTGCTGATAGCTCTCCCTCAGTTTCTGGTTTTCCGGCGTGTCGCTCTTGGGGACGCTTTGCAGCAGCGCTTCGGTCTGGGCGATGGTGTCATCAGCCTGAGCCGTGGTCGTGAGCAGCGTGAGGGAAAGGAGCAGGAGGGTGAGCAGGCGTTGCAACATGAAGCACGTGTCCGTTCATAAGAGGTTGCCCTAGCCTAAAGCAGGGGCAGAAGAGGGTAAAGCGTTCAATATTAATGATTTGTAACACAAATAACGGGCGATCCCGGCCCGATTTGGCTATTATTCTGGCCGTTTTTCCCTCCATTGAGCGTTTTATGTCCGCAGTCGATCTGGGCACCGCCCCTCTTTCCCGCCTCTTTTGGCGCTATGTCACCCCGACCGTGGCCGCCATGCTGGTCACCGGCATCTATGTCACCATCGATGGCATCTTTGTCGGCCATATTCTGGGGCAGGATGGCTTGGCCGGCCTGATGCTCGCCTATCCCATCTGCGCCGTGCTCTACGCCGTTGGTGCGCTGATCGGCATGGGCTCCTCCTCGCTCGCCTCTTTCTACCTTGGCAAAGGGGAGCAAAAACGGGCGCGCCACATCGTCGGCAATGCACTGGTGATGGTGCTGGTGGCTGCGGCCGTGCTCGCCTTCATCGGCATCAACTATGGCGATGAGATGCTGGCATGGATGGGGGCCGAAGGGGATATTTTTACCGCCGGTCTGGCCTATCTGCAGTGGTATGCCTGGCTCGGCGTCTTTGCCGTGCTCTCCATGGCCTTTACCGCCCTGCTGCGCAACGACGGGCGGCCGGGACTGACTACCTGGATCCTGGTCGGGGGCGGCCTGCTCAACGTGCTGCTCGACTATCTGCTGATGGCAGTTATTCCATGGGGGCTGGCGGGTGCCGCGATTGCCACCATGCTCTCCCAGGCGGTTACCGGTGGCCTCTGTCTGTGGCACTTCTTTACCCCGCGCAGCAAGTTGCGCATCGGTTGGGATACCCTGCTGCCCGACTGGCGGTTGATGCTGGAGACGGTGAAACTCGGCTTCTCCAGCTTCCTGATGTACCTCTACCTCTCGGTGGTGCTGGCGCTGCATAACAAGGCGTTGCTGGCTGTCGGCACCTCTTTGCATGTCGCGGCCTATGGGGTGATCAGCTATACCGAGGCCTTCTTCTATCTCATCTTCGAGGGGATCGCCATGGGGATCCAGCCCATTGCCAGCTTCAATGCCGGCGCGGGCAACTGGCAACGGGTGTTGCGGATCCGCAATCTGGCGCTGGGGGTGACCGTCGCCATC
Source organism: Aeromonas jandaei (assembly GCF_037890695.1). NCBI lineage: Bacteria > Pseudomonadati > Pseudomonadota > Gammaproteobacteria > Aeromonadales > Aeromonadaceae > Aeromonas > Aeromonas jandaei. Next base: position 4,266,000 of record NZ_CP149571.1, on the reverse strand, counting down.
GCTCTTTGTGGCATGGTGCCGCTCTACCTCTGGCCCGAGGGGGCTGTCTACCTCTTTGCTGGCGACAATGCGACTCTGCTGCCGGTGGCAACGCTCGGGATCTGGCTCTACTTCTGGGGGCTGCCGATGGAGGGATTGCTGCTGGTGGGCGCCACCTATTTTCAGGCGATCAACCGCCCACGCATCGCCTCGCTGCTGACCGGTGGCAAACTGCTGCTGATCGGTGGCTTCCTGTGGGGATTCTCGACCCTGTGGGGCGTGGCCGGGGTGTGGCTGGCACTGCCGACCTGCAGCACTCTGCTGGTGTTGCTGATGTGGCGGGCGATGCGTCAGGAGTCAGGCTCCCACAGGCAGGACTAGTCAGAGTAGCGGGCGTTTTATACAACAAAGGCAGCCATTGGCTGCCTTTGTCATTATCAGGGCTTGAATGCGCCGATAAAGATGGCGGGATCGACCCGGGTGTCGTTGAGGCTGACGTTCCAGTGCATATGGGGCCCGGTGGCGCGACCGGTTGAACCGACCCGTCCGACAATGCCGCCGCGCGGCAGACTCTGGCCGAGCGTCACATCGATTTTCGACATGTGGCAGAACATGCTGATGAGCCCCTGACCGTGGTCGACAAAGACGGTATTGCCGTTGAAGAAGTAGTTGCCAATCAGGATCACCTTGCCGGCGGCAGGGGATTTGATCGGGGTGCCGGCGCCGACGGCGAAGTCGAGCCCGGAGTGGGGATTGCGCTCCTCGCCATTGAAGAAGCGGCGCAGGCCAAACGGGCTCGACAGCGGGCCATCGACCGGCTTGTCGAACATCAGATTGCTCGGCTGGTTGGGACTGAAGGTCTGGTAGGCATGGGTTTGCTCGGCCAGTTCACGGTTGATGCGGGTCATGTCTTCGGCGAGCGGATTGACCTGACGGCTGTTCTTGAGCTTGATGTGCTGCTCGCGGTAGTGCTTAGGTGTCACGGTAAAGGCGAGGGTGCGACCATCGCTGGTGGTCAGTTGTTGGGCCCCAAGCGGGCTTTTGAGGGAGATGCCGATGATGGCGATCCACTGGCCATCTTCCTGCACGACCAGTACAGGCTTGCCTTGATAATGGGCTTGTGGCGCCGGGGATGCCTTGCCAAGGGGGACGACGGCCACGCCGCCCGGCACCGGATGGTTGAGCAGACGGCTGATAAAACCTTCGGCAAGCGCCGACTGGCTGGCCAGCAATAACAACAGACAACACACAACTCTCATGACGATACCACTCGCTGTTAAAACGCCTCAGATGGCGGAAAGTGCGCCCCGTGGGCTGGCTGATTGGCCTGCGGGCGCAGGGAGACGATTTTGCCCTCTCTGCGTAGTTGCAGCCAGTGCCGGGTGGTGAAAAGAGCGGACAATCGGGGTCGGCTGCGTCAGGTTTTATGTCGCTGACATCCCGCTTCGCCATTGAGTCACTGGTGCCCAGCCTCTAGAATCGGCATCCGGCACTGATGCCTGCGATACACCGAGGAGACGACATGAATGGATTATCCCCTTTGCGCCAAGCACCGGCCCGCCACCCGCTCAGCCGTGGCTGGGTCTGGGTTCGCAGCGGGTTCGATATCTTCAACAAGGGGATGGGTGCTAGTGTCACCATGGTGGTGTTCTGGTTCGGCGTTGGCATGGTGCTCGACCTGCTGCCAGCCGGCGGGCTGATCTCCCAACTGCTCTATATGGTGTGGGGGGCGGGGTGGGCCGTCGTGGCTGCCAGGGGATACCGCGGTGAAGCGCTCAACTTCAACGATCTCTTTGCCGGTTTTCGCCATAAGCTGACCCCCCTGATGCTGGGTGGTCTGCTGGTCTTGGCACTCTTCACCCTGATTGGGCTGGTTTGTGTGGGACTGCTCTCCATGTGGGGTCTGCTCTCGGTGCTGACCCAGGATCCCGATAGCATGGTGGTCTCAGCCCTGCAGGTGCAGCAGCTGTTGATCGTGCTGCTGGTGGGGATGATGCTGGTTATTCCGGTGCTGATGGCGGTCACCTTTGCGCCAGCCCTCATCTATTTCCACGATATCGGTATCTTGCAGGCGGCTCGCCTCAGCTTTGCCGGCTGTTGGCGCAACATGTGGCCCTTCTTCTGGTGGGGGATCCTCTGCGCCATCCTGCTGCTCTTTGGTGCTGTGCTGTTACTGGTGGGTCTGCTGGTGGTGATCCCGGCGCTCAACTACTCCATCTATGTGGCGTACCGCGACATTTTCGTCGACGAAGAGGGGGAGGTGACGCCTCCGGTTACTCCGTTCGGTTTTGAAGCCTGACGCAGCCTTGAACAGCTGATTAAAGAAGGAGCCCTTTGCGGCCCCTTCTGCATTGCTGGATATTTTCACTCCCGCCAAAGCGGGTCTGCCGCCATGCGAGCCAGCAGAAAATCGAGGAAGCTGCGCAGCAGCGGTGACATCTGCTTGCGGGTGGCATACACCCCGTAAACGCCGAGTCGCTTGGGTTGCCACTGGGTCAGCAGCGGAACCAGTTCTCCCCGCTCAAGATAGGGCTGGGCCGAGTAGCGTGGTTGCAGGCTGATCCCGGCACCGCCCAACGTCGCCTCCAGCAGCAGGTTGGAGATATTGGCACTCAGGTTGCCGCTGACCGGCACCGACTCGGGGCCGTCCGGGCCGTTGAACTCCCACAGGCTCTTGCCGAAGTAGGTGTAGGTGAGGCAGTTGTGCAGCGCCAGATCCTGCACCTTTTGCGGTGCCGGGTGGTTGGCCAGATAGGCCGGGCTGGCGCAGACCACCGAATGGCAGGTGCCAAGTCGGCGAGCCACCAGATTGGGGTCGAGATCGTTGGTGATGCGCACGGCCAGATCGATCCGCTCCTCCACCAGATTGACGGTTCTGTCCAGCAGCAGGATATCGATGGCGGTGCCCGGGTATTGCGCCAGATAGTCGTTGGCCGCGCCAACCAGCAAGGCTTCCGAGAGGGAGTAACTGCTGGTGATCCGCAGTTGCCCCTTGGGGGCATCATCCCCCTTCACGGCGATCTGCTCCATCTCCTCTCCCAGCGCCAGCATGGCACGGGCCCGGTTCAGCGCCTCCTCACCCGGGCCGGTCAGGCTAAGACGCCGGGTGGTGCGATGCAGAAGGCGGGCGCCCATCCAGCTCTCCAGCTCGGCCAGGTAGCGCGACACCATGGCGCGTGACATATCCAGTTTCTCGCCGGCGCCACTCAGGCTCCCCTGTTCGACTACGCTGACGAAGACCCGTAAAGCGGTCAGTCGATCCATGTATGGCTCTCTATATGTTCGATTTGTGCAACAGTGATGCGCTGTTAGTGCTGTATTTGCACCTTAAGTGATCTAATAAACTCTGTCCATCAAATGAACCCCCGAATGATTAATGAGGAAAACATGATGAACAACCTGATCCGCAACCTGACTCTGACCACCACCCTGCTGAGTGGCGCCGTTCTGGCGGGCCCGCTGAGCGTGACCGTCTACAACCCCGGTGAAAAGGCGATCTTCCCGGTCTCCTCCTCGCTGGTAGCGGGCGATAAAGAGGCCATCCTGATCGATGCCCAGTTCGACGTACAGAATGGTCAGGCGCTGGTCGACATGATCAAGAAGAGTGGCAAGCAGCTGACCACCGTCTATATCAGCGCCGGTGACCCCGACTTCTACTTCGGTCTGGAGCCGGTACTGGCAGCCTTCCCGAACGTGAAGGTGCTGGCCGACCAGCACGTGGTCGACCACATCAAGGAGACCAAGGATGCCAAACTGGCTTACTGGGGCCGATCCTGGGCAAAGGGGCACCGAAGAGCCTGACCGTGCCGCAAGTGATGACTGCCAGCCAGCTGACCCTTGATGGCGAGAAGATCGAAATCAAGGAGATGAACACGCCGAATGCCTACCTCTGGGCACCTTCCATCAAGACCGCTTTTGGTGGTGTGCCGGTTTACCACGGTGTGCATGTCTGGATGGCCGACAGCCAGACCAAAGCGGCCCGCAGCAACTGGGTTCAGGCTCTCGACAAGCTACTGGCGCTGAAACCCGAGCGGGTAGTGCCGGGCCACTTCCTGGGTGCTGAACCGAAAGGGAGCGAAGCTGTGACCTTTACCCGCGGCTATGTGCAGCGTTTCGAGCAAGAGCTGGCGAAAGCGAAGAACTCCGGCCAGCTGATCGATAGCTTGAAGAAAGCCTACCCCTCCCTGCCGGTTGACGATGGTCTGGCCATCGGTGCCAAGGTCAATACCGGCGAGATGAAGTGGTAATTCACTGAGCCGTATCCCTGTGTTTTTTTACCGGGCCAGAGGGCCCGGTTTTTTATCCTGAATGTGAAGAGAGATACCATGAAGCAACAGAATCCCGTTCTCCATTATGTTTACGACCCCCTCTGTGGCTGGTGCTACGGTGCGGCGCCCCTGCTGCAAAGTGCTGCCACCATTACCGGGCTGAAGATTGAGCTCCATGCTGGCGGACTCTGGCTGGGTGTGCGTCGTCAGCCGATGGGCGAAGCGCTGCGCGACTACGTCCGGCCTCATGATCAGCGGATCGAAGCGCTGACCGGTCAGCCTTTTGGCGAGCGTTATTTCAACGATCTTCTGCTGCGTGAGGGTTGTCTGCTGGACTCCGAACCGCCGATCCGTGCGGTACTGGCAGTCACCGCACTGGGTGGTGATGGCCTGACCATGCTGCACCGGATCCAGCAATCCCATTATCGGGACGGGATCTGGGTGGGCTCTGCCGAACATCTGGCCACGCTGGCAGCAGAGCAGGGGATCAGTGAAGACGCGTTCCAGCAAGCCTATCTGCAGGCCCCTCTGCTGCAACATCTGGCTGACAGCCAGGGGTGGATGAAGAGGGTTGGTGGTCAGGGCTACCCCACGCTTGGGCTGGAGTGCGATGGCAAGGCGAGCCCTGTCCGAGTGTCCGACTTCTTGGGCGACCCGGCCGGGTTGCGTCAGCAGCTGCTGGAGCTGATGAAATAGTTATTAAAGTGTGAACAGATAATGCACCTTTAGCGCGGAGGGGGCAGGCCGATATTCCGGTATGCAGAAGCGATATGAAACACTTCGATTTTCTGCTTGCAGGCTATGCTCTATATGACCATTCCCGAAGGATGTCGCGGGAGTGCAGACCTATTTCAAGGAACCCCTCCTATGTTCAAAAACATGTCTATTGGTCAGAAGCTGAGTGCTGGATTTGCCATTCTGGCTGTGCTGGTGCTGGGCTTGGCCTGGTTCTCCATCAGCCAGTTGGCCAAGCTCTACGGTGATACCGAAACCATTACCACCAATTTGCTGCCTTCCACCCGTTATGCCAGCCAGATGCACGTGGCAATTCTGGATGCACGTCGCTCCGAGCTGTCTCAGGTGATTGCGGGGCTAAACAAGGATGCCCAGGAGGTGAGTGAACGGACGCTCACCTTCAACAAGGCCAAGCTGGCGTTTGATACTGCGGCTCAAAAATATGGTGCAATGCCCTTTGCTACCGATGAAGAAAAGCAGACTTATGAGCAACTGCTTAATGCTGGTGCCAAATATTTCTCGGTGCATGAGGAGTTGGTCAATGCGTTTGCTGCCGGTGATCTGGATAAAGTCAGAAGTCTGCGCAAAAACGAGACCAGAGCTGCGTTGGAAGAGGCGGGGGCTAAATCACTGCGACTGCGCGAAATCAACAATGAAATCGCCGAGCAGATGACCAAAGGGGTGGCCGATCTCTACGACAGCGCCAGAACCATGAGCATTGTTGTCAGCCTAATCACCCTTGGCTTTGTCGTTGTGATTGCCTGGCTGCTGACCGGCCAGATCCGCAATCCGGTTATGGTTCTCCTTGAGCAGACTCGCAGAGTCTCTGCCGGGGATCTCACCTCGCGTATCGATATGCAGCAGTTCAACAACGACGAATTGGGAACGCTGGCCAAGGGGTTTGGCGAGATGCAGACCAATTTGCGTACTCTGGTCAGCGAAGTATCAGGTTCAGTAGTGCAGCTGAGTTCTGCTGCCGAGGAGATTAGCTCGGTCGCCAGCCAGTCTGCCAACAATATGCATTCCCAGCAGCATGAGCTCAATCAGCTGGCAACGGCGATGAACGAGATGCAAGCCACGGTGCAGGAGGTATCACGCAATACCAGCGATGCCGCCAGTGCTGCCACTTCTGCCAGTGAAACTGCTGAACTGGGGGCCAAGACGGTCAATGACTCCATCCAGCGCATCGAGCGGGTGGCGAGCGCTATCGAGAGTACCGCGGTGGTGATCCGCCAGTTGGGTGATGACAGTCGCAACATCGGCATGGTGCTGGAAGTGATCCGCGGCATTGCCGAGCAGACCAACCTGCTGGCGCTTAACGCGGCTATCGAGGCTGCCCGTGCCGGTGAACAGGGGCGCGGGTTTGCGGTGGTGGCGGACGAGGTGAGAACCCTGGCCAAACGTACTCAGGACTCCACTTCCCAGATCAACAACATCATCGCCGAGCTGCAACAGCGTGCCGAGCAGGCTGGCAGCACCATGCAGCAGAGCCAGGATCTGATGAATACCACTGTGGCTACGGCGCGGGAAGCTGGCGAGTCTATCTCCCAGATCAGTGGCTCGGTCAGCAGCATTTCTCACATGAATATCCAGATCGCGACAGCGACCGAAGAGCAGGGGGCTGTGAGCGAAGAGCTCAACCGCAACGTGGTCAATATCAGCCACGCCTCCGAGGAGGTCGCTTCCGGTGCAACCCAGATGGCGCAGGCGTGCAACGAACTGAACCATCTGGCGACCCAGTTGCAGGAGATGGTGCGCCGTTTCCGGGTGTGATTATTACAAAAGCAAGGCCGACAACCGCAAGGTTGTCGGCCTTTTTTATTAACGTAGCAATATGGCGTGAGTCCTGGGATGGCGATGGCTTGTTCCTGGTGCGGATATTGGGCATTCTGTTGACCCATTTGCCGGGCAGGACTCTTGCTGTATGAACCTTCGTGATCTCGAATATCTGGTGGCACTGGATGAGGAAAAGCACTTTCGCAAGGCGGCCGAGCGCTGCTTTGTCAGCCAGCCAACCCTGAGCGGCCAGCTGCGCAAGCTGGAGGATGAGCTCGGGGTGATCCTGATTGAGCGCACCTCACGCAAGGTTCTGTTTACCCCTGCAGGGGATGCCATGGCCCAGCAGGCGAGACGTGTGCTCAAGGAAGTTCGTGAGCTCAAGAGTATCGGTCAGCATTTTTCAGAACCCATGTCGGGAGAGATCCATATCGGATTTATCCCGACGGTGGGGCCTTACCTGTTGCCTCGTATCATTCAAGCCCTGCGCGAGAGCTTCCCCCAGCTGGAATTCTACCTCTATGAAGAGCAGACCCAGAGCTTGCTCAAGCGGCTGGAGGAGGGAGAGCTGGATTGCGTCATTCTGGCCGAGATGGCTGGCATGGAGGGCTTTGGTTCCATCCCGCTTTATCACGAGCCGATGTGGCTGGCAGTGCCTTGCCAGCACCCGGAGGCAAGCGCCAAAGATGTGCCGCTCGGGCATCTCAAGGGTAAAAAGCTGCTGATGCTGGAGGATGGCCACTGCCTGCGGGATCAAGCCATGGGCTTCTGCTTTGCCGGCGGCATCGGTGAGGATCAGCGGTTCAAGGGAACCAGTCTGGAGACACTGCGCAACATGGTGGCTGCAGGTAGTGGCATGACCCTCATCCCCCGTCTGGCCGTGCCTGCCGATCGTGATGAAGGGGGCGTCAGTTATCGACCTGTTATCGATCCGGTTCCCGGTCGCACGATCTCTTTGCTCTACCGTCACTACTCGGTACGTCGCCCATGTTTCAATGAACTGGCAACCAAAATTGCGGGCTTGATGAAGGTCGCTCTGGCGCAATAAAAAAACCGGCAGCGCAGGCTGCCGGTTTGATTTGAACCATTGAGCTGATTTAGAAGATATCGTCGGTGGAGACGGGGCCTTCTACATTCGGATTATCTCCGCCATACACCTGATTGCCATCAGAGGTCGGTGTCGCATAGCGGGTTGGTTCGGTTCCTTCCTTGAAGTATTCATCGGTACCGCCACCCGTGGCCAGCAGTCCTGTCTCACTGTCAATCTTGACGGTCATGATCCCTTCCGGCACCGGCATCTTGTGCTCGGGGATATTCTTGAGCGCCACCTTCATGAAGTCGATCCAGATAGGCTGAGCAGCGCCACCACCAAACTCGGCACGGCCCAGACCGCGCTGGTGGTTGTCAAACCCGATCCAGGATGTGGCGACAATATCCGGGGTATAGCCGGAGAACCAGGCATCACGTGATTCGTTGGTGGTACCGGTTTTACCGGAAATATCGTGACGTTTAAGGTCACGCGCTGCACGCCAGCCGGTACCGCGCCAACCGTTGCCGCCCCAGATCGCGGTGCTCAGGGTATCGGTAATGAGGAAAGAACTCTGGGCACTGATGGTATGCGGAGCTATAGCAGCAGTGGCACTGGCTGGTGCTCCTTCAGTGGCAGGTGCAGTTTGTACGGTCTGTTGCTGCGGGTCATTCTGCTGTTCGCAGGTGGGGCAGGCGATCGCCGGATTGGCTTGATAGAGGGTGTTCTCCTGGCTGTCGGTTACCTTGTCGATAAAGTAAGGGGTGACCAGGAAACCGCCGTTGGCCAGTACCGAGTAGCCGCGCACCACTTCAAGAGGCGTGAATTCAGCTGCGCCCAGCGCCAATGCTTCATGAGGTGAAATGAAGTCGCGCGGGAAACCGAAGCGGGTCAGGCCGTCGATATAGGTATCGAGGCCAATGGCGCGCATCAGGCGTACCGACATGACATTCTTGGACTTGGCGAGACCCAAACGCAGCGGTGTCGGACCATCGTAGACTGCCGGCGAGTTCTTGGGTTGCCACATCGGCCCCTTGGAGGGATCCCACTGGTTGATGGGGGCGTCGTTGATAAGTGACGCCAGGGTATAACCATGCTCCAGCGCGGTGGCATAGAGGAAAGGCTTGATGTTGGAACCAATCTGGCGACGTGCTTGATCAACCCGGTTGAATTTGGAGAGTTCGAAGCTGAAGCCGCCGACCAGCGCTTCCAGCGCACCATTTTTCGGGTTCATGGCAACCAGTGCCGCGTTGACGTCCGGGATTTGAGCCAGTAGCAGCTCTTCACCCTGCTCGCGAACCCAGATCCGAGCGCCGACTTTCAACACATCCCGTGCGGATTTGGGGGCATAGCCTTGGCGGTCGTCGGTAATAAAGGCGCGAGCCCACTTGATGCCGTTCCAGCCAAGGGTGGCTTCTTTGCCATTTTTTAGAACCAGGGTGGCATTACGGTCATCCAGCTTGGTGACGACGGCAGCCATCAGCGGATCATAGGTAGGCTGTTTGGCCAGATGGGCGACGATCTGCTCGTAATCCCAGCTCGGCTCACCAGCTTTCCACAATTGTTCGCTCGGTCCGCGGTAGCCGTGGCGCATGTCATAGGCAAAGACACCATCCAGCAGGGCCTGTCTGGCCGCGCGCTGACGTTCGGCAGAGACGGTGGTGTAGACATGCAGGCCCATGGTGTAGGCATCTTCACCAAACTGCTCGACCATTTTCTGGCGCACCATCTCACCCAGATAGGGGGCATGCAGGGTCACTTCGGCACCGTGATAACGAGCCTTGATCGGCATCTTGGAGGCTTCGTCAAACTGGGCCTGAGTGATCTTGCCTGTCTCCAGCATCCGACCCAGCACAACATTGCGGCGTGCAAAGGCGCGCTCCGGCGAACGGATTGGGTTGAGCATGGAGGGGGCTTTTGGCAGACCGGCGATGATGGCGATCTCGTCGAGTCCCAAATCTTTTACTTCTTTACCGAAGTAGACTTGGGCTGCTGCGCCGACACCAAATGCACGGTAACCAAGGGGAATCTTGTTGAGATAGAGCTCGAGGATTTCGTCTTTGGAGAGGTTCTGCTCAATCCGCCAGGCAAGGAAGACCTCCTTGATCTTGCGGATCAAGGTTTTCTCGTTGCTCAGGAAGAAGTTGCGGGCAACCTGCTGGGTGATGGTACTGGCACCCTGACGGGCTTGGCCGGAGACAGCCCAGACAGTTGCTGCGCGCAGGATGCCGATGGGGTCGATCCCCGGGTGCTCATAGAAGCGGGCATCTTCCGTTGCCAGTACGGCATCGATCATCGGCTTTGGAATTTCATCCAGACGCAACGGAATGCGACGGATCTCGCCATATTGGGCGATCAACTCGCCATCACGACTATAGACCCGCATCGGAGTTGCCAGTTTGACGTCACGCAGTGCAGTAACGTCAGGCAGTTGAGGCTTGATGTAGAAGTAGATACCGATGAGGCTGGCAACACCCAGCACAGCACCTAGCATCATGACAATAAACAGGCGAACGAGCCATTTCAGCATGGAAGAACTACCAATCGTCTTAAAATTAGCCAACGGGCGCAGAGTATAGCCCTTTTGCTATCTGGAATTCGAGGTTTTCCTGTGGCGAGCCACCCACCTCGAAGGATGCGAGAGGTTAGCACTCCGGGGCGCAATAACCAAGGAGATGCCTTCCGATTAAGAAAGCGAGGCAAGTCACTTTTCGGTATAAACTTTATGACATTGATAGATAGAGCATTTAGGATAGCCAAAGACCTCTTCGGGTGGGCTGTCCTACACTCAACCCAGAAACCAAACCCAATAACGCATGGATGTGTATATGTTTGGGCTATTCAACAAGGGATCCCTCCTCCCGTTGGTGGGCGTTGATTTTGGCAGTCAGACCATCAAGGCGGTCACCCTCAGTGGACGTCCCGGCAAGCTGCATATCGATTCCGTCGCAAATATCGTTACCCCGAAGGGGACGCTGGTGGATTACCAGTTGCAGGATATCGAGCGAGTCAGCCAGTCCCTAAAAAGTCTTAAACGCCTGCTCCCCGGTAACAGTGACTATGCCGCCACGGCTGTGACGGGTTCCAATGTGATCACCAAAGTTATTCAACTTGATGCCGCTCTCAGCGACAAGGAGCTGGAGAATCAGGTTCAGCTCGAGGCCGAGCAAATCATTCCCTTTCCGCTTGATGAGGTCAGCCTCGATTTTGAGGTGCTGGGTAATAGCCTTAACAATGAAGAACGTCTTGATGTGCTGCTGAGTGCAGCACGAACTGAAAGTGTGAATGGCAGGGTTAGTGCGCTTTCCGAGTCAGGTTTTATGGTCAAAGTGGTTGATATCGGGTCACATGCGCTGGGACGCGCCGTGGTGACTTGTCTGCCTGAGCTGCTGGAAAACGAACGGCCTGTGGGGGTAATTGATATCGGTGCCAGCTCAATGACCTTTGCTGCACTGGTTAAGGGAGAGGTTATCTACTCGCGGCTGCAAAACTTCGGTGGCGATCAATATAGCCAGGCACTCTCCTCCTTTTATGGCATGACGCTGGAAGAAGCAGAGCAGGCCAAGATCAAAGGCACGCTACCGGTAGATCATGAGCTGGATGTGCTGATGCCCCATATCAACTCACTGCTTCAGCAGGTTCGCCGCAATATTCAGCTCTTTTGCAGCTCTTCCGGCTATCGGGAAGTATCCAGGCTGGTGTTGAGCGGTGGAGGGAGCTTGTTGCCGGGTCTGGTGGTGCAGCTGAAAGAGGAAGTCAACTGCGAGGTATTGCACCCGGATCTCTTTGCCTTGTTTGGCAAACCAAAAAGTGAAGTCGAACAGTCACATGGTGCGAAATATATGACTGCGTTCGGGTTGGCCTTGAGGAGTTTCACTCCATGTCAAATATAAACCTCCTGCCTTGGCGCGAGGTACGAGCACAGCGCCAGAAGAAACAGTTCGGTGTCTTACTGGGGGCCTTTGTGCTGGCGACGGTTGCACTTGGTTTTTTTGTCGACTGGTTGGTTGAACATCAGGTGGGCTCACAGCAGCAGCGAAATCAGCGTCTTGTTCAGGAGATGGCTATTTTGGATGCGCATCTGGGAGAGATTCGGTTGCTCAAGGAGCGGCGCAAAGAGCTGATCGACAGGATGCAGCTTATCGAGCAGTTGCAGATGCGCCGCAACTTGCCGGTTCGCCTCTTCAACCAACTGCCATCTTTGGTGCCTAACGGGGTCTATCTCAATACTCTTGCCTTGCAGAACAATATGATAGATGTAAATGGCAAGACGGAGGCATATGGTCGGGTAGCCAGCATGATGCGCAGGATTGATGCTTCCGGTTGGCTGGGACAGTCCAAGATCAGCACTATTTTTACTGCCGACGTTGAGCCTGTTTCCCTCAGCCAGTTTTCCATGATGTTCCTTATCGCCAACAATGCGGCAGCTGCCGATGATGCGAACAAGGAGAAAAAATGAATCTGCAGCAACTCAATGAGCTGGATTTCAACAACATAGCGAGCTGGCCCAAGGCTGCAAAAGTGATCTTTATTCTGTTTTGCTGTGTGTTGACTGGTGGGCTCCTCTACTACTACGTGATAGCCAACTCACTGGCTGTGCTGACACAAGAAACGGAGAAGGAGACTGAACTGAAGTCTCAGTTTGAGAGCAAAGCGATGCTTGCTGCGAACTTGGGGGTATACAAGGCTCAGATGGTTGAGCTGGAGCATCTGGTTGATACCCAGCTAAAGCAGCTGCCCAATACCCATGAAGTAGCGGGGTTGCTGGATGACATCAGTTTTATTGCCACTGATAACGGCTTGAAGCTGAATCGAATTAATTGGGAACCTGAAGTGAAACACGAATTTTCGACCGAGCTTCCCATGCGTATCGAGGTGGTAGGAACCTATCATGAACTGGGCAAGTTCACGGCTGACATGGCGGCGTTACCTCGTATCGTCATCCTCGACTCCTTTACGCTCGATCAGAACAAGGATTCGGGAGACCTGATCTCGATGTCGATGCTGGCCAAGACCTACAAATATAACGGCAAAACAGTGGGGTCTAAATAATGAAGCGTATCTGCTGGTTGTTACCTGCTCTCCTGCTGGCGGGGTGTGGTGGCCAGGAGGACATGGATTCCTATATTGCCGACGTCAAAGCAAGGCCGCCGATCCCCATTGAACCATTGCCGGAGCTCAAGCCATTTTCTCCCATGCACTACCAGCAACAGGAGTTGCGTAGTCCCTTCATGATGCCTCAGCCCGAGGCGAGCAGTGGGGCCGAGAATAGTGCCAAGCTAAAGCCTGATTGTGCACAAGTAGTAAGCGCTCGGGAAAAAGAGGTGCTGGAGAATTACTCGTTGGCCAGCCTGTCGATGCAAGGTTCATTGGCCAAGGCCGGGCAATTGTGGGCGTTGATCCGAACTCCCGATGGTCAGTCTATGCGGGTCGGGCTAAACCAGTATATGGGGCTTGATCAGGGGCGGGTCATCAAAATTACCGATACTGCAGTGGATTTGCTGGAAACCATACCGGATGGGAAGGGGTGCTGGGTAACAAGAGAAACCCAGTTGGCCATGGCCAATACGCAGGCAAAACAATAATCAGGGATGAGCAGCAATGAGAAGAACAATGGAACATGTAACCAAGGTGGCCCTGCTGTTTTGTGCCAGTGCCTTTACTCAGGCCTGGGCGGTTGCAACCCTGCAAGAGATCAAGGTCAATCCTCTGCTTGCTGACCAACTGCAGCTTGAATTGAGTTTTAGTGAACCAGTCAGCAGTTTTACCGATCGCCTCTCCTACCAACCCAATCAACTGCTGTTACATATTCCCGGTGCAGTCGGTGCCCTCAAGGTCAATCCGTTACCAATCCAGAGACAGGGGGTTGATAACATCAAGGTGGAGGGTAAAGGAGCCGGACTTGATATCAAGATCGCTCTTGATCAGTTGGCCCCCTACCAGGTACAGCAGCAGGGCAGTAAATTGCTGGTATCGCTGGGGGAAGGGGCATCAACGGCGTCTTTTAATGCACAGAGTGCTCTGCTGACCCCCGCTGCGACACCTGTTTCTACTTCTGCTGCTCCTGTCACCACATCGGCATTGATCAATTCCAACGTTGTAGGCAGTTCGCAGCCTATTCAAACGCAGGCGATGCCTGTTGCCTCAACGGCCTCAGCCAAACCCGTTCTCAATAATTATCAGAACAGTGGCAGTGGCGCCTATTTCAATACGGTAACTGGCGTTGATTTTCGTCGTGGCAAGGATGGTCAGGGCGAATTTCTGGTAACACTGGACAACAGCTCCGCTGCGGTGGATGTGAGCAGTCGCGGCCAGACTGTGATGGCCAAATTCCACGGTACCAGCGTGCCTGATGGCTTGCTCAATCTTATCAATGTGCAGGATTTCGCGACCCCGGTTTCTCAGGTCGAAGTGTCCCGTCAGGGCAGTGATACCCTGTTCGAGTTATCGGTAAATGGTCAGTTTGATTATCGCTATGATCAGGCAGACAAAATGTTCATTATCGAGGTGAAAAAGCGCACGGCTGCGGCTGGTTCCAAGCAGTATCAAGGAAAACCCATCTCATTGAACTTTCAGGATATTCCTGTAAGGACCGTGCTGCAGCTCATTGCTGACTTCAATAACCTCAATCTGGTTACCACCGATTCTGTATCCGGTAACATCACGCTGCGTCTTGATGGCGTACCCTGGGAGCAGGCACTCGATATCATCCTGAAGGTGCGCGGGCTGGATAAACGACTGGACAACAATATTCTGCTGGTCGCTCCCGCTGACGAGATTGCCACCCGTGAAAAACAACAGCTGGAGAGTCGCAACCAGGTTGCCGATCTGGCACCGCTCTACACCGAATATCTGCAGATCAACTATGCCAAAGCATCTGAAGTCGCGGCATTGCTCTCCTCCCAGAGCACCAAGCTGCTCTCGTCCCGCGGTGCGGTCAGTGTGGACGAGCGTACCAACGTGCTGGTGGTGAAGGATACGGCTGAGGTGATCAGCAATATCAAGCGAATGCTGGATATTCTCGATATACCGGTCAAGCAGGTCGTTATTGAAGCTCGCATGGTGACCATTGACGATGGCTTTGACGAGGCGCTCGGTGTGCGTTGGGGCGTGACCAAGAATGATGGCCATGGCAACAGCACCTCGGGCTCCATTGAAGGGAATGATACTTCGGGTAACAACAACGGTACTTCGGCGATCACCAGACCTACCGCCGATGATCGTATGAACGTCAATCTGCCTGTGACCAATGCTGCTGGCACACTGGCCTTCCAGGTGGCTCGTCTGGCCGATGGCACGCTTCTGGACCTTGAACTCTCTGCGCTGGAGAAGGAGAGCAAGGCCGAAATCATCGCAAGCCCCCGGGTAACCACGGCCAACCAGAAACCGGCGCTGATTGAGCAGGGTACCGAGATCCCCTATGTAGAATCATCTTCCAGTGGTGCCACCTCTGTTACCTTCAAAAAGGCGGTACTGAGTCTGAAGGTTACTCCGCAGATCACGCCCGACAACCGGGTGATCCTCGATCTGACCGTGACGCAGGATACTAAGGGTGAGACAGTGCCAACCGGCACAGGCGATGCCGTATCCATCAACGCCCAGTCCATCACCACCCAGGTGCTGGTGAACAATGGCGAGACCTTGGTGCTCGGCGGTATCTACCAACAGACCATCAAGAGCGATGTGACCAAGGTGCCTCTATTGGGTGATATTCCCGGATTGGGGGCCCTGTTTCGCAAGACAACCAGCGAGAACAAAAAGCGTGAACTGCTGATTTTCGTGACACCCAAGATAGTCACCGACGCTTTTTGAATGCTTTACATGTGAGGGTAAAACACATATAACCTTACGCCCCGACACGGCTGGGGCGTAAGGGCTGCGGTTGCCAGTCCCGATTTCTATTGAGATAATCCCCCACCTGATCCATCGCAAGATAAGGTTCACAGGTACCCCGATCCAGTATTTATCGGGGTCGTACAGTTTGTAATTACTAACGAAAAGACATGGCTGAGAAACGCAATATTTTCCTGATAGGTCCCATGGGTGCGGGCAAGAGCACCATAGGTAGACATCTGGCAGAACAACTGCACATGGAGTTTTTCGACTCAGATCATGAGATTGAGCGCCGCAGTGGTGCTGATATCAGCTGGGTGTTCGATGTTGAAGGCGAAGAGGGTTTTCGGATCCGCGAAGAGAAGGTGATCGGCGAGCTGTCCGAACAGCAGGGTATCGTGCTGGCGACCGGTGGCGGTGCCATCAAGAGTCGTGAAACTCGCAATAAACTCTCTGCTCGTGGCATCGTGGTCTACCTCGAAACCACCATTGAAAAGCAGCTGGCGCGTACACAACGCGACAAGCGTCGCCCTCTGCTGCAGACCGAAGAGCCAGCTCGTGAAGTGCTTGAGCGTCTGGCACAAGAGCGTAATGCCCTGTATGAAGAGGTTGCCGATTTTGTGGTGCATACCGATGAGCAGAGTGCAAAAGTGGTTGCCAATCAAATCGTCAAGCTGATCGGTATGTAAACAAGAGGACGTCCATGGAACGGTTGAAGGTTGAACTGGGTGAACGCAGCTATCCCATCGAGATAGCTGCAGGCTTGTTGCAGCGTGCTGATGTGCTGACATCGGCTATCAAGGGCAAGCGGGTAATGATAGTGACCAACACGGTCGTTGCCCCGCTCTATCTTGAGCTGGTTACCTCCCGACTCTCCAGTTTTCAGGTCGAGCACCTGATCCTGCCGGATGGCGAGGCTTACAAGAACTTGGCAACCTTCGAGCAGATCATGTCTGCTCTGCTTGAAACCAACCATGGGCGCGATACGACACTGATCGCTCTGGGGGGCGGTGTGATCGGGGATGTGGTGGGCTTTGCGGCAGCAAGCTATCAACGTGGCATTCCTTTTATCCAGATCCCGACCACCCTGCTCTCCCAGGTTGACTCCTCTGTGGGCGGTAAAACCGCTGTTAACCACCCCCTCGGCAAGAACATGATTGGGGCTTTTTATCAGCCCAAACAAGTTGTTATCGATACCGAGTGTCTCTCTACCTTGCCCGCCCGCGAATTTGCCGCAGGGATGGCCGAGGTGATCAAGTACGGCATCATTTGGGATGCAGATTTCTTCAGCTGGCTGGAGCAGAACATGGTTCTGCTGCAACAGCTTGATCCTGCGGCTTTGGCCTACGCCATCAAGCGCTGCTGCCAGATCAAGGCGGATGTGGTTGGTCAGGACGAGACCGAGCATGGCGTACGAGCACTGCTCAATCTGGGCCACACCTTTGGTCACGCTATCGAAGCGGAACAGGGCTACGGCAACTGGCTGCACGGTGAAGCGGTGGCGGCAGGTATCATGCTGGCTGCCTGGACGGCTCAGGCCCGTGGCGAGATGACCGAGCTGGAAGTTGCTCGCGTTCGCGCTCTGCTGCTGGCGGCAAACTTGCCGATCAAGGCACCGGCCGAGATGGATTTTGCCGCTTTTATTCGCCATATGCGTCGCGACAAGAAGGTACTGGAAGGCAAGCTGCGTCTGGTTTTGCCGGTTGGTATCGGTCATGCACAGGTGGTCGCAGATGTCTCCGACGCAGAACTATTGGCGGTGATCGAGTCAGGTCGTGAGTAAACTCCTTCAATTTCCTTCCCAGCGGCAGCTGGTTGACCGGCTGCTGCATCTGATTGAATTCAATCACCCTTTTATCTTTCTCTCCGGCAAGCCCGGGAGCGGTCGCGGTACCCTCTGCGAGTCACTGCTCGGCAAACTGCCGGAAAAAGTACGCGTCGTCAGCCTGATAGGCACTCCTGCCATGAAGATGGTGGATGTGCGTCAGCTGTTGTTGCCTCAAGTGGTGGCGCGCCCGCTGTTCAACCCGCAGGATGCGCTGGCTGACAGCTTCTTTCGCATGCTGGAGGGGAGCAAGCCTGCCACCCTGTTGCTGATGATTGAGCGGGCAGACGAGCTGCCTGCCGAGCTGCTGGGTGAGCTGTGGGCCATCAGTCGCCACAACAATACGCTGGCGACACCGCATCGCCTGGCCATCATCGTCTCAGGGAGTGATCACTGGTGTCGCAGCCAGCGGCCTCTGCTCAAAGGGCGAGCCATGCCGGCGCTGGAGCTGGAGGTGCCGCCACTGAGCCCACCGGAGCAACGCATCTTCTTGTATGAAAAGGCCAAAGAGCTCAAGATCCCGACGACCCTCTTGCCCAAGGTCAAAGTGGAAGAGATCCTGACTACGGCGAATGGACATCCGTCCACCATCATGCAGTTACTGGAGGATATCATGACCGACAGAAGGCCCAAGAAGCGTCAGGCCGAGTTGCCCGTCAAGAAGATTGCCACCGTCATCGCGGTGGTGGCTGGTGGTCTGCTGGCGATGAGCTATCTGCTGCCTGCGCTGTTTAGCAGCGACAGCAAACCTGCCATGCAAGACCCGGCTCAGACAACCCCCTTGCCCATCCCGGTTTCAGGCGGCGATCCCCTTACCGTCGGCAGTGGCAATAGCAGCCAGCAGGCTGCGCAGGATAATGGCAGCGGCGATGCAAGCAGTGCTACTGGCGTAGTGAAGGATTGGCAACCGGAGGCCAAGGTGCTGCCCAAGTCGGTCGACAGCGATACTGTCACGACCGAATCCACCAACTACGAGGGGCGCCGGGTGGTGATCTCCGACGAGGTGGTGCAAAAGCTGATGAGCGAGCCCAAGGTGAGCGGTGCATTGCCGACCGATGTGGTTGACGAGCTGACCGGCAAAGGCCAGGCGGTGACGAGTGGTGCTGCCGCGACTGGCACGGCCACGACCACTGCCAAGGCAGCGACCAGTGCGCCGGTTACCACAACGAGCAAAACCGCTACGCCTGCGGCAACTACCCGCAGCGAACCGGCTGCCGCGCCAGCGCCCAAGGTGGAGCTCACGCCCGTGGCGACTCTCACTAAAAAGCCGCGCAACCACTACAGCATCCAGTTGATGGGGGCGAGCAACACCAAAGCGGTTGATCAGTTTGTTGCCGAGCATGGTTTGGCGGGCAAGGTGTGGGTCTATCAGACCAAGTTCCGCGGTAGCCCCTGGTATGTGGTTCTGCAGGGGGATTACGCCGGTCTGAGCCAGGCCAAAAGCGCCATTCGCAAACTCTCCCCCGAGCTGCTTAAAGGGCAGCCCTGGCCCAAGTCGTTTGCACAGGTACAAAAAGAGCTGAAGCAATAGCCTTGATACCGGATAAGGGGGTAGAATCGACCCCCTTTTTGGGTCTTGCCTTCTTACACACCGGATTTCCATGAAAAAAACACGCGCTTTTTTAAAATGGGCCGGGGGAAAATACTCCCTGGTTGAAGAGATCGCCGAGCGTTTGCCAGCCGGGCGTGTGTTGCTGGAGCCTTTCGTCGGGGCCGGTTCTGTCTTCCTCAATACCGACTACGACGCCTATGTGCTCAATGACATCAATCCGGATCTGATCGCCCTCTATAACCATCTCAAAGAGACACCGGATCACTTCATCGACGAAGCGCGCAAGCTGTTTGTGGCCGAACATAACCACAAGGCTGCATACTACCGGCTGCGTACCCAGTTCAACCAGACCGATACCAGCTTCGAGCGCTCCCTGCTGTTCCTCTTCCTCAACCGCCACGGCTTCAATGGCCTGTGCCGTTATAACAAGAAGGGGGGATTCAACGTCCCGTTCGGTTCCTACAAAAAGCCCTACTTCCCGGAGAAGGAGCTGTGGGCCTTTGCCGAGAAGGCGCAGAAAGCGACTTTTATTTGCGAAAGCTACGCCGATGCCATCAAGCGGGCCGAAGAGGATTGGGTTATCTACTGCGATCCTCCCTATGCGCCGCTCTCTACCACGGCGAGCTTCACCACCTATGCAGCCGGCGGCTTTACGCTGGACGATCAGGCGGTACTTGCCCGTCTGGCGCGGCACACCGCAGCCCACAAGGGGGTGCCGGTACTCATCAGCAATCACGACATCGAACTGACCCGCGAGCTCTATCGCGGCGCCCGTCTCGACGAGATCCTGGTTAAACGCACCATCAGCCGCAATGGGGGCACCCGCAACAAGGTGGCCGAATTGCTGGCGCTCTATCCGCCCGGAATCGAACCGGAGCAGGGCTACTATCCCAGCGACAGCGAGCTGTTGCCGCTGAGCTAGCAACAAGACGGCACCTTCGGGGGCCGTTTTTGTTTGGCGAGCCGACCTGAATGGAAGCAGGGTAGGGGATTGCCCCATTTCTCCCGCTTTCGAGTCGTTTTCGCCCGCCATTTACGTTAAAATTGCGCCGCTTTTTCTCCCTGGCTGCCAATGGATGATGCTGATGAAAGACTTTCTGATTGCCCCCTCGATCCTCTCTGCCGATTTTGCCCGTCTGGGTGACGACGTAGCCAAGGTACTGGCTGCCGGTGCCGACGTGGTTCACTTCGACGTGATGGATAACCACTATGTCCCCAACCTGACCATTGGCCCCATGGTCTGTCAGGCTCTGCGTGACTTTGGTATCGAGGCCCCCATCGACGTGCATCTGATGGTCAAGCCGGTGGATCGCATCATTCCCGATTTTGCCAAGGCGGGTGCTTCCCTTATCACCTTCCATCCGGAGGCGTCTGACCACGTCGACCGTTCTCTGGGCCTGATCAAGGAGATGGGCTGCCAGGCGGGTCTGGTGCTCAATCCGGCTACCTCGCTCTCCTGCCTCGAGTATGTGATGGACAAGCTGGACGTGATCCTGCTGATGTCGGTCAACCCGGGCTTCGGTGGCCAAAGCTTCATCCCCGGCACCCTCGACAAGCTGCGTCAGGTTCGTCGCCTGATCGACGAGAGCGGCCGCGACATTCGCCTCGAGATCGATGGCGGGGTCAAGGTCGACAATATCCGTGAAATCGCCGAAGCGGGTGCCGACATGTTCGTCGCCGGCTCTGCCATCTTCGGCAAGCCCGATTACAAAGCGGTGATCGATCAGATGCGTGCGGAGTTGGCTCATGTCAAACGCTGAGCGCGCATTTGACCTGGTGCTGTTCGATCTGGACGGCACCCTGATCGACAGCGCCGCCCAGCTGGCGCTGGCAGTCAATCTGACTCTGGCTGATCTGGGTCTGGACACAAGCTGATGAAGCGGTTATCCGTACTTGGGTCGGCAATGGTGCTGACAAGCTGATCCAGCGGGCCCTTGCCTATCGCGAGGCCGACCCCGAGCTGTTTGCCAAGGCCCGTCCGATCTTTTTCCAGCATTACAACGCCTGTTTGCTGCAGGGACTGGCCATGTATGATGGGGTTGCCCGGAGTCTGCGCCGCCTGCAAACCCTGGGTTATCAGCAGGCGATCGTCACCAACAAGCCGAGCGATTTTGTCGCGCCTATTCTTGATGCCCTCGGTATCAGCGATTGCTTCGCGCTCTGGCTCGGTGGCAACTGCGTACCGGTCAAGAAGCCGAGTCCGGAGCCCTTGCTGCACGCCTGCCAGGAGCTGGGAGTGAGTCCGGCTCGCACCCTGATGGTAGGTGACTCCGAAAATGATGTGCTGGCTGCCAAGGCTGCCGGCATGAAGGTGGTGGGCCTGACCTACGGTTACAACTATGGTCGCCCCATTGCCGACTCCCGGCCCGACTGGGTGTTCGAACACTTTTCCCAGCTCGATGCGCTGCTGAGCTAAGCGCATCGCCGGACTGGCTGAATTACAAGGATTACTACTCTCATGACCAAACCAATCGTATTGAGCGGGGCGCAGCCCTCCGGTCAGCTGACCATCGGCAACTACATGGGCGCGCTGCGTCAGTGGGTCAACATGCAGGATGAGTACGACTGCCTCTACTGCATCGTCGACCTGCATGCCATCACCACCCGCCAGGATCCGGTGGCCCTGCGCAAGGCCTGTCTCGATGCGGCCGCCCTCTATCTGGCGGTCGGTATCGATCCCAAGAAGAGCACCGTTTTCATCCAGTCTCACGTGCCGCAGCACGCCGAGCTGGGCTGGATCCTCAACTGCTACACCCAGATGGGTGAGCTGTCGCGCATGACCCAGTTCAAGGACAAGTCCGCCCGTTTCGAGAACAACGTCAACGTCGGCCTGTTCGGTTATCCGGTGCTGATGGCCGCTGATATTCTGCTCTATCAGGCCAATCAGGTGCCGGTCGGCAACGACCAGAAGCAGCATCTCGAGCTGACCCGCGATATCTGCACCCGTTTCAACAACCTCTATGGTGAGGTGTTCACCATGCCGGAGCCCTTCATTCCGACCGAAGGGGCGCGGGTGATGAGCCTGCAGGATCCGACCAAGAAGATGTCCAAGTCGGATGACAACGAGGCCAACTTCATCGGCCTGCTGGAAGATCCCAAGCAGATCATCAAGAAGATCAAGCGTGCGGTAACCGACTCCGACGATCCGGCCGTGGTGCGTTTCGATCCGGAAAACAAACCGGGCGTCTCCAACCTGCTGACCCTGATGTCCGGTGTGACCGGCCGCTCTATCCCCGAGCTGGAACAGCATTTTGAAGGCAAGATGTACGGTCACCTCAAGACCGAAACCGCCGAGGCGGTTGTCGCACTGCTGGAGCCGATTCAGGCCCGTTTCAATGAGCTGCGTCAGGATGAGGCCCATCTGATTGCGATTTTGGCCGAAGGGGCACAAAAGGCGCGTGAAAGGGCTGAAAAAACTTTGACCAGCGTATATGATGTAGTCGGCTTCGTTCCTCGAGCCTGACATACTGGGAAGGTGTAGTAGAAGAGAGCTGGGTATTTGCCTGGCTTTCTTTATTTTCCCCAGCTCTATTTTTGTTTGATTTTATTATTCCAACCCGGGATATATCCCCAAGAGTACCCATGTCTGTTCAACCGAATATTTCAATTGAAGAGCTGAGTGACAAAGGTCACTGGCTGCGCAAGTTTCGCAAGGCGAAAAACCTCAATACCCTGCAATTGATGGTCTCCAATGCCATCGACAAGCATCACAAGACCGCTGCCATCGCTGCCGCCATCTATCTGGCCGAATGTCAGCGTGAGCGGGAAATGGAGCAGGGTCGTTTTCTCGATCGTTAATTCTCCGCTGCTGGTTATCTCATGTTGCTGTTAATTGATAACTACGACTCCTTTACCTGGAATCTGGTGCAATATTTTGGTGCGCTGGGTCAGGAGGTAGAGGTCAGACGCAATGATGAACTGACGCTGACCGATATCGAGCGGTTATCTCCCCGTTTTCTGGTTATCTCTCCCGGCCCCTGTACTCCCAACGAGGCAGGTATCTCTCTCGACGCCATCACCCATTTCGCTGGCAAGCTGCCCATTCTCGGCGTCTGCCTTGGTCATCAGTCGCTGGCGCAGTCGTTTGGTGCCCGCGTGGTTCGCGCGCGTCAGGTAATGCACGGCAAGACCTCCCTCATCCGTCATCGCGGCGAAGGGGTATTCTGCGGTCTCAAGGATCCCTTGCGGGTGACCCGATATCATTCGCTGGTGGTGGAGCGCGAGACGCTGCCCGACTGCTTCGAGATCACCGCCTGGAGCGAGCATGCCGATGGCTCGTTCGACGAGATCATGGGGCTGCGCCACAAGACGCTCAACATCGAGGGTGTACAGTTCCATCCGGAGAGTATTTTGAGTGAACAGGGCCATTTGCTACTGGCCAATTTTCTGACCTGTTCATAAAAAGTTGTGACCGCCTTCTCAATATCGAGAGAAGGCAAAAAAAATTTCTCTGACACTTTATTCACCCCCTCTCCTGCCCAAATTATCTCTTGCCAAGCCCCCCTGAGTCGTTATGCAATGCGGTTGCCTAAAATATCAGGGGCAGTCGAACATTGTTCCTTACAGGCCCTCTTGTTACAGACTTTTTACTTTATTTCTGTGATAATCCCGTCACGTTTACACGGATTTAACTTTTGGGCGGTGGATTATTCTGTCGCCGAATCGAAGGAGAGCTATATGTCAGAGTTGTTGGCAGTGACACGTGAAGTGTTTGATGAAGTGATGGTTCCCAACTATGCGCCGGCCAAGATCATCCCGGTTCGTGGCGAAGGATCACGTGTCTGGGATCAGGATGGTCGCGAGTATGTCGACTTTGCCGGGGGCATCGCCGTAAACGGCCTTGGCCACTGCCATCCCAAGCTGGTCGAGGCCCTGAAAAGCCAGGGCGAGAAGCTGTGGCACCTCTCCAACGTGATGACCAACGAGCCGGCCCTGCGTCTGGCCAAGAAGCTGGTCGCCGCCACCTTTGCCGACAAGGTCTACTTCTGCAACTCCGGCGCCGAGGCCAACGAGGCCGCCCTCAAGCTGGCCCGCCGCTACGCCATCGAGAAGTTCGGTGAGCAGAAGACCCAGATCATCGCCTTCAATCAGGGCTTCCACGGTCGCACCTTCTTTACCGTGAGCGTCGGCGGTCAGGCTGCCTACTCCGATGGTTTCGGGCCCAAGCCCGGTGACATCACTCACGTCCCCTACAACGATCTGGCCGCGCTGGCTGACGTGATCTCCGACAACACCTGCGCCGTGGTGATGGAGCCGCTGCAGGGGGAGGGGGGCATCATTCGTCCCACCGACGAGTTTGCCAAAGGGGTGCGCGAGCTGTGCGACAAGCACAATGCCCTGCTCATCTATGACGAAGTACAGTCCGGTGTCGGTCGTACCGGCGAGCTCTACGCCTACATGGGGCTTGGCGTCACGCCGGACATCCTCACCAGCGCCAAGGCACTGGGTGGCGGTTTCCCCATCGGCGCCATGCTGACTACCAACGAAATAGCCTCTTACCTGAAAGTGGGTACTCACGGCTCTACTTACGGTGGCAACCCGCTGGCCTGTGCGGTGGCGGAAGCGGTGATCGATGTGATCAACACCCCGGAGGTGCTGGCGGGTATCAAGCAGCGCGAGCAGCTGTTCCGTGATGGGCTTGAAGCCATCAATGCCAAGTACCACTGCTTCAGCGAAATCCGCGGCAAGGGGCTGCTGCTGGGCGCCGCTCTGAGCGAAGAGTACAAGGGGCGCTCGCGCGACTTCCTGCTGGCCTCCATCGATCAGGGGCTGATGGCGCTGGTTGCCGGCACCAACGTGGTTCGTTTTGCTCCCTCATTGGTGATCCCGGAAGCGGACATCAAGGAGGGGTTGGCCCGCTTCGAGAAGGCGGTCGCCCAGGTGGTTAACGCCTGATCCAAATTGAGGTGGGGAGCCCTCCCGGCAGGAGCCGGGACCCCACCTGACGTCAATGAAAGGGAGTTGTCATTTATGTTGGTTATCCGTCCCATCGAGCAAAAAGATTTTGCCGGGCTCAAGACCTGCGCCATCGAGTCCGGCACCGGCATGACCTCGTTGCCCGTCAACGATGAGCTGCTGCAGCGCAAGATCGACGCTTCTACCCAAACTTTTTCCGACAAGCCGGCCGGCAAGGGGGACTGCCTCTACTTCTTTGTGGCCGAGGATCTCGAGACCGGCGAGATGGTAGGGACCTGCGCCATAGATGCGGCAGTCGGTCTCTCCCAGCCGTTTTACAACTACCACATCGGCAAGGTGGTGCACTCTTCGCCCAAACTCGGCATCTACAACGTGGTCGAGACGCTGACTCTCTCCAATGACTACACCGGCAATACCGAGCTTTGCACCCTGTTCCTGCGCGAATGTGCCCGCGAGGGGCTCAACGGCCGCCTGCTCTCCAAGCACCGCTTCCTGTTTATGGCCGAGCACCCGGAGCTGTTTGACGAAACCGTCTTTGCCGAGATGCGCGGCGTCTCCGATGGCAATGGCCACAGCCCCTTCTACGAGTGGCTGCAGACCCATTTCTTCTCGATGGATTTTCCCACCGTCGACTACCTTACCGGGATCGGCAAGAAGCGCTTTATCGCCGAGCTGATGCCCAAGTACCCCATCTACGTCAACTTGCTGAGCAAGGAGGCGCGCGCTGTTATCGGCCAGACCCACGAGAAGACCCGTCCGGCCATCAAGATGCTGCAGGACGAGGGATTCGTGAATCGCGGCTATGTCGATATCTTCGATGCGGGGCCGGCGGTCGAGTGCGAGTTGAAGAACATCCGCAGCGTGCGTCGCAGCCAGAAACTGCGGGTGCTGATCGGCGAGCCCATCGGCGGCCGCACCCACCTGCTCTGCAACAGCCGTTTCGAACAGTACCGTGCCTGCTATGGCAATATCCGCGTCGATCTCGACAAGCACGAGGCCATTATCCCGCCCAAGATGGCGGCAGCACTCAAGGTGCAGGATGGCGACATGGTGCGGGTAGTCGACCTCGACTGAGGCAGACAGGACAAGCAAACCGATTATCAAACAGGCAGCCGAGGCTGCCTGTCAGCGACAGGGAGTGAATGGATGAGCCAGTTAGTGCAATTTATCGACGGTCAGTGGCTTGCCGGTGAAGGCAAGCCGTTCGAGTCACGGGATCCGGCCAAAAACGAGGTGATCTGGCAGGGCGCTGCCGCCAGTGCGGCTCAGGTCGATGCAGCCGTCAAGGCCGCCCGCGCCGCCTTCTACCACTGGTCTGATATGGATCTCGAGGATCGCCTGACCATAGTGCGTCGCTATGCCGACCTGCTGGGTGAGCACAAGGAGGCGCTGGCACTCACCATCGCCCGCGAAACCGGCAAACCGCTGTGGGAGACCCGCACCGAAGTGGCCGCCATGCAGGGCAAGATCGCCATCTCCATCCGCGCCCATGACGAGCGCACCGGGATGGTGGAAAACCCCATGCCGGGCGCCAAGGCGTTTGTCCGTCACAAGCCCCACGGTGTGGTGGCGGTCTTTGGCCCCTACAACTTCCCGGGCCATCTGCCCAACGGTCATATCGTACCGGCGCTGATCGCGGGTAATGCCGTGGTGTTCAAACCCTCCGAACTGACCCCCATGGTGGCGGAAGCCATGCTCAAGGTGTGGCAGGAAGCGGGGCTGCCCAAAGGGGTCATCAATCTGGTGCAGGGCGAAGTCGAGACCGGTAAGGCGCTGGCGGGCAACCCCGATATCGATGGCCTCTTCTTTACCGGTTCCTCCCGTACCGGTCATTTCCTCCATCAGCAGTTTGCCGGCCAGCCGGGCAAAATTCTGGCCCTCGAGATGGGTGGCAACAACCCGCTGATCGTGAAAGAGGTGAGTGACATCGACGGTGCTGTCCATGCCATCGTCCAGTCGGCGTTTATTACCTCCGGTCAGCGCTGCACCTGCTCGCGCCGTCTGTTTGTCGAGCGCGGCGAGCGTGGCGATGCCCTGGTCAAGCGACTGGTCGAGGTGGTGGGCAAGATCAAGGTCGGCCTCTATGACGCCACAGAACAGCCGTTTATGGGGGCGATGATCAGCGAGAAAGCTGCGATTGGCATGGTCGAAGCACAAGCCAACCTGCAACAGCTGGGCGGCGAGAGCCTGCAGGTGCTTGAGCACCTGAAAGCGGGCACCGGCTTTGTCTCCCCGGGCATCATCGATGTCACTGCGATCAGCGCGCTGCCGGACGAAGAGTACTTCGGCCCGCTGCTGCAGTTGATCCGCTATGACGATTTCGATGCGGCCATCGATCTGGCCAATGCCACTCGCTACGGCCTCTCGGCCGGTCTGCTGGGTGACAAGGAGGCGGACTGGAATCACTTCTTCAAGCGGATCCGTGCCGGCATCGTCAACTGGAACAAACCCATAACCGGTGCCTCCAGTGCCGCGCCGTTTGGCGGTATCGGCGCTTCCGGCAACCACAGGGCGAGCGCCTACTACGCCGCTGACTACTGTGCCTATCCGGTTGCGTCGGTCGAAGACAGCAAGGCGGCTATGCCTGAGCAGCTCTCGCCGGGCCTCTTCTTCTAAACAGACAACTACAAGGGGCACCCATCGGGGCCCCGTTTCGTACCCGCAATCAAAGGAAAGAGAGATGCAAAAGGATATCGACACCCTGTTTAGTCATCTGTGGGACAACTACATCAAGGTGACACCAAGCGCCCTTAAAGTGCATGCCCTGCTGGGGGGCGGTGAGCCCATCATCAACGACCACATTGCCTTTCGTACCTACAACCTGCCCAAACTGGGGCTGGAGAAGCTGGCCGCCCACTTTCTGGCACTCGGTTACGAGCAGAAGGGAGAGTATGTGTTCAAGGCCAAGAAGCTCAACGCCAAGCACTTTGAGCACAAGGATCCCGATGCTCCCAAGGTGTTTATCAGCGCGCTGAAGGTCGAAGAGCTCTCCGCAGGCGCGCAGGCCATCATCCACAAGCTGGCGGATCAGGTGCCCGAGCATCTGACCGATACCCCGGCATTTCTCTACGCCGGTGCCCCCTGGCAGGTCTCTTACGCTGATTACCAGACCCTGCTGGCGGAGAGCGAGTATGCTGCTTGGATGGCAGCCTGGGGTTATCGTGCCAACCACTTCACGGTCAATATCAACAAGTTGAAGGACTTCGACACCATCGAGCAGGTCAACGCGGCGCTCAAGGCGGCGGGTTTTGTCCTCAACAGCGTGGGTGGCGAGGTGAAAGGGGATCCGCAGGTCATGCTGGAGCAATCCTCCACCATGGCCGACAAGGCGGATGTGCCGTTCAGCGATGGCGTGCGTACCATCCCGAGCTGCTTCTACGAGTTTGCCCTGCGCTACCCGCAACCAGACGGCGTGCTCTATCCGGGTTTCGTCGAGGCGTCGGCCGACAAGATCTTCGAATCGACCAACGCGATGTAAAGTTCGGTGAGCGGCACGGGTTGTGCCGTGCCACTTGGCATGAGAACGCCTCCCCTGTGGAGGCGTTTTGTTTGCAGTTGGTGGCGGTGCCCTCTCTGGTTATCAATGACTTAAGAGGAGAGGGGTTATGATTTTTGCTGGTGTTTGGTGTGGTCGAATTGTTGATAAAAATGTGAACGAGATCACTCGATACGCCACAGATTGACGCAGGCAAGTGGGCAAAAAGGAGTAGAATGACGCTTTATTTTTGCGGGGCCAATCGATGCCTAACTATCACTTTTTCAAGCAAGGTCAGTCGCTTACCTATCTCGATGCGAATGCACCCAGCTATAGCGATGAGCGTCGACATCTGGTTGCACAGGGTTTTGCTGCCATTGCTGCGCCCACCTTCGCGGATAGTCCGAGCAAGGCGCTGGAGTTGCTGTGCGCTCATCAGAAGCAGCATGAGTTGCATGCCGATGGCTTTACTCTCACGGTGTCTGAAGTACCTGCGTCTGCGGCCTCCCTCTCGGGCAAATAGGTCGGGCCAATAGGTCGGGCAAACAGGCGTCAGCCAGTTACGAGTCGGGGAGCTGACAGGCTCCCCGAAAATGATTGCAGTTGTGCCCTGGCACGGTGGCTATGCCCCTGTTATCTCGGGTGCCACTCTCCCTCAAGCACCAGCACGGTATCCATACCTGCCGCCTTGCCTGCCTCAAGCCCGATCTGGGTATCTTCAAACACCAGACAGTTGGCCGGATTGGCCCCCAGCTGTTCGGCTACCTGCAAGAAGGTGTCCGGGTGCGGCTTGTGGTTGATGACGTCATCGGCGCTCACCACCACAGAGATATAGGCGTCGAGACCGGTACTCTTCAGGATCGACTCCGCCTGATTGCGCGGTGAACCGGTACCAATCCCCATCGGCACCTTGCCGTGGTAGTGCCTGACCAGCTCCCACATCCGGGGGAAGACGCTGACCTTGTCGATATGCTCCATGTAGAGGGCAATCTTGCGGCGGGCGAAGGCGTCGGTATCTACCTCCAGTCCCTGCTGCTCGGCCAGCATGGCGATGATCTTGCGAGTCGGAATGCCGCCGTACTGGTAGAGCTGCTCCCGCTTGAAGGGGATGCCGAATTCGGCGCAGGTAAGCTCCCAGGCATCGAGGTGGAGGGGCATGGAATCAACCAGAGTGCCATCCATATCGAAAATAAGGGCATCGTAGTGATCAAACCGGTACTGCTCGCTCATGGGGACTCCTTGGCTAAATAGGGCAGGCTAGCAGATCGGGAACCAGGATTGTGGGATCGGCCTCATGGTTGAGGATGGCCGGCCGTGGTTTTTTCTCTCTCTTGCTGATTTGTGAGACAATAATTCGCTCAATGCCGGATCCTTTGGCATATCAGATTAGCGAGTCCTCTTATGTCCCCGAAAACCATCTTCTCGAGTGTGGCGCTGGTGATCGCACTGGGATCACTGGAAAAAAGCATCGTCACTACCCCGCTGCCCATGATTGGCGCCGAACTGCATGCCGGTGGCGCCCTCACCTGGGTGGTCACCGCCTACCTGTTGGCGGCCACCGCCGTGTTGCCCCTCTACGGCAAGCTGAGCGATCTCTTTGGTCGGGTACGGATGCTCAATATCGGCATCGGCCTGTTTCTGGCAGGCTCGGTGGCCTGCGCCCTCTCTCAGGATCTGCAGACCCTGCTGGCAGCGCGGGTGCTGCAAGGGCTGGGGGGCGGCGGTCTGATTGCCCTCGCGTTTACCGTGATTGCCGACACCATTCCGCCGCGGGAGGTGGGCAAGTATCAGGGCTACATTTCGGCGGTCTATGCGGTCTCCAGCATCGCCGGCCCCTTGCTCGGCGGCTACTTCACCGAGCAACTCAGCTGGCGCTGGATCTTCTGGATCAATCTGCCGCTCGGGGCGCTGGCAGTCTTTCTCATCAACCGCAACCTCAAGCAGCTCAACGTGCGCCGCCACAGTCGCTTCGACTGGAAGGGGGCGGGTCTGCTGATTACCGTCACCACGCTCACCCTGTTGCTGCTCTCGCCGGAGGCGGCGCTGCCCGCCGTCTGGCTCTCGGCGGCGCTGGGCGTTGCGTTGCTGTTGCTCATTCTGATTGAGCGGCGCGCCCACGACCCCATATTGCCTGCCCATCTGGCCCGGTTGCCCGGCTATCTGGTGAGCGTGCTGCTGGTGATGCTCTCCCAGCTGCTGATGTTTGCCGTGCTGGTCTATCTGCCGTTGCAGATGCAGTGGCAGAAGGGGATGAGCGCCAGCGAGAGCGGCGCCATCATGGTCATCTTCATGATTTGCATCACTGCCGGCGCTTTTGTCGGCGGCAAGTTGATTGGCCGTACCGGTCACTACAAGAGCTTTGTCGCGGTGGGCTTTGGCCTCGCGGCGGTGGCGCTCTGGCAGATCCACTTCGATGCTTGGGTCAGGCTGGCGCTCGGGTTTGCCGGTATCGGTCTGGGTCTGGTGCTGCCCGCCCTCTCGGTGGTGGTGCAAAATGCCCTGCCACGGCAGGATCGCGGCATCGGCATGTCGCTGTTCAACTTCGGGCGTGAGCTCGGCGGTGCCGTCGGCGTGGCCATTTGCTCCATGCTGTTCCACTTCCGCCTGCCAGCCGGTAGTGATGGCGATTTGAGCCGGCTCGCCCCCGATCTGCTGGCCCCGGGCTTCAGCGCGACCTATATCGGTATGGCACTGATCGCCACGCTGGCGCTGCTCATCACATTGCTGGCGTTGAAGCGCCATGAGCTAGCCTCCATCAGCGCCTGATTTGGCCTGCGCCGACATTGGCTCACCATAGATAGCATCAGGGCTCCCCGCGGGGAGCCCTGATGGTTATTTGGCGAATAGAGTGGCTGTTGCCATCAAGCCATGTGCGGCTTACTCCTGCGCCGGGCTCTCCTTGCCCGCCAGCTGGCTCAGCCAGGCGAAGCGGCGGTTGGCCTCCTGCTCCGCCTCTTGATAGAGCTGGCTGGCCACCTCAGGCAGCTGGCGCTCCAGCCGCTGGAAGCGGGGCTCATGGCGCAAGGTCTCGGCCAGCGAGGCATTGGGTGCCCGCGAGTCGAGTGCCAGCGGCAATTTACCCTCGTCAGCGCGGCGCGGATCGAAGCGGTAGAGCGGCCAGAAGCCGGTGGCGGTCAGCTGCTTCATCTGCTCGTGGCTCTCGGCCATGTCGTAGCCATGCTCCTCGCAGGGGCTGTAGGCGATGATGAGCGACGGCCCCGGGTAGGCTTCCGCTTCCTGAATTGCCTTCACCGTCTGGTTCATCTGGGCTCCGAGGGAGATCTGCGCCACATAGACGTGGCCATACATCATCACGCTGGCGCCGAGATCCTTGCGTGCCTTGCGTTTGCCCTGCTCGCCAAACTTGGTGATGGCACCAAGCGGGGTTGCCTTCGACTGCTGGCCGCCGGTGTTGGAGTAGCACTGGGTGTCGAGCACCAGCACATTGATGTTCTCCCCCAGACTCAGCACATGGTCGAGCCCGCCAAAGCCGATGTCGTAGGCCCAGCCATCGCCGCCGATGAGCCAGACCGATTTTTCCACCAGATAGTCCGCATCGCGGGCCAGTTCAAGGGCTGCCGGGATCTGGCTCCCCTGCAGCAGTGCTCGCAACTGCTGGATATGGGCCCGCTGCTCGGAAACCGGCAGGGTGGTATCGCCGAGCGCCTCGCGCAGCGCTGCCGGTATGGTGTCGCCCAGGCTCGCCAGCAGACGGCGCACCCGCTCCCTGTGCTGATCGACGGTAAGACGGAAGCCCAGTCCGAACTCGGCGTTGTCTTCAAACAACGAGTTGGCCCAGGCTGGCCCGCGCCCGTCGGCGTTGGTGGTGTAGGGGGTGGTAGGCAGGTTGCCGCCATAAATGGACGAGCAGCCGGTGGCGTTGGCAATCAGCAGCCGATCGCCATAGAGCTGGGTCAGCAACTTGATATAGGGAGTCTCGCCACAGCCGGAGCAGGCGCCCGAGTATTCAAACAGCGGCGAGATGAGCTGGGAGGTGCGAATGTCGATGCGCTCCAGCTGCTCGGCGCTGCGCTCTGGCAGGTCGAGGAAGAAGTCGTAGTTGGCCTTCTGCTCGTCGAGGTGATCGAGGCGTGAAGCCATATTGATCGCCTTGCGATCCGGGTTGCTGCGATCCTTGGCCGGGCAGACTTCGACGCAGAGGTTGCAGCCGGTGCAATCCTCCGGCGCCACCTGCAACACGTACTGTTGGCCGCGCATGTCACGGGATTTCACATCCAGCGCATCGAGAGTGGTGGGAGCAGCGGCCAGCGCATCCGCTTCCACCACCTTGGCGCGAATGGCCGAGTGGGGACAGGCGGCGACGCAGTAGTTGCACTGGGTGCAGAGCTCCGCCTCCCAGATGGGGATCTCCTTGGCGATATTGCGCTTTTCCCAGCGGGTGGTGCCGACCGGCCAGGTGCCATCCGGCGGGAAGGCGGAGACCGGCAGGCTGTCACCCAGTCCCGCCAGCATGGCGGCGGTGACGGTCTGGACAAAATCGGGGGCCTTGGCCGAAACCACCGGCGGGCGGGGGCGGCTGGCGGGATCCAGCTCGCCAAGTGGCACCCGGGTCAGGGCAGCGCAGGTTGCCTCCAGTGCCTGCCAGTTGCGTTCGACCAGCGCTTGTCCCTTGCTGCCATAGCTGGTGGCGATGGCCTGCTTCAGCAGGCTGGTCGCCTCTGCGGGGGGAATGATGGCGCTGAGCTGGAAGAAGGCCATCTGCATCACGGTATTGATGCGGTTACCGAGCTGGCAGTCGCGGGCAATTTTGGCGGCGTTGATGATGTAGAAGCGCGCCTCTTTCTCGCGCAGGGTGTGCTGCACCTCGCTGGGGAGGCGCTGCCAGATCTCCGCTTCGCTGTAGGGGGTGTTGAGCAGGAAGATGCCACCCGCCTTCAAGCGCTCCGCCATCCGGTACTTGTCGATGAACTGCCACTGATGGCAGCCGATAAAGTCCGCCTCTTCCACCAGATAGGCCGATTGCAGCGGCCGCTCGCCCACCCGCAGGTGAGAGACGGTGAGGCCGCCCGCCTTCTTGGAGTCGTAGACGAAATAGCCCTGCGGATAGAGGTCGGTGTGGTTGCCGAGGATCTTGATGCTGTTCTTGGCCGCCGAGACGGTGCCATCGCTGCCAAGACCGTAGAAGAGTGCCTCCAGCTTGTGTTGCTGGTTGTGGATGGGGCTTTGCGAATCCAGCGCGGGCAGCGGTAGCGAGAGACCTGTGATGTCATCGAAGATGCCGACGGTAAAGCGCTGGCGCGGGTTTTCTTGCGCCAGTTCGGCAAACACCGCCAGCGCGCAGGCGGGGCCGAACTCTTTGGAGGAGAGGCCGTATCGACCGCCGATGACCCGTGGCAGGCTTGCCCGCTCGCCCCGGCTGACCGCTTCGGCCAGCGCCGTCATCACGTCGAGATAGAGGGGCTCGGCCTGTGCGCCCGGCTCCTTGGTGCGATCCAGTACGGCGATGGTGCGGGCACTCTCGGGAATCGCGGCCAACAGGTGATCGGCCGAGAAGGGGCGGAACAGCCGTACCTTCACCAGCCCCACCTTCTCCCCTTGGGCCAGCAGGCGCTCGATCACCTCTTCACAGGTGCCAATCGCCGATCCCATCAGCACCACAATCCGCTCCGCCTGCGGGTGGCCGACGTATTCAAATGGCCGGTAGTGGCGGCCGGTCTGTTCGCCAAAAGCCTGCATCGCCTCGCTCACATGGCCATAGGCGGCGTCATACCAGGGGTTGCTCGCCTCCCGGCACTGGAAGTAGGTGTCCGGGTTGGCGGCGGTACCGCGAATGACCGGTTTGTCGGGGGTGAGCGCCCGGTCACGATGGGCACGGATGGCATCTGCGGGCAGCAGGGCGCGCAGGGTGTCGTCAGCGAGCGGCGCTATCTTGGCGATCTCGTGAGAGGTACGAAAGCCGTCGAAGAAGTGGATAAAGGGAAGGCGGCTGTTGAGGCTCGCTATCTGGGAGATCAGGGCAAAATCCTGCGCCTCCTGCACATTGCTGGCACAGAGCATGGCGCAGCCGGTCTGGCGCACCGCCATCACGTCCGAGTGATCGCCAAAGATCGATAGCGCGTGGGTCGCCACGGTGCGCGCCGCCACATGCAGCACAAAGGGGATAAGCTGACCCGCCAGCTTGTAGAGGTTGGGGATCATCAGCAGCAAACCCTGCGACGAGGTAAACGAGGTCGCCAGCGCGCCGGTCTGCAGGGCGCCGTGGACGGCGGCGATGGCACCCCCTTCCGACTGCATCTCGACAACCCGGGGGACATCCCCCCACAGGTTCTTGCCCCGTTCGCTCGACCAGGCCGACGACTGTTCAGCCATGGCCGAGCTGGGGGTGATGGGGTAGATGGCGATGACTTCGCTGGTGCGGTACGCCACCGAGGCGACTGCGTTATTCCCGTCTGTGGTGATCATGTGTTTTCCACTTTGCTATGCCAGTTTGAAGGCCGATAGTTGCATCGGCAATGGATAGGTCGCTGGCATAGTAAGAGGGGCAATGAGAGCGTATCAAACGGGATAAATAATCAATTAATAAGTCAGTAATAGTGGTTAATTTAATCCCGCCGCGTGGGTGCATGATTTTCTGCTGACAGCAAACGGGAGGTGGTTGACGGGCCATTGGTATGGCCCGTCAACACGGGGTTAACCCTGCTCTACTTGCAGCCAGATGGCGCACTGATAAGGGGCGAAGAGTGGCAGCGGTTCGCCTGGGTAATTGGCCAGCAGCAACCGCATCTTGTCTGTCACCTTGTCGAAGTGGGGCATCGGCAAGGGGTTCGCCGTGAGATTGGCGAGCAGCAGCAGGGTGTGCCGCTCTCCGCTGGCCGGATCCTGCCAGTGGCGGCGATAGCTGATGCGCTCGGGATCATCCCCATCCAGCAGTTCGAAATTGCCGTGGCGAACGACAGGGTGAGCCTTGCGCAGGGCGATAAGCTGGCGATAGCAGTGAAACGGCGAGTCGGGGCGGGCCAGCTGCTCGGCGGCATTTATCTCGACGTGATTGGCGTTGAGGGCAATCCAGGGCGTGGCCGTGCTGAAACCGGCGTGGGGGCCTGCGTCCCACTGCATCGGGGTGCGGGCGTTGTCGCGGCCGATGGCATCGAGCCGCCGACTCAGCTCGGCAGGATCCAGCCCTGACTGGCTGGCGCGGTAGTTGATGGCCTCCACATCGCGCAGCTCGTCCGGCTGCCAGTGGCGGTTGGTCATGGCCAGCTCCTCCCCCTGATAGATGAAGGGAGTGCCCTGCATCATGTGCAGCACCATGGCCCACAGCCTGGCGCTGGTTTCCCGCCACTCTGGTCTGTCGTCGCCAAAGCGGGAGACGGCGCGAGGCAGGTCGTGGTTGCCGAGAAACAGGCTGTTCCAGCCACGCCCGTGCAGCCCTTGCTGGTGGCGGGCCATGGCTCGCTTGAAGGCGAGGGGAGCAAAACGGGATGACCACTTGTCACTGCCGAGCCCCAGATGCTCGAAGTTGAACACCATGCTGAACTCGCTGCCGTCGTGGTTCGAATAGTTCTGCATATGGGCGAGATCGGCCCCCCAGGTCTCCCCCACAGTGATGATCCCCTTGCCGCCGAAGCTCGCGGCATTGAGCTCGTGGATATAGTCGTGCAGGCGCGGGCCATTGCTCATGGCCAGCCGGTCCCACTCCTTGCTCACCATGTCGATCACATCGAAGCGAAATCCCTTGATCCCTTTGCCCAGCCAGAAGTTGATCACCGCCGCCATTTCGGCCCGCACCGCCGGGTTATCCCAGTCCAGATCGGCCTGACTGGGATCGAAGTTGTGCAGGTAGTAGCGATCAAGCGCTGGCACGTACTGCCAGCCGCTGCCGCCAAAAATCGAGGTAATGGGGTGAGCATCGACAAAGGCTTGATCCCGGAATACGTAATAACCCTGATAACGGGGATCGCCAGCCAGTGCCTTCATAAACCACTCGTGCTCGGTGGAGGTGTGGTTGGCGACGATATCCATCATGATGCCGATGCCGTGAGCGGCCGCTTCGGCGATCAGCTGCTCCATCTCGGTCAGGGTGCCGAAGGCGGGGTCGATGGCACGGTAGTCCGCCACATCGTAGCCGTTGTCCCGTTTGGGGGAGCGATAGATGGGGGTGAGCCAGAGCATATCGACCCCGAGGGTGGCCAGATAGTCGAGGCGCTGACGGATGCCGTTGATATCGCCCATGCCGTCGCCATCGCTGTCCTGAAAACTCATGGGGTAGATCTGGTAGATGACGCAGCTATCGAGGTCGATATCGGGCGTGTGAAGGGAGTGCGTATTCATCAGCTTGGCCGGTTGGGGGAGAAGATTTTCTATCTTACGCAGATGAACGGGTACTCGACAGGGCAGGGGAAACCTTGAAAAGGGTTCCATAGTTGGCTGATTGCCAAAAGTGCGGGAAGGGTCACAAAGGTGCCATCCCGGGCCACGGCTGTGGTCGGGATGGCACGGCACTTAGCGTTGATGCTATGCAGGAATACAGGTTATTGAGCAGCCTTGGCCTGCTCGCTGCGCTGTTCCTGCTGGCGTTCCGCTTGTGCTTCCAGCTCCTTGCCGAGGAAGTAGTTCAGGAAGGTGCGGATCACCGCGATGATGGCAAGGCGGATCAGCTCCTCCTTGCTTGGCGCGACCGTGGTGGCCAGGATGTCGGCGGCGAGCTGGAACTCCAGCGCCAGAATGAGCCAGCTGCCAAAACAGAGGCGAATGCGCGGAAAGCCCGGTTCGTGATCCTCCATCCGTGCCGCCAGCCAGAGGGTCTTGCCAAGCCCTATCACCACACAGGCGATGGAGATGATCTCCAGCAGCAACTGGAACAGCTCGACCCCGTGCATCATCCCTTCTCTCAGGCTCGCTATCTCAAACACTCGGGTCACCTCCATGATTCAAAAGAGGACACTATTAACACATCGCTCGGCAAAGGCCAAATCAGAGTCTCCTGATAAACAGTGAGAGCTGTTCAATGAGCTGACGCGCAGCGGGGCTGACTCCGGCCAGTTGAAAGAAGCCGTGTATAACCCCCAGTTGCCGCTGACAGGTAGCCGTGACTCCGGCTTGCAGCAGTTTGCGATAGAGGGCTTCCCCTTCATCGCGCAGCGGATCATATTCCGCCGTTACGATATGGGTCGGCGGCAATCCTGACAGGGCAGGATGGTGGAGCGGGCTGGCTTCGGGGTGAGTGGCGGGCAGTTCACCCAGATAGGCGTGAAAACCGCTTAACAGCATGTCGCGGGTGATGAGGTAGTCATCCCCTAGCTGCCGATAGCTGTCACTGTCGCCCGCAGCATCGAGCATCGGATAGATGAGCAGTTGGGCTGCAGGCAAGGGTGCGCCTTGCTCCTTGAGTCGCAAGGTGGTGATCAGGGCGATGTGCCCGCCGGCACTGTCGCCCGCAAGGACAATCCGTGCCGGATCCCCATGCCATTTCTCCACATCGGCCATGATGGCGAGCGTAGCAGCCAGTGCGTCGTCGTGTGCTGCAGGATAGGTGTGTTCAGGGGCAAGGCGGGTATGTACCGCGAACACCAGTGCTTCGGCGCGATTACACAGCATGCGCATCTGGCGGTCGTGGGTGTCGAACTCGCCGCTGACAAAACAGCCGCCATGAAAGTAGATCAGGGCCGGATGGTTTGCGCTTGAGGTGGGCGCCGGCTGATAGAGGCGAATGGAATAATGGCCATGTTGCCACTCTTCGACAACGCCAACCTCCTCCCGTTCACCGCCCAATATGGCCGAAGCAAGATAGCCTTCACGTCGTGCCTGCCAGCTCAGGCTACTCGCCTTGGGGCGGCCTGCAGCGATGAACTCCGCCACCATGGCCGCAATGGCCGGTTCAAGTTGTATATCCATAACGCACCAATAACTGTATATAAAAACAGTTATTTTGCGCCTTTAGCCAGAGAGCGCAACCGGCGTTAGCTGAGGCAGCTCACAAAATCAGACTTCAAGCAGCTGGAATTCAATCACATAGAGCGGCGGCAGATCGGGGTAGATATCGCGGATCACCTGTTTGAGCTCGGGGAGGGTCATGTTCTCCTGGCGGGCGTGCTCGTCATTCAGTTCATCGAAGGCTACAGCATTGACGGAGAGCACCTCGATGGTGCCGAAGGGCTGGTGCTCCGGGTTGGTGAACAGCGCCAGCCGCTGGCCGGGCTGCCAGTTGGCCTCGCTCTCGTCGCGGATGGTGATGGTCTTGCGGCCCGCCTGAATGTCGGCAACGAAGCGGCTGAAGAAGGTGAATTCGGGATGGGTAGACATGGCTCTCTCCTGACAGGGTGAATCGAAATGGGATGAATGGAAATCAAAGGTCGAGATAGGCGCGCAGCCTGGTCAGATCGGCGATAACGGGGCCGTCGCTGCCGTCGGCCACTATGCCCTGTTCGACCAGCTCCTTGAGGGCGCGGCGGTAAACCCGCTCTGTGGTGCCGAAGCGCGCCGCCTCGTGGGCCCGCTTGCGTGACCCCAGCATGGGGGTGCGCTGGCGTTCTCGCCACAACTCATAGGCGATGTTGTAGGCGATGGGGTGGAGCAGTCGGCTGGTGGTGATCTCCAGCGTATCGAGATAGTCGCTGGCAAGCGCCGCGGCGAAGAAGAGGGTCAGCTCGGGCTCGGCCAGCAGGCGCTGGGCCAGTTTGTGAGCACAGATGACCCGGGCGTCCAGTTCGGTCTCGGCCACCACGTTCCACTGCACCGGGGTGGCGCTGAAGAACTCCATTTCGCCGAAGATCTGGCTGTGACACTCAATCTCGCCAAGCTGGAAGATGCGGCCCGAGTGGACGGCGCTATTGAGGGAGACCCGCCCTGCGCCCACCAGATAGAGCTGCTCGCTCAGCTCCCCCTGCCGCATGATCGATTCGCCCGGCAGGTAGCGACGCAGAAACAGGGTGCACGCTTCCAGCGCCGCGGCAAAGCGGGGTTCCAGTTTGGCGAGTTCGGCGTGAAAACGACCGAGGGGATAGGGCTGTTGCTGCATGACGTACCTGTCGCACCGATGACGAGGGCCATGAGGCTAGCAAGAGCGCGGGCCGGATACCAGCCCGCCTCCTGTCGAATGTGCCGTGATTAACGGTTTGCGGGTTATTGCACCAGGGCGTGGAGGGCGGCGGCGATGGCGTTTCGCTCGCCGTTCATCATAGCCTGCTCGGCGTTGGCGTACTCATTGACCCCATCCTGCACATCCTGCTCGAACAGCACCACGTTGCAGAGCACGGCGGCAACCCGCACCTTGCGCAGGCGCCCCACGGCAAGCAGGGAGGCGGTCTCCATGTCTGCGCCCAGCACACCACGGGCATGCCAGTAGCGGCACACCTCCTGCTCATCATCCCGATAGAAGCTGTCGTGGGAGCGCACCAGCCCGTGCCAATGAGGCTGGCCGCTGGCCGCCACCTGATTGAGCAGGGCAGCCTGCAGCCAGATGTCGGCGCAGGCGGGGTACTCGGCGGGCAGGTAGGCCTGCGAGGCCCCCTCATTGCGTACCGCCCCTTCCACCACGATAAGGTCGCCAAGACCGATGTCGTGCTGCAGGGCGCCGGCAGAGCCGACCCGAATAAGCGAGCGGGCACCCGCCTGCACCAGCTCCTCCAGCGCTATGATGGCCGAGGCACCGCCGATGCCGGTGCTGCAAACCGTGATCGGCACTCCCTGATAACGGCCATTTATGAGACGAAACTCCCGGTGCTGGCCCAGCACTTCGCACTCGTCGAGCTGGCTGGCGATGCGATCAACCCGGGCCGGGTCGCCGCACAGCACCACCCGCTCGGCAATCTGGTCGGGGCGGCACTGGAGATGGGGTAGCAGCGTCATGGCTTATACCCCCTGTGGCTGGCGCTTGGCGGCAATCACCCAGAGGCGGGTGCCGTTGGCGGCGATAAAGAGCAGGATCAGGTATTCGAGCGACATGGCGTAGACCCCCTGCGCTGCATAGATACCGATGCTGATGATGTTGATAACCACCCAGAGGATCCAGTTCTCCACATATTTGCGGGTCATCAGGATCTGGGCGACCACCGAGAGAACCGTCATAGTGGCATCCCAGAACGGGAAGGCATCGGGGGAGGGCTCGGGAGTGGCAAGTCCGGCACCACACAGGTTGAGCAGGGCGACCGAGGTGCGCGCCAGCGCCGCGAATACCGGGTCGATGTAGCGGGTCAGCAGGGCGATGGCCAGCACGCTCACCACGGCAGTGACGATGAGCTTGGATTTGCTGAGCCAGCGGATCTGCAGGGTATCCCCCTGATCGTTGGCCGGGCGGGTCCAGGCGTACCAGCCGTAGACGTTGGCGCAGAAGAAGAACAGCTGCAGCAGTAACAGCCCGTAGAGCTGGATCTGGAAGAAGATGATGGCAAACAGGGTGACGTTGATAAGACCGAACAGGTAGTTGATGGTCTTCTCCTGACTGGCGAACCAGATGCAGGCCAGCCCGAACAGGGTACCTATGGCTTCAATCCACGACATGGCGTAGCCGCCGCCCAGCGGTATGGTCACTAGCGTGTTATTGATGCTGAACAGCTCGAATATGCTCATTTTCTGATCCTTGGCATGGAGGTAGTGCGAGGGTGCCATTCTAGGTGGTGCGGCCGCTGCCGGGCAGGACTTTTGTCCCCCCTGTGCTTGGCACACATCAAAGAAATCCAATCCGATGACCGCCTATTCAAGCGCTGATGGGTTATGGTGCGATAGCTGGCCGGACTTTATTGATATGTAACAAGACCATAGCCTCACGGCTGTGGTCTGATAGAGTCCACTCTCCGGGAGGAGAATCGTGTTGTAAAAGGAGGTTTCATTGAATTCCGAGCTTGTCTGGGTGCTCTCTCTGCTGGCGGGTGCCATCTATCTCTTCATGACCAATAAAGTCCGGATGGACGTGGTCGCCCTGTTGATCATCATTCTCTTTGTGCTGAGCGGCACCCTCACTCTGCCGGAGGCGCTGGCGGGCTTCAGCGATCCCAACGTTATTCTGATTGCCGCCCTCTTCGTGGTCGGGGATGGGTTGGTGCGCACCGGTATCGCCTATCAGGTGGGGGATGCGCTGGTGAAGGTGGCGGGCAGCAGCGAGACCAAACTGCTGGTGCTGCTGATGGTGGCGGTGGCAACGCTGGGGGCGGTGATGAGCAGCACCGGGGTGGTGGCCATTTTCATCCCGGTGGTGCTGAGCGTGGCGAACCGGATGGGGATCCCGGCCGGTCGCCTGATGATGCCCCTCGGTTTTGCCGGGCTGATCAGCGGCATGATGACGCTGGTGGCCACGCCCCCCAACATGGTGGTCAACAGCGAGCTGATGCGTCACGGCATTCACGGCTTCACCTTTTTCAGCTTCACACCGCTCGGCGCCCTGATCCTGCTGTGCGGGATTGTCTACATGCTGCTGGTACGCGGCTCCCTGGTGGGCGAGGGCGAAGAGGGCAAAGGCAAG
This sequence comes from Aeromonas jandaei, assembly GCF_037890695.1. Classification (NCBI taxonomy): domain Bacteria; kingdom Pseudomonadati; phylum Pseudomonadota; class Gammaproteobacteria; order Aeromonadales; family Aeromonadaceae; genus Aeromonas; species Aeromonas jandaei. Next base: position 4,224,197 of record NZ_CP149571.1, on the reverse strand, counting down.
CAGAGCGGACGCCGAACCTTTCGCGACCTTATCCGCGACTATCGCCTTACCGGCCGGGCTCGCCGGTTGGCGCTACGCCCCGATTCACCACTGATTGGCCATACCCTGGATGAGTTGCAACTGCGCGCCCGCTATGGCGCCCACGTCATCGGGGTAGAGCGCTGGCGCAAGTTTCGCCGGGTGATGGTGCCGGTCTCGGGGATCAGTGAATTTCAGGCCAGGGATGTGCTGCTGATCGACATGTCCGATCCTGAAATCGACATTCGCGAGTTTTGCAGCGAGGCGCGGCTCGAACCGATGATCCTGCGCGGCGAGTACTTCTCCGATCAGGCGCGGGAGGTGGGGATGGCCGAGGTGTCGCTTATTCCCGAGTCGAGCCTGCTTGGTAAAACCGTGCGCGAGGTGACCTTCCGCTCCACCTACGGTTTGAGCGTGGTGGGGCTGCGCCGGGATGGCGAGACGATGGGGGGCAAGCTGGTGGATGAGCCGCTGCAGATGGGGGATACCCTGCTGGTGGTGGGCAACTGGAGTCATATCCGGCTGCTGCAAACCCACAGCCGAGACTTTCTGCTGATGGGGCTGCCGGCCGAGGTAGACGAGATGGCGCCAGCGCGCAGCCAGGCCATTCACGCCCTTATCTGCCTCGGGGTGATGATCCTGCTGATGGTGACCGACCCGGTGCCCAACGTCATTGCCGCGCTGATCGCCTGTCTGCTGATGGGCAAGTTTCGCTGCATCGACATGGAGAGCGCCTACAAGTCGATCCACTGGCCGACCCTGATCCTGATTGTCGGCATGTTGCCCTTCGCGCTGGCGCTGCAAAAAACCGGCGGGGTGGATCTCATCGTGGGCGGGTTGATGAGCGCAGTGGGGGATATGGGGCCGCGAGTGATGCTGGCCAGCCTGTTTGCTCTCTGCGCCGTGATCGGTTTGTTCATCTCCAACACGGCGACGGCGGTATTGATGGCGCCGATTGCCTTGGGCACGGCGCAGCAGATGGGAGTCTCGCCCTATCCATTTGCCATGACCATCGCCATCGCCGCCTCGGCTGCCTTCATGACGCCGGTCTCGTCACCGGTGAATACCCTGGTATTGGGGCCGGGCAACTACAAGTTCGCCGACTTTATCCGTATCGGCGTCCCCTTCACCCTGTTGGTGATGGCGGTGAGCGTGGTAGCCATTCCCTGGTTCTTCCCGTTCTGACCATTTGAGGCAAATAGGTGTTTATCTGGCGGCCTGCGGGCCGCTTTTTTGTGGGCGAGTGAAAGCCGTATCGGGAAGATCGGGAAGGGGGATCAGCAGGAAAGTGGGCAAAAAGAGGCAAATTTCAGATACAAAAAAACCAGCATAAAGCTGGTCTGTTTGGTACTTCGTTCAATGGTGCGGAAGGAGAGACTCGAACTCTCACGCCTAGGGCGCCAGAACCTAAATCTGGTGCGTCTACCAATTTCGCCACTTCCGCAAATTGATGGTGGCTATGACGGGATTCGAACCTGTGACCCCCGCATTATGAGTGCGATGCTCTAACCAACTGAGCTACATAGCCTTTGTTATCGACCACAAGGTGGAAGAGAACAGAATAATGGCTGGGGCACTAGGATTCGAACCTAGGTATGGCGAGATCAAAACCCGCTGCCTTACCGCTTGGCGATGCCCCAACAGTGTTCTTTGCAATCAGATGATTGAAGGAACGTTTTTCAAAAATGGTGGCTATGACGGGATTCGAACCTGTGACCCCCGCATTATGAGTGCGATGCTCTAACCAACTGAGCTACATAGCCGTTTGTTATCAACCACAAGGTGGAAGAGAACAGAATAATGGCTGGGGCACTAGGATTCGAACCTAGGTATGGCGAGATCAAAACCCGCTGCCTTACCGCTTGGCGATGCCCCAACAGTGATGCCTGACAGAAACTATCAAACACCATTTAAAAAATGGCTGGGGCACTAGGATTCGAACCTAGGTATGGCGAGATCAAAACCCGCTGCCTTACCGCTTGGCGATGCCCCAACAGTGATGCCTGACAGAAACTATCAAACACCTTTTAAAAATGGCTGGGGCACTAGGATTCGAACCTAGGTATGGCGAGATCAAAACCCGCTGCCTTACCGCTTGGCGATGCCCCAACTAAGGATGGTGGCTATGACGGGATTCGAACCTGTGACCCCCGCATTATGAGTGCGATGCTCTAACCAACTGAGCTACATAGCCAACCTTGCTTCCGGTGAGTCGTTACCTCGTCACCGTGCGGGCCGAATTATGCGTATCTGGCTCTGGGGCGTCAACCATTTTTTTGCCAGAAAAACTCAATTTGAGTGCGTTTGGCCAGTTATTGGTCTCTGTTGCGCAAAAGCCCAACAATCTGCATTTTTTTACGTCATCTCCTGCTTTGGTGTAACGGCAAAAGATAAAAAGGGAGGCTCGTGAGGGTTGCCTTGTCATAGGGGAGAGAGGAGAGGAAAGGGGGCTGCCACTGGGAGAGAAGAGTGTTTGGCTCCTTTCTATGTCGTCCAGTTGCTACTTTTTAAATCAATATCTTATTCGATGGTCACTCACGGCAGCGTTGTCTTGTGGGGATTTGCCTCTACAAACGGGTCAACAGGGAGATTTTTGGCATGCCATTGGCTTTTCAAAGGCGCTTTTTGCGCTTTTGATTGCTGCCAGCGTAGCCGCGCTCCCCGATGGCAATATGGGTTGTTTTCATTTGAGTTCTACATAAGGGGTTCTGGCCGACAAGTCGGGAGTGAACGTCATTTTTGCGAGCCGTCTCACCCCTCTTCCCCCTGACGCAACCCGGTCAAGTCGGTAAGCTTGGCAGAGTCACCAAAGGCAAGGACGCCCGATGAACTTCACTTTTCGCCAGATCCGCTATTTCGTGGCCGTTGCCGACAGTCTGTCGGTCAGCCGTGCAGCCCAGGAGCTGCACATCTCCCAGTCCGCTGTCACTGGCGCCATTCGCGAGCTGGAGGAGGGGGTAGGCGCCACCCTGTTCGAGCGTGGCCCGCGCGGGGTGACGCTCACCCCTCAGGGCCACCAGTTTCTGCTCCATGCCCGGCGCATCCTCGGCGCCATGAGCGATGCGGCCCACTCCCTCAAAGGAACCGCACGCGAAGAGGAGGGAAGTCTCACCATAGGTGTCACCAGTCTGGTGGCGGGTTACTACCTCTCCGATGCCCTCGGCCGCTTTCGCCGCCTCTTTCCGGCAGTGCATATCGAAGTGAAAGAGGATGAGCAGGCGTTTCTCGAGCACCAGCTGGTCAATGGCGAGATCGATGTGGGGCTCTTGATGACCAACCGCACCATCCGCCATGAGGCGTTCGATACCGAGCTGCTGACCCGCTCACCGCTGCGGCTCTGGCTGCCGGTCAATCACCCCCTCTGCGCCCAGCCCTCCATCTCGTTGACCGAACTGGCCAACGAGCCGCTCATCGCCCTCACTGCCGACCAGATGGAGCAAGTGATTCAGGCTGGCCTGCGTCGTTATGGCCTGCGGCCGCGTATCGTGCTGCGCACCGGTTCGGTGGAGGCGGTACGCAGTCTGGTGACCAGCCACCTCGGTCTGGCCCTGCTGCCTGATTTTGCCTATCGTCCCTGGTCGCTGGAGCAGGAGCGGGTGGAGGCGCGGGAGATCAAGGAGCCGATCCCCGCCATCGATATCGGACTGGTGTGGCGACGTGGCTCGCGTCTGCCGTGGGCGGCGCGCGAGTTTATTGAAATAGCCAAGGAGCAGGGGCGGCTGCGCGCCCGGCTAGGGCCGGCCAGATAGGCTTCATACGACGTCGATATCACTTTTCCCGATAGCTTGGCCCCTGAAAATTGAAATTCTCATTGCTCTCTCCTTCCCATACGCTCACTCAAGCGTTAACAGGATGTTAATTCACTACTGGAGAAGGAGATCACCATGAGACTGACCGCACTCTGTCTCGGATTGCTGGCGTCGTCCCTGCCGCTGCACGCAGCGCAGAAAGGGGAGGGACAGGTCGACATCGTCGCCTGGGCCGGCTACGTGGAGCGGGGCGAAACCGACAAGAACTATGACTGGGTGACCGGTTTCGAGCAGGCTACCGGCTGCAAGGTGACGGTCAAGACCGCCGCTACATCGGACGAGATGGTCGCCCTGATGAATGAAGGGGGCTTTGATCTGGTGACCGCCTCGGGAGATGCCAGTCTGCGGCTCATCGCCGGTGGCAAGGTGCAACCCCTCGATCTGTCGCGCATCCCCAGCTGGAGCAAGGTGGATCCCCGTCTGCAAAATGCCCCTTGGCACACGGTAAACGGCAAGCACTACGGCGTGCCCTACCAGTGGGGCTCCAACGTCCTGATGTACAACACCAAGGTCTTCCCCAAGGCCCCCGACTCCTGGTCCGTGGTGTTCGAAGCCCAGACCCTGCCCGATGGCAAGCCCAACAAGGGGCGCATTCAGGCCTTTGATGGCCCCATCTATATCGCCGACGCCGCTCTCTATCTGATGACGCACAAGCCGGAGCTGGGGATCAAGGATCCCTATGAGCTGAACGAGGATCAGTACAAGGCTGCGCTGGAGTTGCTGCGCCAGCAACGGCAGCTGGTCGGTCGCTACTGGCACGACGCCTTCGTGCAGATCGATGACTTCAAGAATGAGGGGGTGGTGGCGTCGAGCTCCTGGCCGTTCCAGGCCAATACCCTGGCCGCGGACAAGCAGCCGGTCGCCACCGTGGTGCCCAAAGAGGGGGTCACCGGCTGGGCTGATACCACCATGCTGCACGCCGAAGCCAAACACCCGGTTTGTGCCTATCAGTGGCTCGAACACTCCCTCGACAACAAGCTGCAGGGGGATCTCGCCTCCTGGTTTGGTTCCGTGCCTGTGGTGCCCGCGGCTTGCCAGGGCAATGCCCTGCTCGGCGCCGAGGGGTGCAAGACCAATGGGGCTGACAACTTTGCCCGGGTGCACTTCTGGCGTACCCCGGTCAGCCAGTGCAAGAGCCAGGGTACCTGCGTCCCTTACTACCGCTGGGTCTCCGATTACATCGCCATTCTTGGCGGCCGCTGACACGTCCGGGCCGGCTTGCCGGCCCCTCACTCTGGAGTCAATTCATGCACGCAGTTCAGTTTGAACGGGTGAGCCGTCACTATGGCGCCGTCAAGGCGGTGGACGAGGTGTCGCTGGCCATCGCGCCGGGGGAGTTCTTCTCCCTGCTGGGGCCGAGCGGTTCCGGCAAGACCACCTGTCTGCGGATGCTGGCCGGGTTCGAGTACCCGACCGGTGGCACCATCCGCCTCTTTGGCGAGGAGTGCTCGACGCGTCCACCCTACGAGCGCCCTCTCAATACCGTTTTTCAGGATTACGCCCTCTTTCCCAACATGAATGTGCGGGACAACATCGCCTACGGGCTGATGATCAAGGGGATCGACAAGGCCACCCGCCACCGCCGCGCCGACGAGATGCTCGAACTGGTACGCCTGCCCGGGGTGGGGGATCGCCGGCCGGGTCAGCTCTCCGGTGGTCAGCGCCAGCGCATCGCCATCGCGCGGGCCCTCATCAATCAGCCGCGGGTGCTGCTGCTGGATGAACCGCTCGGCGCTCTCGATCTCAAGCTGCGCGAGCAGATGCAGCTTGAACTCAAGGCGCTGCAGCGCCAGCTCGGCATCACCTTTATCTTCGTGACCCACGATCAGCAGGAGGCGCTCTCTATGAGCGACCGCATCTGCATCTTCAATCAGGGTCGCATCGAGCAGGTCGCCTCTCCCGAGACCATCTACGACACGCCAGCCACCCCCTTCGTGGCCCGCTTTGTTGGCAGCGTCAACCTGTTTGAAGGAGAAGCCGCCCGCCGTCTCACCGGCCAGAGCGGTCAGGTGATGGTGCGCCCGGAGCGGATCCGGCTCGCCACGGCCGGTGTGCCCGGCTGGTCCGGCGAGGTGCGCGAGGTGGAGTATCTCGGCCCCTATGTGCGTTACCGGGTGCGCATCGACAGTGACATCGAACTCATCGTCAACCACCCCAACGAGGGACAGGCGCGCCTGCCGCTCGGGGAGCGGGTCTCGCTGAGCTGGGCGGCACCCGCCGTGCATGCTCTGGGAGCGACCCCATGAACAGTGCGAGTCTGACCATGCCAACCGTGCTTCCCCGTGCGCCGCTGCGTCGGCGCCTCTCGAACCTGCTTTATGGCCGCTCCGGTCTGCTGCTGGGGATCCTGCTCGGGCCGCCGCTCATCTGGCTTGGCCTTATCTATGCCGGCTCCCTGCTGATGCTGCTCTCCAACTCCTTTTTCGGGCTCGACGAGTTCAGCGGCCAGATCCGCCACGAGTTCACCTGGCAGAACTTTATCGATCTGGCGCGCCCCGAAAACCGGGATGTGATCCTGCGTACCGTGGTCATGTCCCTGCTGGTGACGCTGGCCTGCGCCCTGATCGCCTTTCCGATTGCCTATTACATGGCGCGCTACACCAGAGGGCGGCAGCGAGCTTTTTTCTATATCGCCATCATGCTGCCGCTCTGGTCGAGCTATCTGGTGCGGGTCTACGCCTGGAAGCTGATCCTCGCCAAGGAGGGGGCGGTGAACTGGCTGGCGGGTCAGCTGGGGCTGGACGGGGTGTTGCAGGCGCTGCTCAGTCTGCCGGAGATTGGCGGCCCCTCGCTGTCATTCTCACGGATCGGCACCTTTATCGTCTTTGTTTATGTCTGGCTCCCCTTCATGATCCTGCCCATTCAGGCGGCCGTGGAGCGGATCCCTCTCTCCCTCATCGAGGCGAGCGCCGATCTCGGAGCCACTCCGGGGCAGACCTTCCGTACCCTGCTGCTGCCGCTGGCGCTGCCGGGGGTAGTGGCCGGCTCCATCTTCACCTTCTCGCTGACCCTTGGCGACTACATCATCCCGGGAATTATCGGCAACTCCACCCTCTACATCGGTCAGGTGGTCTACATGCAGCAGGGGACGGCGGGCAACCTGCCTTTCGCCGCGGCTTTCTCGCTGGTGCCCATTCTCATCATCGCCGTCTATCTGATGGTGGCAAAACGTCTGGGGGCTTTCGATGCGCTTTGATCAACCGGGTCGTACCCTGCGGGTGGCCGCTTACGGCGGACTCGCCTTCCTGCACTTTCCGATCCTCTTTATCTTTCTCTATGCCTTCACCACCGAGAGCAAGAGTTACCAGTTCCCGCCGCCGGGTTTTACCCTCCACTGGGTTGCGGTGACCTTCGAGCGGCCCGATGTCTGGCGCGCCATCCAGCTCTCGCTGGAGGTGGCGAGCCTTGCCACTCTGGTTGCCCTGTTGTTGGGGACGCTGGCAGCCGCCGCCATCGCCCGCAGCCGCTTCTTCGGTCAGGAGATGGTCTCGCTGATGCTGATCCTGCCTATCGCCCTGCCGGGGATAGTGACCGGTCTGGCGCTGCGTTCGGCCTACGGTGCGTTGGAGATCCCCTTCAGCTTCTGGACCATCGTCATCGGCCACGCCACCTTCTGCGTGGTGGTGGTCTACAACAATGCGCTGGCCCGTTTTCGCCGAACCAACCGCTCGCTTATCGAGGCATCGATGGATCTCGGGGCCGACGGTTTCCAGACCGTGCGATACGTCATCCTGCCCAACATCGCCACAGCGCTGCTGGCGGGGGGCATGCTGGCCTTTGCCCTCAGTTTTGACGAGGTTATCGTCACCACCTTTACCGCCGGCCAGCAGACCACGCTGCCCATCTGGATGTATCAGGAGCTGATCCGGCCGCGAGATCGCCCGGTCACCAACGTGGTTGCCCTTATCATCGTCGCCGTCACCACGGTGCCGATCCTGCTCGCCTATTACCTGACCCGCGATGGCAACGACGCCGTGCGCTAATTACCAAGGAAGGTTATTCATGAACATTTCGACCCAGCAACTTATCGACGGCCAGTTTGTAACAGGGGAGGGCCCGAGCGAACCGGTACTCAACCCAGCTACCGGTGAGCTGATTGTCCAGCTGCCGGAGGCCTCCTTCGAGCAGGTGAGCCGCGCCGTCAACGCCGCCCAGCGCGCCTTTGGCACCTGGCGTCACACTACGCCGGCGACCCGCAGCAACCTGCTGCTGCGCCTTGCCGCCGCCATCGAGGAGCGGGCCGAGGCCTTCGCAGCCATCGAGTCCCTCAACTGCGGCAAGCCTTATGCGGCCGTGCTGGGTGACGAGTTGCCGGCGGTAGTGGACTGCTTCCGCTTCTTTGCCGGAGCGGCCCGCTGTCTGCACGGGCCGCTGGCGGGCGAGTACCTCGACGGCCACACCAGCATGATCCGCCGTGACCCTATCGGGGTGGTGGGCAGCATCGCCCCCTGGAACTATCCGCTGATGATGGCGGCCTGGAAGATTGCCCCCGTGCTGGCGGCCGGCAATACGGTGGTGCTCAAGCCATCGGAGCAGACCCCGCTGAGCGCCCTGCTGCTGGCGGAGATTGCCAGCGAGATCTTCCCGCGCGGGGTGATCAACATCATCTGCGGCCGTGGCGAGAGTGTGGGGGCGCCGATGGTGGAGCATCCGCTGGTGCGGATGGTGTCGCTCACCGGCGATATCGCCACCGGCCAGAAGATCCTGCAGAGCGCGGCGCGCACCATGAAGCGTACCCACCTCGAACTGGGTGGCAAGGCGCCGGTCATCATCTTTGACGATGCGGATCTCGATGCGGTGGTGGCCGGCATTCGCACCTTCGGTTTCTACAATGCCGGACAGGATTGCACCGCCGCCTGCCGCATCTATGTGCAGAACAAGTTGCACGACCGCTTTGTTGCCGCCCTGACCGATGCCGTCTCCTCCATCAAGGTGGGTACCCAGCGCGAAGAGGGGGTCGAGATGGGGCCGCTTATCTCCGATCGCCAGCGCCATCGGGTGGCGAGCTTTGTCGAACGGGCCGTCACCAGCGGCCATATGGAGGTGACTACCGGCGGGCGGATGCGCCCCGGCAGCGGCTTCTTCTACGAGCCGACCCTGATCGTGGGAGCCCGACAGGAAGACGAGATCGTGCGCCGCGAAGTGTTCGGCCCTGTGGTGTCGGTGACCCGTTTCAGCGACGCCGAGCAGGTGGTGCAGTGGGCCAACGACTCCGACTATGGCCTCGCCTCTTCGGTCTGGACTCGGGATCTGGGGCTGGCCCACAAGGTGGCGGCGGGACTCCAGTATGGCTGCACCTGGATCAACACCCACTTCATGCTGGCCACCGAGATGCCTCACGGCGGGATGAAGATGTCCGGTTACGGCAAGGATCTCTCCCTCTACGCGCTGGAGGATTACACGGTACCGCGCCACATCATGGTCAAGCTCTAGCAATCGGCTCTGAGCTACGGCCTGGTGAAAGTGGCAAGGCCGCGTTGCAATGCGCAAAAGAAAAAGCCCATCCGTTGCCGGATGGGCTTTGTTTTCCCGGGCCGCAAACTGCGGCCAGCGCAGGATTAGACGTTGAACAGGAAGTTCATGATATCGCCATCTTTGACGATGTAGTCCTTGCCTTCGGCGCGCATCTTGCCCGCTTCTTTGGCGCCCTGCTCACCCTTGTAGGTGATGAAGTCTTCAAAGGCGATGGTCTGGGCACGGATAAAGCCCTTCTCGAAGTCGGTGTGGATCTTGCCAGCCGCTTGCGGGGCAGTGGCGCCGACCGGAATGGTCCATGCACGCACCTCTTTCACGCCAGCGGTGAAGTAGGTCTGCAGGTTCAGCAGCTGGTAGCCGGAGCGGATAACACGGTTCAGACCCGGCTCTTCGATGCCAAGGTCGGCCATGAACTCGGCGCGATCTTCGTCGTCCAGCTCGGCGATGTCAGCTTCGATGGCGCAGCAGACGACCACGACAACTGCGTTCTCGGCAGCAGCGATCTCGCGCACCTTGTCCAGATAGGGGTTGTTCTCGAAACCATCTTCCGCCACGTTGGCGATGTACATGGTGGGCTTGAGGGTCAGGAAGTTGAGGTGGCTGACAGCGGCCAGCTCTTCCTTGTCCAGCTTCATGCCGCGGATCATCTGGCCATTTTCCAGCGCGACCTTGATCTTCTCCAGGGTTTCGACTTCCAGCTTGGCATCCTTGTCGCCGCCTTTGGCGCGCTTGGACTGGCGGTGAATGGCGCGCTCGCAGGCGTCCAGATCCGACAGGGCCAGCTCGGTGTTGATCACTTCGATGTCGTCGGCAGGGGAGACCTTGCCGGCAACGTGGATGATGTTTTCATCGTCGAAGCAGCGCACAACGTGGCCGATCGCTTCGGTTTCACGGATGTTGGCCAGGAACTGGTTGCCCAGACCTTCACCCTTGGAGGCTCCGGCTACCAGACCGGCGATGTCGACGAATTCCATGGTGGTAGGCACAACGCGCTGCGGATTGATGATGGCAGCCAGCTGATCGAGGCGCGGATCCGGCATCGGTACTACACCGGTGTTCGGTTCGATGGTGCAGAACGGGAAGTTGGCGGCTTCGATACCGGCCTTGGTCAGCGCGTTGAACAGGGTGGATTTGCCTACATTGGGCAGGCCCACGATACCGCATTTAAAACCCATGGATTGTTACCTTACTTGATGGATGCTGTGAGGCTCGCCCGCAGGCGGCCCGTGTCATGCTTTATTCGGCCTTGAAGCTGTGCAGCCGGTTCATGGCCTTGGTCATATCTTGTTTGAACAGGATGTCGGTAGCACGCAGGGACTCGTCCAGTGCGGCATCGATCAGGTTCTGTTCACTGCTGGGCGCCTTGGTCAGCACGAAGCCGGCGACCAGCTCCTTGGCTCCGGGATGGCCGATCCCGAGGCGCAGCCGGAAGAAGTTATTGTTGTTGCCCATCTTGGCGATGATGTCCTTGAGGCCGTTATGGCCGCCGTGACCACCGCCCTGCTTGAACTTGGCGATGCCCGGGGGCAGATCCAGTTCATCATGGGCCACCAGAATCGCTTCCGGCTCAATCTGATAAAAACGTGCCAGAGCGGCGACCGCCTTGCCGGAGAGGTTCATGTAGGTGTTCGGGATGAGCAGTCGCACATCCTGCCCATCAACCAGAATGCGGGCAGTGTGGCCGAAGAACTTGGGCTCTTCGCGCAGGCTGACATTGTGCCAGCGGGCCAGTTGCTCCACATACCAGGCGCCCGCATTGTGGCGGGTTTTGGCATATTCCGGGCCGGGATTGCCCAGTCCGACGATCAGTTTGATTTGGCTTGTCACGCTTGATGTCTTCACTCGCAGCTGCCGTGGGCACACTACCCAGGGCAATAGGACGCAATATTCTAGCCGCCGAGTGGCGATCACTCAACCAATGCGCATGTTATGGCGGGATTTGAGCGATTTTGGCGGCCAATGGATGACAAACGGACCTCTTGCGAGAGGCCCGTTCTCTGTCGATTTGCTGATGACCCGGTTATTTGGCGCGTAGCAGGGTGACAGTTTCCTCATCCAGCGCGGTCAGGGTGGGGCGGGCATCGCGCACATACTCCACGAAGGAGGCAGCATCGGTGCCGCAATCGACCCCGGCGGCCTTGCAGTCGAGGGATTTGCCCGGGGCGTAGACGGCGCCGAGCAGCTCGCCATTTTGTGCCACTTTGAGCACCGGGAAGGCGGTCAGCTTGCCGTTGACGCTGGCGATGTCGACCCGCTCGCTCTTCTGACGCTGGGCATTGGCCAGTGCCTGCCAGCCGTCGTTGCCGTTGGCGCTGTAGGCGTTCATCACCACGCGATAGCGCTGACTATCCACCAGATCCTGCCACTCGCCGTTCGCCGTCTTGTGCTGCAACTGGGTCAGAGAGCCTGCCTTGCCTGCGCTGGTCTCCTGGAAGGTGTAGCGCAGGTGGCCACCATAGGGGAACTTGCCGGCATGGGCGCTGGCGGGCAGGGTGGCGGTGATGGTTTCGGTCAGAAGAGCACGCACCTCGGCACCGGTCAGGGTCAGCACCGCGAGCTGGTTCTTGAACGGCAGCAGGGTGAGGGAGCTGTCCCCCTCGCGCCACTCGCCGGCCGGCAGCTCGGCGCGCACGCCACCCACAGCTACCAGTGCGAAGTCGACCGGACCACCAGTCAGGGCCTGAACAGCCGGGGTATTGGCCCAGTAGAACTCCCCTTCGGCAACCAGCGGTGCCACGTCGGAGCCGTGGTTGTCGCTGCCGTTGTCGCCGGGGCGACGGGCATTTTGCAACTGCTCGGGAATGGTGCCGATCACCGGGCCATAGGCCTTCTCCAGCGCCGGCTTGTAGTGGCTGTCGATGATGCCGCGCAGGCGGGGATCTTCATCCACGGTAACCAGATTGGGCTGGTTGTCGACGAACTGGCTCGCCTCCTTGCTGCGGTTCTCGTCGAGGGGCTGCTTGCGCGCCGCATCGGAGAAAAAGTCGCGGCTGGCCAGCAGGCTGTTGTGGCCCTGACAGTCGGTCACATGACCCTGACCATCAAAGCTTACCTGAGCCAGACCAATGGCCTGGGCGTAGGAGCCAGCCTGCACCACGCAGGTCTTGCCGATGCCGTCCGGGTTGGTCACCAGCTTGGCGTATTCGCCGGTGTTGCCCCAGCCGATATTGCGAAAATCACCGAGCAGGCTGTGGGAGTGACCACCGACGATGGCATCAATGCCGTTTACCTTGGCGGCCAGCGCCAGATCCCGCTCGTTGCCGATGTGGGTGAGCGCCACGATCTGGTGGATCCCCTTGGCTTGCAGCATATCCACCGTGGCCTGGGCAGATTCAACCTCTTTGGCAAAGCGCAGCTTGCCGACGTTGGGCGCAATGTTGCCCATATCTTCCAGTACCAGACCGATGACAGCGACCAGCTGTTTGCCTTGCGGCAGGTTGTTGATGTCGGTGACCGGGCTCTTCTGGTTGCCGTCAAAGGCGTAGACAGTGAAAGGCTTGAGATTGGCCACCTTGCTGAGAGCGGGATCGGCCTTGGTATCGAGGTTGGCGGCCAGAACCGGGAAGTTGACCCCCTTGATGAAGCGGGCCAGCTTCTGGTTGTCGAGATCGAATTCGTGGTTGCCAAGGGCCATGGCATCGAGGCCGAACTGGTTGAGTAGCTCGGCGTTGGCCATCCCCTCGTTGAGCTTGAAGTAGCCGCTGCCCTGCCAGGCATCGCCGCCGTGCAGCAGCAGCATGGCGTGGTTCTGGGCCAGCGCATCGGCCTGATAGGCCTTGGCCATGGTCAGCAGCCGCGGGTAGCCGCCAAAACGGGTGTAGAGGGTATCGGTCTCTCCCTCCTTGGCAAAGATATGCCCCTTCAGCTCGGCGTTGGCCGGGTCAAACTGGGAGTGGGTATCGTTCATGTGAGCCAGCGTCAGCACGAAGGGCTGATTTTCTTTGGCAGGCTGACAGGCGAAGAGGGCGGAGGTCAGGGTCGCAAGCAGGAGGGGGCGCAAGCCATTCATGGGTAAATCCTTAACACCTGCCACAGGCAGGGTCGTACATATAGCCGGGGTCTAGAAAGACGAAAACCGCCTGATGGCGGTTTTCGTTATTGCTGAATCTATCAATGCTCAAACATGGCAGAGATGGACTCTTCGTTGCTGATGCGACGAATGGCTTCGGCCAGAACAGTCGAGAGGGTCAGCTGTTTGACTTTGCCAACTGCCTTCATCTCCGCGGTGAGCGGGATGGAGTCAGTGATGATCAGTTCGTCGATCACGGAGTTCTTGATGTTCTCGACTGCAGAACCGGAGAAGACAGGGTGGGTAGCGTAGGCGAATACACGCTTGGCACCGCGCTCTTTCAGGGCTTCTGCAGCTTTGCACAGAGTGCCGCCGGTATCGATCATGTCGTCAACGATGATGCAGTCGCGGCCGGCAACGTCACCGATCAGGTGCATGACCTGGGAGACGTTCGGGCGAGGACGACGCTTGTCGATGATGGCGATGTCGGTATCGTCCAGCAGCTTGGCGATGGCGCGGGCGCGCACTACGCCGCCGATGTCCGGCGATACGACGACAGGGGACTCGAGGTTCTTGGACTTCATGTCTTCGAGCAGCACCGGGCTACCGAATACGTTGTCTACCGGAACGTCGAAGAAGCCCTGGATTTGCTCGGCATGCAGGTCAACGGTCAGCACGCGATCCACACCCACGCTGGAGAGGAAGTCAGCGACAACCTTGGCGGTGATGGGCACACGGGCGGAGCGGACGCGACGGTCCTGACGGGCATAACCAAAATAGGGGATTACGGCAGTGATACGGCCAGCTGAAGCACGACGCAGTGCATCCACCATGACGATCAATTCCATCAAATTGTCGTTAGTCGGGGCACAGGTGGATTGAATGATGAAGATATCGCCACCACGTACATTCTCGTTGATCTGTACGCTGATCTCGCCGTCGCTAAAGCGACCTACGGCAGCATTGCCGAGTTTGATAAACAGGCGATCTGCGATCTTCTGGGCTAGTTCCGGCGTTGCGTTACCAGCAAACAGCTTCATGTCAGGCACGGTTTGAAACCTCGGGGTTGCATCCAGTATGTGGGGGAGTCTGAAATCAGACCCTTATCGTTTTGGGGCAAACGATTTAGCCAGACAACGAGCAAGGGATTAGCTGCATCGGGATGGCAGAAATGGGGGTGAGCCCTGCGACGTGGGCGAGCACGACATCGCCCGCGTCACTGCCATCAGATCAAATTGGCTGGGGTACTAGGATTCGAACCTAGGGATGGCGAGATCAAAACCCGCTGCCTTACCGCTTGGCGATACCCCAATCATTTGAATTGTTGCAAAGTGGCGAGGAGTGGTGATATGTTCTCGCCCTTGGCGACAAACCCATCCAGCCCCTTCGGCACTCTGGCCAACACTTCCCGAGCAGTCACTTCGTCTTCAAACTTAGCAAAGACGCAGGCTCCTGTGCCCGTCATTCTTGACGGCGCGTATTCTAGCAACCAGCCGAGCGCATTGGCAACCTCGGGGTGGCGCTTTTTCACGAGAGCTTCGCAATCGTTTTTCCACTCCCCCTCCATCAGGTTGTGCAAAGCCATCTTCGGAGTGGCTCTGGGCAGGTCCGGATCCTGGAACACGACAGCGGTTGCCACATGGCAATCCGGCTTGAGCACCAGATACCATGACTCGGGCAATTCGACCGGTTGCAGCCGCTCGCCAACCCCTTCGGCAAAGGCCGCCCGGCCACGGACAAAGACCGGCACATCGGCCCCCAGCTGCACGCCAAGCGCTGCCAGTTCATCTTCATCAAGACCTGCCTGCCAGAGGTGGTTAAGCGCCACTAACGTGGTTGCCGCATCGGATGAGCCGCCGCCGATGCCGCCGCCCATGGGCAGCACCTTCTCCAGCCGGATATGGGCTCCCTGCGGGCTCGGCAGCTTTGCCTGCAGCAGGCGGGCAGCACGGATGATGAGGTTCTGTTCATCCGGTACGCCGGGAATGGCCGGGCTCAGGGTGAGGGTGTCGCTATCTGGAATCACCTCGAATTCGAGCCAGTCACCGTGGTTGAGGAAGATGAACAGGGTCTGCAGCTCGTGGTAGCCATCCGGACGACGGCCATTGACGTGCAGGAACAGGTTGAGTTTGGCCGGTGCCGGCCAGCGTGTGGAAGCCATTAGCGTGCAAGAGTCCATTGGTTGATCTGAAGCTTGAGGCGGCTGCCCTGACCGGTCATGGTCAGCTGGTGGGGCAGGCGGTAGCCATCCTGATCCCGATAGTCGCCATAGACGATCTGCCACTGGCCATCGCGGACGCGGGCCAGACTGCTGTCGGGGCTGAGCTCGAAGTCGGCCTCGCCCGGCAGCCCCTTGATCCACTCCGGCAGACCGGCGACCGGAATGTTCCAGCCGGTGAGTTGATAGACAAGCCCTTCGGCATCCTGGCTCTGGTGACGCTTGCCCTCGCTGTCGATCAGGGTGATTTCGCCCTTGCTGCGAGAGAGCTCGAGAATGCTGGTGCCGATCAGGCTGGTGAGGTTGAGCCGATAATCATCGCCATCCTGCTGCCAGTTGAGGCGGGCGCTGCCCTTTTGCTGGGGGGTGATGATGGCCATCTTGCCGGAAAGCTCCCAATGGGTGAGCTGTTCGAGGCGGGTTCGCTCCTGATCCCAGTTCACCTGGGCCCGCTGGGGCTGGGTGGTGGCACAACCGCCAAGGATCAGCAGGCAGGCGAGGGTAAAAATACGTAGCAGCAAGAGAAGGCTCCAGAGAGAGGAATTTGCCACAGTATACGGGGCGGCCGTATTGCTTTTAAAGACTTACCCTTTCTCGTACAATTGGCAGCCTTTGCACCCAGCGTATGAAATGATCGTCGCCCACTCATGAGTTTGCTTGCCCTCGGAATCAACCACAACACCGCCAGTGTCGCCTTGCGGGAGCGGGTCGCCTTTGGCCCGGACTGCATCGATCGCGCCTTGCGTGAGCTGGTGAACCAACCCGGCATCAACGAGGCGGTGATCGTCTCCACCTGCAACCGGACCGAGCTCTACTGCAATCTGGCCGGTGAACAGCAGGGCGAGGTGCTGCGCTGGCTGCAGCAGTTCCACGGGCTGGATGCGGCCGAACTGGTCAGCGCCATCTACCAGCACCATGACGAAGAGGCGGTGCGCCACCTGATGCGAGTGGCGTGCGGGCTCGACTCGCTGGTGCTGGGAGAGCCGCAGATCCTCGGCCAGATCAAGCAATCCTACGCCCATGCCCAGCAGGCGGAGTCGGTGAAGGGGGCGCTTGAGCGGCTGTTCCAGAAATCCTTCTCGGTGGCCAAACGGGTGCGTACCGATACCGAGATTGGCGCGAGTGCCGTGTCGGTGGCTTTTGCAGCTGTCAGCCTTGGCCGCCGTATCTTTGCCGATCTCTCCCAGACCAAGGTGCTCTTGGTCGGTGCTGGCGAAACCATCGAGCTGGTGGCCCGCCATCTGCGCGAACAAAACGTGACCCAGATGATGGTGGCCAACCGGACGCTGCAACGGGCCCAGACCCTGGCTGCCGAATTTGGTGCCCAGGTGATGACGCTCGAAGAGATCCCCGATTATCTGCATGAGGCGGATATCGTCATCAGCTCGACCGCGAGCCCGCTGCCCATCATCGGCAAGGGGATGGTGGAGCGAGCCCTCAAGGCCCGCCGCTTCAAGCCGATGTTTCTGGTCGATATCGCCGTACCGCGCGACATCGAGGCGGAAGTGGATGAGCTCTCCGACGCCTATCTCTACACGGTGGATGACCTGCAAGGGATCATCGAGCAGAACCTGGAGACCCGCAAACGGGCCGCGGCACAAGCCGAGGTGATCGTGCAGGAGGAGCGCGACGAGTTCATGGGCTGGTATCGCGGCCAGAGCTCGGTTGATCTCATTCGCGACTACCGTCAGCAGTCCCAGCAGGTCGCTGACGAAGAGTTGCAACGCGCCCTGCTGGCACTGGCCCAGGGCGAGAGTGCCGAGCAGGCGCTCAAGGCGATGGCCCATCGCCTCACCAACAAGTTGATCCATGCGCCGACCCAGGCCCTGCGCCAGGCGGCCTCCCAGGGCGACGAGAGTGCGCTGTCCCGTCTGCGGCAGGCACTGGGGTTGTCACAAGAGTAATTTTTCGGGGCTACCATGCTGGTGGTGCCCGTCCTCCATTTGAGATTGCAAGAGTTATGAATCCGTCACTGATCAGAAAGCTGGAAGGCCTCATCGAGCGCCACGAAGAAGTTCAGGCCATGCTCGGCGAGCCCGACGTGGTTTCGGATCAGGAGCGCTATCGCGCCCTGACCCGTGAATATGCCCAGCTGGAAGATATCGTTCACGCCTTCCAGCGTTTCCGTCAGGCGCAGGATGATCTGGAGACGACCCAGATGATGCTGGAAGAGGATGATGCCGACCTGCGCGAGATGGCGCAGGAGGAGCTGCCGCTCGCCAAGGCCAATCTGGAGGCGCTGGAGCAGGAGCTGCAAGTGATGCTGCTGCCCAAGGACCCCAAGGATGACAACAACTGCTATCTGGAGATCCGGGCCGGGGCTGGCGGTGACGAAGCGGCCATCTTCGCGGGCGACCTGTTCCGCATGTACTCCCGCTTTGCCGAGCGTCAGGGCTGGCGCGTCTCCATCGTCAGCTGCAACGACGGGGAATATGGCGGTTACAAGGAGGTCATCGCCAAGATCGACGGCGAGCGCGTCTATGGCCGTCTCAAGTTTGAATCCGGTGGTCACCGGGTACAGCGGGTGCCGGAGACCGAATCTCAGGGTCGGGTGCACACCTCCGCCTGTACCGTCGCCGTGCTGCCGGAAGTGCCGGAAGCCGAGCAGATCGAGATCAACCCCTCCGATCTGAAGATCGACACCTTCCGCGCCTCCGGTGCCGGTGGTCAGCACGTCAACAAGACTGACTCGGCCATTCGCATCACCCACCTGCCGACCGGGCTGGTGGTGGAGTGTCAGGACGAGCGCTCCCAGCACAAGAACCGCGCCAAGGCGATGTCGGTACTCTCTGCCCGCCTGCAGGCGGCTGAGGATGAGCGCCATCGCGCCGCCGAGCAGAGCACCCGCCGCAATCTGGTGGGCTCCGGTGATCGCTCCGAGCGCATCCGGACCTACAACTATCCGCAGGGCCGTCTCTCCGAGCACCGTATCAACCTGACCCTGTACCGTCTCTCCGAAATTTTGGAAGGGGACCTGGACTGCGTTATCACCCCGCTGGTGCAGGAGTATCAGGCCGACCAGCTCGCCTCGCTGGCCGAGAGCAATTGATGCAAATGCGGAACCGGCAAGTTCGCATTAAGTGTTGTGCCCATAACATGGAGCAGCACTGATGCAGATCCAGCAGGCTCGTGCCCATATCATGACCGTACTGGCTGAGGGGGAGTCCCCTCGCGCCGATGCCGATGTGCTGCTCTGTCATCTGCTCGACTGCCGGCGCAGCTATCTGATGACCTGGCCCGAGCGCGAGCTGGATGCAGCCCAGCAGGCCACCCTGCAGACGTGGCTGGCCCGTCGTCTCAACGGCGAGCCCATCGCTCATCTCGTTGGTGAGCGGGAGTTCTGGTCGCTGCCGCTGAAAGTGAGCCCGGCGACCCTGATCCCGCGCCCCGATACCGAGGTGCTGGTGGAGCAGGCGCTGGCGAAGATCCCGCAAGGGCCCTGCGCCGTGCTGGATCTCGGTACCGGCACCGGTGCCATCGCGCTGGCCATCAAGTCCGAGCGACCCGAGCTTGATGTATGGGCGGTGGATAGGATGGCGGACGCTGCTGCACTGGCGCGCGAGAACAGTGCGGCGCTGGGGTTGCCCATCGAGGTGCGTGATGGCAGCTGGTTTGCCCCGCTCGATGAGCAGGCTCCCCGCTTTGCGGTGATTGTCTCCAATCCCCCCTATATTGATGGCGCCGATCCCCATCTCGAGCAGGGTGATGTACGCTTTGAACCGCGATCGGCGCTGGTGGCGGACGAAGCGGGATTGGCGGATATCCGCCACATCGCGACCCATGCCCCGGCCCATCTGCACAGCGAAGGGTGGCTGCTGCTGGAACATGGCTGGGATCAGGGGATGGCGGTGCGCCAGCTGTTGCAGGATCTCGGCTATCGCAGCGTAACCACGGTGCGCGATTACGGGGAGAACGAGCGGGTCACTCTGGGCATGTGCCCGACCTGCTGAATCTCTTAACTACCGGTTTGACGGGCAGGGGCGCGGCCTCTGCATCGAGGATTGATATTGAATAGTTATCTTGTGCTCAAGCATCTGCATCTCACCCTGATTGGCGGGGCCGTGCTGATGTTTATGCTGCGTTTTTACTGGGTTCAGGCCGGCTCTGGCCGGGCGTTCAGCGCACCCGTGCTGAAAACCAGCGGTCTGCTCAACGGACTGGTGGTGCTCTCCGGCATACTGCTTTGCGTGGTGCTGGGCCTCAACCCGCTCAATAACGGCATTCCCTGGCTCAGCGAGAAGCTGACGGGGATCCTTGTATTGGTCTTTCTGGCGGCGATGGCGCTGCGGCTGGCCAAAAGCAATCTGGTGCGCTGGTGCTCCTTTCTGGGGGCGCTCGGCTGGATCTACTTTATTGCCAAGTTGGCAGTGCTCAAACAGGCGAGTTTGTTCGGTTAAGGCATGAAGAGCATGTTACGTATAGACGAATGGACCGATTTTGAAGCCCATGAGCTGACCGAGCTGGCCCTGGCGGTCAGCGACGAAATCTATGGTTCGGCCGAGCAGGGGATCCGCGAGCTGCAGCTGCTGGACGAGTGGCTGGATGAGCAGATCGAAGAGGGCACCTGCGACGAGGTGCGCCAGCAACTGCTGCGCGGTTTCTATCAGAGCCTCGGGTTTTACGGCGACTGGCAGGATTACTTCTCGGCTGACAATTGCGACATCAATCAGGTGTTGCTGCAGCGCAAGGGGATCCCGGTCAGTCTCGGCATCCTCATCATCCAGCTGGGGCGCAAGCTCGGGCTCGATGTAGAGGGGATCTGCTTCCCGGGTCACTTCCTGGTGAGCTTTGCCGGCGGCGAGGGGGAGGTTTATGTCGATCCCTTCACCGGCGATGAGCTGAGCATGGCCCGAATTGAACTGCTGCTGCGCGGTGCGCTCGGCGATCTGGCGACCCTGACCCCGGACTACCTGCAGCCCTCTGGCCAGTGGGAGATCATCGAGCGGCTGCTCAATGTCAGCAAGGGCGCCCTGCTGCGGGAAGACCGCATGTCCGAGGCGCTGCGCTGCAGCGAGTTGTTGCTGCGGATGAAGCCGGGCGATCCGCTGGAGACGCGGGATCGCGGCTTTATCTACGAGCAGCTCGATTGTCCCCGTCAGGCTGCCGACGACTTTGAATACTTTATTGAACAATGCCCGGACGATCCGGTAGCCGACGTGCTGAAAGTGCAGCTGGCTGCGCTGGATTTGACCCCCAAGCCCCTCCATTAAGGATGGCTTGGTACTGCAACAGAAGAATATCCAGGCCGCTGCGCCCGGTCGCAACGGACTAACTTGGCTTCAGGCCCCAAGACCCATAATTAAGGATGTCTTAGATGGAACAGAAGAATATCAAGATCAACGAGATCAACGTTGCCAATGACAAACCGTTCGTGCTGTTTGGCGGCATGAATGTGCTGGAGTCTCGCGACATGGCGATGGCGGTGTGCGAGAAGTACGTGGAAGTGACCAGCAAGCTGGGCATCCCGTTTGTCTTCAAGGCGAGCTGGGACAAGGCAAACCGCTCCTCCATCCACTCCTATCGTGGCCCGGGTCTGGAAGAGGGGATGAAGATTTTCCAGGAGCTGAAGGCGACTTTCGGCATGCCGGTCATCTCCGATCTGCACGAGCCCCATCAGGCCAAGCCGGTCGCCGAGGTGGTCGATGTCATCCAGCTGCCCGCCTTTCTGGCGCGCCAGACCGATCTGGTAGAGGCGATGGCCCGCACCGGCAACGTCATCAACATCAAGAAGCCGCAGTTCCTCAGCCCAAGCCAGATGAAGAACATCACCGACAAGTTCGAGGAGTGTGGCAACGATCGCCTGATCCTGTGCGAGCGCGGCGTCAACTTCGGTTATGACAATCTGGTGGTAGACATGCTGGGTCTGGGCGTGATGAAGAAGAGCACCGGTGGCTATCCGGTTATCTTCGACGTGACTCACTCCCTGCAGTGCCGCGACCCGCTGGGGGCTGCGTCCGGCGGTCGCCGCGAGCAGGTCACCGAGCTGGCGCGTGCCGGTATGGCGGTTGGTCTGGCCGGTCTCTTTATTGAGTCCCACCCGGATCCGAAAATTGCCCGCTGCGATGGCCCGAGCGCGCTGCCACTCGACAAGCTGGAAGGCTTCCTCAAGCAGATGAAAGCGATCGACGATCTGGTCAAGGGCTTCGAGCCGCTCGATACCTCTGTCTGATTGGCTCCATAACGCTGGTTAAGACTGACAAGGCCCCGCATGCGGGGCCTTGTCATTGGTTCAATCCCCTCTGTTTTTCCCTCCTGTCAGACAGTTTCCCCCTCATTGCGTACCCCCCATCAATTAATAATCAGTGAATAAATATTTATAAATGGTTACTAATGTTGCGTGATCGGTGTCGCTTAACTCCATTTTTTAACATGAGATGATGGCGCTACAGTTACCAGAGCACGGCATCAGCCGATCCAGGATTCGTTACGTCTCCTGCGGGTTGCTTTTGTCTGATGCATCGGGGCTGCATACCAATAAAACAGAACAACACACCGACAACGGAAGGGATGAAGCAGCATGAGTAAAAAGATTATGGGCAGCCTCTATTTTCAGGTACTGCTCGCCATAACCCTCGGGGTATGTCTTGGCCACCTCTATCCCCAATTGGGGGCTGACATGAAACCCCTTGGCGATGGTTTCGTCAAACTGATCAAGATGATTATCGCCCCCGTCATCTTCTGTACCGTGGTAACAGGGATTGCCGGTATGGAGAGCATGAAGGCCGTTGGCAAGACTGGTGCCATCGCTCTCGTCTATTTCGAGGTGGTCAGCACCATCGCCCTGATCATCGGGTTGTGTGTGGTGAACCTGCTGCAGCCGGGGGCTGGCATGAACGTTGATCCTGCCGCACTGGATGCCAGCGCCATCGCCGTCTATGCCGAGCAGGCCAAGTCACAGGGGATCATTCCATTCCTGCTCGACATCATTCCGGGTAGCGTGATCGGTGCTTTTGCCAGCGGCAACATTCTGCAGGTTCTGCTCTTTGCCGTGCTGTTTGGCTTCTCCCTGCACCATATCGGTGAGAAGGGGAAAATTATTTTCGGGGTCATCGAGAGCTTCTCCACCGTCATCTTCGGCATCATCAACATGATTATGAAGCTGGCGCCGGTAGGAGCATTCGGTGCCATGGCGTTTACCATCGGCAAATACGGGGTGGGTTCTCTGGTGCAGCTGGGCCAGCTTATCGCCTGCTTCTATATCACCTGTCTCTTCTTCATCTTTATCGTGCTGGGCAGCATCGCCAGAGCTTCCGGTTTTAGCATCCTGCGCTTCATCTCTTACATCCGCGAGGAGCTGCTGATCGTGCTGGGAACCTCTTCCTCCGAGTCTGCTCTGCCGCGCATGCTGGACAAGATGGAGAAGCTGGGTTGCCAGAAATCGGTAGTAGGGCTGGTCATTCCGACCGGTTACTCCTTCAACCTGGATGGTACCTCCATCTATCTGACCATGGCTGCCATCTTCATCGCTCAGGCGACGAATACCCCGCTCGATCTGTTCCATCAGATCACGCTGCTGGTGGTGCTGCTTATCTCCTCGAAAGGGGCGGCTGGGGTCACCGGGAGTGGCTTCATTGTGCTGGCGGCGACCATCTCCGCGGTTGGCCACCTGCCGCTGGCCGGTCTGGCGCTGATCCTGGGGATCGACCGCTTCATGTCGGAAGCGCGGGCGCTGACCAACCTGATTGGCAACGGGGTTGCAACCGTGGTGGTGGCAAAATATTGCAAGCAGCTGGATGTGAAGAAAATGGAGGGCGTGCTGGGCCGCAAGGGCGGGGTTCTGGAAACCGAAAAGGTGTAACGGAGCCTGTCAGGCTGAACGCAACGCAATAAAAAAACGGCCCTCGGGCCGTTTTTTAGTGACATCCATGGATGCCATCACTTCATGACAGAGCGGGAATTACAGGCTCTGGGTGAAGGTACGGGTAACAACGTCACGCTGCTGTTCCGGGGTCAGGGCGTTGAAGCGCACTGCATAGCCGGAAACGCGGATGGTCAGCTGCGGGTACTTCTCCGGGTTGGCGATGGCATCTTCCAGAGTTTCGCGACGCAGTACGTTGACGTTCAGGTGCTGGCCACCTTCAACGGCAGGTTCAGCTTGAACAGGCAGCTCGCGGTATTCGAACTGACCCAGATCAGCCAGTTGAACTTCCTGATCGGCAGCAAAGGCATCGCCTTTGACACAGATGCAGCGAGCCTGTTGCTTCTCTTCGTCCAGCAGCCAGAAAGAGTTCAGCAGAGCGGTGTTGGCGGCCTGGGTGATTTGAATGCCTTTGATCATGGTATGACTCCTCAATGGGAACGCGAATCCAACTGTAAGGAAATTACCCTGATGTATTTAAGCTACCGAGGATATCGACGACTTAAAGGGCCCTTGCCTTACACCTTTACTTTGTTGGGGTCATATATACCACGGTGGTAATATTACCAAAATTGATCCAGATCAATAAAAATCAACAAATCACCATTTCAATGGGATTAAATTCTTGAGTTGAATCAAAAATAGGTCATTTTTCTGATTTTGTAAGATATCCAGATTATGCATCTTTTGTCTTTTAAATCTAGTAATTTAACTACACCTTATGGTGTTTGTGGTGCGTATCAGGGAAGGGTGACTCGAGAGAACTACACTTGATGGAAAATAAAGAGGAGAGTCGCGGGTGAAGAGTGGGTGGCAAAAATGGCGCTGGCTGATAGTTGCCTGCTGCCTGGTTGTGGCTGGAATGGGGCGGGCCGAAACAGTCAGGATCGCCGTGGGCGAGTGGCCACCCTATATCAGCGAGTCTCTGCCCGAGCAGGGGTTCCTCTGTCAGGTGGTGCGCGAAGCCTTTGCCGCCGAGGGGCTTGATGTCAGCTTTCACTTTTACCCCTGGGCTGAAGCCTACAAGCTCACTCTTGCCGGGGATTATGTTGTGACCATGCCCTGGTTTCGTTCCCGCGAACGTGAACAGAGCTTCTATCTCTCCGCATCGCTCGGCCAATTCACGACCCGTCTTTTTACCTTGTCCGGTTCGCCGGTCGTCAATCTCGGGGAGATCAAACACGAGCCGGTGGGGGTGACCCGCGGCTATTTTTACGGAGATGGTTTTGCCGCCCGTCAATCCGAATTGGCTCTTGAGTGGTCTGATTCTGATCAGGAGAGCCTTGAGAAGCTCGTCGCCGGGCGTATTCGCTATCTGGTGATGGATGAGCAGGTGGCCAAGGCCCTCTTCCTGCAGATGCCATCCCGCCATCCCGGGGCGCTGGCGTTGACCAGCGCGCCCGATCCTATCTGGTCTCAACCCGGTTATCTGCTGATGCGCAAGGCGGATCCCGATGCGCGTCGTCTGATGCTGCTGTTCAATGCGGGTCTGCACAAACTGGAGCGTTCCGGGCGGCTCGCCAGGCTCTGGAAAGTGTGAGTCACGGTTGCGTCTTGCGGGCTGCCCCCCTATCCTGACTCCTTCGCCGTATCAAGTGAGGAGTTCGGGGTGCTGACCTGGAGTGATGTGATTGGCTCTGAAAAAGAGCAGGACTATTTCAAGAGTACGCTGGCGACTGTCAGGGCAGAGCGGGAAGCGGGCAAGGTAATCTATCCCCCTGCAGCCGATGTGTTCAATGCCTTCAAACTGACCGAGCTGGATCAGATCAAGGTCGTCATCCTGGGGCAGGATCCCTACCACGGCCCCAACCAGGCGCATGGTCTCTGCTTCTCCGTTCTGCCCGGCGTGCGCACGCCCCCCTCTCTGGTCAACATCTATAAAGAGATGCAGCGAGACCTGCCAGGTTTCGTCACACCCAATCACGGTTTCCTCGAATCCTGGGCCAAGCAGGGGGTATTGTTGCTCAATACCGTGCTGACGGTGCAGGCCGGCCAGGCTCACTCTCATGCCCATCTGGGGTGGGAGACCTTTACCGACAGGGTTATCGAGCAGATCAATGCCAGCTGCAACGGGGTGGTGTTCCTGTTGTGGGGCTCCCATGCCCAGAAGAAGGGGCGTTTTATCGACCGGCAGCGCCATCATGTGCTGACGGCCCCCCATCCCAGCCCCCTCTCCGCTCATCGCGGTTTCATCGGTTGCGGCCATTTTTCGCAAACCAACCAGCTGCTGGAGCAGCAGGGCAAGAGTCCCATTGAGTGGCAATCTGTCTGCCGCCCACTTGATTGAGTGCAAAGTTCGGGCGACAAATGACCGTATACTCAGGAAAATAACATCTTATTTCAGCGCCAAGGAGTGCCCATGTTATCGAGTCTGCACAAGGATCACCTCAACATCGCCCGACTGCTGGAGCTGCTCAAGCAGAAGCTGGCAGCCATTCACGCCGAGCAGCCCATCAGCTATTTTCTGGTGCGCGACGTCATCGACTATCTGCGGGAGGTTTCTGACAAGTACCACCATCCCAAGGAAGACCTTATCTATGACTACTACCTGAAATACCGGGTGGTAGAGGGGGAGGTTGCCAACCGGTTGCAGGAGGAGCACGTCAAGCTGCTGGAGGCGGGTGGCGAGCTCAAGGAGATGGTGGAGATGATCCTGATGGATGCAGTGATCCCGCTCGACCAGTTCACCGCCAAGCTGGAGCGTTTTGTTGAGCTGCAGGAGGCGCACATGAATTACGAGGAGGGAATCATCTTCCCCCATCTGCGCGATTCTCTGACCGAGGATGACTGGCGTCATCTGGAGCAAAACTGGCAAAACCGTGCCATCGGTGACCCCCTGTTCGGGGCCGAAGTGAGCCAGAACTTCCAGGCTCTGGCCAAACGCCTCTCTCTGCCGCTTACCACTCACTGACAGAAACTCTTGCGGCCAGCAATGCCGCCTGTCAGCCAAGCATAAGAAAGGCCTCCCTATGGAGGCCTTTTGCATATGCGCAGCTTTACTCCTGCGGCTTGAGAAAGTTGCGATAGAGCATATAGAGGTGGGCCGAACTCCAGCTGAAGTTGCTGGCTCCCTGCATAGCACCGCTCTCCGGGTTGTAGTTCTCGCGGATGGGGCCGCTGCCGGCCAGCCCTTCGGCGTTGGCAAACAGCTTGTTGACCAGCATCTGGGCATCGCTGCGATAACCGTAGTTCTCCAGCCCCTTCACCCCGAAGTAGAACTGATCCAGCCATACCCGGCCGCGCCAGTAGATGTTGGGGTCGTAGGCCGGGTTGGTCAGCGCCGCCGTGCCGAGCGGTACCTTGGTGTTGAATTCCTGAGAATTAAGCATCACTTCGCGCACTCGTGCTGCTTTTTCCTGGTCGGCGACTTCGGCCCAGAGCGGGCTCCACCCCTCGGGGCCGCGGCCGCGGGCGGTCAACAGCTTGCCGACACAGCCGTTGCTGTCGGCTACATCACCAGCAGCGATCTGTCGGTCGTAATAGAACCCGGAGGCGTCATCAAACATACAGGTGTTGATGTAGCTGGCGAGCTTGGTCGCGCCATCGCGGTAGCGGCTCGCATCGCCCGGCTTGCCGAGCAGGTCGGCCATATCTGCCAGAATGCGTTTCTCCTTGGCGAGGAAGGCGTTGAGCTCTACCGACTCCTGATCGATGGAGAAGCCGATAAGATCGCCATTGTCCTGATGGTTTTCAAAGAAGAATACGTTCCAGTCCTGGCGAGCCTTGGCGATATCGCCGCCATAGGTCTTGTCGGCATATCGCTTGAGCTGATCCGGCTCGATAAAGCCGAAGCGGGCGGCGTTGTCCATACCGGACTCCCAACCGGCGCCGTGTTGGGCACCGATATCCATATCGCTGTAGCCACCAACGCTCAATACCTGCTGGTAGAGCGCCATGCCGGTGCAGCCATACCAGTTATCTCCCTCGTTACTGCAACCAGAGAGTGAGATGCCTCCCGGCACGCCGTTGGCATACTGCACTTTGAAGGTGATATTGCCGTACTCGTCGTTATGTTCGACGTGCTTGGTAGCGCCATATTCGATAATGCCGTTGCGGTTGTTGTCACGTGCGCGGTACCACCAGTCGTGGTAGGCCTGCAGCTTGGGATACATCTCGGCAATGAATGCCTTGTCTTTGGTGGCGCTATAGATCTCCCAGATGGCCCAGGCGGAGAGGGGCGGCTTGGTGTCGCGCTCGTTCCAGTTGCCGCCATCGCCACCGCGATCCGATTGCTTGTTGTAGAAGACGGCGTCGATCACCATGCCGGCATCCTGCGGGCGAACCGGATCATCCGGCTGCACCTGATAGTCATACATGGCGCGAACGTTGTTTTTGGCTACTTCCGGGTTGAAGTGAGCCATGGCGTAGGCGTGCTTCCAGCTGTCCCAGGCCCAGACGCCGTCGAACCAGCGAGCGGTATTGGAAGGGGTCACCCCGTCGTGCAGGATGGCGCCAGCCGGCGAGCGCCAGTTGCCGTTGAGGGTCTCCATCGCCTTGACCGCGATGCGTCGTTCCGATTCCGGGATCCCCTGATTGGAGAGGCCCCTGGCAAGATAGCCTTCCCAGCGGCGGATGGAGTCGGCGAAGTAGGTCGCCGGGTCGGCCAGCAAGGCCTGACGGCTCTGCTGGTGGCGGTTGGCATCCTCAGTGGAGTGGAGGTAACTCTGCAGGGTATAGATATCCTCACTCCCCTTGGCTGCCAGCTGTATGGTGGCTTCGCTTTGGTAGCCCAGTGCCTTTTCGTCGATGGTGGTGCTGCTTGGCAGGGTACGTTCGATGCGGTAGCGAGCGCTGCCGCTCTGCATGATGTTCCAGGTACTGCGCAGCTTGCCGAACTGGAACTCAACCCCCTGCTTGTTCTGGCTGATGGTGCGGGTCCAGTCAGGATACTGCTCGGCGATCGTCTTCTTGGCGTCCCACTGATTGAGCAGCTCCCCCTGCCAGTTGAGGTTGAGGGTGAGCGGGGCATCGGTGTGGTTTTGCAGGCGAGTGCGGATCAGAGCGGTGCGGGCATCGCCGTAGCGCAGCTCCAGCTCCAGCGTGAAGGGCTCGAACTCGAAGCGTTGCACCAACGCACCTGGAATGGCGTACACCTCCTGCTTGCTGGCGCTGGTGAGCGGGAAAGCCCGACCGCTCGCATCGCTCAGGGTGAGCTTGTCCAGCTCGCTTGCGAAGAAGAGGCTGTACTCCTCCGAGATGACCATGGGGCCGGTGAATCCCCCCCACTCCTTGTCGCTGGCTGGCAGCAGGAAGCCGTGCCAGGCGCCCAGATCGAGCAGCGGGTTGTATTTGAGGTTGGAGTAGCTGTCAAAGTCGCGGAATTGGGTCGGTGTTCCCCGGCGGTCGATCACGTCCTTGTACTGGATGGCCTGCTCCGGTTTGGCGACGGTGCTGCTCTCTGTCTGGTTATCGTTGCAGGCAGTCAGTCCGAACAGGGCGGTGCCGAGGGCTACTGAGAGTAAAGTTTTACGAAACATTTCTCGCTCCAATTCCGTTTATGTAGGTTAAGAGGAAGGTTTTTTACGCTTGTTTTTAGTGAAAAGGTTTTCGGTAGCCATTGTATGGCAAGGGAAAAGGGAGCGTTGGCGCGAGATCACATTCTGAAGAGGTGGCAATGTGAGCATGATCACCTGGTTACATCAGGTTACACAATGGACTTGTTTAGTAATGTTTTACTTTGTGTTACCGAGTCGTACGGCAGGGCAGGTTTGCAGGTATTGGTATGGGGTCAGGCCAAACTCCTGTTTGAAGCGGGCTGCAAAGCGGCTGAGGGAGTCATAACCGCAGGCGATGGCTACCTCTTGCAGGGAGAGTGATTGTTGCAACAGGGTGAGTGCATGGCTCATCCGTACCTGAGCCAGCAGGTGACGGAAGGTGCGCCCTTCGGCTGTCAGTTTGCGAACCAGCGAGGCTCGGCTCATCGAGAAGTGAGGGGCAACAGTTTCCAGCGTGTGATCGGCTCCGGGCTCAACGCCGAGGTAACGGGCCAGCCGCTCGCCGAGGGTCATGGTGCTGGCGGGAAAGAGCAGATGAAGCGCGCCAGCAGCCCTCAACTCCGCATAGAAGGCCCGCAGCAGCTCGATCTGGGTCGCCTCACTCAGCCCCCGTTCTATCATGGTGCAGACCATCTCGAAGCAGTAGGCGAGGTTTGTCGTCACCTTTATCGCGGGATCTGCCATCGCCTGAGTTGCGGAGGGCGTATCGGGCAGCCACTCGGCGGGTGGCGGCGTCAGCAGGGTAAGGACATGGGAGCGAAACTTCTCCTGCTCCGGCTGGTTGACGAAGGTGAGCTGGTGACCCGCCGGGATCAGCAGCCAGCTCTCCTTGCCAAACGAGAGACGTCGCTCCTGCCACCAGAGCAGCTTCCTGCCCTGTTTGACCCAGATGATGGTCGGCGCATAGATGAGTACGCGGTGCAGCGGCTGCTGGCGGATCCCGAGATAGTGGTGCTGTTGCAGCAGCGGCGTGCTCATCCGGTTGCTCCTAGGGGGTGACGAAAGTGGCGGTCAGAGTAGCCTTACCAAGGGCCATGCTGTTGAGCATGTAGCCTACCATGGCGGGCGGGGTGTCTGCTTTTACCTCCAGATTCTGGGGCAGGGCCCAGGCGGTGAACTGATAGCGATGCATGCCGTGGCCAGCGGGCGGGCAGGGGCCGCCGTAGCCCTGGCTGCCGAAGTCGGTTCTCAGCTCCAGCCCCTGTTGGAGTTTGCCGGAGGCATTGCTGGCCAGCTCGCTCTGGGTGGCAGGCAGGTTCACCACCAGCCAATGCCACCAGCCGCTGCCGGTGGGGGCATCGGGGTCATAGGCTGTGATGGCAACGCTTTTGGTGCCAGCCGGTAGATCCTGCCAGCTCAGCTGGGGTGAACGGTTGTCGCCGCTGCAGCCAAAACCGTTGAAGCTGAAGGCTTTGTCCATCAGCTGGCCTTCGTGGATATCGCTGCTCTTCAGGGTCATGGCGGAAGCGGGCAGGGTGGCCATGCAGAGCAGGGAGAGCAGTACGGGGCGTTTGGTCAATCTCATGGTGTGACTCCTCGTGTGGTAACGGGTTCACTTTAGCGAGGGTGGTGCAGGATGTTGTTGCAGATCGGCTCAATGTTCTGTCGATTAGTGAGTTAATTGAGCCTTTTGGTTGTTTTTATGGCGAGAGAGTAAATCGCAGCCATAAAAAAACCGGCATCATGGATGCCGGTTTTTCACAGTGCTGGCAGCTGATCGCGCGGATTAACGCAGGATCATCTCGTCACGGCCCGGGCCGACGGAGACCATCGGAACCGGTACGCCCAGCAGCTCTTCGATACGCAGTACGTACTGCTGGGCAGCTTTGGGCAGCTCTTCGAAGGTGCGGCAGCCGGTGATGTCTTCGCTCCAGCTTTCCATCTGCTCGTAAACCGGCTTCAGGGCAGCGGTTTGCGGCCAAATCGGGTTTTCGGTGTGGGCACCTTCGTAGGCCACGCAGATCTTCAGATCCGGCAGACCGGTCAGGCAGTCCAGCTTGGTCAGGGCGACTTCGGTCGCAGCCTGCAGCTCGACACCGTTCTTGGTGGCAACGGCATCGAAGTAGCCTACGTCACGGGGACGACCGGTGGTTGCGCCGAATTCGTTGGCGATCTTGCGGAATTCGTCCTGGTTCTCCATGGCGGTCAGCAGGGTGCCGGTACCGACGGAGGTGCTGAATGCCTTGGCAACAGCGATGACGCGCTCGGGACGCAGGCCCGGCAGACCGCCACCGATGCCGGCGTAGGCACCGGATACGTGGGAGGAGGTTACCCAGGGGTATTCGCCGTAGATCAGGTCACGGCCGGCGCCCAGCTGAGCTTCGAACAGCAGGGTCTTGCCTTCGGCCTGCAGCTCTTTGAGCGGCATGCTGACGTTGCAGACGGAGTCGATCCAGGGAGCGGACACTTCCAGCAGCCAGTCAGCCATCTCCTGGGCGGTCTGGTTGAATTCGAAGGTCGGGTAGAGAGCTTTAAGTTGCGGCAGTTTCCAGTCGAGGAAGAATTGAATGCGCTCGACCAGTACTTCCGGCTGCTTCAGCCAGCCAACCAGGATCGCTTTCTTCATGACGCGATCGCCGTAGGCCGGCGCAATGCCCTGACGGGTGGAACCGTAGGCACCGTCACCCAGACGCTGCTCTTCCAGGGTATCTTCCATGGCGTGCAGCGGCAGGCAGAGGGTAGCGCGGTCAGAGATGGCCAGCTTGGGAACGACACCGGAGGCTTTCACTTCGTCGAGTTCGACGGTGAGCTTCTCGGGGCTGATCACCATGCCCGGGCCCAGCACGACCAGGCAGTTCGGGTTGAAGACACCGCTCGGAACCTGGTGCAGCTTGAAGGTGCCAAGGTCGTTGACGACGGTATGGCCGGCGTTGTTGCCGCCCTGGAAGCGAATGCTGGCGCCAGCTTGGCCTGCCAGATAATCCACGATGCGGCCTTTGCCTTCATCACCCCAGTTGGCACCTACGACTACGATAGACGACATGACTCTTTCTCCTAAGACGTTAGGCGTTCATCCTAGGAGCCTGCTGCGGATTAGAAAAATTAATTATCTTTATAGTTCCGATAATAAAACCATATAATGATGGCCAATTTATCGGCATGTGGCCGCAAGATCGCCGCGCAGAGCCCAATGAACAGTGAGTTGAGGGAGTCTTATGCTGGACATCCACTGGCTGCAAACCTTCGTCACCCTGGCCCGGTTGCAGCACTTTGGCCAGACCGCTACCGAACTGCACATGACCCAGCCCAACGTGAGTCTGCATATCAAGCGGCTGGAGCAGGCAACCCGGGTGCGGCTTATCGAGCGCAGCCCCTTTCGTCTGACTCAGGCTGGCGAGCGGTTGCTGCAAAGCGCCGAACGGGCCATCGCCGAACTCCAGCTTTGCCAATCCGATCTCAATGCCCTCAACCAGTTGAGTCAGGGGACGCTGGCCATCGCTGCCAGCGACATCATCTCGCGCCTGTTGCTCATTCAGCCGTTTCAGCGCTTCAAGCGGGAGTTTCCCGGCATCGACCTCACCCTGTTCAACACCACTTCGGATCAGGCGGCGGAGCTGGTCAAAAGCGGCAAGGCGGATCTGGGGTTTGTGATGGCGCAAAAGCGCAGTGAACCGCTGTTCTACACCGAACTGCAGCAGGTGACCTGGTGCGCGCTGGGCCATGGTCTCACCCGTTGGCAGGCGCGGGCCAGAGCGGGGGAGAGCGACCCCCTCGACGAGCCGACCCTGATCCTGCTTGGTCATGACACCCGCACTCGGGCTTTGATCGATCCCTCGCTACCGCTGCTGGCGCTGCCTCCTTGTCGCATCATGGAGGTGGGTAGCGTGGATGCCCAGCTGGACTGGGCCGAAGCCGGGTTTGGCGTCGCCATCGTGCCCGACTTCTCCCTGCATCCTCGCCTCAACCTGACCGCGCCGGTTGCCAGCCTGACCGATTTCCCGGGCACCAGCCTGGGTTATGTGGTGCGCCAGAATCAGGTGCTGTCGCGCGCTATCAAGCAACTGCTTGTCTGGGTGGAGGAGGAGATCCACAAACCCAACCCCTATCTGGCAGGGGCTGATAAACAGCCCGAGCAGAGATAGGGAAGAAACCGAGATAAACAAACAGAGCAGCCTTGGCTGCTCTGTTTGTTTGATATACCCGCCCGGCGTCGCTTTAATGCGCCGCGGCAGCGCTGCTGGTCGCTACAGGCTCGGTTGCTGGCATGGTCTCTGTTGCTGCACTGGCTTGAATGGCTGGTGCCACCACTTCTCCGGTTGTCGGTACCGCGTCAGAGGGGGCAGCCGCAGGTGCCGCTGCGGTTGTGGCTGGTTCGAGCTGGGTCGGTTGTGGCTCGGAGGCTGGTTGCGTCGCGACCGCCGCGCTGCCGGTGGTCGGTTCAGCGCTGGAGACGGCACCGGAAGCCACGTCAGAGGCGACCCCGGTCGAGATGGCCGCACTGGTGGCTGCAGAGGGAGCTTCTCCCTCGGTCAGCTGCTCGGGGGCGAGCGGCAGCGGTTCGGGCACTTCATCCGACATGCCCGGGTGCAGCGGCAGCTCGGTCTGCGCCTGCAGCTGTTCCGGCGTCACGGTACTCAGGGCCGGGTGGAGGCGGCTGAACTGCCTGACCCGCGCCAGCAGAGTGTCGCGCACGGTGCGAACGATGGGGTCCGGCAGGCTGGCCAGCGCCACCAGCTCGGCGCTCATCCCGATATTGTTGATGGCGGTGAGCTGCCCCGGATAGAGGTTGGCGGCGATCTGGCTGCGCTGGTAGTAGGGATGCTGCTTGAGCAGTTTATCGATCTGCTCCC
Source organism: Aeromonas jandaei (assembly GCF_037890695.1). Taxonomy (NCBI): domain Bacteria; kingdom Pseudomonadati; phylum Pseudomonadota; class Gammaproteobacteria; order Aeromonadales; family Aeromonadaceae; genus Aeromonas; species Aeromonas jandaei. The sequence goes on along the minus strand of NZ_CP149571.1, from coordinate 4,190,525 downwards.
CTTCGATAGGGATGAGGCGCACCTGGCAGCGGCTAATCAGATCGCCGATCGCCTGGCTCGGGTGGCCAACCACCACGAAGGCGGCGTCCAGTGTGCCGTCACAGAGCCCCTCCAGCGGGGTTTGCGGTGATTTGAGCTTGTAGGCGGCAAACTGCTTGGGATGCCACCCCATGGCGCCCATCAGGGCCTGACTGGTCACCATGTCGCCAGCACCGGCATTGCCTGGGTAGACCCGCTTGCCCTCGATATCTGCCAGAGTGGTGATATTGCTGTTGGCACTGGCCAGCAGGGTCAGCGACTCCTGATAGAGGCGAAACAGGCTGCGCAGCTTGTGATTGGCTCCCTGTCCGCTGAAGGGGCCGGTGCCATGGAGTGCGTGGTGGAGCACGTCTGATTGCACCAGTGCCAGCTGCACCTCGCCCTTGTTCAGCGCCTTGAGATTGGCCAGAGAGCCGCGGGTGCTCTGCACCGTACAACTGTCGCCATGCAGGGCGTGATCGACATTGAGCACCCGGCAGATGGCACCTCCCGTGGGGTAGTAGACGCCATTGAGGGGGCCCGTGCCGATGGTCAGCGCCTGACTGCCGAAGGGGAGCAGGATGCCGAGTGAGAGCAGGAGGTGACGCAAAATCCGTGGGTACATAGTTAACCGCTGGCTGGTGGTGCAGGAAAAGGGGACGGGCACTGCCCGTCCTGTCAGTTGTTACTGTTTGCCGTGGCTCAGGATGGCCCGTTCCATCCGCGCCAAAGCCTCGACCAGACGCGCTTTGGTGCAGCCGAAGTTGAGGCGCACGAACTGGCCATTGCCAAACTGGGCACCCGGCGAGAGGCCTACCCCAGCCTGTTCAAAGAAGGCGACGGGATCGTCTAGCCCGAGTGCGCTCACATCGATCCAGGCCAGATACGTCGCCTGATGGCTGGCCAGCTCGACACCGGGCCAGCGGGCGACGGCCTGCTGGATCAGGGCCAGATTGGCCGCCAGATAGTCGAGTTGTTCGCAGAGCCACTGATCGCCGCCCTCATAAGCCGCTTCAGCCGCTACAAAACCGAGCAGGTTGACGTCGGCGCTGATGCCGCGCATCGCCTGTTGCAAACGGAAGCGCAGACGGGCATTGGGTACCACGGCAAAGGAGCAGCAGAGGCCGGCGATGTTGAAGGTCTTGCTCGGGGCCATCATCACGGCGCAGCGCTCGGCAGCCTCCTGGCTGATGGCGCCGTAGGGGATGTGGCGGGCCGACTTGTCCAGCAGCAGATCGCAGTGGATCTCGTCTGAGCAGATCACCAGATTGTGGCGCTCGGCGATGGCATCGATGGCCAGCAGCTCGTCGCGGGTAAAGACGGTACCGCCCGGGTTGTGGGGGTTGCAGAGCAGCAGCAGGTCGGCCGAGGGGGCTTGGCGCTCCAGTTCTGCAAGATCCAGCACCCAGCGACCGGCCTCTTCCACCATGGGGACGGTGAGCAGGGGACGGTCGTTGAAGCCCGGCGCCTGCAGGAAGGGGTAGTAGACCGGCTTGGGGGTGATGATGCCGCGGCCATGCTGGCTCCACGCCTTGCAGGCAAGGTTGAGCCCCGGTACCACGCCGGGCAGGAAGACTAGCCACTCCGGCTGGATGGCCCAGCCATAGCGGGTGGCCAGCCGTTCGATGATGAGTTCGATCAGGCGGGGGGAGGGGCGAGAGTAGCCGAAAATGCCGTGAGCAACCCGTTGGGTGAGCGCCTCGATCACGGATGGCGGAGAGACAAAGTCGGTGTCGGCAACCCACATGGGCAGCACATCCTGGCCCTTGTACTTGTCCCACTTCAGACTCATGGTGCCACTGCGGTCAACTTCCCGATCAAAATCAAACATGCGAACTCCTTGTGCTGGCCAGATGGGCTTTCACTCTACGGGGTCGCGGCCCGCCCCGCAAGCGACAACCCCGGGGTGAGCAGCCTTGAGCCGGCTCTTGATAATGACATAAGATAAGTGCGGTTTTTTCATGCGGTTGCTGCTCTGACCTTCCGTATTTTTTGCTTCGCGACGAATGGTAATCCTATGGCCTTGCTGACGGCGGTAACAAGACGCCCCGATCCCGTATCCCTCTCCTTTCTTGCTGTCACCTTCATGACTGGTGTGGCGGTGGCGCTTCAGGTGCCAACCTTGAGCCTCTTTCTTGCTCAAGAGGTTCAGGTGCGCCCCTTTCTGGTGGGCTTCTTTTACACCATCAATGCCGTGGTCGGCATCCTGATCAGCCAGTGGTTGGGCCATCGCTCCGACAACCGGGGGGATCGCAAGCGCCTCATCCTGCGCTGCTGTTTTGCCGGCATCGCACTCTCCCTGCTGTTTGCCTGGAACCGCAACTACTGGCTGCTGGTGAGTCTGGGGGTATTGCTGGCCAGTCTGGCGGCTACGGCCAGCCCCCAGCTGTTTGCACTGGCGCGGGAGTACTCCGACAGCCGCAACAAGCGGGCTGACATGTTCAGCTCGGTGATGCGCGCCCAGTTCTCGCTGGCCTGGGTGATCGGCCCACCCATCGCATTTGCGCTGGCCATCGGCTACGGCTTCGAGGTGATGTATCTCGCCTCTGCGGTTGCCTATCTGCTCTGTACCCTGGTGGTCTGGCGCTGGCTCCCCTCTCTGCCGCTGCCCAAGATGGCCGAAGAGAGCGAGCGGGTCAGCAGCTGGCGGGATCCTTCGGTGCGGGCGCTGTTTATCGCGTCTACCCTGATGTGGACCTGCAACAGCATGTACCTCATCAATATGCCGCTCTACATCACCCGCGAGCTGGGGATGGACGAGAAGCTGGCGGGGGTGCTGATGGGGACTGCGGCGGCCCTCGAGATCCCCTTCATGCTGCTGGCGGGCTACTACACGGCGCGGTTTGGCAAGCGGCCGATGATGTTGCTGGCGGTGCTGGCCGGCGTCATCTTCTATGGCGGGCTGGTGAGCTTCACCAGCCACTATGCGCTGATCGCGCTGCAGCTTTTCAACGCCATCTTCATCGGTATCGTCGCGGGGATCGGCATGTCCTATTTTCAGGATCTGATGCCGGGTCGGGCAGGGGTTGCCACCACGCTCTTCTCGAACAGCATCCGCACCGGCTCCATCATGGCGGGCGCCATTGCCGGCATAGTGGCGGAGGTGTGGAGCTTTCACGGTGTCTTTATGGTGGCACTGGTGCTGGCCATGGTGGCGCTGGCCGCCTGCTGGCGGGTGCCCAATGTCTAGGAGAAAAGGGTAGCGCCTTATTTACCCTGTGCGGAGAGGCTCTGCTCGCCCTGATACTCGTTGCGCAGGCAGCGCAGCAGCAGCTCGGTGGCGGGGCCTAGTGATTCGGGGGAGAGGGTAAGCAGGTAGGTGTAGAGGTGGCGTTCGTTGCCGCTCTCCAGATCGAGCTGCACCAGCGTGCCGGAGGCCAGCTCCGCTTCCACCAGATGGCGTGGCAACCAGGCGTAGCCAAGCCCCTGCAGGATCATGCTGATCACCTCGTGGTAGTGCGTCGCCTTCCAGCCGGTATCATCCGCGTCGTTCCAGTCCACCGAGCGGTGAATGGGGGGATGAAGGCTGATCTGGTTGTGGCTGGTGAGGTCATCGAGGCTGATGGGCCCCTCCAGTTGGGCCAGCGGGTGGCTGGCGGCGCAGAGCGGGCGCAGGCACACCTCGTCCAGCACCAGCCCGGTGCGATCCCCCGGCAGATGTTCCGAGAGCATCAGATCCCCCGGCTGCAGCGCGTTGAAATGGCAGTGAATTCGCTCGTGCAGATTGACCCGGCAGCCACGGCTGCGGGGGTAGAAGTGGGCCAGCGCACGGTAGAGGCGCTCCCTCGGCTGCAGGGCCGAGACATAGAGGTTGATCTGCGGTTCCCACTGCCGCTCCAGGTTATTGGCCAGATTCTCCAGCTCCTCCACTTGCTGGCTCAACTGGCGCGCCCGCTTGAGGAAGATCTCCCCCGCCGGGGTCAGCACCGCCTTGCGGCCGCGCACCTCCAGCAGGGGCACCCCCAGACTCTGCTGCAACTTCGCAACCGCATGGTTGAGGGAGGACTGGCTCTTGTTCAGCGCCTCGGCCGCCTGGGCATAGCCGCCACAGTCGACCACTGCCTGAAAGATCCGCCATTGCTCAAACGTGCTTTTGGGACGAAACATAGTTCAACCTGATTGGAGAGGGTGGAGTCAGGGAGATGCAGGGAGCCGAGGCTCCCTATTCAATTTAATCCCTGTCTCGCAATAACCCGGTTATTTTGTTGATTTATTTGGGCTGCGCCGCTTTCCTGGCTTATTTGGGCTGTGCCACAAAGGTCTGGCCGGTTTTGCCCCGGCTGTCGCTTCCCATCAGATAGAGGTAGAGCGGCATCAGGTCGGCCGGAGTCTTGAGGTTCATCGGATCTTCCGCCGGGAAGGCGCTGGCCCGCATCTTGGTCCGGGTGCCACCCGGGTTGAGGGTATTGACCCGCACGCCGGTGTTTTCCAGCTCGTCGGCCAGCACTTCCATCATCCCCTCGATGGCAAATTTGGAGATGGCGTAAGTGCCCCAGTAAGCCCGTCCTTTGCGGCCCACACTGGAGGAGGTGTAGACGATGGAAGCATCGCCGTGCTCTTTGGCGCTCTGGCGAACCAGCGGCAGCAGCGCCTGGGTCAGCAGAAATTCCGATTTGACGTTGACCTGCATCACCTCGTCCCACTCCTTCTCCTGAATGTGCTCGAAGGGGGAGAGGGTGCCGAGCAGCCCGGCATTGAACAGAATGCCGTCGAGGCGACCAAACTGGCGGGTGAAGGTGGTGGCTAGTCCACGATAATCGGCGGCGGTTGCGGTTTTCAGATCGAGCGGGACGATGGCGGGCAGCGGGTGACCGGCAGCCTCAATCTGGTCATAGACGGCTTCAAGTTTGGCGCTGGTGCGGCCGAGCAGGATCACGGTAGCGCCGTGGGCGGCATAGGTGAGGGCGGCTTCGCGGCCGATCCCGTCTCCGGCACCGGTGACCAGAATGACCTTCTCCCTGAGCAGATCGCGGGGGGCCTGATAATCGAGCATGGCAACTCCTGTTAACAAATTCCGGCCATAAGTGCATGGCAATCGAGGGCAAGTGTACTGATCCGCGCCTCGGTTTGACCAGCTCATCCCCGAAAAAATGTGAAGAAAATAGAGGGGTTGTGAGTATCAGGTTGGATTTTTAACGGCTTGATGCAGAGTTTTTGCGCGCGTCCCGCAAACTCCCTAGAATGTGACAAAACCGATCCTCTCTGGAGTCCACCGTGACATTTTTGACCGAATATGGCCTGTTTCTGGCCAAAACCGTGACCTTTTTGCTGGCCATCGGCGCCATCGTCCTGATGGTGGTCAGCAGTCGTCAACCCAAGGCGCGCAAGGGCGAGCTGGTGGTGACCGATCTTTCTAACGAGCTGGAGCAGGGGCAGTTTGCACTCAAGAGCGCACTGGCCAGCAAGGCTGAGCGCAAAGTGCTGGAGAAGCAGCAGAAAGAGGAGCAGAAAAAGCGTGCCAAGGCGGGTGACGAACGCAGCCGGCTCTTCGTCATCGATTTCAATGGCAGCATGGATGCCAAAGAGGTTGCATCACTGCGCGAAGAGGTGAGCGCGGTGATCGGGGTGGCGCAGCCGGGCGACGAGGTGCTGCTGCGCCTTGAGTCCGGCGGCGGTGTGGTGCATGGCTACGGTCTTGCCGCTTCCCAGCTGCAGCGGCTGCGTGACAAGGGGATCAAGCTCACCGTGGCCATCGACAAGGTGGCAGCGAGCGGCGGATACATGATGGCCTGCGTGGCGGATCAAATCCTGGCTGCACCCTTTGCCATCGTCGGCTCCATCGGGGTGATCGCCCAGATGCCGAACTTCAACAAGCTGCTGAAAAAGCACGACATCGAGTTCGAGATGCACACCGCAGGTCAGTACAAGCGTACCATCACCATGTTTGGCGAGAATGACGATCTGGGGCGCGAGAAGTTTCGCGAGGAGCTGGCCGCCATCCACGAGCGCTTCAAGCAGTTTGTTGCCGAGCACCGGCCGCAGCTCGATATCGATCTGGTCACCACCGGCGAGCACTGGCTGGCGAGTCAGGCCAAGGGGTTGGGGCTGGTGGATAGCCTCTGTACCAGTGATGACTACCTGCTGGCGCAGGCCAGCCAGCACAAGGTGGTGGGCATCCGCTACAGCCGGCCCAAGAGCCTGACCCAGAAATTGGGGCAGCAGGGCGCACAGGCGCTGGAAGCCGGGTTTGGCCGTCTGTGGCAGCAGAGCCCCTGGCGTTGAGTCGCGACCCGCAACGGGCGTGACAAGTGATGAGCGAGGCCAGTCGGGGCAACCCGGCTGGCCTCGTTTTTTGACCACGTTGCAGGCCGTGTTGCCGATGGGGTAATGCCGTGGCGAGGATGGTTGTTTCCATTCAACTCCTCTGTTACAACTGAGGGCTTTCCCCTTTCATTGCAGGCCCTACGGGCTAGGGAGCATGCCAATGCCATGGAGCACCTTCAGGCAATTTACCCCGCTGGTCTGGATCGTCATTCTGGGCACCTTCATGGTGCGCACCAGCTACTACATGGTGTGGCCCTTTCTCTCCATCCTGCTCTATCGGGAGTATGACCTCTCGGCAACCCTCATCGGCCTGCTGCTGGGGGGCTCGGCAGCGCTCTCGACGCTGGTGAGTTTCTACGGCGGCTGGCTTTCGGACCGCTTCGGGCGGCACAGTATTCTGCTCGGCGGTTGTCTGGTGGCGATGCTCTGTTTTGGTTTGCTCGGTTTTTCCCACTCCGTACTCTGGCTTGGCGTCGGAGTGATGGGGAGCGGGCTTGCCTCCGGGCTTATCGATGCGCCCGGCAAGGCGCTGATGGCTGATAGTCTGGCGTCGGCCAAGGCGCGGGAGCTGGCTCTGCACCTGCGCTATTTCCTGCTCAATCTTGGTGCCGCACTGGGGCCACTGCTCGGGGTGACGCTCGGGCTCAATGCCCAGCAGGAGACCTTCCTCTTTCTGGCAACGAGCTATCTATTGCTGGGGGCTGCCTTTGGCTGGGGTTTTCGTCGGGCGAGTTCCTCTCACCGTCATGGCGCTGCCGGCCCCGGTTTGCGCGATGCGATCAAGGTGTTGCTGGCAGATCGTGCCTTCCTGCTGCTGGTGATGGCCAATCTGCTGATGGTGCTGGTCTACTCCCAATTTCACTCGCCACTGGTTCAGTACCTGACTCGCGCCGGTATGCCGCAGGTAGCCGAGCTGGTTGCCTTGCTGGTGGCGACCAATGCTCTGACGGTGGTGTTGCTGCAGTTCCCGCTGCTGCGGCTGCTCTCGCGCTGGCCGGTGCGGGTGCGGCTTCATATCGGCATGGCTCTGTTTCTGGCGGCCCAGCTGCTGTTTGCCGCAGGGGATCCGCTGGTGCGTAGCCACTGGTTTGCCGCTGTGCTGCTGCTCAGCATCGGCGAGACCATCCTCTTTCCACTGCTCAACGTGCTGATCGACCAGATGGCGCCCGGCCATCTCAAGGGGAGCTATTTTGGTGCCAGTGCGCTTGCGGGCTTGGGTAGCGCCGTCGGGGCTCTGCTGGGGGGCTGGATCCTGGAGCAGTGGAGTGGACAGCTGCTATTCCTGCTGATGGCGCTGCTCTGCGTGGCCATCTTCTGGCTCTACGAACGGGGCGCCCGCGTGCGGCACCCTGTGGCAGCAGTGTCGAAGCCCGGCAGCAACTGAGTGCTCAATGGCGCTCTTTGGGGGAAACCGTCTTGAGGGCTCGCTTGGCGGCATACATCCGCTCGTCCGCCAGCCGGATCAGGTTTAGCCCCTCGTCGTAATGTTCGGGGCCGGTCTGCACTATGCCGATACTGAGGGTGATCCCGGCCAGTTGATCTTTTATCGCCTGGGTCAGCCGCTTGAGATAGATATCCCGCGCCTGCGCCTCGTTGCAGTTGGGCAGGATCAGGCAGAACTCATCCCCGCCATAGCGAAAGCAGCAGTCCTCGGTGCGAAAGACCTGACGGATGCAGGTGCCGACGGTGCGCAGGATCTCGTCCCCGCGCTGGTGCCCCTCGTTGTCGTTGATCTGCTTGAAGTTGTCGATATCGAGGTAGGCGATGGCCACCGGTTCGGCCCGTCGCTGGCAGGAGCGCAGCGTCAGCTGCAGCTGATCATTGAGGTGGCGAACGTTGAGCAATCCCGTCAGCGCATCGGTGCGATTGAGCTCCTCCAGCTGATGGGTGCGCTCGCGAACCTTCTGTTCGAGGCTTTTCGCATAGTTCTCCGATTTCTCTCTGGACGACTCGATCTCTGACACCAGGCTGCGGATATAGGTCTCGAAGACCAGCGTGATGTCGAACAGGATCAGCTTGTCCAGCGCCGCCAGCATGGCGATCCGCTCGCTCTCGTTGCCGATTTGGTCAAAGATGTTTTCGATCAGCAGCGCCTTGAGGGTGTTGATGGCGGCCAGATAGAGCTTGGGTTCGACGCCGATCCGCTTGTGCACCAGCCCGATCCGCAGCCGGTTGTTGACGTACTCCAGATCGTAGAGACCGCTGAACAGATCGAGAATGTAGCGCCGCTGGGCGGCTCGCAGCCGGTTGAGGGTATCGGCATCACCTATCAGCAGGGCAATCTCGGTTATAGCTGTTTGCTGCTGGTAAAAATTGTCGACCAGCTCATCGATATGGGGCTCGATCTTGCCGCTGTAACTTGCCAGCAGAGCGACATCCTGTTCGTTCAGCAAAAGCAGCTCTTTGCGATGGGCAATTTCAAATTCGGTGATCCGCATCTGCTCCAGCAGGGTCTGTTCCGTGGGTTTCATCGCCGCTCTCTATCAAGGGGGCCGGCAGGACTCCGTGTCGCTGCCGTAGCCTTATTGGAAATAATTTGCAATTGATAGTGTAGACACTTGTGGGGTGGAGACTGAAATGGCTCTTGTCGACAGAGCCATTTCATCGGCCTGGATAGTAAGGCGAGCGGTATTAGAAGGTCAGTACCTTGTCGGCGGCGAGGGTCCACTGGGCCAGCATCGGCAGGGTGCCGATCTCGATGCCCTCGATCAGCGGCAGGGCAGTGATGCCACGGGCATCGGTGCAGGTTTTGCACAGGCGAATGGTGACCCCTTGAGCCAGCAGGATCTCCAGCATCTGGCGCAGGTTGTACCCTTCGGCAGGCGCCTGACCGGCCAGCGCCGCGCTCACCGCATCGGACATCAGGAACAGCTTGAGGCTGGCACCGCCCTGTTCGTTGAGGGCAATGGCCAGACGCAAGGCATTGAACAGGGATTCGCTGCCATAGGGGGCACCATTGGCAATCACCACAATTTGTTGATTCATAAGAGACTCCCGATTGGAAAGAGCGCCATTGTAGAACCAATAAGGTGGCAATTGCGTGATATGACACAACTTCTGTCGCACCTTTTTCCCGCTTGCTTGACCCTGCTGCCGATCGAGGTTTTTATGGTCAGCTCGCAAACAAGACCGGATGAATCGAGATGTGGAAAGTATTGGGAGCCGGCTTGCTGCTGTTGGCGGGCTCGGCCTGTGCCAGTCAGCCTGTCGGTTGCAAGGCCCGCCTGCAGGCGGTCAATGAGCAGCTGGTGTTTGCCAAAGCACACAACAATGCCGGGCAGATTGCCGGGCTGGAACAGGCCGCGCGCAATATCAAGGCCTACTGTACCGACGAAGGGCTCCTCAAGGAGCAGAAACAACGGGTAAGCAAGCTGCGGGGAGAGGTCAATGAGCGCCTGCTTGAACTGCAGGAGGCCAGAGTGTCCGGCAAACCGGGCAAGGTGGCCGACAAGCAGAACAAGCTGGAGCAGGCTCAGACCGACTTGCTGGAGGCTCAGCGGGAGCTGGGTGAGCTGAACCGGTTGGTCAACAAAAAGTAGCGCCCATTCGATGAGCGGGGATCAAAAAGGCCGGGATAACCCGGCCTTTTGCATTTATTGCCTGTGCATCCGCACAAACTTCTCCATCAGCTGATCTTCGGTCTCCACATGGGCGGGATCCCAGATGATGCAGTCGATGGGGCAGACACTGATACAGGTCGGCTTCTCGTAGTGACCGACGCACTCGGTGCAGCGACCGGGATCGATCTCGTAGATCTCCTCCCCTAAGCTGATTGCTTGGTTCGGGCACTCGGGATCGCACATGTCACAGTTGATGCACTTGTCGGTGATGAGCAGCGCCATCTCAAGCCGCCGTATGGGGGTTGCGGGTGTCTTCGCGATCCCCGAGGTTGCGCAGCAGGATACCGAAGTTCACATCCAGATCTTTGGGGACCGGCACATAGACCACGTGACCGTTGCCCGGCGCGGTGTCGATGAGCTCGCCCTTGCGGTTCTCCATCTGTGCCAGATTGAAGCGGACGTTGCCCTGCGGGGTCATCAGCTCCAGGCTGTTGCCCACCAGGAACTTGTTCTTCACTTCCACTTCCACCATGTCACCACGGCGACCGGTGATCTCGCCGACAAACTGCTGGGTGTCGGAGACGGAGTAGCCGTAGTCGTAGTTCTGGTATTCGCTGTGGTTGTGACGGCGCAGGAAGCCCTCGGTATAGCCGCGGTGAGCCAGATTCTCGAGGGTGCCCATCAGGCTGCGATCGAACGGACGACCCGCCACTGCATCGTCGATGGCCTTGCGATAGACCTGAGCGGTACGCGCGCAGTAGTAGAAGGACTTGGTGCGTCCTTCGATTTTCAGCGAGTGCACACCCATCCTGGTCAGACGCTCAACGTGCTCGATGGCGCGCAGATCCTTGGAGTTCATGATGTAGGTGCCGTGCTCGTCCTCAAACGCGCTCATGTACTCGCCCGGACGGTTGGACTCCTCCAGCAGCACCAGTGCATCGCTCGGCTTGCCGAGGCCCAAAGTCGGGTCAACTTTCTGCACGGCGATAGGCTCCTGACGATGGACTATCTGGCCCACTTCGTCTTCCTTGCCCTCGTGTACCTTGTACTCCCAGCGGCAGGAGTTGGTGCAGGTGCCCTGATTGGGGTCGCGCTTGTTGATGTAGCCGGAGAGCAGGCAACGGCCGGAGTAGGCCATGCACAGCGCCCCGTGAACGAACACTTCCAGCTCCATCTCCGGCACTTGCATGCGGATCTCCTCGATCTCGTCCAGCGACAGCTCGCGAGAGAGGATGACCCGGGTCAGGCCCATCTGATGCCAGAACTTCACCGTGGCCCAGTTGACCGCGTTGGCCTGCACCGACAGGTGAATGGGCATATCAGGGAAAGCTTCGCGCATCATCATGATGAGACCGGGGTCGGACATGATCAGCGCATCCGGCTTCATCTCCACCACAGGACGCATGTCGCGGATAAAGGTCTTGAGCTTGGAGTTGTGGGGCTGGATGTTGGCCACCACGTAGAACTGCTTGCCGAGGGCATGGGCTTCGTTGATACCCAGTTGCAGGTTCTCGTGATCGAATTCGTTGTTACGCACCCGCAGGCTGTAACGGGGTTGGCCGGCATAGACGGCATCAGCGCCATAGGCATAGGCGTAACGCATGTTCTTGAGGGAACCTGCGGGGGAGAGCAATTCTGGTTTAAACATGTCGGACTCTTCGTATCTGATTGCAAATCAGGACGACGCCACCTGATGGCGCCGTATGGGTTGAGCAGCAGTGCGAGCCATTATATGGTGCTCTGCCACCCGATAACGGCATATCCAGCCTGCACGCTTATAAAATATGCGCCAGATATTCGGGGTGCGAGATTGTACTCGCCCCCACGCCATCATGCAATTTGGCAGGGATAAAGAGGGACGGGGTGTATCGCTGTCAGGCCCAGCGAGACAGGGGTGCTGGCATGGCGTGGGCATAGCCCTGTTGATAGTCGCAACCGAGCTGGTTGGCGATCTCGATGTGCGTCAGGGTCTCGACCCCTTCGCACACCACCTTCATGCCAAAGCGCTGCAGATACTCCACCAGACCGCTCAGCATCCGCAAGGCATGGCTGCTCTTGCTCGCCTGCAGCAGCAGGGAGCGATCCAGCTTGATGATCTCGTAGGGGAGCGCCATCACCCGCTGAAAATTGCACTCCTGGGTGCCGAAATCATCGCAGGCGATATGAGCGCCGTGGCTGCGCAGCACTTCGATCAGCTCCCGATGTTTGCGATAGAGCGGCGCATGTTCCAGCACCTCGAACCAGATCGCTATCCCCAGCTTGCGAGCCTGCAGGATCACCAGCAACAGCAGGTTCTGGTATGTAGAGTTCTCAAGTGCAGGATTCAAGTTGATGGAGAGAGAGCAGGGCGCATGGCGTGCCAGTACGGGCAGGTCACGCCAAATTGCTCTCAGTATCACTATATCGATGTCCAGAGCTTCACCCGGGCTCAGAGTCAGGAAGTCGATGCCCTGGTAGCCCTGCCGTGCGGGATCCCAGCGTCTGGCCAGCGCTTCAAAGCCGATGATCTGGCGATCCTTGCCGATGATGGGCTGATAAAACGGCATAGCGACATCGGCCGCCAGCGGGGCTATCTCATAACTTGGGGGCTCTTCTTTGAATGCCAACATGGCACTGGTCTCAACAGGCTGACAAATATGGGGGATCATAAAATAGAAGGTCAAAAGGGGATGTAGGAATACTCCGATTGTTAGTTGTTAAATGGGATGAATGAATCGGAATATTCCGATTACTTCGCTGAATGTAACCCTCTAGACTGTTGCTGGATAAAAATATGAAATGAGTTAGCAAGCATTATTTATATGGTTTCGTTAAACAGCTATTGGGATTTAACTCCACACCAACAACAGGGGAGTTGAATGTATATCGTACAGATAGAACGTTATTTGCACAACCAAGGTGCTTTTTTGTAACGAGAATATTCGGCTTCTTGTTAGTGGTAAAGGAACAAACAGATATGTATGAGCGACAAATAAAATCATACATTTACGGTGCTGGCATGTTCTCCTGTTATTACTGGTTTTGAAATTTATGGTGTGGCAGTGAGAGAACGATATCAATGTATTTAAAGTATAGGCCTGATTATCCATATCAATAAACAGAAAATATGGTTAATTTTATATTGGTTGTTGTTTTATAGCTATAAATATCATCGATATTGGCTTTTCCATTGCCATTTCTTTTATATAGCTAGCCGGATTTTAGTTCGCAGAGAGGGCGCTTGGCGTAAATTTCCATAGGCAAGCGCCCGATTTTATATCTGATTAGCACAGGCCACTGCTGCGAGCATATTCAAAGAGAGCACTGTCACTGCTGATGCCCAGACGCTGCATGGCACTCTTCTTTTGGGTACTGATGGTCTTGATGCTACGGTGCAGGTAGTCAGCGGCTTGGGTAACGGACATACCACTGGCCAGCAGCCGCACCACTTCAGTCTCTTTGGGGGTCAGTTGATTGATCCCTGCCTGCTGGGGCAGGCCCGCTTCGGCCAGCAACATTTTGACCGAACTGCCGATATAGGTACGGCCAAGCAATACCTGACGAATGGCATCCGAGAGTTCGCCGATGACCGATTTCTTCAACAGCAGGCCGCTTATTCCTGACTGGATAAGTGACTGCAAAATGGCGTTATTGTGGAGCTGGGTCAATACAATAATAGGCAGAGAGGGATAATCGCGTCTTAACTGCTGGATCATTACCAAACCGTCGCTGCGAATATCACCTGGCATACTGAAGTCGGTGATAAGCAGATCACATGGGTGTTGCTGCAATAAAACCAGCAACTCAGATACTTGATAGGCCTCGGCAATCACTTCGCAGCGGGGTTGAATCTGCTCGATAAGAGCACGGATCCCGGTCAAGATCAGCGGATGGTCATCAGCAAGTATAATCTTGAAGGACATAAATGAGCCTCTTATAAAACAGCGAATAATATTCAGGCTATCAAACCTAGCATTTCTATACTACCGTGCGCACCCATTTTTTTCATGGTCTCCTCTTGTTGGGGAAATATATTTGAATCGTTATGCGTATATGTCATTCAATCATGCCGATAATCAAGCGGTTCATAATTATTGCCACTCTCTTTTCCTTGACACCATATGTTATCGCCGCTGACACCATTGCTATTCCCACTATAGATGTGGGGATATTGGCTGGTGGGTGGGGGCCATTTCAGCAGTGGGATGGTAAAGTGCCCTCCGGATTCAGCATCGAACTGATGGAGCTGCTGGCCAAGAAACTGGATTATCACATTGTCTGGCGGATTTATCCTGAATGGGCCGATATGTATGCGGATGCCTGCCGCGGCAAGGTGGACATTCTGCTCGATGCCTTCAGTTCTGATGAACGACCCTGCATTTCGTTCAGCCAGCCTTATTACACCTCGCCAACCGTGGTGGTGGTGCGTCAGGACAGCGCATTGTTTCGCGATGTGAGTCAGCTGCAGCGGGCCAGCATTGCCATTGAGCGGGGCTTTTTGACGGAAAAGCTTGTTCGCCTGCACTACCCGAATGTCACGCCCCGGCTGGTCGTCGATACGCGTAGCGCCTTGCAGGCGGTCGAACGGCGCGAGGCAGATGCCTATATAGGCAACCTCCATGTGGCCAATCTTTTCATTCAGCGTCATCCCGATCTGGCTGTGGTGGCTCAATCCCCCCTGTTGATGGAAACCCTTCATCTGGGTGTGAGTAGCCAAAAGCGCAGCTTGGCCATCAGGCTGGATACCGCTATTCAGGCGCTGACGGTCGAGGCGCGCAGTGAACTGGAGAAACGCTGGCTAGGGGAGAGTCTGGCGCCCAATTTCATGGGGCACAGCAATTTTTTGCTGCGTCCTGATGAGCGTGGCTGGCTCTCGACGTTGCCACCGTTGAAGCTGGGATTGCTTCCCAGCTGGATGCCCTTCTCTTATCAGGATGAGAATGGTAACCCGGTCGGCTTGATGTTGGATTATCTGAACTTGCTGCAGGAGAAGTTGGGGTTGGCTTACAGCCGAATACCGGTAAAGGATTGGCCTGACCTGCAACAGCAACTGCTGCATCACGATGTGGATCTGGCAGTACTGCCCACACGGATCATCGAGCGGTTGGTGGGTTGGCATGCCAGCGAGCCCTTCGCATCATTCCCGTTGGTGCTGGTGACGGCACGCGGTAGCCTCCCTATCGGGGATCTCTCCGATCTGGCCGGCAAGCAGCTGCTGCTGACCGACAGCATGCTGATCCCCGAGCTCAGGGCACTGGTGCCCGGCCTTAAACTGACCACGACCCGTGATGCCAGCGATGGACTCGCCCGTGTCGCCGCTGGGCAAGGGGATGCCTATATCGGCAATCTGGTGGTGGTCTCCCGTCTTGTCGCCGAGCAGTTTGATGACCGTCTTCATATCGCCGCGCCAACCCCTTTCAAGGATGAACTGGCTGTGGCGGTACGTGAGCCATTCCCTCCCTTGTTGCCTTTGGTGAATCGGGTGCTGGCCAGCATGAGCGACAAGGAGCAGCGCCAGATCCGCAACAGCTGGTTGGCACTCAATTACAGCGAAGGGATCCCCAGGGCGAAACTGGTGCGCACCCTGCTGCCGGTCGGGCTGGCCGTCAGCTTGTTTATCCTGACGCTGCTGGTCGCTTACTGGCGCTTGCGGCAAGAGATCATCCGCCGGCATCAGGTCGAGCTGGCACTGGCCAGCGCCAAGGTGCGGGCCGAGTCGGCTGCCACCATAAAGGGTGAATTTCTGGCCACCATGAGCCACGAGATCCGCACCCCGATGAATGGTATCGTCGGCATGGCGGAGCAGCTCTCGTTGACCGGACTGAGCGAAGATCAGCGCCAGATGGTGGAGATCATCAACCGGGGAGCACAGGGGCTGCATGCGCTGATCGACAACGTGCTCGACTACGCCAAGCTGGAGGCGGGCAAGATGGTGCTCGACGAAGTGCCGTTCCTGATGCGGGAGCTTATCGACAGCGTGCTGACCATGACCGTCAGCGAGGTGCAGCGCAAGGGGCTGCGGGTCTATCTGCTGGCGGATCAGGAGGTAGCAGCTCGCTTGCGTGGCGATGTGCTAAGACTGCGCCAGATCCTCTTCAACTTTGTCAGCAATGCCATCAAGTTTACCGAGCGCGGTTTTATCGAGCTTTCCCTCGTAGTATTGCAGGAGGCTGAGGGGAGGCAGCGGCTGCGGTTCGGGGTGCGAGATAGCGGGATTGGTATGAATGACGAGGCGCAAAGCCGGATCTTCAACGCTTTTGAACAGGCGGAGGGCTCGACTACCCGCAGTTACGGCGGCAGCGGGCTGGGGCTCAGCATCTGTCACACCCTTGCCGGATTGATGCAGGGAGAGATTGGGCTGCAGAGCTCGCCGGGCCTTGGCACCTTTATCACGCTGACCGTGACTCTGCCGGTTGTGGCCCACTCCGAGCCAGATCCGCACCTCGCCGGGATGCGCGCTGTCATCGAGCTGCGCGATGAGAAATTGCGTCACACCCTGTTACTGCACCTCGGTGCGTTGGGGGTGAGTTGTGCCGGGCAAGCGGGCGGGGCGGATCTGCACTTTAGCGACAGCGAACAGGCACTGGGCGATGCCATCAGGCTGGTGGCGCTCGATTCCCCCATGGGTTATCGGCGCGAAGCGGGACGTTATCTGCTCAACAGCAATCCCCTGACCTGGCATGCGGTGCGCGAGGTGTGCTATCGCCAGCTGGGACTGGCCGATGCCCTGTTGCCATCCCCGCTGCGTGAGCAGGCTGAAACTGGTGAGCTGCTGCCCTACCGGATCCTGCTGGTGGAGGATAACCCGCTAAACCAGTCGCTGGTGATGCGCCAGCTGGGCCAGCTTGGCTTGCATTGCGATCTGGCCGGGCAGGGGGAGCAGGCGCTCGAAATGGTGGCGCGCACTTCTTACGATCTGGTGCTATGCGACTGTCAGATGCCGGTGATGGACGGCTACGAGTTCACCCGCAAGGTGCGCGAGCAGGAGGATCAGGATGAGCGCTTGCTAATCATCGCCATGACCGCCAACGTGTTGCCGGAACAGCGCGAACGCTGCTTTGCCGCCGGGATGGATGATCTGCTCGGCAAGCCGGTACTGCTGGCGGGATTGCGCCAGATGCTGCAGAAGTGGCATATCCTCCCCTCCGAGCGGCTGCTCGAACTCGCTGTGATGAGCTCGCTGTTTGGTGCGGGTGAACCGTTGCGACAGGCATTGCAGCAGTGTCGTCACGAACTGGTGCGTGGACTGGGCATGCGTCCGCAAGAAGATAAGGCCTTGGCCGAGTGGGTGCACCGTCAGGCGGGCACTGTTGCCATGATGATCCCGGAGGCTGCGGAGCAGGGTTGGCTGCTGGAGGAGCGGATCCGTCAACAGGGAGCGGATGGGTGTAGCGATGAGCTGGCGCAGTTTTGTGCGCTGTTACAGCAGCTGGCTGATGAGCTGGCGGGGTGAGTCGGTAATTTAGTGGGTTGCCGCGAGCGCCATCTCGAAGCGCTGTTCGCGAATAGTGCGGGGCATGGCGCCGTTGGTTGCGCCTGCCAGCCACTCCCAGTCAAGTCTGGGGCTGCCCGCTTTGAAGCGCTGGTAGGGAATACCCTGCTTCACTGTCACGAAGAGCGTCGTGGGCAGGCCAACCTTGTTGCTGTAGCGAACCATCAGATCGCCCTGATAGCCCTCCATGCGCTTTTTCAGCGCTTGCAGCGTGAGCCCGGTGGCATGGCCATGTTCGTCCCAGATCTCAAACATGATGTGAATACTCTGACGATGATGGTGACAAAGTGAACAAAACAGGTTGCAAACGCAACTGTCAGATCTGACAGGATGGTTAGGTAGCATGGGCTGGAAAAGCGAAAACCCGGCGCTAGGCCGGGTTTTCTTGAATGATGGTGGAGGGAGAAGGATTCGAACCTTCGAAGGCAGAGCCGTCAGATTTACAGTCTGATCCCTTTGGCCGCTCGGGAACCCCTCCACAGGGGTATTGCATATTGTGTTCTGGAAGATGGTGGAGGGAGAAGGATTCGAACCTTCGAAGGCAGAGCCGTCAGATTTACAGTCTGATCCCTTTGGCCGCTCGGGAACCCCTCCACGGGGTATTTTCCTGATTGTTGCACTTGAATGGTGGAGGGAGAAGGATTCGAACCTTCGAAGGCAGAGCCGTCAGATTTACAGTCTGATCCCTTTGGCCGCTCGGGAACCCCTCCCCAAGTGCGAGGCGCATACTAACAGATCTTCGCTCTTTGTGAACCCCTTGAAGCGTTTCTGGCAGCAAAAAATGACTGTTCGTCGATTTTTTGATACATCGTGCTCAAAATTCAGACTTATCAGCAAGTTGTGCGCTGCTTTTCTATGCAGTCCCGTTGCGGGCTCTGGTCGAAAAATTCAGAATTTGTTGAGAGACAGACAAAAAGACCGCCGGACATGGCGGTCTTTTGCTGAATTGAGCTTGAGCTCTGGTGCGATGATTAGCGCTGGAACGGGTAGATGGACCCCAGTTTCAGGATCTGGGTCAGTTCGTCCAGTGCGCTGCGAGACTCCTGCACCAGTGCCGGATCCCGCAGATCATCGAGGGTCAGGCGGTCACGATAGTGGCGATCAACCCAGCCATCGAGGCGGGCGAATTGACTGTCGTTGATCAGGCAGGCCTGATTGACCGCTGCGAGTTCGGCATCGTTCATGGCGACCCGTAGCCGCAGACAGGCGGGGCCGCCGCCGTTGCGCATGCTCTGCTTGACGTCCATGTAGTGAACGGCCTTGATAGGCGTGTTCATGGTCAGCAGTTTGTTCAGGTACGCCGACACCGCCGGATTGTCGCGGCACTCGGTAGGGGCGATGATCGCCATTTCGCCATTGGGCAGGGTGAGGATCTGGGTGTTGAACAGATAGGATTTCACTGCATCCAGCACAGATACCTCGGCGGTCGGCACCTCGATAAAGTGCAGCTCCCCTTCGCCAAACTTGGTCTGCACCTCGGCCAGCGCCTGTTTGGTGTTGAGAAATGCCTGCTGGTGGAAGAAGAGCACGTTCTGGTTACCCACAGCAATCACGTCGTTGTGGAATACCCCCTGATCGATCACCTCCGGATTCTGCTGGATAAAGACCACGCTCTCCTCATCAAGACCATGCAGGCGGGCGATGGCCTGACTCGCCTCCAGAGTCTGGCGGGCCGGATAGCGCTTTGGTGCCGGACGGGAGAGATCAAAGGCGCTGCGGCCATAGACGAACAGCTCGACCCCCGCTTCGCCATAGGCGCGGCAGAGCCGGGTGTGGTTGGCCGCCCCCTCGTCGCCGAAGTGGTCGTTCTCCGGCAGGTGGAGGTGGTGACTGAAGTGGCGCTCGTTATTGAACACGGCGCGCAGGATCCGGCCAGTGACATCCGGCTCGAGTGAGCGGTGAAACTTGTTGGTCAGGTTGGCGGGGGTGAAGTGAATGCGGCCATCCTGAGTATCGGCACTCGGGGAGACGGTGGCGGCGTTGGCAGTCCACATGCTGGAGGCCGAATAGCAGGCGGCCAGTACGGCAGGAGCCTGTTTGGCGGCCTGTTCCAGCACCCGGGCATCGCTGCCGGTGAAGCCGAGGCGGCGCAGGGTGGCAAGGTCAGGGCGCTCTTGTGGCGCCAGCACCCCCTGGGTCATGCCGAGCTCGGTCAGCGCCTTCATCTTGCGTAGCCCCTGCTTGGCTGCCTCTTTCGGGTTGGAGGCTTCCTGAGCGTTGTTCTGGGAGGCGACGTTGCCGTAGGAGAGACCGGCGTAGTTGTGGGTCGGGCCGACCAGTCCGTCGAAATTGACCTCGAAGTGCTTCATTGAGTACATCCTTTCGATTTTTATGATGGGTAGCGGATTCCTTCCGCGCACAATGCGTCGGGGTGGGGCCATTATAAAGAGATTTTATGTTTTTGTAACAAGCCGGTAACCAGCAGACGTTTTTATGTCGTTTCAGATATAAAAAGAGGGGCCGTATGGCAGAAAAATGAAAAAGCGGTTGCACCCGACGCTGACCCTTCGCATTAATAAATAAAGAAGCAGCGCGGTAGGGGCTGGTCAGGCAAATTGAGTCACAAGATTGCTTTTTCCCGTCAAATCTCTTATACAGCCCCACAAAACCGCACACCAACCCCGTCGGGTGCAATGAGGATAATAGTTACAGCATGGGCAAATCACTGGTCATAGTGGAGTCTCCGGCCAAGGCCAAGACCATCAACAAATATCTGGGCAAGGACTACGTGGTGAAATCCAGCGTGGGTCATGTTCGCGATCTGCCCACCAGCGGCAGCGCCAGCACCGAGCCCAAGAAACCCGTCATTCGCGGCATCAAGTTGAGCGAAACCGAAAAGGCAGCCAAGGAGCGCAAAGCCCTGTTTGCCCGGATGGGGATCAACCCGACTGCGGGCTGGCAGGCCAACTACCAGATTTTGCCCGGCAAGGAGAAGGTGGTCAGCGAGTTGCAAAGTCTGGCCGAGAAGGCAGACACCATCTATCTCGCAACCGACTTGGATAGAGAAGGGGAAGCGATCGCCTGGCACCTGCGCGAGATCATCGGTGGCGATGAGAGCCGCTACAAGCGCGTGGTATTTAACGAGATCACCAAAACCGCCATCAAGGAGGCATTTGCCCAGCCCTCCGAGCTCAACATTGACCGCGTCAACGCCCAGCAGGCCCGTCGTTTCCTCGACCGCGTCGTAGGTTACATGGTCTCTCCGCTGCTGTGGAAAAAGCTGGCTCGCGGCCTCTCTGCCGGTCGGGTACAGTCCGTCGCGGTGCGTCTGATCGTCGATAAAGAGCGCGAAATCAAGGCGTTCGTACCGGTCGAGTTCTGGGATCTCAATGCCGACCTGCTGACCGCCGACAAGAGCGAGCTGCGCATGGAGGTGGTCAGCCGCAACGGCGCCGACTTCAAGCCGGTAACCCAGGCCGAGACCTTCGCCGCCGTCGCAGCCCTGGAAGGGGTCGACTACAAGGTAGTGAACCGGGAAGACAAGCCGACCGGCTCCAAGCCGTCCGCGCCCTTCATCACCTCCACTCTGCAGCAGGCGGCCTCTACCCGGCTTAGCTTCGGGGTCAAGAAGACCATGATGATGGCCCAGCGTCTCTATGAAGCGGGTTACATCACCTATATGCGTACCGACTCGACCAACCTCAGCAAAGAGGCGGTGGACGCGGTGCGGGAATATATCGGCGAGCACTATGGCGCAGCCTACCTGCCGGCCGAGCCGAATTTGTATGGCGCCAAGGCCAATGCCCAGGAGGCACACGAGGCGATCCGCCCCTCCAGTGTGCTGGTGACTGCCGAGATGCTGGAAGGGATGGAGCCGGATGCAATGCGCCTGTATGACCTCATCTGGCGTCAGTTCGTCGCCTGCCAGATGACCCCGGCTCAGTACGACTCCTCCACCCTGACCGTCAAGGCGGGTGAGTTCGAGCTCAAGGCCCGTGGCCGTACCCTGCGCTTCGCCGGTTGGACCAAGGCGCTGCCGCCGATGGGTCGCAAGGGTGAAGACAGCCAGTTGCCGGCGGTGACTGTCGGCGAGGTGCTGAAACTGGTCAAACTGGATCCGCGCCAGCACTTCACCAAGCCCCCCGCCCGCTTCACCGAAGCAGCGCTGGTACGTGAGCTGGAAAAACGCGGCATTGGCCGTCCGTCTACCTATGCCTCCATCATCTCCACCATCGTCGATCGCGGGTATGTGCGGGTCGATAGTCGCCGTTTCTTCGCCGAGAAGATGGGCGAGATCGTCACCGACCGTCTGGTTGAGAACTTCGTCGAGCTGATGAACTACGAGTTCACCGCCAAGATGGAAGACAAGCTCGATGGCATCGCCGAGGGGAGCCTCGAGTGGAAGAAGGTGCTGGATGCCTTCTACGCCGAGTTTACCCATGAGCTGGAGAAAGCGGACAAGGCGCCGGAAGAGGGCGGCATGCGTGCCAACCAGATGGTGCTGACCGATATCGATTGCCCTGATTGCGGCCGCAAGATGGGTATCCGTACCGCCACCACCGGTGTCTTCCTTGGTTGCTCCGGCTATGCCCTGCCGCCGAAAGAGCGCTGCAAGAAGACCATCAACCTGGTCTCTGCCGACGAGTTTGTCTCCGCCACCGATGGCGAAGAGGCGGAAACCGAAGCGCTGCGCGCCAAGCACCGCTGCGGCGTGTGCGGCACCGCGATGGATGCCTACATCATCGACGACAGCCGCAAGCTGCACGTCTGTGGTCGCAACCCCGATTGCGATGGCTACGAAATTGAAAAAGGTCAGTTCAAACTCAAGGGCTACGAAGGGCCGAGCATCGAGTGTGACCGCTGTGGTAGCGAGATGCAGCTCAAGAACGGTCGTTTCGGCAAGTACATGGGCTGCACCAACGAGACCTGCAAGAACACCCGCAAGATCCTGAAAAACGGTGACATCGCGCCGCCGAAAGAGGATCCGGTACCGCTGCCCGAGCTCAAGTGCACCCAGTCCGACGCCCACTTCGTGCTGCGCGACGGGGCTGCCGGTCTGTTCCTGGCGGCCAGCAACTTCCCCAAATCGCGCGAGACCCGCGCGCCGCTGGTGGAGGAGCTCAAGCGCTTCAAGGATCGCATCTCGGCCAAGCACAAGTATCTGGCGGGAGCCCCGCTCACCGATCCGGATGGCAACCCGGCCATCGTACGCTTCAGTCGCAAGACCAAGGAGCAGTACGTAATGACCGAGGTCAACGGCAAGGCGACCGGCTGGACCGCTCACTACGATAACGGTACCTGGCAAGAGAGTTTGCCAAAGGCGAAGAAAGCTTGATGAGAAAGAGGCCCCGACAAGGGGCCTCTTTGCTTGTTGAGCAGCATATACTGAGTACCAGCTGCAAGGAGTGCAGCGTTGTAACAAGGAGGTGGTGATGGAAATTAACGAGATCCGGCCCGGCATGAGCTGCATGACCCGTGAAGGGGCGGCCTATGTGCTGGAAGTGAACCGGCAGAGCTTGCTGGTGCTGCTGCAGCGCGAAGATGAAACCATTCCGGTGCAGGTACGCAGCGACGAGATCCTGGCACCGCTTGAGTAAGCGTCAGGCCAACAATCACCACTTCAGGTGAAGAACAACATCAAAACGGCAGTAGAAACAGCAGCTCGGCCAGGTCGGGCTGCCACTGCCAATCCCGCATTCTGACTCGCCCGCCAATCACGGCAACCCCCTCTTCCTGCAACAAGCCGACCTGGGTGGCAAATCCCTCTGAACCCTTGGGCAACGAAATGGTACCGGCAGCGCCCAGCACCCTGTGCCAGGGCAGCACCTTGTCGGTCTCACGCAGCACCTTGCCCACCAGCCTTGCCCGCCCGGGCAGACCTGCCAGATCGGCTACCTGACCGTAGCTGGCCACCTTGCCTGCAGGAATAAGCGCGATAATCGCCTCGATTCTGGCCACTTTTTCATGGGAGGGGTGATACATGGATATGCTGCTGTTGCCGTTGAGTGGATGGGTCATTGTGGCTTCTCGGCTGGGCCGGAAGCAAGGCGTGGCAGAGGTTGGAATATCTGATATCAGGGGATGGTGGGGGTCTAAATGAAAAAAGGCGGCCTGAGGGCCGCCAAAGTAAAGACAACATTACCTCT
The DNA here is from genome assembly GCF_037890695.1 of Aeromonas jandaei. Lineage (NCBI taxonomy): Bacteria > Pseudomonadati > Pseudomonadota > Gammaproteobacteria > Aeromonadales > Aeromonadaceae > Aeromonas > Aeromonas jandaei. The sequence continues at coordinate 4,167,126 of NZ_CP149571.1, read as the reverse complement.
GTGGCATCCGGTAGCGCACCTGCAGCTGGTCGAGGATCTGCAGCTGGCCGGGCAGGCGGGCGGTGAAGTGCTCCCACCCCTTGCGGGCGGGTTCGCTCCAGGCCACCTCGGCCGTGGCCAGCATGCGCGGGAACAACATGTAGTCGAGACGATCGCGCGAGGTGATCAATTCTGACCACAAGGGGCTCAGCACCCCGAGGATGTTATCGCTGGCATGGAAATCGGCTGGGGCAGGATCGCATGAGTAGATCTGCTCCAGATTGAGGGTGCCCGCCCAGTAGAGGCCGGGTTCGTGAATATCGGCGCTCCAGGCGAGGTCCAGATAGAGGAACTGGGCGGGCGCCATCACCACCGGATAACCGGCTGCGGCCGCGTCCAGTCCCGCCTGAAAGCTGGTCCAGGCGCAGATCGCCGCTTTGCGGCTCACCTTGTCACCATGGAGGATCTCCTCCCAGCCGATCATCTGTTTGCCTCGGGCGGCCAGATAGCGCTGGCAGTGGCGCAGCAGATGGCCCTGCAGTTCGCGGCAGTCGGCGTAACCTTGCTCGATCATCAGTTGCTGGCAGGCGGGACTGTCGGTCCAGACGCCGCTTGGAACTTCATCTCCCCCCATGTGGATCTGGGAGCCGGGGAAGAGCTCGCACACCTCGTCCAGTACCGCTTCCAGGAAACGGTAGGTGCCGGGCAGCGCCGGGTTGAGCACATTGTCGTCAAAGTGCTGCACCGAGCGGTAGCGGGAGCGATCAGCCTCCTCCACCAGCAGCTTTGGCAGCGCCTTGATGGCTGCGTGGCAGTGACCCGGAATGTCGATTTCGGGGATGATGGTAATGCCAAGCCCTTCGGCATAGGCCACCAGCTCGCGCACCTCGCTCTGGGTGTAGTAGCCGCCGTAGGGGGTGGGGCCGCCGCTCAGCTGCGGATCTATGGCCAGATCATGGCCGCGCCAGGCACCCACGGTGGTGAGCTCGGGGAAGGCATTGATCTCGAGGCGCCACCCCTCGTCATCGGTCAGATGCCAGTGGAAGCGGTTGAACTTGTATAGGCTCATCAGCTTGAGCAGTCGCTTGATGGTCGCCATGCTGTGAAAGTGGCGGGCGCAGTCGAGAAAGATGGCGCGAAAGCCAAAGCGCGGGCTGTCCTCCAGCGTCAGGCAGGGCAGGCTCTCGCCGTGCTGCAGATACCACTGGGCCAGCGTGACCAGAGCGTGGCGCCAGCCACTCTCGCCCGCAGCGGCAATCACTATCTCCTCTTCGGTGATGGTGAGCCGGTAGGCTTCGGGGGCCAGCGCTGTCTCAACCAGCCGGATCTCGGCGTCGTGATCCTGCTCCAGTGCCAGCGATGTGAGCTCGTTGAAGTGGCCAAGCAAGCCGCTGATATCGCGGATGGCGCTCACGTGGGCCCGCTCGGCGAGGCGAAAATACCCCTCCTGCAGCACCAGATGAGCCGATTGCGGTACTATGCCGGGCAGCGGCTCGACGTCCGGCAGGTCTGGCTTGCGGACAGGCTGATTCTCCAGCCCTAGCTCTTCTGCTGCCAGGGTTACTGGCAGCAGCTGGGGGCCGGTGGTGGCGTCGGGCAGGCTCAGGAAGAAGCCCTGCGGCATGTCGGAGATCTTTTTAATGGGGGTCTGGCGGCAGCAAAACAGGATCTCGTTGCTGCCAGCCTGCGGGATCAGCACCTTGTAGCTGCCGCTCTGGCGCTCAAGCTCACCTCCTTGCAGCGATTCCGGGTCGATATGGCGTGCCAGACAGAAGTGCAGCTTCCACGCCTCTGCCGGCAGGTTGGACAGGGTGAAGGCAAACCAGACATCCTCGCCGTCACGTCGGGTGACCCGGGAGTGGATCAGGGGTGTAGACATGGATAATCCTCTGATTGGGCAAACAGGATGGCCCCGTCGAGTGCATCGCTTCTGGGGGCCACAAGGTTCAGCTCGCCAAGGCGAGGGGCGAGGCGGGTGCCGATACCACCCAGCAGGGCGATCTCGGTGGCACCCAGCAACTTCATTCCCTCCAGCAGGGTGGTGAGTTGGGCGCAAGTCTCATCCAGCAACTGGTTGGCGAGGTCGTCGCCGTCGCTGGCCGCATCGAATACCCAGGGGGCGAAGCGGCCGTAGTCGGCGGGAATGGCGCGAGCAGCCCAGTGCACTACCTCGGTCTGATCCCGTTTGAAGTGGTCGAGCAAACGGATGGCCAGGGTGCTGGGGGGCAGGATGCCGTCGTGGCAGAGCAGGGATTGCTGGATGGCGCGTAAGCCCAGCCAGGCGCCGCTGCCGAGATCCGAAATGGGAAAGCCCCGCCCGGAGCAGGTGCGGATCCGGTGATTCTGATAAACCAGCCCGACCGAACCGGTGCCGGCGATCAGGATTGCTCCCTCCCGGCCACCAAAGGCGCCGAGGCAGGCGCCGAAGGCATCGGAGGTGAGCCTGACGCTGGCAAAGGGGAAGGGCATCTCGAGCAGGGCGTGATAGCAGTCGGCCAGCTCGGCGGAGGCGAGCGCCAGCCCGACCCCCATCTGTTGTTCGCACTCGATGCCGAGTCCGGCCGTAAGGCGGGCGCTGGCGATGGCAGCCAGCACATTGGCGTGAGCGTGATGGATGCCCAGCTCCAGATTGGATCCGGCGGCGCGCCCTTCGCCGAGCAGCTTGCCGGCCCGATCCCGAATGCGGGCGCGGGTGTGGGTGCCACCGCCATCGACCCCGACCCAGTACTCAATCATGGCGACCTCCTGCGGCATTTTGCCAGCTGATGGCCAGGGCAAACCAGGCTGCATGGGGGAACCACTGCTCGCCCCAGCGCCAGTTCTGATCCAGCCGTTCCCTGTACTCCTCTGGAATAAAGGCCACCTCATTTTCGTCCTCAAACCCTGAGGTGATGCCGTTGCAGATGCCCCCCAGCGCATTGGGATAACCGGCGGTGTAGGCGGGATTATTGATGCCGTGACCGGCCAGCATGCAGGTGTTGAAGGGGTTTTGCCCGAGGATCCAGTCGAGCTGGTGCTGACCGAAAGTGCGCAGCAACCTGCTCTGCTGGGGCAACTGTGCCGCGGCGGCAAAGGCCATGGCGGCCAGCGAGGCCAGGCGAGCGTTCTCCCCCTGCCACCAGTAACCGGACTCGTTGTTGTGGGGCATAAAGAAGCTGACGTGTGGTGCTTCATCCACCCCTTTCACATATTGGCGGGCGAGGGAGAAGGGATTGCCCGCGCTGGCGCAGAGCGCCAGCTCGGCAGCCAGCGCCTGCTGCACTACGGTTTGTACCCGAGCCTTGTGCTCCTGATCCGGCTCCACGCCCAGGTATTCCAGCAGTGCCAGCACCGGCAGCCCCGCTTCGGCTGCGTGGTAGTAGGGACGCGAGCCATCTTCGTTGGCAGACCAGTAGTGACCCAGCTCAGGATGAATGCGCTGACGGGCGCAGAGTTTGCTGGCACGGACTCTCGCCTCGGCCAGCCACTCGGCGCCGAAGGTGCGGGTCAGCTCCACCGCCGCCAGCAGGGCGCAGTAGTCGTCGATGATGTTTTCGACCCCGTCGTCCAGATAGGCGAGGTTGTGCTCACGCAGATGCAGGTAACCGCGTCTGGCCGCCTCGGCGTAATGGTTGGTATCGAAGTCACCGCCGATGTGCTCGCGAGCAGCGCGGGCCAGTGCGGCAATGGCCATGCCGCCCCCCTGGCGGAAACCGGCGTGCCAGTTGGCGGATTTGATCCCCTGCTGGGTGGCATAGGCGCACAGCTCGCGCTGGGCGGGATCCTTGCTCCACTTGTCGAATAGGGTCATGTAGAAGAAGCCCGACTCATCCTGCATCCGGCAGAGAAAGTCGGCGCCGTGCAGCGCCTCGTCATTGAGCCGCTTGCAGAGGTTCACCCCGTCGATATCGCGGCGCGGGGCCAGCAGTTCCCGGCACTTGAGCAGCGACCAGACCACCATGGGGGTCTGCTGGGGGTTGAGGTAGTTGGCGTAGGATAGGTGGCTCAGGTACTTGCTCATGTCGCCGCTGGCATCGAACCAGCCGCCGTGCACATCTCTGTGCTGGTCGGTGCCAAACAGGCGGGCGCTGCGGTCGGCGCGATCAAAGATGCCGCTGGCGCGCTGCCCCTTGAAGTAGTGAATGACATCGGAGAGGCAGCGGCTGGCCAGCAGATCCTGGCCGATGGCAAAACGGGTCGAGCGGACAATGCCTTGGGCAGTGATCGCCTCCAGCCGATAGTGGCCGGGCTCCTTGAAGGCGGAGAAGTCGGCGCGCCAGTAAGCACGCCCCTGCCAGCCGGGGACGCTGCCAGCCGCTTGTAGCGGGGTTTCAAACAGGATCTGGCCATCATCAAGGCGTTGCAGCCTGACGTAGCCGCCGAGATCATGGGCGGGGGAGGCTTGCAGCAGGGCGACCTTGTGCCCGTCGCACTCGTAGCCCACCTGATTGATCAAGAGTTCCATCAAGGTATTACTCCTGTGGTTCACCGTCGGGCGGTGAGGCACATCACGGGGCTATGGCCGCCCCGTATCGAGGCATGGCCGGACTGTGCAGTCCGGCCGGTCTAAGGCTTACCCTCACTCGTAGAGGTAGCAGCGCACGAAGTGGTTGTCGGCAAGCCTGGTGATGGCAGGCAGACTCTCCTTGCAGCGGGGCATCGCCTGATTGCAGCGCCCGGCAAAGGGGCAACCGCAGGATTCCGGCGTCCAGAGCGGGATCTCCCCTTTTCGGCCGCCCTCCAGCTCGGCGTGGATACTCTTCTCGGGGTCGGGCACCGCCGAGATGAGCAGCTGGGTATAGGGGTGCTGCGGGTGGTGCAGGATCTCGTCCACCTCGCCCCACTCCACCATGTGTCCCACGTACATGACCGCCAGATCTTCCGCCACATAGCGGGCGGTGGCGATGTCGTGGGTGATGTAGAGCATGGAGACGCCAAGCTCATCCTTCATCTGCTCCATCAGGTTGAGGATGCCGATGCGAATGGAGACGTCGAGCATGGAGGTGGGTTCGTCCGCCAATACCACTTCCGCCTCCACCGCCAGATTGCGGGCGATGTTGACCCGCTGGCGCTGGCCGCCGGAGAGCTGGTGCGGATACTTGGCCGCCGTTGCCTTGGCGGGGGTCAGGCCGACCTTCTCCAACAGTGCGTAGACCATCTCGGGCAGCTCTTTTTTGTCGATCACCTTGCTGTGCAGCAGCAGGGGGCGGGCGATGTGGTGATAGATGGTGTGGGTCGGGTTGAGCGAACCAAACGGATCTTGCCACACCATCTGTACGCTCTGGCGATAGTCCAGCAGGGCGGTGCCCTTGTTGAACTCTTCCAGATCGTGGCCGCGATAGAGAATGCGCCCGGCACTGAGCTTGTACATCTTGGCAATGATCTTGGCGATGGTGCTCTTGCCGGAGCCCGACTCCCCGACCACAGCCAGGGCGCGGCCCCGGTGCAGGTTGAAGGTGATGTCGGAGAGCGCCCGCATCTTGCCACTCTTGATGGCATTGGAGTTGACGGGGAAGTCCTTGTAGAGGTGCTGGACTTCGATGATGGGTGCATCGGTTTTGGCGATTTGCATGACAGACATCCTTAACAGCCAGCGGCCTTGTCCAGATAGATCAGGGGATCTTGTTGTTCATCCTGCATGTCATAGAGATGGCAGGCGGTCTGTTGTCCGGGGCGGATCTCGGCCAATCTGGTGTACTCCTGACGGCAGCGATCGTGCACCTTGCCGCAGCGGGCCTGAAAGCGGCAGCCGACCGGCACCTCCAGCAGGTTGAGCGGGGTGCCCGGGATCCCCTCCAGCACCTTTTTCGGCCCGTGCAAAGGCGGGAAGGAGTTGCCGAGCCCTCTGGTATAGGGGTGCAGCGGCGCGGTCAGGATCGCCTTGGAGGGGGCAACCTCCACCAGTTCACCGGCATACATGATGCCGATGCGATCGCAGAATTCGACCATCAGGGAGAGGTCGTGGGTGATGAACAGGATGGAGAAGTTGAACTTCTCTTTCAGGGCATAGACCTTCTGCAGGATCTCCCGCTGCACCACCACATCGAGCGCCGTGGTCGGTTCATCCATGATGAGCAGCTCGGGGTTGAGCGCCATGGCGATGGCGATCACCAGCCGCTGGCGCATGCCGCCGGAGAACTGGTGCGGGTAATCCTTGAGCCGGCTCGGGTGGATATCGACGATGGTAAGCAGCTCCTGGGCGCGCTTGATCGCCTCGTAGCGGGTCATGCCGGGGTTGTGGGCCAGCAGCACGTCGCAGAACTGTTCCTCCATCCGCAGTACCGGGTTCAGGGCGTTCATGGCGGACTGGAACACCACCGACACCTGTTGCCAGCGATAGGAGCGCAGCCGCTCGTCGTTGTAATGGAGGATGTTCTCCCCCTTGAACAGGATCTCGCCGCCGCTGATGTAGGCCGGCGGCTTGTGCAGCCGGGCCACCGAGAAGGCGACGGTGGATTTGCCGCAGCCCGACTCGCCGGCGAGACCGAAGATCTCGCCCTGTTTGATATCGAAGCTCACCGAGTTGACGGCGCGCACGTCGCCATTTTCGGTGATGTAGTCGACGCAGAGATTGCGTACTGACAGCAGGGGTTGCTTGTTCATGCTGTCTTCTCCTGTACAGCTGATACCGCAGAAGGGGTTGGCGCGGCAAGTTTCTTCCAGCGGTTGAGCCCTTTGTGGGAGCGCAGCTGCGGGTTGGCGATTTCGTCGATGGCGAAGTTGAGCAGGGCCAGACCGGCGCCAAGAGTGGCGATGGCGAAGCAGGGGGCCAGGATCTCCCACCAGGCGCCGACCAGAATGGCGCTGGAGGTCTGGGCGTTGTAGAGCATGATGCCCCAGCTCACTACGGTCGGGTCGCCAAGGCCGAGGAACTCCAGAGTCGCTTCGGTGACAATGGCGTAGATGATGGAGCCGATAAAGCTCACCCCGATGATGGAGATGAGGTTGGGCAGGATCTCCACCAGAATGATGCGCCAGGCCGGCTCGCCCAGCACTTCGGCGGCGATGACGAACTCTTTCTCGCGCAGCGCCAGAGTCTGGGCGCGGATGACCCGCGCGCCATAGGCCCACGAGGTCAACCCTATTATCACCGCAATGACCGCCGGCGACGCCTCCCCGATAAAGCTCGCCAGCACCAGTAGCAAGGGGAGGTTGGGGATCACCAGCACCACGTTCATCAGGAAGGTGAGGCACTCATCAACCAGACCGCCAAAGTAGCCGGCGGTGATGCCGATGGCGACGGCCAGGGTACAGACCAGCAGGCCTGCGCTAAAGCCCACCAGCAAGGAGATGCGGGCGCCATTGGTGAACTGGGACCAGATGTCGTGGCCCATGCGGGTAGTGCCCATCACAAACTCGGCGCTGGGCGGCTGGTGGGGGCGGGCAACCCGTTTGGTCGGCTCGTTGCTGGCCAGCAGCGGGGCAAACAATGCCATCAGTACGAAGGTAACGACGATGACGAGGCCGCAGGCAGCCTTCTTGTTGCCCAGCAGGATCTTGAGAATGGTCGGCATACGCATCTTATTTGCCTCCTGTACGCAGACGGGGATCCAGGAAGACGTAGAGCACGTCGGCCAGGAAGTTGAAGCTGAGCATGGTGATGGTCATGATGAGCAACTGCCCCTGAATGAGCGGGTAGTCGCGGGCCAGAATGCCCTGATAGAGGGTCAGGCCCAGGCCGGGATAGTTGAAGATAACCTCGGTGATGAGAGAGCCACCGATGACGAAACCGAGCGCCATGGAGAGGGCGGTAACGCTTGGCAAAATGGCGTTGCGGGCGCCGTAGTTGAAGATCACCCGGTTGCTGGAGAGCCCCTTGGCTTTGGCCATGGTGATGTAATCCTCGCCCAGCAGGTTGATCATGTTGTTGCGCATGGTGATGAGAAAGCCGCCTACTTGCACCATGGCCAGAGTGCCGACCGGCATGATGGCGTGGGTCAGGATGCTCTTGATGTGCTCCCAGCCCCAGTCCGGCGTGATCTCCGGGCTGTAGGCATAGCCAATCGGCAGCCATTCAAGACTCACCCCGAACAGGAACAGGGCAAGCAGGGAGACGACTACCGGCGGAATCGCCTGCATCACCAGAGTGAGCGGGGAGAGGATGCTGTCCATCCGGCCGCCGCGATACCAGGCGGCGAAGATGCCGACGATGGAGCCGACGGAGAAACTCAGAATGGTGGAGGTGCCCACCAGAAACAGGGTCCAGCCGATGGCGCGGCCCAGCACGTCCGAGACCTGCTGCGGATAGAAGCGCACCGAGGTGCCGAGATCCCAGGTGAAGACACTCTTCACATAGGTAAGAAACTGGGTGCCGATGGGGCCGTCGACAAAGCCGAAGGTGGCCTTGAGCGCTTCCAGTGCGGCGGGTTCCATCATGGCGCCAGCGCGGGCAAACATCACGGATACGGGATCGCCTGGCATGGCTCGGGGTAACAGGAAGTTGATGGTAGCGGCTACCAGAAAGGCAACCAGATAGAAGGAAAAGCGTCTCAGTATGAATCCCATGATGATACCTTTTACTGCAAGTCCGCCCCGCGTCGGGCATGGCTACCCCAACCCCGGCAGATGCGGGCAGAAGGGGGGATCAACGGGGAAGATGGCCCCCCGCAGGGGGCCGGGATTGTTTAGCTGTTTGGCTTGAGTGCCAGGATGTGCAGCAGACGCTCGGGGGTGTCCGGGTGGAGCTGCGGCTTGGCAACCGGGTTGTCAGCGCTGAACCAGCCGTGGAAACGCTTGGTGCTGTACTCATACCAGGTCGGGTTGTTGAAGACCGGAATGATGGTCTGGTTGGCACCGACCCGCTCCTGAATCGCGAACATGATGTCCTTCTGCTTGGCTGCATCGGCGGTCTGGGTGAAGTCGTCGATCAGTTTGTCCAGCTCGGGATCCTTGTAGCGGGGAGCCGCAAAGCGGTTGCCACGCTCACCCATGTTGCGGGAGTGGAAGGCGGTCTCGAAGTACTTGTGCGGGTTGGCACCGGCAAAGTAGCCCTGCAGCGCCACATCAAAGTCGCCAGTGATGAGGTTCTCGGTCCAGACGGTCGCTTCCGGGGTGGCGGTCTTGGCATTCAGGCCCAGTGCCTGCAGCCCTTCCACGCCGATCTGTACTGTGTTGACCCAGTCGGTCCAGCCGTTCGGCACCAGTACCTTGAACTCGATCTTTTTGCAGCTCGGGGTGTCGAGGAACTTGTCGCCGTCACAATCCTTGTAGCCAGCCTGCTTCAACAGGGCCTTGGCGCCTTCCAGATCGTACTTGTTGAACTTGCCGTATTTCTTGTCCACATCCGGGTTGTTCCAGGAGGCGAACGCTTTGCCAAGCCCTGACGGGTATTCGTTGACGGTCGGGTAGCCGTAGCCCGCGATATCCACCATGGACTGGCGATCCATCGCCATGGAGAAGGCGCGGCGGAAGTTGACGTCATTGAAGGCTTCGTGGTTGCCCGGGTTTTTGGTCTGGAAGTTGACGTTGAACGCCACGGTACCGGAGGCCGGGAACCAGTATTTGTTGTTCTTCGGATCGTTGCCGACGTAGAGACGCTCGATATCCGGTACGAAGGAGCCGAACCAGTCGATGTCGCCCTTCATCACAGCAGCCAGCACCTGATCGTTGGTGGCCATCTGCGGCATGCGGATACAGTCGATGGAGAGGTTGGCGTTATCCCAGTAGTGCGGGTTGCGGCACTGGGTGTAGAGCTGGGCGGAGAAGTTCTCCACTTCGGTGAAGGGGCCGGTACCGACCGGTTTGTCGTTGGTAAAGGCAACCGGGTCTTTCACCGACTTCCACTGATGCTCCGGTACGATGGGCACCAGTACCAGATCGTTCACCACGTTGGTGTTGACCTCGGTCAGGTCGAACTTGACCTTGTTCGGGGCCAGCTTCTCGACGCTCTTGATCTGGGTCCAGATCGAGCGCTCATCCAGCGCCTTGTTGGCTTTGACCAGATTGAAGGAGAACAGGATGTCATCAGCGGTAAAGGGCTGACCATCTGACCACTTCACGCCGTCACGCAGATCGAAGGTGACGGATTTCAGGTCTTTGCTGAACTCGTAGTTGGTGGCCAGACGATAGACGGGTTTACCACCCTGCATATCGTTGAAGATCACCAGCGGTTCATAGATGAAGTGACGGGTAGTGTGCAGCAAGCCTGCTTGCAGGAAGGGGTTGAAGTTCTTGACCCAGGCGGTTTCCTGCTGTGCAACCATGGTCAGCACAGTCTTGTTTTCGGCAGCCATGGCATTGCCGGCAGCACCGGCAAGCATCATGGTTCCCAGCATTACAGCGGTAGAGATTTTGGATACTTTGGCAAGCATATGTTTTCCTTTCTTATTTTTTTGGCATTCCCGAGGGTTCGCCTTGTTTGTGTGAGCACCGGTTTCGCATGCTGATGAGACCGGCCCTCGTTGTTGGTTGGGTGTCTGCACCCTTGTCGTTTTGTTTTCCAACGCCATTAGCAAAACAGAGTTAACAGGAAAACAACAACTGTTGATTTCGTTGTTTTCGTAAAAATCCCAGGTCTTACGTCAATTTCGTCAAAATGGATTTTTATCTGTTGTAAATCATATCGTTAAGTTAGTTCTCTCTGCGCTAAAAGTCGCCTTGAAAACAACGTTCATGACAAATATGTGACGTGGATCGGCTCGGATTTCAGGGGGGATATCGGACTTTGTTTTGCTGGAAAAAGAAACCGGTTTGCCAAGTGTGAGCCAGCGCGCATCCTGCGCCGACTCACACCTTGCGGTTGGCAAGCTGACGCAGGGTCTGGGCACTCTGTTGCAACTGCTGGCGCTGCTGCTCGTTGAGCGGGCAGTGGCCCAGCACATACTCGGTGGTGGCAACGACCGTCTTCCAGCGCGGCGATTTGGGCAGGGTGTCCAGATTGAGGTACTTGTCGAGGGTACGGGTCTGTGGGCTGGATCTGTCCATGTAGACGCGCCACAGCTTGCTCTTCTCCGCCAGCACGATTTTGCCCTTGCCGGTGCCCTGCTGCCAGGCATCCAGGGTGAGCTGCATGGTCTCCACCAGGGCGCGGCGCAGGGGCTCGTCATCCTGCTGGCGAATGAGGTTGTCGGCCAGCGAGCGGAATTCGCCGCCCAGTCGGCTCAGCTCGCCCAGCAGCTGCTCATCTTCGATGATGGCTTGCCGGGAGAGGTTTTTGAGGGCGTTCTCCAGCGCCACGATACGGCTCTCATCCTGGCGCTGTTCAGTGGTAAAGGTAAGGGCAAAGGCCGCTTGTCCCCCGAGGGTGATGGGCAGGGCACGGGCGTTGAGCTCATCTTTCTGGCCTGCCACCAGAAATTCGACAATATGTTCCCGCTGGCCAGCCAGATCGGGCCACTGCTCTTTCAGCGGCTCTGCCAGCCACTCGTCGATAGCTTGTCCCTCCATGGTTTCCGGCTCCTGACCCAGCAAGCGAGCCAGTACCCGGGAGGCGAACAGCACTGTACCCTGCTCGTCGATAAAGAGCATGGGGTCGGCCCCTTCGCCGAGCAGGGCCAGCAGGCGCATCTGATCCTGATGGAGTCGCTCCTGCAGGGTGAGGCGGTGCTCTATCTCCTGTTTGAGCAAGCGGTTTTCCACCAGCGAGGCTCGTCCCTCCTTGGCCTCCAGCAAGGCTTTGACCCGGGCGAACAACTCCTCTTTGCAGAAGGGTTTGACCAGATAGTCGTTGGCGCCGGCGTTGAATCCTTCCTCGATATCCTTGGGCTGGTTGAGGGCGGTGAGCAGCAGCACCGGCAGCTTCTCTTTGGGATGGAGCTCCCGGAGCCGGCGGCAGACATCGAAGCCGGAGAGGGTCGGCATCATTACATCGAGCAGGATGAGATCCACCGGCTCCTGGGTGAGCTTGGCCAACGCATCGTGGCCATCGCTGCTGGGCAGAATGCGATAGCCGCAAGGTTGCAGCAGGTGGCGCAGGATGTGCAGATTGATGGGTTCGTCATCCACCACCAGGATGAGGGGGGCCCCTTCGGGCGGGGGAGGCAAATCCTCGCTCTCCCAGTCGGGCAGGATGAGCGGCTGCTGGCGCACCAGTTGCAGCTCTATCTGGCGGCTGCCCTGAGTCAGCGGAGCACTCTTGCCGGTCGCGAGCGGCAGGGTGAAGGCAAAAGTGGAGCCGACGCTCGGCTCGCTCTGCACACTCAGCTCGCCACCCATCAAGTGCACCAGCTGCCGAGTAATGGAAAGGCCAAGGCCGGCTCCCTGCTTGCTTACCTCCGGGCTCATTTGTACCAGCGGTTCGAAGATATGCTCCAGATGCTCGGGGGAGATGCCGATGCCGGTATCGGTCACCTTGATGCGCAGGAAGTTGCCCTCCACCATGGCGCTCAGCACCACCTTGCCCTGCGGCGTGTACTTGATGGCGTTGCCGACCAGATTGTAGAGCACCTGTTCGAGGCGCTGCTCGTCAGCCAGCACAGGGGGCAGCTCGGCCGGGCTGATATCCACCAGAGTAAGCGGTTTGGCCTGTACCAGATGCTGGCAGAGATCGAGCACCAGCCGGATAACCCCCTTGGAGGAGACGGGCTGGGGGTGGATCTCCAGCTGGCCGTAGCGCATCTGGTGGTAGTCGAGCAGATCGTCCACCAGACGGGCCAGACCGTCGGCGCTCTTGATGATGAGGCCAAGCTGTTTCTGCTGTCCCTCGGTCAAATCTTGCTGGCTGGCGAGCATCGACTCGGCCATCCCCTTGATGCCATGGATAGGCGTGCGCAGCTCATGGGAGGTATTGGCCAGCAGTTCATCCTTGAGCTTGTCTGCCTGCTGCAGGCTGAGGTTCTGCTTGTGGGTCAGCTTGACCTGCTGCTGCAGCTCTATGGTCTGCTGCTCGATAAGTTCGATCTTCTCCTTCACCGAGCGCTGCATATGGCGAAACGCCTGCGCCAGCCGGTCGATGTCATCGCCGGTGCGCTCGATGGCGATGGGGTGGTCCAGCGCGCCATCGGCAACCTGCTCGGCCGCCTCGGTCAGGGAGCGCAGCGGCGCCGTGATGGAGTGAGAGAGCCAGCGGGAGAAGAGGATCAGCAGCAGCAGGGAGCCAGCACCTAGCACGATGACCAGCGTCTCCAGCTGGCGGATGGGGGCATAGGCCTCGCGGGTGGAGATCTCGGCGATAAAGGCCCACTCGGTATCGAATACCTTCACCTGGGTGTAGGCGGCGAGTACATCGTCATCCTGATAGGAGCGAAACAGCCCGACCCCTTGCTCGCCAGAGAGGGTCTTGGTGACGAGAGGGGTCTGCAGCAGGCGGAAATTCTGGCTGAAACTGTTCTCGACGCTGTACTCCGGCGCCAGCCAGGCATCGGCCCGCATCCGTTTGTCGGGGCCGATGAGAATGGTCTCGCCGGTTTTCCCGAGCCCCTCCCGCTCCGCCATGATCTGGTTGAGCTTGTCTGGCAGCAGCTCGAAGATGACCACCCCGCGCACATAGTCGTACTGCATCACGGGGGCGGCCATGTAGGCGACCACCTGACCGGTCAGCTCATTGCGGCCAAAGTCGGTGAATTCAAAGATCTGTTGCGGTTTCTGGCCGCCATCGAGGCGCCGCTTGATCTTGGCGAAGGTCTGACCGAGGCCACTGCCCTGATAGGGGCCGGAGAGCAGGTTGGTGGCAAAGTTGGGGTGTTTGGTGACCGAATAGACGACATCACCGTTGAGGTCGACCAGAAAGATGTCGCTGTAGTTGGATTTGCGCACCATGTCGGCATAGCCGCGATGAAAGCGCTGATGCACTCGGCCATACATCTCGTCAGCCAGAATGAGGGCACTGATGGAGGGTTCGATTTCGACTTCGGGATCCGGCTTTTGCAGCTGATCCCAGGAGCCCGGCACATAGCGGGCCTGTGCCCGGGCACGGGCCTCTTGAGGCGTGGTGCCCAGTTTTTCAAAGGCACCGGCAAAACCGTAGAAGCGACCGATACTGTTGCCCGCAAAGTCCTGTTGGGAGAAGTTGGTGATCTGCTCCTTGAGGTTGTTGAAGTAATCCTCAAGCTGGCTTTTTTTGATGTTGCGAACGGAGACCAGATGGTTGGAGGTCTGGGTGGTGAGGTCCTTGCCGTGGCTGTAGAGGAAGAAGAGGGTGACGACCAGGAATGGCACCATTCCCAACATGAAAAAAGCCAACATTAGTTGCGGCCTGAGTCCACGAAGCCTGAAGATCCATTTCATCTTGTGAATTTCAATTGAGAATCCGGTTATTAAGCGGCTCAAGTCTCGAACTAAAGCGTAATCATTTCAACGACTTTATCCCAAATTCGCTTGGTTGGTCACAGCTGAACGGCTGATTTTGCAGCAACCCGTCTAAAGGGTGAGCAAACGATCCTGTTGCGGCGCTTAAATGCGAAAAAAGGGTTGTGCTGTCGCTCGGGGTACGTATAATGCGCCTCGTTGTCAGGCAACTGGCACGAAAGCAGTAATGCGGGAATAGCTCAGTTGGTAGAGCACGACCTTGCCAAGGTCGGGGTCGCGAGTTCGAGTCTCGTTTCCCGCTCCAATTTTCCATCGCACCAACGATGGATATCACTTTCAAGACAATCAGTCTTGTCAGCATGGCGCGTTAGCAAAGCGGTTATGCAGCGGATTGCAAATCCGTTTAGTCCGGTTCGACTCCGGAACGTGCCTCCATCTTTCTTTTCAAAAAATCATCTCAAACCGAATTTATCAGTAGCTCTGTTGCAGCATCAGCCGTTCGCAGCCTGCTTCTCGCCACTGCCGTTCAAGATAGTGATTCACTTCGTCCACGTTTTGGCCCCGATTCTGAAACTGGCTTTCTGCACTGTATTGGGTGAGATCCGCCATCTGTTGTTTCAGTGTGCCGCACTGCCACAGACTGACGGTGGTTGGCCCTTGTCGGGCAAGCACGATGGCATCCCCCTGATTGAGCTGCCACTCATCGATTTGCGCCTTGGTCAAGGCGAGCATCAGCACCAGCAGAGCAACCTCTGAAAGCTTCATACGAATCTCCATGCTGCACGTTTCCGCACTCATAACTGTGGCAGAGCGCACGATTTTCGCAAATGTGTTAACTGTTGGTTAATAACGTTTCTCAATTTCATTTATCCCGCTAATTTGCCGTTTTTATGAAAAAATATGGCTGAATATGTAGTAATCCTACAGATAGTGGAGTAATCTTTGTTCAGTGGTCGTACCAGTAAGGAGTTGCATCATGTTTCATCCCTTTTCTCTGACTCAGATTATTCTTCGTCGCATTTATGTATTGCTGGTGGGCATTCTGGCGTTTCCAGTGATGCTGTTTCGTAGTGATCGCGCCCGCTTTTATAGCTATCTGCACCGCATCTGGAACAAGACCAGTACCAAGCCGGTCTGGCTCAAGATGAGCGAACGTGGCGAGCGGATCTTCTACTAAGGACCCTCTTCGATAAAAAAGACAGCTTCGGCTGTCTTTTTTTATGCGTTTAAAAACAGATGGTTAATGCTCGACTCTGTTACTATCGCTGGTGCAACAAGGGGATGTCACAATGTGGCGGCAGCTGCGCTATTTCCCCTGTTAGTTGCTCATTTTATGGATCCCGATGACGCAAGGAGCTGCGATGCTGATCCGTCAGGCCACCGAGGCCGATATTCCGATGCTGGTTGCCATGCGAATGGCGCTCTTCTGTGAAGTGGGGGAGTTACCGCACCCCGCAGCCGACCCCGCCCTGATGCAAGCAACCGAACGTTATTTTACCAACGCATTTTTGAGTGGATCCGCTTTATCCTGGCTGGCCGAGGTCGATAAACAGGTTGTCGCGGCGGGTACTCTGGCGATGTTCGTGCGGCCACCCTATCCCGGCAATCTGGCGGGAAGAGAGGCCTATCTGCTCAACATGTATACCTTGCCCGATTATCGCAAGCAGGGTACAGCCAGTGCACTGCTCGATGCCATGGTGGCAGAGGCCATAGCCTGCGGGCTTGGCAAGGTATGGCTCCATGCCAGCGAAGCTGGCCGGCCTCTCTATGAGCGGATCGGTTTTGTCGCCAATCCGGCTTATATGGAGTGGCAACCACCTGCCCGGTGAGCCGTGACATGTCAGCCATCAGCCCGTCGTGTGATGGGTGACAATAAATAGCTTGTCAAAAGGGAGTCTGATGGCCCAGCCAGCTATGCTGAGGGTACACGCCGTCATTATCTTGTTGATCCACCATGTGGTTTGGCCATGGCGGGTGCCTGTCTGGAGGATATGTTTCGATGTTCAATAACAAATTGAAAGCCGAGTTGCAGCAGTGTCAGGAGCAGCTTCTGGAGCAACAGGGATTTTACGATGCAGTGCATGGCAGCGTCGCGACCATCACTTTCAGCCCTGATGGCACCGTGCTGGCCGCCAACGATCTCTTTCTCAACGTGGTGGGATTCAGCGCATCCGAGGTCGTGGGCCAGCATCACAGGATCTTTTGCGACAAGCAGTATGCCCAGAGCAGCGCCTATCAACAGTTTTGGGCTGACCTGAAACAGGGGCGTTCCCGTACCGGGGTCTTTCAGCGCTTTAATCGTCGCGGCGAGCCCATCTGGCTGGAGGCCACCTACTTCCCCGTCAAATTGCGCGGCATAGTGACCAAGGTGATCAAGATTGCCGCCGACATCACCGAGCATCATCTGCAGCTGCTGAGCCAGCAGGCGGTGGTAAAGGCCCTTGATCGTTCTTTGGCCGTCATCGAATTCACGCCGACTGGAGAAGTGCTCACTGCCAACGCCAACTTCCTTAACACCATGGGCTACACCCTGGCTCAGGTGCAGGGCAAGCACCACCGCATCTTCTGCGATGACCACTTCTATCAGGAAAATCCCCACTTCTGGGAAGAGCTTGGGCGCGGCCAGTTCAAATCCGGCCTCTTCTGCCGTTTCAACAGCCACGGCAGCAAGGTGTGGCTGGAGGCAACCTACAACCCGATCCTGGATGACAGCCGCCGGGTGGTGAAGGTGATCAAGTTTGCCAGCGACATCACGGAGCGGATCAACAAGAGCGATGCGGTGCGTGAGGCGGCCATGCTGGCTCATGATGCAGCTCGGGAGACCCTGAGCTGTGCCGAGCGCGGGGCTGGGCTGCTTGCTTCGGTGGTTGACACTTCCAGCCTGATTGCCAGCCAGCTGACTCACAGCATCGGCCTTATCAATCAGCTGAACGAGCAGTCGCGCAGCATAGAGGCGATTGTCTCCACCATCAGCAGCATTGCCGATCAGACCAACCTGCTCGCCCTCAACGCGGCCATCGAAGCTGCCCGGGCCGGGGATCAGGGGCGTGGCTTTGCTGTGGTGGCTGACGAGGTTCGCCAGCTGGCGGCGCGCACCTCGCTCTCTACCGACGAGATTGCCAAGGTGGTGCAGAACAACCGTGAACTGACCGCCAAGGTGACCGCCGAGATGTCTGATGTGGCGGGCAGTGCCGAGCTGGGCAAGCAGCAGGTTGGCGAGGTCAACGAGGTGATGAGCGAGATCCGCCGCGAGGCAAACAATGTCTCCGCCACGGTTTCGGGTCTGGCCATGTGACTCATCCGACCACAATCAAACCGGGGCACTGATGCACTTCTGACCAGTCAGTGCCCCAATCTGAACTCTTCCTGTATCACCCCGCCATTGTGAATTGTCCCCACCTCCTCTCTTGCTTAGGCTTGCCGCCTCATTCATAACCGAGCAGGAAAAGAACAAGATGGTACGACAACAGAAGGGGCGGGCGGCCGCGTTGCTGATGATGGTTGCGAGCATGGGTCTGAGTGGCTGCATGGGGCAGATGGGGCTCTCCGGCATGGTGACCAAGGGCAATCTGAGCGTAGTGGATAACCGCTACGGCCGGGCTGGCGTCTTCATGCTGCTCTCCCCGATTTATGGTCTGGCGGCGACTGCCGACCTGTTCGTCTTCAATACCATCGAATTCTGGACTGGCAAGAACCCCATCACCGGCAAGTCACCGGCGGTGGTGGATATGAAGGTCGACCCGGTGATCAAGGTGAACCAGCACCTCGACCCATCTCTTCACAAAGTGCCGCTTGCCATGTTGCCGCAAGGGGTGCGTGAGGTAGAGGTCAGCTATCCCGACGAGCATACCGCCCAGATGGAGGTGCACTATCTGGATGGTCGCAGCAGCATGATGCGTGGCGAGAAGCGCGGCGAGCTGATGGATATCTACTTCGACGGTCGCTTCGTCTCTACCCTGAGCCGTGCTGAGCTGGAAGAGCGGGTGAATCAGGGCAAGGCTGCTGCCTAAATTCAACTGAATCCAGATCTATCCGGCACCAGATGGGGTATACATAAGCAGCTGGCAAAATCGCCATGATGTCTAAGGGAGTAGACTATGACGGTGAATGGATTGCGATTGGCGGAGTTGATTGGTTCCCTCAGTCATGCGCTCGACATGACCGAGGGGCAACCAAGGGGGCACTGCATTCGCTGCTGCTGGATAGGTTCCCGTCTGGGGGAGCGGCTGGGACTGGATGCCCGGCTGCGCCATGATCTCTACTACACGCTCCTGCTCAAGGATCTTGGGTGCAGCAGCAATGCTGCCCGCATCTGCGAGCTCTATCTCACCGACGATCTTCACTTCAAACGCGATTTCAAACTGGTAGATGGCTCCCTCTCCGAGGTAGTCAACTTCGTGCTGGGCCATACCGGCCTGCAGGCGGATCTGCTGGGACGTTTTCGCAGCCTGTTTCATATCTTTCGCAACGGCGACCAGATTGCCAACGAACTGATCCAGACCCGTTGTCATCGGGGGGCGGATATCGCTCGCCAACTCCGTTTCAGTGATGATGTAGCCAATGGCATCCTCTCTCTTGATGAGCACTGGAATGGCAAGGGTCGGCCTTTGCAGCTGGCTGGCGAGGCGATCCCGCTCTTCTCCCGCATTGCCCTGCTCTGCCAGGTGGTGGATGTGTTCCACGCGGCCGCCGGCCCTGATGCTGCGCTTAAAGAGCTGCGCGAGCGCAGCGGCAGCTGGTTTGATCCGGCACTGGTTCGCGAATTTGAAGCGCTGGCCGATGAGGAGTTCTGGCAAGGGCTGGCCGATCCCCGGCTGACCGAGTGGGTACTGGTTCACCCGGCCGGACAGGGCGAAGTAGCGCTGGATGAGGATTATCTGGACGAAATCGCGGCGGCCTTCGGGCAGGTGGTGGACTCCAAAAGTCCCTACACCGCCGGTCACAGCGGCAGGGTGGCGCTCTATACCGACATTCTTGCCGCCCAGATGGGGTTGCCCGAGCCGCGTCGACGCTGGCTCAAGCGGGGCGCTCTGCTCCATGATGTGGGCAAGCTCGGGGTGAGCAACGCCATTCTCGATAAGCCAGGCAAACTCGATGCGCAGGAGTGGGCGGCGGTGCAGATGCATGCCGCCTACACCGAGGAGATCCTGAGCCGCATCGGCGCTTTCGAGGAGCTGGCACAAGTAGCGGGCGCCCACCATGAACGGCTCGATGGCAAAGGTTACCCCAAGGGCTTGAAGGGGGACGAGATTACCCTTGAGACGCGCATCATCACCACGGCCGACATCTTCGATGCCATCACCGCCAAGCGCCCTTACCGCGGTGCCATCCCCGTGCCGCAGGCGCTGGAGATGATGGCGGAGAATCTGGGCACCGCCATCGACCCCGACTGCTTTGCCGCCCTGCAGGCGGGTATTCAGGATTTCTCCCTCTACCTCACCCCCGAGCAGCCGCTGGCCAATGCCAGTTAAGGTTTATAGCACTCACCGCCCAAGCGGCCAGTCAGATAGCAAAACGCCCCGCAATGCGGGGCGTTTTTTATGGCGATCAGGTCGGCTGTTTGCGATGGGGCACGGTGAGGATAAGCCCCAGCAGGCGGCGCAGGTGGGTGAGCTGTTCGGTCAGCTGCACGTTGAGCCAGAGATAGCCGATGATGGCCGTCTCCGTATTGGCGGGCAGGTTGACCCGGGTCGCCAGCTCGTGCAGACGGGCGATGGCGGCCTCGGCGCCGCGTCCGTCGCCGGTTTGCAGCATCCGGGCAAGCTGGTTTATCGCCTCTTCGGTCGCCTGATGGCACTCGTGCAGCTCGCGGGTGCTCTGCATCAGGAAGTGGCTCTCCCGATCGTTCCAGTAGGTGTTGGCCAGCATCTCAAGGGTGCAGAGGGTATTGCGCATGGTGACCTGCACCGCATCAAACAGGGCGATGCTGTGGCGGGTCTCCTTGGCTGCCGGTGCCAGCAGGGCCCGCAGTTTGCCGGTTTGGGCCAGCAGCTGGGAGAGATTGTGTTTGAGCTGCGGCCGCTCCAGCACGTTGGGGGAGAGGTGGGTGTGATAGAGCCGTCCCGACTGCTGCAGGATCTGGTGCAGTTGCAGCCGCCAGTGGCTGTAGGCCCGCTGGGGGTAGATGCTGCAAAAGAGCAGTGCCAGCAGTGAGCCCAGCACCACGTCACCGCTGCGCCAGAGGGCGGTATGGATATCTCCCGGCTGGGCCCCCATGGTGACGCCGAGGGTGATGCCGATCAGCAGTCCCACATAGGGGCGTTTGCCGAGCGCCAGATAGCCGCACAGGAACATGATACAGCCGCACCAGATCAGGGTGAGCGGCAGGGAGTAGATCTCGAGATAGAGCGCCACTATCCCGCAGCTGGCGCCGAAGATGGTGCCCACTACCCGCTGCAGGGCACGGGAGAGCACATTGCCCCAAAACGAGATGGGGCCCATCACCACCACCAGCGTGATCAGCGGCCAGGTACTCTCCGGCAGTTGCAGCTGGCGGGTGAGCAGAAAGGTGAGCATAAAGGCGAGCGCAATGCGCAGGCCATGGACGATGCGATAGTGGCCGTAGACCAGCAGATCGAGCCGGGATAAGGGGGCATCAAGACGCACAGTGAGCCTCGTGTAAAGTGACCTGGGGGCGCATTGCATCCGGCCTGCGCCCCGTCGGGATTCAGGCCAATCGTCCTTGCAGGGGGTGGATCCAGACCCGCTCACCAACGGCGATGCCGCTCTGAGCGGGGACGATTTCAATCAGACAGTTGGCATCGGCCATGGAGCTCAGGATGCCGGAGCCCTGTGGCCCCGTGGTGCGCACCCGCAGCTGGCCGTTGCCATCCTGATGGAAGATGCCGCGCAGGAACTCGGTGCGACCCGGGCGGCTCTTCATCTTCTCGTCTGCCAGTGCCGACAGGCGCAGCGGCTGCCACAGCTTGCCCTGCAGGCGGGCGATGGCTGGCTCGACAAACTGCAGGAAGCAGACCATGGCGGCCACCGGATTGCCGGGCAGGCCGAAGAAGGGGGTCTGCCCCAGCTTGCCAAAGGCGAGCGGGCGGCCCGGCCGCATCTGGATGCGCCAGAAATCGATCTGGCCAAGCTCAGCCAGCACCAGCTTGATAAAGTCGGCGTTGCCCACCGAGACCCCGCCGGAGCTCAGCACCAGATCGGCGCTGGCGGCAGCTTGCTCCAGCTGCTGGCGCAGGATGGTCTTGTCATCGGGGATGATGCCAAGGTCCATCACCTCGCAACCGGCGGCGCGGATAAGGGCCATCAGGGTGAAGCGGTTGCTGTCGAAGATATGGCCGGGGGCGAGCAGTTCGCCCGGCGCCTGCACCTCGTCGCCGGTGCTGAACAGTGCCACTTTCAGCGGCGTGCGCACCGGCAGGCTGCCCAGCCCGAGCGATGCCGCCAGCCCCAGCTGGGGGGCTGCGAGTCGGGTACCGGCCGGGATGGCGACCGCACCTTTGGCCAGATCTTCCCCGGCCTGACGCACGTTCTGCCCTGCGTGAACGGGGGCGGTGACCGTGACCCACTCACCCTCAATATGAGTCTCTTCGCGCATCACCACGGTATCGACCCCGGGGGGGAGCGGGGCGCCGGTCATGATCTGCACCGCCTGACCGGCCAGCACCGGCTCATGGCGCTGCTGGCCCGCCAGCACTTCACCCACCAGTTGCCAGCGACCGGCGGCGAGATCGTCACCGCGCAGGCCAATGCCGTCCATC
The DNA here is from genome assembly GCF_037890695.1 of Aeromonas jandaei. Lineage (NCBI taxonomy): Bacteria > Pseudomonadati > Pseudomonadota > Gammaproteobacteria > Aeromonadales > Aeromonadaceae > Aeromonas > Aeromonas jandaei. Next base: position 4,145,266 of record NZ_CP149571.1, on the reverse strand, counting down.
GCCGAGTTGGCGTGGGGGGGCACATTGATGGGGCTGATCAGATCGGTGGCCAGCACGGCGCCGTGGCACTCGGCCAGCGGTTTGTCGCTGCAGGCGGTGCTTGGGGTGAGGGCTGCCAGAATGGCGTTGCGGGCCGCTTCGACCGACAAAAAGCCGTTGCCAGCCTCCTGCTCGCGAGTCTGGCAGCCGTCAAGCCAGCTGCAGACGAAGTCGGCGATAGCCTCAAGGTCGTTGATATCGAGTTGCGGCAGGGTGGTCTCTGCGGGCTGATCGCTGGCCAGCGCTATGATGTCCCGGTCTTCGGGGAAGAGCAGCGACTTGCCAATCTCGGCGCGGTGCAGCTCGATTTTCGGGAAGTGTTCGTGCTTGAACCCCTCGACCAGCAGCAGGTCGAGTTCACTCTGATCGAAGCTTGCCAGCAGCTGGCGAAAATCGGCTTCGGCCAGCTCGGTTTCAATGATGCGAGCATGACGGCGGCGGGAAGCCACCATCATCTGCCGGGCGCCCGCCTTGCGCAGGCGATAGCTGTCCTTGCCCGGCTGGTCGATATCAAAGTCGTGATGGGCGTGCTTGAGCACCCCAATGCGCAGGCCACGATCCACCAGCAGGGGGATCAACTGCTCCAGCAAGGTGGTCTTGCCGGTACCGCTCCAGGCGGCGAAGCCGAGCAGGGGAAGGGTGGGGGCCGGGGTCATGAGGTGGCTCCTTGTCCGGTGGCGTCTTGCAGGCGCGCCTCGTAGGCGGCCAGCTCGTCCGGGCTGTTGAGATTGATAAAGGCATCCGGCTGATCGGCAAAGCTCACCACCGCCATATTGTGGCGGGCAAACCAGATATCGATTTTGCGCTCCCCCCCGGCCAGTGCAGCGCTGAGGGAGGGGAGCAGGGATGTGTGCAGCAGAGCGACCACGGGTTGCAGCCAGTCGCCATCGTGGGCCACTACCAGCTCGGTATCCGGGGTCAGGGCGGCGCGAAAGCGGCTCATCAGATCGGTTGGCAGTGCTGGGCCATCACAGGGGACGAACAGCACCCAGTCGTGGCGGGCGGCGGCAAGGCCAGCCTGCATGCCCGCCAGCGGGCCGAGGTAGTCGCGATTGTCATCGCTGATGACGGGAGCCAGCGCCTGATAGCGGTCGTGGCTGCGATTGGCATTGATAAGGAGCTCGTCCACCTGGGGGCGCAGCCGCTCCAGTACGTGGACGATCAGCGGGCGTCCTGCCAGCTCCACCCATCCCTTGTCTTCGCCCCCCATCCGGGTGGCGCGGCCGCCGGCGAGGATCACTGCCGACACGGGAAATGGGCTAGAGGGGGATTCGCTTCTTGAAGTCATGTCGCTCGATGATTTTTAAAGGGGTCGTCTCTTGCAGCTGGCCACGGGCGAGGGTCCATTGCCGCTCGCACAGGTCGGTCAGGGCGTTGTGCTGGTGACTGATCACCACCAGGCCGCTGCCATGTTCCCGCAGATCTTGCGCCAATGCGGCCATCAGGGCAACCGAATGTGCATCCAGATTGGCGGTGGGCTCGTCCATCAGCAGAAAAGCGGGTTGCAGTGCCCAGGCACGGGCCATGGCCAGCCGTTGCCGTTCGCCACCCGAGAGAATGCTGATGTGCTCCCGTGCCAGCCCCTCCAGCTCGACCCGGCGCAGCGCCTCGAACACCCGCACCTCGCTGCCGAGCTGCTTGTCCAGCGCCCAGGCGACATTGTCGTGCACCGTGCGATCAAACAGATAGGGGGTCTGGTGCAGATAGGTGACCCGGCCCGGCCCCAGATCCCGTTTGAGCAGGCGGTTGAGCCGCCGTTGCCAGCGCCCCGGCAGGTTGGTGTGGCCGCGGGTCGGGGGGAGCAGCCCCGCCAGGATCTTGAGCAAGGTGGTCTTGCCCACCCCGTTGGCCCCGTGCAGCCAGATGGCGTCTCCCGCCGCGATGGAGAGGCGCTCAATCTCGAACAGCTGACGATCGCCAAAGCGCATCGTCAGCTGGTGGGCGGTCAGAGCCATGAGGTACTCCTGTGGGTTGCGGGCATGGTCAATTCTTCAGATAGCTCTGGCCGCGACAGGCGGTGAGCAGCAGGTTGAGCAGCAAGGCGAGGGTGAGCAGCACAATGCCGAGGGCGACCCCCTGAGTGAAGGCCCCTTTCTGGGTCTCCAGTGCGATGGCGGTCGGGATATTGCGGGTAAAGTGCAGGATGTTGCCCCCCACCATCATGGAGCAACCCACCTCGGTGACGATGCGGCTGAAGGCGCCGATCACCGCCGCCAGCAGGCCAAAGCGGCATTCGTGCATCAACCCGAGCAGCGCCTTGGGCCAGGAGACGCCCAGGGTCAGGGCGGTCTCCCAAGCGCGGCGGTCACTCTGGACAAAGGCGGCGTGAGCCATGGTGGCGATGACCGGAAAGGCGATCAGCATCTGCCCCACCACCATCGCCTGCTGGGTAAAGAGCAGCTTCCAGTCGCCAAAAGGGCCGGCTCGCGACAGCAGCATATAGAGCAGAAGACCGATCACCACGGTCGGCACCGACTGCAGGGTGTTGATGCAGGAGAGCCAGAGCCAGCGGCCGGGCAGCGGCAGATAGGCCAGGGCAAAACCCAGCAGCAGCGCCGGCAGCAGCACCAGCAGCAGGGCGATGCCAGAGACGGAGAAGGAGACCCCCACCACCTGCCACAGCTCGGTATCGCCGTTGAACAGCAGGGCGAGGGCCGCCAGGGTCGTGTCGAGCAGCGTCATCAGGCACCTCCCCCGTCAGCATGCAGGGGGAGGGCCAGCTGCGCCGCCATGTCGGTCGGTGCGGGCATTACTGGGTGTTGGCGTCGGCCACGAACAGCGCCTGACCGGCTACCTTGAAGTCGCCGATCAGCTTCTGGCCATGCTCGGAGACCAGCCAGTTCTTCAGGGTGCGGGCCCCTTCGGTGTTGAGATCCGGGTAACGCTTGGGATTGACCAGGATCACCTGATAGGGGTTGAACAGGCGCTTGTCACCCTCCAGCAGCACGGCGAGATCCAGCTTGCTCTGGTAGGCGAGCCAGGTGCCGCGGTCGGTCAGGGTGTAGGCTCCGAGCTCGGAGGCCATGGTCAGGGTCGGGCCCATCCCCTGGCCGATGGATTTATAGCCGGCAAACTCGGGTTTGACGTCAGCCGCCTGCCACAGGGTCTTCTCCTTGATGTGGGTGCCGGACTCGTCACCGCGGGAGATAAAGGTCTGGCCCTTATCCTTGATGGCTTGCAGCGCTTTGGCCGCGTCGTGCAGCTTGGCCAGACCCGCCGGATCTTTGGCCGGGCCGACGATGACGAAGTCGTTGTACATCAGGTGCACCGGCTCGATGCCAAAGCCCGCGTCGACAAACTTCTTCTCGGCAGAGGGGGCGTGGGTCATCACCAGATCCGCGTCGCCATTCTCGCCCATCTTCAGGCTCTGGCCGGTACCGGCCGCCATCACCTGCACCGGATAGCCGGTCTCCTTGGTGAACTGGGGCAGCAGCCAGCCCAGCAGACCGGACTGTTCGGTACTGGTGGTGGTGGCGAGGCGGATTGGCGCCTTGGTAGTGTCAGCATGGGCCGCTCCGGCGAGCAGCAGGCTGGCGGCGAGAGAGAGGGCAAAACGTTTGAAGTTGGTTTTTATCGTCATCGTGATGCAACTTTCAGGGTAGGTGAGAGAGGAAACAGCCAAGCAAGCGGGGTGCCAAACTGTTCCATACCTCTTGAATTCGATATTTACCCTTTAAAAACAGTCATTTAATTGCGGCAATTAGGTGAGCCGGTTATCGCTTTTAATAATTGGGGTTGGTGATTTTGATACGGGAAGGACAAAATGTCCCACAAAGGTTCCGGTTATCGGGACATTCTCCGACCTTACCTGTATTCGAGGTGCTTTTTTTCATGACAGTCTCTTCCGGCCGCTGGTCTGCCCTCTCCCTGCTCATCGTCGACGATGAGCCCGGCATGCGCAGTTTTCTGGCCAAGGCGCTGGCCAGGCGCTTCGCCCAGATAGAGACCGCCGCCAGCGTGGAGGAGGCGGAAGCCCTGCGCTGCCGCCTCCATTTTGATCTCATCATCGCCGATATCCGCTTGCCGGGGCGCTCCGGCATCGAGTGGCACGAGGCCATCGAGCCCGGCACTCGCCGCAGCGACATCATCTTCATGACCGGTTTTGGCGATATGGAGACCGCCCTCAAGGCGCTGCGTCTGGGGGCCAGCGACTTTATTCTCAAACCCTTCAATCTCGATCAGATGGTGCAGGCGGTGGACAGGGTCATCGAGCGCCGCCAGATGGAGCGGGAGAACCTGCTGCTGCGCCGGGAGGTGAGCAAGCTCTTTCCGCCGACCCTGATTGGCGACAGCGCCAAAACCTGCGAGCTCAAGACCCTGATCGCCCGGGTCGCCCCCTCCAACGCCGCCGTGCTGGTGGAGGGGGAGTCCGGCACCGGCAAGGAGCTGGTGGCCCGCGCCCTGCACCAGCTCTCCGGTCGGGTGGGGGCCTTTGTGCCCCTCAACTGCGCCTCCATCGCGCCGGAGCTTTTGGAAAGCGAGCTGTTTGGCCATGTGCAGGGGGCCTTTACCGGCGCCCGCAAGGGGCGTGACGGTCTGTTTCGGGTCGCCCATCAGGGCACGCTCTTTTTGGACGAGATCGGCGAGATGCCGCTCGCCATGCAGGCCTCGTTGCTGCGGGCGCTGGAGCAGAAGGCCATTCGCCCGGTCGGCGCCGAGCGCGAACTGGCGGTAGACGTGCGTATCGTCGCCGCCACCAACCGCAACCTGAAAGCCGAGGTGGAGGCGGGGCGCTTTCGCGAGGATCTCTTCTATCGTCTCAACGTGGTGGCGCTGCCGGTCGCCCCGCTGCGCGAGCGCATCGACGACATCCCCGCGCTGGTGCATCACTTCACCCGCCAGCTCACCGCCGAGATGGGGATGGGCTCCTTGAGCTGGACTCACGAGGATGTGGTGGCGATGCAGGCTTACCCCTGGCCCGGCAACGTGCGCGAGCTGCGCAACCTTATCGAGCGCTGCCTGCTGCTCGGCAAGCCCCCCGCCGACTACTGGCAGAGCAGCCAGCCAGCGCCGCAAAGCGATGGCGGAGACGGTTATCCGCTGGAGTGGCCGCTGGCCGAGGTGGAGAAGGCCCACATCCTGCAAGTGGTGGCGAATCACGATGGCAACAAGTCGGCCGCCTCCCGGGTGCTCGGGGTGGCGCGCAAGACGCTGGAGCGCAAGTTCAAGGAGTGGGCCATCGAATGAGGTCTGCCGATGCCAAGGGAGTGGCGATGAAAAAGAGCCTGTTGTCACGCTGTATTCGAATTCTGTTGCCGCGCTGTGTGCGCACCAAGGTGCGCTGGCGCCTGCTGCTGCTCACCTCCATGCCCATCATGCTGAGTCTGGCGGGCATGGTAGCGCTCACCCTCTACTGGACCCTCACCTACAGCTGGCAGAACCTGCTCACCACGGTCAGAAGCGATCTGGCGGGCGCCCACCACGCGGTGATCGTGCAGCAGACTCGCCAGAGCGAGCACCTCGAACACCTGCGCGATGCCTGGGCCTTCCAGCTGCGGCTGCGGGAATCGCCGGATCAGCTGCAGGACTGGGTGATGCCGCTGGCATCCAACTACGGCCTCGATTTTCTGCGTCTGCGCCGCGGCGCCGAGCTGGACACCCTGACGGCGCAGGAGCTGACGGCCCTGCGTGCCGGACGCAGCGTCAGCCACTTCGTGGTCTGGTCGCAGCAGGAGATGCGCGCCCTCTCGCCGCTGTTGGCCAAACGGGCCGTGCTGTGGCAACGGGATGGTACCAAAGTGGTGGAGAACCGGGGGCTGATCAGCCTCTCGCTGACGCCGGTGATGGGCCACGACGGTTCCCTTTGGGCGGTGCTGGAGGGGGGCGAGCTGATCAACGGCAGCACCCGGCTGGTGGACGAGATCAAGGGGCAGGTGTTTGCCAAGAACACCTTGCCGGATGGCAGCGTCGGCACCGTTACCTTGTTTCTCGACGATCTGCGGGTGAGCACCAACGTCCCGATCAGCAGCAGCCATCAGGTGGGCCGGGCGGTCGGCACCCGGGTCTCGCCGCCGGTGCGCGAGCAGGTGCTGAAGCGGGGCGAGCTCTGGATTGACCGCGCCTTCGTCCATGACGCCTGGTATGTGTCGGGCTACGAGCCGCTCTTGGGCGCCAAAGGCGAGCGGATCGGCATGCTCTATGTCGGTTTCCTCGAGTGGCCCATCATCCGCACCTACCTCACCAATCTGGTGGAGCTCGGCTCCGGCGTGGTGCTGTTGCTGCTTATCTCGGGCCTGCTGGTCTATCGCAGCGCGCGGGATCTCTTCACCCCCATCGAGCGGATGCACAAGGTGGTGCGGCAGGTGCAGGCGGGGCAGTCGGCCCGCATCGGCGAGCTGGCCCTCGACCCCGACCACGAGCTGGCCCAGCTTGGCCGCCAGTTCGATGCCATGCTGGACCGGCAGGAGGCGCACCAGCAGCAGATGGCCCGCAGCGCCGACGAGCTGGAGCAGAAGGTGGCCGAGCGCACCCAGAGCCTCAAGCAGAAGACCGCCGAGCTGGAGGAGCATATCCAGATGCTGACCGAGGCGCGCCAGCAGCTGCTCATCAACGAGAAGCTGGCGGCCCTTGGCGAGCTCTGTGCCGGGGTGGCCCACGAGATCAATAACCCCTTGGCGGTGATCCTCGGCAACGTGGAGCTGATGAAGCTGGAGCTGGGGGAGGCGGCCGAGCCGGTCAGCGAGGAGCTGGCGCTGGTGCTGACCCAGATCGAGCGCATTCGCGCCATCACCCGCAGCCTGCTGCAATACTCCCGCCCCGGCGACTACGAGACGGCGCCGGTGTGGCAGCACCTCAACCCCATCATCGAGGAGAGCCTGACTCTGGTGCGCTCCGCCCTGCGCCAGCAGCAGGTGGCGCTGGTGGCCGATCTCAAGGCGCAGCAACCCATCGAGGCGGATCGCCAGCAGCTGCTGCAGGTGCTGATAAACCTCCTGGTCAATGCCAGCCACGCGCTGGGGGAGCAAGGGGAGATCCGGGTCGAGAGCTGCGACTGGTTCGATGAGGCGGGCGTGTTGCAGGGGGCGCTGGTGCGGGTCATCGACAACGGCAGCGGTATCGAGGCGGCCATCATGGACAAGATCTTCGACCCCTTCTTCACCACCCGCGCCACCGGCACCGGGCTGGGGCTGGCCCTGAGTCACCGCATCATCAGCCGCTGGGGCGGCGAGCTCTTGGTGGACTCTACCCCGGGGCAGGGGAGCTGCTTTACCGTGCGGCTGCGCAGCCACGCCCTGCTGCCAAGTGGCGGCGAACCGGCCCAGCTCGAAGGGTGGCGCATTGCCCTTCATGCCGAGGGGTTTGATTCCGGGGGCGAGCGCGGTCAGTAACCCTTCACCTGCGCGCAACGGCAAAGATCCCCAAGCAAGTCTTGGGGATTTTTTTATGGCGGCTCTGGTTGCTGTAGCGGATCGGAGGAGGCTGCTGCAAGGCTGGCTGGGCCGACTTTGCTGCCCTCGGTGGGATAAAATCGGCGGTATAAATTAAATTTATGGGTTTTCCCATAATGACCCGATTTTAACTTATACCGATCGCTGACCCATTCTGAGCCCTTGTCAGAGCTGGCTGGGGGTCGCCAGCGCACGCCCTCCGGTCCGGGGGAAGGTGATGAAGAGGCGTAGAAGAGCGTCAGGCAGAGGCAGGCAAACCGTCTCGCAGGCCGGGCAGCCAGCGAGACGGGAATGACGGGAGAGGGGGAAGGGTTAGGTCGTGCCGGGCCGCTTACTGCGGGCTCCACACCAGCTTGCCGCTCTGGCTCAGGTCATAGCCGCCGAGGCGGGCCGCCAGCTCGCGCCCCTCGGGGGATTGCAGCCAGCCGATCAGCTGTTGCAGCAGGGTGCGAAAGAAGACCCCCTGCGGCATCACCAGATCGAAGCACTCCTGCGACAGCGGCATAAAGCCGAGGCCAAACTCGGTGGCGGTGCTCTGGGCGCCGGGCCCGACGTCCGCATCGCCACGGCTGATGGCGGCGGCCAGCTCCCGCTCGCTGTTGACCTCGAGAGTGCGCTCCAGCCGGGTCAGCGACTCTCCTTGCGTTTGCAGCCACTCCTGCAGGGCGCGCTGGCTGCCAGCCCCCTCCTGACGCATGGCCCAGCGCCAGTCGAGCGCCTCTTTCGCCTCCTTGGGTTGCAACCCCTGCCGTAGCACCAGCCCCTGCACCCGGCGAAATCCATGAACGATCACCCATTGCCGGTGACCCTGATACTGCTGCACCAGCGCGGGATGGCGCAGGTGGGCCTCCTCGGCCTGCCCCCAGTGAATGGCGCACAGATCCACATGGCCGCGTGCCAGCATCGCCAGCCCCTGCCGGGTGCCGCACGGGGTGTAGCCCACCAGTGCCTGGGTGCCGAGCTGCCGGGCCAAGCGGCTGCTGGCATAGTGCAGCAGCACATCGTCCGAGCCCGCCAGCAGCAGCCGGTCGTTCATCACCCCTTCGTGGCAGCTGCCGAGCAGCCAGCGATCGAGCAGGGATCGCGGAAACAGCCACTTGCCGGTCGCCTTGGTGGCGGGGATGCGCGCCTCGTTGGCGAGCTGGTAGACCTTCTTCTCGTTGAGATCGAGGTACTCGGCTACCTGCTTCACATTCATAAATTCGTTCATGGCTTAGTCCCGCATCCCGCGACCGGCCGGACTGGGCGCCAGCACCGGCGGCTTCTCGTCCAGCACCATATGGTCGTGGCCGCTAAAGACCTCAAAGTGGCGCCCCTTGGCGCGGGCAATCATGGTGATGCCGAGCTGGCGCGCCAGATCCAGCCCCATCTGGGTGACGCCGGAGCGCGACAGCAGCACCGGAATGCCCATCTGCGCCACCTTGATCACCATCTCCGAGGTGAGTCGCCCGGTGGTGTAGAAGATCTTGTCGTGGCCTGCCTCGCCGCGCATCCAGAGCTCGCCAGCCAGAGTATCCACCGCATTGTGGCGCCCCACATCCTCGACAAAGGAGAGGATGTCGCTGCCACGACAGATGGCGCAGCCATGGACGGCTCCGGCCATCTTGTAGGTTTCGTTATGGGCCGACAGCGCCTTGAGCAGGGCGTAGAGGGTGCTCTGTTTAAGCTCGGGCGCCGCCAAGACCACCCCTTCGAGCTTCTTCATCACGCTGCCATACATGGTGCCCTGACCGCAGCCGGAGGTGACCGTCTTCTTCTCCAGTGACTTGTCGATATCGGCGGCCTGCTGGCTGCTCACCACGGCGGCGGCCTCGCTCTCCCAGTCGACAATCACCGACTCGATGGCCGAGATATCCTCGATAAAGCCCTGATTTTTCAGATAACCCAGCACCAGTGCCTCGGGCCGGGCCCCCAGGGTCATCAGGGTTACTATCTCCTTCCAGTTGAGATAGACCGTCAGTGGCCGCTCACAGGCGATTTGGCGGGTTTGCAGCGTGCCCTGCTCATCCATCACCTCGACGGCCATGGTGAGCTGGGCTGCGGCATTGCTTTTGATAAAGGTCGGTGTCATGGGCCCCTCGCGACCGGTTGCCGGGATCTAAGGGGAGGGATACAGCAAGTTTTGTTCCACGTTGTTGGGAAAAACATTAGGGGCGGCAGGTCCATTAATCTATGGTAGTAACTTATGTTTATTTATTATAAATTGACATCTCTTTTGTTAATCATCTTGTGTTTATGACTAGGCTTGGATTATTTTTATACCAGCTAGTTTGGAGGGGTTGTGGATAGTGCATTAATAGGTTTGGTCGGTGTTTTAATTGGTGCATTGATTACAGAATACTTTAGACGAAAGTCAAGGCTTGAGAGCTTTTCAGGACCTATTTTTGAGAAAAGACTGGCAATATATGAAAGCCTAATGAATGAATTCACTCTCTCATATGGAGTGATTTTTCATCTGTATGAAGATAATGAGATTTCATTAAGTGAAAAAAATGATATAGCTTTCCATTGCGGTCTAAAACTAATGCAATTCCTTGACGATAATGATTTCTATCTAAGTGAAGAAGTTGTTGTGCATATAGGAATGATTTTTGTCGGAGTTGGTGATATTTTTTGCGAAGAAAAAACTGATGAGTGTAGAAAGATTGCTTATGAAGAGTTTAAGCGTGATTGTGGAGAAACAAAGCTCTTAATAAAAACGGCATCGGGGATTTCGACAATTGATAAGTTATTAACTGAGATCACAGATGCAAAACCTAACTCCGAGTACATAAAATATTTTATAAAAATCAAAAAAAGTATCAGCAGGGAAAAGGTGAAAATAAAATCTGATATTTTATAAATGACAATCGTGTTTTAGTGGGTTTAATCGGTGGTTTTTTGTTTTGTAAAAGGAGTTAGTAATGAAAGACTTCATGGATAAGCTTGTCGATAGTTTGAGTAATGGTAATTATCTTCTAGGGATAGTGATAGTTGTGGTTGCATTTATTTTTAACTATAAAACGATAGTTGATTTCTGGGAGGAGAGAAAAAAAGCAAGAATATCGAAACTAACGGATGCTGTAAAATGCGATTTTGTTTCGGGGCTAACAGAATCGCATCTGCAAGAAGAGTTGGCTACAGAGCACTTTAAAATAACCACTGGCATCCGTCTTGAAAAACAATTCAGAGAAGCTGTAATTAAAGCACATCAGTCAACAAATGGAGCTGTTTCATTTGTCCATTTCAAAAGAGCTATACCTCATTTTTCTTATGATGGCGATAGTGGGAATGTGACAGTTTGTATTTCTAAGCTCGATCTGTTCATATATTGGTTTAATTTCATTTTTGGTGTTGGAATGGCGTTATTTGGGTTGCTTTTAACGGGTATTTCTAGTCAGATTCCTAACATTAGTTTAATTCAAGTGTTTTCGGTTATTTTTATTGGGGTGTTTTTCATTTTTACATCTATTTTTATGCTCTCGCAAACATTGCCAGTTGTATCTGCCAAAATAATAGAAAAAGAGCTATCTAGTGTTGCTAAAAAAGAAAGTAAAAAGTCTGCTGCAAGTTAGTTATGTTATACATTGGGTTAAATCGTAGGTTGATGCTGAACGCAGTGAAGCCCAACGTTTACCGTGGAATATTTCAAAAGCAATAATCGAATAATTTGGTGTTATTCGATTATTGCCAGCCCCTCAATCAGACTTTGGCTGATTGGTTTTACGCCGCATGTTGGGCTTCGCTGCGCTCTGCACCAACCTACGCCCGCGCCAACCTATGTCTCGCACAACGTCCCAACCCGCATTAAAGCCCCCATCAACCTCCAAACCGGCCTTGGCCCCACTCTTGCTAAGTCTTATCCCATTGATGGCCGTGGCCGCCATAAATCTCCTGCTCTGAACCGCCCCGAACGGGGTGGTTCAAGGGGGAGGGTGGCCCGGCAGAGACCTTCTGATGGGAGCCGTGACAGTGCAAGAGACAACCAATACCTTGCCCCCGCAGCGCTGGCTGCAACTGGAGTTAAAGGCCATCGACAGCCAGGTTGGCCGCTGGCAGAGCCGCCGTTTCGAGATTGCGGCGCTCCACCCCGCTGAACCTGAGGCTGCCGGTGCCTTGCCCCTTACCCTGTTTCGCGATGAGCGGGGGGATTATCGCTTCAACCTGAGCTCCGGCTCGCCCCGCCTTTTTGTTACCGGAAGTGTCACCGGAAGCCGCGTGGACAGTGGCTTTGTGGCCGATGGCCTGACCCTGAGCCAGACCGTGGCCGCCGCCTATATGGATGGCGAGCGGCAGGTGCTCTCCTGCCCGCTGCCCGAGGCGCTGCAAGCCTGGGTGGAAGCCTTTATCGGCCGCCACGGCGAGCTGCTGGAGGCCCGCCGCAAGGGCAAGAAGGGCAAGGGACGGGCGCAGGATCAGCTCGGTGTCGATACGGTAGATCAAGCCAGCTGCGGCGCCGTTAAAGCCACCGGCCCCGATGGCCGCGAGCGTGGCAGCGACGCCGGAACCAGTGCCCATGAGTGAGTTCCTCAAGCGCTGGTCGTCTCGCAAGAGTGAGGCGCGCAAGCATCAGGTATTGCAGCCGAGGGAAGAGGTTAGCCCCGAGGCGGTTGCCGCCCCTATCGAAGGCAGTGGCGAAGGTGAAACTCCAGATACTGCGCTGGATAGCCCCGTAGTCAGCACTGACAAGGGGAGCTGTGAACCCCTTGCCGTTGAGGGGGCTGGGAGTGGCGAACCGCCGCTAATAACGGCTCAGCCGGGCAAGGCCAAACTCCCCGACAGGGAGGCGCTGCGGGCCATGTTTCGCACTCACAAGCCGGATGGGCTCGACGACTACACCCAGGATTTCAGCCAGCCCGAATTGCTGCCTGCGGCCCTGACCGCCGGGCTGCGCAACTGGCTGGTGGATCAGGTAACCGCCCCGGAGAGCGAATCGGCCAATCCGCCAACCGGATCCGCTGAACCGGTTGCGCTTGCCAGCGAACCTGCCGCCGAGCCGCATGGGCTGGCTGATAACCATTCTCAAACCCACATCGACGATCGGGACATTTTGGTTTCCTCTGGTGGACAAAATGTCCCAACCAAAGGTGGGGGAATGGAACCCTCAGGATCCTGACTCCCTGTCAGTCACTTTTTTTCCGGGGGAGTTGGCTCGCCTCTTGCTCTCTCGGCTTACCAACAAGCGCCCATCCCATGAGGTGGCGCGCGCAGGAGTGTATGTGAGCACTGAACAAACATTGCCAAATCTGAGCCCAAATCTGGCCCACGGGGCGGGGGCAGCCGAGCATAACGCGCGCGCTCGCGCCTATGCCCTGCAGCATACGGTCAAGACCGACAACCTGATCCCGGCCACTGTCTCTTACCAGAGTCAGGGGCGCCTGCTGCTGGTCGGCCCGGAAGATCGCATTCGCCGCGCCGCCAGCCTGCTGCCCGCCGGGGTGAAGCCGACTCTGCTGGTGACCGAAGCGGTCCACGATGCCGAGGCGGCCGATCTCGAAGCCATCTTTGATGCTACCGCATCCCTCGCAGCCCTGACCCTGCGCGAGCCGAGCCTGACAGGGTATCTGGGGCAGTTCCAGCTTACCGGCCTCAATGGGCTGAGTGAGTGGGTTAATCTGGCTGGGCTTTGCCTCCCACAACAAGGCTTTCCACAACAAGCGGCTGCTGTCAGTGAACAGCCACGCTTCGATCTGGTGGCTGATCTGGGTCGCGCCCCGCTCTTTGCGCTGGAGCGCCCGCCGGTCGGTTATCTGCATCTTGCCGATGATCAAGGGCTGGCCGAACGGCTCGCCGAGCTCTGTGCGCTGACCGGTATCTTCGACAAGCCGCGCTATTTTCGCCTCGACCCAGAGGCCTGCGCCTTTACCGCCCGCGGCGTGCCCGGTTGCAGCCGCTGTCTCGATGTCTGCCCGACCGATGCCCTCAAGCCCATCAATGGTCGCATCCAGATCGATCCCCATCTCTGTCAGGGCTTTGGCAGCTGTGCCTCTGCCTGTCCGACCGGGGCGATTGCCTATCACCAGCCTGATGCCAACACCAGCGGCGACTATCTGTTCCGATTGCTCAAGCACTACCGGGAGGCGGGCGGCGAAGCGCCCCAGCTCCTGATCGCCGGTGAAAACGAGCGCGAATGGGTGGAGGTCGAACTCACCCGCCTGCCCGCCAACTGGCTGCCGATCTGGGTGGAGGAGAGCGCGAGTTTAGGCATCGAGAGCTGGTTTGCCGCCCTCGCCTATGGCGCCTGCGGGGTGCGCATTGCGCTGGGCGATGATGCCCCCGCAAGTGTCCGTGCGCTGGTTGAGCGGGAGCTGGCGAGCGCGGCCGTGCTACTGGCGGGCGCCGGCCTTGCTGCCGATCGCATTGCTCTGTTTGACGCAGATGCTGGTGAGCCTGTTTCCGGCCAGCCAGCCCTTGCCCTGCTGGATAAGCCGCTGAAGGGGGATAAGCGGGAGAACCTGTTTGCCGCCTTCGATGCCCTCTGGCAGGCCAATGAGGGGAGCCGTGAGCCGCTGGCGGTGCCCCACGGCGCCCCTTACGGCAGCGTGGAGCTGAAAGACGCAGACTGCACCCTCTGCATGGGCTGCGTGGCGGTCTGCCCGAGTCGCGCCCTGCATGCGGTGGGGCACACGCCCGGCCTCAACTTTATCGAGCAGGATTGCATCCAGTGCGGCATGTGCGAAAAGGCGTGCCCCGAGCAGGCCATCGTGCTGGTGCCCCGTCTGCAACCTGTGCCCGAGGCGCGCCGCGCCGTGCAGAGCCTGAAAGCCGAAGAGGCTGCCTGCTGCATTCGCTGCTCCAAGCCGTTCGCGCCCGCCTCGATGATCCGCCGCATCCAGCAAAAACTGGCCGGCCACTCCCACTTCCAGAACGAGGCCGCCCAGCGGCTGCTGATGTGTGAGGAGTGCCGGGTCAAGGATGTGTTTGCCGCGCTGGCGGCGGATCCCGTCTCCCAGCTCAAGGTGTGAGGGTCAGTGATGAGTGAACAACATAACGAAAAGGCTGGCGAACTGACCATGACCGAACTGGAACAGAGCAGCGCCGATCTCTACGCCCTGCTGGCAAGCCTCTGGCGCGCCGCCCCCCGTGGTGAACAGCTCGCCTGGCTGCAAGGGTTGCAGGCTATGCCGGGCCCCTTTGTCAGAGGGCTGGGGCTGGTGCAGCTGGCGGCCAGCAGCCACCACGAAAACGAGCTTGCCGAGGAGTATCAGGATCTCTTTATCGGGCTGGGGCGAGGGGAGATCGTGCCGTTTGCCTCCTGGTATCTCACCGGCTCTTTGATGGAGCTGCCGCTGGCGGTGCTGCGCGCAGATCTCCAGTCCCTCGGTTTCGAGCGCCAGAGCGGAGTGTGCGAGCCGGAAGATCATCTCGCCGCCCTCTGTGAGGTGATGGCGGTGTTGATCGCCGAGCAGCACCCGGATCGCAACCGCTTCTATGAGCGCCACCTTGCCCCTTGGGTACTCGCCTGCTGCCGCGATCAGCAACAGGCGAAAGGGGGCAGCTTCTACCGGGCGGTCGGCGCCCTTGCCGAAGATTTCTTCAAGCTGGAAAACGAATTGCGCCTGCCGTTGGGCGCCTGCGTGGTGACGGGCTGAATGCCCTTATCCACCCATAACAAACGAGCAGACGAGATATCCCATTGGACGCGAAGCTGGCGCGCAGGCGCCGGCAAGAACAACAACAGAGGTCACAAGAATGAGCGATGAACAGCTGAAAGACCCGTCCCGCCGCAATCTGATCAAGGGTGTTGGCGTGGTCGCCACCATAGGCGTACTGGCCGGTGCTGCCGGTCGGGTGGTGAGCAAAGAGGCGCTGACCCACGATACCAAGCCTGATCAGGGCTATCGGGAGACCCCCCATGTTCACGACTTTTATCGCACCCTGCGCGGCACCGACTGAGCCGGATCAGTGAAGGAGAACTCATGAAACTGACAAAACGTGCCGAGCAGCCCCAGGCGGGCGAGCAGGGCAATGAGGCCATTCGCGGTCAGGGGCTGACCCGTCGCGCCTTTATGGTCAATTCCGGTCTGGTGGCCGGTGGCGCCGTGGCCGCCGGTTGGCTGGCGCCAGCCATGATGCAGCGGGCCGAGGCCAAAACCGTGGCGGCTGAGGTGCCGGTCGAAGTGAAGCGCACCATCTGTTCCCACTGCTCGGTGGGCTGCGGCGTCTATGCCGAGGTGAAGAACGGCGTCTGGACCGGTCAGGAGCCGGCGTTTGATCACCCCTTCAACCTTGGCGGTCACTGCGCCAAAGGGGCAGCCCTGCGCGAGCATGGCCACGGTGAGCGTCGCCTCAAGTACCCGATGAAGCTGGTGGGTGGCAAGTGGCAGCGCATCAGCTGGGATCAGGCCATCGAAGAGGTGGGCAATGAAGTGCTGCGTCTGCGCAAGGAGTCCGGCCCCGACAGCGTCTACTGGCTCGGCTCCGCCAAGCACTCCAACGAGCAGGCCTACCTGTTTCGCAAGATGGCGTCCCTGTGGGGCACCAACAACGTGGATCATCAGGCGCGCATCTGCCACTCCACCACGGTCGCCGGGGTCGCCAACACCTGGGGCTACGGCGCCATGACCAACAGCCTGAACGACATGCACAACAGCAAGTCGATCATGTTTATCGGCTCCAACCCGGCGGAGGCCCACCCGGTCGCCATGCAGCACATCCTGCTGGCAAAAGAGCGCAACGGCTGCAAGATCCTGGTGGTCGACCCGCGTCGCACCCGCACCGCCGCCAAGGCGGACATGTACCTCTCCCTGCGCCCGGGCACCGACGTCGCCTTTATCTGGGGTATGCTCTGGCACATCTTCAAGAACGGCTGGGAAGACAAGGAGTTTATCCGCACCCGCGTCTATGGCATGGATGAGGTGCAAAAAGAGGTGGCGCGTTGGACCCCGGCAGAAGTAGAGCGGGTAACCGGCCTCAACGAACAGCAGGTCTATGGCGCCGCCAAGCTGCTGGCCGACAACCGCCCCGGCTGCGTGGTCTGGTGCATGGGCGGCACCCAGCACACCACAGGCAACAACAACACCCGCGCCTACTGCATCCTCGAACTGGCCCTCGGCAACGTAGGCAAGAGCGGGGCGGGCACCAACATCTTCCGTGGTCACGACAACGTGCAGGGTGCCACCGACTTTGGCGTCACCTCCGATTCCCTGCCCGGCTACTACGGGTTGGAAGAGGGCTCCTGGAAGCACTGGGCCCGGGTGTGGGATGTCGATTACGAGTGGATCAAGGCCCGCTTCGACAACAAGGCCTACAACGGCAAGTTGCCGATGAACAACAACGGCATTCCGGTCTCCCGCTGGGTAGATGGTGTGCTGGAGAACGCCGATCTCATCGAGCAGGGCTCCAATATCCGCGCCATGTTCTACTGGGGCCATGCGGTCAACTCCCAGACTCGCGGCCCGGAGATGAAGAAGGCGATGCAAAAGCTCGACATGATGGTGATTGTCGACCCGTACCCCACCGTCGCCTCGGTGATGAACGATCGCACCGACGGCGTCTACCTGCTGCCGGCCACCACCCAGTTCGAGACCTATGGTTCCGTCACCGCCACCAACCGCTCCATGCAGTGGCGTGACAAGGTGATAGAACCCCTGTTCGAATCCAAGGTCGACCACGAGATCATGTATCTCTTGAGCAAGAAACTCGGCTTTGCCGACCAGCTGTTCAAGCACATCAAGGTAGAGAACAACCAGCCACTCTTGGAAGACATCACCCGCGAATACAACCGCGGCATGTGGAGCGTGGGCTACACCGGCCAGAGCCCGGAGCGGCTCAAGGCGCACCAGCAGAACTGGCACACCTTCCACAAGACCAACCTCAAGGCCGAAGGCGGCCCGGTCAGTGGCGAAGTGTATGGTCTGCCCTGGCCCTGCTGGGGCACCCCGGAGATGAAGCACCCCGGCAGCCACATCCTCTACGACACCAGCATTCCGGTCTCGGAAGGGGGCGGCGGTTTCCGCGCTCGTTTCGGCATCGAGTATCAGGGCGTCTCACTGCTCGCCGAAGACTCCTGGCCGAAGGGGAGCGAGGTGGAAGATGGCTATCCCGAGATCACCGCCGATCTGCTGAAACAGCTTGGCTGGTGGGATGAGCTGACCGAGGCCGAGAAGAAAGAGGCCGAGGGCAAGAACTGGAAGACCGATCTCTCTGGCGGCATCCAGCGGGTCGCCATCAAGCACGGCTTCGTGCCCTACGGCAACGCCAAGGCGCGCTGCGTGGTGTGGACCTTCCCAGATCAGGTGCCCAAGCACCGCGAGCCGCTCTACACCCCGCGCCGGGATCTGCTGGCCGACTATGCAACCTGGCCTGATTCGAAGAGCCTGTGGCGCCTGCCGACCCAGTACGCCTCGGTGCAGGAGAAGGACGTCAGCAAGGAGTTCCCCATCATCCTCACCTCCGGCCGTCTGGTGGAGTACGAGGGAGGGGGCGATGAGACCCGCTCCAACCCCTGGCTGGCCGAGCTGCAGCAGGAGATGTTCGTCGAGATGAACCCGGCGGATGCCAACGACGTCGGCGTGCGCGACGGTCAGGACGTGTGGGTTGAGGGGCCGGAAGGGGGCCGGGTCAAGGTGAAGGCGCTGGTGACCCCGCGGGTCAAGCCGGGGCTCGCCTTTATGCCGTTCCACTTCGGCGGCCACTTCGAGGGCAAGGATCTGCGATCCAAATATCCGGAAGGGTCTGACCCCTATGTGCTGGGGGAGTCGGTCAACATAGTCACTACCTATGGTTATGACCCGGTCACCCAGATGCAGGAGACCAAGGTCACCCTGTGCCGTTTTCGCAAAGTAGGAGCCTGATCCCATGGCCAGAATGAAATTCATGTGTGACACCAAGCGCTGCATCGAGTGCAACGGCTGTGTGACGGCGTGCAAGAACGAGAACGACAATGCCCTGGAGTGGGGCATCCAGCGCCGCCGGGTGGTGACCCTCAACGACGGCCTGCCGGGGGAGACCTCCATCTCGGTCGCCTGCATGCACTGCACCGACGCCCCCTGCATGGCGGTCTGCCCGGCCGACTGCTTCTATCACACCGACGACGGCATAGTGCTGCACAACAAGGATCTCTGTATCGGTTGCGGCTACTGCCTGTTTGCCTGCCCGTTCGGTGCCCCCCAGTTCCCGAAGACCGCCGCCTTCGGCGATCGGGGCAAGATGGACAAGTGCACCTTCTGTGCCGGCGGCCCGGAAGAGGATCACAGCGAAGCGGAGCGCCAGAAGTACGGTGCCAACCGCATCGCCGAGGGCAAGCTGCCGATGTGTGCCGAGCTCTGCTCCACCAAGGCACTGCTGGCAGGGGATGCGCAGGTTATCTCCGATATCTTCCGCGAGCGGGTTGCCTATCGTGGCGCTCCTCATGCGGGTTGGGGTGAGGATGATAAGGCGCTCTATCGCGATGCCAGCAAGGTGAATAAGCAGGGAGGGTCGGCATGAAAACCTGGCTAATGGCCCTGTTTGCTGCCCTGCTGCTGGTGAGTACCGCAAGTTTCGCCGATGCCGAGAAAGAGGCAGTCGGTTTTGCCGGCGCCGATTACTGGCGGGCGGTGAAGGATGGGCAGGAGGGGGTGACCACCTCCCGCTCGCCGGAGCACGGGGTGCTTATCTCGGTGCCGGGCCAGCTCTGGTTCGAGGTGAAGACCAAGTGGGTGTCGCCGCTCGGCGCCATCGCAATCTTCGGCTCCTTGGCCATGTGCGGCCTGATGTACTGGGTGGTGGGGCCGACCAAGCTCTCCAAACCGCGCACCGGGCGTAAGCTCAAGCGTTGGAGCCGGCTCGATCGGGCGCTGCACTGGACCACGGCGGGCATGTTCCTGACCCTTTCCGGCTCGGGGCTGGCCATCATCTATGGCAAGCACTTCATCAAGCCGGTAGTGAGCCTCGGGGTATGGGAGAACTGGATCTGGTTCGCCAAGGTGTTCCACAACTACGTGGGGCCACTCTTCTTCCTCTGCCTGATGGGGGTGCTCATCAAATGGTTCCGCCACAACATCGTCAACATGGTGGATGTGCAGTGGTTCATGAAGGCGGGCGGCATGCTGGGGCCCCACAAGGGGAGTCACCCCTCGGCGGGCTTCTCCAACGGTGGCGAGAAGGCGATCTTCTGGCTGCTGATCTGGTTTGGCGGCATCGTGGTGGCGACCGGGCTGTTCCTCGACTTCCCCATCTTCGGCCAGCTGCGCCGCCAGATGGAGTGGGCCAGCTTTATCCATATCGTCGGAGCGCTGATCCTTATCTGCGGCTTCATATTCCATATCTACATGGGCCTGTTCCAGCTGGAAGGGGCGCTGGAGGGGATGGTGACCGGCGAGGTGGACGAGACCTGGGCCAAGGAGCACCACGACCTCTGGTATGAAGAGGTGAAGCACACCCTCGATGAGCCCAAAGCGGGTAAATCAAGCTGACGGTCTGACAAAGGTAATGTGAAGGGGCGCTGATGCGCCCCTTTTTGTTGTTCGCTTTCCTCTGCTCGGTGGATCAGGTCACCGGTTTGAGCGGCAGGTGGATCTCGTAGCGCAATCCCTCACCCGGCGGGCTGGTGACGTTGACCGAACCGCGCAAGTTGTTTTCCACCAGATTGTGGATGCGGCAGGCGCTGAGCCCGCAGTGGCTGGTGTTGCCGCGCAGGGTGGTGAAGAAGGGTTCAAACAGGCGGGGCAGTTTCTCTGGCGGCATGCCGGGGCCCGAGTCCTGATAGGTGAGCAGCAACGACTCCTCATCCTGGGCGACGTGGATGGTGAAGCTGTGCTCCCCGTTGCCGTGAAAGGCGTGGTCCATGCTGTTTTTGACCAGCTCCTGCAGCAGGTCGACAAAGAGCGTCTCGGGGGCGGTCAGGGTGACTTCGTTCCCCTCAAGGCGGGGGGTGACTCTGGCAATCTGCAGCTCGGTGGCGAATGCCTGCAGCATATGCTCGGCACACTTCTTCACTGCGAAGGGGCGCGCCTCCTGTTCATTCTGGTCGCGGGTCAGCTCTTTGAAGCGGGTGATGAGCAGGGCGACCCGGCGCAAGCTGGACTCCACCAGCTCGGTGCCCTCCTTGATATCGTTCAGCTGCTGGTTGAGCAGGCGCTGGCCCAGTACCCCGTTTTTTACCGCATTGGCCAGCAGATCGCCGGCGCCCTGAATCAGGCTGGAGGCGGTGATGCCAACTCCGACCGGGGTGTTGATCTCGTGGGCGATGCCGGCGGTGAGCTGAAACAGGCTCTGATAGAGCTGCACCTTGGCCTGTTGGCGACCAAGCTCGCGCAGGCGCAGCTGGTTTTGTACCCGGGCCAGTACCTCGAGCTGGTGGAACGGCTTGGAGACATAGTCGCAGCCGCCCGCCTGAAAGGCCTGCTCAAGGGCACTGATCTCGCTGTTGGCGCTGATGAAGATGACGGGCAAGCCCCAGTGTCCCTGCTGCTGCTTGATACGGCGGCACGCCTCGTAGCCATCCATCACCGGCATGTTGATGTCCATCAGGATAAGGTCGGGAGTGGCTTGCGCGACCGCAGCAACCGCCTGCTGGCCATCCTCCGCTTCCCGCACCTGATAGCCCTCCTCTTCGAGCAGGCTGCGCAGGATATAGCGGTTGGAGGCCATATCATCGACGACAAGAATGTTGTGTATGGTGTTGGTGCCTGGCATACCGGTTGGCGTTTCCGTGCAATGGGTCTGATGTTCAGCATAGTTCTTCATCAACCGCAGCGTGGTCTGATGCCGTCGCCATTGGTGCGGAAAATGGATGTGTTTGAGCCACGTTTGGGCATCTTTTTGGCCGCAGGGTATGGCCAAGCTCACAAAACCGAACGACTAAACGTCATATGATTGATTTCATTATCACTCTTGCTCTCCTGCCGAACGGCAACTTCACGTAAATCAAAGAGAATGACTATGGCTACCGGACAATATCTGCTGTGGAAAGATGCACAGGGACAGGATTTTCGCCCCGTTGCACTGACAGGCACTGATCTGCTCAACAATCGTTATCTCAACAAGGGCACTGCCTTTACCGAACAGGAGCGGGCCGATTTCGATCTCGATGGCTTGCTGCCTCCTCAGGTGCAAACCTTTGAAGCCCAGCTGGATCGGGTTTATGAAGGGTTCAAGAGTGCTGGCAGTGACATAGAGAAGTACCAGAACCTGCGTGCGCTGCAGGATCGCAACGAGACCCTCTTCTATGCCCTGTTGTCTCGCCATGTGGAGGAGATGACCCCCTATATCTATACCCCGACCGTCGGCAAGGCGTGTCAGGAGTTCAGCCACCGCTTCCAGAAGCCGCGCGGCCTCTACATCACCCCGGACAACGTGGATGACATGGGCAGCCAGGCCCGTCACTTCGATGCCAAATCGATCCGCATCATAGTCGTGACCGACAGCCAGGGGATTCTGGGGATCGGCGACCAGGGGGTGGGCGGCATGGGTATTCCCATCGGCAAGCTGGCGCTCTATACCCTGGGGGCGGGCATCCATCCGGCCTGCTGCATGCCGATTGCGCTGGATGTCGGCACCGACAACCAGAAACTGCTGGATGATCCCATGTATCTGGGTCGCCCGCACAAGCGGATCCGCGGCAAGGAGTATGAGGAGTTCATCGACAAGTTTGTGCAGGGGGTCAAGCGTCACTTCCCCAATGCGGTGCTGCAGTGGGAAGACTTCAGCAAATCCAACGCCTTCAACAACCTGGCCCGCTATCAGCAGTCGCTGCCATCGTTCAACGACGATATTCAGGGTACGGGGGCCGTGGTGCTGGCCGGAATCATAGGCGCGGTCAAGGTCAAGGGGGAGACGCTGGGCCAACAGAACTATCTGGTCTATGGCGCGGGGGCTGGCGGGGTCGGCGTGGCGGATCAAATCTGCGCGGGGATGATCCGCGAGGGAATGGATCCGCAGGCCGCGCGGGATCGCATCTACATCCTGGATACTCAGGGACTGGTGTGCGACAACCGCGAGGGGCTCGACGAGTACAAGCGCCGCTACGCCAAGCCGGGCCTGCTGCTGGCTGGCTGGGACACCGAAGTGCCCGGCAAGGCCAGTCTGACCGATGTGCTGCGTCATGTGCCGATCACCGTTTTGTTGGGAACCAGTGGTTCAGGCGGCGCCTTCAAGGAAGAGCATGTCCTGCTGATGCAAAAGCATTGCGAGCGCCCTATGGTGTTCCCGCTCTCCAACCCTACCGCCAACTGCGAAGCCTTGCCGGAAGATATCTACAACTGGAGCAAAGGCAAGGCCATCGTCGCCACCGGCAGTCCGTTCAAGGATGTGAATTATGACGGACAGGATTTCCGGGTCGGGCAGGGCAACAACGTCTTTATCTTCCCCGGAGTGGGGCTGGCGGCGATTGTCAGCCAGATCCGCGAGATCACGCCCGATATCTTCACCACCGCCGCCTTTGCGCTGGCCGAGTGCGTGAGTGAGGTCGATCTGGCGAAAGGGGCTGTCTATCCGCGCATTCGCGAGCTGCGCAGCATCTCGGTGCATGTGGCGACCGCAGTGCTCAAGGATATCGTGCGCAAGGATCCGTCCCACCCGCTGATCGGTCAGGATCTGCAGCAGCATATCCTCAATCACATGTGGGAGCCGGCCTACCTGCCTTACCGTCGGGTATAACCGCGTATCCACCACCCGGATAACGGGTCGGCCAAAATGACAAGGGGGTAGCACTGCTACCCCCTTCGTTTATTCCGTCACGCACTAAGTGCGTAGTGGCCGCCAGCTCCCTTGCTGATTGCGGCAGGCGGTATCCTGCCACTGCTGGCTGGCATTGCCGATATAGAGTTGCTCGCGATAGTCGCGACACCACTCCCCGCTGGTATGGCGGAAGGTGCGCAGCGGGGTGACGCTACCCGAGTGACGGTTAGCCGGATTGAACCAGGTGAGGCTCTGTCCTTTGGTGCGGGTTTCCAGCGCCTTGGCGAGAGCCTGATTGGCCAGTTGAACATCTGCCTTATCCATTTGATGGTAAAGCGGCTGGGTATCGACCGTGGCGCAGCCAGCGAGGCCGAGCAGGAGGAGTGTTAGCAGATAACGCATTATGGTTTTCCCTGTTGGCGAAAGCCGTTGTCAAGCAGAGCACGCTCCTGCTCATCGGTAAGCACTTGCTGGCGATCATCGACCGTACCATCGCCTCTGAGTTTTTTGCCATTGGCATCGACGGCATCCACACCGTTATCATCGACCGTACCATCGCCTCTGAGTTTTTTGCCGTTGGCATCGACGGTGTCTACGCCATTATCATCGACCGTGCCATCACCTCTGAGTTTGTTGCCGTTGGCATCGACGGCATCTACGCCGTTGTCATCAAGCCCGTTGCCAAGGCCACGACCACCGGCATGGCGCTCTCCACCAGCATGTTGGTCTCCTCCAGCGTGTTCACCACCTCCATGTTCACTGCCACCGCCGCTATTGTCTCTGCCACCTCCTCCGTGGTCACTGCCACCACCGCTATGGTCGCTACCACCGCCCCCGTGGTCACCGCCACCGCCGCTATTGTCGCTACCACCGCCCCCGTGGTCACTGCCACCACCGCTATTGTCGCTACCACCGCCTCCGTGGTCACTGCCACCTCCGCTATTGTCGTTACCACCGTCCCCGTGGTCACTGCCACCTCCGCTATTGTCGTTACCACCGCCCCCGTGGTCATTGCCACCTCCGCTATTGTCGTTACCACCGCCTCCGTGGTCGCTGCCACCCCCATTACCATCCTTGTTATGCACGATTAATGAATTGGCTATATAGCTGTGGGTACCATTAAGAACCAGGTTGAACAGCTCGGTGGTAGGTGGCGCGTCAATCCAGTAGATGGATTCCACCAGCAGCTCAACCGGTTGCGGTGCCAATGCCAGGTTGCCAGTGTTAGCGGCGGCCGACCATCCCAGTAGTCGCATGCCGGTAAAGAGGGGCAATACAATCAATGTCGGGTTTTCGGCACGAGTCATGGCTGGTGAGATAGCAGCCCAACCGCGAGTGGTCAGGAATGGGTGTTCGCCGGTAAAGAAAGGAGGCAGTTGGTTGATGCCATAGAGTCTGCGATCTCCCAAGAGCACACGCTCTACCGCCAAGATCTGGTTGGTATGGCCATATTGATCCAGAACTCGTTCACCTGCTTGCAATGTCTCTATGAGACGTTCGCTTCCATCGGCCATGGTGATGCGGGTGCCAGCAACGAAGCAGGACTCGGCATATGCCTTGGTCACCTGCCACTCTTGATGGGCAAAGTCATAGCTAAACGGGTTGGCAAATAGGGCTAATGCAATGGCAGAACCAATCAGGAGCCTGCGTTGTGTTGGTTTGAAAGGGGGCTTTGGCATGGAGGACTCCTTGTCCATTTTGAACCATGTGGTCAAGTATAGAGCTGTGTTCGGCGACCTTGAGCGGAGAGCTGTAAAGCAAACATGATGGAAAAACGATTGGCGTTTGTCACAAAAGTACGTAAAATCGCATACTCGATGCTTGTAGCAACGAATCCCGCCTAAAAAGCCAGTTTCATGCCCTCCCCAAGCAGTAAGAAGTAATCTGTGATGCCAAGATGCTCACTTTTTACCTTGAAAGCGTCTTTCGATAACTGAAAAGTGTCAAATATCCCTGTCAGTTATCAAAAAATTAAGGACATCCATGTTTTCCCTAGTCAAGCAAAGTGTCGCCGGGCTGCAGATCTTGTTTGTTGCCTTCGGTGCCATGGTTCTGGTGCCTCTGCTCACCGGACTGAACCCCTCCATGGCCCTGCTTGGCGCCGGTGTGGGCACCCTGTTGTTCCAGCTCTGTACCCGCCGCCAAGTGCCCATTTTTCTGGGCTCCAGCTTCGCTTTCATTGCTCCCATCATCTATGCCACCCAGACCTGGGGCTTGCCGTCCACCATGTTCGGTCTGTTTGCTGCCGGTTTCATGTATTTCATTCTGGCTGCGCTGATCCGGGCGAAAGGGATGGGATTTGTCCATAAATTGCTGCCGCCGGTGGTGATTGGCCCGGTGATCATGGTGATTGGTCTCTCCGTGGCACAGGTGGCCTGCAACATGGCAATGGGGCGTGCCGGTGGCGAGCAGGTTGTTCCCGCATCAACCGCGCTGACTCTGGCCGGTATTTCGCTGGCGGTGACCCTGATTGCTGCGGTGTTCTGCAAGGGGTGGATCAAGCTGATCCCCATCCTGTGTGGCGTGATTGCCGGTTATGTCTCTGCCGTACTGATGGGACAGGTTAACTTCGAGGGTCTGATCAATACCCCTTGGCTGGCGTTGCCTCACTTTGAAACCCCTGAGGTCAACTGGGCCGCAGCGCTGTTCATGCTGCCGGTGGCGATTGCTCCCTGTATCGAGCATATCGGTGGCGTGCTCGCCATTGGTGGTGTGACTGGTCAGGACTACACCAAAAATCCGGGTCTGCACCGTACTCTGGCCGGTGACGGTATCGGCGTCTGTTTCGCTGGTCTGATCGGTGGCCCTCCCGTCACCACCTATGCAGAAGTAACCGGCGCTGTGATGATCACCCGCAACTTCAATCCGGTTACCATGACCTGGGCTGCGGTATTCGCCATCATTCTGGCCTTCTTTGGCAAGTTCAATGCGCTGCTCACCTCCATCCCGATGCCGGTGATGGGTGGGATCATGCTGCTGCTGTTCGGATCCATCGCTGCCATCGGTCTCAAGACGCTGGTCGAATCCAAAGTGGATCTGGGATTGTCGCGCAATATCGCCATCGTGGCCGTAACCCTGACCGTGGGTGTAGGTGCGCTGGAGATGAAGATCGGTGACTTCGCTTTGGCTGGTGTTGGTCTGGCTTCTGTTGCCGCTATCCTGCTCAACCTGATCCTGCCAGCCCACTCCGAAGAGGGGGTTATGGACTCCGCCAAGGATTGATTTTTGCCAGACGTCTCAAGCGGATAAGCATAAAGCCACCTCGCGGTGGCTTTATGCTTTCTCTTTTTTGTCATGGATCAAGGATTGCCTCGCCAGCGACTTTATGTCGCTGCACCTATTTGACGGATCTCTCTTCGTGGCCTTAGCTAAAGGACAGGTTTGGCTCTTAGGCAGTCTTGAGCAGGGACGAGAAAATGGATGTTGGTGTTCTCACTCATTCTTTCCTGATCACGTGTTGGCACCTTATCAAGGTGCCTTCGTATATCACATCAAGGTTGGATGCATTTCACGTCGTAACTCATCCACGGTTACTTGCCCCTATCTCTTTCATTGCCATCTGGCCACTGATTTTGTTCGAGCCACATTGCTCCAAATGGTGGCTCGCTAACACCATTCGAATCTGTTTGCTGCTGCGTATCTGATTTGCGGGTAGCGAGCCGTGAAAACCGGCACGGTCCGAATTCGGGCCATACAGCCCAGCCATCAATGACGGCGGGGGTTTAGGGATGAATGGCAAGCAAAGCGAGGTCGCAATGAACTATCAATTGTTGTGGAAAGGTGCCCTGTTTTCAGTCTCTTCCGTGCTGGCGTTGGGAGCGGCACAGGCTGCACCGCTAAACGTGATGACTGAGGATTACCCACCGTTCAACATGCAAGGGGAAGGGGGCAAGATTGTAGGCCTTTCTACCGAGGTTGTTGAAGAGCTGTTCAAGCGCGCGGGAGTGGAATACAAGATTACCCTGATGCCTTGGAAACGGGCTTATGAAGATACCCTCAGTACTCCCAACACCGCGCTCTATTCCACGACTCGCACGCCGGAACGTGAAACTCTGTTCAAATGGGTTGGCCCCTTGGTCAACAATAACTGGGTCTTCTTCTCCAGCTCCACTGCCAATATTTCGATCAAGTCGCTGGACGATGCCAAACAGTATTCGGTCGGTGGCTATAACGGCGATGCTGCTGCCGAGTATCTGAAAGCACAGGGTTTTTCCAAGTTGCAGCTGGCCGCCAATGATACGGCAAACGTGAAAAAACTGGAGGCTGGACGTATCGATCTGTGGGCGACTGGTCAGTATCTGGCCCCCTATCTGGCGAACAAGGAGAAGGCAGCCAATCCCAAACCGGTGTTCGTGTTCAAGGAAACCCAGATGAGTTTGGCGTTCAACAAAGATACGCCTGATGAGCTTATTAAAAAGTTGAATGAAATCCTGGCAGCCATGAAAGCAGATGGCACCATCGAGAAGATCAACGCCAAGTACCAGTAAGTCTTACTGCTCGGGCTGCCGTTAATACCGGGAGGAAGCCATGGATTGGAAAAGTCTGAAATTCAGGATCGCCGTGCTGACCTCCCTGTCGGTGAGTCTGCTGTTGGTGTTGTTTGGGGGGTACAATTACAGTGCCTCCAGGGCGGAGAGCTACAGCAAACAAGCGCAGCTGGTGAACCAGGCCATCAGCAGGCTGCAGCTCTCTTTGCCCGGACCTTTGTGGAACTACGAATCTTCATTTATCGAGGCATCGCTCAAGTCCGAGCTGGCTGCCGACATGCTGAGTGCATTGCTGGTGGTCAGCAAGGACAAGTTGGTAGCCGGTTTCTCTCGTGATGAGGCAGGGTCGATTGCACCGGTCAGTACAATCCCCGCTGATATCAGCATATACAGTGGTCATGATCTGGTTTATGACGACAGCGGCCAAAAGACGACGGTTGCCCGCTTGTTGGTCCATACCAGCGATGCCGCTATTCAGGCACACCTGCGGCAGCAACTGATTACCACAGTTTGGCAGATTGTGGTGCTTGATATCTGCATCATCGCCTTGCTGATGGTTCTGATGCATCGCAATGTGCTGCGACCGCTCAACCAGATGAATCAAGCCGTGTTCGATTTGGCCCAAGGAGATGGTGACCTGACCCAGCGTTTGAAAATCAACCGTCAGGATGAGATGGGTACGCTTGCTATCAACATCAACCACTTTATTGCCAAGCTGCAGGAGATGGTGGCGGAGATTAACGAGTTGTCGGCCGGGGTACTGCAAACGGCAGAGCTGTGTGACAATTTGTCTGCTGATACCCGCAGTGGTAGCGATGCCCAGCAATCCGAACTGGATCAGGTCGCAACGGCTATCACCGAGATGAGCCAGGCAGTGCAGGAAGTAGCAGGGAATGCAGTGAAAACCTCTACGGCAACTGACGAAGCCAATCTTTATGTAGAGCAGGGATATAGTCTGGCAGGTCATGCCAATGAGGCGATCAGACAGCTGGTGGGTGAAGTTGAACGGGTTGCGACACTGATGCGTTCTTTGTCTACCGAGAGCAACAGCATCGGCAATATTATCGAAGTGATCAACGGCATTGCCGAACAGACCAATCTTCTCGCTCTAAATGCAGCTATCGAGGCCGCGAGAGCCGGGGATCAGGGACGAGGTTTTGCCGTAGTGGCCGACGAGGTGAGGACGCTGTCCGGACGAACTCGCCAGTCAACGGAAGAGATCAGCGCCAGCATTAAGCGTTTGCAGCAGGCTACCCAGAATGTGGGGGCCGGGATGCAACAGAGTCAGGATAGAGCGTCACAGGCTGGCGCTGAAGCTGCTGATGTGCAGATGTCGGTTGAGAAGATAAAGAATCAGGTCAGTCTGATCCGCGAGATGAACATGTATATTGCGCAGGCTTCGGAGGAGCAGCACTCGGTTGCCGAGGCGGTGAGCCACAGCGTAAACCGGATTGCGACACTCAATAGTGAAAATGCTGGAAGAGTTGCCCAGGTTGCCGAAGCAAGCAGCGATCTGCGTCAGTTATCAGCCCAGCTGGACACATTGTTGAAGCAGTTTAGGGTCTGAAACGGTTCTCTTTATGACATACCAAACAACGGATTCATCCCGCCTGTTCCCCCGGTCTGGCCGGGGGAACCTTTGAAAGGTGATACAGATAGATACTGCCCTGATTTTCCCGTTGTACACTTCTCTCGCTCCTATTGTGAAGCAGATCCTTACCCATTAGAATTTCCCGCGATGGCAGGCCGTTTTCGGAGCTGTTTGATTCTATCTGGATGTGGATTCCGGTTTGCTTGACGATGAAGAAAATAGCAAGGGGTTGATATGACGGGCGTTGCGACAGGCAATAACATATCAACCTACCATTTCGGTGATTGTGTTTTTGATGTTAAAAGGCGGGAGCTTGTTTTTGGTGCGGATTCAAATGCTGCACAAGCCAGCAAGGCAGCTCGGTTTTCATCGGCTGAGTCTCTCATCTTCTGCTATTTACTGGATCATCCCGATGAAGTGTGTGACAAGGATTTGTTGCTGGATATTGGTTGGCAAGGGCGTCCTATCAGCCCCAATTCATTGAACGTAGCCATTGCCAATATCCGTCGCCACTTCGCCCTGACTCCCCAGATCCTCGATATAAAAAGTACGCCTAAAAAGGGTTATTCCTTGCACCTGAACTGCAAGGTCATCGCGGGATATGGCTATCAGGAACCCGAAAATGTGGTCACTGACGTATATCCCATATCGGATGAGATAATTGCTGCATCCTCCCATCTTCCATCTGCAGAAACGGCCTCTTCATCAGGTGATAAGGTAGTTGCCCCCACACCAGCCGAGGCAACATCTCTAATGCAACGTATCAAGTTTGCATTGCTGCATCGACTGGGTCGGCCTGTGTTGGTAAAAGCCTTGACCTATATAAATCTGGCACTGCTCTTGTTATTGCTGTGTGTTGCCAGTTATTTGCATTTTGAATGGCTCCACGTTAGCTGTGGCGAGGGCACTTCGGGACTTGTTTGCCGGATGGAAGCCAAAAGCGAAGTACCTGTCACCAAACCTGACTCTCTGGTTCTGATCTCGGGCCATCAGGTGCGTATCTTTTCCTACCAAGAGTTAGAACAAACGCCTTAAGGGATGGCTGATGAAACGAACGTTGAAAAATGCCTTGATGTTTCTACCACTGTCCTTGGTACTGCTTTTTGTCGCGGGGATGTTCATCAATAGCCTGGGATGTCATTACGAACTTCGAATGTCTGCAAATGGCGTCAATTATCATGGGGTATGTCGTTGGGGCAAGATCACCGTGATTGAGGAGGAAGAGTCCACCAAGGAGAAATGGCGGATAACCGGATTTCAACTGACGTTGTTTGACCAGCTGATATATCTCATCGACAGCAGGGTACAGCTACACGAGTCTGGCAAGGACGACTCTTATCTGAACGAATACAATCTCATCCAGTCCCAGTACGCATTGGTTAACTATGCTTGGGTGCCGTTGACGGAAAACAAGGTGGCGATTTTTCAGCGAGATCCGGTACACGAGGTTGTGATTGCGCAGCGTGATGGGTGGTTTGATCTCTACCGCTGGTTCTTTCCCCCAGCACCGCTATTGCCAAGCAAAGGGCAGAGTGAAGGTTAAGCCTTGATTAGTGTGCACCAAGGGCCGGTAAGATCGCAGTGACCTCTCTCTTCGGTCTCTATCCAGCCAAGCCGGTGATAAAAAGCAACAGCTGCAGTATTGCGAGTGGCGACTTTAAGTGAGCCTGGGCCGGTAGCTAGGCCCTGTTCAAGCAGGGCTCGTCCAATCCCGTGGCCATGCCAGTCTGTTGAAACATAAAGATGGTGGACAAAATTATCGGGTTTCCAGATTGCAATAAAGCCGCAGATATTTCCTCCATGTTCGGCAATCCATATTTCTTCTCCTGCTGTTTGCTGCTCAAAATCATCGAGCTGGAACCTGGCTGGTTCTACCCAATGAAACGTGTCTCTGCGACTTTTCAGGAAGAGCTGGGCTAGTTGGGGAATATCTTTTTGTTCCATTACTCGGATCATTGTGGCCTCCCTGGTCAGGCTGCGGCACATCATATGTGCCTGGTTTTTTGTTGTTCAGAAGTAAATGACAAGGACGTGATTAAGCTCTGTCTATTGTCATGAGCATGGGGCTATACTGCCGAAGTCCCCTGTATGGATGGCTTGAGGCTCGCTGATTTATGGACAATAAACAGATTGAAGGCAACATCTTTGTTCCGGCTCATATAGACGATGTCTGGCATGCCTGGACAACAGAGAGTGGCCTGCGCAGTTTTCTGGCGCCCGAGTGTTTGATGGTTGCCGAACCGAATGGCCCGTTCGAGATCTACTTCAGACCGGATGCTCCGCTTGGGGAGCGAGGCAGTGAAGGATGCCGGGTGATGGCTGTGATGCCCTATGACCTGCTCAGTTTCAGCTGGAATTTCCCTCCCTCTTTCCCGCACATCCGCCAGCAAAAGACCCAGGTGTGTCTTCGCTTTGTACCGGAAGGGCAGGGTACCCGTCTCTATTTCCTGCAAACCGGTTGGGCCAATGATCCAGACTGGGATCAGGGCTACGCCTATTTCCGGGAAGAGTGGCTGGAGACCAGCTTGCCGCGGCTGCAGTACCGTTTTACTCACGGCCCTATCGACTGGAGCAATCCACCTGACAAGGCGCAGTTGAAGTCGCTGGCGCAGTAATTTTCAGATAAAAAAAACCGGCCAAAGGGCCGGTTGAAACAGTTCAGGCTTGTCAGGTGACAAACGTATCCAGTGGATGAAAGTGGTTTCCACTCCTTGTGAATCCCAGCTCTCTTGGTTACGTGCCGACACTATATGTCCGGATCACTGAATTGAGGCTGAACCATGGATCATTCAGCCCCATTCCCGCCTTGGATCAGATGGCCATACCCATCGATTGACGCAAGTATGCGCCAGCGCCAAGCAGCCCCGGGCCCTCATGGGTGATGAGGAAAACCGGGATCTCCTTGAGATAGGATTTGAAGCGGCCTTTGTCTTCAAACGCCACTCGAAAACCCGAGTTGATAAAGAACTCCTTGAAACGCGGCACTATGCCGCCGGCGATATAGACGCCGCCGAACGTGCCCATATTGAGGGCCAGGTTACCGGCAAAGCGACCCATCAACACGCAGAAGAGGCTAAGGGTACGGCGGCAATCGAGGCAGGATCCGGCCAATGCCCGCTCGGTGATCGCTTTGGGTTCAAGAGCTTCAGGTTCACGCCCGTCTGATTTGACCAGCCCGCGATAGAGATTGACGAGGCCCGGGCCAGAGAGAAAGCGTTCGGCCGAGACATGGCCGAGTTCGCCGCGCATCACCTGCAAAACGGCATCTTCTTCTTCATTGTTGGCTGCAAAATCCACATGACCGCCTTCACCCGGCAGGCTGAGCCACTGCTCGCCAGCTTTCACCAGATGTGCCACGCCAAGCCCAGTGCCAGCACCATAGATGGCGATAGGTTTCCCTACAACGGGAGCCGCACCACCCAGCTGGATACGCTCTTCCTCAGCCAGTACCGGTACTGCCATGGAGACGGCGGTGAAGTCGTTGATCACCTGCAGACGGCCAAGGCCAAGGCTGGCCTGCATCTCGCTGATGGAAAATTCCCAACTGTGGTTGGTCATAGCGACCCAGTCACCGTTGATGGGACAGGCAATCGCGATACAGGCTTCATTGACTTGAGCCTTGTGCTCTTCCAGATAAAGGCGGACGACCGCTTCCAGAGATGGGTGCTCCAGACCTGAGTAAGTCTTGGCTTGAGAGATTGCGCCGGTGGCCAGTTCGCACAAGGCCAGGCGAGCATTGGTTCCGCCGACATCGCCGACCAGTGCATGGGTATGCTGCATAACAACTCCTTCGTTACAAGGTGTGGACGACCAGTGGCGCCCTGACATTATTATTTGCCGCCAATTCTAACCGAGCCAAAGCGATGGTCGTCTGTTGGAGACGCACAAACGTGCGCCCGCTCACAGTGTTGTTGCTTTGCAACATTTGTAAGCGGTTTCAATCGGCAGTGACATTTTGTAACGAAAAGAACGAAATAATTAGAGATGAGTCATACTTTGTATTGTGGGTGTTAGTTGCGTTAACCGCTTGTCTTGTATAGTCATCAGGTTGATTGGAAACCTGCTTAGCCGTAAATTGAGTGCAAAGACACTGAAGCTAAATTACAAAATGCCTGGTGGTGATGATGAATACCCTTGATAAAATTACAAACAACTTGGAAAGTTTCAGTAAATCAGAGCGCAAGGTCGCCGAAGTGATTTTGGCATCCCCACAGACGGCTATTCACTCCAGTATCGCCGCCCTGGCCAAGATGGCTGATGTCAGCGAGCCGACCGTCAACCGCTTTTGCCGTCGCCTCGACACCAAAGGGTTCCCTGATTTCAAACTGCATCTGGCCCAGAGCCTGGCCAATGGCACCCCTTATGTGAATCGTCATGTGGAAGCGGAAGATGGTCCGGATACCTATACCGCCAAGATCTTCGAATCCACCATGGCTTGTCTTGATGCAGCCAAAAACAGTCTGGATATTTCCGCCATCAATCGTTGTGTCGATATTCTGACCCAGTCCAAAAAGATCAGCTTCTTTGGCCTTGGCGCCTCCTCCGCAGTGGCCCGCGATGCCCAGAACAAGTTTTTCCGTTTCAACATACCGGTGGTGAGCTTTGACGACATCGTCATGATGCGCATGAGCTGCATCAACAGCAGCGAAGGGGACGTGGTTGTTCTCATCTCCCACACTGGTCGCACCAAGGCGCTGGTGGAAATTGCAGCGCTGGCCCGTGAGAACGACGCCACCGTCATCGGCATGACCGCCAAAGACTCTCCGCTGGCACGTGAGTGCAATCTGGTGCTTTCCATGGATGTGCCGGAAGATACCGACGTCTATATGCCGATGGCATCCCGCATTGCCCAGCTGGCGTTGGTTGATGTGCTGGCAACCGGTTTTACCCTGCGCCGGGGAATGAAATTTCGCGAAAACCTGAAGAAGGTTAAAGAGGGACTGCGCGAATCCCGCTTCGAAACCCCGCACTCTTCCTGAATGGTTGGGGGCTGTGCCCCCGACTGTCTATGCCACCCGCCTTGGTGTAGTATTGTAATTTAGTAACAAAAGCCACCCAGAGGGCTTGCAAACGGGTGCATCGAGCCATTGGCTTGATGGGGCAGAATCTCAACTCGTATCAACTTCATATCGGAGTCTTTCATGCCTAGACGTACAAAGATTGTAACCACACTCGGTCCTGCTACCGACCGCGAAGGGATCCTCGAAGGGATCATCCGCGCCGGTGCCGACATGGTGCGGATGAACTTCTCTCACGGCACTCCTGAAGATCACATCCTGCGCGCCAATCAGGTGCGTGAAATTGCTGCCAAGCTGGGCCGTCACGTTGCCATCATGGGTGACCTGCAGGGGCCGAAAATCCGCGTTTCCACTTTCAAAGACGGCAAGATCTATCTGGCAATCGGTGACAAATTCGTGCTGGATGCGGCCCTTGGCAAAGGGGAAGGTTGTCAGGAGCAGGTTGGTATCGACTACAAGAGCCTGCCAAACGATGTAGTGCCGGGCGATATCCTGTTGCTGGATGATGGCCGTGTGCAGCTGAAGGTAGAGAGCGTCGAAGGCACCCGTATTCTGACCACTGTCACCGTGGCTGGCCCGCTCTCCAATAACAAGGGCATCAACAAGAAAGGGGGCGGTCTCTCCGCGCCGGCGCTGACCGAGAAGGACAAGGAAGATATCAAGACTGCTGCCCGTATGAACGTGGACTATCTGGCAGTCTCCTTCCCCCGTTGTGGCGATGACCTGCGCTACGCCCGCGAGCTGGCCCGCGAAGCCGGTTCCAACGCGAAGATCGTGGCCAAGGTTGAGCGCGCCGAAACTGTCGCCACCGATGAAGCGATGGAAGACATCATCCTCGGCTCTGACGCCGTCATGGTTGCCCGTGGCGATCTGGGTGTCGAGATCGGTGACCCCGAGCTGGTCGGCGTACAGAAGAAGCTGATCCGCTTCTCCCGTCGTCTGAACCGGGTTGTGATCACCGCGACCCAGATGATGGAGTCGATGATCAACGCGCCGCTGCCGACCCGTGCCGAAGTTATGGACGTGGCTAACGCCGTGCTGGATGGTACCGATGCCGTGATGCTCTCTGCCGAGACCGCTGCCGGTCAGTTCCCCATCGAGACCGTGACCTCCATGGCCAGCGTCTGTGTCGGTGCCGAGAAGCATCCGAGCCTGAACGTCTCCAACCACCGCATGAACTACACCTTCACTTCTGTCGAAGAAGCGGTAGCCATGTCGACCATGTATGCGGCCAACCATCTGGAAGGGGTCAAGGCGATTGTGGCGCTGACCGAATCCGGTACCACCCCGCTGCTGATGTCCCGTATCAGCTCAGGTTTGCCGATCTTTGCCATGTCTCCGCATAACAAGACCCTGGCCTGGACCAACCTCTACCGCGGCGTTACCCCTGTGCTGTTTGACGGCGACGAGACCAAGCCGGTCTATGAAGTGTGCCGCGATGCGCTGGATGTCCTGAAAGCCAAAGGTCTGCTGCAGAGCGGTGACATGGTGTTGCTGACCCACGGTGACAAGATGGAGACCGTTGGCAGTACCAACACCTGCAAGGTGATGATGGTCGAATAAGCGGTTTGACTTGCTGACTATCAAGGCTGCCCACCTTCGGTGGGCAGCCTTTTTTATGTCGGTTGGGCACATATCTCACTTATGGGCATGGACTCGAAGATTGCTTATGGCGGAGCCCATCCCGATAATGCGCAAGATTGTCCAAGGTGTTTGCCCTGACCCGCGCGGATAGGTGAATGCCATGAAGCCGAAGCATATGGGAGCAAAAGGATGAAGAATCACAAGTGGTTGCTGGGTCTGGCCGTGAGTCTGGCTATCTCCCCCTGCTATGCCGACTGGGCAAAGCTCAAGGCGGCGGCATCCGATCTCGGAAGTGCGTTGAGCGAAACCGGCAAGGAGGTGTGGCAGGATGTCAGCGATTTCTCCAAGAAGAGCTGGGCCTCTATTTCGACCTGGGGTGAGGAGGCGTTCAATTCCGCTGGTGTCTGGACTGACAAGAGCATAGCGACCGGTAAGGAGTGGTTGGTTGTCGCCGACAAAAAACTCACGGAAATGGTCAACCCCAAGACGGCACAAGAGGCAAGGATTGCGCTCAACACCATGTCTGATACTGCGCTGATACATCTCTTCAATGAACAACCATCAGCCAAGTTGTTGTTTGACAAGGCTTATGGTTACGCCGTCTTCGACTCGCGCAAGTTCTCCCTGATGCTTCACACCAATCAGGGGGCCGGTGTGGCTGTTAATCGGAAAACCGGCAAACACACCTATATGAAGATGTTTGGTGCGGGTCTTGCAGCCGGGATCGGTGGCAAGTTTTATCAGCAGGTGATCCTGTTTGAAGACAAGGCCAGATTCGATGCCTTCGTGACCCAGGGTTGGGAGGCCACCTCCGAAGTGGGCGTGG
Source organism: Aeromonas jandaei (assembly GCF_037890695.1). Taxonomy (NCBI): domain Bacteria; kingdom Pseudomonadati; phylum Pseudomonadota; class Gammaproteobacteria; order Aeromonadales; family Aeromonadaceae; genus Aeromonas; species Aeromonas jandaei. The sequence continues at coordinate 4,108,751 of NZ_CP149571.1, read as the reverse complement.
TGGCCGGCAAGGAGAGCGCTGAACTGACCGCCAAATACAACGGCGGCATGGCCATCTATCAGATTGGCGAGAAGGGGCTGCTGCTCGATGCCAATATCTCCGGATCCAAATACTGGATCGACAAGGATCTGACCCAATAAGGTAGCCTCAGAAAGGGTTCACCCTCTCTTTGCTCTGGCGTTATCCCTTCATCGGGTTGCAGTGCTTTCCCCTCGCTGTAACCCTTGTCCAGACTTGGCTCAGTTGTTTGGCATCATAATTGCTTGTTGGCTGTCAGCGTCAATGATTTGTCTGGGGATGGAAAAATGGAAATTAGTGCAAGCAGCCTGATGCAAGAGATGCAGGCACTCAAGGTAGAGGCCGGTGCAACCCCGCTGGCACAGCCGGGCCATCAGGTCAGCTCCGACTTTGGCCTGCTGCTGCAACAGGCATTGGGCAACGTCAACGAATTGCAAGGCGCCGCCAACGATCTGCGCACCCGCTTCGATATGGGTGACAAGTCAGTGGATCTGGCCGAAGTGATGATTGCCGGGCAGAAATCCTCCATCGCGTTCGAGGCCACGGTACAGGTACGCAACAAGATGGTCGATGCCTACAAGACCATCATGAACATGCCGGTATAAAGGATTTCAACGAATCATGACGACCGGGCATCATGAACATGTCAGCAATAAGGACATAAATCGTGGCTACTGACCAAAACGGCGATCTGCTGCTAAACGATGAGGGTACTGCCGCCCTCGATGAGAATGAGCAGAAGAGTTCGGCACTGGGCTTTCTGTCCAATACCGATGTACTGCGCCAGATCACCCTGATCCTGGGACTTGCCATCTGTCTGGCCATTGCCGTGTTTATCCTGCTCTGGGGCAAGGAGCCGGACATGCGTCCCCTCGGCACCTACACCACCCAGGAGTTGGTCAAAACCCTCGACTTCCTCGATCAGCAGAAGATCCCCTACGAGGTGGATGGCAAGAGCGTGCTGGTCAGTGCCGAGAACTACCCCAACATCAAGCTGGCGCTGACCCGTGCCGGTCTGGCCAATGTGACCGACGCCAGCAGTGACGGCGAAGATATCCTGCTCAAGGACTCCAGCTTCGGTGTGAGCCAGCGGATGGAGGCGGAGCGCCTCAAGCTGAGCCGCGAGCGCCAGCTGGCAAGCGCTATCGAGCAGTTCCAGAATGTAGCCAAGGCCCAAGTGCTGCTGGCCATCCCGAAAGACAATGTCTTTGCCCGCAACGAACGTAAACCCAGTGCGACCGTGGTCGTCAATCTGAAAGGGGCTGCGCTTGGTCAGGGCGAGGTGGACTCCATCGTCGATATGGTCGCCTCGGCAGTCCACGGCCTCGAACCGACTCGTGTCACCGTTACCGACCAGAACGGCCGCCTGCTCAACTCCGGCTCGCAAGATCCTCTTGCTGCCCAGACTCGCAAAGAGTTTGCGATGCAGCAGAAGCAGGAGCTCGAATACAAACAAAAAATTGACGCCATTCTGATCCCGGTACTGGGGGCTGACAACTATACGGCGGAAGTGGATCTCTCCCTCGACTTCTCCCAGCAGGAGCAGACCCGTAAAACCTACAACCCGGATCTGCCGGCGGTGCGTTCCGAAATGACGCTGGAAGAGAACAGCTCCGGCAGCAGCAATGGCGGTGTGCCGGGGGCGCTCAGCAACCAGCCGCCAGCAGCATCCACTATTCCCGAGCAGGCGACTGCCGGCGAGAGCAGCTCCGCTGCCAATGGCCGTTCACGCAAAGAGGCCACCCGCAACTTCGAGCTGGATACCACTGTCAGCCATACCCGTCGCCAGATGGGGGGGATCCGCCGCATGACCGTCTCCGTGGCGGTCGATTACAAGTCGATGACTGCCGCTGATGGCAAGGTGACTCGCGAGGCGCGCAGCCAGGCTGAGCTCGATACCCTGCGTCGTCTGTTGAGCGGTGGCCTGGGTTTTGATGTGACCCGTGGCGATACTCTGGAAGTGGTTGCCATCCCGTTCAACCGCCCCGAGCTTGAAGCCGTGGCGGCCACCCCTGTCTATGATGAGCCCTGGTTCTGGCGTGCGGTGCGCATCGCGGCCTCCGTGCTGGTTATTATCGTCTTGATCGTGACCGTGGTTCGCCCCATGCTCAAGCGGTTGCTCTATCCGGATGCCAAGCCGGAAGGCGAATTGGATTTCGACAACCACACTGTGCTGGGTGGTGACGACGAGTTGAGTCTGCTGGCGGCTCAGGCCGAAGCAGAGCCGGTGTTCGGATTGCGCGATGGTCAGCTCAAGCTGCCTGATCTGCACCGGGATGAAGATTTGCTCAAGGCCGTGCGTGCCCTGGTGGCGAACGAGCCGGATCTGGCCGCTCAGGTCATTAAAGAGTGGGTAACCAAAGATGCCTGAAGAGAATAAGAGCCAGGTCACTGGCAACGACATCACCGACAGTCAGCGCCAGCTGCTGGAGCAGATGTCCGGGATGGAGATGGCGGCAGTACTGATGCTGAGCCTAAATGAAGAAGATGCGGCCCAGATCTTCCGTCATCTCGAGCCCAAGCAGGTGCAGCGGCTCGGTATGTCGATGGCCTCCATGTCCGACTTCAGTCACGATCGGGTGGCGGCGGTGCACCGTCAATTCATCGACGATATCCAGAAGTACACCAACATCGGTATCGGCAGCGAAGATTTCGTGCGCAAAGCGCTGGTGGCTGCCCTTGGCGAAGACAAGGCGAGCAACCTGGTGGATCAGATCATTCTGGGTTCCGGTGCCCGCGGCCTCGACTCGCTCAAGTGGATGGATGCCCGTCAGGTGGCCAGCATCATCCAGAACGAACACCCGCAGATCCAGACCATCGTGCTCTCCTATCTGGAGCCGGAGCAGTCAGCCGAGATCCTGAGCCAGTTCCCCGAGCAGGTGCGCCTCGATCTGGTGATGCGTATCGCCAACCTGGAAGAGGTACAACCGGCGGCGCTGCAAGAGCTGAACGACATCATGGAGAAACAGTTCGCCGGTGCGGCGGGTGCCCAGGCAGCCAAGATGGGCGGCCTGAAGGCTGCGGCCAACATCATGAACTACCTCGACACCAACATCGAAGGCCAGCTGATGGACTCCATCCGCGAGTCGGACGAGGAGATGAGCCAGCAGATCCAGGATTTGATGTTCGTGTTCGAGAACCTTATCGATGTGGACGACCGCGGCATCCAGACCATGCTGCGGGAAGTGCCGGGCGATCTGCTGCAACGGGCCCTCAAGGGCTCGGACGATCAGATGCGCGAGAAGATCTTCAAGAACATGTCCAAGCGTGCCGCCGAGATGCTGGCAGACGATCTGGAGGCCATGGGGCCGATCCGGGTTTCCGAAGTGGAAGCCGCCCAGAAGGAGATCCTCTCCATTGCCCGTCGTCTGGCGGATGCCGGCGAGATCATGCTGGGTGCCGGTGGTGGCGAGGAGTTCCTCTAAGCCATGGGCCACACACTCTACGGTTTTGCCGGGACTGTAACCGGCGGTGGCGAGGAGCTGCGCTAATCCATGAACAACAAACTGCGTGGCTATGTGCGGCCTGACGGGGACGAGGCCCGGATCGAAACCTGGGGTTGGCCCGAGATGGAGGTCGAGGCCGAGGTCGAGACCAACGCTCTCGGCCTGGCTCCCGACTGGTATCAGCAGGAAGAAGAGGTCGTCGAGCCGGAACCCGAACAGGAGCCGACCCCCTCCATCACCGCCGAGGAGCTGGAGGCCATTCGCCAGGCTGCCTGGGAAGAGGGGATGGCTGAAGGGCGTGAGGCCGGTTATGCCAAGGGGCTGGAAGAGGGCAAGCTGGAAGGGCTGCAACAGGGCCATTCCGCCGGTCTCGAGCAGGGGCGCGAAGAGGGGCTAGCCATGGGGCGCGAGCTGGTGGAGCAGGAGATAGCTCACTGGCAAGCACTGGTAGCCCGGTTGGCCAATCCTCTCAACGAGCTGGATCAGGCGGTGGAGCAGCAGCTGCTCTCGCTGGTGTTGCAACTGGCTCGGGCCCTCATCCGCCATGAGGCCGAAACCTCTCCCCGTATTTTGCTGGAGGCGCTCAAGCAGGGGATTGCCCTACTGCCTGCTGCCGAACAGGGGGTGACGCTGATGCTGCATCCCGACGATATTGCCCGGGTCGAGCAGGCGTTCGGGGCCGAGGAGTGCGTCAAGCGCCAGTGGCGGTTGCAGAGCGATCCCACCCTCTCTCCCGGCGATCTGCAACTGGCGACCGAGCTCTCCAGTATCGACCTGACCCTCTCCGGACGTATTGATCAGCTGCTGCGCAACTTCTTGCGAGACAATGCGCCCAATAACTCCTCGCCGGATCCGCACCCGTAATCAACGCCGGACACTGCTGTCCGGTTGACTGTTTTCTACCTCAGGAGGCCAGATGAGCGGCTCGCTACTTAACCGGTTGCAAGGGTACAAGGTGCGCGATAGCGCCCCCAAACCGCCGGTTGCTGGCAAATTGACCCGGGTGGTGGGGTTGACCCTCGAAGCCATTGGTTGCCGTGCCGCCATCGGTGCGCTCTGCCGCATCGATACCCTTGATGGGACGCTGGAGGCTGAAGTGGTCGGCTTCTCTGGCGATCGCCTCTATCTGATGCCGAGCGAGCAGCTCAAAGGGGTCATTCCCGGTGCCCGGGTGGTGCCCATCACTGAAGAACACGGCATTCCGGTCGGCATGAATCTTCTCGGTCGGGTGATCGACGGTATCGGTCAGCCGCTGGATGGCCTCGGCCCCATTCTCTCCTCCCAGACGGTGCAGTTTGCCCAGCACCGCATCAATCCGCTTGCGCGTCGCCCCATTCATCAGCCGATGGATGTCGGGGTGCGCGCCATCAATGCGGTGCTGACCGTCGGTCAGGGCCAGCGGATGGGGTTGTTTGCCGGCTCCGGCGTTGGTAAATCCGTGCTGCTCGGCATGATGACCCGCGGCTCGGTAGCCGATGTGGTCGTGGTAGGGCTTATCGGCGAACGGGGCCGCGAGGTGAAGGAGTTCATCGAGGATATCCTGGGCGAGGAGGGGCGTGCCCGCTCCGTGGTGGTGGCAGCTCCCGCCGATGCTTCGCCGCTGATGCGTCTCAAGGGGTGCGAAACCGCACTGGCCATCGCCGAGTATTTCCGCGATCAGGGGCTCAACGTGCTGCTCTTGATGGACTCTCTTACCCGTTATGCCCAGGCCCAGCGCGAGATTGCGCTGGCCGTGGGCGAGCCGCCGGCTACCAAGGGTTATCCGCCCTCGGTGTTTGCCAAATTGCCGGCGCTGGTTGAGCGGGCCGGTAACGGCAGCGATGGGCAGGGATCCATCACAGCTTTTTTCACCGTACTGACCGAGGGGGATGATCTGCAGGATCCCATCGCCGACGCTGCGCGGGCGATCCTCGATGGCCACATCGTACTGTCACGCGAGCTGGCCGATGCGGGCCACTATCCCGCCATCGACATCGAGAAGTCCATCAGTCGGGTCATGCCCATGGTGACTTCGCCGGAACACATGGATCTGGCGCGTACCCTCAAGCAGTTTTACTCCCTCTATCAGCAGAACCGGGATCTCATCACCATAGGTGCCTACAGCCAGGGTTCTGATCCCCGTATCGACCGTGCCATCATCCAGAAACCCTATCTGGATCAGTTCTTGCAGCAGGGGATGCGCGAGGTTATCCCTTATGACGATGGCCTGCAGGCCCTGCAGATGGTGGCGATGCCACTGATGCGTTGATGAGTCGCTGGATGGTGGAGCAGATCCATGAGTAAAGGGTTGATATTGTTGTCGGAACGGCTGGTGGAGGCGGAGCAGCAGTGTGCGCTGGCACTGGCGAAGGCCCAGCAGGATCTCAAGCTGTTCATGGAGCAGCAAAATGCCCTCAACCAGTACCGCCAGATCTATCACCAGCAGTGGACCGATCGCGGCTTGCAGGGGATCTCTCCGCAGCAGAACGCCCAGTATCACGCCTTTATCAACAAGCTCGAGCAGGCGGCGACCCAGCAGTACGAAGGGGTGTTGCAGGTGCGGCAGGCGCTGGAGCAGCGCCGCGAAGAGTGGCTGGCAGCCCAGCAGCGGCGCAAGGCGGTGGAGTTGCTGCTGGAAAAACAGGCAAGTCGCGAACAGCAGAAGGCCCAGCGCCAGGAGCAGAAGATGCTGGATGAGTACGCTATCTTGCGGCGCTTCCATCAATCTGGCCTGTAACTTGCTTTGAACTGAACATGGTCGGAGGTCATCTCGCAGGGAACCTCCATAATTCAGGGACTCCATCATGATGCAGACAGTGTTGACACAAGCGCCTTCGGCTCAGACGAACGGGTTGGACAAAGCCGCCCTGAACGGTACACCCGAAACTGCCAATCTGGATAGCGCCGGAGCCCTCGACAGCAAGGGTGACTTCGCCTCTCTGATTGCTAAGGCGCAGAGCAAGGATAAGGGGCCAGCAGATAAAGGGTCCGCAGAGAAGGGAGCAGCAGAGAGTGCCGTCAACAAATCCGGCAGCAGCGACCGATCAGCCAAATCTTTGGCGACAGAAAGCGATAGCAGCATCAAAGAAGATGGCGAGAAGAAGGGGGACGAGCTGCCTCCCAACGATTTTCTGCTGCGTCTGCAAGACTCCCTCAAACTCGACACTTCTTTGGTAACGCCTGCCATCGTTGCCGCGGCTCCTGCTGACGGCAATCTGTTGCCGCAAGAGGGTGAGCCGCATGCGCTTGAGGCTGGTGATTACGTCAAACCGAGCGCGACTGACAAGCCGGCGCTGCCGTCCTCAGTAGCTGCTGGAACCATGCTGGAGAAGCTTGCTGCGGCGTCCGCACAAACTGGCTCCATCGCTCAGAAGAGTGAATCCTCACAGGTTGTAGTTGAAGAAGAGGTAGTTGAGAAGACCGGCGAAGGGCAGAGCGCCAGCACTCTTAAGGGAGAAACTGAACTCAAGGGGCAGGGGGAACCAGTACCTGCCTCCAAGGGGGATAAACCTCTCTCCGGAGCCGAACGTGTTGCCCAGTTGGCCAAACTGATGCCAACTGGCGAGTCTGCCCCGGTTAGCAAGCCGGAAACGGCTTCCGGTTCGCAAGTCGTGCCCGACAGTGAAATGGATAGTGCTGTGCCGCTGAACAAGGGACAAGCTGCCCAGACGACCCCGGCTCAGGGGCAGAGCGAGGCGCTCAAGACCTTCCACGAAGGGCTCAAGCAAGCCGATGGTACGGCTCAGAATGGGTCACAAGGTGGCGCACAAGGGGATGGCAAGAGCGCCGGGCAGCAGACAACGGCAGATAGCAATCCGGCGCCGACAGCCCAGAGTGCTCGCGAAGGGGCTGCAACTGCTCCCGTCTCTGTCACGACCCAGAGCGCTCAGGCACCTGCTCCTGCCAGCGCGGAACCCGTGATGGTTGCGCCACAGCAGGTGTTGGCACAGGTTGAATCGCAGGGGCCACAGGCCCCCTTGTCGACTATCTCCGCAGGCATTCAGCAGATGGAGGCGGCTGGAGCGACTCCGCTTCGCAAATCAGCCCAACTCGATGTAAAACCCAAAGTGGATAGTGCCAACCAAAGTGTGGTGGTGACCGAGGCGGCCAGCGAAAGCAGCCAGAGTCAGTCGGTGCAACATAGCCAGAACAGCCAGCCGCAGGTGCAGGTTGCCGAAAACCGTACCCCGTCAGCCGCCGAGGGCGCACTGCGCCGCGAGCCTCAGAATTTGCCTCACCTCAAGCTGGCTGGCCAGGAAGCCCCTGCCGAGTTGCACCAGAAGGTCAACCTGATGCTGGCGGACAAGTTGCAGCAGGCGGAGATCCAGCTCGACCCCATCGGCCTTGGCAAGATGAAAATCCAGATCCAGATCGATGCTTCCAGTCAGGCCAGCGTCCATTTCGTGGTACAACATGGACAGACTCGTGAGATGCTGGAGCAGGCGATGCCACGTCTACGCGACATGCTGGCGGGGCAGGGGATCCAGCTTGGTCAAACCCAGGTGCAGCATCAGTCCCAACAGCAGCAACAGCAAGGTCAGGCAACCTCTGGCGGTCAGGGGCAGCAGGGCCAGAGTGGTGGTCAGTCAGGCTCCGGCAGAGGGCAGGAGACGGGGGATGTGACTACATCTACCCTCAATGTGCTGGTGGAATCGACAAACGGTTCCGGAATTGATTTCTATGCTTGATGCAATCCCGAGTAAGTTTATGATATCGAACAAGTTTGATATGAGGGTGGACAAGGGATGGCAGACGATAACGAATTAACCCTGAAAGACCCGGCCGCGGGCAAGAAAAAGAAGCTGATCATTATCATCGTCCTTGCCGTTATCCTGCTGGGTGGTGGCGGTGCTGGCGCCTTTCTGATGCTCTCCGGCTCGGAGAAACCGGCTGCCGAAGCTGCCGAGGGGAAAGAGGCCAAACCCAAAGAGGAGGCGCCCCAGCCTTCACTTTATGTATCGATGCCGCGTCCCTTTGTCTTCAACGTAGCTGGCGTACAGCGAGATCGTCTGGTGCAGATCAAGATCCAGCTGCAGGTGCGCGGTACCGCCGATGAGACGCTGGCCAAGCAGAATATCCCCCTGATTGAAGGCACCTTGCTGCGGGTGTTCAGCGCAGCAACGGCTGAACAGCTGATGACCTTCGAAGGCAAGGAGAAGCTGCGCAAGGATTCACTGGAAGAGTGTCGCCGGGTGCTCAAGGATCTGGTCTCTTCCCCCGTTATCGAACAAGTGCTGTTTACCGGCTTTGTAATGCAGTAGGTGAAGCGTGAGCGATCTGTTAAGTCAGGACGAAATTGATGCCCTCTTGCACGGTGTCGATGATGTCGAAGAGGAGGAGATAGGCTCGGCGGGGGATCCCGGCGTAGCCCAGTTCGACTTCTCCTCCCAGGACCGCATCGTCCGTGGCCGCATGCCGACGCTGGAGCTGGTGAACGAACGTTTTGCCCGCCACATGCGGATCAGCCTGTTCAACATGATGCGCCGTACCGCCGAGGTATCCATCAACGGCGTACAGATGCTCAAGTTTGGCGAGTATGTTCATACCCTGTTTGTGCCAACCAGTCTCAACATGGTGCGTTTCCGCCCTTTGAAAGGGACTGCGCTAATCACCATGGAGGCTCGGCTGGTCTTCATCCTGGTGGAGAACTTTTTTGGTGGCGATGGTCGCTACCACGCCAAAATTGAAGGGCGTGAATTTACCCCCACCGAGCGACGCATCATCCAGATGCTGCTCAAGCTGGTGTTTGAAGATTACAAGGATGCTTGGGCTCCGGTGATGGATGTGGGCTTCGAGTATCTCGACTCCGAAGTGAACCCGGCGATGGCCAACATTGTGAGCCCGACCGAAGTGATCGTGGTCAGCTCGTTCCACATCGAACTGGATGGTGGTGGTGGTGACTTCCATGTGGCCATGCCTTACTCCATGCTGGAGCCTATTCGCGAACTGCTGGATGCCGGTGTACAGAGTGACAAGGGTGATACCGATGTGCGCTGGAGCAAGGCGCTGCGCGACGAGATCATGGACGTCAAGGTTGAGTTGCGGGCCAAACTGCTGGAGACCGAGCTCACCCTGCGCGAGCTGATGGAGCTGCAACCTGGTGATATCATCCCGGTCGAGATGCCGGAAAACCTGCTGGTTTTCGTGGAAGACCTGCCGACTTTCCACGCCAAGATGGGGCGCACCAAGGATAATGTCGCCCTCAAGATCACCGACAAACTCAAGCGCCCGGAAGGGGTCAAGACCGAGATGCATCTGGTGACCCGGGGCGGTGTACGTATCGATGGCGAGGCCGAGCTGGAAGAGCTTGAACGCAGTATCGAGGATCAACAGAGATAATCGACGGTTTATTGCGATAAACGGTCATGAAGTAGCGATAAGGAAGCAAGATGAGCGGAACTGAGGAAGAGGATCTGATGGCGGACGCATGGGCTGCCGCCCTGGAAGAGCAGGTGACGGCGGAAGCCAAGCCAGCCCCGCTGGAAGAGTTGAAAGATGACGCTCCCATCAGTGCCGAGGAGCGCCGCAAGCTCGATACCATTCTGGATATTCCTGTCACCATCGCCATGGAGGTGGGCCGCAGCCAGATCAGCATCCGCAACCTGCTGCAACTGAACCAGGGCTCCGTCGTGGAGCTGGATCGGGTGGCCGGTGAGCCGCTGGATGTGCTGGTCAACGGTACCCTGATCGCCCACGGCGAGGTTGTAGTGGTAAACGACAAGTTCGGTATCCGTCTGACCGATGTCATCAGCCAGATTGAGCGGATCAAGAAACTCAAATGATGCGAATGCTGCTGTTACTACTGCTGCCCTTGCCGGCATTGGCCGATGTCGGGGCTGCAGTCAATGCCCCCAGCCTGAGCTCTTGGTTGCTCTCCAGCCTGATGGTGATCGGCCTTATTCTGGTACTGGGCTTTCTGCTCAAGAAGAGCAAGATTGCCACCGCCATGGGAGGCAGCCAGATGCGGGTGATCGCCAGCTTGCCGGTGGGCTACAAAGAGAAGTTGCTGGTGGTCAAGGTAGGTGAACAGCAGTTGCTGGTCGGGGTCACGCCACAGCAGGTCAACTTCCTCTATCGACTGGAAGATCCGCTCGATGAAAATCAGCCTCAGGTTTTTTCCCAGCAGCTTGGCAAATTGATGGGCAAGCATGAAAAAAGCTAACTGGATCTGGCTGTCGATCAGCCTGCTGACCCCGCTGCTCTTCTCCTCGCTGGCCGTGGCACAGGATGCCATGTCGGCTGTGACCGTCAAAACCATGGCTGATGGCAGTCAGGAGTACAGCCTGACCCTGCAAGTACTGGCGCTGATGACGGCGCTCTCGTTCTTGCCCTCCATGGTGATCATGATGACGTCGTTTACCCGCATCATCATAGTGCTGGGGATTTTGCGTCAGGCGATCGGGTTGCAGCAGAGCCCTTCCAACCAGGTGCTGATCGGCATCGCCCTCTTCATGTCGTTTTTCATCATGTCGCCAGTACTCGATCGCATCAACAATGAAGCGTTGCAGCCCTATCTGGCAGAGACCATTCAGGCGAAAGAGGCGCTGGAGCGGGCTGAATTACCCATCCATCAGTTCATGCTGGCGCAAACTCGGATCAAGGATCTCAACACTTTCATGGAGATCGCCAACGTGCAGGTGGAGAAACCTGCCGATGTGCCGCTGCGGGTGTTGATCCCGGCGTTTGTGACCAGCGAGCTGAAAACCGCCTTCCAGATAGGCTTTATGCTGTTCTTGCCGTTTCTGGTCATCGATCTGGTGGTAGCCAGTATCTTGATGGCGATGGGTATGATGATGCTCTCGCCAATGATTGTTTCATTGCCATTCAAGCTGATGCTGTTTGTCATGGTGGATGGCTGGAACCTGATCCTGGGTTCTCTGGCCAACAGTTTCGGACTGGGTACCGGTTAAGCCGGGCCGAAGGAGCAGGCAGTATGAGCCCTGAAACCTTTGTCGACGTATTTCGCGAGGCGCTCTGGCTGGTCACAATCATGGTGACGGCCGTGATCCTGCCCAGCCTTGCTATCGGGTTGGTGGTGGCTATTTTTCAGGCGGCCACCTCCATCAACGAACAGACCTTGAGCTTTCTGCCTCGTCTGATTGTGACCCTGTTTGCTCTTGGTGCTGGTGCTCATTGGGGCTTGCAGAGTCTGATGGACTTTTTTGTGCTGATGGTGAGTCAAATCCCCGAGGTGGTGGGATGACCTATACAACCGCTCTTATCATGGAGTGGTTGTCTTCCATCCTCTGGCCACTTGCTCGGGTGAGCAGCCTGTTGATGGTGATGGCGGTATTTGGCAGCCGTCTCGCCCCTGCCAGGATACGAATTGGCTTGGCCCTTGCCATTACCTTTCTTGTTTCGCCTCTTTTACCCAAGATGCCACCCATCGAGCTCTTCTCCGTCGGCAGTTTTCTGGTGTTGGCCCAGCAGCTGTTGATTGGCATTGCGCTGGGACTGATGACCCAGTTTCTGATGGAGTGTTTCGTGATGGCGGGTCAGGTTATCGCCATGCAGACCAGCCTGGGTTTCGCCACTCTGGTCGATCCCATGAATGGCCAGTCAGCCCCTGTCGTCGGCCAGTTTTATCTGATGCTGGCGACACTGGTATTTCTGGCGCTCGATGGCCATCTGGTGATGCTGCGGCTGGTCATCCTCAGTTTTGAAACGCTGCCTGTCTCCGATAGTGGGCTCTCTCTGCCCGCCATCCGCACTCTCGCAGGTTTCCTTGGCGTGATGTACCAGGCCGCTCTGGTGATGGCGCTTTCTGCCATTGTTGCGCTGCTGCTTATCAATTTCGCTTTTGGTGTGATGACCAGGGCTGCTCCCCAGCTCAATATTTTCAGCATCGGTTTTGCCGTCAGCATGATGTCAGGTCTGCTGATCCTCTGGCTCACTATTGGCGGCTTTCTTGGCCATTTCGATACCATGTGGGAACGGGTACAGGAGGTTAGCTGCGAGCTGATCGATACCCAGTGTCTGGGGGGCGCCCATGGCTGATACCGATCAGGAACGTACCGAACAACCCACGGGCAAACGGCTGCAACAGGCCCGTGATAAAGGGCAGATTGCACGTTCAAAGGAGCTGGGTACCGCCAGTGTCCTGTTGGCAGGTGTGTTCGGATTGCTGATGCTCAAGGGATCGCTCGCCAATGCCATGGTGAAGGTGTTGACGACTGGCTTTACTCTGGACAGAGAGCAGGCTTTCGACCCCAACGCCATGCTTGCTATGGTGCCTGCATTGCTGGGGGAATTGCTCCTTCCGCTAGGTCAGCTCTTTGCGTTGGTTGCGATAGTCGCATTTATTGGCAACATCCTGATGGGAGGAATGAACTTTTCGACCGAGGCGATGACACCCAAGTTCAGCAAGTTGAGCCCGCTCAACGGCCTGAAGCGGATGTTCGGCGTGCAGTCCCTGATCGAATTGATCAAGTCGATCGCCAAAGTGGTCTTTATCACGCTGTTTGCCTGGTGGATGCTCTCAAGTCAGTTCAACCATCTGCTCAATCTCTCCATGGAGGGGTACCCCGGTGGCATCATAGATGCGCTCGAGCTCTTTCTCTGGATGCTGATAATTCTCTGTTGTTCCCTCCTGCCGATCGTGGCCATCGATGTGCCATTTCAGAAATGGAACCACATGCGTCAGCTCAAAATGACCAAACAGGAAGTGAAGGACGAATTCAAGGACAGTGAGGGCAAACCCGAGGTGAAAGGGCGGATCCGTCGTCTGCAGATGGAGATGGCTGCACGTCGGATGATGGGGGAGGTGCCGAAGGCGGATGTGGTGATCACCAACCCGACCCACTACTCGGTTGCCCTCAAATATGAGGCGGGCAAACCGGGCGCCGCACCCAAGGTCATCGCCAAGGGGACTGACGAGGTGGCGATGAAGATCAGGGAGATCGCCCGTGAGTACAATATTCCCATCATGCCCTCTCCCGAGTTAACTCGTGCCATCTACCACTCCACCGAACTTGGGCATGAGATCCCTGAGGGATTGTTTGCTGCTGTGGCTCAGGTTCTGGCCTATGTATTCCAGCTCAAGAAGTTCCGTCGTGGACACGGCCGTCGCCCGCAACCGCTGGCAAAAGATCTCCCGATCCCGCCTGAATATCGCAAATGACAAAGATCTGACGCAGTAAAAATAAAATGATTTAAAATCAATGAATTGAATTCTTGGCTTGATGTTTGCTTTAATCTGGAACCAGCGAGTAAAGATCGAGAAAAGCGATGGAATTCAAGGCAACATTGGGCCGCTTAAAAGAGTACAGATGGCTGCTGAGCAAAGGGGTCGGTACCCCGTTGCTGGTGCTGGCCTCTATGGGAATGGTGGTTTTGCCCATCCCGCCTCTGATGCTGGATATCCTCTTCTCCTTCAATATCGCGCTCTCCATCGTGGTCCTGCTGGTTGCCGTCTATACTCGCCGTCCTCTGGAATTTGCCGCTTTTCCTACCGTACTGCTTATTGCGACTCTGCTTCGTCTGGCACTTAACGTGGCCTCTACCCGGGTGGTCTTGCTGGAAGGCCACAACGGCAGTGCGGCTGCAGGGCACGTGATCGAAGCTTTTGGTAACGTGGTGATCGGCGGTAACTACGCGGTCGGCATCATCGTCTTCATGATCTTGATGATCATCAACTTTGTGGTGGTCACCAAGGGTGCTGGCCGTATCTCCGAGGTGAGTGCCCGCTTCACCCTGGACGCAATGCCGGGCAAACAGATGGCCATCGATGCCGACTTGAACGCCGGTCTTATCAATCAGGAAGAGGCTAAAAAGCGTCGTCAGGAGGTAACTCAGGAGGCTGATTTCTACGGATCCATGGACGGTGCGTCCAAATTCGTGAAAGGGGATGCGGTTGCGGGCATCATGATCCTCGGTATCAACATTCTGGGGGGCTTCATCATCGGTATGGCCCAACACCAGCTGACCTTGAGCGAATCTGCCCAGATTTACACCCTGCTGGCTATCGGTGACGGTCTGGTTGCCCAGATCCCCTCCCTGCTGCTCTCTATTGCTGCGGCTATCATAGTCACCCGGCAAAATACCGATCAGGATATGGGTACTGCGGTACTGGGACAGCTGTTCGACAATCCCAAGGCACTGATCATCTCATCCGGCATTTTGCTGATGATGGGGTTGGTACCCGGGATGCCGCACTTTGCTTTTCTGAGTCTCGGAGGCGTTGCTGCAGCTGGGGCATGGTGGCTGCTGCGCCGTGAGAAGCTGGCGGCTGCGCGTGCAGCCAAGGGCGAGTTGATGCCGGCAAATGCTGAGCAGCCTACCCATGAGCAAAAAGAGCTGAGCTGGGACGATGTGATGCCGGTCGATGTTATTGGTCTGGAAGTTGGCTATCAGCTCATTCCGCTGGTGGATCGCAATCAGGGGGGCGAGTTGCTCAACCGGATTAAAGGGGTTCGCAAGAAACTGTCCCAAGAGCTGGGTTTCCTGGTTCCGGCGGTACATATTCGTGACAATCTTGATTTGGCGCCCAATCAATATCGGATCACCTTGATGGGAGTCAGTACCGGCGAAGCCAATGTTTACCATGATAAGGAGATGGCCATTAACCCGGGTCAGGTCTTTGGTCAGGTGCAAGGGATTGCCGCGCGGGATCCCGCCTTTGGACTGGAAGCTGTCTGGGTTGCCAAGGATCAGGTCTCCCAGGCACAGACTCTGGGCTATACGGTGGTGGATACGGCGACAGTGGTTGCTACCCACCTTAGTCAGATCCTCACCAACCATGCCTCACTGCTGCTCGGTCACGATGAAGTGCAACAGCTGCTCGATATGATCGGCAAGCACCAGAGCAAACTGGTTGAAGGGCTGGTGCCTGAAGTCATCAGCATGGGTAACCTTGTGAAGGTATTGCAGAATTTGCTCAATGAAGGCGTGCCAATTCGCGATATGCGCACTATCCTGCAGACCCTGGTCGAGTACGCACCCCGTAGCCCAGATCCGGAAGTGCTGACAGCCGCCTGCCGGATTGCCCTGCGCCGTCTGATCGTGCAGGAGATTGCCGGCCCGGATCCCGAGCTGCCGGTTATTACCTTGGCACCAGAACTGGAACGTATATTGCATCAATCCTTGCAGGCGGGTGGCGGTGATGGTGCCGGTATTGAGCCGGGCCTAGCGGAGCGGATGCAGCGCTCACTGGTGGAGGCCACACAGCGGCAAGAGTTGGAAGGTCAACCAGCCGTGCTGCTGACATCGGGGATCTTGCGCAATACCCTGGCCAAATTTGTGAAGAATGCCATTCCTGGATTGCGCGTTCTGTCGTATCAGGAAGTGCCTGATGACAAGCAGATTCGTATCGTCAGTGCAGTCGGACAGAACTAGTTAGCGGAGATGACGGGTGAAGATTAAGCGGTTTTTTGCCAAGGACATGCGAACGGCTCTGGCCGAGGTCAAGGAGACTCTCGGGCCGGATGCCGTCATCATGTCCAACAAGAAGGTGACCGGAGGGGTCGAGATAGTCGCCGCCGTTGACTATCAATCCCAGGTTCCGGGACCGAGAGATACGCCGGTTCGCCGTCAGCTGAACGATGAGAGCGTCAATATTTCGTCTGCTGCGCGGCAGATGGGGCGCCCTGAACCAGCACCCAACCAGAACGAACACTATGCCGATACGCTGGCAGCCTTGCTTGCTCGTCAGCAAAAGCTGCAACCAGGCAATGCGGCCGGTATGAGCGGCGCTCAGCCAGCCGCAATAGCAGCCACAACTTCTGCGCCGAAAACCCTTGCCGAACAGGGACAGTGGGGAGCCGCTCCCGAACCAGCCAAACCTCGGGCTCGTGCCGCATCAACTTCTCCTCGTGCCCCTCAATCCAATCAACGTGATCAGGAGATGGAGGGGATGCGCAAGGAGATGGCCAGCATCCGCAAGTTGCTGGAGCACCAGATCTCCGGTCTGATGTGGCAGGAGGTGGAACGCCGGGAGCCGATGCGTGCGCTGCTCATCAAAGAGCTCAAGAAAATGGGGTTTGACGATGCCTTTGCCGATCAGCTTGCCGGCATGATCCCGGAAGATATGTCGATCCACCAAGGAATGGCTCAACTGGCAGAAGTGCTTACTGCCCAGCTCAAGATCAGTGAAGACGAAATTTTGCGGCAGGGTGGGGCAGTAGCCCTGCTCGGTCCGACGGGGGTTGGCAAGACCACCACCATTGCCAAACTGGCAGCACGCTTTGCCATGAAATATGGTGCCGAGCAGGTGGCGCTGATCACCACTGACAATTACCGGATCGGTGCCCATGAGCAGTTGCAGACCTATGGTCGCATCATGGGATGTCCGGTTCGTCAGGTGCGCGATGCCGAGGAGCTGGCCAGCGCGCTTTATCAGTTCCGCCATCGTCGATTGGTATTGATCGATACGGCAGGGGTCGGTCAACGGGATATTCGCTTGACCGAGCAGCTCGATACCTTGGTCAAGAATGCCAAGGTGCGGATCCGCAGTTATCTGGTGATGTCGGCAACCTCCCAACGTCGGGTGATGCAGGAGGCGGTCGACCATTTCCGGCGTATTCCGCTTAGCGGCTGCATACTTACCAAATTGGATGAAAGTCTGAATCTGGGCGAAGTGATCAACGTGTGTATCCAGAATTCATTGCCCATCAGCTATATCACTGACGGACAAAGGGTTCCGGAAGATATTCAGGTTGCCAATGCGGCGCAGCTCGTTGGAGCCGCCATGGGGTCGCTGGAGCGAGAAACAGAAGAGCCCTATTTCTGGGGTGCAGGCTTTGGCGAGGCCGAAGATTCGGAGTTTTATGAGTAACATGTATATGGATCAGGCGAGTGGTCTGCGCAAAATGCGTCAAAACAATCGAGTTAAAGTAATCGCCGTTTCCGGAGGCAAGGGGGGCGTCGGCAAGACCAACGTCACTCTGAACGTGGCTGGAGCCATGGCTGCGCAGGGCAAACGGGTAATGGTACTGGATGCTGACCTCGGTCTGGCAAACGTGGACGTCATGCTGGGGCTGCGGGTACACCGCAACCTATCCCACGTACTGGCCGGTGAATGCACGATCGACGACATCATTGTCGAGGGGCCGTACGGCATGATGATTGTGCCGGCGACCTCCGGTACCCAGTCGATGGTCGAGCTCTCGCCAGTACAGCATGCCGAGCTTATCCGAGCTTTTAGCGAAATGAAGACTCAGGTCGATATTTTGCTGGTGGATACCGCAGCCGGTATCTCCGACATGGTGCTGAGCTTCACCCGCGCAGCGCAAGACATCATGGTCGTGGTGTGCGATGAGCCGACTTCCATTACCGATGCTTACGCTCTCATCAAGATCCTCTCCAAGGAGCACGGGGTGTTCCGCTTCAAGGTGGTGGCCAATATGGTACGCAGCCTGCGTGAGGGCCAGGAGCTCTTTGCCAAGCTGACTCGGGTAACGGATCGTTTCCTGGATACCTCTCTTGAGCTGGTAGCCTGCGTGCCTTACGACACCAATTTGCGGGCATCAGTGCGCAAACAGAAGCTGATTGTCGAAGCATTCCCTAAATCTCCTGCTGCGCTGGCGTTCCGTGCGCTGGCCAACAAGGCGGCAAGCTGGCCAGTTCCCAATCAGCCGGGTGGTCATCTGGAGTTTTTCCTGGAGAATTTGCTGCAAAAGCCGGCCACAACACAGGAAGGTTCCCGTGAATAAAGCCCAAGCGTACTTGCGTCATCAGGATTCCTATGTGCTGGTGGAGCGACATGCTCCGCTGGTCAAGCGAATAGCCCAGCATCTGCTGGCTCGTCTGCCCAGCAGTGTCTTGCTGGATGACCTGATCCAGGCAGGTATGATTGGGCTGCTGGAAGCCTCTCGCAACTTTGACGGCAGCAAGGGGGCCAGTTTCGAGACTTACGCAGGGATCCGCATTCGTGGTGCCATGCTCGATGAAATTAGGCGTGGTGACTGGGTGCCTCGTTCCGTACATCGCAACAGCCGAGCGATCTCCGAAGCCATCGAAAATGTTGAACAAGCCAATGGTCGAGATGCGCGTGATACGGAAGTCGCGGCTCAAATGGGAGTCTCGATTACTGACTATCATGTCATGCTGCAGGATGTTTCCTGCGGAAAAATTATCGGGATTGAGGATCTGGGGGTCAGTGAGGATGTGATTGGTCATCCTGATGACGCTCCCTCCGGGTCAGGTTTCGATGATTTGGCAGCAGAACGATTTCAGATTGCATTAGCCGAGCAAATTGGTCGCTTACCAGAGAGGGAAGCCCTGGTTCTCTCTCTTTACTACGATGAAGAGCTGAATTTGCGCGAAATCGGCGAGGTTTTGAATGTCAGTGAGTCACGGGTGAGTCAGATCCACAGTCAGGCAATGCACAGATTACGTGCTCGTTTGCGAGATTGGCATCTATAAGTGTTTGTACTGGCTACACTGAGACTAAACTCTAAGGCATAATCCGCACGACACAACCCGTTTTTAGCATCATGTAAGTGAGCCGCCGAGGCGGCTATTTAGGAGGGAATTTTGGACAAGAACATGAAAATCCTCATTGTTGATGACTTTTCAACGATGCGCCGGATTATCAAGAACTTGCTGCGCGACTTGGGATTCAACAACACCCACGAGGCGGATGATGGCAATACAGCATTGCCGATGCTGAAAAATGGTGATTTCCAGTTTGTTGTAACTGACTGGAACATGCCCGGCATGCAAGGTATTGACCTGCTCAAGGCCATTCGGGTTGATGACAAACTCAAACATCTTCCGGTTTTGATGGTTACAGCTGAAGCCAAACGCGAACAGATCATTGAGGCCGCACAGGCTGGCGTTAATGGCTATATCGTCAAGCCTTTCACTGCAGCGACGCTCAAAGAAAAACTGGACAAGATTTTTGAACGAATCGGCTAAGGAGCTGCAGGGATGATGGCCAAAACGAGAGCAATGATTTCGCTCGACCAGGCAAGGATGCTTGTTGCTCATCTTGAGCAAGGTGAATTTGAACTGGCCGATGATCTGCTTGCCGAAGTGTGTGCCCCCAATGCCTCCGATCTGTTTGACAAGGTCGGTCAGCTGACAAGACAACTGCATAATTCACTACAAGAGTTTCGCCTTGATCCGCGGATTCCCGATCTGGCTACTCATGATATCCCCGATGCTCGGGAACGCCTTAGCTACGTTATCGATATGACTGACAAGGCTGCAAACCGCACCATGGATGCGGTAGAAGCCAGCCTGCCGATTGCAGATCGTCTTAATGACAATATCCAGCTGGTTATGCCGAACTGGAATGCCTTGATGTCCCGCGACATGAATGTTGGGCAATTCAAATCGCTCTGTCACCAACTCGATGATTTTATTAAGGCTTCAGAGTCTGATGCCGATAAATTACGGCAACTGCTGACAGAGATCCTGATGGCGCAAGATTTTCAGGATCTGACCGGGCAGATGATCCGCAAGGTCATCAAACTTGTGCAGGAAGTAGAAACAAAATTAATAGAAATGCTGACTATGTTTGGTGAGGCTTCTGCAGAGCATTCAACTCGCAGCCTTCCTGTCAACGGGATTGAAGCTGAAGGCCCCATCATGAACCCCGAGGCCCGTGCCGATGTGGTCAATGGTCAGGATGATGTGGACGATCTGCTGTCTAGCTTGGGATTCTAATGGAGTGACGCATGGCCTTCGAAGTTGATGAAGACATACTGCAAGACTTTCTGGTCGAAGCATCCGAAATATTGGAACAGTTGTCTGAGCAACTGGTCGACTTGGAAAAGCGGCCCGATGACAAGAACTTGCTGAACGCGATTTTTCGCGGCTTTCATACCGTGAAAGGCGGTGCTGGATTCTTGTCGCTGGGCGAACTTGTTGACGTATGCCACGGTGCCGAGAACGTGTTTGATATCTTGCGCAACGGCAAGCGTACAGTGACTGCAGAATTGATGGATGTAATCTTGCAGGCTCTGGACGCCATCAACGTCATGTTTGCCCAAGTGCAAAATCGTGAAGCGCCGAGTCCTGCGTCAGAAGATCTCCTGCACGACCTTCATGAGCTGTGCAAGCCTGAGGGTGAAGAGCAACTGAGGACTGCAACCAGCAGTGCTGCCTCTGATGTTGCTGCCGATCCCGAACCAGTTGCCCCTCAAGTAGACGTTTTCGTTGCTGAGCCTGAAGTTCCAGAAGCTGTTGTTTCAGCAGAGAGCGTTGAGCCAGCAGCTGTTAATGGCGGTGGTTCTATTGACGAGATCTCTGCTGACGAGTTCGAACGTTTACTGGATGAGCTGCATGGTGTTGGCGGAGCCCCAACCAAAGCGGCTTCAACATCTGTGACCACAGATTCCGGTGACATTACGGATGATGAGTTCGAAGCCTTGTTGGATCAGCTGCATGGCCAGGGACAACATATAGGTGCACCAGAAGTTAATCCCCTTAAGTCGGTGCAGAAGGAAGTAGATGAGCTGATCGATGATGATGAGTTCGAACGCTTGCTTGACGAACTTCATGGGCGTGGGCAAGGGCCGCAGAGTACAATGGCACCTGCCGCACCTGCCGCACCTGCTGCGGTGCCAGCTCAGTCCAAACCTGCTGTGCCTACTCCCGCAGCCAAGCCCGTGACCAGTGCCTCAGCAAAACCTGCAGAGTCGCCATCCAAGCCCGCAGCGCCAGCAGCAGCTAAGTCTCCAGCTCCAGCTCCGGCTGAAAACAGTGCCGTACAAAGTGATACTACTGTTCGGGTGGATACCAAGACGCTTGATGTCATCATGAATATGGTGGGGGAGTTGGTATTGGTGCGTAACCGCTTGGTTAGTCTTGGTATTGCCAGCAACGATGAAGAGATGTCAAAGGCTGTTGCCAACCTGGATGTTGTGACTGCGGATCTGCAAGGGGCGGTCATGAAGACCCGGATGCAGCCGATCAAGAAGGTCTTTGGTCGATTCCCGCGCGTTGTTCGTGATTTGGCTCGTACTCTCAAAAAAGAAATCGAATTGGTCATGGTCGGTGAAGAGACCGATCTCGATAAAAACTTGGTTGAAGCATTGGCTGACCCCCTTGTTCACTTGGTTCGTAACTCCTGTGATCATGGGGTTGAGTTGCCCGAGATCCGTGAAAAAGCGGGTAAACCACGTCAGGGAACAATTACCCTGAGTGCTTCTCAGCAAGGTGATCATATCCTGCTCTGTATCGAAGATGATGGTGCAGGTATGGATCCCGAAAAACTCAAGTCTATAGCAATCAGCCGTGGTGTACTGGATGCAGATACTGCTGCTCGCATGAGTGACAATGATGCCTACAACCTGATTTTTGCTCCGGGTTTCTCTACCAAGTCAGAGATTTCGGATATATCAGGCCGTGGTGTCGGTATGGATGTGGTGAAAACCAGCATTGTTGGCCTCAATGGCTCAGTACACATTGATTCCACATGGGGTAAAGGAACGCGTCTTGAAATCAAGGTGCCACTGACGCTGGCTATTTTGCCGACCCTAATGGTAGAGGTGGGGGAGCAAACTTTTGCTCTGCCGCTTGGCTGTGTGAATGAGATTTTCCATCTGGACCTGAAAAAGGCAAATATGGTGGATGGTCAGCTCACCATCATTGTTCGTGAGAAGGCAATTCCGCTCTTTTATCTGCATAAATGGCTGGTGCGTGGTCCCAACAAACGCTCCCGTCAAGATACAGGTCATGTAGTCATTGTGCAGATTGGGACACAGCAAATTGGTTTTGTTGTTGATAGCTTGATTGGCCAGGAAGAGGTGGTTATCAAGCCACTTGACAGCTTGCTGCAAGGAACGCCAGGTATGGCGGGGGCCACAATTACCAGTGATGGTGGAATAGCCCTGATTTTGGATGTGCCGAGTCTGCTCAAAGCATATGCGCGTAGACATTAATAGCTCAGGCCCAAGGAGTTAGAAAAATAACAATGGCAGTCAAGGTATTAGTTGTCGACGATTCGAGTTTCTTCCGCCGTCGGGTAAGTGAAATCATTAGTCAGGATCCCATGCTGACAGTGATTGATACCGCTCAAAACGGACGTGAGGCCGTGGACAAGGCCATGTCGCTGCGCCCTGATGTAATCACCATGGACATCGAAATGCCCGTGCTCGATGGCATCAGCGCTGTGCGCGAGATCATGGCCAAATGTCCAACACCTATTTTAATGTTCTCCTCTCTGACCCATGAAGGGGCAAAGGCGACTCTGGATGCACTGGATGCCGGGGCCCTAGATTTCTTACCTAAAAAGTTTGAAGACATCGCCAGAGACAAAGATGAAGCGGTCAGATTGCTGCAGCAGCGGGTGAAGGAGATTTCCCGCAAGCGCTTTTTGATGAGCTCTGCTCGTCCCAAAGCTCCTGAGCCGATGGCCAGATCGCCACTGAGTTCTTCAGCTGCATCGCGAACTGCTGAGCGTGTGCCAGAAACGCCGCGCATGACACCAGCTCCGGCATTCAAGCGTAGCGGTAAAACTTATCAACTGGTTGCTATTGGTACCTCCACTGGGGGACCGGTTGCATTGCAAAATGTGTTGACCAAGCTGCCAGGAGATTTTCCTCACCCGATTTTGCTGATTCAGCATATGCCTGCGACCTTTACTGCGGCATTTGCAGCTCGACTCAATGGCTTGTGCCAGATCGGTGTCAAGGAAGCTGAGGATGGTGACGTGCTCAAACCTGGCCATGCCTATCTGGCACCGGGTGGCAAACAGATGTTGCTTGAAGGGCGCGGAGTTGGTGCTCGTATCCGGATAATCGATGGCAATGACAAAGTTAACTACAAACCCTGTGTTGACATTACCTTTGCTTCTGCAGCTAAAACCTATGCTGACAAGGTGCTTGCGATTGTCTTGACTGGCATGGGGGCTGATGGCCGCGATGGAGCCAAGTTACTGAAAGAGCAAGGCTCTACTATCTGGGCTCAGGATGAAGCATCCTGTGTGGTATATGGGATGCCTCAAGCGGTTGCCAAGGCCGGTATTGCCAGTGAATCACTTCCTTTGGACAAAGTGGCACAGCGTATCTTGGTTGAGTTGGGGCGCTGATCATGGGCTTGTTTGGCCTGCTCCTGGCTTTGGGGGCCATTGCCATTGCTCAATTGTGGCATGGTGGCTCCCTGCTAACTCTGGTTGATGGCCCTGCTTTTCTGATCGTATTGGGCGGCACCTTCGGTGCCGTTACTCTGCAAACTCCCGTCAGATATATCTTGCTTGCGCTCAGGCAAGCACTCTGGATTTTTGTTCCCCCACGTCAGGAGCTGATGCTTCAGGCTGAGCGTTTACAATCCTGGGCTGTGTTTGCCCGGCAGCAAGGGCTGCTGGCTTTGGAAGATCAGGCGGAGCAAGAAGAAGATGAATTTACCCGCCAAGGGTTGAACATGATTGTTGATGGTGTGTCGACAGAAGATATCCGCATGTTGCTGGAGGCCGACATCGACATCGAGCAAGAGCGTAATGAGCATGCAGCCAGGGTATTTGAATCCATGGGGGGTTATAGCCCCACCATCGGGATCATTGGCGCCGTGATGGGGCTTATCCAGGCGATGTTCCATCTCGAAGACCCTGCGGCACTGGGCGCGGGAATTGCGGTAGCCTTTGTTGCAACCATTTATGGAGTGGGGTTTGCCAACCTGATTTATCTGCCTGTTGCCAATAGATTAAGGGCTTTCCATTACCATTCTGCGCTTTTCCAGGAGATGACGCTGGAGGGGCTCATTGCGATTGCCCATGGCGAAAATGGTTTGCAGGTAGAACGGCGGCTCAAGGCATATCTGAAGGGAGAGTAGCCATGCGTAAGCGTTATCGGTTGCACTTGCAAGGGCGTGAGCATCTGGATCGCTGGCTGGTCTCCTACGCCGATTACATGACTCTCATCTTTGCCCTGTTTGTTGTGCTCTATTCCGTAGCCTTGGTTAACAAGGACAAGTATCGTGCAGTCATTGACGGTATGAGTCAGGCTTTCAGTGTTATTCAGCCGCACAGCGACGGTTTGCTGGATGGTCAAGGTAATTCGCTATTGGAAAATTCGGCCTCTTCCGCACCTTCAATACTTGATGGAACAAGCGGGCCGGCTCCCTCTCTTGCACCTATTTCCGGTGTCCCTATTTTGCAAAATGGCACAACACTTGCGACGCTTGGTACGCAGCTGCAGGCAAGCATGGGATCGTTGGTTGAGTCTGGGATAGTCAAACTGACCCAAGATGAGAACTGGCTGACTATCGAGTTGAGTTCAGGGCTGTTATTTGGCAGTGGAAGTGCATTTATGGGGCCCAATGCAGCACCGGTTATCAATACTCTTTCAAGTATTCTCAAACCGGTCGATAACTATGTAAGGGTCAGGGGTTATACCGATAACCAACAGATTAATAATGAAATTTATCGCTCAAACTGGGCTCTGTCTGCGGCTCGGGCTGAGGCAGTGCTAAACGGTTTGATTGCCAATGGTATTGCACCTCAGCGCTTGGCATTCGAGGCATATGGTGAGTTTTCTCCTTTTGCAGACAATGGTAGCGAAGAGGGGCGGCTACAGAACCGTAAAGTGGTGGTCGCTATCTCCAAGTTTGCCTGGGTACCTGCAAGACCTGTAGTCAAAACTCCGGCAGCCACAGAGGCTGTGCCGGAAGTGCAAAAAGCGGCGGATGCTGGTGAGGTCAAGGTGATCTCGCTACCCGGTGGCGGCATGCGTATAACAACAAGGCAGGATTGATACAGTGATTGTTTGGACGGTTGCCAACCAGAAAGGCGGTGTCGGTAAAACCACCACAGTGGTCTCTCTCGCCGGGATCCTGGCTCAGCGTGGCCAACGAGTGCTGCTGATTGATACGGATCCGCATGCCTCGTTGACCGCTTATCTCGATTACGATTCGGATCGTCTTGATGGCACGCTCTATGAGCTTTTTCAAGCAGTCAAGCCGACCACCGAGCTTGTCAATAAACTGACGCTCAAAACCAAGTTCGACAATATCAATCTGCTGCCTGCATCTATCACGCTGGCAACGCTCGATCGGGTCATGGGGAACCGGGAAGGGATGGGGCTGGTGCTCAAACGCGCGTTGCTGCGTATTCAGGATCAGTACGACTACGTGCTCATTGACTGTCCACCAGTATTGGGAGTGATGATGGTCAATGCGCTTGCTGCATGTGACCGCATTCTGGTGCCTGTTCAGACCGAATTTCTGGCGTTGAAAGGGCTGGAGCGGATGATGAAGACGTTTGAAATCATGCAGCGCTCAAAACGGGATAAATTTCGTTTTACTGTTATTCCGACCATGTTTGACAAGCGTACACGAGCATCGTTGATGACGTTGAAATCAATCAAGGAACAGTACGGTGATGCGGTGTGGAACGCGGTGATCCCTATCGATACCAAATTTCGGGATGCCAGTTTGCTGCATATTCCCCCCTCCATTTATTCACCCGGGAGTCGTGGAACCTATGCCTACGAAACTCTGCTCAAATATCTTGACGCGCTTGAGCGGCAGCGGACTCATGAGGTGACGGCATGAGAGATACCATTCAAGTTCGGGCAATGGATGATTATTTCCATTCGCTGCTCCTTGATGACCCGTCAGGGCTTGATGAAATCGAAGAAGCTCCTGCTGCGCCAGTAGTGCAGTTGCAGCGGCAACCTCAAAGTGTGCCGGAGGTAGTTGCGCCTCCCTACATGGAGAGTGACCCGCGTCTTACCCAACTGAGTGAATTGCTGGCTCAAGTGGGGCAGGTGCAATTTGAGAATGACGCGTTTACCAATGAGCTAACAGTGTCAGAGCCACTGCAGATTGTGGCTGAAGAGTCTCTGTCGCCAGTAGAGCCTGAGTGGCCTGCTGAGGTATTGAGCCCTGAGATTGCAGAACCGATTACGACGGTCGTAACCGAGACGGCGGTAGAAGTTGCACCGGAAGTAGCAGAGTCTCCTGTCAGTTGGGAAAATATCGAGACGGGCAAGGAGTTCCAGGCTCTCTTCTTTGAAGTGTCTGGCGTGACGTTTGCTGTGCCCTTGACCGATCTTGGCGGGATTCATCAGCTGGGAGAGGTGACCTCTCTTTTTGGTCAGCCAGGCTGGTATAAGGGGATCATGACCTCTCGCGAGCAAAAAATGAATGTAGTGGATACAGCCCAGTGGGTGATGCCTGGGCAGCATTTGGAGATGGATCCTTACAAATATCTGATTATGCTTGGAGAGTCACCTTGGGGACTGGCGTGTCATCACCTCAAAGGAACCGAATTGTTACACCGCGATCAGGTCAAGTGGCGCCACCAGGAGGGCAAGCGCCCCTGGCTCGCGGGCATGGTTAAAGAAAAAATGTGTGCCTTGTTGCATGTTCGCGAATTGCTCCTTTTATTGGAGCGTGGGGTCAACATAGAAGGTCGCTGATAACTTCTGCAATCGAGCTGTTTTATTGCTAGTTTTAGCAGTAGACGTTTTCATAAAAGGAATAAAAACATGACAGAAAAGCGCAATATTGCACAGAATCTGGCTGAAGATGAAGTGCTGCAATGGGTAACCTTCCAACTGGAAAATGAGACCTATGGCATCAACGTGATGCAGGTGCAGGAGGTATTGCGCTACACCGAAATCGCGCCTGTGCCGGGTGCTCCCGAATATGTACTCGGGATCATCAACTTGCGTGGTAATGTGGTGACTGTCATCGATACCCGTTCCCGTTTCGGCCTGCCTTCCGGCGATGTGAGTGAAAACTCCCGCATCGTCATCATCGAAGCCGAGAAGCAGGTGATTGGCATCATGGTTGATAGCGTTGCCGAGGTTGTTTATCTGCGCTCCTCCGAGATCGATGCCGCTCCCGCAGTGGGTACCGAAGAGAGCGCCAAGTTCATCCAGGGTGTTAGCAACCGCGATGGTCAACTGTTGATCCTGGTTGACCTGAACAAGTTGCTCTCTGATGAAGAGTGGGACGAAATTGGTTCTCTCTAACAATAAGGTGATGTTTTGATCATTGAGATAGTTGCCTTGGTGGTGTCCCTGATTGCACTGGCGTTTGCTTTTTATGTCTGGTCAAGAAGCAAGCGCAGCAAGCAGGAGTCCGAGGCAAGCGTAGCTACTTTGCAGGGGCAACTTGAAAGCTTGCGCAAACAGATGATGGAGCTGCATACCGGCGCCATTGGCATGGGGCAACGCCTGCAAGCTGTGGAGGGGGCGATGCAACAGATCAATGATCGCCAGCAAGAGCTGACCATGCAGGATCCAGAGCGCAGGCTCTACAGCCGTGCTGCCAAGATGGTTGAATTGGGGGCCGACCTGGATGAAGTCATGAGTGAGTGCGAGTTGCCAAAGGCAGAAGCCGAGCTCTTGATATCCTTGCGAAAAGGTCGTTCTTGATACTGAGGGAAGGCTCATGCCTTCCTTTATTTTTATATGTAATGACGGGAACAGATCAGAGCCATATCGACATCCCCTTTACCTCTTTTCGCGATCCCCATCGCGACTTGCGCCAATTGTTGCATCTATGAAACGACGTATCCCAATACTGTGTTAAGATGCAGGCCGCTTAATTCTATTTGATAACATCCTCATGCTGCTTCAAGTCAACAATCTGAGCTGCGTGCGTGAAGATCGCACTCTGTTTGAACATCTCTCCTTTACGGTTTCACCCGGCGATCTGGTGCAAATAGAAGGCCCCAACGGGGTTGGCAAAACCAGTCTGTTGCGTTTGCTGACTGGCCTCTCACAACCCTTTTCTGGTGAGGTGCTCTGGAATGGGGAGAATATTCGCGCTTGCCGCGACGAGTATCACGCCTGTTTGCTCTATCTGGGTCATCAACCCGGGGTAAAAGCAGCCCTGACCCCCTTTGAAAATCTGACTTTTTATCAGCAACTTCATCATTCAGCTCAGGCTGAGAGCGACTTGTGGCAGATCCTGGCTCGAGTTGGTCTGGCCGGTTTTGAGGATAACCCCACCGGTCAGCTCTCAGCAGGTCAGCAGCGACGCGTAGCACTCGCCCGCTTGTGGCTCTGCAACAAGCCTTCGCTCTGGGTCCTGGATGAGCCCTTCACTGCTATCGATAAACAGGGAGTCAAGGTGCTGGAGCAACTCTTCCTTGCCCATGCCGATCGGGGTGGCATGGTGATCCTCACTACCCATCAGGATCTTACCCTGATGCAGGGGCGTCTCAAGACCCTGTCACTGACCCCCATGATGCAGGAGTGACACCATGCTGCGCGCCGTTCTTCATCTCATTCGACGTGAACTGCTGATCGCGCTGCGCCAGCGTTCCGATATTCTCAACCCGCTCTGGTTTTTCCTGATCGTCATCACGCTTTTCCCGCTGGGTATTGGCCCTGAGCCGAAACTGCTGGCTCGTATCGCTCCCGGCATCATCTGGGTTGCCGCTTTGCTGGCGGCCATGTTGTCGCTGGAGCGGCTGTTTCGTGATGACTTCAGTGATGGCTCGCTGGAGCAGATGATGTTGATGCCTCACCCTCTGGGCCTGCTGGCGCTGGCGAAAGTAGTTGCTCACTGGCTGCTGACCGGTTTGCCGTTGTTGCTCATCTCGCCGCTTATCGCAATTTTGCTCTCCCTCGATATGCAGAGTTATCTGGCTGTGGTAGCGACGCTGGCACTGGGGACGCCGGTATTGAGCCTGCTCGGTGCCATCGGCGTGGCCCTGACAGTTGGCCTGCGTAAAGGGGGGGTATTGCTCAGTCTGTTGATCCTGCCGCTTTATATCCCGGTGCTGATTTTTGCGACCTCGGCAATTGATGCGGCCGGGATGGGGCTGCCTTACGGTGGTCAGCTTGCCATTCTGGCAGCCATGCTGGTGGGGGCATTGACACTGACCCCGCTGGCGGTGTCGGCGGCTTTGCGAGTCAGCCTCAACTGATGGTGTTGGCGCAAGAGTAACAAGCCTCGTATGGGGCAATGTTGGAAAAATTAAGTTGCGATGGATCAAGGAGAGCGCCGCTTATTGCTTTCGGGGTATTTGATGCAGCCCTGCGGTCGGTATGGTAGGCCTCGCCAAATGATTAATAACAAAAAGGTTTTGTGAGCTATGTGGAAATGGTTGCACCCTTATGCCAAACCGGAGCGGGCCTATCAGTTGGCTGGTACCCTGCTGCCCTGGTTTGCGGTGATTAGTCTGCTTTCGTTCATCATCGGTTCTGTCTGGGGGCTGGCCTTTGCCCCTGCAGATTATCAGCAGGGTGACTCCTTCCGGATCATCTATATCCACGTCCCTGCTGCCATCCTCTCCATGGGGGCTTACTCCACCATGGCGATTGCTGCGTTTATCGGGCTGGTATGGCAGCTGCGGATGGCTGACATGACGGTAGCAGCCATTGCTCCGGTCGGTGCCATCTTTACCTTTATCGCTCTCTTTACCGGTGCGGCCTGGGGCAAGCCCATGTGGGGAACCTGGTGGGTCTGGGATGCCCGTCTCACCTCCGAGCTGATTTTGCTGTTCCTCTACCTCGGCGTCATCGCCCTCTACAACGCCTTTAGCGACAAGGTGCTGGCTGGTCGTGCGGCCGGCATTCTGGCGCTGGTCGGGGTGATCAATCTGCCCATCATTCACTACTCGGTAGAGTGGTGGAACACCCTGCATCAGGGGGCCACCATCACCAAGTTTGCCAAACCCTCCATCTCTTCCGACATGTTGTGGCCGCTGCTCGTCATGATCCTGGCGTTTGCCACTTTCCTCGGGGCATTGACCCTGATGCGCTTTAGAAACGAGCTCTTGATGCGGGAGTGGCACCGCCCCTGGGTCAAAGAGATAGCCGAGCAGGAGAAGTAAGCATGCACTTTGCCTCTTTCAGTGACTTCCTGGCGATGGGCGGATACGCCTTCTATGTCTGGCTCTCCTTTGGCCTGACTTTGGTCTGCCTCATCGGTATCCTCATTTCCACCCGAATGAAAACCCGCAGCCTGCTGGGCGAATTGCGCAGCAAGCAGGCTCGCGAGGCTCGTCGCAAGGCGGCCCAGCAGATGGAGAACACCCTATGAATCCGAGACGTAAAAAACGCCTCACCATTATCCTGGCCATCACGCTGGGGCTCGCAACCGTCTGTGGGCTGGTGCTCTATGCCCTGAGTCAGAACATCGATCTCTTCTACACGCCGAGCGAGTTGGTGGAAGGGAAAGGGCCGGACAAGATCAAGCCGGAAGAGGGACAGCGTCTGCGCATCGGTGGGCTGGTTGTGCCCGGCTCGGTTCAACGAGATCCCCAAAGCCTCAAGGTAGCCTTCAAGCTGGTGGATAACGGCGGTCATCTGGTAACGGTGGAGTATGACGGCATCCTGCCGGATCTGTTCCGCGAAGGGCAGGGCATCGTGGCACAAGGCACCCTGAAGGATGCCACTACAGTCGAGGCCTTCGAGGTGCTGGCCAAGCACGATGAGAAATACATGCCGCCGGAAGTGGCCGATGCCACCAACGGCATGCACTTCAAGCCGCAATATACCGAGGCGCAGTTGAAGGGGAGCAAGCAATGATCCCGGAATTAGGACAGTTTGCACTGATCCTGGCCTTTGCCACCGCCATATTACTGGGCAGCTACCCGCTGCTTGGCGCCAGCTGGGGGCGCCTTGGCATGATGTCGGCGGCGCGTCCGCTCGCTTATGCTCAGTTTCTGCTGTTGTTGCTGTCGTTCCTCTGCTTGACCTGGGCATTTATCGATAACGACTTCACCGTGCAGTATGTGGCCACCAACTCCAACAGCCTGCTGCCACTCGCTTATCGTATCTCTGCAGTATGGGGTGCCCATGAGGGCTCTCTGCTGCTGTGGGTGCTGACGCTGGGGGGCTGGACTGCGGCCGTCGCCATGTTCAGCCGCCGTTTGCCGCTCGACGCGGTAGCGCGGGTACTCGGCGTGCTGGGCCTTATCTCGGTCGGTTTTACCGCCTTCGTGCTGTTTACCTCCGACCCCTTCATTCGCACCTTGCCCTACTTCCCGGTAGATGGCCGCGATCTCAACCCGTTGTTGCAGGATCCGGGTCTCATCTTCCACCCGCCGATGCTCTACATGGGGTATGTGGGCTTCTCGGTCGCCTTTGCCTTTGCCATCGCCTCCCTGATGACTGGTCGCCTCGATGCGACCTGGGCGCGCTGGTCCCGTCCCTGAACCATGGCTGCCTGGGTATTCCTGACGCTGGGGATCGTGCTGGGCTCCTGGTGGGCCTATTACGAACTCGGTTGGGGTGGCTGGTGGTTCTGGGATCCGGTAGAAAACGCCTCCTTCATGCCCTGGCTGGCGGGTACCGCCCTGCTGCACTCGCTGGCGGTGAGTGAAAAGCGCGCCACCTTCAAGGCCTGGACCGTGCTGCTGGCGCTCTCCGCTTTCTCCCTGAGCCTGCTCGGCACCTTCCTGGTGCGTTCCGGGGTGCTGGTCTCGGTGCATGCGTTTGCCTCCGACCCGACCCGTGGTTTGTTCATTCTGGGCTTCCTGCTGGCGGTAATCGGCTCATCCTTGCTGCTGTTTGCCTTCAAGGGCTCGCAGGTGAAGAGCCACGGCAAGCATGAACTGTGGAGCCGCGAGACCCTGCTGCTTTGCAACAACATCATGCTGGTAGCGGGTCTGTTGACCGTGCTGCTCGGCACCCTGCTGCCGCTGGTTCACAAGGAGCTGGGTCTGGGCAGCATCTCCATCGGTACTCCCTTCTTCAACCACATCTACAGCTGGCTGATCATTCCGTTCGCCCTGCTGCTGGGGATTGGCCCGCTGTTTCGCTGGCGCCGCCAGGAGCTGGGCGAGCTCAAGAGCAAGGTAGTGATTGCGCTGTTCCTGAGTCTGGCAGCGGCCTTCCTGCTGCCGCTGACCCTTGCCGAGACATTCAAGCCGTGGGCGGCATTGGGCATCGGTCTTGGCGCCTGGATCATCGTCACCAGTGCGCAGGAGACCTGGGCGCGCGCTACCCACAAGCACAGCTTTGCAATCGGGCTTCGCAAGCTGGGCAACAGCCACTGGGCTATGATCCTGGGCCATGTCGGGCTTGCAGTCAGCATCATCGGCATCGCCTGTACCCAGAACTACAGCATCGAGAAAGATTTGCGGATGCAGGCGGGTGATCGGGTCCATTTTGCCGATTACGAGTTTGTCTTCACCGGCATCAAGGAGAAGAACGGCCCCAACTACGACGGTTTTAAAGGTGTGCTGGAAGTGCACAAGGATGGCAAGCAGGTGGCCCTGCTCAAGCCGGAGAAGCGGATGTACAAGGTGACCCGGATGCCGATGACCGAGGCGGCCATCGATGCCGGTATTACCCGTGACCTTTACGCGGCCCTTGGCGAACAGCTCGACAACGGTGCCTGGGCTGTGCGGATCTACTACAAGCCTTTCGTGCGCTGGATCTGGTTTGGCGGCGTCTTTATGGCTATCGGTGGCGTGCTGGCAATGCTGGACAAGCGCTACCGTTTTGGCCGTCGTGAGGAGGAGAGCAAGGCATGAATCGCAAGACCTGGCTGTTTTTAATTCCCTTTATCGTTTTTCTGCTGGGCGCCGTCTTTCTGTTTAAGGGACTTTACTCTGACCCCACCAAACTTGAATCCGTGATGGTGGGTAAAGAGGTGCCTGTCTTCACCCTACAGGACATTTACGATCTGAACAAACAGCACGATCGCAGTATCCTGACCGGTCGTCCCATGCTGCTTAACGTCTGGGCGACCTGGTGCCCGACCTGTTATGGCGAGCACACCTATCTCAAGGAGCTGGCGGGGCAGGGGATCTACATCGTCGGGATGAACTACAAGGATGAGCGCAACAAGGCGATCAAGTGGCTGGCGGAACTGGGCAATCCCTACCAGATCAATCTCTATGATCCGGACGGCATGCTGGGGCTGGATCTGGGGGTATACGGCGCACCGGAGACCTTCTTCATCGACAGCAAGGGGATCATCCGTTATCGCCACGTCGGGGATATCAACCCCGAAAACTGGGCATCGACCCTCAAACCCATCTTTGATGCCATGAAGTGAGGGGCGTGCTGATGAGAATGTTAATTGCTTCCCTGCTGCTGTTGCTGGGATGGGTGGTGCAAGCGCCGGCCATGGCCGCCATCGATGTCTATACCTTCGACAACGACAATCAGGAGCAGGTCTTTCGCGAGCTGACCAAGGAGCTGCGTTGCCCCAAGTGTCAGAACCAGGATATCGCCGACTCCAATGCGGGGCTGGCCAAGGATCTGCGCGACAAGACCTACCAGATGGTGCGTCAGGGCAAGGACAAGGATGAGATAGTGGATTACATGGTGGCCCGCTACGGCAACTTTATCCTCTATAACCCGCCGTTGATGGCATCTACCCTGATCCTCTGGCTTGGCCCTCTGCTGGTCATCGTCATCGGTCTGGGTGTGGTGGTGATGCGCAGCCGGCGACCTGTGGCTGCAGCCAAGCCCGTGGATAGCGCCCTGAGCGAAGAGGAGCAGCGCCGGCTCGCCGAACTGCTCAAAGAGGAAGAGAAACAATGACCGCTTTTTGGATTGTGATTGCGGCCCTGCTGGTGTTGGTGAGTCTGGCGCTGGTCGTACCGTTGTGGCGTGGTGAAGGCAAGCAGAGCATCAGCCGTTCGGCCCTTAACAAGCAGCTCTATCGCCAGCGTCTGCTGGAGATCGGCGAGGAGTGCGAACAGGGTGTGCTTGCCGAGGAGCCCGATTCACTCATCGAGTTGCAGCGCAGCCTGCTGGATGACATTCCCGATGTGGAGCAGACCGCCCGCAGCGGCAAGAGTCTGATCTGGATACCGGGTGTGGTGGTGCTGGTGGTGGTGAGTCTGGGCCTCTACTTCAAGCTGGGCAGCTGGCAGGAGGTAAGCCGCTGGCAGGATGCCAATAGCCGTCTTGGCGAGCTGAGCAACCGTATTCTGGTGGAGCGCGATGCCAAGGTGACTGAACAGGATCTGCTCGACTTCACATTGGGGCTGCGCACCCGCCTCAAGGAGGAACCGAACGACTACCGTGGCTGGCTGCTGCTGGGGCGCTTGGCGCTGGATGGCAACGATCCCGAGATGGCTAACGACGCGCTGGAGCGAGCTTACAAGCTGGCCCCGCAAAAATCGCTGGTGGCTGTTCCCTACGCCCAGGCGCTGATGATGACGGGTAATGAGGCGCAAGCCGATGCCTTGTTGCAGGCTGCTATCGCTCAGGAGCCGGGCAACATCGAGGCGCGCTCTGTCTACGCGTTCATGGCGCTGCAAAAAGAGGACTTCCAGACCGCCCTTGATCGCTGGCAGGCGATGCTGCCGCTGATGGAGAAGGGCTCTCCCCGCTATGTGATGGTTGAGCGTTCGATGGATTATGCCAGGGCGCAGCTCAAGCAACGTGGTATGGCGGTGACGCCTTCTGGCGCAGCGGATGCTCGGGATAACCAGCAAGCACAGCTTGAGGTGAAGCAGGGGGAGTTCCCGATCCATATCTCGCTGGCGGCCGGTATTCAGATGCCGGAAGATGCCTATCTCTTCGTGTTTGCCGTGGTGCCCAACGGGCCGCCCATGCCGATTGCCGTCAAGCGCATAGCTGGGCCTACCCTGCCTCTGACCCTCTCGCTGGGTGATGGCGATGCCATGATGGAAGGGAGCAAGCTCGCTTCCTATCCCGAGCTGCAATTCAAGGCACGGCTCTCCCGTGGTGGCAACGTCATGAACAAGGAGGGGGCCTTTGAGGGGGTATCTGCACCGATCAAGAGTGCAGATATTCCAAGCGCTCCGATTGACATCCGTATCGATCACGCCCTCTAATATGTCCTTTGATAACCCGGCCACCGGAGGGTGGCCGGGTTATCTATACTTCTGATAAATCAAAATAAAACGTCGGGACTTCCATATGTATCTTCGTGCAGGGGCCTTGCTGTCAGCCCTGTTGCTGGCTGGCTGCGCCGGTGGCCCACCCAAACCGGGGCCAGAGAGCCTTGATCTCAATCCTGGAATGAATCATCCGGGAGCTACCAGTACGGCAGCAGATCCTCGTGACCCCTTCCAGGGACCAAACCGGGCCATGTGGGCAGTTAACTACGATGTGCTGGAGCCCTATGTCGCCAGACCCGTGGTACACGGCTATGCCCGTTACGTACCGCAGGGGATGAAGGATGGCATCGAAAATCTGGTGGAGAACTTCAACGAACCGAGCAGCATGGTCAACCACCTTATCACCGGTGATTTGAAGGGGGCAGGGGTCAACCTGGGTCGTTTTACCCTCAACACCACGGTCGGCCTGCTGGGTATTTTCGATGTAGCTAAACATGCCGGTCTTGAGCGCGACAAGCTGGAGATGGATACAGTACTGGGCAAGGCGGATATTGGCGAAGGTGCCTACCTGATGGTGCCGGTCTATGGCCCGACCACGACCCGCAAGCTGGTAGGTGATACGGTCGATACCATCTACTTCCCCTACGCCTTGTTGACCTTGCCACTGCGAGTGGTGCACTGGGCGCTCGATGGCCTCGGCTCCCGCTCCAAGCTGATCGATCAGGAACGGATCATCGACAACTCGCTCGATCCTTATGCATTGACCAAAGATTTCTACCTGCAGTACAACCAGAGCAAGGTGACTGGCAAGCAAGCCGAGCTCAAGGAGACGAAGCAGGAGCAGTCTGATGATGCCAATCTCGACCAGTATATGGACGAGATAGATGACCAGTAGACTGGTTGTCTGATGACCTGAAAAAGGCGCCTTATGGCGCCTTTTTCATCTCTATTGTGCTGCCACACAGATATAAAAAACGCCTCGCAGGTGCGAGGCGTTTTGGCAAGAAGAGGGGCCGTTATCAGGCCGCCAGGTTCTTGGCCACGAATTCCCAGTTAACCAGAGCCCAGAAGGTTTCCATGTACTTCGGACGCAGGTTGCGGAAGTCGATGTAGTAGGCGTGCTCCCACAGGTCAACAGTCAGCAGCGGGGTGGTACCGGCTTCAGTCAGCGGGCAGCCAGCGTTGGAAGTGTTGACGATGGCCAGAGAGCCGTCAGCCTTCTTCACCAGCCAGGTCCAGCTTGAACCGAAGTTGCCGATGGCAGACTTGGTGAAGGCATCCTTGAACTCGGCGAAGGAGCCGAATGCTTTGTTGATGGCATCAGCCAGTGCGCCAGTCGGCTCGCCACCGCCGTTCGGGGAGAGGCAGTGCCAGTAGAAAGTGTGGTTCCAGATCTGGGCTGCGTTGTTAAAGACGCCACCAGTGGAGGTCTTGATGATCTCTTCCAGAGACTTGCCTTCAAACTCGGTACCCGGCACCAGATTGTTCAGATTGACCACGTAGGTGTTGTGGTGCTTGCCGTGATGGTATTCCAGGGTCTCCTGGGAGATGTGCGGTTCCAGAGCATTGATTGCATAGGGCAGAGCGGGAAGTTCGAATGCCATTTTCTACTCTCCATTGGCTGGACCGTGCGAGCGCGACGGTTGCAAGACATTGCGTACTCTTTTCCAATGTGAAAAGAGTTGTTTTTAAAATGGTGGGACAGGAAAGTCCAAAGCCAAGGGATTGTAGCAGTATCAAAGATGGGCTAACAACCCTTGATTGGCGCCATGATCAGGATCAATCATCTGTCTATTCTGGCAGCGATTCGTGCCGTTCTTGCCTTTTGTCAGGTTGTGATCGGGCCAGATTGCAGTAGAATGGCCGCCATCATTGCTCTAGTGAGGCATCTATGGAAACTATCGAAAAGATCAAGCAGCAGCTGGCTGACAACCCCATCATCATCTACATGAAGGGCTCTCCCAAGCTACCCAGCTGTGGCTTCTCTGCCCAGGCCTCCCAGGCGCTGATGTCCTGCGGTGAGCCGTTTGCATATGTTGATATCCTGCAAAACCCGGATATCCGTGCTGAATTGCCGAAATTTGCCAACTGGCCGACCTTCCCGCAGCTGTGGGTTGAGGGCGAGCTGATTGGTGGCTGCGACATCATGATCGAGATGTTCCAGGCTGGCGAGCTGCAGGCTCTGATCAAAGAGACTGCTGCCAAGTACAAGAAAGATGATGCTGCAGCCGAGTAATCGGTCCGGTGTTGTCGAGAGGGAGCCACACAGGCTCCCTTTTTTATTGTCCCGGTTCTGGCAGGCAAGCAACTGATTGCCGGTTGCAAAAAGCAACGCAATTGCCCTGAAAAATCTAATCTTTGCTGCTTTGTGTTGAAGTTGTTAATTATATTGTTCGCCAATCTCTGATTACTTTTTTTAATCCATTTGGATTCAAGTGTTGCTGCCATCACATTTTTTGATAATTTCACCGTAACGCAGTCTCTTTGTAGATTTTTTTGTGTTTATGCTCACATTAATTGCAAGTGATAGAACCTAGTATCGCTTCGCCCAGTGAAATAAAACCCTACAAATTAATAAATAAAAAGAGATTTGCGATGAAGATGTATAGCAATCTGCCCATTGGTCTTCATGATATTACCGAAGCCAAAAAAAGACTGACCAACCATATATACAAGACCGCGCAATTACCCTCTAACTACATCAGCGAACGTTGCCATGGCGAGGTTTACCTCAAGCTTGAAAACATGCAACGTACAGGCTCTTTTAAAATTCGCGGTGCCTTCAACAAACTCAGTTCATTAAGTCTGGAGGATCGTCAAAAAGGTGTTGTCGCCTGCTCTGCCGGTAATCACGCGCAGGGGGTATCTTTGTCCAGTGCCATGCTGGGAATTGATGCCAAGGTGGTCATGCCTTGCTGTGCACCAAAATCAAAAATTGCTGCAACCAGCGATTATTCGGCGGAAGTTATTCTGCATGGCAATAGTTTCAATGACACCATTGCCAAAGTCAGTGAAATCGTGGAAATGGAAGGCCGCGTATTTATCCCCCCCTTCGACGATGCAAAAGTGATTGCCGGTCAGGGCACCATTGGCTTGGAAATCATCGAGGATCTCTATGATGTGGACAACATCATAGTGCCGATTGGCGGCGGTGGTCTGATTGCCGGCGTCGCAATGGCCATCAAATCCATCAACCCGACTATCCGTGTGATTGGCGTGCAGTCGGAGAATGTCCACGGCATGGCGGCTTCATACTACGCAGGTACCATTACCAATCACAGAACCAGCAGCACGCTGGCTGATGGCTGTGACGTGGCAAGACCCGGCACCCTGACCTATGAAATTGTCAAAGAGCTGGTCGATGACATCGTTCTGGTCACTGAAGATGATATTCGCCACAGCATGGTTGACCTTATTCAGCGCAACAAGGTGATTACCGAAGGGGCGGGAGCTCTGGCCTCGGCAGCGCTGCTGAGCGGCAAGCTGAAACATTATGTCGAAGGCAAAAAGACCGTCAGCATTATTTCGGGTGGCAATATTGACCTGACCCGAATCGCCGAAATTATCGAACAGAACAATATCCGTCAATTTAGCCTGTAAGGAATACAGTCATGATATTGGATAGTGTCGTTAGCAGCAGTAAAGAGAGTATCAAAGCATGGCGTAAGTCGGATACAACCTGGGGACTCGGTCTATTTGGTACAGCGATCGGTGCAGGTGTTCTATTTTTCCCAATTCGGGCCGGATATGGTGGTCTGATACCAATATTAATCATGTTGGTGCTGGCTTACCCTATCGCATTTTATTGCCACAGGGCGTTGGCAAGATTATGTCTTTCTGGCAGCAATCCATCGGCAAATATTACCGAGACCGTTGAAGAGCATTTTGGCAAAATGGGTGGGGTAGTGATTACCTTCCTCTATTTCTTTGCCATCTGCCCACTGCTGTGGATATATGGTGTGACAATCACCAATACCTTCATGGCATTCTGGGAGCATCAACTGCAAATGGCACCGCTCAATCGGGGTGTTGTCGCCCTTGGGCTGCTGCTGTTGATGGCCTTCGTGATCTATTTCGGCAAGGATCTGATGGTTCGCGTGATGAGCTATCTGGTATTTCCTTTCATCGCCAGCCTGGTGGTCATCTCTCTCTCCCTAGTTCCTTACTGGAACAGTGCCGTCTTTGATCAGGTCAATCTGAGCGAGATATCGATGTTCGGTCACGACGGTATTCTGGTCACCGTCTGGTTGGGGATCTCTATCATGGTCTTCTCCTTCAACTTCTCGCCGATTGTCTCCTCTTTCATCGTCTCCAAACGGGAAGAGTATGAGCAGGAGTTCGGTCGTGATTTTACCGAGAAGCGCTGCTCGAAGATTATCTCCGGTGCCAGCATGCTGATGGTGGCCGTGGTGATGTTCTTTGCCTTCAGCTGCCTGTTTACCCTGTCGCCGCAAAATATGGCGGAAGCCAAGGCCCAGAATATTCCGGTGCTCTCCTATCTGGCCAACCACTTCTCCTTGCTGGCTGGCAGCAAGTCTGCATTTGCCACCACCCTGGAGTATGCCGCTTCCATCATTGCGCTGGTTGCCATCTTCAAATCCTTCTTCGGCCACTATCTGGGGACGCTGGAAGGGTTGAACGGCCTCATCCTCCGCTTTGGCTACCAGGGCGACAAGAGCAAGGTTTCCAGTAAAAAACTCAACATGGTCAGTATGTTGTTCATCATGGGCTCGACCTGGCTGGTCGCTTATGTGAACCCCAACATCCTCGACCTGATTGAGGCAATGGGGGCGCCGATCATCGCGTCACTGCTCTGTCTGCTGCCGATGTATGCCGTCAATAAAACACCTGCGCTGGCCAAATATAAAGGCCAGGCCAGCAACGTGTTTGTCACCATCATCGGTGTGCTGACCATCCTGAATATTGTTTCCAAGCTGTTCTGAAAACCTTTTCTGTAAGTCATCAGCCATTCAGACCCTGACCTCTTGGCGGGGTCTGCATGGCGCAGTCAGAAGCGCGCAATAACCGGTTCTTGGTTGGTTCAATTATTTGGGCCCAGGGCAAGACTATCCGTTATTTGGCCACCACAAACAGTGGTAAATATATTCTGACTGCAGTGACTCGACATCATAAATATCGAGGCGATGTAATGAAGTTTGATTCGTTGGTTCTGGTTATCAATTGCGGCTCTTCGTCGGTCAAATTCTCGGTACTGGATAGTAAAACCTGCGAGGTGGTCATCTCCGGCATGGCCGATGGTATCGAGACCGAAAATCCCCAGCTGAAAATTGATAAAAACCCGGCCACCCCCTTGCCGGAAAACAACCATAGCTGCGCACTGGCGGCGATTGCAGAAGAGCTGAAACTGCGCGGTTTGCTCGATGCCATCACCCTGGTGGGCCATCGCATTGCCCATGGCGGCAATGAGTTCAGCGAAGCGGCCATCATTGACGAGCGGGTACTGGCCAAAATCAGGCAGGTCTCGCCACTGGCCCCGCTGCACAACCACGCCAATTTGAGCGGCGTGATGGCCGCCCGCCAGCTATTTCCCGACCAGCCCCAGATTGCGGTATTTGATACCGGCTTTCACCAGACCCTGAAGCCGGAAGCCTATATCTATGGGCTGCCTTATCAATATCTGCAGGATTACGGCGTGCGCCGCTATGGCTTCCATGGCACCTCCCATCGCTATGTGGCCGAGCAGGCCTGCGTATTCATGGGGCTGGATGAGCAGCATGCCGGTCTGGTCATCGCCCATCTGGGCAATGGCGCCTCTATTTGTGCGGTACAGGATGGCAAGAGCGTCGATACCTCGATGGGGATGACGCCGCTGGAGGGGCTGATCATGGGCAGCCGCAGCGGTGATATCGATTTTGGCGCGCTGGCCTATATCGCCAGCAAGACGGGGCAATCCATCGAGGATATCGAGCGGGTATTGAACAAGCAGTCCGGACTGCTGGGTATTTCGGGGCTCTCCTCGGATATGCGGGTATTGGAAGCTGCCTATCACGAAGGACATCCCGGGGCAAAATTGGCCATTCACGCTTTTGTCCATCGTATTGCCCGTCATATCGGCGGCCATGCCACCTCATTGCGCCGGCTGGATGCCGTTATTTTCACCGGCGGGATCGGCGAGAACTCGGCCTTTATCAGAAAACTGGTATGCGAACGACTTCAGGTATTTGGCGTAGCGATCAGCGAGCCGTTTAACCAGCGTCCCAATAGCGAGGGCTGCCGGGTGATTTCGGCGGCAGAGTCCATGGTGCTGGCGGCAGTTATTCCCACCAATGAAGAGAAAATGATCGCGCTGGATGCCATTCGTCTGGGGCAGCAGGTTCGTCAGGCCGAGTGCGTCTGACATCTTCCACTGTAGTGTCATGAGTAGTGAATGAGGTTTATTTGATGAAAGTTGATATGCAATTGGATCAGGATAAATTCCGTCAGGCATGGCAAGGGTTTGCCGGTGAGAACTGGAAGCACGAGATTAACGTCCGTGATTTTATCCAGCAGAACTATACCCCCTATGAAGGTGACGAACAGTTTTTAGCTGATGCGACCGAAGCGACCACTACCTTGTGGAACAAGGTGATGGAGGGGATCCGTATCGAGAATGCCACCCACGCACCGGTCGATTTTGATAGCAATATTGCCACGACCATCACCGCCCACGGGCCGGGTTATATCGAACAGGGGCTGGAAAAAATCGTTGGCCTGCAAACCGACAAGCCCCTTAAAAGAGCGCTGCACCCGTTTGGTGGCGTAAATATGATCCGCAGTTCTTTTGAAGCGTATGGCCGGGAGATGGATCCCGAATTTGAATACACCTTCAGCGAATTGCGCAAAACCCATAATCAGGGGGTGTTCGATGTCTACTCTCCCGAGATGTTGCGCTGCCGAAAATCAGGGGTATTGACCGGTTTGCCGGATGGTTACGGCCGTGGTCGCATTATCGGAGATTATCGTCGGGTTGCGCTCTATGGCATAGATTATCTAATCCGTGAACGGGAGCTGCAGTTCGCCGATCTGCAACCGGCTCTCGAACGTGGGGAACAGCTGGAGCAGGTGATCCGCCAGCGTGAGGAGCTGGCCGAGCACAAGCGGGCACTGGTGCAGATCAAGCAGATGGCGGCCAACTACGGCTTTGACATCTCCGGGCCAGCGCGCACTGCCCAGCAGGCGGTGCAGTGGCTCTACTTTGCCTATCTGGCGGCAGTGAAGTCGCAAAATGGCGGGGCCATGTCCCTCGGTCGTACCGCCACCTTCCTCGACATCTATATCGAGCGGGATCTGAAGGCGGGGTTCATCAGCGAGCAGGATGCCCAGGAGCTGGTCGATCACTTCATCATGAAGGTCCGCATGGTGCGTTTCCTGCGTACCCCCGAGTTTGATTCCCTCTTCTCCGGCGATCCCATCTGGGCGACCGAGGTGATCGGCGGCATGGGGCTGGATGGTCGCACCCTGGTGACCAAGAACTCCTTCCGCTACCTCCACACCCTCAAGACCATGGGGCCGGCGCCCGAGCCCAACCTCACAATCCTCTGGGCGGAAGGACTGCCGCGGGCCTTCAAGACCTATGCGGCCCGCGTCTCCATCGATACCTCATCCCTGCAGTATGAGAACGATGACTTGATGCGCAGCGACTTCGAGAGCGATGACTACGCCATCGCCTGCTGCGTGAGCCCCATGGTGATCGGCAAGCAGATGCAGTTCTTCGGTGCCCGCGCCAACCTGGCCAAGACCCTGCTCTATTGCATCAACGGCGGGGTGGACGAGAAGCTGAAGATCCAGGTCGGCCCGAAAGTGGCGCCCATCATGGACGAGGTGCTGGATTACGCCACTGTCATGGCCAGCCTCGACAGCTTTATGGACTGGCTGGCGGTGCAGTACATCAGTGCGCTCAACCTTATCCACTACATGCACGACAAGTACAGCTACGAGGCCTCACTGATGGCGCTGCACGATCGCGACGTCTATCGCACCATGGCCTGCGGTATTGCCGGTCTGTCGGTGGCGGTTGATTCGCTGGCGGCCATCAAGTACGCCCGGGTCAAGCCGGTGCGCGATGCTGACGGGCTGGCGGTCGATTTTGTGATTGAGGGGGAGTATCCCCAGTACGGCAACAACGACGAGCGGGCCGACTCCATCGCCTGCGATCTGGTCGAGCGCTTCATGAAGAAGATCCAGGCGCTGCCGACCTACCGCAATGCGGTGCCGACCCAGTCGATCCTGACCATCACCTCCAACGTGGTCTATGGCCAGAAGACCGGCAACACCCCGGATGGCCGCCGCGCCGGTGCCCCGTTTGCGCCGGGGGCCAACCCGATGCACGGTCGGGATCGCAAGGGGGCGGTCGCTTCGCTCGCCTCGGTGGCCAAGCTGCCGTTCAAATATGCCAAGGACGGGATCTCCTACACCTTCTCCATTGTGCCGGGAGCGCTCGGCAAGGAACCCGCCAATCGCGAGAACAATCTGGTGGGGCTGATGGATGGCTACTTCCATCATGAGCGGGATGTGGAAGGAGGCCAGCACCTCAACGTCAACGTGATGAACCGCGAGATGCTGCTGGATGCCATCGAGAATCCGGACAAGTACCCCAGCCTGACCATCCGGGTCTCCGGCTATGCGGTGCGCTTCAACGCCCTGACCCGCGAGCAGCAGCAGGACGTCATCTCCAGAACCTTCACCAACATGATGTAACTCTGATGCCCGGGGTGAGCAGGCTTGCTCCGGGCCTACTTTTTGTTTGTCAGCACGAGGAAGTAACAGATGCGACAGGTTATCACTACCAAAGCGGCGCCGGGCGCCATCGGCCCCTATGTGCAGG
Organism: Aeromonas jandaei; assembly: GCF_037890695.1. Taxonomy (NCBI): domain Bacteria; kingdom Pseudomonadati; phylum Pseudomonadota; class Gammaproteobacteria; order Aeromonadales; family Aeromonadaceae; genus Aeromonas; species Aeromonas jandaei. The sequence goes on along the minus strand of NZ_CP149571.1, from coordinate 4,064,869 downwards.
CCACCCGGATTGGCAACATCCTCTACACCTCCGGCCAGATCCCGCTGGACCCGGTGACCGGCGACATTGCGGAGGGTATCGAAGCGCAAACCCTGCGCTCCCTGCAAAACGTCAAGGCGATTGTCGAGGCGGCAGGCGGCGAGGTGCGCAATATCTTCAAGACCACGGTGTTTGTCTCGGATTTGAACGACTTTGCCGCGGTCAACCGGGTCTACAACGACTTCTTCACCGAGCGCGATGCCATGTATCCGGCGCGTTCCTGTGTGGAGGTGGCCCGCCTGCCCAAGGATGTGAAGATCGAGATAGAGGCAATTGCTGCGCTGGAGTCCTGACGCGGTGATCCTTATCAATAAAAAGAGCGGCAGCCCTCGGGCTGCCGCTCTTTTTCATCGAACCCGCCGTGCGCGATAAGGGCGCAAGGAGTGGGTCACGCTGGATCAGGCGATCCGCTCGATGCGTGCCAGATAGAAACCGTCGAAACCGGTGGCCGCCGGACTCACGGTGTGATCACCAAGCAGGCGGAAGTTTTCGTTGGCTGCGAGGAACTTGTCCACCTGTTGGCGGTTCTCCTCGGGCAGGATAGAGCAGGTAGCGTAAACCAGCATGCCGCCCACTTTCACCATCTGGCTGTAGCGCTGCAGGATCTCTTCCTGCAGGGCGACCAGCACCGGCAGACGCTCGGCGGTATCGCGCCACTTGGCATCCGGATTGCGCTTGAGCACGCCAAGACCGGAGCAGGGGACGTCCAGCAGCAGGCGATCTGCGCTCTCTTTGAGGCGCTTGACGGTCTTGCTGCTGGTGATGACCCGGGTCTCCACGTTGTGGGCACCGGCGCGGCGGGCACGCTGCTTGAGGTTCTCCAGCTTCCACTCTTCCACATCCATCGCCAGCAGGCGGCCTTTGCCTTTCATCATGGCGGCCAGATGCAGGGTCTTGCCACCGGCACCGGCGCAGGCGTCGATCACCCGCATGCCGGGCGCGACGTCGAGTGCGGCAGCAATGTGCTGGGAGCCGGCATCCTGTTGCTCGAACCAGCCGTCGGCAAAGGCGTTGGTGCGAAACAGGGCAGCATCGGAAGTGACTTCCAGAGCGCTCTCAACCCCTGCTACCGGCACAGTGTTGACCTGCTCTTTCGCCAGAGCGGCCTGCAGCTCCTCGCGGGTGCACTTGAGGGTGTTGACCCGCAGGTAGCGCTTGGGCATGGCGGTCAGGGCGGCACGCTCGGCCGGCCAGGCTTCGCCCAGCTGCTCGCTGCCGAGTTTTTCCAGCCAGGTCGGGCAGCCATCCATCAGCACCGGGTTCTTTTTGGCTTCGTTCAGGCGGCGACGGAACGCCTCTTCGTTGAAGCGATCCAGGGTCGGGTGGTTGGGCTGGGGGATCTTGTGGAAAGCGTGCCAGCTGTGCAGCAGCGGCCAGACGTTCTTCTCGGCCTGACGCACCTGAATACCGGTCAGGGCGCAGTAGAGGCTCAGGCGACGCAGCAGGTCGCCGGTGACCAGGGCAATCCTTGCCTGTTCTTGCGGTTTGAGTTCGATGCCGGAGAAGTGACGGGCATAGGCGCGATCCAGGGGGAGACCCTGACCCAGCACGTCATCAACAATGGCAACGACCAGATCCCCGAAACGGGGCAACAGTGGGGATTTGAGCATGAGATTAACCTTGGCCAGATAAAGATGAATCACCCCGGTAGCGGGATGATTCTGAAACAGACAAACGGCGCAATGATAGGTGGAAGGGGGATGCGGTGCAAGGTGGATATTCGGCGAGCCATGTGGGGCTGGGCCATACTTGCAGCGATAACAATAGAGCATGGAGGCGCTATGAAGTATGGTCTGACCCTGTTTATCTCCTGCCTGGCAATGCCGGTGCTGGCATCACCGGAGTGGTTGTTTCAGGATGCAAAAACTGCTGCAAACGTCGCTTTTGATGTGAGGGCCGATGAGGTGAAGGTGGTAGTGCCAGAACCCCCTTTCGCTACGGGGGAGTTGCCATCTTCTCTTAGTCTGCCGCTGACCGATGGCCGTATCGTCACCTTCTCGCTGCATCCCAACGCCCTGTTGCCACCTGCGCTGGCACTGCGTTACCCCGCCATCAAAACCTATTCGGGCAGCGCCGCAGACGATCCCCGAAGCAGCGGTCGCTTTGACCTGACGCCACAGGGGTTTCACGGCATGTTCACCTATCGGGGGAAGACCTTCTACATAGACCCGCTTTTTGATGGCACCTCGTACGCCGTTTATACCCAGCAGGAGAGTTGGCGCCGGCTGGATGATGATGAAGTGCTCTCGTCGCAGCTTGGGGCGCAGGCCGCCCGCTCGGTGCTGGTCAGCGGCAACCAGCGCAAGCGCTATACCATCGCTATCTCGGCGACCGGGGAATATACCCAGTTTCACGGTGGCACCAAAGCCGCCGCGCTGGCCGCCATTGCCACCCTGCTTAACCGAGTCAACGAGGTCTATCGCCGCGATGTAGGGGCCGAGTTTCAGTTGGCTGCGGATACGGACAAGGTGATCTTTACCGATCCGGCCACCGATCCCTTCACCAATTCCACTCAGGATCTGACCATCAACCAGACCCAGCAAGCCTTGCTGCTAAGCTCTGGTTTCGATGTGGGTCACGTATTGACCACTTCGGGAGGCGGGCTGGCTACACTCGGGGCGCTCTGCAACCCCTTTAGCCGGTCTCAGGGGATGACGGGGAGCCCGCAGCCGACGGGCGATGCCTTCTATATCGACTATGTGGCTCATGAACTGGGCCATCAGATGGGGGCGGAGCACTCTTTCAACGGCACATCGGGCAGCTGTGGTAGCGGGCGTGAGGCAAGCTCGGCCTGGGAGCCTGGCAGCGGTTCCTCCATCATGGCGTATGCCGGGATCTGTGGAGATGAAGATCTGCAGAGCAACAGCTCTCCTTTCTTTCACAGCAAGTCGATAGAGCAGATCCGCACCAAGATGGCCTCGCAGCCATCTTGTGGAACCAATCTGGTGCTCTCCAACAATGCCCCGGTCGTGGATGCTGGCGTGGATCGGGTGATTCCCGCCAACACCGCTTTCACCCTGAGCGGCAGTGCGGTGGATCTTGATGGCAACCCGCTGAGCTACAGCTGGGAGGAGCTCGATCTCGGCACTGCATCTACCGGAGCTGCCACCATGGTGGATGACGGTTCACGCCCGCTGTTTCGCATGTTGTCGCCAACCCAATCCCCCAGCCGCAGCTTGCCTGCGATGAGTTCACTCATTGCGGGTGTGCTTGCCAGGGGTGAGGCCTGGCCAACCACTAGTCGTGACCTTCACTTTCGCCTTGCGGTGCGTGATGGCCAAGGGGCTGTCAGCAGCGACGAGATGGTAGTACAAGTGGTCAACACCGGGGCCATTTTCGCCATCACGGCTCCCCTTGCTGGCAAGATGGTTGCTGGTGCAACCCAGACGTTGAGCTGGAATGTGGCGGGAACGAATCAGGCGCCTATCAACTGTCAGAAAGTGGATGTGGCCCTGACCCAGGATAGCGGCAGCAACTGGACTACGCTGGTGGCCGGTGTACCGAATAGTGGCTCGGCCAGCATTACTTTGCCAACACCTTTGGCGAGCGGGGCCTTGCTGCGGCTCTCTTGCAGCGACAATATCTTTTTTGCTCTCAATGCGGCGACGCGGGCGAGCTCAGCTTCCGATAGTTCGACAGGAAGCACTACCACTGTCAGCTCTGGTAGTTCTGGCGGTGGGGGAGGTGGCGGCAGTGTTGATCCGCTTTGGCTGGTGCTGATGGCAGGAGGTCTTTTATGGCGCAGACGTTGCGCGTAGCGGCTGGTTTGCTGCTGATCTACATATCGGGTTGTCATGCCATACCTGATGGGGCCGAACAGGCGGTCGAGCAGAGCCTCAAAGTGCAGGATTATCGGCTTATCGTACGGGCAGGGCGGGGCGGCAGTGCGCCCGGCATCGCCGAGAGTGAGCAGGCGCAGGCAAAAAGTCGTTGCGGAGTGCGTTATCTGACAGGATTCGCCGATGTGATCACTCCGGGCAAGGAGGGGGAATATGCCAGGCTGGAAGCCTATGCCACGGACTATAACCGGCGCATGTTGCCGCACTGTCAAAAGTCACAAAAGTAGGGTTAGCCCATCATAGAGTGGACGGGGGAGGCGAGAGCCTCCCCCGTTCGTTATGGCTTGTCACCGGCAAAAGGGCAGCGCACAATGCCTGCAATCATTCTCTTGATGGTCGTGGAACCATTATTTATTTGAAGGAAAATCAAGATGATGGATGTTGCTGATCTGCGCCGGGAGTATACCCGTGGCGGGCTGCATCGGGCCGATCTGCCCGCCGAGCCCCTCGAGCTGTTCGAGAAGTGGCTGGCACAGGCCTGCGAAGCCAAACTGACCGATCCCACCGCCATGGTGGTTGCCACCGTGGATGCCGATGGCCAGCCGTGGCAGCGTACCGTGCTGCTCAAACACTACGACACCCAGGGGATGGTCTTCTACACCAACATGGGCAGTCGCAAGGCGCATCAGCTGGAGGGGAATCCCCGTATCAGTCTGCTCTTTCCCTGGCACACCCTCGACCGTCAGGTGCATGTGACCGGTCGGGTGGAGAAGATGAGCACCTTCGAGGTGATGAAGTACTTCCACAGCCGTCCCAAGGATAGCCAGATCGCCGCCTGGGTCTCCAAACAGTCGACCCGCATCTCGGCGCGCGGTGTGCTGGAGGCCAAGTTTCTCGAGCTCAAACAGAAGTTTGCCAACGGCGAAGTGCCGCTGCCGAGCTTCTGGGGTGGCTTTCGGGTGGTGATCGAGACGGTCGAATTCTGGCAGGGGGGTGAACACCGTCTGCACGACCGTTTCTACTACACCCGTGAAGGGGATGGCTGGCATATCGAGCGTCTGGCTCCCTGAGCGGTTTCTCAAATCTGTTTTTCACAAGGAGTGTGCATGCGTCTGCATGGTGATCTGCGCTCCGGCAACTGCTACAAGGCGTGGTTGCTGGCGCGCTGGCTTGAACTGCCCCTCGAGTGGGTGGCGGTCGATATTGCAGCGGGGGAGACTCAAACCCCCGATTTTCTGGCGATGAACCCTAATGGCAAGATCCCGGTACTGGAACTTGCTCCCGGCGATCTGCTGGCCGAATCCAATGCCATCCTCTTCTATCTGGCGCAGGGCTCGTCTTTGTGGCCGACCGATCCACGCCAGCAGGCCGACGTGCTCAAATGGATGTTCTTCGAGCAGTACAGCCATGAGCCCTATATTGCGGTGGCCCGTTTTATCGTCCGTTATTTGGGGCGGCCCGAGTCGCAGGAGGCGCGGCTCGACGGGCTGAAGGCCGGTGGCGAGAAGGCGCTGGCGGTGATGGAACAACAACTGAAAAAGAGCCCCTATCTGTGCGGCGAGGCGCCGACCATCGCCGATATCGCCCTCTACGCCTACACCCATGTGGCGGAGGAGGGGATCTTCTCCCTGCAGGGGTGGCCCGCCATTCGTGACTGGATTGCCCGCATCGAGGCGCATCCTCATCACATGAGCCTGCCAGCGGCCTGTCAGGCGGGCTGATGGAGCTGTTGATCGAGGGGAGCCTGTGGCAACCCCACTGGAACGAGGTAGTGGGCCACTGGCAGCAGCAGGGCCATCGCTGGCAGCTGCTCTTGGGCAAGGAGGCTGCCGCCACCCTTGATCACCACTATGCCCCTTGGGCAGGTCTGACCCCTGATGGCGTGATCTGTCCCGGCGCCCTGCTGGCCGCCTGGCTTGATGGGGATTTGTTGCCGCAACACCACGCCGATCCTACCCAGCAGATCCTTCTCAGTGGTTCAGCTTCCTTGCTGACGCTGGCCCGGGAGCAGGGACTGCTCACGCTGGGGGCGGTTGGCGCCGATCTGACGCTGGATGCACATGCGGATCTGGGCGCTCTGCTCAATCGTCTGCTTGCACGCCGCCTGCGGATACCCTCTTTACGGGAACAAGATTGCGATGCTCCACTGCAACTGCGGGCTCTACGCGCCGAGGATGAACAAGAGATCGTGCGCTATTGCAGCGATGAGGCGATCGCCCGCTACACCCTCAATATTCCCCACCCCTATCCACCGGAGGGGGCCCGCGACTGGCTGGCCCTATGCTGGCGCAGAGCGGCGCTTGGCCTTGGCTGGAGCTGGGCCATCACCTTGCCGCAAGGGGAGGTAGAAGCGCCCCTTGTCGGCGTTATTTCGCTGCACTGGAATGGCGAGCTGGCCTGGTGGGTCGGTGTCCCCTGGCAGGGTCGTGGCATTGCCACCCGGGCGGCCAGACTGGTCAAGGCATTTGCATTTGACCCGCTGCATCTGCCCGCCATCACGGCTCGCCATATGCCGCTGAATCTGGCCTCTGGCCGGGTGATGGCCAAGCTTGGCATGGTTGAACAGGGGCTGCGTCTGATTGATGGCCATCAGCCGTGCGAGGTGCGCTACTGGCGGCTGGATCGCCGTCCAGCCCTGACCGGAGCGTTGCAGCAGGCGCTGGCCAGATGGCAGCCGGATGAGCGGATCGCGGTAGTGATCCTCTGCGATCCTGCTGTGTGCGAAGCGACGCTGCCAGTTATCTCCCTCTTTCTGGCCGACATGGATGCTGACGAGGCTCGGCTATTTACTGATCCGCAGCTGGAGGCCGAGGGATATCAGCTGCACTGCTATCCCCTCTCCCGACTGGAGGTAGCAGAGCCCGAGCTGTTCCACCATGCTGGCGGCGTGCTGCTAAAGGATGAGGGGGATATGGGGCTGGAGTGGTTGCTGCAATTCGCGGCACTGCTGCGCCAAGGGCCCACTCTGCTGACGCTGACAGAGCGGCGCGAGCGGCTGGGCTGGATCATCCGGCTACTTGCCGAGGGGGATGGATTGACGGCTGAGAGCGCGCTTCCCCTGCGCCATCGACTGATGAGGCTGCTGGTGGAGTTGCCGGAGCTGATGGATGAACTGGATGGCTGCTGGCATCTGGGGCCGGAGCTGACGTTTGCGCGGCTGGCACGGGAGTCCCCCTCCTTGCTGAATGCCTATCAGAGGGTGCTGGCCCAGCCTGCACCGGACAACTGGCGAGCCTTGCGAGAGCAGTTTGCCGATCGTTTTCCTGAGTGCACCCTCCCATTTCTGGACAAAGGTGCTCAGGAGCAGAGGCAGTTTGTGGAATAATGGCCGCTCTGCTGTACGAGGAGTAATACCTGATGTTGAGAACCGAGCGCCCCGGTGACATGCTGCCGGTCTATGAGCTGGTCACTGCCGCTTTTGGCCGCACCGATGAGGCCGAGCTGGTCAACCGTCTGCGCGAGTGTGGTGCCGCCGTGGTGACCATGGTCGAAGAGGAAGAGTACGAGTTCATGGGCCACCTGATGCTAAGCCCGATCACCATTAACGGTGTCGAGGGGCCCTGGCTTGGGCTGGCACCGGTTGCGGTGCATCCTGATTGGCAGGGGCAGGGGATTGGCTCCGATCTCATCCGTGAAGGGCTGGATACTGCGCTCGAGATGGACTGGAAAGGGGTGGTGGTGCTCGGCGATCCGGCCTACTACAGTCGCTTCGGTTTCCGTCCCGCCAGCGAATTTGGCCTGCGCTGCATCTACGAGGTGCCGGCAGAGTGCTTTATGGCGATGGAGCTGCAGCCGGGTGGTCTTGCCAATGTGGCGGGCGAGGTGCTCTACCATCCTCTCTTTGACGAGTTGCCCGACGAGGTGGCGGAAGGATCTCACTGATAGCAAAAAGCCCTCATGAAGAGGGCTTTTTCATTAGCGGATGTTGGTCTGTCAGGCAGTGATATCGAGCAGGGAGCCCTTGGGCTTCTCTTCACCGACCATACTGCCCATCTGCTGGCCGAGCGGGCTCTGCTGGAATTGCAGGTAGTCGCTCAGGTTCTGCTGGCGCTGGTAGCGGTTGGCTGCCTGATAGACGTCACTGGCGCTCGGGCCGCTATTTTCGTTGCTCTCTGTATCGCTGGCTTCCATATAGCGTTCGACTACCGCCTTGTTCTGCTGCGCAGCCGAGTAGGAAACTGCCATGGTGCGGCGGGCAGTTGCCTGATCCTCACGCTGACTTTCAACCTCGTCTTTCTTGTCCAGCACCTTGTTTTGCGCCTGATTGATCTGCTCCGGTGTGACCTCGGGATAAGAGGAGTATTTGCCGTAATCGGGGCGCATGATGGGCATGGAGGCTGAGTTGATTTGCATGATCGCTTCTCTGACTGATCGGGAACCTGCTCATAATACTAGCTCTCCGCTGGTCAATAAAACACCAGATGAAGAGCCGTCAAGATCCGGTTCAGCTTCGCAAATCGTCTGTGACAGAGGGGGGAGGTGAACAGTGTGGGGGAAGTGGTTGCTGCCATTGAAAAAATGCCCGCTCCGGCGGTGCCGGAGCGGGCCAAAGTAATCACGCAGCGGTGATCACAGGCAAGTCGTAATTGACCAGTTCAGCGCGGGTTGGTGCGCCATCGGCGCCTGGACGGCTGACCACGATGGCGGCCACCAGATTGCCGAGGCGAACCGCCTCTGCCAACGGCAGGCCGCTGGCGAGCCCCATCAGGGTGCCGCCGCCGTGGGCATCGCCCGCCCCGACGGTATCGCAGAGAGTCACCGCAACGGGATGTACCCGCTGGCATTGACCATCCGGGGTGCCGACCAGTGCACCCTCTTTATCTTCCCGCACAATAAGAGCAGCCCTGTGCTGCTGGCAGAAGCTGGCTACAGTTGCTGCGCTGGCGGGGGCCCCCAGCAGCACGGCCGCCTCTTCACGATTGAGAGAGAAGAGGGCGCCACGGGCCAGCAGAGCGGCAATCTCGTCAGCGCTCAGATCACCGATGCGGGGACCCGGATCGATGAACGGTGTGATGCGCTCGGGCAGCTGGAGCAACCACTCCAGCAGCGGAGCCCCCTGGGTACCGGTCAGCTCGTAGCCGGAGGCATAGACCCAACCTGTGCCTGCGGGTAGCAGACGACTCAGCGCCGCGGTATCCCAGTACTGCTCGCACCCCTCCACCGTGATGAAGGTACGCTCGCCATCGGGCTCGACCAGTGCCAGACACCAGCCATTGTCGTGAGCCGGATCGCGCAACTGGACTGGTAGCGACTCCGCTGCCATCGCTGCTTCCACCGCCGTTCCCCAGCTGCCCTGACCGACAGTAATACCGTTGATCACCGGGGCGCCGAGCCGTGCGAGGGCGCGAGCCACGTTGAAGGCGCAGCCACCAATCTGGCGGCCGCTCTCGCGGGCGACTTCATCGCCGCCCGAGACGGGGAGGCGGTTCATCTCCAGCATCACGTCGCCAAAGGCGGCGCCAATCACCATGACCGGCATGGTCGGAACGGGCGGAGTCATCTCAGACGCTCCTCATGCGGGGCAGCAGCAGGGCATAGAGCACCAGACTGACGGCAAACGAGACAAACAGACCGAGGCTGGAGTCGGCAAAGACGCCGATGGCCAACGGGCCGTCGATAAAGCCGGTCTTGGTGACCATCAGGCCGCTGATGGAGCCGGCGAGCCAGCAGAGCAGCGGCCCTTTGCGCACCCCGGTATCACCGTAGAGAGCCAGATAGTCGTAACCCTGATGACGGCGCAGCGCCAGATAATCGAGGATGAAGATGGCAGCCCAGGAGGCCAGGAAGAGGCCGCAGAAGATCAGGAAGGCGATAAAGGGGCCAAGGAAGTCGCCGGAGACAAACAGCACGTAGAGCGCGACGCCGACGACCAGCACGGCATCCAGCATGACGGCGTGGGACTGGCGCAGCTTGACCCCCATGCTCAGCAGGTTGAGGCTGGCGGAGTAGAGGCTCAGCACGGCGATGGTGACGATACCGGCAACCGCGGCGGCCAGATAGGGAATCGCCATCCAGGCCGGCAGCAGCTTGCCGATGGCCGCGATGGGGTTCTCGGTAGAGGCGAGATCGGGGATCTGGGCGGTGAGCAGAATACCGGCGAACATCAGCAGGATGAGGGGCAGGGAGGCGCCCACCACCACGGATGAGAAGATGGTGCCGGGGCGTGATTTTTCGCTCTGGTCGCGGCTGTAGTCGGCGCCGGCGATGGCCCAGCTGATGCCGGTACCGGCGGCAATCACCGACACGGCGGGCAGGAAGCCGGTCAGCCAGTCACCGGAGGGGAGCGCCATGATCACCTGCCAGTTGGCGTTGGCCATCAGATAGAGCACTACGATCAGGGTCATCACCCCGAAGGTGCGGGTGATCCACTTCTGCATCATCAGCACGGTATTTTGCCCCAGCAGCGAGACCACCACAGTCAGGCCGCCAAAGAGCAGCAGGGAGAGGGCGGTGATCCAGTGGGACTCCGCCAGCCCCGTGGCGGCAAACAGTGCCGCCAGCGTCAGGGTACCGGTGACCAGATTGACCGCTTCCCAGCCCATCAGGTTGATCCAGCAGAAGGCGGTGGGGGCGATATTGCCCCGTTTGCCAAAGCAGATGCGGGAGAGGGTGAGGGTGGTGGTGCGGCCGCGCTTGCCCGCCATGCTGGTGATCCCTACCAGCGCGAAGGAGGCGACCCCGGCAATCGCCGCCAGCAGCGATTGCCAGAAGGAGAGACCAAAGGAGACCACCACGGCGCCGTAGACGACCCCCAGAATGCCGATATTGGCGGCACACCAGACGAAGAAGAGCTCCACCGGTTGCTTGGTTCGCTCGTGGGGAGGGATGAGATCGATGCCGCTGGAAGCCTGTTCCGGCTGCATCTCGGTTGCTTGCTGGCTCATAGTCATACGTCCTGTTGCCGATAGTGAGCAAGGGCTTCGGCATAGGGGCCGAAGTCAATCCGGTTTGCTTGATCAATCAGTTGGCGCGCTGCCAGCGGCAGGGCCGAGATGCCGCTGAGGGCACCGCAGATGGCGGTGGCCATGGCACCTATGGTGTCGGTATCGCCACCGAGGTTGGCGCACAGCTGGGCGCAGAGCATGGGATCCCCTTCGGAGAGCTCCACTATGCCCAGTGCGGCGGGGATAGATTCAATCACATCCATGCCGGAACCGATCAGGTCATAGATATCGTCCAGACCCGATTCGATGGTCGGTGCCTTGTCGACAGCGGTGAAGGCGAGTTCGATGCGGCGGCCAAGGGAGGCGCTGAAGGTGGAAGCAAAACGGCTCTGCACCTCTTGCGCGAGGGGGGGCAGTTCGGTACGAATGGTTGCCCACTTGGCCCCTTCGATGGCGCGGCTGATGGCCCAGGCAATCACCACTGAACCAGCGATGGCGATATCCGACTTGTGGGTCGGCACGCAAGCAAGGCGCACGGCCTCGATAAAGGCCTCCTTGTCGCTGGTCGGCATCAGGCAGCCGATGGGGGCGATACGCATCGGGGCGCCGTTGGTCACCCCGTTGGCCTGGATCTCCTCAAGGGGGATCCCCTGCTGCAGGGCGATAAGGGCTCCCTTGGAGGTCGGGCCCAGAATATTTTTGCTAAAGGCGTCGATCCCCTCGGCCCACTTCATGATGTGGCGGGCGATGGTCAGTGGTTTGATCTCCCCCTGCTCCTCGATGATGGCATCCATAAGGGCAACCATCTGGCTGGTATCATCGGTAAACTGGCCGCGCACGAATTCGTTGGCGGCGATGTTTTCCTCGGGGCCGTCGAGGAAGTCATGGATCCAGCCGAAGAAGGCACGCACCTTCTCGCGGGACCAGAGCTCCGATGGCATGCCAAAGGCATCGCCCACCGCTTGTCCATAGAGACAACCCAGAATACGCTGCTGTAGAAGTGAGGTAGAGCTTGATGGGGTCATGACGATATCGATCACCTTTTTGTGTAGTCCAGTTGCAGTCCAGTGGGTATTATACACATCCAGTGCCAGTCCAGTGTGAACCATAACGCATTTTAAAGTAAAGTGGACTGGACCCATTTGTTTATGTTTTTGCATCTTTAGACGAGAGCGCCATGCAGAGAGAGAGTGCTGAACACCTGTTTGACGAGTTGAAACAACGGCTGGCCTGTGCAGGGGATGAGCCGCTCTATCTCATTCTGGCGCAGGGGCTGCAGCAGGCTATCGAGCGCAAACTGCTGCCCCACGGCTGCGTGCTCCCCTCCGAGCGTCAGCTCTCCGACAGCCTCGCCCTCTCCCGGGCCACCGTGGTCAAGGGGATCTCCCTGCTGGCGGAGCAGGGGTTGGTGATCAAGCAGCAGGGCAAGGGCACCGTCGTGCACGCTCCGTTTACCTACAATCTGGCCGGTGGCAGCTTTACCGCCCAGCTGAGCCAGCTCGGGGCGCTGAGCGATCGCTGGCTGGCGCGCGAGCTGGTGGCCGCCAGCGCCGAGCAGGCCGCCCTGATGGGGGTGGCTGAGGGCACCGAGATCGCCAAGATCCGCCGGGTACGCTGCGTCAACGATGACCCCACCTCCATCGAGACCACCTATATTCCTCGTCAGTTCCTGCCCCGTCCCGATCTGCTGGAGGGCTCGCTCTACGCCCACTGGCGTGAGGAGGGGATTGAACCCGTTGCCCAGCAGTACCAGATCCGCCGGCAGGTGCCGAGCCAGACCGAGAGCGCCATGCTGGGATTGCCGGTTGGCATGCCGGTGCTGGCCGTGATGCAGCGCAGCTACACGGCGCTGGGGGAGCTGCTCGAGGTAAGCCAGAGCCTCTGCCGTGGCGATAGCTACAGCTTTACCTTCAACAGCGGCGCCATTCCCGGCTGAACCGTTGGGCACATAGCAATAAAAAAGGCGCCATAAGGCGCCTTTTTATCGTTCAGTCATCACTGGATCAGTTGAAGAACCAGTACCCGCGGTTGACCAGTCGGGTCAGCAGTTGCAGGAAACCGGCCTGATCGGCCAGCTCCACCATGTCGGCCTGAGTGATGATGTCCTTGTCGCACAGCAGGGAAATGGCGGCCGCATCTTCGCTCTGCAGAGTCCAGGCTTCCCCATCGATATAGCACTGCTGGCTTTCGCCGCTGAACCAGACGCTGCGCAGGCCCGGTACCTTGATGGCTGGCTCTCCCTGGGTCAGCAGGTCGGCTACCTCCTCGGCGCTGTAGTCCGGCTCGACCGGATTGACGTCCAGATCGTGCTTGGCCTCGGAGATCATGGTGCCGAACCACTCCTTGAACAGGGTCTCGTCATCGAGGGCCTGTTGCATCAGCTCGCGCAGACGGTGCAGCTCGTGGGGCTGGATCTCGCCGTGACGGGCACGGGGCTTGAGATCGGCATCGCCGTAACGCTCGGTACGCACCTCGTTGTCGATCAGGTGATCGGCAAAGGAGGAGATAAGCGCCTTGGCATCTGGCGCGCGGAAGCCCACCGAGAAGTTCATGGAGGGCTCGATGGCGTAGCCTTCGTGGGGGAATCCGGGCGGAATGTAGAGGATGTCGCCCGGCTCCATGATGACGTCAATGATCGCCTCGAACGGCTCGCAGTGCAGCAGGGCTGCGTGGGCGGCAAACTCGTTGAGCGGCTTGGCATCGCCAACCCGCCAGTGACGCTTGCCGATACCCTGGGTGATGAACACGTCGTAGTTGTCGATGTGGGGGCCGACACCCGCGTGAGGGGTGGAGAAGCTCACCATCACATCGTCAAAGCGCCAGCCCGGAATGAACTGGAACGGCACCGCCAGCTCGTTCACTTCGGGGGCCCAGTGGTTGCAAGCCTGTACCAGAATGGTCCAGTTCTCTTCGCCCAGATGGTCATAGGATTCGAAGGGGCCGTGGGCCGCATCCCACTTGCCGTCGAAACGGGTGACCAGACGGGACTCTACCACCTCTTCCATGGCCAGACCCGCCAGCTCATCCGGGCTGATGGGATCCTGAAAGTCTTTGAAGCCACCCTTGATAAGGAGCGGGCGCTTCTGCCAGTAGTGCTCGAGGAAGTGAGCGATATCCAGATTGAGTTCGTACATAGATCTTCTCGTCAAAGGGTTCGACAAAGGTCAGGAGAGGTCTTGCCAGAGGCGGCTGCCGGCCTCGGGCAAGCCCTCTTGCAAACCGTGTATAGGGTGCCACATAAAATAACCGGGGCCCTGTTGCAGATCATGCACAGGGCCCCGGTAGTGTCATTTATCCGCTTATTTCAGCAGATCAACCAGACGCTGGGCGTCACCGATGTAGTTGGCCGGGGTCAGCTTCTTCAGCTCAACCTTGACCGCTTCCGGCAACTCCAGGGTGTCGATAAAGGTACGCATCCCTTCGGCATCGACGCGGCGGCCACGGGTCAGCTCCTTGAGCTTCTCGTAGGGCTTCTCGATACCGTAGCGGCGCATCACGGTCTGGATCGGCTCGGCCAGCACTTCCCAGTTGGCATCCAAGTCGGCAGCCATGGCGGCGTCGTTGGCTTCCAGCTTGGAGATACCCTTGAGGGTGGACTGATAGGCGATAAGGGAATAGCCGATGGCAACGCCCAGATTGCGCAGTACGGTCGAGTCGGTCAGATCCCGCTGCCAGCGGGAGATGGGCAGCTTGCTCGCCAGATGCTGGAACACGGCGTTGGCCAGACCCAGATTGCCTTCGGAGTTCTCGAAGTCGATGGGGTTGACCTTATGCGGCATGGTGGAGGAGCCGATTTCGCCAGCGATGGTGCGCTGCTTGAAGTGGCCCAGGGAGATGTAACCCCACACATCGCGGTCGAAGTCGATCAGGATGGTGTTGAAGCGTGCCATGGCATCGAACAGCTCGGCGATATAGTCGTGCGGCTCGATCTGGGTGGTGTAGGGGTTCCAGGTCAGACCCAGGGAGGTCACGAACTCCTCGGAGAACTGGTGCCAGTCCACTTCCGGATAGGCGCTGATGTGGGCGTTGTAGTTGCCGACTGCGCCGTTGATCTTGCCGAGGATCTCCACCGCCATGATCTGCTTGTACTGGCGCTCCAGACGGTAGGCGACGTTGGCCATCTCCTTGCCCATGGTGCTCGGGGTTGCCGGCTGGCCGTGGGTGCGGGAGAGCAGCGGCATATCGCGGTACTCATGGGCCAGACGCTTGATCTCGCCGATCAGCTTCTCGCAATAAGGCTTGATGACCTCTTCGCGGGCGGTTTTCAGCATCAGACCGTGGGAGTTGTTGTTGATGTCTTCCGAGGTGCAGGCGAAGTGGATGAACTCGCTGACAGCCGCCAGCTCCGGGTTCACTTCGACTTTCTCTTTGAGGAAGTACTCCACCGCTTTCACATCATGGTTGGTGGTGCGCTCGATCTGTTTGATGCGGGCGGCGTCGCTCTCGTTGAAGTTGCTGACGATGCCGTCGAGCAGGGCGTTGGCGGCCGAGCTCAGGGCTGGGACTTCCGGGATCCCGGCGTGGCTGGCCAGTTTCTGCAACCAGCGCACCTCGACTTCAACGCGAAAACGCAGCAGGCCGAATTCGGAGAAGATAGGGCGCAGGGCATCGGCCTTGTCGCCATAACGACCGTCAATCGGGGAAACAGCAGTCAGCGCGGACAGCTCCATGGGGTGAACTCCTGATGATTGGTGTGGGGGATCCGTATTCACTCGCGCGTGGGGCTGAGTCGTCATCAAGGCGGATGTGCGGCTGTTCACCTTGTCCTCCCTCTGCCTGCGCGCAAGCCGATGATTAGTAACGCTTGGCCAGTTCCACCATCTTCTTGCGAGCGAAGATGATCTGGGTGCGGCTGCCACCGAGCTGGCGCCACAGCACCACGGCGCGGATGCCTGCCAGCAGCAGGGCGCGCACCTTGTGCTGCACCAGCGGCTGCTGCAGGAACAGCGGGGTGCCTGCCACCTGAATGCGCGGCCCGATGGGGCTGATAAGGTCGCTGTAGATGCTCGCCATGTTGGCCAGGATCTGCTCGTCGAGCAGATCGAAGTGCTGTTGCTGGCGACCGATCTGACTGATCCGCTCACCCAGCATGTTGAGAATGTCCTTGCGCTTGGCCAGCTTGCGCTCCAGCGCAATCAGGCTCACCACATAGCGGGTCAGCTCGGCATTCTTCTGGCTGCCGTCGGCACCCAGCTGCTCGACCAGCGCACGGTAGCCGTCGCGAATGGCCAGATGGGTGTTGTTGAACACCTCGAGGGGGTGGCTCGGGTTGGTCACCAGAATGCTGGAGAGGCTCTCGCGCAGGGCGGCCTCGTCACAGCTGCCGTCGCGGGCCACCTTCTGGACCAGCGCGGCCGCCTGGCAGATGCCGGCAAAGGCCATGGTTCTGTCTTGGAATTTATCGCTCACGTATGCTGCCTTCTGCTATTGGCTCAAACCGGATGGCTGAAACGCTGTTCGATGATGCCGCCACCCAGACACACTTCCCCGTCGTAGAAAACGGCGGACTGGCCCGGGGTTACCGCAGCCTGTTTCTCGTCGAAGATGACCCGGATGGTCTCGTCGTCGATGGGCTGGATCAGGCAGGGAATATCCTGCTGGCGGTAGCGGGTCTTGACGGTGCAGCGACGCGGCTCGCGAATGGGGGTGCGATCCACCCAGTGCAATTGGCTGGCAATCAAACCATCGGAGTAGAGGCGGGGATGTTCGCCCTGCGCCACCACCAGTACGTTGCGTTCGACCTCTTTGTCGACCACATACCAGGCCTCTTCGGTGGCATCTTTGCGCCCGCCAATACCAAGCCCCTTGCGCTGGCCCAGAGTGTGATACATCAGACCCTGATGCTCGCCGATCACCTTGCCATCCACGGTCTCGATCTTACCGGGCTGGGCGGGCAGGAACTTGGCCAGGAAGTCCTTGAACTTGCGCTCGCCGATAAAGCAGATACCGGTGGAGTCTTTCTTCTTGGCGGTGATGAGATCCAGCTGCTCGGCGATGCGGCGCACCTCCGGCTTCTCCAGATCGCCAACCGGGAACAGGCTCTGACCCACTTGCTTCTCGCTCAGGGTGTAGAGGAAGTAGCTCTGATCCTTGTTGGTATCGAGACCGCGCAGCAGGCGCGGGCGGCCGGTGCTGTCGTCACGGCGCACATAGTGGCCGGTGGCGATGTAGGTGGCTCCCAGCTCTTCGGCAGCAAATTCGAGGAATGCCTTGAACTTGATCTCCTTGTTGCACAGGATATCGGGGTTTGGCGTGCGGCCAGCCTTGTACTCTTCGAGGAAGTGCTCGAACACATTGTCCCAGTACTCGGCCGCGAAGTTGATGGTGTGGAGTTTCATCCCCAGCTTGTCGCAGACGGCCTTGGCATCAGCCAAATCCTGGGCGGCAGAGCAGTACTCGTCCGTGTCGTCTTCTTCCCAGTTCTTCATGAACAAGCCTTCGACCTGATAGCCCTGCTGCTGGAGCAGGTAGGCCGAGACGGAAGAATCCACGCCGCCGGACATGCCGACGATCACCTTGATTTGGCTGTTGTCTGTCATTAGTCGAAGTTACCAGTTCGTTTAAACGGGGCGTATTCTACCAGAGTTTTGCGCCCCCGGTCACATCTCCATACCACTGTCCCCATCAGGAACCTTGCGGCAGGAAATCGTTTTTCTTGTGGCGATTGCCAGCGGATGCCTGCTCTGTCCCTAGCTCTGGATAAAGGCCTTGAGCGCCGAGAGCGGCAGGCGTGTTCCCGCCAGATAATCCTCGATGCACTGCCATACCAAGGGGCTTCTCAGGGCCGGTTTGCACTCGGCGATCTCCTCCAGGGTGAGCCAGTGGCAGGCGAGGATATCGCCGTCAGGATCCTCTGGATGGTGCTGACCCGGCGCTTTTTCAAGGTCGAAGATGATGGCGGTGCGCACATAGGTGGCCTCGCTGTCGGCCGGTTTGTAGAGATAGGTGCCAAGCCAGGCGGTGGGCGTGGCGGTCAGTCCCGTCTCCTCTTTCAGCTCGCGGCAGGCGGCGGTGAGCAGATCTTCACCGGCCTCCACATGGCCGGCGGGCTGGTTGAAGCGGCGCTGGCCTTTTATCTCCTCTTCCACCACCAGAAAGCGGCCCTGCCACTGCACCAGCGCGGCGACGGTCAATCTGGCTTGCATGCGCTCGTGCGGCGTTTTCTCCTGCGATGCAGGAAGGTTATCGCTCATAAGGACTCCTTGTCTCGTTACCGGTTTGGCCCCGGCCGAAGCAGGGGCTCGATTCAGCGCTGTTCTTTAGTGTTCGATTGCCAGCAGGCTGCACGTTATTCCGAGGGTTTGCTGCGGGCCGGTCGGCGCGCGGTGCCACGGCCACTGCTGCGATTGGCCGGGCGCGGGCTCGCGTCGCGACTGTCGCGCCCCTGACCCTGACCATGGGGGCTTCGGGTCGGTTGGGCAGAGCGCGGATTGTTGCTGCCCGAGCCCTGACTGCGCGGTTTGTTTGGCGTCTGTGCCCTGCGCGGGGCTGGCGCCAACTCGGGTGCGGGCAGGGCGCGGCTCTCGCCGGGGGCCAGTCCATCTAACGTCCAGTCACCGATGGCGTAGCGAATAAGGCGCAGGGTGGGGTGGCCGATATGGGCGGTCATCCGCCGTACCTGCCGGTTGCGCCCCTCCACTATCTTGATCTCCAGCCAGCAGGTGGGGATCTCCTTGCGCTCGCGAATGGGCGGATTGCGCGGCCACACCGCAGGTTCATCCATGATGCGCGCCCCGGCAGGCAGGGTCATGCCATCGTTGAGCTCGACACCGGCGCGCAGGGCGGCCAGTTGCTCCTCGCTCGGGATGCCTTCTACCTGTACCCAGTAGGTTTTGGGGGTCTTCTCCCCCGGCTGGGTGAGGCGCGCCTGCAGCTTGCCATCGTTGGTGAGCAGCAACAGCCCCTCGCTGTCGCGGTCAAGCCGGCCTGCGGCGTAGATGCCGGGCTCTTTGATGTAATCCTTGAGGGTCTCGCGGCCCGCCTCGTCGGTGAACTGGCAGAGCACCATATAGGGCTTGTTCAGCAGCAGCAGCTTGCGATCCTCGGGGGCCCGCTCCGGCTTGCGCGCCGCAACGTGGCGGGATTCGGCTGGCCGGGCAGCAGAGCGGGGGGCGCCATCGCGGGCGGGACGGTTTGGCAGCGAGAGTCGGGAGCGGGCAGATTTCATCGGATAGCGGATTGGCAAGTGGGAATGGCAGCGAGTGTACCACAGGGGGCTGACGGCAGGATGAATGGGAGGTGTCGGTAAAGAGAGCCCAGGAAAATTGGCAGCTTTCGGCCGAGGGTCAACCGAGCAGGTTTTCAATCACGATGGCTTGTCTGGCGGGGGCCGAGCTTGCTTGCAGCAGGGCGCCGCTTATCACTTCGTCCATCAGGGCGCGGGCCAGCCGGGTGAGGGGAAGCAGGGTGTCGCGCCCGCAGCCGGTCGGCACCGCCAGCAAAATGATGGTCTGCACCGGCCCGAGCTGCGAGCCCCACTCGATGGGGGCCGGGCTGCTGAGCAGGCTGAGGGCAGGCTGGCTTATCCCCTCGCAAAGCACGTGGGGCATGGCGAGGCCCGGGCAGATGATGGTGGCGGCGATCTGCTCGCGCCGACTGATCGCCTCCTCCAGCGCGGCTCTGTCGCTGACCAGCTCGGCGGGCAGCAGGTCGATCAGGTGTTCGAGCGCCTCGCTCTTGGTCAGGAGGGCGGGACTGTGAGCCAGCTGGCGCAGGGCGAAGTGGTAGTTGGGCAGGGCGCTTGCCAGACGGAGCTCGGCCAGCGCGGCGCTGGCGGGGCGCACCAGCGGCTGACCCAGCTCGCCGCACCAGCAGGTGAAGGCCATATGGGCCAGCTCGGCGTCGTTGCCCTCGATCTGCAACTGGCAGAGATCGCCGGGCTGGGTGGCGAGGGTGAGCAGGGAGAGCTGATTGCTGGCGATAACCGTCTGGCGCCGGGTGAGGTTGGCGCAGCGAATGCAGGATTTGAACATCCCCGCCAGCCGGCTCAGCTGCTTGGTGCGGGCAATGCTCATCCCCTGATGGCAGTAGAAGGTGATCTCGCGGCTTAGCATCAGCTGGGCCGGGGCAGTGATCTCAGCACCGCCTGTGCATCGAGCAGTACGGTTTCGAGGCTCACCCGATGGATGGGGCAGCCGAGGAAACGCTCCTTCTGCTCGATGTCGATGTCGGAGGCGATCAGCACCAGATCGGCGCTGGCGATGTCGCGGGCGGTGAGGGAGTTCTCCATCCCCATGGCGCCCTGGGTTTCGACCTTGATCTTGAGACCGAGGGCGGCGGCGGCTTTTTGCAGCGCTTCGGCTGCCATATAGGTGTGGGCGATGCCGGTCGGGCAGGCGGTGACGGCAATGATCTTCATTGGCTCTGAACTGTGCGAAACGGGGGGCCAACAAGATAACGCCGGCGGGGATTTTTTGCCAAAAGCCCCGGCCAAAAGTGGGATCTCGATAGGGCTTTGGGCCGCAAAAATGGCGCAAAAGGGCCACTTGAGTATTTAGTTTGGCTAAACAAAAAGGGCTACCCGTGTGGGTAGCCCTGAACAATCTGCGTCTGTTGTTATGATTATCAGGCGGTCTGGGTCGCCAGTTCGGCGGCTTTCAGCTCGCGCTTGATGCGGCGGATCTTGCGCTCTTCGGCAATCGCCACGCAGGCCATCAGCACCAGACAGGCGGCTGCGGCCATGTCCAGCGCCGCGAAGGTGCCGGTTCCAGCCGGTCAGGCCGAAGATGGGGGTGCCGTCGGCAATCATGCCCAGACCCAGTTTGGCGAAGCTGTCACCAATCAGGTAGGCGAAGGTGCCCTTGACGCCATCGGCCACACTGATGCCCTGCTTGGGTACGAAGCCCACGGCGGCAACGCCGATCAGCAGTTGCGGACCGAACACCAGGAAGCCCAGGGTGAACAGGGAGCCCAGGAACATGAACTGGGTGGTGGCGTGCTGGTAGAGACCCAGAGTCGCGATGATGAGCGCCAGTGCCACGCAAGCCACCAGACCACGACGGCCGTTGGCCAGATCGGAGAGGTAGCCCCACATCAGGGTGCCGACCAGAGCGCCCACTTCGAAGAAGGTAAAGCCCTGAATGGCCACGTCTTTGGAGAAGCCCAGCTCCTGGTGGGCATAGACGGTGAACCACTGGTCGATACCGATACGCACCACGTAGAGGAAGATGTTGGCAAAGCAGAGCAGCCAGATCACCTTGTTCAGCAGCACGTACTTCACGAAGATCTGCCACTTGGTCAGCTTCTGCTCCTCGGTGGCGATATCCTCTTCGCTCGCCACTTCGTCAAACAGCTCTTCCACCTTGCCAAGGCCGTAGGCTTCCGGCGAATCGCTACCAAAGCGCAGGCCGATAAAGCCGACGATCAGCGCAATGATGGAGGGGAAGATGAACATGCCGAGCACGTGGCCATCGAACAGGTAGTTGGCACCGAACAGCGCCACACCGGCCGCACCGGCACCGCCCACGTTGTGGGAGAGGTTCCACATACCGAGATAGGTGCCGCGCTTGTTGCGGGGAGTCCACTTGGTGATGGTGGAGTAGCTGCAGGAGCCGCCACAGCTCTGGAAGAAGCCGCTCAGGGCGTAGAAGAAGATCATGAAGTAGAGGCTGAAACCGGTGCCGCCCATGCTGGCACTGAAGCCCAGCATGCAGAGTGCGGAGAGGATGAGCATCAGTGGCAGGAACTGCTTGGTGTTCTTGCCGTCGGCATAGTAGGAGACGATGGTCTTGCCCACCCCGTAGGTGATGGAGAAGCCAAGGCCGATCATGCCGAGCTCGGTCATGGAGAGACCGTAGGACTGGATCATGTCATTCTGCGCAATGTTGAAGTTCTTGCGGATCAGATACATGGTCAGATAGCCAATAAATACAACCAGATAGGATTGCATAAACGGCTTGAACCAGAGTTTGCGCCGGGCTTCTACCGGCAGGTCGAGGGTGGGAACCCGGACCTGTTCGAGAAATTTCAACATTTTCGTTCATCCTCTGCGAGATAGACGCTATTCCGCCGCGCCCCTTGCGTTGTTGTGCAGTTATGGGAGGTCACGCCACGGAAAGGGGGCAAAAGGGTGGCCGGCTGGCCTGCTTCTGCCCGTGTAAACCCGGGCCCGCTGCCGAAGGACGGGGCATGTCGCCCGTCGTGGTGCGGGTCACGACATCAGGTGGGGTGACTCTAATCAGAGGGGCAATAAATGGCTTGAGAGCCATCCCTAGGGCAATTAGGAAAATTTCCTAGTTTTTGCGATTTCGCGGGCAAAGCGTGAGTGCAATCACAGAGCTGACCCGGAATTGGCGATATTTCCGCCGGTATCCAGGTGAGAGGAGAGGGAATGGCGCGGCAAACGCGGCGCTGCTTTGGCGTGGCAAGAGAGGGCGCGATAAAGAGGGTGTTGAGGCCGGCAAGGAAAAAGACAGGAAAAAGCAGAGGCCACCCCGGGGTGGCCTCATTGTTATGGTTCGCGAGCGTGAGCAGCTCGGGGAGGAGGAACTCAGGCCGCCTTGGCCAGGGTTACCTCGTCACTCTTTTTTACCCGCAGCTTTTTCAGGGCAACCGCGACCACGCCGGTGACGATGGCACCGCAGATCATGCAGAGCAGGGCCAGCAGCGGCTTGTTGACGGCACCCAGCAGAGCCACGATGGGGCCACCGTGGGCAACGCTGTTGGTGATGCCCAGCAGGAAGGCCATCACAGCAGCAGTCATGCTGCCCAGCACGTTGGCCGGAATGACGGCCAGCGGATCACGGGCGGCGAACGGAATCGCACCTTCGGAGATACCCACCAGACCCATGGCACCAGCGGCTTTGCCCGCTTCGATCTCGGACTCGTCAAAGATGCCGAGCTTGCGACCAAGTACGGTAGCCAGCGACATGCCAAGGGGCGCAGCCGGGATGGCGCAAGCCATGGCACCCATGAACTGGGTCTGACCGGAGGCGATCATGCCGACGGAGAAGAGGAAGGCCACCTTGTTGACCGGGCCACCCATATCAAAGCCGGCCATACCACCCAGCACGATACCCAGCAGCACCAGACTGCCACCGCTCATGGAGAGCAGCATGGCGTTGAGGCCAGTCATCATGTCGGCAATCGGGGCGCCGATGATGAAGATAAAGACCGCAGCGATAAAGAGCGAACCGACGATGGGAGCGATCAGGATCGGCACCAGCGGTTGCACCATCTTGTGGTACTGACGGGTGGCAATCCAGCGCACCAGATAGCCGACCAACAGGCCCGCAATGATGGCACCGATAAAGCCGGTACCGGCATCAGCGCCGTAGAAGCTGCCGTTGTTGGCGATCCAGCCGCCGATAAAGCCCGGTGCCAGTGCCGGACGATCACCGATGGCGTAGGCGATATAGCCCGCCAGAATGGGGATCATCAGGGTGAAGGCGGCCACGCCCACGTTGAGGATCTGGTTCCACATGCTCCCTTCCGGGATCTGCATGCCGCTCGGAGTCGGGTTGCCGCCGATGGCCAGTGACAGGGCGATAAGCAGACCACCGGTCACCACGAACGGGATCATGTGCGATACGCCGTTCATCAGGTAGCGATAGAGATCCGAGCTGCCGCCGCTGGCGCGCTTCTCGTCACCCTTCTTCTCATCCTTGTCCGCCACATAGGCGGGGGCTTTCAGGGCCTGCTCAATCAGACCCTTGCCATCCTTGATGGGGGCTTTTACGCCGGTCTTGATGAGGGGTTTGCCAGCGAAGCGGGCCATGTCCACCTGCTTATCACAGGCCACCACGATGGCGGCGGCGCGGGCGATCTCGTCTGCGGTCGGGCTGTTCTTGACGCCGATGGAGCCGTTGGTCTCCACCTTCACCTCATACCCCAGCTCCTTGGCGGCGCGCTCCAGCGATTCGGCCGCCAGATAGGTGTGGGCGATACCGGCCGGGCAGCCGGTGACACCGATGATCAGCCCCTTGTTGGCCGCAGGTGCGGCAGCCGCTTCCTCTTTCTTGGCCAGCAGCAGTGCCAGCGCATCGGCCGGGGTTTTGGCTGCCAGCAGGGCATCGATAAAGCCCTCTTCAATCAGCTTGGCGGAGAGCTCGGCCAGCACCTCGATATGGTGGTTGGCGCCACCGGCAGGGGAGGCAATCATGAAGAACAGCTTGGACGGCTTGCCATCTTCGGCGCCGTAGTCGATGCCGTTGCGGCTGATGCCGATGGCGACTGCCGGGGTGCTGACCGCCGCACTCTTGGCGTGGGGCAGGGCAACACCCTCTTCAAAGCCGGTGTTGTCCAGCTCTTCACGGGCCCACAGATCCTTGACGAACTGCTGCTCGTCGCTGACCTTGCCTTGCGCGACCAGCAGGCGGGCCATCTCGGTGAAGACCTCTTCCTTGGCGGTAGCTTTCAAATCGAGATTGATCAGATGTTCATTGATCAAGGTGGTTATCATGGCGCTCTCCCCGCTCCGTTGCCGGAGCCTGTTGGCATGCCGCCCTTGCAGGCCGGCATGCAGACAAAATTGACCCGACTATTATCGCGCCGGGGCAGAGGTCACCCTATCGGACAAATGTGCGAATAACTGGATTTTTGTGCGCCATCACCTTGAGTGTGACCCTGATCGCAAAGCTGAAGAGCTGCTGAGACGGGGGAAGATTGAATCACTCATATTTTTATTGATGATTAAAATCAATCAGTTGTGTTTTGTCGTGGTTCAGCGCCTTGGCCGTGTGGTGATTTTTTACTCAGAGAATGGGAGTGCTCTTCCTATAAATTTGTGAGGTGAAAAACGGCGGTGGGATGTGAGCCAACGCACAGAAATGGCCCCGCTGGCGGGAAGCGAGGGGCGGACGCAGGGGAGGCGTGAGCAGAGCAAGCTGGAGAAATGAGTTGCGCCATCGGTGCCAGACAGCTCACCACAATGGGCAAGAACAACCACAGCCATCGGCGCACCGTAGGGTGCAATGAACGAAGTGAATTGCACCGCTTGTTTGGGCAGGCTGGGTGGTGGCAAGAGCGGGGATGGCCGAAAAGAGAGAGGTGATAACGCGAACGTTCGAATACGCTGCGCTATTCGAACCTACGGACTACACCATATGCGCCACCGACTCCAGCCAGTGGGGTACTTGTTGTCGATACCACTCCAGATATTGCTGTGCCTGCGGCTTCTCTCTTCTGGTCAGCAGATTGGTGACTTCAATAATCAGCCAGCACTTGGCCATGACGAGATGGCGTAGCAACCGGTCGCCAGAGAGAAGCGAACTGTGGCGTAGATAGCGTTCAATGATGGTTTCATATTCAGCCAGCGAACCCATCCGCGGCACCAGCGGGGCCAGATCGATGGCCGGACTGCCATAACCAAATCGCTCCCAGTCAAATAACACCAGCTCACCATTGTTGCGGGTGCCCCAGTTGCCCTCATTGCTATCTCCCGAAATCAGGCATGACTCCTCGAATAGTTCGTGACCAAGTTGCTGGATATGGCGGATCTTCTCGTTTACCGCTTCCGGCAAGCAGAGTACAGAGAGCGCCTCGTTGGTGTCGACGAGCGACCAGCCGTGAGTTTTCACCGCAAAGTCGGGCTGATAGTTGGCGTTATGCAGGCTGGCCAGCTGAGCAAAGGTCTGTTCGTTGTGGTGCAACTGCGTGAGCGTGACCGGATGAGGGATCTGCTCAAGGAACAGGGTCTCCCCTTCGACCTTGAGCAGGGCAGGAGTGTTGAGTCCGCTCAAATGCAGTGCGGCGCGTTGGTAGAAATGGCGCTCGACAAGCGATGCGCCGCTTTTTCTGATACAGGGTTTGCCATCCAGCAACTGGAGATTTACCGAAGCGCCCCCCATTTTCGCCAGCTCCTGTTGCGTCATCCTCTACTCCGTTAGCTATGAGTGGTCAGGTGCGTGAGATAGCTATTTACCTCTGCCCGAGTCGTAAAACGGTGCTTGTCGTTTGGGAATCGATCAAACAGCTCGCGATGGAATTGGCGAGAGCTTTTACCGGCTCGCTGCCCATATTCAGATGCCCACACCAGCAGTTGTTGAAAGCTCTCTTCGGCGGCCACTGTATCCCGTTGTCTGGCACTTTGTGATCCACGCGATAGCAGTGAATCACGGCATACTGACCAGTCGAGATCCAGAAAGAGCACGGTATCAGCGGCATCAAGCAGTTGCTCGGCCAAGGCACCAAATACCCCTTCGACCACCCATGAGGGCTCTTGAGCAAGTGTTTGAATGGCATGATCAATCTCATGCTGGGACCGTTTTTGGTTAAAGCCGCCCGGCTGCCAGACAATGGTGTCCAGATTGACCTCGTGGATAGTTAACCCCTCAGCCAATCGAGCCGCCAACCAGCTCTTGCCCGATCCCGAGTTGCCAATAATCAGAATACGTTTCATCTATGAGTGCTCTTTTCTGGAACATCTCGTATTTTGGGCCAAACATCGTTGGTTGGAGCTGAACGAAGTGAAGCCCAACGTTTACCGCGACAATATCTTAATTGCTTACATCGACTTCAATCGCCCTTGGAAATGGTGGTAAACATCATCGTTATTAAAGCCATCCACATTCTGGCTGGAGAAAATAAGCGGGGTGACGCCTTGTGCCAGCGCCAGTTTCTGCGCTTCGACTACCAGCGTATTGATCAGCACCATGCCGGAGATGGAGGAGAAGGCGCCAGTGACCCGATCATTGACCTCGCACAGGCCATCGCCCGGCGGCACGCAGTTGTCCAGTACCAGATCGGCCAGCTCCATCAGTTTTTGGCCAGAAGGGTGACGACTCGGGTTTTGCGCCGATTGTGCCACTGAGGTAATAGCGATCACCTTGTGGCCGCGCGCTCTGGCAAGCTGGGCCCACTCGATGGGCAGAGCGTTGCGCCCCGAATTGGAGATGACCACCATCAGATCCCCCGGCGCAATCGGCTGATCCTCCCACAAAATGGCGGCAAGCCCGGGCAGTTTTTCCAGCGCCGAGCTGCGCAGGGCTCCATCGGCGGTGGTGACGGTGGAGTCGAGCACGGCGTTGATATTGCCAAGGCCACCGGCACGGATAAACCCCTCCAGCCCGACCATATGTGAGTGCCCGGTGCCCAGCATATGGATCATCTTGTTGTGAACGATGGCCTCGCTAAACCAGTGGGCCGCCTGCCGGATCCCGGCTTCGTTCTGACTGACCATGGTAGCAATGCGCGCTTGCAGTTTTTCGACGTACTCAAACATAACGGCGGGGATCCTTGTGGATTACTGGAGAGGGGGTTGTGGCCCAGGTGTCGCCAATCGGCACGCTACCGCCCCTGGACGACAGCCTCCACTCTGCTGCTGTTAACCGGCGATGTGGTGGGAGGGGATGGCGCTATGGTGGCCAGAGCGATCTCGGCAACGCCCTTCCCAATCCCGGTTGCCAAGTGAGCCATGGTAATCAAGGTGGGGGCGATGCAAAACCGGCAGCAGGTAAAAACCTGCCAAGGATCAACAAACTACTTGCTTGATGGCGGGACTTGATTCGGTTGTTTGTGTGACGGATGACAGGCTGGAGCCGTCAATACTCCAGAAACTTCTCCCCGCAGCGTTCGCAAATTAGATGTTTTACATGGGTGGTCTGGTAGGCCAGTGTTTCACCAAACGCCCAGTTGGTGATGCTGCTGGAAGTAAAGGCTTGCCAGAAGGCTTTGCGCGGATCCTTGGGCATGATGTCCTGGCTGTGATCGCGGGCGACCAGCACCACGATATGGCGGGTGCGCTCCCTGCATTTGTCACAGCGATGGATTTCACTCGGTGGATTCTGGTCGTGCGGGTTGCTCATAAAAAGGCTCGTGAAGAGAGTGGACGCCCATCATATTTCTCTTCACTTGGCACTCAATCTCTCCTTGCCGGCGCAGTGAGCAGCCTCACGTTTTGCGCTGCTGCAGGCTTGCCCAGCCAGCTCAGGCCGACTCCCGCTTTTGTAGATTGGGGGTGATGATATGGCGGTTGGGGGCGAGATCGGGTTGCTGCATCCGGGTCAGCAGGCGCCTTGCTGCCTGACGGCCGATTTCGCGGGCCGGTGAGCTGACAAAGGTGAGGGCGGGGGAGGTGAGTTCGGCCTCCGCCACGTCGTCAAAACCGAGCAGGGCCACCTGCTGGCCGATGTAGTTGTCCTTGCCCACGGTGCGGCCGCTCGCCTCGACGCCATAGATGGCGCCGAGGGCCACCTCGGGGTAGTGGCAGAGCACGGCGGTCACCTTGGGGTGCTGGTGCAGCAGTTGGGCGATGGTGTCGGCGGCGCTGCGCTGGGTGCGCTCGCACTCCAGTACCCACTCCGGTTTGAAGGGGAGGCCATATTGCAGCAGGCTGGCGCAGTAGCCGCCGATCCGCTCGGCGCGGGTGAGGGAGTCGGCCCGCCCGCCGACGTAGGCGATATGGCGGTGGCCCTGCTCGATAAGGTAGGTGGTGGCCTGCTTGGCGGCGTGGGTGTTGTCGGGGCCGATAAAGTCCACGTCATCCCGATAGTAGGAGCGGGCGGCGCACACCACCGGCAGCTCGGAATCGAGCAGGGTCTCCAGGGTTTTGGCCGCCGCGCCGCGCACCGGATTGAAGATTATGCCCGCCACCCCTTGCCGTGACAGGGAGTGGATGCTCTGCTGCAGCCGCTCCGGGCTGTGGCCGCACTGGGTCAGAAACAGCAGATAGCCCTGCTGCTCCAGCACCTCGCTCACCCCGGCGGTCACCTCGGTATAGAAGGGGTCGGTGATGTCGCGCAGGATCAGCCCCACCAGATTGGACTGCTGGCTGCGCAGGTTGGCGGCGGCGCTGTTGGGCACATAGTCGAGCTCCTTTATCGCCTGCTGCACCCGCTCGGCGGTGGCCGGCGAGATGCGCCCCTTGCCGTTGAGCACCATGGAGACGGTGGTGACCGACACTCCCGCCCGCTGGGCGACATCGGTGATCTTGGTGGCTTTGGCAGAGAGGGATTTGGGCGACATAGGGCGAACGGACGATGGACAGTTGAAAGCGAGGCTCAAGCATACCTGCTCAGATGCTCAAGTGAAACGTTACATCACCATCTGGCCGATCCGGCTCACAAATTTGGATCCTGCTGCCAGCCAGCCCCTGATTCTGTGATCCTGTCGGCACTTGTAAATTGATAAAACGTTTTATCATTCGGCAAAACCTGATGCTGACCCGCGCCTCTGCGTCGAAATTGCCACGAGCAGCCACGGGGAAAGCCGCAGACATTGCTGTCTATTCACAAGGAGCCGTTTCATGGCCAAGCCTCAAGCCAAATCAACCATCTGGGAGTTCCTGCAGAGCCTCGGCAAGACCTTTATGTTGCCGGTCGCCCTGCTGGCCTTCTCGGGCATCCTGCTCGGTGTCGGCAGCTCGCTCACCAGCGATGCGGTCAAGCAGAGCATGCCTTTCCTCGACAATACCGTGCTGCAACTGCTGTTCCTCTGGATGACCAAGGTGGGGTTGGTAGCCTTTATCTACCTGCCGGTGATGTTTGCGGTGGCCATTCCGCTCGGGCTGGCACGGGAAGAGAAGGGGGTCGCGGCCTTTGCCGGTTTCGTCGGCTATGCGGCGCTCAACCTCTCCATCAACTTCTACCTCACCGTGGCCAACGTCATCGGTGACGCAGCGGCGGAGAAGGCCTACGGGGTGAAATCGATCCTCGGCATCAGCTCCATCGACACCGGGATTCTGGGGGCCATCATCGTCGGGGTGATCGTTGCCAAATTGCACGCCCGTTTCTACACCTACAAGATGCCCGATGCGCTCGCCTTCTTCGGCGGCGCTCGCTTCGTGCCCATCATCACCGCGCTGGTGCTGGGTGTAGTCGGCTTGGTCGTGCCGTTCGTCTGGCCCTGGTTTGCTGCCGGTATCAACGGCATCGGGGCGCTGATCTCCCACGCCGGTTCCTTCGGCCCCTTCCTGTTCGGTACCGGTGAGCGTCTGCTGCTGCCGCTCGGTCTGCACCACATTCTGGTGGCGCTGATCCGCTTTACCGAAGCGGGCGGCACCCAGCTGGTATGCGGTCACGAGGTGAGCGGCGCGCTCAATATCTTCTACGCCGAGCTCTCCTGCGCCGACACTTCCGGATTCTCGGTCTCTGCCACCTCCTTCCTCTCGCAGGGCAAGATGCCTGCCTTCCTCGGCGGTCTGCCGGGTGCGGCGCTCGCCATGTATCACTGCGCCCGTCCGGAAAATCGCGGCAAGATCAAGGCGCTGCTGGTCTCTGGCGTGGTGGCCTGCGTCATCGGCGGTATCACCGAGCCGCTGGAGTTCCTGTTTCTGTTCGTGGCACCGGTACTCTACGTTATTCACGCCATCCTGACAGGTCTGGGCTTTATGACCATGGGGCTGCTTGGCGTCACCATCGGCAACACCGACGGCAACCTCATCGATTTTCTGGTGTTCGGCGTGCTGCAAGGCACCGCCACCAAGTGGTATCTGGTGCCGGTCGCGGCGGCCATCTGGTTTGCCATCTACTACAGCGTGTTCCGCTTCGCCATCGTGCGCTTTAACCTGAAGACCCCGGGCCGCGAGATTGAAACCAGCGAGGCTGCCCAGCCCGCAGGCAAGAAGGCTGGCAACAGTGGTTACAACGGTGAAATCATCCTCAACGCCCTGGGCGGCGCCGATAACATTCTGGCGCTCGATAACTGCATCACCCGCCTGCGGATGTCGGTGCAGGACATGAGCCGGGTCGATGACAAGGTACTGAAAGCAAACGGCGCCATCGGGGTGATCAAGCTCGACGAGCACAACCTGCAGGTGGTGATCGGCCCGCAGGTACATCTGGTGAAAAACCAGCTGCAGAGCCTGATGGGGGCCTGAACCGGCCAATAAGATCCGAACGGGGGGCGCAAGCCCCCCTTGTTTGCCTCTCCCAATATGCCTCCTGTTTATGGAGGGAGAAACTTCATGCACGATATTTATGACTTCGACCATGTGGTCGACCGCCACGGCACCTACTGCACCCAGTGGGACTATGTAGCCGACCGTTTTGGCCATGCCGATCTGCTCCCCTTTACCATCTCCGACATGGATTTCGAGACCGCCCCCTGCATTCGCGCAGCCCTGGCCAAGCGCCTTGAGCACGGGGTATTTGGCTACAGCCGCTGGAATCACGACGACTTCAAGGGGGCGGTGAGCGACTGGTTTGCCCACCGCTACGGCGCGAGCCTCGACCCCGAGACGCTGGTTTACGGCCCCTCGGTCATCTATGTGATTGCCCAGCTGGTGAGCCTCTGGTCGGCGCCGGGCGAAGGGGTGCTGGTGCATACCCCCGCCTATGACGCCTTCGGCAATATGCTGGCTGCCAACGACCGGGTGCTGCTGCCTTGCCCGCTCAAAAAAGCAGAGGGGAGTTACCAGATCGACTGGCAATGTTTCGAGCAGCAAGCGGCTCGTCCCGATTGCCGGATTTTGCTGCTCTGCAGCCCCCACAACCCCACCGGCCGGGTCTGGACGCGGGATGAACTCGGCCGGATGGCCGCTATCTGCCAGCGCCATGGGGTCAAGGTCATCTCGGACGACATCCATATGGATGTGAGCTTTGCCCGCTACCTGCCGTGGAGCGAGGTGGCACCGGACGATCACTGGGCGCTGGTGAGCTCGGGCTCCAAATCCTTCAATATTCCCGCCCTTGGCGGCGCCTACGCCTTTATCGCCAACGCAGCGGCGCGGGCCGCCTATCTGCAGCGGCTCAAGGCGGCCCACGGCCTCTCATCGCCGCCCATTCTCGGGGTGCTGGCCCATATCAGTGCCTATCGGGACGGCGCTACCTGGCTCGATGCCCTGAAAAACTACCTGCACGGCAACCTCGCCCATGTGGCGGCGCGGCTCAACGCCGCTTTCCCCGCCATTGACTATCGGGTGCCCGAGGGAACCTATCTCGCCTGGATTGACCTGCGCGGCCTTGGCATCGACTCCCCCGAGCGGATGGATGCGCTGCAAACCTTGCTGGTGGAGAAATACCGGGTCGCCATCATGCGCGGTGACACCTATGGCCCGGAAGGCACAGGCTATATCCGCCTCAACGTCGGCTGCCCGCGCTCGAAGGTTGACCAAGGGCTCGACGCCCTGATCGGTGCGCTGGGGGAGGTGGTGTAAGGGATATCCTGGACTAGCGATTGAGCAAGAAGACGACCTCCCCCCGGTAGTGGGGGGAGGTTGCAAGCGTTGCCTGCCACGAGGGTTCCCACTCTCCCTCCTGCACCAGGCCAACCTTGAATGGAATGGTGAGCTGCATCATTGCGGGTAGATAGGCGCTGTAACCCGGTACCGTATGTTTGCCCTGATAGGTCTGGATCACTATCTCATCAACCGGAAGGCTGTTGAGTTGTGCCACATCCCCCGTCTTGGCCCAGTCGAGCAGGCCCGTTACGCTGAGCTTGCACTCTGCCGGCAACACTTGTCGCAACTGCCGCAAAGAGGTGGCGTAACGGTTCAGTTGGCGGGTGGCTGCATCAAAGTCGATCTGAATACCCGTTACTTTGGCTCCGGCCTTGCGCCACTTCTGATACAGCCTGACCAGCAACTTTTTGTGATCGGCAGAGAGCGGCAGCGTATTCACTCTCACCACA
This sequence comes from Aeromonas jandaei, assembly GCF_037890695.1. NCBI lineage: Bacteria > Pseudomonadati > Pseudomonadota > Gammaproteobacteria > Aeromonadales > Aeromonadaceae > Aeromonas > Aeromonas jandaei. The sequence continues at coordinate 4,032,663 of NZ_CP149571.1, read as the reverse complement.
AGCCAGAGTTGTTCGGTCTGAAGTGGTGTTGGAGCGCGCCCCAGTTTGATAAAACGGGGGCCGGATGGCCTGTTCAGGATCTCCCCCTGATGCAAATAGAGGGTGGTTGCCTGTGCCAGGACTGGCTGATGCCGTGTGGCAGACCAGAGCCAGAATGCGTGATAGCTGCTGGCATCGACACTTGCCTTAAGTGGCGCAGCAAGTGTCGATAACAGAATTAACAGGCTAGGCCCGAGGGGTTGCGGCATGGTTTACCAGTAGTATTTGAGTGATTTGGCCCATACCGAGTTGCCATAACGCTGCTTGAGCGTGTTGAACCAGGTTTGCCGCATGCTCTTGGGGATCTCCTGAGAGTCACACCCGTTGTTGCCTGATGGTGCGTAGCAGTTGATGGCTCTGTAAAGGGCATAACTCTTGTCTTCGGGCTCTGCTTTAGGGTTGGCCATGACTGCCTGATATAGTTTGAGCCTGCTTGGCGCGGTGGCTGACTCAGGTTTTGGCAATCCCCAAACCATCTCTTTTCCTTGCCACAAATTGATCTGGGGATCCTTGCTGCGCAGATATTCACCCAGGCAGTTGAGTGCATGTCCATCTCCGGGGCGCTGCAGCAGTGTGCCGAGAGTGGAGGTCAAATCACGGCAGTAATAGTCCTGCGGTGTGCCTTCACCTCCCCACTTGAATGCTGACAGGGGCACATCACCGTTGGGTACCGGTTGCCACGGCTCATCCTTGGGTGGGGTAGCCTCCTTGTAGTCGGCCGGAATAAGTGTCACGTCTTTCAGGAATGTTGCGTAATCCTCTGCAATCAGGTCTCTCACCAGCAGGGTATGCAGGGCGATTTGTCTTTCCAAGGCGCTTGTGGCCTGCCGAGCCTGCTGACGAAGCAAGTCCGGATCGGCCGACTGTTTTAACACGACGGTGCGGATCCGCAACTGAGTGACAGGGCTCTCTTTGCTGAAAATGGCCGCAGTATTGCCGGTACGCACCCACTGATCTGCCAACATGTTCTCCACATATGCCTGTTGGGCTTGAGTAAGAGGTGCCGCTACCAGCGTCATCAGGGCTTGCTCTGCCTGGTCAAACGCCTTCATTCCTTGCTGTGCCCAGATTCGCAGCAACTGGCGGCTGAACGCCAGGGTTGATGCGTTTTGTCCTTCTGTTTTGGGTAACAGCGCCAGCACAGCGTCAAACTGTTGGTTCTGCAGCAATCGATAAGCTTGCAGATAGGTGGCTTCTTCTGTTTTACCCATCTCTTGCAGCTGTTTGATGGCGTCATCGAGCTGCTCGTTACTCCAGTTGCGTTTCTGGTCATAGCCAGTTCTGAGGCCACGCAGTGCATTGATAAACAGCAGCTCAGGCTGGGTTTTATCCTCGTAGGCGAGTTCATTGCGATAGGCGTCAGCGCTCAGCAAAGAGAGATCTATTTCGTTAACCAGCGCCTCAAGTTCCGGCAGGGAGTGGTCAGCGGCTATCGCTTCGCTATAGGTATCGCGTAATGAAGCCTGATCACCCGCCATCCAGTTGATGCGTCTGAACATACCCTTGGTCGAGCTGACGTAACGTCCTTGCGGATAGGCGGCCAGATACGCCTGCCCCTGCGTCATGGCCTGTTTCAGCGCCTCTTTATCACTCTTGGTAAAATCGGTATCACCATACTCGCTCTGTGCATCTTTCACCGCTGCATTAAGGTGTGTTCGCATCACCATATAGTTCGCGGTTTCGGCAACCCACTGCGCTTTTGCCCCTTGCAGAGCCATAAAGCCGGTCAATGCCTCGGAGAAATGACCTTGGTAGAAGTGGCGTGCCGCATCCAGATAAGCCTGCCACTCCCTGGCAGACTCGCTCATTGTGACGTCGGAAGACTGGGGGCTATCTTCCTGCTGACCAAGGAGCTGTAAGCGGGTTTTGAGCAGAAGCGTGCGCTCGGTAGATGACAGGTCGCTCTGCTCAAGGGCATCAAGAAATTGACTGACAGATTGCAGCGAGTTGGAAATGGCTCGGCCGTAAAGGGCATCCCGACCAGCATAGTGTTCCAGCAAAGCCGGGAACGAGGCGTCATGGGCTGTGAGCCGGCTAACCAGCTGTTCACGCAGTTCCGGGCTTTCCATCTCGTCGGGAAGTGGCAGGCGTTGCAGAGAGAAGAGCTCCATATCGCGTTCGTTGGCCGGATCGGCCGGAAGCATAAAGGGGAGGGAGAGTCGCTGCTTGTCAGCCAGCAGCATCAGCAAGTTGCTCTTGGTGTCATTGTCGGAAAGGAATATTGGATAGGCTGGCAATGGACAATCTGTCAGCCAAAAACTGCACCCGTCTTGGTCGAATGAGGCAACCGAAGGAAAAGCAGCAAGCGTGAGTGCCAGTGCCGAACAGTATTTCAAGATCTTCATAAGAGGCGGTATCCACTATCTGCCGAGTGACAACTCCTTGAATCACGAGCCAAGAAGCCTGAAGCACAATGGCTGGCAATAGTACGTAAATGGGCTGCAATCGACAACCTAACAGTGATTGACGGGGGGGCATCAAGCAGATGACAACAACGGGGCCATCAGTGATGGCCCCGTTCTTTTGGCTGGTTTGTTGGACAGGAACGTCCTGTCAGAGCGTCAACAGTTGTGCCTCGATATGGCTCCAGTGAGCGAAGGCATTGTTGTCGCCATAAAGGCGCGCCAGACCTTCGGCAAAGCTCTCCTCCAGTCCCGGTTCGTAGTTCCCTTTTGGGCCCGCCTGCTGAAAGTAGGCATCCCCCAGTTTGTGGTAGTCGTTGTACCAGGCCGCATAGAAAGAGCTGTCCTGACTCAGGTTGGCACCTGTGGTGCTGGCGCCCACCAGACGATCGATGGAGTGGCCAAATTCGTGCAACACCAGATTGGCCGAGCCGTGGTGGCTACCCACTTGCCATTTGCCCGAGCGATCCTGTTCCATGGCGATAACGGTCTCTTTACTGCCGCCGAAGGCACCGACGCCCGGCAGCTTGTCCCACCCGCCACCACCATGACCACGGGCGCTCGTTCCGGCCAGATGGGTATGGTAGGTGGTCACATTGTCATGGGTGACCCGGATCGTCAGCCCTTCGGCATCGGCCTGCTTGAGCAGGTTCATGGGCAGCTTGGCCAGTTCGATGGCAACGGCGCGGGCTGCCTGACTGTCGACCGGGCTCTTGGCGTTGAGCGTGACCATGGTGATGGCTTGCTGGAAGCGGGCCACTTCGCCGGAGTTGAGCAGTTGGCCGATGGTCTCGATATGGCGCGGAGTCAGCATCCCCTTGCTGTGCATGAAAGAGGGGAGTTTCTCGTCGAGCAGGGCGAGCGTTTGCTCACCATGTTGCCGGGTGATGGCGTTGCGCAGCTGCTCATGGGTGCGAATATCGGGGGCGAGCCCCTGAGCGCGGGTAGCTGAGGCGAGCTGCTGTTTGCGCAGGTCGGCGACTTGCTGCAACTCTTGCGAGCGTTCGCTCTGGTGCCGGGCCCCGAGGGTGAGTTCGTTGTGCAGCTGACGCACATCCGCCACCGTCACTTTGCCGCTATCTGCCTGTACGCTGCGCAGCAGGCTGCCAGCCTCTTCCGTGCTCATGCCATATTCCCGGCTCATGGCGGTGATCACCTGGGCAATGGCGGCGTCCCGGTGAGCCAGCCTGTGGCTCTCGACGGAGATCAGCCCCTTGCCCTCCTTGAGGTAGAGATTGCCATTGCTGGCGCGCAGCTCCTGCTGGCTGCCGGCGGAGGATAAGTGGAGGTCACGATAGAGTGACGTCAATGAGGTCGCTGAGGTGGTATTCATGAGTTATCCCTTGATGGCAGACAGCATATTAAGAGAGCCGGGTTCGGAGAGGGTTGGCTGGCACGGCGCAAGCAGCCGCAACTGCCACTCCCGTACCAGTTGCAGGAAGTTGAGGGTCACGCTGGCCAGTGCATCGGCATCTGCGATGGCGACCGGTAACTGCATCAGCAGGCGCTGGTTGCCGGTCAATCCCATCACCATGCCTCCCGTAGTGGTCAGCAGGCCGTTATAGCTGAGCAGCAGCGGCATCCAGCGGGGATCCAGCTCCCGGTCATCGGGGCGGCAAGCCAGCACAAGGCCGGTGTCGGTTCGGGTGATTTGCAGGGCGAGGCCATCCGTGGCAAGCAGCAGCCACTCGTCGGCAGAGAGCTGATTGAGCTGGTCGGCATCGAGCTGCCGGGCAAGCCGGGTCAGTATAGTATCGAGATCCATGCACATCTCTGGGTTGATGATTGTGATGCACAGGATCGCAAAAAGAGGGATCGGCCGGATATTAACCCGGGTCGCGGTTTTTTAGGTGACGCGCTCTGGTGATCTCCCGCAAGGGGTTACCACTGCGGCCCTTCGCTCTGGCGCCACTGCTCCAGCCAGCGCAGTACCTCGGCGGTCGCTTCGATCTGGTCGGCGGGGATGTAGTTGTTGATCAGCGCATCGCGATAGAGGGCGCGGGCCAGCGGGATGCGCTGCAGCACCGGAATACCCTCCTCTTCGGCAATCTTGCGCACCAGCAGTGCCTGGGCATCGGTGAACTTGAGGGTGACCACCGGCAGCGGGGTTTCTCCCCGCTCGTAGCGAATGCCGATGGCGATATGGGTCGGGTTGGCGACGATGACCGAGGAGCGCTTCACATCGGCGCGCATGTTGCTCGATTGCAGCTCTTGATGGAACTGGCGGCGCTTGCTTTTGATCTCCGGGCTCCCCTCCATCTCCTTGTACTCCCGCTTCACCTCGTCCTTGCTCATCTTGAGCTGCTTGATGTGCTGGTAGTGTTCGAAGGCGTAATCGGCGATGGCGATCACCACAAACCCCATGGCGCAGACCGCCATCAGCTGGCCCAGCATGCCCCCCAGTACCGGAGTGATGCAGCTCATGCCGCAGCCGGGCAGTTGCAGCATCGCCTGCAGGTTGCCCTCGATGGTGACCCATACCAGCAGGCTCAGGAGGCTCACCTTGAGCAGGGATTTGACGAACTCCATCAGGCTCTTGATGGAGAAGATCTTCTTGGCCCCCTCCACCGGATTGACATGCTTGATGTCGGGCTTGATCGACTCGCCACTCAGCAGAAAACCGTACTGGGCGATATGGGAGGCGAGCACCACCAGCGCCGACACCGCCAGGATCGGGATGCAGAGGTAGGCCATCTCCTGCATCAGGTTCTCCACCACATGGTTGAGGGCCTGGGCAAAGGGGAGGTTGAGGTGGGATTCCGGGATCAGCATCAGCTTGCCCAGATGTTCGAGGTAGTAGTCGGACATCGCCATCAGCATACCCACCAGACTGAGGATGATGGCGGTGGAGACCACCTCCTTGCTCTTTACCACCTGCCCCTTCTTGCGGGCATCGCGCAATTTTTTGGCGGTGGGCTGTTCGGTCTTCTCGCCGCTCATCGCGCCTCCAGAATGGGGGCCAGCAGTTGCAGCGGATCCATCACCGCCAGCACCTGGCGGTAGGCGTGATCCATCATCAGCTTGATGTAGATGACCAGCAGCAGGCTGGCGACGGCGCTTTTTATCGGCATCGCCAGTACGAAGACGTTGAGGGAGGGGGCGAAGCGGCTGATAAGGGCCAGCCCGAACTCTGCCAGAAACATGGCGATCAGCAGGGGGGCCGCCAGCAGGGCGCAGAGCAGCAGCATCTGGCTGAACTGGCTGTAGAAAAAGCTCACCCAGAGATCTCCGATAGCGGGAAAGAAACGGGTCACCGGCCAGCTGGCATAGCTCTGGAACAGGGCCGAGAGCAGGGCGAGAAAGGCGCCGCCGGAAAAGAAGAGGGTGATCAGGGTCTGGGTCAGCAGCAGACCGGTGGGGCTGGTCTGGCTGGCGAGGCTCGGGTTGAACAGGGATGCCATGGCCGCGCCGCGCTGGTTATCCACCAGAAAGCCGCTCGCCTCGACGGCCCAGAAGGGGATGGCGGCGACAAAGCCGATCAGCAGGCCGAGCAGCACCTCCTTGGCTACCAAGAGCGCCAGATCGAGGGCATCGATGGCGGGAGGCAGGGTGTCGGCCACCATGGGGTAGGCGAACAGCGCCAGCGAGCAGACCACGCCGTTGCGGATCATCGCCCCCCCCAGCATCAGCTTGCTCAGTACCGGCAGCATGACGAAGCAGCTGATAAAGCGTGGCAGCAGCAGGGTGTAGGCCAGCATCTGGCCCTGCAGGCTCTCGAGGGTCATTGGATCTGCGGCACCTTGAGCAGCACCATGTCGGCAAAGCTGTAGAGCTCGTTGCCAAGCCAGGCGGTGGTGGCAAACAGGGTGATCACCACGGCGATGAGCTTGGCGACAAAGCCCAGGGTCTGCTCCTGGATCTGGGTCAGCGCCTGCAGCAGAGAGACAAGGGTGCCCACCAGTGCCGCCACCAGCACCGGCGGCATCGAGAGGATCAGCACCAGCCAGAGGGTCTGGCTGGTGAAGTGGAGAATATCGGCGTGACTCATCCTAGCCTCCGTAACTGGTGACCAGCCCGTGGGTGAGGCGGGCCCAGCCATCGAGCAGCACGAACAGCAGCAGCTTGAAGGGGAGCGAGATGGTCATGGGGGAGACCATCATCATCCCCATCGCCAGCAGAATGTTGGAGATGATGAGGTCGATGGCGATAAAGGGCAGATAGATGAGAAACCCGATCTCGAATGCGCGGCTCAGCTCGCTCACGGTAAAGGCGGGCAGCAGGATCAGCAGGCTGTCGGGCTCCAGCCGGTCGGCATATTCGCTGGGCCAGAGCTGCTTGGTGCTGTCGATGAAGAAGGCGTGCTCCCGCGGCTTGATCTGCTTTTTCAGAAAGGCGCGGTAGGGGGCCATCCCCTCGTCGAGAAACTTCTCCACCGACTCGGACTTGGCCAGCGATACCTCGTTCTGGCGCAGGTAATCCTGGGTGGCAAAACCGACCGGTGCCATCACATAGATGCTGAGGATGATGGCCAACCCGTACATCGCCATGTTGGGGGGGATCTGCTGCACCCCGAGGGCGTTGCGCAGCAGCGAGAAGACCACCGCCAGCTTGACGAAGGAGGTGGCCATCACCGCGATAAAGGGGAGCAGGGCCAGCAGCGCCAGCCCGACGATAAGGTTTAGCTCGTCCGGCAGCTGGATCATGACGGCGACTCGCTCTTGAGGCTTTCGACCCGCACCCCGAGTCGTCCCTGGATCTCCACCAGCCGGCCCACTCCCAGCGAATGGCCGTTGCTGATGATCCGCACCTCGCCATCGATGGGGGCGCCGAGATCGATAAGTGAGCCCGGTTGCAGGGTGGTGAGGGTGTGCCAGTCCAGGGTCTGGCGGCCCACTTCAAAGGTGACCTGCACCGGCAGGTGCTCAAGCATAGTGGCATCGAGGGCATCATCGGGGGCGGCGTTGTGCATGGCGGTCAGTTCCAGATGTTGTGGATGGGGTTGGCAGTAGGCATAGGGGCGTCCCTCGATGCAGAGCAGCAGCTGCTGGCCGAGCCGAGGGTGGGGCGGCGGCAGCAGCACATCGCCACAGGTCAGTGTCTCGAGCTCGCCGATGGCAACGCCCATCGCCCCCCACTGCAAGGAGAGGGTGAGAGGGAGCGCCAGGCGTTGCTGGCCGGGTCGCGCAGGCAATTTGCCAAGCAGTGGGCACGGCTCGGCCAGCCAGAGGGCGAGGGTTGCTCCCTCCCGCTTGAGCAGCAGTTGCAGCGCGGCCTCACCGGCCGCTTCGCAGGGGGTGTTCGGTATCAGCGCCGAGCAGCTGAGGCCGCCAAGGGGTTGCCCGAGGCGCTCGATCAGCGCCAGTTGCAGCGATGCTGGCAGACTGAACAGGGCCGCCTGTTGCAGGTCTGGCGCAAGCCAGCGGGCCAGCTCGGCGTCATGGCAAAACAGCGGCAGGGAGAGCCCCTGCCACTGCAGTTGCAACCGGCAGTCGAGGGTCGCCGGCAGCGGCGCGATGGCGAGCGTCAGCTCGCCACCACTCCAGGCATAGTGGTGGCGGCACTGGCTGAGCCGCTGCTGCAGAGTCAGCTCCGCCGCCGAGGCAGAGGGAAAGGCTATCGATGTCATGCGTCGGCATCCCACTCGTCATAGATGGATCGTTTCTGGCGCGACCCCTGTTCGCTGTCGCCCCGGGTAAAGAGGTCAAAGGCGACCCGCTCGCCGGGGTAGAGCCGTTGCAGGCGGTCGATCAGCTCGCCGCGTCCCTGATTGAGCAGCTGGGAACCCTGTTCGCTGGCCAGCATCTCCACCTGCAGCGAGCCCTGATGGTGCTCGATGCGGATGGCAAGCGCCCCGAGCGCGGGCAGGGTGAGCTGGAGCATGGGGGGACGCTCCGGGCGACCCAGCTCAAGGTGAATATCCACCGCCAGTCGGCTGAGTAGTTGACCCAGCTCGTGATGATCGACGCGGGGGGCAACCCGTGCCAACAGCAGATCCCCCGGTGTTGCCGCGAGAGGGGGAACCCGGATGGCCGAGCTGGCAAAGCTCTCTTGCGCAAGCAACTCCTCTTCGCTGGTCGCAGGTAGCTGTTCGGTAGGCTCGTCTGCTATCTGCAGCCGCTCCCCCACCTCAAACAGGGCGGTCAGCTCGCTCTGCTCCTGCAGCATGTGGCTATCGGTCAGCTGGCTGCTCTCCATTGGCTGTTCACTCTGCTCTCGTTTGATGAGTGCTTCGGTTGGCATAGCCAGTGGCAGGTCAACGGGATGTTCATCGACACGCTCTTGAGTGCTAGAGTCGGCAGCGTCGGGTCGTCTGTCGCTATTGGCCAGAGGGAGGCGCTCCATTGGTAGCTCTGCGGTATTTTCATCAAAGCACTCTTTGGTCTCAGGCTCGGTTGCGCTCAGCAACTCACGACCGCCAGCGACATCACGCGGTAACATCCAGGCCAGAGCAGCGGGTGCTGTCTCACGCCCTTGCTGCGCAGTGGGAGCCTGCATGTCTTCACGTATCTGTGGCAAGGTTGCGGGGAGCGGCTGGAGTTCCTGCCGATCGTTTCCCTCCTGCTTGTCATGCTGGGTTTTGCTGCGCGGGGCCGGGTGTGTCAGCTTTCTCTCCGCCAGCTCCTTCTCCTTGTCCGCCGCTTTGTTGCTGGCAAGGGGGACATCCTGCTTTGTCCGGCGGTGCTCATCCCGTTTGCCGATGGGGTTGCCGGTCAGCGCTTTGTGGTCCCGTGCTCTCTTCTGTTGTGCGGACTCGAGGCGCAGAGCCTGCTCGAAGCGCTGCTGCTGCGCCAGATCCGCCTTGTGCGGTTCGCGCGGCAAGCCTTGCTGTTCGTCAGCAACCCGGGGTTCTGCGCGGGGGACGGTGAGTCGGTTCATCTCTGGTTACATCCTGATCTGCTGGCGGAACTCTTCCTGTTCCTGCTCTTCGTTGTAGTCGCGCAGTGCTTGCTGTGAGGCCAGCTCCTGACGGTGTAATTCGGCAAATTTCTGTTGCTGCTGGCGGGCGCGGTGTACCGCCTGCTGGCGCTCCTGCAAGCGGATGCGCTCTTCAGCCACCCGTTCGCCCTGTTCGGCGGCCAGTTGCTCAAGGTGGGCCTCTTTCTCCCGCAGCAGGGCAACCTGTTGTTGCCACGCCTTGAGCCCCTTGCGATCGAGTTGCTCCGCCTGACAGATGGCAAATAGCCGATCTTCTTCGGCCTGGCGCCACTGGCGGTAGTCGAGACTCTTCTGCTCCGCTTCGCGCTGGCGGATGCGGGCGAGTTGCAGCCGGGCCTGTTGCGCGGCGAGCTGTTGCTCGGCTCGCTCCAGCCGCAGGTCTTTGATCCGTTGCAGGCGGCCAATCATCGGGTCAGCGCCTCCAGGGTGGCGAGCGCCTCGGGCAGTGAACTCGGCTCATGGGTGCCCTGTTTCAGCCACTGGCGAATGGCCTCGATACGGGTGATCGCCTCGTCGGCCACCTTGTCCTGCCCCTTCTGGTATTCGCCGATCTGCAGCAGCAGTTCGACCTCTTCGTACTTGGCCAGCCAACTGCGTAGGCGACCGGCTTGCGCTTGATGCCCGGGCGCGATGATTTGGTTCATCACCCGACTGGCAGAGCGCAGTACGTCGATGGCTGGGTAGTGGTTGGCCGCCGCCAGCTTGCGCGAGAGGATGATGTGGCCATCGAGGATCGAGCGGGTCTCGTCAGCCACTGGCTCGGTCATATCATCCCCCTCCACCAGCACGGTATAGAGGGCGGTGATGGAGCCCTTGTCCGACTGACCGGCCCGCTCCATCAGGCGGGGCAGGGCGGCAAACACCGAGGGTGGATAGCCCCGTCGGGTCGGCGGTTCGCCGGCGGCCAGACCAATCTCGCGCTGGGCACGGGCAAAGCGGGTGACGGAATCCATCAACAGCAACACCCGCTTGCCCTGATCCCGGAAATATTCGGCGATGGAGGTGGCGACAAAGCCCGCCTTGGCGCGCTCCATGGCGGGGCGATCCGAGGTGGCCACCACCAGCACCGCCTTCTTGAGCCCCTCTTCCCCCAGATCTGCCTCGATAAACTCCCGCACCTCGCGGCCCCGTTCGCCGATCAGCGCCAGCACGGTGACATCCACCTCGGCGCTGCGAATAAGCGACGCCAGCAGGGTACTTTTGCCGCCGCCGGCGGCCGCGAAAATCCCCATCCGTTGCCCCTCGCCACAGGTGAGCAGACCGTCGATGGCGCGAATGCCCAGCGAAATGGGCTGCTCAATCCGCTTGCGACTCATGGGGGCGGGGGCATCACGATAGACCGGATACCAGGCCGCTGGCTCCTGCTGCTGGCCGCCGCCAAAGGGGTTGCCAAGGCCATCGAGCACCTGACCGAGCAGGTGCTCACCGACTCCGACCTGATGCATGGCACCGGTCGGGCTCACCTCGGTGTTGGAGGAGATGCCGAACATCTCCCCCAGCGGGGTGAGCAGCGCCTGATGCTGGGCAAAGCCGATCACCTCCGCCTGCAGGGAGAGAGTGTTGTCGGGATTGCGCAGATGGCAGAGCTCGCCGATGCGCACGCCGGGCACCACCGCCTTGAGCAGGGTGCCGGTCACCTGGGTGACCCGGCCGCGGATCTGGATCAGGCGGCACTCGTCGATGGCGTGACGCAGCTGGCCGGGAATGTGATCGAGGGAGAGGGACATCGGGAGATCTGCACCATTAAAAACGGTGGCCACTATAGGCGATGGGGGCGCGCGGGGATTTCAGCGCGAGTCGGGACTTTTTAGAAAAGCGTTGCGAGCCGGCTAAAAATTCACGGCCGATTTTGGCATAGGCGCCCGAGGACGATTTTTATAATGCCATCCTCGTCAATCCACTCATTACGGGAGCCGCCATGGCCACTATCCAGAGCAATCCCTATCTCCCCACCGCTCAACCTGAAGCCCGTGGTGCCGAGAATGCCCCCCGTCAGGTGCCCCTGCAGGGAGGACAGTTTCAGGGGGAGCAGGTCGTGCTGGCCAGCGCGACCCAGTCGCTGGGCGACATGGCAGAAGAGCTCACCTTCGTCTTTTCCGAGCGCTCCGAGCTCTCCCTGGCCAAGCGCAAGCTGAGTGACAGTCAGGCCCGCATCAGCGAGATAGAGGCACTGGTGGGGGACTACCTCGACAAGGTGCCGGAGCTCGAGCGCCAGCAGAAGATCAAGGAGATGATCAGCCACCTCGGTAGCGGCCGGCTGGCCAACCTCTCCCAGCTGCTGGCCTACCTCGAGAGCTACTCGGGGGAGGTGAGCGAGCAGTTCGAGGCGCTTACCCAGGCACGCAAGGCCCTCGCCGGTCGCCCCGAAATGCGGGGTACGTTGGCACTTGTTGAACAGGCGCTGGCCAAACTGGCCGACGAGCAGGGCAGCGCCATCGTGCTGGGCGCCCGCATTACCGGCCCGGCTCAGGAGGCTGCCCGTGAGGGGCTCGGTCAGGTGCAGGATCTGCGGGATCTCTATCGCGATGCGGTGCAGGACTATCGCGCCCTCTCCACCGCCTGGCGCGATATTCATAGCCGTTTTGGCAACGGTGCGCTGGAGAAGGTGACCGGCTTCATGATGAAGGCCTTAAGCGCCGATCTCGACAGTCAGCAGCGCTGGCTCGACCCGGTCAAGCTGGAACGGGTGATGAGCGACATGCACAAGCTGCGGTTGCTCAACACCCTCTCGGCCCAAGTGGACGAGTTGTGGCTGCGGGTGAAGGAGGGGGCGGCCCATGGCATACGGGCCTTCTGATCTGATGGGCGATCTCATTGCGCTGGTGGAGAAGCGCTGGTCTTCGGTGCACGACGTGGAGCAGATCGGTGTCGCTCTGGAGCTGACGCAAACACATCAGCAGGTGCAGCTCTATCAGGAGCTCAAGCGGTTGATCCGCCTGCTGCCGGTGGAGCTGTTCAGTGAGGAGGATCAGCGCCAAAACCTGCTGCAGTGCTGTCAGGGGGCGCTCGATAACGCCATCGAGCGGGAAGAGGATGAGTTGTCCGGAGAGTCGTCATGAACTGGATCGAACCCCAGCTGGTGCAGTTTTGCCAGGATCTGGGCATCACCATCGGTGATAACCCCCACTACCTGATCCAGCTTGAGCTGGAGCAGAGCGGTACCCTGCAACTGGAGCGCCATCAGGGGCAACTGACGCTCTGGCTGGCCCGCACGCTGCCGTGGCACCAGAGCGGCGAGGCCATTCGCCGCGCCATGAGTTTCACCGCCGCCGCCCAGGCGCCCGCCCTGCCGGTGCGCTGCGGTTGGCTCGGGGAGGATCGGCTGATCCTCTTCGTGACCCTCGATGAGCGGGCCGTGACCCTGCCGCTGCTCCATCAGGCGCTACGCACCCTGACCCGACTGCAACAGGACGTGGTAGCGCCATGAGCCGGATCACCGCGGCCCATATCGGGATTGAGCAGCTCAGCGCCATCCGCCTCGACGAGCAGGAGCAGAGCCTGCCGGGGCGCTACGCACTGCTGCCGGATGGCCACTCCATCGAACCTCACATCAGCAGACTGTATCCCGCCAATCTGGCGGAGCGCACCCTGCTCGACTTCGCCACCCCGGATCGCGGCTTTCACGATCTGCTGCGTCCGCGCGATTTTGCGCAGGCGATGGCGGGGCTGCGGGCTGTGCTGGCCGAAGGCGCCACCCCCGAGCTGCAGGCGGCCAGCGCGCTGCTCGAGCAGCTGCACGGAGATGAACAACTGATGCAGATGACCCTCCATCTGCTGCACAAGGTATGACCATGATCCTCTCGTCACAGCAGCAGGATGCGCTGCTGCTCACCGGCTGGCTGCACCTGCAGTATGGTCACCCCGATCGTGCCAGCACCCTGCTGGTGGCGTTGTTGCAGCTCCACCCCGCCAATCAGGCGGCCCGCCGTACTCTGCTGGTGGCCCTGCTCAGGCAGGGATTTGGCGAAGAGGCGCTCGGTCATGCCGATCTGCTGATGGCAGAGGGGGGGGCAGACGGCCCGCTCTGGCTCTGCCGCAGCCGCGCCTGCCAGTTGGCAGGCAGGCTGGATGAAGCCCGTTTCGCCTACCAACAATATCTCGAACTGGAAGAGCAGAATGAACCAACGCTCCCTTGAGCTGCTGCGCCGGATCGGCGAGCGCAAGGACATCATGCTGGCGGTACTGCTGCTGGCCATCGTCTTCATGATGGTGTTGCCGCTGCCACCGGTGGCCCTCGATATTCTTATCGCCATCAACATGACCATCTCGGTGGTGTTGCTGATGATGGCGGTCTATATCAACTCGCCGCTGCAGTTCTCCGCCTTCCCGGCGGTGCTGCTCATCACCACCCTGTTTCGGCTCGCCCTCTCGGTGAGCACCACCCGGATGATCCTGCTGCAGGCTGATGCGGGGCAGATCGTCTACACCTTCGGCAACTTCGTGGTGGGGGGCAATCTGGTGGTGGGGATCGTCATCTTCCTCATCATCACCATCGTCCAGTTTCTGGTCATCACCAAGGGCTCGGAGCGGGTGGCAGAGGTAAGTGCCCGCTTCTCGCTCGATGCCATGCCCGGCAAGCAGATGAGCATCGATGGCGACATGCGCGCCGGGGTGATCGATGTCAACGAGGCGCGCGAGCGGCGCAGTGTCATCGAGAAGGAGAGCCAGATGTTCGGCTCCATGGATGGCGCCATGAAGTTCGTGAAGGGGGACGCCATCGCGGGCCTCATCATCATCTTCGTCAACATCCTCGGCGGGGTCACCATAGGGGTGACCCAGAAGGGGTTGTCGGCGGCTGATGCGCTGCAGCTCTACTCCATCCTGACGGTGGGGGATGGCATGGTCTCCCAGGTGCCGGCCCTGCTGATCGCCATCACCGCGGGCATTATCGTGACCCGGGTGTCGTCCGAAGAGTCCTCCGATCTCGGTTCCGATATCGGTGCTCAGGTGGTGGCCCAGCCCAAGGCGATGCTGATCGGCGGCCTGCTGCTGGTGCTGTTTGGCCTGATCCCGGGCTTCCCCATGATCACCTTCTTCTCGCTGGCCGCTGTGGTGACGGCGGGGGGCTACTTTATCGGCCTGCGCCAGCGCAAGGCGCAGAGTCAGCAGAGCCAGGATCTGCCCACCATGCTGGCACAGGGGGCAGGCGCTCCTGCCGCCCGCAGCAAGCCGAAGGCGGGCAGCAAACCGCGTGGCAAGCTGGGTGAAAAGGAGGAGTTTGCCATGACGGTACCTCTCCTGATCGATGTGGATGCCGCCCTGCAGGCCGAGCTGGAGGCCATCGCCCTCAACGATGAGCTGGTACGGGTGCGCCGTGCCCTCTATCTCGATCTCGGGGTACCTTTCCCGGGCATTCACCTGCGTTTCAACGAGGGGATGGGGGCGGGCGAATACCTGATCCAGCTGCAGGAGGTGCCGGTGGCCCGCGGCCAGCTGCGGCCGGGCCATCTGCTGGTGCAGGAGAGCGCCTCCCAGCTCGATCTGCTGGGAGTCGCCTACGAGGAGGGGACGCCGCTGTTGCCGGGGCTGCCCACTCTGTGGGTGGCCAGCGAACATCAGGCACGGCTCGACACCTCGCGCCTTGCCGCGCTCACCCCGGATCAGGTGATGACCTGGCACCTCTCCCATGTGCTGCGCGAATACGCCGAGGACTTCATCGGCATTCAGGAGACCCGCTATCTGCTGGAGCAGATGGAGGGGAGCTATGGCGAGCTGGTGAAGGAGGCGCAACGCATCATCCCGCTGCAACGGATGACCGAGATCCTGCAGCGGCTGGTGGGGGAGGATATCTCGATCCGCAACATGCGCGCCATTCTCGAGGCCATGGTGGAGTGGGGCCAGAAGGAGAAGGATGTGGTGCAGCTCACCGAGTACATCCGCAGCAGCCTCAAGCGTTACATCTGCTACAAGTACGCCAACGGCAACAACATCCTGCCCGCCTATCTGCTCGATCAGCAGGTGGAGGAGCAGATCCGCGGCGGCATTCGCCAGACCAGCGCCGGCAGCTATCTTGCCCTCGATCCCGCCGTGACCCAGGGCTTCCTTGATCAGGTGCGCCATACCGTGGGGGATCTGGCACGGATGCAGAACAAGCCGGTGCTCATCGTCTCCATGGATATCCGCCGCTATGTGCGCAAGCTCATCGAGGGGGATTACCACGCTCTGCCGGTGCTCTCCTATCAGGAGCTGACCCAGCAGATCAATATCCAGCCGCTTGGCAGGGTCTGCCTGTGAACGGCGATCCGCTCATCCCCTGGCTGCTGGCCCGCGGCGTGACAGTGACTCCTCACCATCTGGGGGCGACCCCGATCCAACTCGGCCATGCCCTGCACTATCGCCACATCTCTCTCGCCTGGCGGGTCGATAGCGACACGCGCCGGGTCTGGATCCTGCTGGTACGCCGTGAGGGCGAGCGGGATGGTCTTGCCAACCCCTTTGCTGCCCTCTACCTGCTGGCGGAGGCGACGTTGGCGGTGCTGGGAGTGGGTTACGAGCTCTATGGCAACGTCAATGTGTTTCGTGGCAGCGCCCTCAGCGCTGAGCGGCTGGGCCGCTTCTATCGCCACTGAACCGGCGCCAGCGAACCCGAACCCGGCTGGTTTGCGCTTGCGGCCGAGCAGGTCTGCTCCCTGCGCGAGATGCGAAAACGACAAAAGGACGGCCTTGCGTGACAGGCATGCCCAAAAGGGCCTCATAGAATAGGAGCCATGATGAAACAACCCCGTTTTGCCCACCACAGCGATGTGATCGAGCGAGCCGAACAGGCCATCGCCGACAGCGAGCAGCGCAATGCCCTGCTGCAGGAGATGCTGGCCGGCCTGGCGCTCTCGGAGCAGACCTGCCAGCTGCTGTTCAATGCCCCCGGCGAACAGGTCGCCGTGGCCGAACAGGAGTTGCTGGCGGAGTTTCGCCGCAGGCAGGCGATGTTGCCGGAACAACAGGGAGAGAGCCGCAAGAGCCGGCGCCCCACCATGATGCGTGGACTGATGATTTAAGGAGACGCGATGAGCATTATCTCTGATTACACCCGCAACAAAAATCATATCCAGATTGATCAGTGGCTAACCAGCGAGTCAGGCACCCTCAATGCAAAACAGCGGGCACTGGTCGACAAGCTGAAAGACAACGTCTCCATCAGCAAGGAGGATTCGACCTGGCTGACCCGGGCACAACTGGAGAGGCTGGTTGCCCGCTACCTGAGCAACGATGACGTGCTCGATGAGGTCAGCAAGCAAGTCGACACGCTGGTGCTACCGGTGGCGCTCCCCGATGTCGTGGCGCAGATCAGTCGCTATACCGATGATCGTATCGATCAGGAGGTCATCGACGCCTTCACCTGGGTGATGTTTACCCAGAACAACAAGCGTACCGGTATCAACGAAGAGCTCAAGGCGCTCACCGCCGAGCTGAAGATCTACGGGGTTATCCAGTCAGAGATCAACAAGGCGCTCTCTTCCTCATCCAGCCAGACCTTCAAGACAGATTTCAATCTGATGGATTACAAGCTTTATGGCTATGAGAGCGACGCCAAGTTCCGCGAGGAACCCGAGTTCAAGCTGCTGGGTCAGATGCCAAAGGACGCCTCGGGTCATGTGTCGGTCAAGACATTCCTCGAGAGTGACAAGAAGCAGAGTGGGTCGATGACAGGGGTCGAGAACGAGTACAAGTACGACAAGGACAACAACAAGCTGGGCAACTTTGCCACCAGCGTGAGTGACCGCTCACGTCCGCTCAACGATCAGGTGAGCGAGAAGACCACCCGGCTCAACGATGTCAGCTCCCGCTACAACTCGGCCATCGAAGCCCTCAACCGTTTTATCCAGAAATACGACAGCATCATGCGCGACATTCTTGCCGCCATTTAAGGAGATTACATGCAGACCGACACCACCCTGACCCCGGAGTATGAAGCCGAACTGGAGTCCTTCCTCGCCGATGGCGGCACCATCGCCATGTTGAAGGATATCTCCGGCGATACCCTGGAGCAGCTCTATGCGCTGGCATTCGGGCAGTACCAGTCAGGCAAGTGGCAAGATGCCCACAAGATTTTCCAGGCCCTCTGCATGCTGGATCACTACGAGCCGCGTTACTTCCTCGGGCTCGGTGCCTGTCGTCAGGCGATGGGCGAATTCGAGACGGCGGTTCAGAGTTACAGCTTCGGCGCCATGCTCGATTTGAAAGATCCCCGTTTCCCGTTTCATGCAGCCGAGTGCCGGTTGCAACAGGGGGATTTGACTGGGGCCGAGAGTGGCTTCCACTCGGCCCACCTGCTGGCGGGCAGTGACCCGCAGCTGGCTGATCTGGCGGCAAGCGCCAAGGTCATGTTGGAAGCCATCGCAATCAGAAGGGATCAGCAAGATGAACCCGATCAGCAATGAAAGAAGCGTTTCCCCGCTGGGAAACATCGGTAATGTAGCTGGCTTGCAGCCAGCTGCCGAGCCGCGCAGTGAAACCCGGCTCGATGCCGCGGTTACGCAGGCGAGCGGTGCAGCCCGC
Source organism: Aeromonas jandaei (assembly GCF_037890695.1). NCBI lineage: Bacteria > Pseudomonadati > Pseudomonadota > Gammaproteobacteria > Aeromonadales > Aeromonadaceae > Aeromonas > Aeromonas jandaei. Next base: position 4,014,850 of record NZ_CP149571.1, on the reverse strand, counting down.
ACCGCCGGTGTCGCTCTGACTCCGCCGCTGGCGGCCAGCAATGATCGTCCCGGCCAGAAAGTGCTGGCAGAGATCAGCCGGCTGGTTCGCGAGACCGTGGAGAACAGCGGCAAGCTGCTGCCCCGTGTCGGCGCCCTGGTGACGGCTGCCTTTACCTCGCCGGCCGCCTTCGAGATTGAGCTGGGCAAGCTCACCAGCGATCTGGAGCGGACCCAGACCAAGCTGAAGCTCGACGATATCAAGCGCGCTCGTGAATTGAACGAGAAGAAGATTGGCGAGAACCAGGAGAAGATCAAAGAGGCTGAGGAGAGTGCCAAGGAGGCCAAGAAAGCGGGCATCTTTGGCAAGATTTTCGGCTGGCTCAGCGCCATCGCATCTGTGGTTATCGGCGCCATCATGGTGGCGACCGGGGTGGGTGCTGCCGCTGGCGCCCTGATGATCGCCGCCGGCGTGGTCGGCATGGTCAATATGGCAGTGCAGCATGCCGCCGAAGCAGGCCTGATCTCCAAGGAGGTGATGGAGAAGCTGGGGCCTGCTCTGATGGGGATCGAAATAGCCCTTGCCGTCATTTCCATGGTGGCCAGCTTCGGTTCCTCCATCGGTAGCCTCATTACCAAGGTGGGGGCGAAAATTGGCGGGACGGCTGCGGAGATGAGCGCCAAGCTGGTGACCAAAGTGGGTGATCTGGCTGGTCGATTTGCGGCCAAGGGGTCGGTCGAGGCGATGAAACTGACAGGCAATACGGCCAAGGTGATGAAGATGGGCACCCAGGGTACTGACGTGTTGCTCGATGTGAGCGGTGGGGTGACCAAATCGGTTCAGTCATCCAAAGAGTCTGCTGCGCTTTATGCGCAGGCCGATTTGCAACAGAGCAAGAGCGAGATGACCCAGTTGCAGGCGGTGATCGACAAGCTCAAGGAGGCTATCTCACAGATCATGGAGGCGTTCCAGCAGACCATGGAGATGATCTTCGAGATGATCAGTGCCAGAGGCGAGATGATGAGCAATCTCGCCCGCAGACCGGCCGCCATATAAGGAGATGGATCTATGAACATTAACGACAGCACCTTCAATCCGATCCGTGCCAATGCCCTGTTCAGCGAAGGGATCGAGCAGCCTCTTGCGGCAGGCAATCGTGAAACGACCCATGCGGCCGGCGGCATCACCTCCGGCAGTGAGGTCAAGCGTCAGGGCGGCCCCGAGTTGCCTGCCCCGACCCAGCGGCTGGACGGTGCCAAGCTGGAACAGGCCCGTGCGGTGCTCAACGATACTCTCGACCTGATGTCGCAGCTCTTCCAGCTCGCTCGTCTGGCGCGCCAGATGGGACTGACCCAGCGCGACATGGAGAACCAGCAGGTGATCGACAGCCAGAAAGCGCAGGTCGCCGAGATGCGCAGCGGCGCCAAGCTGATGATCGCCATGGCGGTGGTATCCGGTGTAATGGCCGGTTTTTCGGCCATTACCGGAGGATTCTCCCTGAGCAAGTCTGCCAAGGCGATCAAGCAGGACAAGGCACTCAATGCCAATATTGCCGGGCGCCAGCAGGAGCTGAAGCAGATAGGGGATATCAAGAAGTCTGCAGGCCTCGAGATGGGGGACGCGGGACAAGAACTGACGGCAAGGATCAAAAACGACAAGGCAACGCTCAAGACGCTGAACAAGTCGTTTGATGCCAATAACAGCCGGCAACAGATTGCCAGTACCGTGATCCAGTCCATCGGGCAGATGAGCAACTCGGCAGTGCAGGTTGCCCAGGGCGAGAGTCAGGCGACGGCCAAGGAAGATGAAGTCAAGGCGACCATCAGCCAGACCGAGAAGCAGAAGATTGAAGACAACATGGCCTTCAACGCCAACTTCATGAAGGATGTGCTGCAGCTGATGCAGCAGTACTCCCAGACCCTCAACCAGACGCTCAAGGCAGCCTTCGGGGTTGCTTGACGCGAGCAGGCAGCAAGGCGCCCGACGGGCGCCTTTTTCGTGTGCCGACCACTTTTCTTAAAAGAGCCGCCTCTGAGTGACAGCCGCAATCGGGATGGCGAGCTACCATCCTCTCCTCTCTGCTGGAGGAAATCATGGACGCCACTGTCATCATCAATCGGCTGCTCGCCGAGTTTGCCACCAAATATGGTTTGCCCTCCCTGACCCTGAACCGGGAGGGGGTGGCAGCACTCTGTTTTGACGAGCACTTGCAGCTCTCTCTCATTCTGGTGCCCGAACGGGATCACCTGGTGATGCAGGTCGATGTGGCCGAATTGCATCAGGTGGGTGAGGGGATCTTTCGCCAGTTGGCCAGCTTCAACCGCAATTGGTATCAGTTCAATCTCCACTTTGGTTTCGATGAAGAGAGCCTGACGGTGCAACTCTACCGCCAGATGTCGGCCTCGCGGCTGACCCTGACCCAGCTTGAAGAGAGTCTGGCCAGCATGCTGGAGCACGCCGAATTCTGGCAGGAGCTGCTGCAGCCACGACCTGGCCCGGTCAGCAAGAGTGACGAGGTGATGGGAGTACGGGTGTGACCATGAAGATCCAGGAATCGAGCGCCAGCCAGCTGGCATCTGCGGCAGAACGCTCTGCGACGGGTTGCTTTGCCGGTAGGGCCGTGAGCGGCCGTGATGCGTTGGTTGAACCTGTGCCGCTGGCGGCGGCATTGCGACGCACTCTTGCGCTGAGCAGAGCGCAGGAGCAGATGCTGGATCGCCTGCAGCAGGGCGAGCACAAGCCGCTGACCGAGAGAAGGATCCGGTTGTTATGAGAACGCTGCTCTTGCTCGCGCTGCTGACTCTCGGTGGCTGCGTCAGCACCACGGTTGTCCCTCCTGTATCGCAGAGCCTGACAGGGGAGGTGCACCTCAATGCCGATTTACCTCGTCCTGCCACCGTGGAGGTGACAGTTCTGAGTGTGATGGAAGGACGGCCACTGCAGGTAGCCTCAACCCGTTATGAGCTGACCATGCTGCCTCTGGTTTTTGATATGCGGCTGACGCCTCTGCAGTGGGGAGAGGGCGAACTCTATGTGCGTACCCGGTTGCGGTTTATTGGCAATGACGCGATTCAGGCAACGGCTCAGCAAAAAGTTTTTAAGGTTTTAAATGGTCGCCCATTGGTAATTTCATTGCAACCACGTCCTTGTTATCCATTGTGTCAATAATAAGCCGTATCTAATAAACAAGTTGGAAATCAACTGGTTATTAATTTATCAGCTTGATTGCAGCGTTTCTTTCTGTAACGAACTATTTAATGACGTAAGAAAAAGGCCTGACAAATGCGTTATCAATTGTATCAGTAGTGTCATGACTCTAATTTTTGGCTGGTTTTTATGCTGGTGATTGTTGTAGGATTTTCTTCTGATTTAAGTGTTGATTAAATTCATGGTCATCACTTAACGATGACATTCATAACTAAGAAAAATAAACACCAATAATAAACCACCCGGACGGAGCCTTTTTCTGCCGAGGTGCTACTTGCAATACACGCAGATTCAGGAAAACAAAAATGAAGGGCATTACAACCACAGAGAAGGGCGATATGGCCCTGCTCCAGTGGTGCATGTCTGCTTTCAGCGTCATTGAACACCGCCAGGAGGGAATATATGTTCTCCTGGATGGCGCGATGAGCTGGCAGGACTGCACCGATACCTATGAGTTATCCCCCAACGAATTGATATTCGTGCGCCGTGGCAGCTATGCGGTTGCAACCGGCGACGAGCCTTGCCACCTGCTCTGGATCCCCCTTTCCAACTCCTTTTTGCAGGGTTTTCTGCAGCGTTTCGGTTCACTGCTGAGCGAGGTCAGCCGGGTTGAGGGGATTGCTCCCAGCCTGCTGCCGTTTCATGCATCCCCTCTGATCAACCAGTCCATCCAGGGCTTGCAGGGGTTGATCGAGCATGAACATCCTCCCGAATTGGCCCGGTTGCGAACCGAAGAGCTGCTTTTTCTGCTCGCTTTTGGCGAACAGGGACCGCAATTGATGTCTATTTTGCGCCAGCTGAGCAATCGCCAGGTCGAGCGGTTGCAGCAGTTCATGGAAAAACATTATCTGATGGAGTGGAAGCTCAGCGAATTTGCCAAAGAGTTCGGCATGGGGCTGACCACATTCAAGGAGTTGTTTGGCGCAATATATGGCGTATCGCCCCGAGCCTGGATCAGCGAACAGCGGATCCTCTACGCTCATCAGTTATTACTCAATAGCGAGATGAGCATCGTCGATATTGCGATGGAGGCGGGATTCTCCAGCCAGTCCTATTTCACCCAGAGTTATCGGCGCCGTTTTGGCTGTACCCCTAGCCGTGCCCGTCATGGCAAAGATTAACGCCGGACTAAAATAATCTGACGTTTTTTATAAGTCGCAGGGCAGAGCCATGGGTAGAATAGCCAGCATACCGAAACATTATTCCATAAATTGCCCGCAGCAAGATGAGCAAGGCATAGCATGAGTCAGCAAGATCACACATCACCCAATCATGGCCTCTTTGCAGGTCGCCGGGTTGCCGTTGTCCAACCAGAGAGCCTCAACCTGGCCCAGCTGGTGGGGCGACAGTCCGTGCTCCGTTATCAGGACGCCGGCGTGATCAGCTCCCAGCAGATGGCATTGCTGCAGCGTCTGCTGCCAAGAACCCGTCTGGAGCGCCTGCTCGGGTCCATCTGGTTTCAGCGCCGTCTCGATATTGCGCTGGCTGTCTCCCGTGATGAGCTGCAACAGCTGCTGCGCCTTGCTGGCAGTGAGCGTGATGACTGGTTGCAGCAACTGGGGGATAACATCAATCTGGCCGACCCGCAGCGGCTGTGGCACTGGGTGCTTTATCCCCTCCACCGCTGGTGGGTACAGCGTCTGGAGCCGCTGTATGGCGCCTGGCTCAATGAGCTGGATCAACTGCAGTTGATGCGCCGTCAGCTCCATGCCCAGTCCATCTTCTGGCAAACCGTGGTCGATGTACCGTCCGGCCTCGAGCGCCGGATTGCCGAACAGCTTGCAAGCTTGAACGAACGCGAGCAGGAGCTGGCGCAGTTGCAGGTGCAGTGTGAAGCGCGGTTGCAACAGGCCTGGCCGGCCTGGTACGCAGAGCAGGGGCAGCAGGTCCCCTTTGAGCGGCTGCTGCCGGTGCCGATTGAGCTTGGCACCTGCTGGCAAGCCCTGCAGGCGCTGCCCCACGATGCCGCTGCTGGCGACACACTGCATGAGTGGCTGGCGGGCCGGGGCATCGCCCTTGCTCAGGATCACTTCTACTGGCAGCCTCCCGCGCCCTAGATAGCCCGAGGAACTATGCAAACGCTACTGAATCGATTGGCCGCAAAACTTGGCCAAGGGCCTTTTGTTGCCGACGCACAGGGTAGATACCATCTGCGACTCGATGGTTATCCCCTCTTTTTGACCCCCGGAGCGAGCGAATTGCTGCTCGGCACCCCTCTCACCTCAACCCGCCACGGTGAGGGGGAGAGCCATGATCCGGCCCTGCTCAAGCGCCTGTTGCAACAGGTGGTGGCCTGGGGGCGTCACACCCCGCATGCCCTGGTGCTGGATGAGCTGGGCAACCTGCAGCTGGAGGCCCGGTTGGCGCTGGAGTGGCTCGACGAAGCACAACTGGAGCTCAGGATTAGCCAGCACATCACCCTGCTGGAGCGGCTGGAGCCCCAGCTGACCGAGGCCGCGCTGGCCCCTCAATGGAGACAGATGATATGGCACCCTTGAGCGTGCAAAGAGTGATCCGCCCGCTCTGCTGGCTGGTGCTGGTCTGCATGGCCTGGCAGCGTCCGCTGATGGCACAGGAGCTCGACTGGGTGCCAATGCCCTACAGCTATGTGGCAGAGGGGGAGAGCCTGCGGGATGTGCTGGTCAACTTCGGGGCCAACTACGAAGTTTCCGTGGTCGTCAGCGACAAGGTCAACGATCAGGTCAACGGCCAGTTCGAGCATGATGAGCCGCTCGCCTTCCTGCAGCAGCTTGCCTCTCTCTACAACCTGGTCTGGTACTACGACGGCAACGTGCTCTACGTCTTCAAGAACAGCGAAGTGCAGTCTCGCCTCATCAATCTGGAACAGACCGGTGCCGCCGAGCTGAAACAGGCGCTGCAGCGGGCCGGTATCTGGGAACCCCGCTTTGGCTGGCGACCCGATGCTGATAACCGGCTGGTCTATGTCTCGGGCCCGCCGCGCTATCTCGAACTCATCGAGCAGACGGCGGTGGCACTGGAGCAGCAGTCCCAACTGCGCAGCGAGAAGACCGGGCCGCTCGCCATCGAGATCTTCCCGCTCAAATATGCCTCTGCTACCGATCGCTCCATCCAGTATCGCGACACCAGCGTGGATGCCCCCGGCGTGGCAACCATCCTCTCCCGACTGCTCTCCGATGCGGGTGTACAGATGGTGAACGGCGAGGGGAGCAAGGGGGGGCAAGTTGCCTCCGGTCAGGCCATCGTACAGGCCGACCCCTCTCTCAACGCCGTGATTGTGCGCGATGCACCGGAACGGATGGCGATGTATGGCAAGCTGATTGCGGCGCTAGACAAACCGGCGGCCCGCATCGAAGTGGCTCTCTCCATTATCGACATCAATGCCGAGGATCTCTCCCAGCTCGGGGTGGACTGGCGTGTGGGGATCCGCACCGGATCCAACCAGCAGGTGATCATCAAGACCACCGGCGATCGCAAGGGCATTGAAGGGGGCGCCGCCCTCGGCAGTCTGGTGGATTCCAAAGGGCTCGACTATCTGCTGGCCCGGGTCAATCTGCTGGAGAACGAGGGCAATGCCCAGGTGGTCTCCCGCCCGACCCTGCTGACCCAGGAGAATACCCAGGCGGTGATCGACCACAGCGAAACCTACTACGTCAAGATCAGTGGGGAGCGGGTGGCAGAACTGAAGGACATAACCTACGGCACCATGTTGCGGATGACGCCACGAGTGATCCAGATGGGCGACAAGCCCGAGATCAGCCTGAGCCTCCATATCGAGGATGGCAATCAGAAGCCAAACAGCTCCGGCATCGACGGCATCCCGACCATCAGCCGTACCGTGGTGGACACCATAGCCCGGGTCGGCCACGGCCAGAGCCTGCTGATCGGTGGTATCTACCGCGACGAGATGAGCGAAAACCTGAGCAAGGTGCCTTTCCTCGGCGACATCCCCTATCTGGGAGCCCTGTTTCGCAGCAAGGAGACCCAGACCCGTCGCTCCGTGCGTCTCTTTATCATTGAGCCTCGTCTGATCGATGACGGCATCGCCCACTATCTGGCGCTGGGCAATGGCCAGGATCTGCGCGCCGGAGTGCTGGGTGTCGACGAGATTTCCAACCAGAGTCTCTCCCTTGGCAAGGTGCTGGGCGGCGCCCAGTGCCAGCCGCTGGCAGCGGCGCGGGACGTGCAGAAACTGCTGCATCAGGGGGGCAAGAGCTCCGCCCTTACCCAGTGCCGGATGGGCAATGAGCTGGGCTGGCGTCTGGTCGAGATGGCGAAGGATCAAAAATGCACCCCGGCGGCCAGCTGGTGCATGCAGGCGACTCCGGCCGGAGCTGGCCGATGAGCTGGAAGTGCCGCGTATATCGCGGGCTTAACCGCGGGGTAGAGGTAGCCCTGTCGGAAGGGCGTCTGGTCATCGGTTCCGATCCGCTGCTGGCCGATCTGGTGCTGGTGGATGAGGGGATGGCCCCCGAGCATCTGGTGCTGCTGGTGTCGGCCGAAGGGATCAACCTGCAGGGGTGGGCTGAGGGCATCACGCCAACTCAGGATGGCGCGGCACTGGAGGCAGGCGCCCAGCTGATGGCAGGTACCCGGCTGGAGGCTGGCCCCCTGCTCTGGAGTTTTTGCGACAGCAGCCGGTCGCTGCCTGAACAGCTGGAGGCGTTGCCTGCCATGGCGGCACCGGCGCGACCACGACGGCGTGCCGGCAGTGCCGAGTGGTGGCTGGTTGGCCTCTGCCTGTCGCTGGTCATGGCGGTGGTTGTGATGCTTGGCCACGGCTGGTGGCAGGGGAGCAGCGAGAGCGATACCGCTCGCAATGAGCAGGAGCTCAAGCGCTTTCTGGCCGCGCCAGCCTATCGCCAGGTGGTGCTCAACAGCAGTGACCCCGAACTCTGGTTGCTCTCGGGATATGTGGATGAGAACGGCAACCGCCTCGCCCTGCAGCAGTATCTCGATGGCAAGGGGCTCAGCTATCGCCTTGACCTGCGCACCATGGAGGATCTGCGTCAGGGCGCCGGGTTCATCCTGCAAAAACTCGGTTACGAGCAGTTGCAGATCCGCAATGGCAAGGAGCCCGGCTGGCTGCGCTTGAGCGGAGCCATCAGCGCGCAGGATGAACGCTGGAACAGCATTGAATCCCTGCTCAAGCAGGAGGTGCCGGGGCTACTCGGCATCGAAAACCGGGTGCAGGTAGCCGGAGCACATCGCAAGCGACTCGATGCCATGTTGCAGGAGCAGGGGCTGGCCGGTTTGCTGCGGGTGAGTGAATCGCGCGACCGGATCGAGCTGTCAGGTCAGCTGGATGAGGCGAGATTGGCGCAATTTCAGCAACTGCAGTTGCAGTTTCGCCGCGAGTTCGGCTCTCACCCCATGCTGGAGCTGATCAACCAGAGCCGTTCGCCCCGTCAGGATGAGCTGGAGTTCGAGGTGCGCAGTGTCTCCCTCGGCAGGGTGCCCTACGTCACCCTGGCCGACAACCGCCGCTACCCGGTCGGAGGGGCGACAGCCAACGGAGTTCGCATCCTCTCTATCCAGCGCGATGCGGTGGTGGTGAGCAAGGGCAAGCAGCAATACATCGTCAGATTGAAAGGGGGCGAAAGCCATGATGACCAGTTTGGAAACGCGACTGTCCGGCGCTGATCCCGCCTTCGCCCGCGCGCTGCAGGAGCAGCTGGTGCAGGCGCTGGGGGAGGTCAAGCGCCAGCTGATGCGCGGGGGATCTCCGCAGCAGTACCGGCAGTGGCAACAGGAAGCGGACGCCATCGAGGCGGGCATGCAGATACTTGAGCAGATCAAAGGAGCATAAGAGATGGCAGAACCCATTTTTAACCCGGGGAATACCCTGGATAACGTCGCCGAGGCGCTGAAGAAGCAGGCGAACGATGCCAACAATGACGTAAAAGCTGCGATTGACGCACTGAAAGATAATCCCGATGACCCCGCCAGGCTGGCTGAGCTGCAACACAAGATCAACAAGTGGTCGGTGATCTACAACATCAACTCTACCGTGACCCGCAGCATGAAAGATCTGATGCAGGGCATCTTGCAGAAGGTGTGACGATGGATCGCCAACTGAAACGGCAACTGGCCGAACTGGCGGTGGCCGGCACCGGTCATCATTGTCACTCGCAGGCCGCCACCATCGCCGACTGGCTCGCAAGCGATCCGCAGATGAGCGAGTGTGTCACCCTGATCCGCCTCTCCTCCCTGATGAACCGGGGAGATTACGAGGGGGCTCTGGCGCTGGGCAAAGGGTGCGATACCCCCGAACTGGAACCCTGGCTCGCCCTGTGCGAATGGCGGCTGACGCGGCTGGATGCACTGCAGAGCCGGTTGGCCCGGCTTGAACAGAGCGAGCTCTCCTCCTTGCAGCAGTTTGCCGCCGGCATGCGCGAACAGATCGCCTCATGAAGGTCGATGGTAACGAGCTAGGCACTCGTCCGCTGGCGGTGACGCCGCCGGGCTTGCCCCCGCCTGCAGCGGCAGAGCGGCAACAGTTTGAGCGGCTACTGGCCAAAGAGGAGAGCAGTGCCCTGCTGACGCGCTGGAAAGAGGGGACTCCACTGGAAGCGCTGCTGGAGGGACACTCTCCCGCCACCCGGCGCGAGCTGCTCTGGCAGGTCTATCAGCAGGATGAGAAAACGGCCGGGGTAGCCGACCAGCTCTTCAAGCCGGTAGCGAGCAAGCTGATTGAGCGCTTTGGCGAGCGCCAGTTGCCAGTGGTGGCGGCCATCGACCTGCCAGAGCTGCGTGCCCTGATGCGGGAGTTTGACCCGCTCTCGTCACGGCGGGAGACGGTGCTGCTCAAGGTGATGGCAGAGCTGCGGGGGCAGGGGGCATGGCTCGGTAACGACTATCTGGCCGAGCTGGCCCGACGTGAACTGATGACCCTGATCCCGCACAACGGCATGGTCAACAATCTGGTGCGTCACGCACACAAACTGGATCTGGAGGAGTGATGGAGATAGCACAAAGCGCGCAGGCCGTGGTGACCAGCCTGGATGAGCTGAAAGCGGCGGATGTTCCCGGTGCCCAGATCGCCACCTTCGAGCAGGCGATGGGCGGCAGCGCTCAGGGGATCGGCGGTACATTGCTTGGCGAAATCGGCGAGATCAAGCAGCAGTTTGTCGAGGCCAAACAGAGCCTGCAGGCCGAACTGGCAACGCCGGGTGATGATCCCAACAGTTTGATGCAGATGCAGTGGTCGCTGATGCGGATCACCATGCAGGAGGAGCTCATTGCCAAGACCGTGGGCAAGATGAGCCAGAACGTAGAAACCCTGTTGAAGACCCAGTGAGGTAGTGTGAAGAGATCGATGCTGATGGGGGTGCTGTGCACCTCCCTGCTGCTCAGTGGCTGCAAGGTGGAGCTCTATACCGGGGTGAACCAGAAAGAGGGCAACGAGATGCTGGCGCTGCTGCGCACCGAGGGGATCTCCTCGGACAAGCAGCCTGACAAGGATGGCAACATCAAGCTGCTGGTCGAGGAGTCCGATGTGGCGCAGGCGGTTGAACTGCTCAAGCGCAAGGGGTATCCGCGCGAGAGCTTCTCCACCCTGCAGGATGTCTTTCCCAAGGATGGCCTCATCTCCTCGCCCACCGAGGAGCGGGCTCGCCTCAACTACGCCAAGGCCCAGGAGATCTCCCACACCCTCTCGGAGATCGACGGCGTGCTGGTGGCCCGCGTCCATGTGGTATTGCCCGAAGGGAACGAGGGGATCAGCAAGAAGCCATCTCCCGCTTCGGCCTCGGTCTTTATCAAACATGCGGCGGATATCCAGCTCGACACCTACATCCCGCAGATCAAGCAGCTGGTCAACAACAGCATTGAAGGGCTCGCCTACGACCGGATCAGCGTGGTGCTGGTACCCTCGGCCGATGTACGCCAGAGCCCCCTGATGCCGCGCAATACCACCCTCTTCTCCATCGAGGTGAGCGAAGGATCCAGATGGCGGCTGGGTGGACTGATCGCGCTCCTGCTGGCGTTGGTGGTGACCACCAACCTGGCCCAATTCATGTGGCACCGGCGTCGGAGTCGTTGATGGCGGTCGGCCTTACCCCCTATCAACTGCGCTTTTGTCCGGCCAGCTATCTGCACGAAGAGCACTTCCCCGCCTCGTGGCGCTGGCTGCAGGCGAGTGTCCCCGAGTGGCGCACTCTGCCTGCCTGCAATCAGGCCCTGCTCGACGAGCTGGCACTGGCTATCGACTACGAACTGCCCGCGCAGCTTGGCGGGCTGGCGCTCTTTCCGGCCGAGGCGCTGGCGCTCGTGCTGCGCCAGCTTGGCGCCGTGCTCCATGGCGAGGCGATCCGCCACTGCCTGCAAGCGCCTGTGCTGCGCCAAATCATCGCGGTGTTGGGGGAGGAGGGGCACAGGTCGCTGCTTGCTCGCCTCGACCTCTTGATCGGCCCCTGGCCTGCCGGCTGGCAGCAACCGCTGCCAGCCACGCTCGATAGCGCCTCGCTGGAGGCGGCAGGTTTGGGATTCTGGCTGGCTGCGGCGGGGGGGGCTCATCCCGCCTGGGCCCGTCGCCTTGCGCTACGTTTGCCGGTATCACCCCTGCGCCCAGGCTGGTCACTGGCTGATGCCGAGCTGCCACTCGCTCGCGCACTCTGTCTCAAAATTGCCAAACAGGTAACGCCACAATGCTGCCATTTGTTGAAATAAAGAGTGAACACCTGCAACTGGCTCCCGGTCAGCGGATCCTGCGCAGTCACGACTATCAGGCCTATCTGAGTGCTCAGGCGCTGGTCGATGCCGCCCGGGCACAGGCTGCCGATATCGTCGAGGAGGCGCGTGCCGTTTATGAGGAGCAGAAGCAGCTCGGTTGGCAGGCCGGCATCGAGGAGGCTCGCCGCGAGCAGGCCGTGCTGGTGCACCAGACCCAGCTGCAGTGCCAGCAATACTACCGCACGGTGGAACAACAGATGAGCGAGGTGGTGCTGCAGGCGGTGCGCAAGATCCTGCACGATTACGATCAGGTGGCGCTCACCCTCAAGGTGGTGCGCGAGGCGCTCTCGCTGGTGAGCAACCAGAAGCAGGTGACGGTGCGGGTCAATCCCGAACAGGTGCAGGCGGTACGCGATCAGATTGCCCGGGTGCACAAGGATTTCCCCGAGATCGGGTATCTCGAAATCTCTGCCGATGCCCGCCTCGATCAGGGGGGCTGCATCCTCGAAACCGAGGTGGGGATCATCGATGCCAGTCTCGATGGCCAGCTTGACGCGCTCTCGCGGGCGATGGCGGTGACGCTGGAGCGCGCCGATGTTCACGAGAGAAAATAAATCCCCCCATTGACAAAATCGCGGCTTCTGTTGCCAAACGACCATGGGTTGCATCCCTAGAATGGGGACAATTCCATCGTAACAGGAGAAGCGCCATGCAGATTCAGCAAGCCCCCAGTCTTTCACCATCGACCCACACGCCTGCTGTCGAGCCGCAACCTGGCCGACCGCAGGAGAGTGCACCCAGCCTTGTCGCGACTCTGGGTGGCGTATCCGGCCCCCGGCTGGAGAGTGTGAGCCATGCCCCGTTGGCGGCTTCTGCCAAGAGCGATGTGATCTGTGAGGGCTGCGGCCCGCGTCAGGTGACCATCACCCGCCAGCAGGATGGCTCGGCATCCGTTACTCTGGCCCGGCCGCCCATCACCAGCCTGGTGCTCAGCGGTGGCGGCGCCAAAGGGGCTGCCTATCCGGGCGCCATCCAGGCACTGGAGGCGCAGGGGAAGCTGGAGGGGATCCGTACACTCTCTGGCTCCTCGGCCGGCGCCATTACGGCCGCACTGCTTGCTGCCGGCATGAACGCGAGCGAGTTCAAGGCGCTCTCTGACGAGATGGACTTCATCAGCCTGCTTGATTCGCCGGTTAAAAAGATCAGCCTGGCCCAGCACATGAGTGGCGAAGCAGGCAAAGCGATCGCCAGCGTGCTCGAAAAACTCAAGCTGGGTAAACTTGGCAGCTTCGTACAACTGCTGAGCAACATCTTTCCACGTCTGCAGTCGGATGCCGTCCCGCTCGAAAGGATACTCAAGCAGGAGTCACGCAGTTCGGTTCTGGCGCAATTGAAGGCTCACCCAGAGCTGGCCAGCAGACCCGACGTCGCAGCCATTCGTCAGCGCCTCGAACAGGGGGGCGGTGTGACCTTCGGCGATCTGGCTCTGCTTGGTCGCCATATTCCGGCCATCAAGGAGCTGAACATCACGGGGACCGGCATGTTTGATGGTCGTCCCCAGATGATCCTGTTTAACGCCCGCCTGACGCCAGACATGGAGATTGCCCGCGCCGCGCACATATCGGGCTCATTCCCGGTGGTGTTCAGTCGCCCGGAGGAGCAGCATCAACCTTTCCTGGCGCAGGGGGAGAAGCTGTCCTTGCAAGATGGCGGTGTCATGCTCAACGTCCCGGTGCTCGAGCTTATCCATCCCGAGGCCAGGGGGGCCACCATCGCCGAGCACGAGAACCTGATCCTCAAGTTTGAAGAAGAGGGCGGGAAACCGGCCGATCGTGGTACTCGCAAGGGGGCGATTGCAGACTGGGTAGTTGGGGCTCCCGTTGGCGCACGCTCGGCGTTGCAAACCAGAGGGCTTGACGGGTTGACCGATCAAGTGGTGACAGTGCCGCTCAAATCAGAGCGCGGTGATTTCAGCGGCACGTTAAGTGGCACCCTCAACTTCACCATGAGCGATGCGGACAAGCAGCATCTGCAGGAGAGGCTGGCCGATGTGGTCGGGCAGCATCTGGAAGGACGGGAGAGCAGCCGCAAGGATTATCAGTTCCAGGATCTGGAGTCGGCGCTGCTGGCGCTCCCGGATCGGGACTTTGCCGCGGTGGCCGAAGAGCGCACCCCTGATGTCCAGGCAACTGCCCTTTTTCGTCAGGAAGTTCAGGATCAGCTCTCGGTACTGGTTGCATCTGTACTGGAGCAGGATCCCTCGGCGCGACTCGATCTCTCTGGCTCGCTGGCGCAGGCTCTGGAGCAGCTCGGCACACTCGCAGACTCGCCGGCCCGGCAGCAGTGGCTTGCCGCGCAGCTCAATCAGGCAGACAACCCGGCGCTGGCCAGGTTGCTCGATACTCCGAGCCCGGCAGGGCGTTTCGCCGCGCTGGATCTGGGCAAGGAAGAGGCCAGCCGTCGTCAGGTGGCCACGGTCGCGAACAACATCATTCATGAGGTGATCTACCCCTCCCTGTTCCGTCCCGGTCAGCCGGACAGCAATGTGGCGCTCCTGCGTAAAACCGAGCACGCACTTGTCGGCGCGACCACGTCGGCCGAGGTCAATGAGGCCCTGCGGGAGCTGGCTGATAACTATGGGGCCCGCAATAAACCGTGGAGCAAGCCTCTCTCCTCTACCACTGTGACTCAGGCTCGCTCCTGGATGATGAAGGAGTAAATATGCTGATTGATTGGTTGGGTTCACTGGGATTGGCTCTACCCGCCGCGGGCGAGAGCCGGGTGATCAGGTTTGAGGATGCACCAGAGCTATGGTTCGAGAAGATCGACGGGCAATATGTGCTGGCACTGCCGCTCGCCCCGCTTCCCACCAGAATGCTTTCCGGCGTCATGCTGCTGCTGCTGCAGGTCAACAGCCCACTCTCTACCTTGCAACCGGCCAGACTGACGGTGGATGGTCGAGGGCATTTGCTGTTGTGGTGCACTCTGGATGAGCATGCGGATCCAGAAGTATGCCAAGCTGCCTGCGACAAGCTGCATGCCGGTTACCACGAACTGCTGCCTTTATTGCAGGCTCAGGAGGAGAGTATTCCGGTACGCTCGGGTAGCTTGTTCGTCTAGCCAAACGCAGAGTGCCAAGCCGAGCGATTTCGTCTTTAGCGACGTCCCGGCTTGCTGATGGGCCAAACAAAACCGCCCCGGATATCCGGGGCGGTTTTTTTATTTGGCGATCCCGAGGTGAGCAGGGCGGGTGAACAAGGTTTAGCGATAGCGGCCACGTACCGAGCTGCTGGCGCGCCCTGCCATCTTGATCAGGCTCTGGCGGGTGTGCAGGTGGCAGAGCGCGACGCCGAGGGCATCCGCTGCATCCGCCTGCGGGGTGGCGGAGAGTTTCAGCAGATGGGTCACCATGTGCTGCACCTGCTCCTTGCTGGCGCCGCCGGTCCCCACCACTGCCTGCTTGATCTGGGTGGCAGAGTATTCGCTCACCGGTAAAAAAGCGTTGACCGCCGCGACGATGGCGCTGCCACGGGCCTGCCCCAGTTTCAGGGCCGAGTCGGCGTTGCGGGCCATAAAGACCCGTTCGATGGCAAATTCGGTGGGCTTGAACTGGGTGATGATCTCGCATACCCCGTCATAGACCTGCTTGAGGCGCTCTGGCAGCTCGCCGCAATCGGTGCGGATACAGCCCGACCCCAGATATTCGGCCTTGCCGCCGACGACCCGGATAACCCCGTAACCGGTGATCCGCGATCCCGGGTCTATGCCCAAAATAATGCTCATGGGTTGTGCTTGCTCTAAACGCAAATGATGGCCGCAAGATAGCAAACTCCGGCCTGCTTGGCTGTACGCAGGATGTGCGAACGGTCAGTGCGTGGCGATTGCCATAAAAAAAGGCCCCGAAAGGGGCCTTTTTGATTATCGCTTGTCAGGCGGCGTGATGGATGGGGTTGGCCTGCGCCATTCCCTCCAGCTCGCCCGGGGCGAAGTTGTCCACTTGAATGGCTTCGTAGCGCAGGGCATCGGCGGCCAGCAGCTTGTCCGCCTCGTCCTTGCTCAGCACCGATTTGGCCAAAGCGGCTTCCACCAGTTCCGGCAGCGCCAGTTTGCGAGGCAGTTTGCCCTCTTTCTGGGCCTGCACCAGTTTCTTCTCGTAGGGCTGCACTGCGACCATGGCCTGGAAGGCACGCTCCATCAGGCCGACCGGATCCGCCTCGTCCTTGCCCACATAGCAGAGGGCCGTCAGACGGTCGCGGAACTCGCCCGGCTTCATCATGGCCAGACAGATGGCGTGGCAGCGATCGTCGGCCGGCATCTTGTAACCGACGCCGAACGGGAACACCACGCGCTTGAGCACGGCACCCACCACCTTGTTCGGGAAGTTCTGGAAGAAGCCCTCGAACGCCTTGCCAATCAGGTAGAGGTTGCGCTCCACCGCGTACTGCACGAACGGCAGATCGGAGACCATACGGCCCTGATCCTCGTAATGCTTGAGGGTGGCGGAGGCCAGGTAGAGGTGGCTCAGCACGTCACCCAGACGGGCGGAGATCATCTCCTTGCGCTTGAGATCGCCACCCAGCATCAGCATGGAGACGTCGGCGCACAGGGCCAGCCCTTTACTCATGCGGGAGAGCTGCTTGTAGTAGCGAGCGGTTTCACCGGTTACCGGAGCGCTGTTGAACTGGCCAAGGGTCAGCCCCTGGAACAGGGAACCGAAGAAGTTGCCGGCGCCGAAGGCGATGTGTTTCATCAGCAGGGCGTCAAACTTCTCGAGACCGCGCTCCACGTCGGTATCAGCCGCCGCTTCCAGCTCGGCAAAGACGTACGGGTGGCAGCGAGTGGCCCCTTGCCCGAAGATCATCAGGTTGCGGGTCAGGATGTTGGCCCCTTCCACCGTGATGGCGACCGGAATCCCCATGTAGGCGTAGCCGGTGTAGTTTTTCGGGCCCAGCTGGATGGCACGACCGGCGTGGATATCCATGGAGTCATCCATGATCTGGCGCGCCATCTCGGTCATGTGGTACTTGGAAATCGCAGTGACGATGGCCGGCGCCTGACCCAAGTCCAGCGAACCTGCGGTCATGCGACGGGCCCCTTCCAGCTGATAGGTGAGGCCACCGATGCGGGCCAGCGCTTCCTGCACACCTTCAAACTTGCCGATGGACATGCCGAACTGTTTACGCACGTAGGAATAAGCGCCCACGGTGCGGCTCGCCATGTGACCACAGGCGGTGCCCAGAGCAGGCAGCGAGATGCCGCGACCGGCGGAGAGGCACTCCACCAGCATGCGCCAGCCGCGACCGGCGTAATCCGGGCCGCCGATGATCCAGTCGAGCGGAATGAACACATCCTTGCCGAAAGTCGGGCCGTTCAGGAACGCCAGACCCATGGGGTAGTGGCGATCGCCGACGCGCACGCCCGGGTGGCTGGTGGGGATGAGCGCGCAGGTGATGCCGAGCTCTTCCTTGTCACCCAGCAGTTTCTCCGGGTCATAGAGTTTGAACGCCAGCCCCAGCACGGTGGCGCGCGGCGCCAGGGTGATGTAGCGCTTGTTCCAGTTGAGGCGAATACCCAGCACCTCTTCACCCTTGTGCATCCCTTTGCAGACGATCCCCTTGTCAGGAATGGCACCTGCATCGGAGCCAGCTTCCGGCCCGGTCAGGGCGAAGCAGGGCACCTCTTTGCCGTTGGCCAGCCCCGGCAGCCAGAAATCTTTCTGGGCCTGGGTGCCGTAGTGCATCAGCAGCTCGCCCGGGCCAAGGGAGTTCGGCACCATGACGGTGACCGCCACGCTCAGGCTCTTGGTGGCAATACGGGTGACGATGGTGGAGTTGGCGATCGCCGAGAATTCGCGGCCGCCGTAGGATTTCGGGATGATCAGGGAGAAGAAGCCTTCCTTCTTCAGATAGTCCCAGACCGGCTCCGGCAGGTCTTTGGTTTCGTTGACGATCTTGAAGTCATCAACCATGGCGAGCAGGGTTTCGACCTGATTGTCGATAAAGGCCTGCTCCTCTGCGGTCAGCTCGGCCTTGCCGTAGCCGTGCAGTTTTTTCCAGTCGGGGTTGCCGCGAAACAACTCGCCATCCCACCAGACGGAGCCGGCTTCCATGGCCTCCCGCTCGGTGGCCGACAAGGGCGGCAGTATCTTCTTGAAGATGCCGAACACAGGACGGGTTACCCACTGTTTGCGCAGTGAGGGGACGCCGAGCACAACGGCAATCGCCAGCACTAGCAGGATAAGCAATGTGATCATACCGAAGTTCCTTCTATTTCACTGTTTCCGTTGATTTATTGTTGGTTGTTACACGGCCAGGGAGAGCCTGGTCGACTCCACTGGTGCCCCGACTCCGGACGCCAGATAAGGAATAACGTTGCGTACCAGCCCCTCGACATCGAGCTGCTGGCCAAAATCGGCCAGGGCGATGTCGCGCAGCGCATCGGCAGAGGCCATGGTGAAGACGACGGTGCCCAGGGTGAAGTGCAGGCGCCAGAAGAGATCTGCCGGCGAGAGGGCCGGGTTGGCCTTGGAGATAGCCTGGGTGATCCGCTGCAAAATGGGGCCATAGTGGGCAGTGATAAAGCGGCGCAGGTGGCCCTGGCTGTCGATATAGCCGCGCCCCAGCAGCTGCATGAAGATGGCCGGGCCATTGGCCCGCACCGCCGAGAGTTTCATCAGCGGTTCGACAAAACTTTCAAAGAGTTGCAGCAGGGTCAGCTGATCCTGCTCCATCAGTACCCGCAGGCGGGCATCCAGATCGGGCATGAACAGGCTCAGATAGCGGTCGAGCACCGCCTGGATCAGCTCCTTCTTGGAGCCGAAGTGATAGTTCACGGAAGCCAGATTGACATCGGCCTCGCTGGTGATCAGACGCAAAGAGGTATCGGCGAATCCCCGCTCGGCAAACAGCACTTCAGCGGCGTCGAGAATACGGTTTTTGGTATCGATTTTACTCACTGGACACCTCACTTAAACGAATGTTTAAAAAGTACGTTTCATAACGCGAGGTGTCAAGAGATTGTGAACTGGTGTTAGCAGAATGTTTTTTGTGAAAAAGCGCAAAAAGGTCGGAACTAACTCCGCAGCGCGAGACTCTATATCTATGCCACTGCAATTAAACATTAAGTCTCGCCCAACCTGCTTCTTGCTAGTTGGGCATTTTTTTGCCCGGTTGAGAGTGGCAGAGGGTAACAAACAGGCAAAAAAAACCGCCGCGGGGAGCGACGGTGGGGAAAGTGAGTTTGCATCATCCTGATGACAAACTGTCGATGCGAGTTCAGGCATGTATCGACGGGAGCCAGTATGCCAGTCAGCCCGGCTCAGACTATGTCAGTTCCTCGGTATTTTGTGACAAAGTGTGGCAAGTGCCGGCGTGGCCCAATTCCCCCTACTTTGTTATGCTGCCCCTTCAAAATATGAGGGGAGAGAAGATGAAGTACCCGGTCGATACCCACACTCACACCATTGCCAGCACCCACGCCTACAGCACCATCCACGACTATCTGCCCATCGCCAGAGCCAAAGGGATCAAGCTGTTCGCCACCACGGATCATGGCCCCGAGATGGCCGATGCCCCTCATGTCTGGCATTTTGCCAACTTGCCGATATTGCCAAGAGTGGTGGATGGGGTGGGGATCCTGCGGGGTATCGAGGCCAACATCAAAAACCTCGACGGGGAGATCGATTTCCCCGAGCGCTATGAGTCGCGTCTCGATATGATCATGGCGGGTTTTCATGAGCAGGTATTCCCTCCCTGCGATCAGGCAACCCATACCCAGGCGATGATCAACGCCATCAAGAGTGGCCGGGTCGATATGATCAGCCATCCGGGCAACCCCTCATTTCCCATCGACATTCAGGCGGTGGTCAAGGCGGCTGCGGACTATCGGGTGGCGCTGGAGATCAACAACTCCTCCTTCATTCACTCGCGCCCGGGTAGCGAAGGCAACTGCCGCGCCATCGTGGAGGCCGCGCGAGATCTGGGGGCCTATCTCACCTTCGGCTCCGATTCCCACGTCGCTTTCAGCCTCGGCGATTTTGACCATTGCCACCGGCTGGTGACCGAAGCGGGCTTCCCGCTGGAGCGGATCCTGGTGCGCTCCCCCCGGGCCCTGCTCGATTTCCTCGAGAGTCGCGGTCGCGCCCATATCCCCGAGTTTACCGATCTGTAGATCGGGCGCTAACACCATGAGCCAACTCATAAAATCGAGTTGGCTCGATTGACACGCCAGCCATTTATCATGAATCTGGCTGGCAACAAGCCGGTATAGCTCAGTTGGTAGAGCAGCGCATTCGTAATGCGAAGGTCAGGAGTTCGATTCCCCTTATCGGCACCATATAAAACAAAGGGTTAGCTTCTCAGTGAAGCTAACCCTTTGTGCTTTTTGGTTGGTGGCCCCTTCTCATACCCCTCTTTTGCTATTGCAACACCAAGGAGGAAGGCCTGCGGGCCAACTCTCCCGGCAGGCGGCTACTCAGGGTTTGCTATTCCCCTCAGGCAACCTCGATGTCTGGCTTGGCTGGTTCCGCCTGCATGGTGTGTTGCTCTCCTTCTCTCGGGCACACCAGCTTGTCGATGCGCACTGCCGCTACCTTGAATTCGGGGATCTTGGCGTGGGGATCGGTGGCATTGATGGTGAGCCGGTTGGCCGGGGCTTCGGCGAAGTGGAACGGGATAAAGACCACGCCCGGTTGCATCCGCTTGGTGACGAAGGCGGGTAGCTCGATATGGCCGCGGCGGCTGGTGACCTTCACCCGCTCACTGTTGCTGATCCCCATCCGCTCGGCGTCCGCCACGCTCATCATCACTCGCGGGCCAGCCAGTTTGTCGAGCCCCCTGGTCTTGCGGGTCATGGTGCCGGTGTGGAACTGCTCCAGCAGGCGGCCGGTAGTGAGCACGATGGGATAGGTCTCGTCGGGCAGTTCGGCGGCATAGCGGAACGGGGTCGCGACCATCTCCCCCTTGCCGCGGGTGAACTGCTTGCCGTGGAGCAGGCGAGTGCCTTCGGGCGCCGCGTCGTTGCACGGCCACTGCAGCCCCTGTACACCCACCTTATCCCACTGGATGCCGGCGTATTGCGGGGTGACCCGGCAGATCTCGGCGGTGATCTCCTGCGGGCTTTGATAGCGCCAGTCGCCACCCATGGCGTTGGCGATCTGCTGGATGATCCACCAATCCTCCCGCGCGTCACCCGGCGCCTTGAGAGCGGGGGAGATGCGCTGCACCCGCCGCTCGGTGTTGGTGAAATGGCCGCTCTTCTCGGCAAAGGAGCAGGAGGGGAGCACCACATCGGCGAGCTGGGCGGTTTCCGAGAGGAAGATATCCTGCACCACCAGAAACTCCAGCTGCTTGAGCCCTTCGATGACGTGGTGCTGATCCGGATCGCTCAGCACCGGGTTTTCCCCCATCACATAGAGCCCCTTGATGCTGCCCGCACAGGCGGCATCTATGGTTTCGGTGAGGGTTAGGCCCGGTGTGCGCGGCAAGTTCGGCTGCTGCCAGGCGGTTGCGAAGCGGGCATGCACCTCTGGGTTTGCCACCTTCTGATAGCCGGGCAGGCAGTTGGGCAACGCTCCCATGTCACAGGCCCCTTGTACGTTGGACTGGCCCCGCAGCGGGTTGATGCCGCCCCCTTCGATGCCGATGTTGCCGCACAGCAGTTGCAGGTTGGCGATGGCTCGCACGTTGTCGTGGCCGGTTGTGTGCTGCGTGATCCCCATCGAGTAGTAGATGGCGGTACGTTCGGCGGTGCCGATGAGGCGCGCGAGCTCGATCACCTGTTCAGCCGGTACGCCGGTGACCAGAGCCACCTTGTCCGGGGCATAGGCCGGGGAGAGCACCTCCGCTTGCAATGCCTCGAACCCTTCCACCCGCTCGGCGATATAGGCCTTGTCGTGCCACTCGTTCTTTATGATCTGCTGCATAAGGCCGTTGAGCAGCATCACGTCGGTGCCGGGGCGGTGGGCCAGATAGAGGCTGGCGTGGTTCGCCATCTCGATCCGTTTCGGATCGGCCACTACCAGCCGTGCCTTGCCCGTTTTCACCACCCGCTTGATATGGGAGCCGATGATGGGGTGGGCCGCCGAAGTGTCGGAGCCGATGATGAAGATAAGGTCCGAGTGATCAATGCTCGGGATGTCGTTGGTCATGGCGCCGCTGCCGAGTGACGCTTCCAGCCCGGTGACGGTGGAGGCGTGGCAGAGCCGCGCGCAGTGATCCACGTTGTTGGTGCCAAGCTCCCGGCGCATGAACTTCTGGAACAGGTAGTTCTCTTCGTTGGTGGTTTTGGCCGACGAGAAACCTGCCAGCACATCGCTGCCATAACGTTGGCGCAGGGCGGTGAAGCGTTCTGCAACCAGCTCAATGGCATCTTGCCAGCTGGCGGGCACCAGCTCGCCATCCTTGCGAATGAGCGGGGTAGTGAGGCGCTCCTCGCTCTGGATAAAGTCAAAGCCGAAGCGTCCCTTGACGCAGAGCAGCCCCTGGTTGACCGGTGAGTTGCGGTTCCCCTCCACATAGCGGATGCGGTTGCGCGCCTCATCGACATAGAGGGTGACGCCGCAGCCGACCCCGCAGTAGGTGCAGATGGTATTGACCGGCGTGAGCAGCTCGGTGCGCCCCTGCGACTTGTCGCGGGCATCCACCAGGGCACCGGTGGGGCAGACCTGTACGCAGGCGCCGCACTGCACGCAGTGGGAGTCACCCATTGCCAGCCCGCTGTCGAACTGCGGGCGGTTCGAGAGGGTGCCATCGCTGTGCTTGGCAAAGTGCAGCACTCCCTGCACCGCTTGCTCACCACAGGTCTGCACGCACTGGCCGCAGCCGATGCAGCGGTTGGCATCGAACACGATAAATTCGCTGCTGTTATCCACTGCAAACTTCTGACACTGGCTGGTATCGAGGGCGCTCTGATCGACCTCGTATTCGGTGGCATAGTCGCGCAGCGCGCAATCGGTGTTGGCCTGACAGCCGCACTCGAGGCAGCGGCTGGCTTCGCTGCGGGCATCGGCATCACTCAAACCACGCTCCACCTCGGCAAAGCTGCCCTCGCGATCTTTATCTGCCAAATGAGGCATGATGGTACGGGCGACTTTTTTCAGGTGAGCAAACTGGGCGGGATCGACCTGCTTGAGTTTGGGGGCCTTGCAGGCGTTGAAAGGACGAACCGGATCGATCATGTCACCGTGGAGGAACTGATCGATGGCCTGCGCCGCCTTGCGCCCATCGGCAACCGCCTCAATGGCGGTGGCGGGCCCGCGGCGCAGATCGCCGATGGCGAACAGGTTGCCGTGGCCGCTGTGCATGGTCTCGGGGTGGGACTCCAGCGTCTGCCAGCGGGTGAAGGGGAGGGGGAGGGGCTCCCCTTCCATAAAGCTAAGATCCGGCTGCTGTGACACAGCCGCAATCACGGTATCAAACTCTTCAATGAGGTACTCGCCGGTTGGCTCCGGGCGGCGGCGACCGGAGGCGTCCGGCTCGCCGAGGGCCATCTTCTCGAGGCGCACCTGACAGACGCGGCCACGGCTGTCCGGCAGATTCTCCACCGGATTGGTCAGCATCAGGAAGCGCACCCCTTCATGCTCCGCCTCGTCGATTTCGTAGGCTTCGGCGGGCATCTCGGCGCGGGTGCGGCGATAGATAAGGGTGGTTTCGGCGCCGAGGCGTACCGCTGTGCGGGCGCAGTCGATGGCCGTGTTGCCGCCGCCGATCACCGCGACTTTCTTGCCGGTGGTGAGCCGCTTGGCCAGCATCCGATCCTTGAGGTAATCGACCCCGAGATAGCAACCGGCCAGAGTGCTGCCTGGGTAATCCATCGGTACGGCCTTGGAGGCGCCGACTGCCAGACAGACCGCATCATAGTCGCGGCACAGTGCCGAGAGGGTGATCTGGTGGCCCAGTCGCTGCCTGGTGTGGATCCGCATGCCGCTTTGACACATCAGGTCGATCTCCTGATCGAGGATCGCCTTGGGCAGCCGGTATTCGGGGATGCCGTAGCGCAGCCAACCACCCGCTTCGGGCATCGCCTCGAACAGATCGACCTCGAACCCCTCGTAACCCAGATAGTAACCGCAGGTGAGTCCGCCCGGGCCGCTGCCGATAATGGCCACCCGCTTGCCCTTGGCGGGCTTCTTTGCCGGTTGATAGGGGGCAATTTCGGCCAGATCGAGATCGGCGGCATGGCGCTTGAGCTGACGAATGGCCAGCGGCTCATCCACCAGAGCACGGCGGCACTCCGCTTCACAAAAAGCGGGGCAGACCCGGCCGATGGAAAGAGGCATTGGCAGGGTCTGCTTGATGACGGCCATGGCCGCCTCGTGCTCCCCCATGGCGATGTGGTGCAGATAGGATTGAATGTCCACCCCGGCCGGACAGGCGCGCTGGCAGGGGGCTTCGCAATCGGCGTAGTGATCTGCGAGGATGCGGCCGAGCGCCTGCTGGCGGTGTGCGCGCAGGGCATCGCTTTGGGTCGTGACCATCATCCCTGCCTTGGGGCGCGTCTCGCAGGCGCGCCGGATGCCTAGCCCGGCAATCTCTACCACGCAGAGATCGCACGGCGTCTTGGGAGCGCTGGTGTTGTCACCGCACAGGGAGGGGATATCGATCTGGTGCTGTTTGGCTATCTGGAGCAGGGTTCTGGTCGGGTCAACCGTCAACTGAGCCCCATCGAGGGTGATGGTGATCATGGCGTCATAACTCGCTTTCAAGGCGCAGAAAATGCTGCATCTGGCGGAGCCAGCAGGGGAAGCGACAGAGAGGATCGCTTGGTATCTCCTCACCATACCAAAGATGATATGCAACTTTATTTGATTTAACTCAGGTTCTCTGTCTAAAAAGAAAACGATTTCACAGGTGACGCACTCTGCGGAACGATAACCCGATGCTGGCTACCTATATCGAGTTAAAACATGGTGTTGTATTGATGTTTATGGCTATTTAAGCAGCTTTAAACTGTATTTTTGATGGTGCTTATCTGTGGTGGAGTGGTGAAGTACATCATAAAATGTGCAACTTTTGTTTCGGTTTGTGGGGCGACAAGCGACATCGGGAGCAGCCGACCAGCAGTGTTGGCTACTCCTGTTTTGTGCGCTCAATTTGATGTGCGGTCGTAGCGCTATCTGGCGGCGGGCTGACTCGCCCCCAGCTCGCGCTCAACGTAGAGATAGCCAATCCCCATCACTTGCTGGGCGCGGCTGAGCTGGCCAAAACGGATGTGGGTGGCATTGACGGCATCGCTGCAGTCGAACGGGTTGGCGCCGGTCTGGTGGATGATGGCCTGCAGCCACTCCTCGCCAAAACCGCAGCTGCGGCCATAGAGCCAGATACGGTTGATGTTGAGGATGTTGAGGAAGTTGTAGAGGCTCAGGCCAATGGCGCGTGCTCCCTCGTCCACCATGGCCCGGATCATGGGATCCCCCTGCTGGTAGCGTGTCAGCAGCTGGGCTGTGCCGACACGCCCCTCCGCCAGCGCAGCGGGATCTGCCCCCTGTTGCTTGAGAAAGACCCGGGCCCGCTTCTTGATGGCCGAGAGGGAGGCGACCGTCTCCAGACAGCCGTAACGGCCGCAGGCACAGGCGCTGCCATCCGGGTTGATGATGGTGTGGCCGATCTGGCCGCTGCCAAACAGGGCTCCCCGGTAGATCTGGCCATTGATGATGAAGGCCGAACCGATGCCGTAATCGACGTTGATGACGCAAAAATCGCCGACGTTTTCCGCTCCCTGCCACTTCTGGGCCAGCGCCAGCATGATGCAGTCGTTGTCCACCATCACCTCGCAGCCGAGGCGCTCCTCCAGCAGATACTTGAGCTCGACCGGCGCGTGCCAGGGAGCCTGGGGCATGGTCTGTGACACCCCGGTCGCCGGGTTGACCTGACCGTGTACCGCGATGGCCAGCCGGATCGCCAGCCCCTTGTGGCGGCGCTTGTGCTGGTAGTAGCAGGTCTCGATCAGGCGCAGCAGCTCGTCCGGGGTTTGCGGCGCAATTTTCTGGCCGGCGTAGTCGTCGAGGGGGGTGATCAGGTTGTCCACCAGAATGCTCTCCAGACTGGTGGGGCTGATATTGAGGCAGAGGATCGCCCCCTGGCCGCTGGCGATGCGGTAGCTGCCGCCATTGATGCCGCGTTGGGAGAGGTTCTGGTCGCTGTGGCTGATGGCCCCCTCGGCCACCAGCTCGTCGAGGATCTTGCTGACCGCCGGAATGGAGAGCTCGCAATGGCGCGCCAGGGTGGACTTGCTCGCCTCCTTGAGCTGGTATAGCAGGGCCAGCAGTACCTGCTTGTTGTGGTGGCGTACCTTCTGGTTGTTCAACCCTGTGCTCATCACTTCACTAAACTCCGCTTACTGTATTGCGTGATCTTTCGGCAATTAATAGTGGTTTAACCATTCTAATCTGGTCTCACTGAAATTTTTACTAACAAGTATTAAGTGAGGCGAGATTGATGAGAGCTGATGTCAAGGTCTGGGTCGAAACCATCACCCTGCCGACCTACGAGGTAGGCGCCGAAGATCCCAACCCCATGTTTCTCGAGAAGCGGGTCTATCAGGGCTCCTCGGGGGCTGTCTATCCCTATGGCGTTATCGATACCCTCACCGGCCAGAAGCAGATGAAGTCCTATCGGGCGGTCTGGCTGGAGAACGACTTTATCAAGGTGATGCTGCTGCCGGAGTTGGGTGGCCGTATCCACCGTGCTTACGACAAGGTGATGCAGCGGGATTTCGTCTATTACAACGAAGTGATCAAGCCCGCGCTGGTGGGGCTGGTGGGGCCCTGGATTTCCGGCGGCATCGAGTTCAACTGGCCGCAGCACCACAGACCCACCACTTTCATGCCGGTGGACTTCACCATTACGGAACTGGAGGGGGGCGCCAAGACCGTCTGGCTCGGCGAGGTGGAGCCGATGCGCGGTCTGCAGGTAATGGCGGGGTTTACCCTCTATCCCGACAAGGCGCTCATCGAAATCACCGGCAAGGTGTTCAACGGCAACGACACGCCGCGCCATTTCCTCTGGTGGTCCAACCCGGCGGTGAAAGGGGGCGATGCCCACCAGAGCGTCTTCCCGCCCGATGTCACCGCCGTCTATGACCACGGCAAGCGCGACGTCAGCGCCTTCCCCATCGCCCGTGGCACCTACTACAAGGTGGACTACTCCGCCGGGGTCGATATCTCCCGTTACCGCAATATTCCGGTGCCCACCTCCTACATGGCGGACAAGTCCGACTACGACTTCGTCGGTGCCTACTACCATGACGAGCAGGGGGGCTTGTTGCACGTGGCGGATCACCACGTTTCGCCAGGCAAGAAGCAGTGGAGCTGGGGCAATTGTGACTTCGGTCTGGCTTGGGATCGCAATCTGACCGATGACAATGGCCCCTACATCGAGCTGATGACCGGGGTCTATACCGACAACCAGCCCGACTTCACCTGGCTGGATGCCGGGGAAGAGAAAGTGTTCGTGCAAAACTTCCTGCCCTACAACACCCTTGGTACTCTGCAAAACGCCAACACCCGCGCCGCCATCAAGCTGGAGCGCAGCGATGACGGCCTCATCTGCGGGGTCTATGCGGTAGCACCACTTCGCGGGGCCAGCTTCGAGGTAAGCGACGAGGGGGGCGTGCTGTTTACGCAACCTCTGGATCTGCAGCCGGGTCAGGCATGGCTGGAGCCGTTCGCCATCACCAGTGAGGGGCGTTTGCAGGCACGCCTGCTGGATGAGCAGGGTCAGTGCGTGCTGAGTTACCTCGAGCATCAGCCCGCTGGCGAAGCCCTGCCGGATCCGGCCACGGCGCCGGAGCCCGCCGTCAATCTCGACTCGGTCGACGAGCTCTACTTCATCGGCCAGCATCTTGAGCAGTATCTGCACGCCAGCCGCTCGCCCTTTGATTACTACCAGCGGGCGCTGGAGCTGGATGGTGGCGACTATCGCTGCAACCTGGCACTGGCGACGCTGGAGTACAACCGTGCCAACTATGAGCTGGCGCTGGTCTACGTCAATCAGGCGCTAACCCGTGCCCATCGCCTCAACAAGAACCCCCAGTGTGGCAAGGCCAGCTTGCTGCGCGGCCATATCGAGGAGCGTCTCGGCCAGTTCGATGCAGCCTTTGATGACTTCTACAAGGCGACCTGGAGCGGCAACTGTCGCGATGGCGGCTTCCTCGGGCTGGCCCGTATCGCCATGGTGCGCCGCGACGCCTCGCAAGCGCTGCAATTTGTCGAGAAGAGTCTTGCCGTCAACGGTACCCACTACGGCGCCATCGCTCTCAAGGGATTGGCCCTGCTGGAGTCTGGTGAGCCGGAGGCAGCCATCGCCTATATCGACGAGCAGCGCGTTCGTTATCCACTTCACTATCAGCTGGCCTTCCTGCGCTGGCTGGCAAGCGAGCAGCCGAACGATCTTGAAGCGCTGCGCACCCTGTGCAACGGGCGTGGCACCAACCTCTGCTTCCTCGTCAGCGAACTGCTGAGCTGGGGTCGCCCCGAGCTGGCGCAGCAACTGCTCTCAACACTGCCGGTGGAGGAGACCCTGCCGCTGCTGTTCCAGGCTGCATTGTTGCCGGAAGGTGAGGCGCAGGATGCCCTGCTGGCGCGAGCCGAGCAGGCGTTTGGCCGCAAGGTACGTTTTCCCAACACACTGGGCGAGGTGGCCATGCTGGCGCAGCTTTCCCACAGCTGGTTTGCCAGCTATCTGCTGGGCTGCTTTCACTACAGCAAGCGCAACTATGTGCAGGCGATTGCCCTGTGGCAGCAGGTGTGCGAACAGGCACCGGACTTTGCCCCGGTCTGGCGCAACCTCGGTATCCACCACTTCAACAAGGCGGGTGATATGGCGGCGGCCGAGCGGTGTCTGCGCCGGGCCTTTGCCCTCAAGCCGGACGATGCGCGGCTGCTGTTCGAGCTGGATCAACTGCACAAGCGTTGTGCCATGGCTCCGGCAGAGCGGCTGGCGCTGCTGGAGGCGCACCGTGCGGTCGCCCTCAAGCGCGACGATCTGACCGCCGAACTGCTCAGCCTCTATCACATCACCGGTCAGCTGGATGCGGCGGCAGAGATCTTGCGGCTGCGCGAATTCCACCCCTGGGAGGGGGGCGAGGGCAAGGTGACCGGCCAGTACCTCATCAACCAGCAGCGCCGTGCCTTGGTGTTGATGACTCAGGGACGCCACGAGCAGGCTATTCCGTTGCTGCAACAGGCGTTGAACTATCCCCTCAATCTGGGGGAGGGGCGTCTGGTTGGGCAAACCGACAATGACATCCACTTCCTGCTGGCGCTCTGCCATCTGGCCTGTGACAACCAGAGTCTGGCGGCCCAGTGCCTGCAATCGGCTTGTCTTGGTCAGGGGTCGCTGGGGGCCAGCCGCTACTACAACGATCAGCCGGTGGATTATCTCTTCTATCAGGGTATGGCGCTGGCTCGTCTTGGTCGGGTTGCCGAGGCGCAGCGTCTGTTTGAAGGGATGGTCGGCTGGGCCGAGCAGGCTATGGGCGAGTCGGTCGAGGCGGACTTCTTCGCCGTTTCGCTGCCGGATCTCATCGTGCTGGACGACGACCCGCAGCACAAACACCGCCAGCACTGCCTGCTGGTCCGGGCCCTCGGCCTGCTGGGGCTGGATCAGCGCGAAGCGTGTGCCCAGACCCTGCGCGAGCTGCTGACCCTCAACCCGGCCCACGACAAGGGGCAGCTGTTTGCCCTGATCTGCCGTGAGCTGTCACTCAATCCATCACAGCCATAACAACAACGGGCGCCCCGCCACGGTACGGGGCATCACTGCACCCTACAATCGACAAGATAATAAGGATGAGTCATGGAACACACTCAACATCGCTCGGATACGCACCGGCTCAACATGGGCTACGTCTGGATGATCTGCCTGGTGGCCGCCTGCGGAGGTCTGCTGTTTGGTTACGACTGGGTGGTCATCGGTGGGGCCAAGCCCTTCTATGAGGCCTATTTCTCCATCACCGATCCGGCCCAGTCCGGCTGGGCAATGAGCTCGGCGCTGGTGGGTTGTGTGCTGGGGGCCGCCATCTCCGGCTGGTCGGCGGATCGCTTCGGCCGCAAGAAGCCGCTGATCCTGGCTGCCATCCTGTTTACCATCTCGGCATGGGGCACGGCTGCGGCCAGCAATTTCGATCTGTTCGTGGTCTATCGCATCGTGGGGGGGATCGGTATCGGTCTGGCTTCTGCGCTCTCGCCTATGTACATCGCCGAGATCAGCCCGGCCGACAAGCGGGGCAAGTTCGTTGCCATCAACCAGCTCACCATTGTCATCGGTGTGCTGGCCGCCCAGCTGGTCAACCTGATGATCGCCGATCCGGTTGCGAGCAACGCCACCCAGGCCGATATTCTGGCGACCTGGAACGGTCAGTCCGGCTGGCGCTGGATGTTCGGCGCCGAACTGGTCCCTGCGCTGGCGTTTCTGGTACTGATGTTCTTCGTGCCGGAGTCACCGCGCTGGCTGGCCAAAGATGGTCAGTATGAGCTGGCGGCCCGCATGCTCGGCAAGATTGGCGGGGATGCCTATGCCAAGCAGACGCTGGCCGAGATCCGCCAGACTCTGGTGGGTGAGTCGGCGCACAAGGTATCGCTGGCGGAGCTGGGCAAACCCTCGGTGCGCCCCATCCTCATCATCGGCATGGTGCTGGCGGTGTTCCAGCAGTGGTGCGGTATCAACGTCATCTTCAACTATGCGCAGGAGATCTTTGCCTCCGCCGGGTTTGACATCAACAGCACCCTCAAATCCATCGTCGCCACAGGTCTTATCAACTTGCTGTTTACCCTGATCGCGCTGCCCATGGTGGACAAGATTGGCCGTCGCAAGCTGATGCTGATTGGCTCGATGGGGCTGACCATCATCTACGGCATGATGGCCGCGGCCTATGCCGCAGGCGTACTGGGCTTGCCGGTATTGCTGCTGGTGCTGGCAGCCATCGCCATCTATGCCCTGACGCTGGCGCCGGTGACCTGGGTGCTGCTCTCCGAAATTTTCCCGAACCGGGTACGCGGGCTGGCGATGTCGGCCGGTACGCTGGCGCTCTGGATCGCCTGCTTCGTGCTGACCTACACCTTCCCGCTGCTCAATGCCGGGTTGGGGGCCGCAGGTAGTTTCCTGCTCTACGGTATCATCTGTTTCGCCGGTCTCATCTTTATCTATCGCAAGGTGCCCGAGACCAAGGGCGTCACGCTGGAGGCACTGGAAGCCCAACTGGCGCAGGGCAAGGTCGAACTGACGCCGACCAAGGCGAGCGCCTCGGCATGACGGTTTACACATTGAGCAACCCGCATCTTAGGATGCGGGTTTCAACCCAAGGGGCCTGTCTGCTGGGTCTTGAGGATGAGCAGGGGCGCCCGTTGCTGCGCGATAGTGACCCCGGTGCATCTTGTCATCCCGGCGAAAGCGCCCTCCTTCCCATGGTGCCGCTGGCCAACCGGGTTGCAGGCAACTGTTTTGAGTTGTGGGGGGAGGAGCACCGTTTGCCAGAAAGCCCGGTTGATCCCGACTTCTTCCTGCATGGCGATGGCTGGTTGCTGCCATGGCAGCGGGTGGCAGGCTCAGCCAGTTCGGTGACGCTGCAGCTTGCCAGCCAATGCGGCCCTTTTCACTATCTGGCCGAGATTGACTATCGACTGCAGGGGGTGAGCCTGCTGGCACGCATCAGTCTGACCCATCTGGGGGAGGTGCCCTGTCTCTACGGCGCGGGCTTTCACCCCTTCTTCTGGCGCGACGAGCAGACAAAGATTCGCTTTCTGGCAAGCGGTGTCTGGCAAGAGGGGCCGGATCATCTGCCGACCGACTGGTCGAGCAGGCTTGCACCCCACCTCGACTTTCGCCAGTGGGCTCGCCCGCAAGGGTGGCTCAACCACTGTTACGGCGGCTGGCATGGTACGGCCGAGCTGGTTCACCCCGCCCGCCAGCAGTGGTTGAAGGTGGCCAGCGACGCCCCCTTCTTGATGCTCTATCAGCCGGATGAAACGAGCGGTTTTGTTTGTCTTGAGCCTCAGAGCCACGCCGCCAATGCCCACCACATGGCCGGTCACCCCGGTTTGCGGCTGCTGCAGCGCGGCGACACCATGAGCATCGCCATGACCATCACCCTGATGTCTGAACCGACAACACTTGTAAGCCATAGCTAGATCAGCGGTGATATGTGCGGGTTGGGAGTTTGCCGAAAACCGAGAAATAAAAAGGGCCACCTCTTGCGAGGTGGCCCTTTCCAAACGTTTGGTGGAGCTGGGGGGATTTGAACCCCCGGACCGTGCAGCTTTACCAATTGAACTATAAGGATTTTTTATTTTCCGGTTGGATTTTGGATCAGGATTGGCGCTTTTGCTGTCTGGCCGTCGTACTCGGCGAGGTAGGATCCGTAGTGCCGAAATAGCATCTCCGGCCCCTTGTGACCCATCTGTGTGGCGAGCCAAAACAGGTTGCAGCCGCGGCTGATGTTGGCCGTAGCGAAGGTGTGGCGGGTCTGGTAGAGGTGGCGATAGCGAACACCTGATCGCCGGAGGGTGTAGAGCCAGGCTTTCTTTCTGATGGACTCAGCCCCAGACCATGGCTCGTTGAGCTTCGGATCTTCAAACACGTACTCGCCGCGCATAAAGGTAAAGCGCTTCTGGCTGATCAGCGCCGCCAGCGCATCACTCGTCAGCTCAATGGTTCGCGTCCCGGCCCGGGTCTTGGTGGTCTTGATGACACCGACCACTTTGGCGGCCGACACCTGGATGGTGTTACCAATCCAGTCGATTGACCCCCAGCGCAGGGCGCAGATCTCGGACGGGCGCATGCCGGTGGCGAACGCAAACGCGAACAGGTTTGCCCACTGCTCATTGATGCCGTGAGCGGTCGATATGATGGCGGCCACTTCATCCGGGCTGAACGGGTCCACAGATTTGGCTCCCTGTTCAGGAGCTGAATCCACGTCCAAATATCTGGACACGGTGACCAGCGACACCGGGTTTGATGGCAACAGCCCATCTGTAACCGCCTCGTCAATGGCACTGCGCAGGAACGACAGCCGGTTGCGGGCCGTCTTGGCGGTGGTGCTGCTTCTTACCAGCCAGTTCTTTACCTGTGCCGGGGTCAGCTCGGATACAGTGATCCCATGCAGATCGGCCAGCGCCTTGTGGCATTTGCGGTACCCGACCATGGTTGACGGGCTCAGCCCGCGGCTTTCGCAGCGGTGCAGGTACTCATCCAGATAGTCAGATACCTTGGCAGCGATCGACGCGCCGCCGAACATGCGCAGCTTCTTCGATTTCGGGAAGTAGTCTGCGTAGGCGAACTGGCCACGCTCTATCTTGCCCTGGATCTCGCCGAGCAGGCGGGAGGCATAGCGCACGTTTGCCGTGGTGTTTGGCAGGTTGGACAGGGGCTCACGGCAGCGAACCCCCTTGAAGGTAAAGGTGATATTGATGGTCTCACCACGGACCGTCACGCCGCGTGGGAGCTGTTTTTCATTGCCCACTTTGTCACCTCTGCGATGTTAACCCAGCGTTCTTTCACCCCGTCCACGTTGACGATATGAACCCCCAGTTGCCAGATGCCGCGCTGGATCCGCTTGTTGATGGTATCCCGGTCGGTGATCTCGATGGTGCTCAGGTAGGTGCTGAGCGGGATGGCGTCAGGCATTCTCATTATGATGAGCTGGCCCTGAATATGGCTGACTGCCGGATCTGCTGCTGTTCCCATGGTGTACGGTCCTCGCGGTTAAAAGAGACTCGAGCCGGTGACGCCCGAGCTGGTTGTAGTAAAAGGTTTGAACTTGCTTGCGGGAGTTGGCCGCCTGGTCAAGGCGGTATTCTCCCAGTTCGGTGGTTTTCAGGTTGTGCTGGTTGGCGAGCCTGCCGATGGCTTGGGCGCTCACCCCCAACTCCTTGCCCAGATCAGTTGCGCTCCAGAGCTGACCGGTTACCCGCGGCGCTTCGATTGGCAGGTCGAAGTGTGCCAGGATGCGGCCGATCTCGGCGAGCTTGGCCGATTGAGAAAGGGTGGGGGAGAGTACGGTATTAACCAGATCATCCAGCAGTTGGTTGCTCTGGTCGATGAGTTGTAGCTGTTGCATGGCGTGGCCCTCCTGTCCTTGAGGATGGGGCGCCAATTGGATTGAAGGAAGGGCCGTTAATCCTTCCGCTTTCCTGCCTTGCGTTGGCATCCATTGTTCACAAACGCGACAATACAGCCACTGCTGCAAAATCCTCGTGAATCACGACGAATCAAATGCTCCTCTTCGACGCGCTTGCGGCACCAATAGCATGTGTAAATAGCCATCAGCTCACCCCTCCCACTCCGGCAGCTTGTCGAACTGGTCTTTGGTGAGCATCACGGTTTCAACATGGTGCGGCCCGTCGATGTTCTCGAGCACGCCATCACGCTCATCCGCCGGCACGATAAAGCTGGCGTTGTCGAACTTGATGCAGGCGAACTCCAGTTGCTTGAAGTCCTCGCACTTCGGCGCGTGGGTGCTTGGCGGAAAGCGCCCGCCGAGCGTTTCGGATAGGTCGCGCGCCATTGTCTGGCAGTTGCACATACTCACCCCTTCACAAACAGGTCGGCCGCCACGATGACGGCCAGAATGCTAATGGCCAGGATTGCGATCCCGGCCGCCTTTTGTTTGGTCACGCTGCCTCCTCATGCGGGATGGAGGTCAGGATCACCGGCTTGCCGAGCTTGATGGCCAGCGCATGCTCAGCGGTAGCCCCGGCGCTGCGCTCCCAGTTGGGTAGTAACACCAGCTGATCGGCCATCTTTACCATTTCGATGCAGATGGCCATGTATTCGTGCTGCTCAAGGCCATCCGGCAGGATTGCTGGGTTTAGCGCCACATGGCCAAGGCCTTGCAGGCGCAGAGCCTCCTTGTTGAAGGCGTCGCGGTTGAAGTTGGGCAGGCCGGACATCGGGCCGGCTATGTAGATTTTCGCCATGGCTATTTCACATCCTTCATGCTGATCGAGATCCCGACGTAGGGGCACTGGGCGCGGTACACATCGCGGCCGTGCTCGAGCTCGATGCTCTTACAGCGAAAGCCGGAGCGGGAGCGGGACTCGGTGGAAATAGGAAGGCCAGCTGGTTGGCTGGCCTGTAGTTGGGCTATCTGGTGCAGGGCGCGCTCGAGAGCCGCCTGCTTGTTGGGGTCAGTCAGCATCGCCACCCCCGATAACCGATAAAGCCGGGCTCCATGACGCGCCGGAACGGCAGCACTGGGAGGTGGGCTATCAGGGTCTTGAGTTGGGGGTTATCTGGCTGGCTGTCGATGGTGACTTTAGCGCCGGGGTTGATCTTTAGGTATCGCTCCCGGGCGTCGGCGGCTTCTTCCCTGGTCAGGCCTGGCTGGATGATGGGCTCGCGATAGCGCACGGCTCACCTCCTTGGCGTGACGGAAGCTGGAAGGAATCACCATCCCACGGCACTTCACCGGTAATCCGCTTGAGCAGCGCTGCCGCATCATGGGCAGGATCGTCGCTGAATCCGTTCACGATGGACTGCAGCACGGTTATCAGCTCAAGCTCCTGACCTTCGGTGATGGTGCGGCATTCAACCTTTACCTTCCCTCTTCCGCTGCAATCAGGACACTCAGCCTCCCAGAAATCAATGCTCTCAGGCGTCTGACCGGTAACACCACCAATCATCCCATGACCTTTGCATCTGGAGCATGTTGTCATGGTCGCTGAATGTGCCAGCACGGCTGGATCTGCGCCGCGTTGGTGGAGCATCATGGCGAAATTCGCCACATCCTCGAACGTCCCGCAATTCCCCTTGCCTACATGATCTACCAGCAGGTCGGCCAAGTATTCAACGGAGCAGGCTGCAGGGTCATCCCATCCACCACGCCCCTTGGCGCGAGCGGCGGCCAGCTTGACCTTCATTGCAGCAGCAAAGCGGTCAACTGCCGCATCGTCAGAGTGTTGCTCTGGCAGTTTGCCAGCCAGCACCACTTCCACTCGCTCAAGAAAGGCATCAACAACCGGCAGGTCGTCAATTGCCACGCCGATCGCCGGCACTATTTTGGTCACCTCACGCAGCAGGTCGGCCAGCAACGTGCAGCGGCCGCCCATCTTCATGACTGTATCGGCCATCCCGCTCACTTCGGAAAAGGGGACAAAAGCCCCCTGTTCACGCTCTTCCATGACCGGCCCTGTTGCGGTCAGCTCAAGATCGTATCGCTTCACGATTGCTCTCCTTCCACAAATTCGAGGGCGGCGGGCACTTCCGGGAGCAGCTCGTCCCAGGTGGCGATGTCGCCGTTCTTGTGCCAGCCAGTCACGCCTTGGCTGTTGTTCATCACTCCCTGCACACCATTCAGCGCCTCTAGCAGCACATCCCGCTGCTTGGTTATGGCGGCCAGTTTCTCTGCAGGGGTTAGCCCATGCTTGCGCTGCATGGTGATGGTGAAGGGACCGGTTTCCGGGTGGTTACCACTCAGCTCAAGGTAGTTGGTGGCACCACTGGCCTTGAACTGGCCAGCGAACGAGGCCGCCAGCAGTTGCACCGCGACGCCTGAAATGGTGAGGTTGATCCCGTCATTGGCGCCAAACTGGCTGATGAAGGCTTGCTTGGCCACAAACTCGGCCAGCGTCACCCCCTCCAGCTCCTCGGTGGGGTAGCCGTCCAGCAGGTTCCAGCAGGCGACGATGCGACGGGCATTGGCCTTGCCTTCGCTGTCTGGAAAGCCGCTCTCATCCCGCGGCCATACTTCGCAGACTCCGGTGCCATCGACAGACCCGACCGACTGGCCGTTACGAAAAAGGGCCAGAAGGCCCTTGGTGTGTTCGGTCATGCTGCCTTCTCCTGTCCAAGGCTTTGCTCAGCCGCATGGAACTCGCTACCCAAGATCTCGGTCATCATCGGCCCGACCTTGGCACCGGTGCGCAGGTAAATCGCGCCGTCATGGGCAAACATGGTGAAGCCACCGCCAAACAGCAGCTCACCCCAGTTCAGTCCCATTGACTCGTAAAGTGGATTGGCCTCAACAGATTCGGGGAACATATCCCAGTAGCGATCCTGCAGCTCACTTTGCTCCTTGGCCTTACCCTTCACCTTCCCCCGGCGTGGCTTTGACAGGTAGTTCTGGTCAGGCTTGGTCCAGAGGTCTTTATCTTCACGCTGGTAGTAGTTGTTCAGCACCAGATGAGCGCACTTGAACCGGTTTACGTCGCTGCAGAACTTCGGCTTGCCATCGAACTCCTTGCCCAGTGCGCTGGCCTTCTCAATCAGGGCGCTCTTTGCGGCTTCAAAGGTTGCGTGGGCAGCCAGCACGCTGGCGTCGGTGGTCTTGTAGAAACTGGTCATAGCGGAGCCTCCTCGCCACCCAAGGCGGCAAACAGTGCCGGGATAAACTGGGACAGCTCGCCGGTCACCAGTTCAAAGTCGGCATCCAGACGGGAGGCCGGATCCTCGCTGGTGATGTCGTCGTTCTGCTCGCGCAGCTCCTCGCTGAACTTGAGGCGCTTGATGGAGAGGTCATCACCCAGCACGAAGCTGATGCTTTCACCCCAGCAGAGGGCCAGCTTGGTGACCAGCTTGTCGTTGGCGAGGTGGTTTTTTACCTCATCGGTCATCAGATCCTGCTGCTTGAAGCGGGCGATCCCGCCGTGTTCCATGGCGCTGCGCAGCTCGGACTCATCCTCAAGGGTGAAAGCTGCCGGCAGGTTGCCCTCTTGCAGCCACTCGGTCATGGTGATTTCGGGCGGGTTCTTGAGCGCCACCGGCACCACTGGCAGGCTGCCGATGGACTTGCGCAGCAGGGCCAGCACGTCCTCGGCCTTCTTGGCTGATGGGGCATCGACCATCAGCAGGCCGTCGGCTGGATTGATCCACGCGTAGGTGTTGGCGGTGCGGCTGAATGCGCGGGGTAGCAGGGTGTGCAGCAGCTCCTCTTTCAGCGCCTCCTTCTCTTTCTTCTTGAGGGGGCGCCCCTGCTCGAACTCGATCGCTTCTACCTTCTCGGCCAGCGCGTCCTTGATGACAGTGGATGGAATGGGCTTTTCCTCCTTGCGTGCGCAGATGAGGATTTGGCCGTTGGCGGAGTGGGTCAGGGTGCTGCCGAACTTGCCGAGCGGGCGAGTCCAGCCGAAGCGGGACATATCCTGACTGCCGCAGGGGGTGAAGGTCAGGGTTTCGAGCTGGGTTTCCAGTTGTTCGGCGGTCAGGTCGAACGGGCGGGTAAAGCGGTACACTTGCAGGTTTTTAAACCACATGGTCAGAGGTCCTTTTGGTCGGTTAGTTGCGGGCTTTCGCCTGCAGATCGTGGAGTTTCTTGGCGGCTGCTTCGGCTTGTGACCGGCTGCAGATGGTCCCGCCTGGTAGTACAAACTTGCCGCGCAGCTTGGGGTGGGGCATGACGACGCCCAACCCGATGACTACCGCGCCGCAGTAGGGGTTTTCAGTGTCTTTCATGGGGTTCCTCGACTTATCAACAGAAACTGTGATGGAGGCGGTTAGTAACTGGTGGGTATCAGGCTGCCTTTTTGGCGCCGATGCCGCGAACAAAGGGGATGCGGGGTGATGCGCCAACCTTCATGGTGGGGAAGGCAATCAGAGCGCAACCGAAGTTGGCCCCGCTCTTTCTGGTCACGCCATCGCGCTCGTAGAACTGGTAGCGGCCATCCGGCTCGTAGATGATCACATCATCGGCCAGCAAGCGGCGCCACCACGTCGTCAACGGCTCGTATGGGAGCAGCATCATCCCTGGCCTGCCATTAGCTTGCTGCTGGCGGGCCTGCGTGATGAACTCGGGTTTCAGGTCGAACGGCGGGTTGCACCACCAGTGCTCCGGCCAGTCAAGGTTGAGGCTGTCGATACCCATGCAGACCGTGCCTGCCAGCTCAGCCTCGCGCATCTGGGCGCGAACATCATCACTGGTGCGGTAGTCCAGCAGTCGCTCCAGCAACAGATGACTGGTGAAGTAGCGGCTGCACTTGGCTGTGAGCGGCTCGGCAGCCACATCGCACTCGAAGTTGCGACCGTAGAGCGCCTGCGCATCGGCAAAGCACTCCCAGGTAGTGGCCCAGAAGTTCTTATCGCTGGCCGGGGTGCCGCTATCAATCAGAATTGCCATCGTCTGGCTCCTCCTCGTCAACTGCAGGGCGATGGTTGAGCCAGCTCATGGCATCTTGCTTGGCAGCCTCGGCGCTTTCACTGAATCCGGCCTGATACATCACCTTGCCAAACTCTGTTGCAAGGAACTCGTAGGCACTGGAAAGGTTCTTGATAGCGACCGCAGCGTGCTCAGCTGTTTCGGTGATGGATTCGGTGCTCCACCCCTCGCGGCCAAGGTCGTCTTCCCACACCATATCGAAGCCGTCGCCATCAATGTCATCAGCATCAGTGCTGGCGATAGTCTCCAGCAGGTAAAGCAGGATCTCCTGTTTCATGCCGCCTCCTTGTGCTGTTCCGGTTGCTGGCTGGCTGCGAACTGCTCCTCCCACAGCTTCACCTTGAGATCGCAGGCGTAGACGATCTGGCCTACCAGCTTCTCTCCGATCACCCTTACCTTGTTCAGGGCTGCACCCTGATTGCTCAGCACCTTGTAGAGGGTGTCGAGCCCGGCTTGCTCCAGCGGTCTGATCACGCGAGGCGGCAGGCCGCATTCATGGATACTGACCGTCTTGGCCCAGGTGGCGCGCGGCAGCAGGTGCGGGTGACTCTTCTCCAGCGCTTCGAGCATGAAGTTGAAAATGTCCTGCGTCATGGCGTCAGGGGCGCCGGCACCGAACGGGGTGGGGTAGATGGGGTTCATCCACTGGCTCAGCATGACCGAGCAGCCGGAGCCATCGGATTTCATGGCGTGCAGCTTCCAGTTGAGGTCGTTGATGAGGTAGGGGAGGTTTGACTGCAGGCCGTGATCTACCAGATAGACATTCCAGAGCGTGCCATCCTCTCCCTTGTAGGTCTTGGCCAGGTGCTTGAACCATACCAGCTTGGCATCACGGCAGCTCTCAAGCTCCATGATTACGCCGTGTCGGCTTTCCAGCTCGCGATCCTGCTCGTTGATGGCGTCCAGCAGGTCTTTGATGCGGCGCTCGAGTTTCAGCACCTCGGCGCGGTAGGCAGCCTCGTTGCTCTTGTGCTTGGCGATCGCGGTGCGCTGCTGCTCCAGCAGGTCGTTTTTCTCCTTGATGCGGCGCTTCATGCCTGCCGGATCCATGGCCTTGAGGTCGGCAAGTTGGCGATCGGTCTGGCGGGAGGTGAATTGCAGGGCGCTGAATTTGGTATCGATCTCGTTCAGGGCGCGCTGCGCCTTGTAGAGCTCATCTGCCTTGGCTTCCAGCTCGGCTGCGCCTTCTTGCCGTGCTGCTGCGATGCGCTGCTCGGCTTCGGCTACCTGCTGGCGCAGCTGGCTGACCAGTGCGATCTGGTCATTCAGCTCTCCATCCCGGGCTTCCAGCTGGTCGATGAGCCCGTTGAACTCGTCGATATGGGCGTTGGCCGACTCGCTGATCATGGTCAGGTTGGCTGTGAGCAGGGTTTCAAAGCTGCCGATGGCGGCCTTGGCAGGGCCGTCAGGCATCAGCAGGATGTTGCGGAACTGGCTAGTGAGGGTGTTCAGGGCAAGGCTGGTTGCCTCACTGGGGTTCAGTTCGGTGGTCATGGTTCTGGTCCTGTTGTAAAGCGAAAGCCCCGTTGGCGGCGGTGCTGTGGTTAATCCGTGTAGGCGATGAATTTGAAGACTCTTATTTGCTTTCCATGCTGGTTTGTTGCTTCGTTCCAGTTGTCAAAACGTCCGCCGAATGTGCCATTAACCTTTTCCCTAACTTGGTCCATGGTCATCTCTAACGGGCATTTTCCTTTCTTGATCATTGAGCAACTGCTGTGCGAAAAACTTAGCCAATCAAGCTTTGAACCATCCATTTCTGAGAAATGATCAACTGGCGGTTTTATTGGTGTTACCGATTGGTCTACGGCCTGCTTTGGTTTGTGCAGCTGGGTCTTAGATGAATCAAATTCCTCTCCGCACTTATCACAGCAAACCAAGTACTCGGTGCAGTGACCACATGGGGCACAAATGTGACAGGAGCAGCAGCTGCCGC
This sequence comes from Aeromonas jandaei, assembly GCF_037890695.1. NCBI lineage: Bacteria > Pseudomonadati > Pseudomonadota > Gammaproteobacteria > Aeromonadales > Aeromonadaceae > Aeromonas > Aeromonas jandaei. The sequence goes on along the minus strand of NZ_CP149571.1, from coordinate 3,973,995 downwards.
TATCAACTATTCGCATAACCCCGTCACACCCGTCGCGACCGCATGTCTCGCCATCATCCGTTCCAATGCTCTTTACGTTCATGTTTCTTTACCTAAAGAAAAGCCCGCAAGATAGCGGGCTGGATTGGTTTGATGTTGGTTAGGCGGCTCGCTTCTTATCGAGGCCAAGGCGCGCAATGTTGGTGCGGTAGACTTCGTTTGCCTGAGCCTTCTGCTCTTTGTTCAGCTTGTCGCCCATTTCAGTAATGACTGACAGCGCTGAGCGCAGCTCAGTTGCAGACTCGGCGATGTCGAGCTTGAACAGGGCATCTGCGAACTGATCTGCAATCTCTGGGTCAACATCAGGCACCACCGGCTCTGGTTCGCTATGCTGCTGATCAATGACGCTTTCTGCCTGCCCCTCGATGACAGTCCCCTTGTTTGCCTCTGCTTGCTGCTGCGCCCGCTTGACTGCTGCTCTCTCAGCGATGTTTTCGGTGGCAGACTTGTTGCCGCCATCCGGCGTGAAATCAGGGTTGATTTCGCGCTCTTCCAGCTCATCGACTGAGTAAACGCCAAGGATAACGTCAGGGGTGTAGAGGCGGGCCCAGCGTTTTACGCCAAGATAGGCCAGCTGTTGTTTCGGATCGTCGGCCCATAGCGTCGAGTTGCGGGTGCGAGCCTGCTGCAGCATAAGCTCAACTTCGCGCACCTGGCCGCTAGTCAGCGTTGCAGTGACCTTTACCCCGCAACCTTTCTCATCCGCAAAGCTCCAGTCAGGAACACGGTAAACGGCACCTTTTTTATCCGGGTCCTTGCTCTGGACCTCTTTGAACTTGCCGATGACACGCTCCCAAGGTCCGAAAAACTCATAGTCAAAGCGCCCTTTGATGACGCCGGAGTTAACCACCACGGCGTTGACCAGCTGAGCCTCATAACCGAGCGTTCCGTTGACAAGGTGGGTTTTTTGGGCAACAGGGAAGGGGTTCATGCCCCACTGAACCGCCTGCAAGCAGATGGCGAAGCAGTCTGCCTGATTACCGCGCAGATGTTGTGGCACGGTAGTCTTGCCGCTGGCCATCATGGCTGCCATCTTGTCGATGCTCGCCATGAAATCCATATTCATCATCAGGCTAAGCATGCTGGCCTGACCGCGCTCATTGGCCAGCACAGGGGCCGAGCTCTGGGTTGCTACTGTATTTTCCATGTCGATGTTCCTTAGAAGAGGCTGTCTGGGAGTTCTTCGGCCACCGGCTCATGACTGATCATGGTGGGGTTGAATGGCTCTTCGTTGTTGATGCGGTGGCGCTCTGCTGCAGCCTGGTACTGCGGCACGTTGATTTCACCCATGCCATCGTGTCCCGGGTAGTAATTCGCCTTGCGCCATGTGACGATGTTGCGCACTGCCATATCGCGCAGCTCGAGGCCGCGGCGCCGATCCTCCTGCCCGTAGAAGTAGACGCCGACCATGATTGGCTTGTAGACGTCGTGACCAAGTGGGCCGTCCTTCTCTACCGCGATAAACACTAAGCTGGCCGGGTGGCCGGTTACCGCTTCATAACCGTCGGTGTAGTGGGCGTCCTGAATGTGGTAGTTGTGGGCCGAGCCATCTCGGGCAAATGCCGCTTCGCTGGCGTTGCGCACAAATTTCAGGTCAGCCAGCACATGATCCGGGCGTTTCCAGTCAGGCCGGCATTTCAGCAGTTCACCGGTTTCAGGGTGGTGCCAGTAGATGCTGGTCTCTGCCTCGCCTTCATCCAGCAGCACGGCCGCCTCCGGATGATTCAGGACAGCTTCGCGGTAGCGCAGGGCGTGGATGTATTCGTTATTGGTCACGATCACCTTGTTGCCCGCCTGCTCGCGGAACTGCTCTTTCAGCTCATCGAGGAATTTCGCGTCAGGCTTGAAGGTGCGGATCCGCTCTGCCATTTCTGCTTTGGTGCCGCTCAGAGGGAGGGGGTCCGGCAGCGTGGCAATGCGCTCGGCGCGCTCCAGCTCTTTAGCGCCGATCTTGGCGTAGTTCTCTAGCACGGCCTGATAGCTGCCCTTGCTCTTGAGTGGCTTGGTCAGCGTGTCGTTGTAGGCTTTGACGCATGCCTTGAGTGCTGTGGCGGTGCGCTTGTCATCTTCGCTGATGGTCTGGAAGCTCTCGGGGAGCTGGCAGTATGCTGCCTCGGCATCACCCACTGTGGCACCCAGCTCGATGGGCTGGGTCAGCTTGGCGTTGTACGCCTCAATGGCATCAGCCAGCTCCTGCAGCTCCGGACGCTTCTCGAGACCGGCGTTGTACTCCTCGATTGCTGCCTTCATCTGGTCTGCGCCGACAAAGGCATCTTCCGGCCATACCGGCTCGATGGCGTATTCGTTTTCGAAGTCGTCAAACTCCAACACGATCTTGTGCAGGATCTTGCCTTCACGGAACGGCACAGTTTCTTTCTGCTGGTTACCGTCAATCTTGTAGTAGCGGTAGTGCTGGCCGGATATCAGTGCCAGATCCAGGCTGCTTTTCGATTCTCCTGCACTGCCGTGGTAAACATCGCTCGGGATGTCGCTATACATGCAGGGAGCTACAGGGATAAAGGCTTCAATCACCTGCTCGGCGATCTCGGTTTTTGCTGGTGCATTCATGGTGGTTGGTCATCGGGTGGTCAATCTATGCGCCCCTTACGCAATGGGCGCGTGGTCAAACTTTCATGACTACAGTTCGAGCTCATGCCGCAGGGCGCGCTTCTCGTGATACTCCTCGATGGCGCGGCGGGTGGCGGTGCGTTCGTGGGCGCTGCGGCGTTCTGCTGCGCTTGGTTCGACGTTCACGCTGTAGCGGTGTTCAGTGCGGGGCGGCATGGAGCCGCGAAAGCCCATTACCTGGGCCTCGGTCAGGTGTTTCATGGTCGTGGTCCTCTTGGTTATCCGAAGGCGGCCACAGCTTCGACGCTATGGTGTTGCCAGCTCCACCGGAGCCGCCTTGGGATACCGGCTCGCAAGCCGGGATCCGTTCACTTTCACGCACCGCTTTCCGAATTGACGGGTTATCGGCGCATCCCTACCGGCATCGGGATTCGTGGTTGTGAGCCGGTTCCAGACTGTTAAAGAGCGAGCTCAGCCGAATTTGGCGTGAGCGAAGCCAAAGCATCCTTGCGGTGCTTGAAAAAGAGGCTTTGGCTACGGCGCTATGAGGGAAGCGCCAGACCCGGGTCAGACGGCGTTACTGTGGTTCTGTGCTGTCAGGATCAGCATCAGGCGGTGGCCTTGTGGGATACGGCCAAGGTGCTTGTTGGCGATGGCGCGCTTTTCTGCCAACTTCTGGCGGCGGATGTCGTCTGCGATTTCGCTGACGCGGCGGTGGAGGCGTGCTCTGCGAGCTTTGTTGCCGCTTACGTGGTCAGCGATAGTGGCGATGATCTGGTCTGCGCTTTTCGCGGCTCTGGATAAAATGCTCTTGGTCATGGTACATTTACTCCTGTTGGCGAGTTGGTCCTCGCTGATACTCACTGGCTTTGGCTGGTCGAGGTCCTGATTGCTGGGGTTGGTCCCCCGGCATTCTATGACCGGGTGGTACCCGGTCACTTCAAAGCCCGCCTCGTGCGGGCTTTGTCGTTCTTACGCGCTGGTCAGGCGCTTTACTTCTGGTCGTCCTGATTGCTGGGTGTCTAATTTGGTCCGCCTTGCAGGACTTGAACCTGCGACCCTCTGGTCCCAAACCAGATGCGCTACCAGACTGCGCTAAAGGCGGATGTGGTGCCGGTTACCTGATCCGGCGACCGCTAGCGTCCAGTTAAATGCTGTAGCTCGGCCGGTTTGTTGTGGTGTCCGGGTCTGACACCGGACTTGGTCTGAGGGGTATCCCTGCGAATACCGACTGGCGCAAAGACCGTCCATTCACCACAACTGCGGATTGCACTGCGCCGGCTAGACCAGAGGTCGTCATCCCCGTGTGTATCAGCGTGAATAGCGCTGACTGCCAGCTCCATCTGCAAGGCTTTTGCCGCAATGCAATCCCAGTTGTGTTCTGGCCTTTTACTCCGCCAGAGCGGGAGGTTTGTTTCCCAAGACCTTCACCACGATTGGCCGCCTTCCACGCTGCCCCTTGCTGTTACCGGTCTTGGTTCGGCTGATTACGTTACCGAACAAGGCAAAGGTTAATATTGGTGAACTAAGGCGTCAAGATGTTTTGTTCATTATTGTGAATCTTTTTTTCGTGAAGGGATTCCGCTCCGAACCGCGGACACAAAAAAGCCCGCATGAAGCGGGCTTGATGTGGCTATGGTGGTTACTCTTTCACGTCTCGGCGCAGTTCGATCATGCGGCCGTACACCAGCGCGTCCTTGATTGGTACCACTCCAAGGCGGGGGTCATCGGTTACCAGGGTGATTCCGGACAGGCCATCCAGAGCCTTGAGCAGCCTTTCCTGCTTGTTGCTTGATAGCCTAACCAGAACGATGTCGTTATGACGCGGCTCGCGATCAGCGAGGTCAATAACGCAGATGTCGCCAGCTCTGATACCGGTATTGGATAGGTTATCGTCATCAGCAACAACCCCTATCAGGTGGCCATTGGCCTCACTGAAAATGCTCCTGCCGCTGTCGAGCGTAGACAGGGCGTCAGTGGGGTGTTTGGCCATCTCAGCCATTTCCCATACCGGAACCTTACCGAGGTTGGTATCTGATACGTAAGTTCCGCTCTCTTTGCCTGTGTAGAGCCATAGCGGGTCACAGCCAAGAGCCTTTGCGATAGAGAGCAGGCTACTTACCCGCAGGTCTTTCAGCGGGTCAGACAAGATAATTGATACCGCGGCCTTGCTAACCCCTGACTTGCGCACAAGGTCAGCCTGACTGAATCCGCGCTCACTCATCATGTATTTCAGCCGATCTCTAAACGAGGTCATGTCTTTTCCGTTCTTATAACTAAACACATGGCCATTCTGTCTCATTTCTCGATCACTATGTTGATCGTTGATTTGTTCATAATTAGGAACTAACATGAAACCTCACCACTTATGAGAACAAGGGCCTAGACCAATGAAAAAAAGTGATGTCATCAATCATTTCGGCAATATGGCCCGCGCCATGAAGGCGATAGGTGTATCTCGCAGCGCCGCTGTGAAGTGGGGCGATATCGTCCCTGCTCAGCACGCCATCAGCTTCGTCGTGGCAAGCAATGGCGAGATCCCTATCGGCATTGAGGATTACCAGCTTAAAAGCAATCAGGACCAGCCAACCCTGCAGGCCGCCTAACCACCGGCCTGTCACATAACCACCAGAGGACCAACACAATGGGAAGAGTATCGCTTCCAGATCACGAAAAACTCGACACCTGCTCCCCGCTACGGGTGCGCGGCACTGTCGGCCACCGCCAAGTGTGGCAAGAAGTCGGCGCCGAAGTCGGCATGACTGAAACCGCATTTGCCCGTACCTCGCTGCTGATGCTACTTAACTCCATATCGAAGCACGAGCCGCAGATCCTGGCGAGAGCCGTGAAACGAGCCAACCGGAGCCTCATCGAGCAGGGTTACCCGCCCGTTACAGTCGATGAAATCCTGAAAGGGGATGGCCTGCCAGAGCGCGGCCTGCTCACGTTCACCGCTGCCGACGAGGCTGCATACGACGAGGAGCGCCCCAAGAAGCCGGTGCAGAAGCTCATTGGCCTGATCAACTTCGTTTTAGGGAGATAACCACCATGACTATCCAAGCAAGACCGCCTCGCCCGGAAGCCAAGCCCGTCACTGATCGGGAAAACATCATCCTGAAAGCTGTGATCCACGAGCTGTCGCTCGAGCTGGACACTGCGCTGATCCCGACCGCGCACGCTGCCGGCACCGATAAAACAGCCCTCCGGCTCTCCCGCGAGCTGATGGCCCGCAAGATCGAGCGCGCCGAGAAGCAGCCAAGCGCCTAACCAGTAGCAAACAAGCCCGCCTAACCACCGGGCTTACAGGACCAAGACCATGACTATTGAACCCAAGGCCCTGGGGGCCTCCTATTTTTCCACTTCCGATCTGTGCCACTGCCCGCGCTGCGGCAGCGAACTGCGTACCGGTACCGATGACCGCTCATTTGAATGCTCTTGGTGTTACTACACCGAGCAGGAGGTGGTCAATGCGTAAGTCGCCAGTCGCTGCGGTATGCCGCAACACCTTCAACCTGTTCGACGAGATCGTGGTGGACAACTTCGCTGGCGGTGGCGGGGCCAGCACAGGTATCGAGATGGCCCTGGGCCGCAGCCCTGAGATCGCCATCAACCACGACCCAGACGCGATCTCCATGCACACCGTCAACCACCCGACCACAGAGCACTATTGCGAGTCAGTGTGGGATATCGTGCCGCGCGACGTTGTTGCTGGCCGACCTGTCGGGCTGGTCTGGCTGTCACCTGACTGCAAGCACTTCTCCAAGGCCAAGGGCTCTACACCGGTAAGCAAGAAGATCCGGGGCTTGGCGTGGGTCACCCTGCGCTGGGCTGCGACTGTTCGCCCACGGGTGATCATGCTGGAAAACGTCGAGGAGTTTCAGACATGGGGGCCGCTGCTGATCGACTCTGAGGGCAACGCCCGCCCTGACCCGGCCAAGAAGGGGCGCACCTTCAACAGCTTCATCAACGCCCTGCGCCGCCAAGGCTATAAGGTGGAATGGCGGGAGCTGCGCGCCTGCGACTACGGCACCCCAACCATTCGCAAGCGCCTGTTTTTGATTGCCCGTCGGGATGGTGCCCCCATCGCGTGGCCAAAGCCGACCCATGGCGATCCCGCCAGTGCCGAAGTGAAAGCTGGCAAGCTACTGCCGTGGCCAACCGCTGCCGATGTGATCGACTGGTCTATCCCCTGCCCATCCATTTTCGAGCGTAAGCGGCCGTTGGCAGAGAATACCCTACGCCGGATTGCCAAGGGCCTGGATCGGTTCGTTATCAACGCTGAGCAGCCATTTATTGTTCCGATAGATGGCAAGTCTGCTTTCGCGCCCTTCATCACGGAGCACGCCAACGCCAGCCATCAGCGCAACATGCCGGCTGATGAGCCCCTGCGTACCATCTGCGCCCAAGTCAAAGGGGGTCACTTTGCGCTGGTTTCTCCGGTTATCTCCCGCCAGTTCGGTCGATCTGTAGGCCAATCAGTGGAGGAGCCGCTGGGGACGGTAATGGCAAAGGCCGACAAGAGCCAGCTGGTCACCGCCTTTCTGGCCAAGCATTACACCGGCGTTGTCGGTGCAGAGCTGACCCAGCCGCTGCCGACTGTGACCACCGTTGACCACAATGCGCTGGTCACCAGCCACCTGGTAAAACTGCGCGGCACATGCCAGCACGGCCAGCCAGTGACCGAACCAATGCCTACCGTAACTGCCGGCGGGCTGCACGTCGGAGAGGTGCGGGCTTTCCTGCTCAAGTATTACGGCAACGACTCGACCATCCCATGTTCTGAGCCACTGCATACCGTGACCACCCGGGACCGCTTCGGTCTGGTAACCGTGCGCGGAGAGGATTACCAGATCATCGATATCGGTATGCGGATGCTGGAACCCCATGAGCTGTTCGCTGCACAGGGTTTCCCTGCCGACTACGTGATCGACCACGACGCCAACGGCAAGAAGTTCACCAAAACAGCGCAGGTGGCCCGCTGCGGCAATGCAGTGTGCCCGCCACTTGCTGCGGCTCTGGTGCGAGCAAACCTGCCTGAGATGTGCGCAGATGCGCAGGTGGAGGCAGCATGATCTACGGCAGCGTTTGCAGCGGCGTCGAGGCCACCTCGCTGGCTTGGGAGACTCTTGGTTGGACCCTGCGTGGTTCGCCGAGATTGATCCATTCCCGAGCGCGGTGCTGGCGCACCATTGGCCGAACGTCACCAACCTTGGCGATATGACCAAAATTGCTACCGCCGTCCTCAAGGGGGATGTCGCGGCGCCAGAAATCCTTGTCGGCGGAACGCCATGTCAGGCGTTTTCCGTTGCCGGTGCCCGCGAGGGGCTGGCTGATGACCGTGGTTTTCTGACTATCAAGTACGTGGAGCTTGCCAATGCCATTGATCAAAAACGAGCAGCAGCTGGAGCTGTTCCCTGCATCACCGTCTGGGAAAACGTCCCAGGCGTCCTCTCGTCCAAAGACAACGCTTTTGGCGCATTCCTTGGCTTCCTTGCCGGGGAAGATTGCGAGCTCGTCCCACCAGGGAAGAAATGGGAAAACGCTGGTTGTGTGCTTGGCCCCCAAAGAGCAATCGCGTGGCGGATCCTCGATGCCCAATATTTCGGAGTGGCCCAACGCCGCCGCCGTGTGTTCGTTGTCGCAAGTGCTCGAGAAGGGTTCGATCCCGCAAAAGTTCTTTTTGAGTGCGAAGGCATGCGCCGGGATTCTGCGCCGAGCAGAGAAGCGGGGGAAAACGCTACCGCCACTGCTAGCGCAAGCTTTAAGGTCGGTTCTCACTGGGATGGAGACGGATACGCACCCCCAACCCTGAGCCAATCGCACAATACTGGAGGGATAGGTGCCAGTAATCAGGAGCTGTTTAGCCAGAGAGGGGCTGGGCTGGTACCAGCAGGCAGTAGCGAAGACGATAGCCATGCCAATGCAGGTGCTACCCCTGCGATTGCTTACGGAATTCGCACAGCAAACACCAGCAGCAATGGGTGGGGAATTCAGGAAGAGGTTACTCACACCTTGGATACTGCGCAGGGGATTGCAGTGTCTCATCACATGGCAGTTCGCCGCCTTACTCCAGTAGAGTGCGAGCGGCTGCAGGGATTCCCTTATGGCCACACTGACGTGCCATATCGCGGCAAGCCAGCAGCTGACGAACCGAGATACAAGGCGATCGGCAACTCCATGGCGGTTCCGTGCATGGCCTTCATTGGCCAGCGTATAGACCAACACCTGTCCGATATCGGCATCCCGGCTGTAGATGAGGAGGCTGCATGAACACCGTTATCCAATTCCCGGGGCCTAGTGCCCCGCAATCACCCCAGAAGGAGGTTCGTGTGGCTGACCTTGATGATGGGTATACCCGCACGGCGAATGAGATCCAGAAGGCCAAGTGCAAGCTGCGCATGGCAGGTAGAGAGCTCAATGTCCTTGATGCGGTGATCTACTCAACCTATGGCTGGAACAAGAAGCGCGACCGCCTCACAAACACCTATTTGGCAGACCTGTGCGACATGGACCCGTCAGATGTAAATAAGGCTCTTCTGGTGTTGGCTAGACGTCGCATTATCACTCTTGAGAAGCTCGGCCATATGAAAATTGTAGGCGTAAACAAGGTAATCAGTGAGTGGGTATACGCCAGAGAAAAGACCCAAAAGGGTATTGGCAATTTCACCAAAAAACCGGGTAATTCCACCCAAAATAGTGGGCGTTTTGACATTTCAAATCAGGTGAAAACACCCAACACCCAAGACAGTCTTACCCAAGACAATATAAAAACCTCTTCGTCGAAGAACGCTGACGCGCTCCCCGACGCCGGAGCTGTTGAATCGGTTTCTGCCACTGTCGAGAAGATCCGTCCAGATGCTGCCATCCAGACCAAGAGCGGAAAATTCTGGGGCACTCAGGATGATCTGACCTGCGCTGAATACATCCACGGCAGGGTGCTTGTGGTTAACCCAACGGCCAAGGCCCCCAACTGGGCGCAGTGGGCGAACGATATCCGCCTGATGCGAACCCAGCTGGGGTACACCCACCACGATATCTGCTCGCTGTTCAAATGGGCCAACCTAGACCCGTTCTGGTCTGCCAACGTGCTGTGCCCAAAGACCCTGCGCAAGCAGTGGGACAAGCTCACTGCCAAGCGCGCAGGGGTGGTGCGCCAGCCAGTGCGTGGCGATGAGTGGGATCTGACTAAGACCATGAACGCCGACAAGCTCAACCAGTTGATTCAGGAGGGGTTCTGATGGCTATGAAACCGTTAAGCGAAGTGCTGGCAGATATGCCGAGCGAGTTGCCTGCAACACCGGTACGCCAAGCTGCCGCCGTGGTTACCGAGCGCGACACCTTGGTCGTGAGCAAATTACTCGAGCAGCTCAAGGTGATATTCCCTGCCTGGCAACGCTCGTTCCCCACGCCGAAGATGCAGGACCAGGCCCTGCGGGAGTGGACGATTGCGCTGGTTGAGGCCAACTGCACCAGCCGTGAGCAGTTGAGCTTGGGGATGCGGGTTGCGCGATCTCAGGAGATCCCGTTCTTCCCGGGGCCGGGCATGTTCATCAAGTGGTGCGAGATCACGCCTGAGTCAATGGGGCTGCCGTCTCTGGAGACCGCTCTGGTCGAGGTTCGCACCCGGCGTTACACCCATCCAGCCGTCGAGCTGGCCGCCAAGGCGACGAGCTGGGAGCGCCAAACGCTCAGCCTGGATGCGTACCGCCCTGTGTTCGAGCAGGCATACGCCCAGCTGCTGCGCCGGGTTGTTTCCGGAGAGGATCTTGGGGAGGAGGTGCGCAAGGGACTGCCAACGCGTGAGCAGATCCAGCACAGCCCGGAGTATTACCAGCAAACAGGCCAGCGCGGCGTGGAAAGCCTCAAGGCCCTGTTCAAGCGTGGAGGGATGGCCAATGTTCAATCCTGACGTGATCGCCGCGGTCAAGGCCGCAAAGTTTTGCCGGGTGGTGATCTATCCGCCCGTGCGCGGCTGGTGCGGGGAGCGGGTGCTGCTTGAGGTGGCAGACGAGATCGCCGTGTTGGGGCACACCGATTGCCAGCGTGGAGCAGGGCACTGGCTGGTGATCGACACGACGCCTGAGCAAGTGGCGGAGGAGGCTGAACGGCTGAGAGGTGCGCCAGTACTGGTGTTGAGAGGCGGTGTTGCAAATGGAGCTGTGGATAACTTTGATGGGGAGGGCCTTGCCAACCAGTGACAACCGGTATATCGCGCCGTAACATGTTCATGCCGGACTTAGACCACCCGGCTGTTTGACCAAAAGGACCCGACCATGACCGCAAAATCGAATACCAGAGATCTATCCGTTGCGACCCAGCTGGGGCGCGTCATCGCGATAATGCGCGACGGAAAAGCCCGCACCCTGCGCGACATCGAGCGCGAGTGCTGGAACCGCTTCGGCCACGCCGACACTCAAGCCGCCATCAGCGCCCGCCTGCGCGAAGTGTGCTGCCATGGCTGGGTGAAGCACTCAACCTGCCAGACCATCGACAGCAAGCAGGTTTGGCATTACAGCCTATCGCCGTTCCCCACTGCGGAAGCCGTTGCGGATAAGGCGGTGGCAGCATGAGAATCTCACTCGCCATCGCAGCTGTGATGGCTGCAGCGTCAGCCAATACTCCATGGATGCGCTTGCAGGATTTCACTCCAGCAAGCTCATTCTGCATCCCCAACCCGCGCAATGACAGGGCCGCAAAACGCCAGCGTGCCGCAGCCAAGCGCCGCAACAAAGCCAAGCGGGGGTGAGGATGAGCAACTATCCAAAGCACTTCCTGCGCAGCCCAGAAATCCGCACCCGAGCCTGCCAGCTGGTCGCAAGCCTGCCGGTTGACCAGGGCAAGCCACTGATCATCGAAATCAAGGAGATGACCCGCAGCCTGGCCCAGAACGCCCTGTTTTGGGCGGTCATGACCGACATCTCCGAGCAGGTCAACTGGCACGGCCGCAAGCTCTCCAAGGAGGACTGGAAACACGTCCTCTCCGCCGCCCTGTACCAGCAGGACGTGGTACCGAACATCGACGGCAACGGGTTCGTGGTGCTGGGCAAGTCCACATCCAAGATGACCGTGCGCGAGATGCGCGATCTCATCGAGCTGGCCCAATCGTTCGGCGCCCAGCAGGGCGTGAAGTTCGGAGATGAATCCCGCCGAGGCTTCGACTGGGTGGCGGCATACGGGAGGGCGGCTGCATGAGCGACCAACTCACCCACTCCCGCCTGTCTGAGATTGCCTGCTCATGGCTCAAGCGCCCGATGAGCAACAAGGGGCCGGCCTGCCAAATAGCCATGATTGAGGTAGGCGGTCTCTATGGCGGAGAGCGCGCTGACGCATGGGGATACCGCTGGGGATGTAACGGCGGATCGGTCCTCGTAGAGGTGAAGGTATCTCGCTCTGACTTTCTCGTCGATGCCAAGAAGCCGCACCGCAATGGCAAAGTTCTTGGAATGGGAACCTATCGGTACTACATGTGCCCCGAGGGCATCATTACCCTGGACGACCTGCCGCATGGCTGGGGGTTGCTGTGGGTCAACAGCCGCGGCCATGTGAAGTTGATGGCCGGGCATGTGGGCATGCTGCTTGGCCACAATGGGCGAGGAGCCGAAACCGTCTGGGCTCACCAGAAGAATGACCAGCTTGAGCTGGAAATGATGGCCCATGTACTGAGCCGGATCGGCGACCCTGAGGTGATGAATCGCCGGTTGCGTGATGCAGAGCTGAAAGCGCAACGTCTGGCACGCTATCACGATGATTTCCACCGACAGGAAAGCGAGATGCGATCCCTGCGCTGGAAGGTGAAAGGCCTGAGCGAAATGCTTGATGCCCATGGTGTGGAGGTGAACGCAGCATGAGCAAAACCAAGGCTGACAAGAAGTGGCTGGACGACGTGAGCTCGCTTGGCTGTATCGCCTGCCGCAATGCCGGGTATGGCGCCACACCAGCTGAAATCCATCATGTGCGCTCTGGGTCTGGCATGGCCCAGCGTGCCGAGCACACCAGAGTGCTGCCACTGTGCCCCCGGCACCACCGCGCTTGCTACCCCACCGGATTCCACGCTGCTCCGCGCACCTGGCAGCAGGAGCACGGTAGCGAGGAGGATTTGCTGGAGCAGGTAGCCCGGGAAGTGGCAGAGATGCGCAAGAACACCATCGGGAGGGCGGCATGAGCGACAAGGTTGTCAATCTCGCAGAGGTGAGCAAGGAGAGCGGCATCAATGTCGTCTCCACCCTTGAGCAGATACTCGAGAGAGCCAAGCGCGGAGAGGTCATCAACTGCCTCATCGTGACGGTAAACAGCGATTACTCCTGCTCGCGTGCCTGGGCGAACGGCTATCAGCCTTTCTCCCTGATCGGGCAACTGGAGAACGCCAAGGCCAGCTTCATGGAGGCGCATCTCGAATGATCTACCTCTCCGCCATCGAAGCAGGTCGCCTGCTCGGCAAGCACCCGAAAGCCAAGGCTGTGGTGAACAAGGTCAAGAAGGCGCAGCAGGTTGATGCCTTGCACCAGCGCGTGCTGGCCCAGCTGGTCGGCTTCCCTGACCCAGCCACCGAGCTGGTATTTCACCCCAAGCGCAAATGGAGACTCGACTACGCCTGGCCAACCCGCATGATCGCCGTCGAGATCCACGGCGGGATCCACTCCGGTGGCCGGCATACTCGCGGAAAAGGTTTCATAGAGGACCGCGCCAAGATGAACGAGGCCCGTTTTCTCGGGTGAACCGTCATCGAGGCCACGCCAGAGCACATTCAATCCGGCCAGCTGCGCGCCTGGCTGCTTACCGCTTTCAAACAGGACCAAGACCAAAAGAGGACCAATCCATGAGTAATTCACTGGAAATGGCACTGCGCCTGTTCTCACCCAAAGGGGCGCTATATGAGAAAACATCAAGAAACTTCAACGATTTGGGTAGTGATGACATTATCGGGGCCCTGCAGGTGGCCGCCAAGTCAAACCAGCAGGGGCTCCAGTTCCTGATGGCTGATCACCTGCTCGATACCTCCGCCATCTCTGAGCTGCTGGCGCACTTTGAGTACGCTACCGGTAATGAAGAGGCCGGTGGAATGGCGCTGGCTATCCTGCTGCGCCGCCCGCTGCCTGAGCAACTGGATCGGCTGGTATCCTCCCACCCCCATTACGACAAGGAGCGCCGCCGCGCTGCCGTGGTGATGGAGAAGGCCAAGCGCGCCCACCGGGCCGGTAATGACCACGAATATCAGCGCCTGCTGGCTGAGCGTAACGGGATCTTGTCTCTAGCCCACGACCACTGTGTCGCCGAGATGCTGCAATCCGGCCGCTGCCCGCACTGCAAGGGCACCGGGATCCGCCCCCGCAAGGGTGACGAGTGCCCCAAGTGCCACGGTACCGGGCGAGTAGTGCCCCATGCCGATATGGTCGCGCGTCGGTTCGGGCTGGAGATGCGCCAGCGCGTCGAGCGGCTGGTTGATGAGGTGATCCACCAAGCGTCAGATCTGTCCAAGATCATGAACCGGCAGGTGCGCCAGATGCGGGCAGCTTGATTAGGGGTGGCTCAGCAGTTTGTCCATCCGCCCTCAATAGTGCAAAATCGTGCCACAACATAGGCACGAGCATTTTGGGGGCATTATGATTGAGACGGGAAGAGACAAGCACTGCACGGTATGTGGTGATAGACCAGCCAGCGCCAGCTGGGTTTGTAGTGGTGATGGCGGTATGGAATTCGCGGTGTGTGTAGTGTGCGCCACTAATAAACTGCCACAACTCATCGCAGATGCGGTGTTTAGCTCTATGCAAGGAGCAAGAAATGACGCTGCCGATTACTCAAAAAAAGCCTTCAATGATGTATCAGAAAATTACCACCGAGCATTATCACATGCCGCCCTTAGCGGAATGATTAAGCCATTGATATTTAATTGCCTCAAATGCAATAAGCAGCAGACAGTGTCTGATGCCAGGGTGTCTGTTTCTGCCAAAAAAGAATTTGTCGAGTGTGTAGAGTGTGGTTACGCGCACGAGGTATCGTGGGCATTGACAGAAGATGTGACTGCTGTTGACGACGAATTCATTCAGTCTATTTCCATTAACCGTGCTGAGCGTTCAAATACAGATACGGTGGAGTGAGCAAAATGTCATTTAACCTATGCTCACTGCCAAAAGAAGAGCAGGAGAGGGTTGAGGTAGAGAAGGCCGCAGCCTATGCAGTGTGGAAGGAGCGAAACCCCGAGATCAAGATCCCAGCAGAGAGCGAGGCCGGGAACTACAAGGGGGAGATGCAGGCTTACTTCCTGCAGCAGGTTGAGCGGTATAGAAAAATCAAATAACCATCACAACAAGGAGATACATATGGATATGAAAGATGCGGCAGAACTTAGAGCGAAGTGGGATGGATCGCCATGCGAACACGCCAATCTTGCGAAAGAGTTTTATTCTGGCTCACCTACTGGTGACTATGTGTGCACCAAGTGTGGCTCAACAGGGTGGGGAAAGGATTGGGCAACTAAAGAAGTTAAAGAGTCGCACAGGTCTTAATATTCGGCATGCGCAGTTTGCTGCTGGTTGAATCCCAGCCGCCCCAGCGTTAGTATCTATCAAAGATGGCCAGATTCCCCCGGGACTCTGGCCTTTTTCATTTCTGGCCCGCCACCGTGCGGGCTTTGTCGTTTCTGGAGGGGCGATGACGCCTGACAAGGATCCACAGAACTACAGCATGCTCGCCTATCTGGCGTTTGGCGGGCTGAGCGTATGGGGAGGGCTTGTGACCTACATACAGACAGTGAAGCGCGAAGGGCGGCAGTTCCGCTGGGCGGAGGCGGCGCTGCAGGTTGTGGTGTCAGGCTTCGCCGGGATGCTGACCATGCTGCTGAGCTGGTATATCGCCGCACCGCTGCCGCTGTGTGGCTTTATGGCTGGCCTGGCTGGTCTGATGGGGTCGAAGGCCCTGGAGCTTTACGAGCGCCGGGCAACCGGCTGGATGACTGGGGGGAAGGAGTAATGGCACAGCGTTGGGTAGAAGAGGCCCGCCGACATATCGGGCTGACTGAAATCAAGGGGCCGAAGCACAACCCTGAAATCGTGGCGATGTGGAAGGCTATCAAGCGTGGCGGCATCCAAGATGACGAGACGCCGTGGTGCGCGGCATTCGTGGGAGCCTGCCTGGAGCGGGTAGGTGTTCAGTCAACCCGATTCGAGGGGGCGCGCTCTTATGCCTCTTGGGGTGAGAAGCTGGATAAGCCGGTGGCCGGCTGCGTGGTGGTGTTCAGCCGTGACGGTGGCGGCCATGTCGGTTTCGTCGTGGGGCAAGACAAGGCTGGCAATCTGCTGGTGCTGGGTGGCAATCAGGCTGATGCCGTAAATGTGAAGGCATTCCCCCGATCCCGGGTTACCGCATACCGCTGGCCTGCTGGTGAGCCGATGCCTGGTGGTGAGTTGCCGGTGATGGCTGCCGCCGAGTTCTCGAAGTCAGAGGCATAGGCGAAAGCCGTGCCGATATCGCCGGGTAACCGGTAACCGCAGAGAGGAGAGTGCGATGGAACACATCGTTGAGGTGGTCATCAACTGGATTGTCATCCTGATGGCCGTGGTAGGGGGCGCATCACTGGTGGTACAGGGTCTGGCCAAGATTGCGGCCGTCACCCCGTCCACCCGAGATGATGAGATTATCGGGAAGGTTGATGCCTTCTTGGTCGGTCTCGCCAAGATCCTGGACAAGCTGGCCCTGAACCTGCCGGCCGACAAAGCCAGGAAGCAATAACATGAATAGCTTGCTCCAACTGCTCGACATTCTAACGGCCCTTCTGGGCCGTTGGCTTAAGCAGGAACGGGCAAGGGAGGCGCAGGAAAGCTATGACCAAAACCATAGTGACCCACAAGGGCGCTTTGCTGCTCGCTTCGGTGCTGCTTCTGGCCAGCTGCCAGACGGCGCCAAGCCAACCGGCGAACTGCCCGCCACCAACTCCCAGGCTGACATGGAGCCCCGCCAATAACGGCGGGGTTTGTCTTTCTGGGGAATCAACAGCCGACCTACTGGACTATCTCGATGCATTGGAGCGATGCAGTGGTTAATGGCATTACCGTGACCGGGGTGATCACTCACGTGAAGGAGTATGACGGCAGTCATGCCCTGGTTGTTCTCAATACCGGCGTCTCTGTAGTGGTACCGGCAACCCATCAGCCCGTACCCGGCGACACCGTTGTCGAAGGCGAGCTATCTCTCTAAATGGCAAAGACCGACTGGGCACAGCTCAATGCAGAATACCTGCGTGAGCACGAAGCGACCGGCATCAGTGCAAAAGACTGGTGTGACAGCCGCGGCCTGAACTACAACTCGGCGCGTCGCTATTTGAAATCTCGGGGGCAATCCCCAGCACAACCTGAAAAATATCGCGCAGCTGCGCAATCTGCGCAATCAGAAGTGCGCAAAACTGCGCAATCTGCGCAAAGTGCGCAACCAAAGGGGAATGAAGGCAAGGCCAAGAGAGGAGAGGGAAGAGGGGAAAGGTCATCTTCATCCCCACACACCTCGGCTGATTCAGGTCAGGAACCCAAAAACAAGATGGGGGGCGGCAGGGATGGCAGCGGCCGCTTTACTCTTGGGCACAAAGAGTCAGTAGGTAATTCAGGCAACCCGAACCCGCCTGCCAACATCAAGCCAGGCATGCAGATAGCCAAGACCCACGGCGGTTACGCCCAGTTCCTCGAGGCCGATGAGCTGTTCGACCAAGCCGAGGAGTTGAGGCTGCGGGACGAGCTGATATTCACCCGGGCTCGCGTTATCTCTGTCACCAAGACATTGAAGAACCTGCAGCAGGACTTGCTGGACGCCACCGAGATGACCGACCGGATTGCGCTCTATGACAAGATCCTGAAAGCCGAGCAGGCGCTGGATCGCAACATCCAGCGGATTGAGTCCATCGAGCGCACCCTTAGCACACTGCGCATTGATGCGGTGACCGGACCCAAGATTGAGGCGGACACCAAGCGCATTGAGGCGGCCACCCGCAAGCTTACGGCAGAAGCCGATCGGCTGGAGAAGGATGGCGGCAGCGATACCACTCCGGTCAGCGAGATGGTTTCAGAGCTGCACGACATGGGGACTGGCGGGCTGATGTCATGATAAAATATGCCGTCGCTATCAGCTGGGGGATGTAATGAGAATTTACCGCAAGGACGAGATGGGGAAGGCTGTTTACATCGCTGACTACCCGTTACCAAGAGAGGTGTGCGACGCCATCTATTCAGGCCGCGAGGGATGCGAGGTGTGGTACGAGCTGCCGCCTGTCATGGTGGGATTGCGACTGATTGGCAGTGACGAAGAGCATGATTATGCTGCCACCGTTACCCATGAGCGCATCATTCTTGAGCCATATCGTCTTTACCGTGACGGCGTGCTGTTCGAGATTGGAGCTATGATCGCCGACCCCATCCATGTGACGATGTTGGCTGATAACGCAAAGCAGCGCGCCGCAGCCAGGGATGAGGTGATTAGCATGACAGAGGAGGCGTCACAATGATGGTCTATGCAATAAGCGGCAATGGTGAGTGGGTGCAACTTTGTGGTCATCATCTGCTTCCGAGCAATGTTATTGCCGAGGTAAAGTCTGGCGACGTTGCGTGGCACACCTTTACGCTAGCAGCCAAACCGCAGCACCAGCCATGCCAAGAAGGCTGGCAATCAATGAAGAGTGATGACGGTCACATGTCAGTGCGCTTCGACATTGACCGATATGGCCCAAATGGGGCGATGTGTCTCCTTATCAGCCACCCTGGCCAGTCGCTTTTCTTCGTTGATTGGTTAGCTGGAAATGGCATCGATGAGCAAGAAGCTAATGAGCTTCGCCAAGCCATCAACGACCGGTAACCCAACAGCATCGACAACACCAACCCGCTTCGGCGGGTTTTTTATTGCCTGAGGCCAATCAATGACCGAACTCGACATCTCCGCCATGACTGAGCAGGAGCAGATGGCCTACATCCGCGCAAAGCTAAGCGATAAGTGGTGGCGGATGAACAACCTCTACATGATCGAGAACGAGCAGGGCCAGCTGGTGCGCTTCCGGCTGCGCCCGGCGCAAGAGCTGCTGTTCAAGACCATGTGGTGGCTGAACATCATCCTCAAGGCCCGTCAGCTCGGGTTCTCCACGGCCATCGATATCTACCTGCTGGATGAGGCGCTGTTCAACAAGAACCTCAAGTGCGGGATCATCGCCCAGGATCTGACGGCTGCCGGCGAGATATACCGCACCAAGATTGAAGTTCCGTTCGATAACTTGCCCGGCTGGCTCAAGGCCCAGTTCAAGGTGGTGACCAGACGCGGCGGGGCCAACGGCGGTCACATCCTGTTCCGGCATGGCTCCAGCATTCAGGTGGCCACCTCTTTCCGCTCCGGTACCGTCCAGCGCCTGCATGTCTCTGAACACGGGAAGATCTGCGCCAAGTACCCTGAGAAGGCCAAGGAGGTGCGGACCGGTACCCTGCAAGCCATCCACCCGGGCGCCGTGGCATTCATTGAGTCCACTGCCGAAGGTGTTGGCGGCGACTTTCACGCCATGAGCATGAAGTCACTGGAGCTGGCCAGGGCATCCGGCGAGCTCAGCAAGCTGGATTGGAAGTTCCATTTCTTCGCCTGGTGGCAGGATCCCAAGTATCGCGCCGACGTTCCGGCGTCAGGTGTGGTGGCCAGCAAGGCCAAGCTTGAATACTTCTCCGCTGTTGAGAAGGCGATGAACTGCACCATCATCGACGAGCAGCGTCAGTGGTACGTGATGAAAGAGTCCACCTTGGGCGCAGAGATGAAGCAGGAGTTCCCCAGCACGCCGCTGGAAGCGTTCCTGACCTCTGGCCGTAGGGTATTCGACCCCGTCGCCACCATGGATGCAGAGGGCGACTGCATGCCGCCTCTCATCGTCTACGACATGGACCCGGTAACCGGCCGGCGCGAGAAGGCCAGCAAGCCGGACAAACTGGACGAGCGGGGCCAGCGCTCCCTCGAAAACATGCTGCTGGTGTGGGAGTTGCCAGATCCCGATGAGGATTACGCCATTGGCGCCGACGTGGCGGAAGGTCTCGAGCACGGCGACCGCTCCAGCTTTGACGTGATCGCCAAGAGTGACGGGCGTCAGGTGGCCCACTGGTTCGGTCATCTGGATCCCGGTCTCTTTGCCCAACTGCTGGCCCACGTAGGTAAGTTATACGGCACCGCAGAGCATGGCCCTGCCTATATCGGCCCAGAGCGTAACAACCACGGCCACGCCGTATTGCTCAAGCTGCGCGAGCTCTATCCTACCCGACGCATCTACACCCAGGAGTATATCGACCGGGATCGGGACGATGAGACCCTGCGCCTCGGCTGGCTGACCACCCGCCAATCCAAGCCGATCGTGGTGGATGGCCTCAAGGCCCTGCTGCGAGCCGGGCAGTCCGGGATCCGCTGGATAGGCACCATTCACGAAGCAACCACCTATGTCTACGACAAGAGCGGCAGCATGAACGCCCAAGACGGCTGCTACGACGACCAGCTGATGAGCTACATGATTGCCCAAGAGATGCGCGCCCGCATGCCAGCCCGCGTCGTCAAACACGAATCCTCCCGTAAACCCAAGCACTGGATGGCCAACTGATGATCAACGCCCAACCAAAGGCCCCAAAGAAAGGCGGCCTCGACACCCAGCAACTGCTCAAGCTGATGAGCGATATCAATGGCCAGCCTGACTGGCGAAGCCTCGCCAATCGTGCCTGCGCCTACTACGACAACGATCAGCTGCCGCCCGAGGTGGTTAAGGCGCTCAAGGAACGCGGTCAGCCAATCACCGTCCACAACCTGATCGCCCCTACTATCGACGGCGTGCTGGGCATGGAGGCCAAGAGCCGTACCGATCTGATGGTTGTCGCTGATGACCACGATGACGAGCTCGAGCAGTTGGCCGAAGCCGTGAATGCCGAGTATTCAGACATGTGCCGACTGGGCGGTCTTGATCGCGCTCGTGGCGACGCATATGGCGGCCAGATTAAAACTGGCGTTGGCTGGGTGGAGGTGTGCCGCCGTGATGACCCGTTCGGCCCGCGCTACAAGTTCAGCAGCGTACACCGTGACGAGGTGTATTGGGATTGGCATAGCCGTGAGTCAGACCTGAGCGACTGCCGCTGGCTGATGCGCCGGCGCTGGGTCGATCTGGATGAGGCAAAGACCATGTTCCCGAGCAAGGCTGAGGCTCTGGAGTGGGGGGTTAACGATTGGAACGGGATGGTTAGCCTGACCTCAATCGAAGGGATGGATCCCAATCTGGTCAGCGCTTACGACGAATGGAGCCATTTCAGTGGCAAGGAGGTCGAATGGTGCAGCCGTGAGCGGGATCGTGTCCTGCTGCAGGTGGTTTACTACCGCACCTACGACCTGCGCGAGGTTCTTCTGCTCGACTCCGGGCGGGCGCTGGAGTTCGACAAGACCAATCAGCTGCATATCGCCGCCATCTCCATTGGCAGAGCAAGACTGGATCGCCGCCCTGTGGCCGTGATCCGTGAGTCGTGGTTTGTTGGCCCTCATCACCTTGTCGATCGCCCTTGTTCTGCTCCGCACAACATGTACCCGCTTGTGCCGTTCTGGGGCTACCGCAAGGACCGCACCGGAGAGCCATATGGCTTGATTGCCAGGGCGATTCCGGCACAGGATGAGGTTAACCTGCGCCGTATCAAACTTACCTTCTTGCTACAGGCCAAGCGCGTCATCATGGACAAGGACGCCACCAACATGAGCCGGGATCAGGTGCTGGAGCAGGTAGAGCGCCCGGATGGCTATATCGAGCTCAATCAAGACCGAGTCAACAAGACCAGCGTGAGCGACGCCTTCAAGGTGGAGCAGGATTTCAACGTGGCCGCCCAGCAGTTCCAGGTGATGCAGGACTCGGTGAAGCTCATTCAGGATACGATGGGGGTTTATGCCGCCTTCTTGGGGCAGGGATCGACTGGCCAATCTGGCGTTGCCATCAGTAATCTGGTGGAGCAGGGGGCGACAACCCTGTCGGAGATCAACGACAACTACCGGATGGGGTGCCAGCAGGTAGGGCAGCTGGCTCTGGCCTATCTGCTGGAGGATATGGCCAGCAAGCGCAACTACAAGGTGACCGTCAACCGTGACGACCCGCGCCGCCGCAAGGCTGTGGTGATCAATGTGGAGCAGGAAGACGGCAAGCTGACCAACGATGTGACCCGGTTGCGAGCCCATATTGCCCTGGCGCCAATCCAGCAGACTGCCGCCTACAAGCAGCAGCTGGCCGAGCGGATGACGCAAGCTATGTCCCAGTTGCCGCCGCAGGCTGCAGCGGCATGCTTTGATCTGCTGGTAGAGTTGATGGACGTGCCTCGCAAGGCGGAGTTTGTTGAGCGGATTCGCAACGCCCTGAACATCCAGAAAGACCCTGACGAGATGAGCGATGAGGAGCGCGCCGCCGCAGAGCAGCAGGCCCAGCTTGCCCAGATGCAGCAGCAGATGGCCATACAGGAGATGCAGGCCAAGCTGGCAGAGCTTGAAGGCAAGGCCGCCAAGTTGCAGGCAGAGGCCCATCGCATCACCAGGATGACAGACTCTATCCGCCTCGATGACGCCCTCAAGCAGGCCCAGACCGGTAAGACGCTGCAGGAGATGGAGCAGCTGGCAGCCCAGCAGCAGGCGATGCAGACCGAGCAAGCAGCACTGCGAGCCCAGCTTCTGGACACCATTCAGCAGCAGATTGACGCGATCGCACTCTGATGGTTGCTTTCCTAATCGCCCAGCGTTAGGATTTCTCCATCATGGCCCAGTCTCTCGAGATTGGGCCTTTTCATTTCCAGACCCGGCCATAGCGCCGGGTTTTTTATTTGGAGCAGGCCATGACTGACCGCCAGCAGATTGATGCCGAGATGGAGCGCGATATTCAGGCGCTTGGGTTGACCGCGCCGCGCGTGACACCTGACCAGATCGAGGCGCTGATGCAGGGAGTTCGCTATGAGGTGCTGGTTGTACCAGGCACCACAACCACGACGGCCACCGCCATTGCTGCCAACGGCTTTACCCTTGCCATCGGCATGACAGCCTGCGCCGACCCGGCCAACTTCAATGCAGAGCTTGGCGCCAAGTATGCAATCAAGGATGCAGAAACCAAGGCCCGCCAAGAGCTGTGGAAGCTGGAAGGTTGGCGGCTCAAGTGCCACCTTGATGGACCTATGCTAATGGTGAGCGATGATTGCCTGATAACAGGAGTAATCCGCACGAGCAAAGTACGCGGTGTTGATGGTGGAATCCCCAAGCCCAGTCACATTGAGCGCATGTGCCAGGAGCAAGAGCAACTGGCCGAGCGCACCGGCAAGCTGGAAGCCTTTATTCCGAGCGAAACATTCAAGCAGCTCCATCATCAGGAGCAGAACCGCATGAAGCGCCAGCTTGTTGCAATGCGTGAATATCTGGCCGTGCTGAATGAGCGCATTGCCGCAGTAACGAATCCATAGCGATAGACGATAGCAGCAGCAATTGCCCGCCTTGTGCGGGCTTTTTTATGCCCAGCCCCAGCCGGGGAGCGCTTTTACGAGAGCGTTCCCCCGCTTGGGCAGCGATACCACCCACTGAAAACCCACGAGGACGACCATGAGCAAAACCATCGATAACCTGACCGGAACTGAAAGCCTGGACGAACTGGAAGCCATGCTGGCCGATATCGAGCGCGAGCCCGATGCCGAACTGGACAATGGCACTGACACCAAGCAAACGGACGTACAACCCGCGCCGTCGGCGGGCGAAGTGGCAGCCGGTAGCGAACAAGCCGCAGCCGCTCAGGTTGAGGAACAGGCCAGCACACCTGAAAAGGTCGTTATGGCCAAGAACGGTCAACACACCATCCCGTATGAAGTGCTGGAGCAGGCGCGCAACGAGACCAAGCAACTGCGTGAGAAGCTGGCTCAGGCGCAGCAGGCCCAGGCTGAGCGGGATAAGTTGCAGGCGCTGTTGGAGAAGAATGGGATCGACCCATCGGTTGACCCGGACGACATCAGCCAGGAAGAGCTGGAGCAACTGGCGCAGGACTACCCTGATCTCGGAAAGTCCATCGCGGCCATTGCCCGCAAGCTCCAAAAGCTGGAGCCACAATCCGCGCCGCAACAGGTTCAGCCAGTCGCCAACCCGGTACAGGCCGCACTGCAGGCGGTACCTGACCTTGCCGCATGGCGTGATGGCGACCAAGACCGCTTCGATATGGCCCTCACTATCGATGACAAGTTGCAGGCCGACCCCGCGTGGAACAACAAGCCGCTGGCAGAGCGATTCGCAGAGGTAGCTCGCCGTACCAAGCTGGCCTTTGGTGATGAGGTTGAAGCGCCTCCCGCTAAGGCACCCAGCAAGGCGGCAGAGAAGCCGGCTGACTTTATCCCGTCCAGCCCGTCAGCACTCGGCCAAACCCATCAGGCTCCGGCAACTGGTGTTGAGCGTTATGGTTCCATGTCCCAGACCGAGCTGGTCGGGGAGTTTGGCGCCATGACCGATGCCCAGATTGACGCCCTGCTGGAGCAGTCCGGGTTCTAACCAACAACCCTGTGTATATCAACCAACCCCGACCACTGTGTCGGGGTTTTTGTTTTCATGTAGGAGAGGATCATGACCCAAGTCACCTCGGCGCAAGCCAACAAGATTTTGCAGGCCGCCCTGTTTACTGCGGCAAACCGTTCCAACTCGTTTGTGAACATGCTGACCGAAGAGGCACCCAAGGGCGCCAAGGTCAACGGCGGCAAGCAGACCAGCGCTGGCGCCCCGGTAGTTCGCATCACCGATCTGGCCAAGCAGGCTGGCGACTCCGTTGACATGCAGCTGTTCCATCAGCTTTCTGGCCGCCCGACCATGGGTGACAAGAAGCTGGATGGTCGTCTCGAGTCCCTGTCCTTCGCTGACTTCTCGCTCAAGGTTAACCAGACCCGTCACGGCGTGGATGCCGGCGGCAAGATGAGTCAGTCCCGTACCAAGCATGACCTGATCAAGACTGCCCGAGTGCTGCTGGGTGATGGCTACTATGGTCGCCTGGTTGATCAGCGCGGCTTTGCCCAGTTGGCTGGCGCCCGTGGCGATTATTCCGCTACCGACATCATTCTGCCGCTGGCTGATGATCCGGAGTTTGCCGACATCATGATCAACACGCTTACCGCGCCAACCTACGAGCGTCACTTCTTCGGCGGCGATGCGACCAGCTTCGAGGGTATCGATGCCTCTGACCGCTTCAACCTCGGCTGCGTTGACAACATGTCGCTGTTCCTGTCGGAGATGGCCAACCCCATCCAGCCGATCCGCATGGTCTCCGACCCGTCTGGTGGCGAACCGCTTTACGTGCTCTACGTCACCCCGCGCCAGTGGCACGACTTCTATACCTCCAGCTCCGGCAAGGACTGGCAGGCAATGCTGGCATCCGCGATGGAGCGCAGCAAGGGCTGGAACCATCCCATCTTCCGCGGTGAAGGTGCGATGTGGCGCGGCATTCTGGTCAAGCCATACAAGGGCATGCCGATCCGTTTCAACCAGGGCAGCACCGTCAAGGTGTGCGCAGCAAACTCCGCGACCGGCGTGGAAGTGGACAAGGTTGCTGGCACCACCATCGACCGCGCCGTGCTGCTGGGCGGTCAGGCGCTGGCTAACGCCTTCGGCTCTGGCGAGCAGGGCGGTTCCTTCGGCATGCACGAAGAGAAAACCGACCACGGCAACAGCACCGAGATCTCCATCAGCTGGGTATCCGGCCTGCAGAAGATCCGCTTCAAGCAGCGCAACGGCAACATTCAGGACCATGGCTGCATGGTGTTGGATACCGCCGTCAGCGCAGTAGGCCGCTAAGCCACCCACCGTAGCGAGGGGGTTGATACCCCCTCCTGTTGATATCTGACCAGATAAGGAGCCATGTCATGGCCAAAACTACCCTGATCGCCCGAGCTTACCGCTGGTTTGTTGGTTCGTTCGGCAACCTCTCTATCTCCCCGACCCTGGTGGCCAAGCTGGCGGCCGTGCCGTCCGGTGATGTAGTCGCGTTCGGTGACAAGGTGGAGCCCAACCTGAAAGTGGTTGGCGCCACCCTCATCAGCGGCGCGCTGGGTGCCAGCACCACGCTGACCGTAAATATCGGCGCCACCACCATCATCAACGCCGAGAGCACGGTGGCGGCAGTGGCCAAGTATTTCCCGGTGGATGACCTGCTGACCGATGTCGGGCAGGAGATCACCCTCACCGTCGGCGGTGGCGCGGCGACCGGCACGGTCAAGCTCAAGCTGCACTATGAGGTGATCGGCAACCTGTAAGGCTGCCCGTCACGCCATGCCCGGCCAAGTGCCGGGCTTTTTCATTTCTGGATTGGAGATATTGCCGTGAGCGACAAAATTGCCGTGGTTTATATCGGCGACAAGCCGAGCAAGAAAGACACAGTGACCGGATCCCGCCTGGTGTTCCCACGCCACACGCCAGTTGATGTGGAGAGCCACATCGCCATGCAGCTGCTGGAGTTCCCCACCGTCTGGGTCAGCAAAGAAGCGCTGGCCGGCACGCTGGAGCGACAGGAGACTATCGCAAGAAAGGAAGCGGAAGAGCAGGAGCGCCTTGCTGCCGAAGCGGCCCGCCTGGCCGAAGAGCAGAGCATGGTGGTTGGTGATATCGATCTGGCCAAGCTCACCTCTGCCCAGCTGGCGACCCTCGTTGAAGGTGAGGATTTGGGCATCGAGAAGCAAGGTGCGAAAGAGAACGTTGGTGAATTCCGCATTCGCGTTCGTGATGCCATGAAAGCCAAGCTGGCTGCCGGTCAAGGTGGTGAGTAATGGTGCCGGTGCTGGATAGCCGTCTGGTTAGTCCGGACACCCTGATCCCGCTGGTTCGCCAGCGGGTTTCTGGCCCGCTCGACAGCATTATTCGGCAGGCCATCATTCGGGCTGCAATCGACTTCTGTAAGCGTAGTGCGCTGATCCACCTTGAGCGCCAGTTTGACGAAGTGCTCGAGGGGCAGACGGTGAGCTTTGCCAAGATGAGCAGCATCAATCGCCAGGCTCGTCAGGATGTGCGAGATCCGCAGGTGACAGGATCGGTGATCCACCGCATCACATCGCAAGGCGCACCTCTACAGCCAGGCACCGACTACCACGTCCAGTCAGCGGAGTCTGTGCGGTTTCTTGTGGCATTGAAGAATGTCTGCATCATCGGGGCCATTGAGCCGCTGCCAAGCGCAACACTGATCCCGGCCGCGCTGGTAGAGGATTACGCCGAGGCTATGGCTGACGGCGCAGCAGCAATCCTGCAGTTGCAACCAGGAAAGCCGTGGGCAAGCCCGGAACTGGCGCAACTGAACAAGGCTCATTTCAATGAAGCGGTGCGTGATGCCCACCGATTCCGAATTGAGCAAACACCTAACGCCCAGATCCATAACCCTGTGCGTCGCCATCAATTCTTCTAGGGGGTCTCAAGATGACTACCGTCAAGGCGCTTCTTGAGCGGATCTCTATCGAGCTAACCGACAAAACCCGGGTGAGCTGGTCAGCTGCCGATCTGGTCAGCTACTACAACAGCGCTATCGCTGCGATCGCCAATTACCGGCCTGATGTTTTCGCCCAAACACAGGAGTTCACCTGCGTGGCCGGAACCCGCCAAGCCATGCCTGCAGGTGCTGTAAAGCTCATCGAGGTAGAGCGCAATACTGGTGGTCGCAAGATCAGGTTCTATAAGCGCGGCGAACTCGACGACCTTGACCCTGAGTGGATGACAGGCACCGGTGCGGCGGCGGCAGAAGCATACCTTCACGAGCCAACCAACCCGCGCACCTTCTGGCTGTACCCAGGGGTTGCAGCCGAAGTCAAAGTGGATCTGGTACTCAGCTCCCTGCCTGCGCCGGTTGACGTGGCACAAGTGGAGTCTGGCGTTGCTCTGCAGGTGGATGACACCTTCCTCACCCCCTGCATGGACTGGATTATCTACCGTGCCTACCTGCGCGACTCTGACGACACTGCCAACTCAGCACGCGGCCAGCTCCACCTCCAGGCATTTGCCCAGTACCTTGGCATCAAGTTGCAGATGGAGCGCGCAGTAATCGCTTTACGTGACGACAAGTTTCAAACCAATCAGGGGTAACCATGATCCGCATTTTCGGCACCATGACCGACCCGTCAGGCTCACCAGTTCCCGGGGCCATCATTGAACTAAGGTCAATCAGCAGCACCAGCGAGGTGCTGCTTGGTTCCACCGTCAACCATAAGTGTGATCAGCAAGGTGCTTATAGCTTCCAGTTGGCTGCCGGAATGTATGATGCCTATGCGCAGAATGATCGCTGTGGAGACATGGATTACCTCGGCACGGCCAAGGTTTCCGCTAACAGCGCAGATGGCGACCTTCATAGTATCCTGGTTGATGGTGGTATCAATATCACCCCACCAATGCTTGATAGCGCATTAGCAGCAGCGCAGCGAGCCGAGTCAGCAGCAGACATGACTGCGGCAGACAGGGTTATCACCAGTCAGAATGCAGAATCTGCCAAGACAGACTCTGCTTCCGCCAAAACAGCAAAAGATGGGGCAGTCTCGGCAGCTAGCACAGCGGTTTCTGCCAAGGACAGTATCGTATCTGACGCTAAAGATGTCAGAAGCCTTGCTACTCAGGTAGCAAATCAGGCAACAGATGTGTCTGCCAAGCATGGTGATGTGGTAGCCAAGGCTGCGCAGGTTTCTGGTCAGGCCGATATGGTATCTGCCAAGCATGCGGAGGTTATAACCAAGGCGCAGCAAGTGTCTGGTGATGCGGCTGCGACCCAGTCCGCAAAGAGCATATCTGTTGCGGCTGCGGATACTGCCACACAGAAAGCTGCGTCAGCTGCGATCCATGACGCCTCGGCTCAAGATGCTGCGACTCGGGCTGAAAATGCGGCATCAGCCGTTGTTGGTGCAGTTCTTGACGGTGGGGAGTGTGACCTGTCAACTGGCGCATACCCACAACCAATAACAGTAGCAGGCAAGAAGTATTCAACTATTTGGTATGTAGCTGTAGCAGGATCAGTATCAGGCGTTGCTTTTGATGTCGGTGATCTTCTGCGCTACACGACAGCCAAAACTGGATACTATTTCAAAGTTGACGCTAAAGATGAGGTTTATAGCGTTAACGGCGAAAAGGGTGCCGTTCAAGTTACACCTGCAAAAATCGGAGCGGAGGTTGCTGGCGTAGCCCAAAGCCTAGTTACGCAACACGAAGCGAAAAACGGGGCACACTCTATTGCCGGGGTTTCCGAGTTGCAGGGCGCATTAGACGCAAAACTTAACGCTAATTTAGTTAGTTCGTTTGGTAAAACCCTTATAGACGATGCGGACGCACCCACTGCTAGAGCGACACTTGGCTTAGGCACTTCAGCAACAAGAAATACTGGAAATGACGCAGGGCAACTCCTGCCGCTTGGATCTGAGTCGCTTAATAAAGTCGTAACTGGGGCACTAGTGCCTAGCACTCTTGTCGCTGGTCAGCAATTTCAGCAGAATGGGGCGGGTGGTGACACCTCTACGCAGATGGGGATCGGTTATTGCGTCGGTACTTCAATGCGCTACTCTGGCGCACCCATTTACGCTGTTTGTATGTTTGGCAACCTTGGGGCAGGATATATCTTGCACAATGCATTGGCCGCAGAGCAAGGTGGTATATGGCGGCAGGCAAAGTTCCGTGACGACAGAAACACAACAGTTGATGCGAACGGGTTTATAAAAAACGCATCACCAATTGTAAGAGTTGGAGCAGTTGATATTCAAACAAGCGGCGACGAACCCTGTGGTCATGGTGTATGTAACTCAGAAGCCGTTGGTGTAACCGTTGAACGAATCAAAACTGGCGTATACAAAGTTACTGGTTCAAATGGGTTTGCCAAAGAAGGCTGGTATATCGAAACCCCGCATGACGCAAATGGAAATAAGCTTCTGCATGTGAGATACAACCAGAACGCGGATGGGTCTGTAGACATATTCACGTCAACTCCCGACTATAGCTCTGGAAAATGTGACGCAGGCGAGCCAGCGGATATACCTGTTGGTAGATGGATTGATATTCGGTTAGACATGCCTGATGTAGTCTGAGTAACCTCAGATGATATTCTTGCCTGAATGCGAGCATATCGTTAGGATGTGCAAATAATGGCCCTGCTCTACCGAGTGGGGCTTTTTCATTTCTGCCTTTCGAGAAAATCATCATGCCGCTTATCGACATCGTAACCATGCGAGGTATGGTGCCGCGCGTGGAGGATCACCTACTGCCTGATGAGGCGGCAACATTGGCTCAGGACTGCCAATTTGACCGCGGCTCTGTGGCCCCGCTCATGCAAGACAAGCAGGCTGGCATCTCCTTCCCTGTCAATCCTGTTACGCTGTTTCACTACTATGGCGACCACTGGTTTGCTTGGAGCAAGCTGGTTGAAGTAATGCGGTCTCCGATCGCGCAAGATCAGTACAACAGGGTCTACTTCACCGACGGCGAGTTCCCAAAGCTGACCTATGACGCCATAGCTACAGCCGGAAGCAGCAAACCTACCAGCTGGTACCGTCTTGGCGTTCCAGCACCAGAAACCCCTCCAAACATGCAATCTGTAACCCCTCCAAGTGGCAGTAAGGATGACGACCCTACAGACGATGAGACGCGCTTCTACGTTGAGACCTATGTGACAGGTCTGGGAGAAGAGGGGGCTCCGGGTCCGGCCAGTGGCAAAATAACCATTACCATTCCGGGATCTACTGTCGTTGTGGGTCTGTCACCAGCGCCAACCAACAACAGCAATATCACTCGTCGCCGGCTGTACCGCTCTGTTTCTGGTGGCGGGCTTGCTGACTACCTGCTGGTTGCAGACTTGCCGATCGCCACCGTGAGCTATAGCGACAGCAAAAAGGATGGGGAGCTTGGCCCGGTGCTGGAAACTTATGGCTATTCGATGCCGCCAGAGAAGATGCGCGGGATCTGCCAGATGGCTAACGGCATCTGTGCCGGCTTTGTTGGCAATGCCGTGCTGTTCTCTGAGCCATACCTGCCGTATGCGTGGCCGGAGAAGTACAAGCTGACCACTGAGCACGATATTGTGGCGGTCGCTGCTATCGACACGGCTTTGATAGTAGGGACGAAGGGTTACCCATACCTGTTTCAGGGCGCGTCCCCATCGTCCATTACAGGGCAAAAGCTGTCATCTGTGCAGCAGGCATGCGTGAGTGCTCGTTCCATGGTAGCGCTGGATGGTCTGGTGCTCTATGCATCCCCAGATGGTTTGGTTGGTGTCGGCGCAGATGGTGGCCACCTTGTCACTGAGGGGATCATCACTCGGGAGCAGTGGCAGACGTTGAAGCCAGACACCTTGCGAGCCTGGTACAGCGAGGGGAAATATGTTGCCCTAACCGACACTCATGGATTTGTGTTCGACCCGAAATCTGGCGATCTGCGCTGGTTGAGCGGGCGGTGGGATGCCGCGGTGCCAGACATGCAGCTCGATGCACTGATGCTGGCCAAGGGAAGCCAGTTGTACCAGTGGCGCGGCGGAATCTCTCCGCTCTCAATGCGTTGGAGATCCAAAGAGTTTGTCTTGCCTCCTGGCGTTCGCCTTGGTGTGGCAAGATTGATGGGTGAATCGCTCAACTCAGTTGGTTTTTCGCTGTGGCTGGATGGCGTGAAGGTGTTCGAGCTTGCAGCAGGGTCTGTTCCTGAAACTGCGTTCAGGTTGCCTCCGCTACGAGGCCGGCGTTGGCAGGTAGAGGTAACGGGAACTGCTGCAGTAGAGCGGATCATGCTGGGCGGTAGCGTCTCGGAGGTGTCTGCATTATGAGTGGCGCATCATTTCGAGCTAGCAACACCCAGCAGGGCCTGACTGAGAACATGCAGATCCTGACTGGGCAGAAAGGGGATCGGCTAGATAAAGCCCTGACATTGCGTGAAGCCGCTGCGCTTGGGATGGTTAACTTGCGGCGTAATGGGTCTGGCCAGATTGTGCCGGAGCTTCCTCCTGACAAGCCGACCGACCCGGAGTGGTCTGGGGTACAGCAGCCTGTGGCGCCAACTGGGGTAACAGCTGATGGCGCATTCCACACCATCACGCTGACCTGGGATACCCCGGCATACAAGGGGCACTCCTATGCTGAGATCCTGCGAGCGGAGGTTGATAACCCATCAAAAGCTGTATCAATTGGCACAACGCTTGCCAATGTTTACTCAGATGCTGTTGGCAAGGGGTTCTCTGCCTTCTACTGGGTTCGGTTCGTTAACAAGAATGGCATGGTTGGCCCATATCATAGCGCTATCGGCCTTCATGCTGAGACCAGTAAAGATATTCAGGACATCATCAATGAACTGGATGGAAAAATAAAGATTAGCCATTTTGATCAGTGGCTAAAGCAGGATT
Source organism: Aeromonas jandaei (assembly GCF_037890695.1). Classification (NCBI taxonomy): domain Bacteria; kingdom Pseudomonadati; phylum Pseudomonadota; class Gammaproteobacteria; order Aeromonadales; family Aeromonadaceae; genus Aeromonas; species Aeromonas jandaei. The sequence continues at coordinate 3,942,041 of NZ_CP149571.1, read as the reverse complement.
ACGAAGGAGTAAAAGAAACTGCAGCCAGCCTAGAAAGTGGTGTTGGTAGCATGTGGGCAGTCAAGGCCAGCGCCAGCCAGATTAACGCAGGCATTGGTCTGGTTGCTAAATCAGATGGTACCAGTCAGGTTTTTATAGCAGCAAGCCAAGTGTTTGTTTATGACCCAAATAACCCAAACAATAGCACCGCACCGCTATTTGCCATTGATCAAGGCAAGGCTGTCATTCAAGAAGCCATGATTAGAAGCGCCACAATACAGATAATTCACTCAGAGAAAATTACCGCTGACTATATCAAGGCAGGGGTTAGCATCAGTGCTCCGCTTATCACTGGCGGACAGATAGATATGGGTAACGCCTTTATGTCTGGCGGATCGGCTGGCTTCGGTAAAGGTGGGCCATATGCCGCCTGGGGCTGGGGTTGGTACACCATGATTTATGCCGACGGCAGTGTGTATACCAATCGTCTGCGGGCAGAGGGTGGCTATGTTCGCAATATGACCATAGGTAATTGCACGATTGAGCAGGATTGCATTGTAAAAGGAACTGTTTATGCCGACAGGATCGTTGGCGATGTAACAAAAATGCTCACCAATAAGGCTGGCTTCAATATTCCTGCATACAGCAGGTCAAGAAATCTAATTCTTGTGCAGGGTGGAATAGTATATCGACGTCGGTTGTCTGGCTCTGGGAGCATTAGCCTTAACCTGCATACCTACCTTAATGGGGTATTAGTAGAAACATCAGTAACAACCGTTAACCTTCCAACAGGTGGTGGTGTGGATGTATCAGTGACAGCGCAGCCATTTATGGTTATTCCAGCTAATACAGATGCTGTAATTTCTTTTACAACAACAACGACTGGAAATGTTAGTGATACAGGACCTGAATACAATGACACATCTAGGGCAGTATGGCTGATGGCATTGGCATGATTAGAGAAATAAACCGAATTGCCAACGATATAGGCAACCCAAGGCTATCAGCAGAACTGCAAGACGCCATCCGTAACAGGGTGGCGTTTTTGTTTGTACGCGGAGGTGACGGATTTGTCCTCAAGCCGCTGGCTGAGAATGGCGTTACCGGAGTGCTGGTATGGGTCGGCTGGGGGGATGGAGGGGCGCCAGAGCGGCACCTGCCGGAGGTAAAGCGCCTTGCGCGCCTGATAGGTGCCCGCTGGCTGCGCTTCCACTCATCCCGCAAGGGGTGGCTAAGGGTTGCACCGAGAATGGGGTGGGTGCGTCAGCCTGATGATGCTGACGGGCTCTATGTGTTTCAAATCAACCTGTGATGGGGTGAGGTATGGGTAAGGGTGGCGGGCTGCAATGAGATCCAAGAGACGGAGGCCCAGCGAGCAGCTGCTGATGTGGCTATGGAGCAGTGGAACCTCTACAACTCCGACTTGAAGCAGTATGAGGACATCTTCATGAACAAGGTGGATGACCTCAATAGTGGCAAGGAGTACGACAAGCTTGCCGGCACCGCGGCACTTGGTACTGCTCAATCATTTGGCGAGGCGCGTTCGAGCTTGGCCGACTCCATGGCGGCTGGCGGCATTGACCCTACCAGCGGCAAGTATCAAACCGCCATGTCTGACTTGGAGACAGATCAGGCACTGAGCCAGACCGACACCACCAACCGCGCCCAGTCAAGCCAGCAAGACAAGTATGTGGCTGGACTCAAGGATGTGGTGAGCATTGGAGCTGGCCAGAAGGCCGAGGCGCTGGCCGGCATGGGTGACGTGGCCAGCACCAGCTTGCGCAAAGCGGCCTTTGACGCGCAGAACTCATTTGCCGACAAGCAGGCTACAGCAGGGTTGGTTGGTGCTGTGGCTGGAGCAGGAACTGCATACGGCCTCAACGAATTTAAATCTCCTGCGCCAGCAGCAACCAAGAAGATCAGCCCTACAGCATCGGTGCTGCAGGGCAAAGGCTACTAAGGGGGAGTCATGGGATACGCCGCCGACACTTACGCAAAGATCACCAGAGACCAGTACCAGGACTGGAAAACTCGATTCTACCCCAAGCAGAAGGAGCTGATGGAGCTGGCTACCAACGGCCAGTTGCTGCGTGACCAGCTTGGCCGGGTGGATGAGAACAACGCCAATGCGCTGCGCTCTGCCCAGCAGGCCACGGCAAACCGCAATGCCCGCATGGGGGTGGATGCTCAGCAGAACCCGGGAGACAACAGTCAGGGTTTGCGCATGGCATTGATGACTGCCGGCACCGAGAACGGCTTGCGTGAGCAGGAACAGGCTCGCCAGATGGGGATCTTGACCGGTGCTGATGCTGGGCTGCGTGAAGCAATCAAAACAGGTGGGGGTATGTGATGGGGTACGGACTGCTTGATATTGGCGCCCAGACGCGCCAGCAGGGTATGGCAGGGTTGCGCGATGCGGCCAATCGAGAGCAAGAACTCGAGCTTGGCAATAAGCAGCTCAAGACCCAGGAGAAGCAGGCGAAGATGTCTGCAGCTGGCGCAGGGGCTGCCACTGGCGCCATGATTGGCGCATCTTATGGTTCGGTTGGCGGCCCTGTAGGTGCTCTTATCGGTGCCGGCGTTGGATTTCTGGCAAGCAGCTTGTTTTAAGGTGAGGTGAGTATGGGTGTATCAGGATTGGCGGAAGGCTTTCTGGCCGGCTTCAACACCATGGACCGCTATCAGCGCGGCCAGAAAGAGGACGAGCGCGCCGATAAGGCAATGAGCCTGCGTGACGCAATGTGGCAGAACGAGCAGGAGCGGCAGAAGGTTGCGGATGATCGCTACCAGAGCGAGCTTGATTACAGGAGCGGACGTGATAAACGTGCCGATGATAACTATGAGCGTGAGTTTTCGTTGCGAGAGCAGGAGGCCAAAGGTCTGCGTGATTATCGGAACGCTCAACTAGGGATTTCAATGGCTGAGGAAGGGCGCCGCAAGCAGGAGTATGACTGGCAGGTGCAGGATCGCAAAAATCAGGAGTTCCAGAAGGAAAACATGCCGATCATTCAGTCTGGTTGGCAATCCGTGTCAGAGGGAAAAGACCCTGGGCAGCAGTTCTGGAATGTGGTGCGGGATCCTCGAGCAGGGTCATTCAACCCGGAGCGCTACCTGCAGCAGGATTATGCAGACGCCGGCAAGACCTTTGTCACCTACGCTGGCAACCTGATGCGCCAGGCTCAGGAAGGCAAGCTCGACCCGACCACGCCAGAAGGGCATGCGGCCGTGAATAACCCGCAGTTCATCAAGGCAGCTGGCACCCTCTATCAGGACGAGGTAAACAAGGGGGTTGGCGACATCGACCCTGACAGCGGCAAGACCATAACTGGCAAGCAACTGAGCAACATCATGATCACCCCTGATGGGCGCGGTGTGGTGCTTGGGGTAGAGGTGACTTACGACGACGGCAGCAAGGCAGTCCGTCCGGTAACCGACAACCGGACCTCTGCACCTGACGACCACCCCAAGGTGATCCCCATCAATGACTTCTTGAAACCGGCCTACCAGCGAGCAGCTCTGGCGCAGCACATGATCGGCAACGCTGACCAGCTGCGCACCTCCCTTGGCCTGACAGCAGGGCCGGATCAGGCAGGCTACAAGAAGGCGGTTACTGATCTTGAGAAGCAGCATGGCCAGAACCGAGCCAGGATCTCCTCCAGCAACGCAGAGGACAAGGATCTGCAGCTTGATGCGCTAGACACCCAGCTTGAGCAGAGTAAGGCTGCATTGGCTGAAACATACGGCATGACAGGGAAAACAGACGAACCTAAGCAGGCTGCCCCACTCAAGGAGTGGGCCGGCGGCGATCCGGATCGCTTGCAGTTCATCAAAGAGGCAAACCAGCACGGAAAGCTTGGTGGCCTGATGGATAATCCTACTCGGATGAACACGGCGTTCGAGCTGTGGCGCCAGCAGGCGACCAAGCAGAAGCAGGCAGAGCAGGCAACGGTAACGGCAGGTCGGCTACGTGATGCAGAGACCAACGCCTATCAGGCAATTAGCCTGGCGCAGGCAATGAAGTGAAATTAAAAAAAGCTCCCATACATGGGAGCTTTAAATACGACCTAGCGCTACTAGGTTTTTGAAAAATTATTGAACAACTGCACAACCATCCAAGCAACGGATGGGAACGCCACCGCCAGGCCAATCACCCATTTCATTGTGTCAAATCTGGCGTCAGAATGAGCTTTTCCTACCTTTAACTCTGCATTTTCAATCTTCGCCATTAACAAGGAGTGATTCTGAATAATGCGCTCTTCGATTGCTCGATGCTTTTCGATTAATCGCTCATCCATTGCACTGATCTTGGCGTCAATTGTGTCGTTCTTTTGTGCCGTAGTCGTTTTCAGCAGCTCAAGCTTATGCTCAATGGAAGTAGCTAAAGATTCTTTGCCAGTTCTGACTTCTACCGTCAGGGATTCGTGATCAGCTTTTAGCTGACGACCAATGGCCTCATGGCTAGCCTTTAGTTGAGTGATTGACTCAATCACCCATTGTAGTTGGGCGTTGTCACCACCTCGACTTGGGGTGCCTTCCTGTCTTGGCAGCACACCAAGATCGCTATCAAGCGCTGTATGTCTCGGCGATGTGTTCAAGATTACACCCCCTTACCAGCCAACCAATCCCAGGCGTCTTTTGAGTGATAGCCATAGTAGGTTGTCACATAAAGAATAAGAACTCTGCCAGCACCACCGGTGCTAACATCCAAGAAATCCGACATCTCTTTTGGGGTGACTACGTTGGCGTTGTTAACAAACCAAGTGCGGTCATCAACCCGGTGGTAATCAATTGGCGCCAGTTTTTTTGCAATGAAACTCTCAAGCATTGCAGGATCGCCTGATGCCAATACTGCAAACACTGCCATGTATACCTCTTTGTTCTTATTTGATGCGCTTTTACCAATCTTAACCGCAACATGCGTTAGTTTAAAGATAAAGAAGGAAAGGCTTGGTTGAATCTTTACCAACCCAGCGTTAGCATCTCTCCATAGTCGGCCAGTCTGCTTATTGGCCAGCACTCCCCATATCAAGCCCTGATTGGTTCGCCGATCGGGGCTTTTCTTTTGCACAAAAAGCCGAGGACACCATGGACAAGCCTGGACTGCGCGACGCCTTGCCACAACCGAAACTATCCGACACCCGCACAGACCCGTTCTGGAGCAATCTCGATAGCAGCCTGTCTGCTGCCACCTCTGCTCAACCACAGATCCAGCAGCCAACAGCAAAGAGAAATTTGGATGTCGGCCTTGGTGATGTGGCGCGCGGGGTAGGGGCTGGAGCGCTTGATCTGGTTGGTGGCATTGGCGAGCTGGCAAGACAAGCCAGCCAGTTCGGCAAGGAGCGTGGTGGCCGCAATGCCGAAGATGTTGCCAGAGATGGAGGCGACTACCTGGAGCAGGCTCGCGCCAACATGGCCAACAAGTTGAGCCCTGTGCTTGATGTAGTGGCCGGAGCAGGTGATCTTGCCACATCTGGCTCAAAGTCTCTGAACGACGGGATGAGTGCTGATGCCAAGGAGGCGCTTGGTCGGCGCTTGGTCGATGAGACGCCGGAAGGCCGCCTGACCATCGGTGATGGTGCAGGTGACATCGATGTGTGGGCCATGAAGATGGCGCAAGGTGTTGGGTCGCTGGTTCCAACGCTGCTAGCTGGCGGTGTTACCGGCGTTGCAGCCAAGGCTAGCATTGGGCGCGCTGTCACCGCCTCGATGATCAAGCGAGGTGCTACCCAAGAGGTGGCCGAGGCGGTTGCGGCCAAGACGGTATCCAAGCTGGCCACCGGAGCAGCAGCAACTGCAGGTGCTACCGGGTCTGTTGGTAGTGCCGGGGTGAACACCAGAGACTCAGTGCTTGGCATGAGCTTTGATGAGTTGGCGCAGAGCGACACCTTCCGCCAGGCGTTCACCCGCATCGACCAGGATCAGCAAACTCAGCACCTTTCTGATGAGGAAAAGCTGGCCAAGGCCAGGGAAGAGACTGCCAACATTGCCAGTCGTGCCACCATGAGCGATGCCAAGACATGGGGCGCAGCAGCAATGGGGTCCATGATGGGCGATGCCATGCTGTTCAAGATGCTGGCAGGAAAGGCTGCAGCTGGCGGAGTGCTGAAAAGCGCAGCCAAAGGGGCTGCAGGAGAGGGGATCGGAGAAACCATTGAGGAGGGTGTGCAGCAATATGCTGTGAACGAATCTCTCAACGACGTGGCCGCGGCCAATATCGACCCGATGAAAGGGGTTGTATCCAGCGCTCTTGAAGGTGGCTTGATCGGCATGGGTACCGGTGGTGCCGTCGGCGCCGGTGGCGGATTGCATGGCGGCAAGGCGAAGGTTGAAGGGGAGAGTGGCTCACAGGTAGAGCCAGCCACCGCTGAGGAGGTTGCGCCTGTTGAGCAGAGTGAACAGGTGCAAGCCAACCCTGCCGCGGCACCGGTAGAGCAGGATTTGGCATCCGCCGTTGATGCCATGGCAGAACCAGTCGTGCAGGAGACAGATAAATCACCGCTCGGCCCCGGCGCCAGCAAGTTTGACGAGCTGCGTGATGTGCCGGCCTATCTGCGCCGCGATGGTACCGCTGATCGCTTCAAGGGCATGGCAGAGAACAGCCCGGTGCAGGAGGCGCTTGCCGGAACGCCTGCGCCAACAGTTGATGATCTCCTCTCGCAGGCCATGTCTCAGCTGGGCGAGGATATTGCAGCCCCAGCCATTTCTGGACAGCAGTCAGTTGCTGCAGAAAATGCGGTGGGTCAACCGACAGCAGCCACAGATACAGCCGTAGAGCCTGTTGCTGACGATGCAGCTCAAGCACAACCACAGGAGAAGAACGCCGCGCCATCTGCGCTGGATGCAGTAGTTGGCCCGCTCCAGACACTCCGCATAACCCGCAAAGGCAAGCCTTTTGCCAGCGAGAAAGAGGCCGCCATGGCCAGCCGCAAGGGCAAGGAGATGCCGGTTCCGCTCAATGGTGGTGGCTTTGGGGTGGCCGAGAGCGCCGAGGTTGAGCAGGTGAAGGCTGCCGCAACCACGCAGCCAAGCGATCCGCAACTCAACAACATCGGTGTCACAGACCCGAATCGACCATCTGATCAGCCAGCTGCAAGCGTAAGCGCTGAAACAGTTCAGGCGCCGCCTGCCACGGCTGGCGAGGCCAGCCAACTAGCACCGGCTATCGATACCGGATACCGCGAGGTGATCCCCGTCAACCAACCCCAAGCAGAGGTGAGCAATGAGCCAGTTACCCAAGTACCTGCAATCAGCAGTGAAGGACAAGGCGATCAGCCTGGCGCAGGCGAACCGGCTGCAGCAGGCGCTGGACCAGCCATTGCCGGACTCACCTACCGAGCTGGATCCCGAGATCCGGCAGACAACACTCCTGCTCCACCTGTACCTGATGGACAGCAGCAAAATGACCAAACACTAACAGCCCCGGCCCCTGACGCCGGGGCTGCTGTTTCTGAGGTGTCGCAACCTAATCCTGTAGCAAATGATCCTGCTGCCGCTCCTACGCCGTGGGAGGAAGCCATTGATAACCCGGATGGCACCATCACCCTGAAAGGCGATGTGCCGCTGCTCAAGCAGTGGGCCAAGGAGAGCGGCGTGAAGGCGATCCAGGGCAAGGGTGGCCTGTTGGTGGCCAAGTCATCGGCGGCCAAGGTGCGCGAGTATGTGGCACCTGCTGCCAGTGAACCTGTTCAGCAGATCGAGGCCGCCCGCGCCGAGGTGGCTCCTGATCCGACCGAGGCGCAGAAGGAGGCTGGCAACTACAAGAAGGGACACCTCACGCTGCATGGGCTGGATATCGCGCTCGAGAACCCCAAGGGCTCTACCCGTTCCGGCACTGACAAGGATGGCAAGGCTTGGCAATCCACCATGGCCCACGACTACGGCTACATCAAACGCACTACCGGTGCGGACGGGGATCATGTCGATGTGTTCATCGGAGACCAGCCGGATAGCGAAATGGTCTATGTAGTGGATCAGGCAGACCCAAAGACCGGCAAGTTTGACGAGCACAAGGTGATGATGGGCTTTGCCGACGAGCAGGCTGCCAGGGATGGCTACCTTGCCAACTATGAGAAGGGGTGGAAGGGGTTGAGCGCTATCAAGGCCATGCCGATGGAGGAGCTCAAGCGCTGGGTGAAGGATGGGGACACCACCAAGCCGGTTACCGATGCTGCGCCAGCCAATGAGCCAGAACAGACCAATCCACAGCAGTATGTGTCAACGAGGATGCCTGACCGCGCTATCGCGTTCTCCAAGCAAGCCATGGCTCAAGGCGACAAGCCGGCCAAACACCTGACCCGCAAAGAGGCGGAGCTGGTCACCAAGGAGTGGTTCAAGCAGTACCGGGGCGCCAGCGGCATTGATGTGCAGATCCACGCCACCCAGGCCGAGCTGGAGAAAGCACTGGGGCTGGCTGCCAAAGATGGTCTGATCCGCCGCGCTGCCTTCGATGACGACACCGGCACCTTGCATGTGGCAGCCGATACCATCTCCAATCCCAAGAGGATGCGCGAGATCCTGCGCCATGAGGTGCTGGCCCACTACGGTCTGGCCAATGTGTTGGGCGATGGCGAGTACACCAAGCTGATCAGCCGCCTCATCAAGTCCAAGCAAGACCCGAGCATGAAGGCGGTGTGGGAGTGGGTTGACACCCACTATGCCGACGAGGATATCGGGGTGCAGGCCGAGGAGGTGATCGCCCATCTTGCTGAGCTTGAGCCAAGCGCATGGCGCCGTGGCTGGGATACTGTGGCGGCCTGGGTGACCAAGGCGCTGCGCATGGTTGGCTTTGCGCCTGATGGCATCACGGCAGCAGAGACCCGGAACCTGATTGAGGCGCTTGGCAAGAAGATGAAGCGCGGCTCGCCTGATGATGGTGGCCCGGATGGCGGCAAGAAGTTCAGCCAGGAGGCAGAGCAGTCAGCCAAGAAATCCGGCGTCAAAATGAGCCAGACCAATACGGCTGCTGCCGATGCGGCCATGGAAAAGCTAAATCTCGGCGCCAAGCCTGACATCATCGACAAGACCAAGGCCAATCTGGACAAGCTGCGCAAGGTGGATCGCGGTGTGGTTGAGTCATGGGTAGACCGCTTTATCAAGAAAGCCAACACCGAAGTGCTCGATGCGCTGGCCCCCATCAAGTACGCAGAGGACGCGGCCGGCATCACCGATGCGGCCGACTCCGGATACGTTGCGGCGCGGATGGCAACCGGGGCGGCCTCCACCATGCAGGCGACCATGCTCTATGGCCTGCCAGAGTGGAAGGATGGGGTAATCCAGCGCAAGGCTGGTACCGGTGAGAAGGACGCACTGCTGGGCATCTTCTCCGATCTCGGCGCCGATCTGCACAACTGGCTGGGCTGGATGGCTGGCCACCGGGCCGAGATGCTGATGAAGCAGGGGCGTGAGAACCTGTTGAGCGAGCATGACATCGAAGCACTGAAAGGTCTCGGCAAGGGCAAAGAGGCCAAATTCAACGAGGCAAAGGCTCGCTGGAACCGGCTCAACGCTGCCACGCTGGATCTGGCGCAGGAGGCAGGCCTATTCACCAAGGAGGCACGCTCTGAGTTTGAAAGCGAGTGGTACATCCCGTTCTTCCGGGAATCTGAGGATGGCGATGTACTGGCGCCATTCAAGCCGAAGGGGATCGCCAACCAGAACGCCGGCATCAAGAAGCTCAAGGGAGGGGAGGCCAATACCGCTGACCTGCTCGAGAACATCTTCACCTCAACATCCAAGCTTATCGACGCATCCATGAAGAACATGGCGGCACAAAAGACCGTCTGGAACCTGGCTGACACCGGCATCATTGAGGCGGTAGCCAAGCCGAATATGATGGACTGGCGTGCTCTCAAGAACGGGAAGAACCTGATCACCGTCAAGATAGAAGGTGAGGACTACATGATCAAGGTGGAGGATCCAGACCTTTACCGGGCCATGACCTTCTTCGATCGCCAGCCGTTCGGCACCATGGTGAATATGGCAGCAAGCGCTAAGCGCATTCTTACTGCCGGGGTGACCGCCTCGCCTGAGTTTATGCTTCGCAACTTCCTGCGCGACTCACTATCCAGCTGGGCGATCAGCAAGGACGGATTCACCCCGGTGATCGACTCCATCAAGGGGGTGAAAAAGACGCTGGCAATGGATGGCAGCACTATTGATGTGATGTTCAGTGGCGCCAGCTTCCTTGGCGGCTATGTCAACGGCAACGACCCGGGGGCCATGGCTGACACCGTGCGCAAGTCTCTGCGCCGCAAGGGCATGACACCTGAGCAGATTGCCCGCTACGAAAAGAGCATCATCCGCAACGTGGCACACGCCAAAGGAGTGGTGGCCGATGCGTGGGAGAAGTACAGCCGCTATGGCGAGGCGCTTGAGAACGCCAACCGCGAGGCGGTATACGATGCAGCCATCAAGGCCGGCAAGAGCCATGCGCAAGCGGCGTTTGAGTCGAAGGATCTGATGGACTTCTCGATGATGGGCGGGGCAAGAGCAATACAGGCTGCATCAATGGTGCTGCCGTTCTTCAACGCCCGCATCCAGGGCCTTGGTAAGTTGACCAGGGAGCTGAGAGATAACCCGCGCGAGATTGCCAAGCGGGCAGGCATGATCACCGCCATGTCGCTGGGATTGCTGGCTGCCAACTGGGATGACGAGCGTTATGAGGAGCTGCCAGATTGGGACAAGGATGCCAACTGGCACTTCTTTGTCGGTGATCAGCACTGGCGCATTCCCAAGCCGTTTGAGATCGGGGTGATGTTCGGCACCATCCCTGAGCGTATGGTGCGTGCCATGGGCGACAAGGACACCGGCGCCCAGTTCGGCAAGGCTGTGGCCAGAGCGATCGGAGACACCTTCGCGCTCAACCCGACCCCCCAGATCGTCAAGCCAATGGTTGAAGCTGCGTTCAACTACGATACCTTCCGCGGCGGCCCCATCGACTCGCCGCAGGATCTGGCGGTGCAGGCCGAAGCCCGCTACAACGAGCAGACCAGCCTGCTGATGCGCAAACTTGGCGAGGTTTCCGGATTCTCGCCCAAGCAGCTTGAGCATTTGGTGATTGGCTATACCGGCACGATTGGCGGCTATGTCATGGCCACTGCAGATGGCCTGATCCGCGCAGCAAGCCCGGGAGAGTCGGCCAGCTGGCGCGCTGACGAGATCCCGCTAGTCAAGTCGGTGTACCGTGGCACCGGGCCAGCGAAGTCAACGCAGCACATGGAGCAGTTCTACCAGATGCTGAATGAGGTGAACCAGCTCAAGCGCACTATTGACCAGTACCGTAGCGAGGGGCTTACCGATAAGGCCAACGAGTTATTGGATGAGCAGGGTGGCATCTTGAAGTCTCGCCGCAGCCTGAGCCGCACCCAGCAGCAGGTAAGGGTGGTACGCAACAAGATTGAGCTGATCCAGCGTGACCGCACCATGAATGCAGAGGAGAAGCGCCGGCGCATTGACGAGCTATTGGCACGCCGTAATGACCTGGTGTATCAGGCAGTGAACAAGAACAGGGTTAACTGGGAGTAAGTGGAATAGCGGCCCTGGCTGAGCCTCTGCAAAGGGGTTAAGCTGGGGCACTTAACCAGTGAGGACCCTGACCATGTGGATACTGTTTGCGTTGATAATGATGGTGGTGGCGCTCAAGGCGTTCAGTTTCAGCTTTACGCTGGCGCTGATCCCATTCGCGGTCGGGTGTTGGTGTTTTAGCAAATCCAGCAGGAGCGATCTGAATGACTTTATGGCATTCAGTTTTTTCTTTGTCCTGGTTGGATTTGCCGTTATTTTTATCAGCTCGATATGGTAGCTGTTGATATATTTATTTTGCAGTTAAATAACCATCAGCACCACTAATTGCCCATGTGTAGTCACCGGCTGGCTTTTCAATGTCAAAGTATGCTTTTGATATTGAAAGCGGAGTTATCTCCACTTTTTTGTAATAGCGTTTGATGGTTTTATTTCCATCTTTATCGGCATATTCAATGGTTATATATATGCCGCTTATAGTTGTGTCATCATTGCCATTGTAAGCTGTAACATTGAATGTGTAAGGGTAAGTATCACCAAGGTAAGCCTTGCCGTCTAAGAGGTTTACTTTGTCTATTGATAGTTTTTTTGATGGAACTTTTATTTCACCACCAAACATGTCAAAGCATGCCTGTTTAATGAATGAAGCGGCCCTATCACTTGAAACGTTATTCATGCTGCCAATAATGCATTCACTAGATGATGAATAACCTTTCAGGTGTTTATATGAAAAGGAAAGCAAGGCAATAACAGCCGACAAAGTAATAACCAAAAGAAGATGTTCTTTTCTAATTTCCATCATTTATCGCTTCCTTTATTTATCATTTCGCTTGTTACCAAATCCAACACCTAGCTAATCTCATCGACAAAGCATTTGTTCAACTTCGGCGCAGTGTGGCAGCCAGTAAGGCCCATACCATGCCTCATTTGGAGCATAAAAACAGAGAGGTGTGCCACACAGGAAGAGTAAGGGCTGGATGATGCCATCTGGCAAGGGCCGCTTATTTGTCTTGGGCAGCCTTGTATTTGTCCCACACCTCCTGGATGCGGGCCATCAGCTCCTGCATAACTTCATCTGGCATGTCTGACCGGAGCTCGTATTTTTGCTTTCGCTGGTATTGGCGCGGCACGCTATCGGTTGGCGCTGCCTCCTCGTCGAAAGTCTTTTGTAGTCGATAGACGATCTCGGCGTTCATGGATCTTCCGCTCGCCTTGGCCAGCTCGGAGATGGTATCCCTCATACCATCAGGCATCCTCAAAACAAACTTATCTGAGTCTCTGCTTGTCGGGGTTGTTCTTTTGTTCATCTTGCTATCTACCTGATTTTGATTGGATCAAGCATACAGGCACAGTGCCATCAATCAATGGTGGCACATGGCCATCAAAAATTATTGACAGCCTTTGCTGCTGGGCATAACCTGATGTTGATGGCACATGGCCATTATCAATGTAAAACTCGGTGTCAATGTATGTTTTGATGAAAAACAAACATAGGAAACAAGGGAGCATTTAGTGAAACTGACCAGAGATGTAAAGCAAACCAAGTTCCGCATTCCGGAAGAGATGCTGACTTACCTGAAAGAGCAGGCGGAGAAAAACTTCCGCTCGGTGAATGCCGAACTGATGGCGCGACTGGTACGCACCATGGAGCAGGACAAGGCGGGGGAGAGCCATGCGTGATTGGGACAAGTTTATGGTGCGACTGCCGCCAGGATTTCGGGAGCAGATCAAGGAGTTGGCAAAAGAGAATGGCCGCTCTATGAACTCGGAGATTGTACAGCGCTTGAAGGAGGTGCTGAAAAATGAAGGGAAGCTGGCCTGATGCCAAAAAGAATTCGGCCAAAGCGGCTGCCACCGCCAAGGCCGAGGATGTAAACCAAAACAACCACGTTAAGGACTACGGTATGACTATACAACAACAGTATCAGCAAACCAAAGTTTTGACAGGGCCGCAGAATGTTGGCGCTGTCACCATGACCAGCCAAGAGATCACTGATCTGGTTGGCAGCCGCCATGACAATGTGAAAGTGGCCATTGAAAGGCTCGCCAAAAAGGGCGTAATTCAGCTTCCTGCAATGCAGGATTGTGGAAGAATCAATGGGTTAGGCATCACCCAGTCGTTTTCCGTCTACGTGTTCACCGGCAAGCAAGGCAAGCGTGATTCACTGATCGTGGTAGCCCAGCTTTGCCCAGAGTTCACCGCTCGTATTGTGGATCGCTGGCAAGAGCTTGAAGAGGCGGTATCAACACCAGCCGCTAACCTTCCTGATTTCAGCAACCCAGCCGCAGCAGCTCGCGCTTGGGCTGAGCAATATGAACTCGGGCAGGTGCTGGCCATCGAGAACAAGCAGCAGCAGGAGCAGATCCACTCACTGGAAAGCCTGTTCCGCCAAGGGATGACCATCCCGCAGTTCTGCAAGATGCTCAACGGCGTCAACTCCCAGCAGGTTTGCACATTCTTTGAGGATCGCAGCTGGCTGTATAACGAAAGCCGTTCAGGCAAGCGCTGGCGAGCGGCGTCTTACGCTCGTGACAGATACCTCACAGAGGAGCAGCACGAGCAGAAGCGGCATGGTTTCGAGTCATTCATCGTGTTCACCCCGGTGCTGCTGCAGAAGGGGGCGGTGAGGATCTACCAGCTCTACCTGAAAGGCGAGCTCCCAATGAAGAAGGACTGGGATGGTTTGTTCACTCAGGACAAAGTGATCAAGGGGGCAGCATGAGCGCCGCACAACTGAAAGCTGAACTCACCTATCTGCTGAGATTGCTGGAAACAGAGGATTTATCCCCTGAGACGCGGCAGGATGCCACCGATCGCATCATGCGAATGATGCCGGAGCAGTAGGCTTAATACTGATGGGGCTTCGGCCCCATTTTTGTTACCCGACTCTCACCCCAAGAATCTCCGCATAGCAGTTCAGCATTGAGGCAAGGTGCGGCTTCGGCAGCATAGCGGCCCGGTTGATCAGCCCCATGTGCTCGTCATCTGACACGCTCCAATCTGGATCAGCCAGGATGGCCTGAACAGATATCCCCATCACACTCGAAATCATCACAGCCTCAGCCAGCCCCATAAAGTCATCATGGTGCGGTGATAGCCATCTCGAGATGCTTGAGCGTGGGATGTCAGTCAGTTTACTGATCTTGGTCTGGCTGAGCTTTCGCTCGGCCATCAGCTTGCGCACCTTTGTCTTGGTGCGATGGACATAGGCAAGGCTAGAACTGGTCAGATACAGCTTCATACGTGTTCCTCGTTTGTATGTTCTAACCGTGCTCTAGATCATGTTTTTATTGTTGTCCCAAATTTGAGACACCTATTGCGCAATTGCTCAGTAATGGCACATGTAGGTCATGTAGATTGTAGTCAAAAAAATGAGTATGACGCGCCAAGAGTCGCCGCGGATCACCAGTAACGATGGAGTGTGAGCGGGTTATGATAAGTCATATAGGACGGGATTTTTCGTTAGGAAATAACAAGATAGCGGAGGTGATAAAAGATAGTGCTCCCATCTGGAGAAGGAAAGTTGTAAACTCGCTTCGTTACTGTATAAGCATACAGTGTTTCACAGTCGAGAGACTGGGAGTTGATAAGCGAGGACCTGATCGGATGGATTCACTAGCTGAACTTGAGGACTACTTAGAGACGCTTGACCTGGCGCCGGAGGAGGGTGAGGAGATCGCGCGCATTCTTGAAAAACTACGCGATGAAGTAGCCGTTCAGTGATGTTCGGCATTGAGCAGAAGCCCGCCATTGAGCGGGCTTTTCTATGGCCTGTTTCTTGGTGGCAGGAGTAGTTGCGGAGTGGAAAAGAAAAAAGCCTGCATTTCTGCAGGCTTTCTTGCTCTTGGATCACCAGTGGATCATTTTAGTTCCCGTTTTGGGCCAGTCGCTGTCGCCGTTATTTGGCTAAGTGGCTGTTTTAACTCATTTTGTCCTGTCTGTGTCCTAGTTAAATTGGTGGAGCTGGGGGGATTTGAACCCCCGTCCAAAATTACTACATCCTTGGCACTACATGCTTAGTCACTCTTTACATTCGCCAACCCGCTGCGGAGAGACACGCCACGAATTGACTAGCTCGATTGGTTTTAATGCTTCCGCCCCGAGCAGGACTTCCACACGATCCTGTGAAGGATGACCTTCCGATTCCCTAGGACACAGGCAAGCTAGGGTAGAAGGGCTCAGCGCAGGTTATTAAGCTGCGAGTGCGTAGTTTTCGTCGTTTGCGACTATTTTTTTGCGGTTTATTAACGAGGCCTACCGCACCTCGGCATGCACCTTGGGTTTCGTGAATCTTGTCGAATCCAGAATCAGCCCCAAGTTGTTAAGAGCGATTGTACGCAAAAATGCTGGTATGGCAAGGCGTTGATGGCTATTCCCGCCAGCTGGTGGTCTGTTTGCCGATTTATTGTGCGCAGTGGCCGGGGGTGGGGAACCGGAAGTGAGGTGTCCGGACTGGAATCGTCCGGACATCAGAGGGTTAGCCGCGGTACTTGTTCTTCATGATGCGGGCTTTTTCCCGATCCCACTCGCGGGCCTTGGTATCTTCGCGCTTGTCGTGCTCTTTCTTGCCCTTCACCAGACCGATCTCGACCTTGACCCAGCACTGTTTCCAGTAGAGGGCGAGGGGGACGACGGTATAGCCCTGACGGGCAATCAGGCTTTCGAGTTTGTCGAGTTCACGACGGCTCAGCAGCAGTTTGCGGGTACGGGTCGGGTCACACACCACATGGCTGGAGGCCGCTTGCAGTGGCAGGAAGCTGGAGCCGAACAGGTAGGCTTCGCCATCGCGGAAGATGACATAGGCTTCGCTGATGTTGGCCTTGCCCGCCCGCAGGGATTTGACTTCCCACCCTTGCAGGGACAGACCCGCTTCGATCTTTTCTTCGATGAAGTATTCGTGGCGCGCGGTTCTGTTGAGTGCAATGGTGCTGGACCCGGCTTTGTTTTTACTGTTTTTTTTGCTCATGACGGGCGATTTCCGGCAATGACTAGGAGGCTCGTATTATACGTAGGCGGGGGCGGCTGTAAAACGCGCGACGGGTCAAGTGACCGCTTTCTGAGCAGTTTGGCCGAGGTTTTACCTCCAAAAGCGCCAACATGGTGATAAAATCGCGGCGATTGGATGAGGAAAAGCCATGCCCCGTATTACTCGCAGTGCCCTGGTGATGTTCAGTGCCGAACAGATGTTCAAGTTGGTCAACGATGTGAATGCCTATCCGCAGTTTTTGCCCGGCTGTGTCGGCAGCCGTGTTCATGAGGCGGGTGACGATTACATGATGGCGTCGGTCGATGTGGCCAAGGCGGGCATCGCCAAAACCTTTACTACCCGCAACCAGCTGGATGTAAACCGCCAGATCAGGATGGAGCTGGTGGACGGCCCCTTCAGCAAGCTGGCTGGCTGGTGAACCTTTACTCCCCTCGACGTGGATGCCTGCAAGGTGGAGTTTGACCTCGATTTCGAATTTACCTCCAAGCTCATCGAAGTGGCCTTTGGCCAGGTGTTCCGCGATCTGGTGAGCTCCATGGTCTCCGCCTTCTCAAACCGTGCCAAGGTGGTGTACGGTGCCTGATCAGCTCAATATCGAAGTGGTCTATGCCCTGCCGCAGCGCCAGACGGTGATTGCGCTGCGGGTATCTCCCGAGACTTGCGTACAGGCCGCTATCGAGCAGTCCGGCATCGTGCAGAAGCACCCCGAGATCGACTTGTCGGTCAACAAGTTCGGCATCTATAGCCGTCCGGTAAAAGGGAGCGATCTGCTGCAGGATGGCGATCGCATCGAGATCTATCGCCCGCTCATCGCCGATCCGCGCGAGATGCGCAAAAAGCGCGCCGAGAAGGCCAAGGAGGAGGGGCGTGCCGATGCTGTGACCGGCGGTCGTCCCAATACCAACCGCAAGCGCGGTGATGGCCAACCGGCTGAGTGACATTGCGCCGCGGCAAGCGGTTAGCAAATAAAAAGGCGCCGATGGGCGCCTTTTTTGATCCTGTTTGCTCAGGTTTCCGAGCTGATAGCCACCGGGTTTATCCCTTGATATGAGCGCAATTCCCCAGTCTGGCATGGGCCCACGCCGCCAGCAGATCGACCCCGCTCTGCATCACCCGCTCGTCGAAATCGAAGGAGTTGTGGTGGTGCGGCGCAGCCAGATCGGCGCCAAGGATCAGGTAAGCCGCTTCGCCCCCCTGCTTTTGCACCCGCTCCATCAGAAAACCGGCATCTTCGCTGGCGCCAAAGCGGCGAGTCTGGATGGTGGCGAGCCCCTGCTTGCGAGCCAGCGCCGCCAGCTCGGCCTGCAGCGCCGGGCTGTTATCGAGCGCGATGGCCTCACCCTGCTTGATGATGCGGTAGGTGACGCCGTGGGCAAGGGCGGTGCCTTCGACGATGCGTTGCACCTGGCTGAACATGTAGTCGTTGAGGGCGCTGTCGGCGCCGCGGGTTTCACCGTGCAGTTCGGCATGGTCGGGAATGACGTTGCGCCCGCTGCCGGCGTGGAGTTGGCCGATGTTGATGCGGGTCATGCCGTCGCGGTGGCGCGGAATGCCGAGCATCGCGGTGGTAGCCATGCAGGCGGCAGCCAGCGCATTGCTGCCGGCATTGGGCTCGAGCCCGGCATGGGCGGCGGTGCCCATGAAGTGGACGTCGAACTTGGTTGAGCAGAGGAACTCGGTGGGGTTGATCACCAGCTCGCCGCTGCCGGCGTGAATGCCGATATGGAGCGAGAGCAGGGCATCCACGTCATCGAGGGCACCGCCTGCGGCCAGCGCCTTGCCACCGCGGCACCCCTCTTCAGCGGGTTGGAAGAAGAGCTTGATGCGCCCGCACAGCTCCTCTTTCATCGCCATCAGGCGGCTGGCCAGCCCCAGACCGATGGCGGTATGGCCATCGTGGGCGCAGGCGTGCATCCACCCTTTGTTGTGGGAGGCAAAGCCCTCCTGCTGCGGCAGGTGCTGCTCGGCGGCAGACTCCTCCACCTCCACTGCGTCGATATCGAAGCGAAAGGCCAGGGTAGGGCCGGGGCGGCCGGTATCCAGCTCTCCCATCAGCCCGGTCACGTCGCCAATGCGCTCCAGCCAGTCGGGGTGGGCTCCCTGACGGCGGGCGCGGGCTTTCTCGGCGGCCACATCGACATCGCGCCCCATCATCAGATTGCTGGCCAGCAGCTTGTCGCCAAGCACGATGTGATAGCCAAGTTCATTCAGATGGTGGGCAATCAGGCTGGTGGTACGAAACTCTTTCCAGGCCGCTTCCGGCAGGCGGTGCAGGTCACGGCGCCACTGGATCAGGTGCTCAAGGGTCATCCTGGCTTCCTTTGTGATTCGGTTTGCCGGCTATTGTGCACTGTTTTGTGGGCGAGGACACGGGGAAGGGCGCAGGTCGGGGGAGCTGGGCAAGCTGTTGCAGTCATGAAATAAAAAACGCCTCCACAAGGGAGGCGTTGTCAGATTGCCTTGATATCAGGCGGCGCGATGGTAAGCCGAGGCTTCAAACAGCTTCTTGTTGGCTACCAGATCGATGGGGTCAAAGTCATCGACGTTGATGGTGCGCAGGCGACTTACTTCGGCGCGGCGCAGCAGCTCCGCTTCGCTCTGGCTCAGCACGCCAGCGGCCAGGCCGATGTCGGCCACCTTGTCCAGTGCCAGGAAGGGGCGCTTGACGCCGTCAGCCTTGCACACCTTGTCAAACAGCGGCTCGGCAGCCAGCACGTCATCGAGCGCCTGCTCCAGCAGACCGAAGGGGTTGCCTTCTTCGCGGGTCAGGTACTGACCCTTGGCCAGGCGGCTGCGGGTCTCGCTCGGAGTTTGCAGCAGGCGGGCAACCTGGTTGTCCAGCTTGTCGCTCGGACGCTTCATGTCGCGACCCAGCGGCAACACCACGGCGCGCAGGGCAAGGCCAATCCAGCGGTTCGGGAAGTTGCGCAGCAGCTCGTCGATCGCCTCTTGTGCCTTGAACAGGGCATCTTGCAGTGCCCAGTGCAGCAGCGGCAGGTCGGCCTGCTGGCGTCCCTCGTCCTGATAGCGCTTGAGGGCGCTGGAGGCCAGATAGAGCTGGCTCAGCACATCGCCAAGGCGGGCGGAGACCCGCTCCTTGCGCTTGAGCTCACCACCCAGGGTTCCCATCGCCATGTCTGACAGGAAGGCCAGGTTGGCAGAGAGGCGGGAGAGCTTCTGGTAGTAGCCTTTGGTCTGGTCGCCATAAGGTGCCGCGGCAAAACGGGCGCCGGTCACACCCAGCCAGAAGCTGCGTACCATGTTGCTGATGGCAAAACCGACGTGGCTGAATACCGCCTTGTCGAAGTCCTTGAGGGCCTGCTCCTGATCCGGGTGGCTGGCCGCCAGCATCTCCGGCAACACGTACGGATGGCAGCGGATGGCGCCCTGACCGTAGATGATCATGCTGCGAGTCAGGATATTGGCCCCTTCCACCGTCACGGCGATGGGGGCTCCCTGATAGCCGCGAGCCAGATAGTTGTTGGGGCCCATGCAGATGGCCTTGCCGCCGTGGATGTCCATGGCATCGATGATGCACTTCTGGGCGCGGTCGGTGAGGTGGTATTTGACGATGGCGGAGATGACCGAGGGTTTCTCGCCAAGGTCGATGCCGGTCACGGTCAGGTTGGCTGCGGCGCCCATGATGTAGGCGTTGCCGCCGATGCGGGCCAGCGGCTCTTCAATCCCTTCCATCTTGCCGATGGGCAGCTTGAACTGGCGACGGATGCGGCTGTAGGCGCCGCTCGCCAGGGCCAGCATCTTGACGCCGCCGGTGCTGTTGGAGGGCAGGGTGATGCCGCGACCGACCGACAGACACTCGACCAGCATGCGCCAGCCCTGACCGGCCATGGCCGGGCCACCGATGATGAAGTCGAGCGGGACGAACACATCCTTGCCCTGAGTCGGACCGTTCTGGAACGGCACGTTGAGCGGGAAGTGGCGACGGCCGATGCCGACCCCCTTGATGTGAGTAGGGATCAACGCGCAGGTGATGCCGAGCTCTTCCTCGTCACCCAGCAGGTGCTCGGGGTCACGCAGTTTGAAGGCGAGACCCAGGACGGTGGCGATGGGGGCAAGGGTGATGTAGCGCTTGTTCCAGGTGAGGCGCATACCGAGCACCTCTTTGCCTTCCCACTCGCCCTTGCAGACGATGCCAAAGTCGGGGATGGAGCCGGCGTCAGAACCCGCTTCCGGGCTGGTCAGGGCGAAGCAGGGGATCTCTTTGCCCACCGCCAGACGGGGCAGGTAGTAATCCTTCTGCTCGTCAGTGCCATAGTGCTGCAGCAGTTCGCCCGGGCCCAGCGAGTTGGGCACGCCGACGGTGGAGGCGAGCACGGCGCTGGCGCCGCACAGCTTTTGCAGGACGCAGGACTGGGCGTAGGCCGAGAATTCGAGGCCGCCATATTTCTTCTTGATGATCATGGCGAAGAACTTGTTGTCCTTCAGGTATTGCCACACCTCGGGGGAGAGATCCGCACGCTCGTGGGTCACTTCCCAGTCGCTGACCATGCGGCAGACGGTTTCCACCGGGCCGTCGAGGAAGGCCTGCTCTTCGGCAGAGAGGGTACTGACCGGAATGGCGTGCAGTTTTTTCCAGTTCGGGTTGCCCGCGAACAGATCGGCTTCCCACCAGGTAGTACCCGCTTCAATCGCCTCTTTCTCGGTGCGGGACATCTCCGGCATGATCGATTTGTAGAGTTTGAACAGCGGCTTGGTTATCTGGGTGCGGCGAAATTCCACCAGGTTGAGCGGGATGGCGATCACCGCAAACAGCGCCCAGACCAGCAAGGGCACATGACCATAGATAGCACCAAGCACCAGCGCCGCGCCGGTGACCAGGGTGGAGATGAACAGGGATGTCCGGCGGTAGGCCAGGGCTCCGATAACCAGGATCACCCCGAGCAGAGTGAGGGTCGTCGTCATTGCTTGCTCCTTGCGTGAAAGATTGCCAACGTGGCGTCACTGATCCAGAGGTCAGACCTGTTGGATATGGCCCCTGTTGTAATTCATACGCACAAAGTTATCAAGCTGTTTACATCTTCATTACCTTGTGACTGTGATCCCCGTAACGCTCGTGGCAACAGGGTTGTGTTGCAGGGGGGAGGGGGCGACTCCGGGATTGGCTTGTGCGAGAATGGCGGTGACTTACACGCACACTAAAAACAGTGGAAGAGACATCATGTACCAAGAATTGATCCGCAACGAACTGACTGAAGCTGCCAGCGTGCTGCAGGCTTTCCTGGCTGACGAGCAGAACCTGAAAAACATCGAGGCGGCTGCCAAGCTGCTGGCCGACTCCTTCAAGGAGGAGGGCAAGGTGCTCTCCTGCGGCAATGGCGGTTCCCACTGCGATGCCATGCATTTTGCCGAAGAGCTGACCGGTCGCTATCGCGAGAACCGCCCGGGTTACGCCGGTATCGCCATCTCCGATCCGAGCCACCTCTCCTGTGTCTCCAACGATTTTGGCTATGACTACGTATTCTCCCGTTATGTGGAAGCGGTCGGCCGTCGTGGCGACGTGCTGCTCGGTATCTCCACCAGCGGCAACTCCGGCAATATCATCAAGGCCATCGAAGCTGCCCGGGCCAAGGGGATGAAAGTGATCGCCCTGACCGGCAAGGATGGCGGCAAGATGGCCGGTCTGGCCGACATCGAGATCCGCGTGCCGCACTTTGGCTATGCCGATCGCATTCAGGAAGTGCACATCAAGGTGATCCACATCCTGATCCAGCTGGTCGAAAAAGAGATGGCCAAGTAATCGGCAACTCGTCGATAAAGGAGTAGGGAGGAGTACCAGTGATGCACTCCTCTCTGCTCTTCTAATCCGGTTTTTGCTGGCCAGCCCGAGTGCTAAGCCAGTTGTTATGTAGTCAAGGAAGGGGGCATCCGGATATGTGCGAACTGCTCGGCATGAGTGCCAATGTGCCGACCGATATCTGTTTCAGTTTTACCGGCCTGATGCTGCGTGGCGGCAAGACCGGCCCCCACAAGGATGGCTGGGGCATTACCTTTTACGAAGGGAAGGGCTTTCGCACCTTCAAGGATCCCGAACCCAGCGCCCAGTCACCCATCGCCAGACTGGTACAGGCGCTGCCCATCAAGAGCTGCGCTGTCGTCAGCCATATCCGCCAGGCCAACCGTGGCTGCGTCTCGCTGGAAAATACCCACCCCTTTACCCGCGAGCTGTGGGGCCGTTACTGGACTTTTGCCCACAATGGGCAGCTCACCGGCTACAAGAAGTTGCCAACCGGGCGACATCGTCCGGTGGGAGACACCGACAGCGAACACGCCTTCTGCTGGCTGCTCGACCGGTTGGAGCAGAAGTACCCCAAGCGTCCCGCCAACTTTCCCGCCATGTTTCGCTACATGGCCACCTTGTGTGATGAGCTCAGGGGGCTTGGGGTATTCAACATGCTGCTCTCGGACGGGGAGTATGTGATGACCTACTGCAGCAACAACCTGCACTGGCTGACTCGCTGCGCACCTTTTGGCGAGGCGAGTTTGCTGGATGAAGAGGTGGTGATCGATTTCCAGAGCGAGACCACGCCCAACGATGTGGTAACACTGGTCACGACGCGGCCGCTGACCGGCAATGAGAACTGGATCAGGATGGCCTCCGGCGAATTCAATCTGTTCCGGCTTGGGGTGCGGGTGGCGACTAACCAAATCAGCGTCACACCATAAAAAAATACCAGGGTAGAAAACTACCCTGGTTCTTCGCAGCAGCCATAAAGGCAAAAAGGGATGAGAGGTGTTGCTGAGCAATATCACTCTGACAAAATGGATTGTTATTTAATTGTTAATTGATGGCAACTTTTTTGTATCCTTTGCCATTTGCACTGTATCGATAGTGAGAGATCTCTCACGTTTTCCACCTTGGAGCTCACTTCATCATCAGAGGAATAATGGCTGTGCAGGCGATCTTGTTGATGGAATTATCTATAGTATGGTCTGTTTGAATACCTTTCAGGGGAGGCACACATGGAGTGGGTAGATCGCAAGGTATTGCAGCAGTTGGCCGATGACATTGGTCAGGAGATGTTGCCGGTGGTGATCTCTGTCTTTATCGAAGAGGTGGGTGAGCAGTTGGGTCAGCTCAGGCCACTCTATGAGCAGGGCGATTGGGCACAACTGGCCAGAGTGGCCCACAGCATGAAATCATCCTGTGGCAGCTACGGCGCCATGCCCAGCTACCAGCAGGTGATGGCGCTGGAGATGGCCTGCAAGCAGGCCGATGCCGGTGAAGCGGGGCGTCAATTGCAAGAGTTGGAGCACTCCCTGCCCCAGGTTCTCTCTTTTCTCGCAGCCTATCAGTGAGGCTGTTTGGTTCGGCGCATGCAGATTAGTCAGCGTGCGTTGAGCAGATGCTGGATCACTCTGTCCAGCGCAAGTTTCAGCTTCAAGCGATCGTGGCGGTGAGGCAATTCGCTCTCCCCCAACTCCGCCTCGATCAGTTTTCCTTGCCACTCCCCTGCTTCTCCGGTCTCGCTGGGGGCGAGGATGGCGTCAATCCGTCCCTGACCTATTCTTGATTCCAGCCAGCGACACTGGCTCTTCAGATCAAGCTGGCCTGCCGGCCCTTTCTCCGCTACCAGATTGCAGATAAAGACCACCATGGCGTAGCTCTCGTTGATGGCCTGGGCGATCTCGGCCAGCAGCAAGGGGGGCATGATGGAGGTGAGAAAACTGCCCGGCCCGAGGATGACCATATCCGCCTGTTGCAGCGCCTGTACCGCCTCTCTGGTGGCCTGCACTTCGGGCATCAGGCCAAGAGAGAGCGGTGGGGAGGCGAGCTGGTCGATCGAGACCTCTCCCAGGATCCGGGTGCCACACTCCATGTTGGCGCAAAGATCGGTCGGAAATTCAGACATGGGTAGCAATTGTGACTCTATTTTGAGCATGTCGCTGATCAGCTTGATAGCATCAAGAGGACGGACGCAGAGGTTATCGAGTGCCAGCAGCATCAGATTGCCGAGGTTGTGCCCCGCCAGTTCGCCCCGGCCGGCGAAGCGATATTCAAACAGCATGCTGCCGATACTGGGATCGGTCACCAGCTGATTGAGGCAGTTGCGAAGATCGCCCCAGGCAATGCAATCCTGGCTCTTGCGCAGGCGTCCGGTGGAGCCACCATCATCTGTTGTGGTGACTATGCCGGTCAGGCGTTGACCCAAGAACGAGAGGGATGAGAGCACTCGTCCCATACCGTGGCCACCACCGATGGCTACGACCCGCTCGAAGTCATTGATGTTTTTCTGCCACATGAAGGCATCCTGTCATTGGTCTCAGTTGACCGCTATATTAGCAAGTGGGCCGAGGTAATTGTTTGATAAGGGTATGATTTTTGCTTGCGACTGGCATCCGTTAATACGACAAGGAGATGGTGTTGAAATTTCTGACCGTTCACTCCCTCGCTGAAAGTTCAGCGCTGGCGGCTCAAGAGATCTGTGCGCGACTGCGCCACCATTCCATGCAGGCTCCCTCCCTGTTGCTGATCTATTTTACCGAGGCCCATGAGGGCGAGATAGTCTGTTTCGAGCTAAAACGCCAATTCCCGACCACCCGTGTGCTGGGGTGCAGCTCCTGCGGCGGGGTGATGACCGAAGTGGGCCATCATGCCAGACAGGGATATGGTCTGGCTGCGGCGGCATTTTACGATGAGGCGGGTGCCTATGGCATAGCAGGGGCCAGCGGTAGTCAGGTCGATGTGCGGCAGTTGCTGCGTCGCGCCATGAGTGATTGTGGCCGACCCGGCGAGTTGCCCCAGCTTATCCTCTTTCATGCCAGTCCCGGCCAGGAAGAAGGTCTGCTGGCCGGCATTGAGGCAGAATTGGGTGCATCCGTACCCGTGGTGGGGGACTCTGCGGCCGACAACAGCGTCAGCGGCAACTGGCAACTCTGTTGGGATGAGTCGATGACCCGCGATGGCATCGTGCTGGCGGTGCTCTATCCCGATTGCCAGCTCGCGTTTCAGTTTCACTCCGGCTACGTCCCCGCCGAATGCAGCGGCGAGATCACCGCCTGCCATGGGCGGGAGGTGCTGACTATTGATCACCAGCCTGCCGCAGAGGTCTATGCCCGTTGGTGCGGGCGCGAGTCCCCCTGGCCTGTGGGCCCCATCTTGCGCGAAACCACGCTCAATCCACTGGCTCGTCAGGTGGGCTCCCTTGATGGCATTCCCTATTACAAGCTCTCTCATCCGGAGGCGGTCACCGAGCAGGGAGGCCTGCGCCTCTTTACCGACGTGGCGCCGGGCGAACGGTTGCTCCTGATGTACAGCAGTCAGGAGGGATTGCTGCAACGTAGCCTCAATGCAATCCGGATCGAGCCGGGCTATGGTGTCGATGTTGAATTGCAACCTATCGGCGCGCTTATCATCTTTTGTGCTGGTTGTCGTTTGGCGCTTGGTGATATGTTGTGCGAGTTTGTCGAACAGAGCCGTGCTCGTCTCGGCAAGATCCCCTTTATCACTCCCTTTACGTTCGGCGAGCAGGGGCGGCTGCCCCATGGTGAGCTGGCTCACGGCAACCTGATGGTATCGAGCGTGATCTTCCTGACCCGTTAGAGAACAGGCAACAAGATGATTGGCAACAGCGAACTGGAAGCCCTGGGCGACAAACTGCAGACCACTCTGGTCGATCTGATGCGTTGTCGTGAACGCGAGGCCAAATACCGGCATGAATCCCAGACCCTGTTGAGCGGGGTAGCGACGCTGGCCGATGCCCAGACGCCGGATCAGGTGCTGGAGAGCCTCATCCAGGTGCTCAAGCCCTTTATCGGATTTGAGCATGCGGATGTGGTGGCTTGGGAAGGAAAAACGGGGATTACTCACCTCACTACCGATCCTGTGGAGCAGGGGCGTAACTGGGCTATGACGCCGGCATTTACCCGAGCGATTGCGGGAGAGACGCTGGTGATCTACGACCCTTCCCAGTTGCCGGAGCTGGCGGATCTCGCTGCAGTTCCGGGATGGGCGAGCCTGATGCTCACCGGGCTGCAGGCCCCAGGATTCAGCGCCACCATCATCTGCCGCCACTCCCGTGCCGGCACGTTCGATCTCACCAGTAAGGCGGCGATGCAGCGCTGTCGCCCGCTCATCTCGCAGGCACTGGTCAACATCACCTATCGGGCTCGCTTGCAGGAGCAAGTTGCGGCCAAGACCGAGGCGCTGCAGGCCAGCAAGCGCCGTTTTCGCAGTTTTGCCGCCATGGCGTCGGACTGGTTTTGGGAGACGGATGCCGAGCACAGACTCAGCTACGCCTCCGAGCCCGGCTATCTTGATGAGCAGATGCCGCTCTCTACCCGGCCGACCCTCTATGACTATGTTTGCAACAAGGGCAGCCGGGAAGCCAACGTCTACCTCGAATTGCTGGAACAGCGTCAGCCGGTTCGCGCAGTGCGGATGCAGGTCGCTCTGCAGGGATGAACCTTGCTGGATGGAGGTGAGCGCCGAGCCCAGCTTCGATGAAGAGCGCAACTTTATCGGCTATCGCGGCACTGCCCGGGACATCAGCAGCCAGATCCGGCGTGAGGAGGAGCTGGCTCGGGCGCGGGACGAAGCCGAGGCGGCCAACCGCGCCAAATCCCAGTTTCTGGCCATGATGACCCACGAGATCCGCTCCCCGATGAATGCGGTGCTGGGCATGCTCGATCTGTTGCAACATGCCGAGCTGGCACCGGATCAACAGAGCCTGCTGCGTCATGCGACCCATTCGGCCAGATTGCTGCAAACCATTATCGACGATGTGCTCGACTTCTCGAAAATCGAATCCCAGACCCTGGTATTTCACTGCGAGACGATGCAGACAGAACGCCTCTGCCAGTCGCTTATCGAGCCGCTGCAGGCAAGGGCCGATGCAAAGGGGATCGAGTTGTGCTGTGAAGTAGACGATGTAGTGCCCGGGGAGTTGCAGGGAGACCCGATGCGGCTCTCCCAAGTGATTGGCAATCTGCTCGACAACGCCCTCAAATTTACCGATGAGGGGAGGGTGACCCTGCGGCTGAGTTGGCATGAGGATAAATTGCGGGTTTCGGTGAGTGATACCGGGATCGGGATTGCCCCGGAGGATCAGTCCCAGCTTTTTGAACCCTTCTCGCAGGTTGATAACTCGGCCACCCGTCGCTTCTCGGGGACCGGCCTTGGCCTTGCCATCAGCAAGCGGCTGGTTTCCCTGATGGGTGGGGAGATCCGGCTGGAGAGTGAGCCAGGCAAGGGGAGTTGCTTCTGGTTTGAGCTCAGCAACATGGCGCTGCCCTGTCACTGCCAGCCAGCGCGGGAAGAGAGTGCTCCCGCCCTGCTGCCGCTCGATGTGCTGGTGGTGGAGGATAGTCCGGTCAATCAGCTGGTGGTGTCACTGATGCTGCAAAAACTGGTGAGCCATGTCCGGTTGGCCGTCAATGGGCTGGATGCGCTGGCGCAAGTGGAGCAACAGCAGCCGGATCTGATCCTGATGGATATGCGGATGCCGCAGATGGACGGGCTGGAGGCGACCAGACGGCTGCGGGAGATGGGTTACACCATGCCCATCGTCGCGTTGACGGCCAATGCAATGGCAGAGGACAAGGCCTGCTGTCTGGCGCAGGGGATGGATGATTTTCTCGCCAAGCCGATCACCTTGTCACGACTGCGTGACTGTCTGCAGCGTCACTTTGGTCAGCGTTTGCCAACGCGCGGATAAAAAAAATGGTCAACTTTGTGGGTTGACCAGATCTTCAGCAAATACTGAAGAGAGCACGGGATAAATCGGGTTGTACAAATCTATATGAAAAATCTGTGCCAACTTTTAAATGACTCTTTTATGTTCAATTTGGCCGTTTAGCGCAGCGGCTCTCTCTTGTTATGGCTTGTTGTGTTCCTACTCATTTGCAAAATGAGAAATTTCGATTTTCATTGTTGGAATAATTGCATTTTGCAAAGCTGTTTTTGTCATTGTGAAATCAGGCGATGCAGAAATTTGCGAGCCGCTTCGCTGTTTTGTTTGGCTATCAGCATCTGCTTTTCATAAATCGGCATCGGCAGGATTTCGAGCCAGCGCTGACAGAGCCAGGCGGCATCTTCAAAGCGCTTCTCCGGGTAGAGTTCATCAAGTTCCGGATACTGCTCGAACACCTCGCGCAGGCGATTCACCAGCAATTTGTCGTGGAAATCTGAGTGGGTGCTGGGCCAGTTGGGCAGCGTTTCCACTTTGGCGCGACGCAGTCCCAGCTCGTCGGTCTCCATCTCGTGGATGCAGAAGCGCTCCAGCCCCAGTACGGTGATCCCCAGCATCCCATCGTTCAGGGTGTAGAAGTCAGTCACCTTGACCCGGGTACCAACCGGCAGGATGCGACCTGCTTGTCCCGAGGTGGTCGACTCTTCCATCACGATGCCAAAGCCCTGATCGTTGATGAATGACTCTTTGAGCATCTGCAGATGACGGGGCTCGAACAAACGCAGAGGCAGCTTGCCGCCCGGGAGTATGTGGGAAGGCAAGGGGAACAGGGCCAAAGGTTGCAGTTTCATGTTCCATCCTCCATTGAGTAGTTGCTGAATAGGTCAATGCAGCGACTGTGCCAGAGAATGAAAAAAGCCACCGGAGGGTGGCTTTTCGGGCGGTTGAGGGCGTTTAGTTTCGCTGCTCAAGATACATGACAGCCGCTTCCACGCGGCTTTGCGCCTCGAGTTTCTTCAGCAGGCTCTTCACGTGAACCTTGACCGTACCCTCGGAGATATGGAGCACGGAAGCGACCTGTTTATTGGAGAGGCCTTTTGCAATTTCACGCAGGATTTGCATTTCGCGACGCGTTAAGCTCTCAAGCTTCTGCTGCAGGTGATCCAGCTCGTAGATATTCTCGAGGTAGGGGCGCAGTGGCTCGCTCAGGATCTGCTTGCCGGTCATTACGTCGGCCAGTTGGGCCAGCAGCAGATCCGGTTCGGTGTCCTTGAGCAGGTAGCCATCGGCACCGGCCTTGAGCAGGGCGACTACATCCTGGCGGGCGTCGGAGACAGTCAGGATGACGACCCGGGAGGTGACCTCTTCGGCCCGCAGCGCCTTGAGGGTATCGAGACCGGAGAGGCCTTTCATATTGAGGTCGAGCAGGATCAGGTCCGGCTCGGACTCCTTGGCCAATGCCACGGCGTCAGTACCGTTGGAGGCTTCACCGATCACCTCCATGTTCTCTTCCAGAGCCAGTAACTGCACAATCCCTTTGCGCATCAGGGGATGGTCATCTACGACCAGAACACTGTATTTCATCTCGTCCATCAGGCGTCTCTCGCTAGACTGGTGGGAAAAGTCAGATGCACACGGGTGCCTTGTGGCTGCTGTTCGTTGATGGTCAACAGGCCGTGCAGTTTGTTGGCGCGTTCGTTCATGATACTCAAGCCGTAATGGTTGATCGCCGAGCTGGCGAGTCCAATACCGACACCGTCATCTGAAATCTGAACCTCGATGTTACCACTGGCGAGGGTCTCACAGCTAACATCAATCACTTGCGCATTGGCATGTTTGATGGCGTTGAGCACTGCCTCACGGATCAGCTGCAGAATATGGATGTGCTGGCCCGCTTCAAGATCCGAGTCGGCCAGACCGTAGTGGAACCGGATCTCGGCGTTGGTCTGAGGCTGCAGCTGATCGAGCATTACCCGGATCGCTTCACCCAGATTGGCGTCCCCTATGGTGAGGCGGAAGGTGCCGAGCAGCTCGCGCAGCTGGGTGTAGGCGTTGCTGAGCCCTTCGTCGATCTGCTGCATCGCCTCCTGTGCCTTATCCTGTTGCCCCTTGGCGTAGGATCGTTTGAGCAGGGTGGACTGGATCTTGAGGTAGGAGAGTGCCTGTGCCAGCGAGTCGTGCAGCTCACGGGCGATGACGGCCCGCTCCTCCATCAGCAGCAGCCGCTGGTGTTGCAGCAGGGTCTGATCCTTGTGCAGCACCTGGGCCAGCAGCATGGTGAAGTTTCTGATCAGCCGCTCGTCAATGGGGTGCTGACTGATGATGTCGAGCCGGCCAAACTCCTGATCATCCATCTGCAGATAGAAACTGGCTACCGCATCGAGATCGCCGGGCCAGCCGGTGCGCCCGGAGGTGTAGACCGGCATGGCGTTATTTTCGAAGCGGGTCAGTCGGATGTAATCGATATGCTGGTGAGCTGCCGCCCTGTCCAGCAGCTTGATGAGGGTGCGGGTGCTGAGCGGTGCTGCGTGCAGCTTCTGGGCAGTGCTGTAGAGGAAGGAGAGAGTGTCGTTGGCCTGTTGCAGCTTGGCGGTTTTCTCCTCCACCTTGTTCTCGAGCTCCCGATAGAGCTTGCCCAATTCGTCGGCCATGGTGACAAAGGCGCGCGACAGCTCCCCCAGCTCGTTTTCACCGTGGCTGGGCAGTTGCAGATCGAAATCCTGGCGCTGGATCTGGCGGGCACAATAGACCAGCTGATTGAGCGGGGCGACCACCTGCTTGCGGGTAAAGCGCACGGTAAACCAGGCGATGAGGATGATGGCGAGCAGACCGAGCCCCTCAGCCAGTGCCAGCATCCGTACCTTGAACTCGACGTGGTACTGCATCTGATTGACGAAATTGTCGATGGCCGCCACAAACTTCTCTGTGTTGTCGGTGTACCGTCTGGGGGTGCTGTTTTCGATGTGCTGGCGCATCTCCTGCCACTGATCGAGCACTTCGCCGTAGGTCCGGCGCAGGGAGGCGGGGGTGATCCAGCGCTGGGTCTCCTGCAGCTCTGCGGCGTGCAGCGTCTCTTCAAACTGGGAGAGTCTGCCGAGTACACTCTCGCCCCGCTCGATTTCGTAAGCCATCCGGTAAGCCTGCATCCGCAGCGAACCGGAGAGGTTGATCGCCTTGGCATCGGGTACCGAGTAGAAGAGGGTGACCATGGCAACGACCGCAATAAGGCTGGCCATGAAGAGGATCAATACCATGGCGCGCCCGATGGCGCTGCTGACTGAATGGACTCTGAATCTGTGTCCCATGCTCATGTTGATATTGACCTCTGAATTGTGACAAGGCGTCGTCAAGATGCGTGGGAGTGTACTCCAACTTGTGTTAGCATCGAAAAACTAGATGAACTCCGAGCGGTTCTGCCTAAGTCCTTGGGATAGGGGAGAACCAGCCGTCAGCCGATGTTCGAGCTGTAAGGGTCAGGAAAGAAATGCCCTGGCCTCCCGTATTTGGAAAGGTGTTTATGTTGCCTCTTGAAGATGGTTTTTCCCGTCGTTTTTACTATTTGCGTCTCTCGGTGACCGATGTGTGCAACTTCCGTTGCACCTACTGTCTGCCGGATGGCTATCGCCCTCCGGAAGGTCACAAGGGAGGACAAAAATCCTTTCTCTCGCTCGACGAGATCCGCCGCGTAGTGAATGGCTTTGCCGCCATGGGAACCCACAAGGTGCGCATTACCGGTGGCGAGCCCTCCTTGCGTCGTGATTTCACCGAGATCGTCAATGTGATCGCGACTACGCCTGGCATCGAGAAAGTCGCTATGACCACCAATGGTTATCGCTTGAAAGAGCGGGCCCGCGAGTGGTTTGACGCCGGGCTCAATGCGCTGAATGTCAGCGTCGATAGCCTGGACCCGCGCCAGTTTCACCAGATCACCGGTGAGAACAAGCTGGCAGAGGTGATGGAGGGGATCGAAGCGGCGCTCGCCGCAGGTTTCAAATCGGTGAAGATCAACGCCGTGTTGCTGAAAGGGCTGAACGACTATCAGCTGGAGGCTTTCCTCGACTGGATCAAGCACAAGCCCATCGAGCTGCGCTTTATCGAACTGATGCAGACCGGCGAGATGGATACCCTGTTTCGCGATCATCATGTCAGCGGTGAGGGGATAAAGCAGCGCCTGCTGGAGAGTGGTTGGCTGCAGCAGCTGCGCGGCAAGGATGATGGCCCGGCGCAGGTATTCATGCATCCGGAGTCGCAGGGCGGAGTGGGTCTCATCATGCCCTACAGCAAGGATTTCTGTGCCGGTTGCAACCGGCTGCGAGTCTCCTCGGCAGGAAAGCTGCACCTCTGTCTGTTTGGCGACAATGGTGTCGAGCTGCGGGATTTGCTAACTGCAGACGAGCAGCAGGAGGCGTTGCAACAGCGGATCCGTTCCGCTCTTAGCGGCAAGAGTGCCGCCCACCGTTTGCACGAAGGCAATGCCGGAGCAACCCCTCACCTTGCTTCAATCGGTGGCTGACCACAAAAATAGCCATTGATTAAATAACAATCCTCATATGGAGGTATTTTCATCGATACCTCCCCTTTTGTTCTGCGCCAAGGCTTTGATCTGGCGCAAAAATCCCCCCTGTTTATCTCCCTGGTGGTATATCCCTTAACTTGTCAGGGCCGCAATATACACCCACTCTTATAATTGGTATCGAAAATGCCAATCACGGACTCGTTCCGCGCCCTTCATCACTGAAACGGGAGTCAATATGCCGGAAGAGATCGATCTTGCCCGCCGTGGCCTGTTTCGGGGCCGCTTGCGGGTTACCGAGCCTCCGGTGCAACTGCCCTGGTCGGTGGCCTGGCCGCAATTCTCGACCGGATGTACCCGCTGCGGTGATTGTCTGGCCGCCTGCCCGGAGCAGATCCTGGTCAACGGCGAGGGAGGTTTCCCCTCCGTCGATTTTCAGCGCGGCGAGTGCACCTTTTGCGGTGACTGCGTTGCTGCCTGCAAGGAGCCGCTGTTTCGGCCAGCATCGGAGACGCCCTGGCAATACAAGGCGTCCATTGCCGCCAACTGTTTGGCCAATGGTCAGGTTTATTGCCAGCGCTGTCAGGACAGCTGTGAACCGCGGGCCATTCGCTTTATTCCGACACTGGGGCGGGTACCCACCCCGGTCATTGAGCTGGATAGCTGCAACGGCTGTGGTGCCTGTGTGCAGGACTGCCCGGTTGGCAGCATCAAGGTGGATGGCTCGGCGGCCAGTGCACAGAAGAGTCAGAATGAATCAGGCATTGAATGACCCGGGAGTCACAATGAGTCAGGAGTTTCATGTTTCGAGTCTGGTGGTGCTGACCCAGCCCACCTTGCGTCACCAGCTCGCAGAAGAGATCGCGGCCCTCGACGGTGCCGAGATCCACGCCGTCACCGACGAAGGCAAGCTGGTGGTGACCCTGGAAGGGGCAAGCCAGCGGCCGATCATGGCGGCCATCGATGCGATACAGGCGATGCCGGGCGTGCTATCTGCCGCCCTGATTTACCATCAGTTCGATGAACTCGATGCCCAGCAATGAATAAGGTGCCGTGAAGTCGGGTCACCACGACCTGGCAGAGTGGTTTCTAGTTGATGCGATAAAAACGAGGCACTGGTATGCGGTTCGTAGCCTTGAGCGAGCGCCAGTTAAATACACTCGATAACTTACGCGACAAGCAATGCGAGGATATGTCATGAAGCTGAGTCGACGCGACTTTATGAAGGCCAACGCGGTGGCGGCTGCCGCTGCTGTGGCCGGTGTCAGTGCCCCCACCCTGGCGGCCAATCTCATCACCAGTACCGACAAGACTGCCATCCACTGGGATAAAGCGCCTTGCCGCTTCTGCGGTACCGGCTGCTCCGTGCTGGTCGGTTCCCAGGATGGCCGTGTCGTGGCGACTCAGGGCGACCCCGATGCGCCGGTCAACCGTGGCCTCAACTGCATCAAGGGCTACTTCCTCTCCAAGATCATGTACGGTCAGGATCGCCTCACCCAGCCCATGCTGCGGATGAAGAACGGCAAGTTCGACAAGGATGGCGACTTCGCACCCATCAGCTGGGATCAGGCCTTCGACATCATGGCCGAGAAGTTCAAGGCCACCCTGAAAGAGAAGGGGCCGACAGCCGTTGGCATGTTCGGTTCCGGCCAGTGGACCGTCTGGGAAGGTTACGCCGCCGCCAAGTTGATGAAGGCAGGTTTCCGTACCAACAACATCGATCCCAATGCTCGCCACTGCATGGCCTCCGCGGTCGTCGGCTTTATGCGTACCTTCGGCATGGACGAGCCGATGGGCTGCTATGACGATATCGAGCAGGCCGATGCCTTCGTGCTGTGGGGCTCCAACATGGCCGAGATGCACCCCATCCTCTGGTCGCGGATGTCCGATCGCCGCCTCTCCAACCCGGATGTGCAGGTGCACGTGCTCTCCACTTTCGAGCACCGCAGCTTCGAACTGGCGGATAACGGCATCGTCTTCACGCCCCAGACCGATCTGGCGATCCTCAACTATGTCGCCAACTACATCATTCAGAACGACAAGGTGAACTGGGACTTCGTCAACAAGCACACCGTGTTCAAGAAAGGTGCCACCGACATCGGTTATGGTCTGCGTCCGACCAACCCGCTGCAGCAGAAAGCGAAGAACCCGGACAGTGGCGATGCCACTCCGATGACCTTCGAAGAATTTGCCAAGTTCGTGGCCGACTACGATGTGGAGTCTGTCTCCAAGCTCTCCGGCGTCTCCAAAGAGAAGCTGGAAAAACTGGCCAAGCTCTATGCTGATCCGAGCAAGAAGGTGGTCTCTTACTGGACCATGGGTTTCAACCAGCATACTCGCGGTGTCTGGGCCAACAACCTCTGCTACAACATCCACCTGCTGACCGGCAAGATCTCCGAGCCGGGCTCTGGCCCCTTCTCCCTGACTGGCCAGCCTTCTGCGTGCGGTACCGCGCGGGAAGTAGGCACCTTTGCCCACCGTCTGCCAGCCGACATGGTGGTGACCGATCCCAAGCATCGCGCCATCGCCGAGAAGATCTGGAAACTGCCGGAAGGCACCATTCCGGAGCAGGTGGGTTACCACGCCGTGCTGCAGGATCGCATGCTCAAGGATGGCAAGCTCAACGCCTACTGGGTGATGTGCAACAACAACATGCAGGCCGGCCCCAACATGAATACCGATCGCCTGCCTGGCTATCGCGACCCGCGCAACTTCATCGTGGTCTCTGACCCGTACCCGACTGTTACCGCCCAGGCCGCTGACCTCATCCTGCCCACCGCCATGTGGGTGGAGAAAGAGGGGGCCTACGGCAACGCAGAGCGCCGCACCCAGTTCTGGCACCAGCAGGTGAAGGCACCGGAAGGGGCCAAGTCCGACCTGTGGCAGCTGATGGAGTTCTCCAAGCGCTTCAAGGTGGAAGAGGTGTGGCCAGCTGAGCTGATTGCCAAGATGCCGGAAGTGAAGGGAAAGACCCTGTTCGACGTGCTCTATTCCAACGGTCAGGTCAACCAGTTCCCGAAAGAGCAGAGCAAAGGTCTGCTGAATGACGAGGCCGAGCACTTCGGTTTCTACGTCCAGAAGGGTCTGTTTGAGGAGTACGCCACCTTTGGTCGTGGCCATGGCCACGATCTGGCGCCGTTCGATCAGTACCACGAAGCGCGCGGTCTGCGCTGGCCGGTGGTGGATGGCAAAGAGACCCTGTGGCGCTATCGAGAAGGATTTGACCCCTATGTGAAAGCGGGCGAGGGGGTGCGTTTTTATGGCAAACCCGATGGCAAGGCGGTCATCTTCGCCCTGCCGTTCGAGCCCGCCGCCGAATCGCCGGATAAAGAGTACGACCTGTGGCTCTCCACCGGTCGCGTGCTGGAGCACTGGCACACCGGTACCATGACCCGTCGGGTGCCCGAGCTCTATCGCGCCTTCCCGGATGCGGTGCTCTTCATGCACCCGGACGATGCCAAAGCCCGTGGCGTGCGCCGTGGTGAAGAGGTGATCGTCTCCTCCCGTCGTGGTGAGGTGAAAACCCGGGTCGAGACCCGCGGTCGTAACCGTCCGCCCAAGGGACTGGTCTTCATGCCCTTCTTTGATGCGAGCCAGCTGGTCAACAAGCTGACCCTGGACGCCACCGATCCGCTCTCGAAAGAGACGGATTACAAGAAGTGCGCCGTCAAGGTGATGAAGGCCTGAGGCGGGGAGTCGAGATGAGTCGTAGTCGTCGCCAGTTTCTGGCCGACATGGCCAAGGGGGCTTGCGGTGTGAGCCTGCTTGGCGTGGGGCTCGGCGGCATGGCCCGCCAGCAGGTGCATGCAGTGCCGGCTCAGGCGCTGCGTCCCCCTGCCGCCCTCGACGAAGCTGAGTTCCTCGGCGCCTGCGTGCGCTGCGGACTCTGCGTCGAGGCGTGCCCCTACGACACGCTCAAGTTGGCCCGGCTGTTTGAGCCGGTGACCACGGGGACTCCCTACTTCAAGGCGCGCGCCGTCCCGTGCGAGATGTGTGATGACATCCCTTGCGTGGTGGCCTGTCCGAGCGGGGCGCTGGATCAGCAGATGACCGACATCGATCAGGCGCGGATGGGGGTGGCAGTGCTCATCGATCACGAGACCTGCCTCAACTATCTGGGTTTGCGTTGCGATGTCTGTTATCGGGTCTGCCCGCTGATCGACAAGGCGATCACCCTGGATCTGCAGCACAATCAGCGTACCGGCAAGCACGCCATGTTCCTGCCCACGGTGCACAGCGATATCTGTACCGGCTGTGGCAAGTGCGAACATGCCTGCGTGCTGGAGGAGGCGGCCATCAAGGTGGTACCCCGTCAGCTCGCCAAGGGGGAGCTGGGTCATCACTACCGGCTTGGCTGGGAAGAGAAGGCGAAGGCGGGCAAGTCGCTCATTGGCGACAGGCTCACTCTGCCAACCCGTAAACCGGAGGGACTATGAGTCGTTATCCGGGGGCCGAGGCGCGCATCAAGCTGGGATGGTGGCGTGCCCACCGTTTCCTGCTGCTGCGCAGGCTCAGCCAGTTCGGTGTGCTTGCATTGTTCCTGCTGGGGCCGCTGGCGGGTGTCTGGATCCTCAAGGGCAACCTCTCCAGCTCGCTGTTGCTGGAGACGGTGCCGCTCACCGATCCCCTCACGCTGTTGCAGTCAGTAGCGGCGGGCCACTGGCCGATCTCCACCCTCTGGTTGGGAGCTGCCATCGTGCTGGTCGGTTACTGGCTAGTCGGGGGGCGGGTCTTCTGCTCCTGGGTCTGTCCGGTCAACCTCATCACGGATGCGGCGGCCTGGCTCAGGGGGCGACTTGGCCTCAAGAGCAACGGTCAGTTCAGCCGTGCTACCCGCTATTGGCTGCTAGCCATGGCGCTGGTGGCACCGGCGGTGACAGGCGTGCTGGTGTGGGAGCTGGTCAACCCGGTATCGCTCGCCATGCGCGGTCTGCTGTTTGGCATGGGGGCGGGCTGGGCTCTGCTGGCGGTGCTGTTCCTGTTCGATCTCTTCGTGGTTGAGCGAGGATGGTGTGGTCATCTCTGTCCGGTGGGGGCCTTCTATGCCCTGCTCAACCGGGTCGGATTCATCAAGATTTCAGCCAAGGGGCGCGAGCGATGCAACAACTGCATGGATTGTTATGCGGTCTGCCCGGAGCGTCCCATCCTGCGCGGCCCCGTTCACGGTGCCAAGCGCGGTCACGGGCCCTTGATTGCGGCTCAGGAGTGTACCAACTGTGGCCGCTGCATCGATGTTTGCGCGGAACAAGTTTTTGAAATCACTGTAGGTTTTGCCATCAAGGCAGAAAAAACGTCGGAGAACACATAATGAAAAAGCTGATTGGAGCAATGCTGGCCTGCCTGATGGCGGGTTCCCTGATGGCGGCCGTCCCCGAGATCACCAACAGCACCGGTGGGCTCAAGTCCGAGCGGGGCGCCACCGATCTGGTGACTGATGCCAATGCCGCCCCCATGAAGAATTTCCGCAAGGATGGCGAGCCCTATGATCGCCAGTACATGCATCAGCCGCCGCTGATCCCCCACGATATCCGCAACTACGAGGTGGATACCAAGGTCAACAAGTGTCTGGCCTGTCACAGCTTCAAGAATGCCAGTGCCATGAAGGCCCCCAAAATAAGCCCGACCCACTTTGAAACCCGCGATGGCATGACCCTGGGCGAAGTGTCGCCGCGTCGCTACTTCTGCCTGCAGTGCCACGTGCCGCAAGCGGATGCCAAGCCGCTGGTGGGGAATACGTTCAAACCGGTTGAAGCGCTGAACTGAGGAATCCATAGATGAAATTACCCGGCTTTATCCAGCGTCTGTGGATCACCTTCAAGTCCCCCTCCAAGGCGGCCCTCTGGGTGCTGTTGCTCATGGGCTTCTTTGGCGGCGTTATCTTCTGGGGCGGTTTCAACACCGCCATGGAGGCTTCCAACACCGAAGCCTTCTGTACCAGCTGTCACGAGATGAAGGACAACGTGTTCGAGGAGTATCGCGACACCATCCACTACTCCAACCGCTCCGGTGTGCGCGCCAGCTGCCCTGATTGCCACGTACCGCACGAGTGGACCTACAAGATCATCCGCAAGGTGCAGGCTTCCAAAGAGCTGTGGGGCATGATCACCGGCAAGGTGGACACCCGCGAGAAGTTCGAGAGTCACCGCCGCGAAATGGCGGAGCGGGAGTGGCAGCGGATGAAAGAGACAGATTCGCGCGAGTGCCGCAACTGCCACAACTTCGAGTACATGGACTTCTCCCTGCAGGGACAGCGTGCCGCCAAGATGCACTCGGCCAACCTGGGCAAGGAGGGGCAGGCCACCTGCATCGACTGTCACAAGGGGATTGCGCACCAGCTACCCGACATGACCGGGGTGAAAGGGTTCTAGCCATGCAGTACAGGCCGGGGCAACCCGGCCTGTTTTTTGGGCGTGCCGCAACAAGTCGGCATATCTGGGACAAGCATCAGATTTGTGAGTCTTTTAAATCCCATATCTCGTGAAACCTTTGATAGAATCAGCCCGCCGTCAAACGCTTGAGCAAGTAGTCCACTCTGTCCACACCGGTTCTGGTAGTGGCGGATGGCCTCTCATACTCTCTTCTCTTCCTGCCTCGTTGACGGCCCATAGCCACAAGGAGCTGCCCGATGGGACAGAAAAACAACGCATTCATCCCCCTCAAGATCGCCGTGCTGACGGTTTCCGACAGCCGCACCGCCGCCGATGACAGCTCGGGGGACTATCTGGTCTCCGCCCTGACTGAAACGGGCCATCAGCTGGCCGATCGCGCGCTCTGCCCCGACAACCTGTTTCGTATCCGGGCTCAGGTGAGCGACTGGATCGCCGATGAGGGGGTCCAGGTGGTGCTGGTCAACGGCGGTACCGGCTTCAACGAACAGAACCGGGTGCCCGAGGCCGTCGGCGTGCTGTTCGAGCGCACCGTACAGGGCTTTGGCGAACTGTTCCGCCAGCTCTCCTTTGCCGAGATCAAGGGTTCCGCCATGCAGAGCCGCGCGCTGGCGGGCCTGGCCAATCGCACTCTGATCTGCTGCCTGCCCGGCTCCACTGGCGCCTGTCAGCTGGGGTGGGAGAAGCTTATCCGCGATCAACTTGATGCCCGCACCAAGCCGTGCAACTTTGTCTCCCATCTTTGAGGGCAAGTGATGAACCAGAACCATTCCAACCTGACTCATCTTAACCAGAGCGGCGAAGCCCACATGGTGGATGTGACCGACAAGCAGGTGACCGAGCGTGAGGCTCGTGCCGAGGCGTTTATCGCCATGGCGCCGGAAACGCTGGCCCTGATCCTGAGCGGCCAGCACCACAAGGGCGATGTGTTCGCTACCGCCCGTATCGCCGGCATCATGGCGGCCAAGAAGACCGCGGATCTCATTCCCCTCTGTCATCCGCTGGCATTGACCCGGGTCGAGGTGGAGATAGTGCCGCTGGTCGAGCAGAATCGGGTACATATTCGCACCCTCTGCAAGCTCTCCGGCAAGACTGGGGTGGAGATGGAGGCGCTGACCGCTGCGTCGGTAGCGGCGTTGACCATCTACGACATGTGCAAGGCGGCGCAGAAAGACATGGTGATCGAACAGGTACGTCTGGTAGAGAAGAAAGGCGGCAAGTCCGGCCATTTTCAGTTGGGGTCAAATAGCGGGGAGCAAGCATGATCAAGGTACTCTTTTTTGCGCAAGTAAGAGAGCTGGTAGCCTGCGATGAGCTGAGCCTGCCTTGCGACTACGCCACTGCCGAGCAGCTGCGTACAGCCCTGTGTGAGCGCGGCGACAAGTGGGCGCTGGCGCTGGAAGCAGGCAAACTACTGGTGGCGGTCAACCAGACCCTGGTGCCCCTCGACACGCCCCTCAACGATGGCGATGAGGTCGCCTTCTTCCCTCCGGTGACCGGAGGTTGATGATGAGTGAAATAATGACCGTGGATCGCACCACTGAGCTTTGTCGTAGCGATGAGGTGGCCTTCTTCCCTGCCCCTCCAGTAACGACCGGAGGTTAAGGATGAGCAACGCAACCATGACCGATCGCATTCTGGTACAGCGGGAGGATTTCTCGCTGGCCGACGAATATGCTCGCCTTGCCAACCGGCAGGACACCGGCGCCGTGGTCAGCTTTGTCGGCAAGGTGCGCGACTTCAATCAGGGGGAGCACGTGAAGGGGCTGGCCCTCGAGCACTACCCCGGCATGACCGAGAAGGCGCTGGCTGCCATCGTGCAGGAGGCGCGTGAGCGCTGGCCGTTGCAGGAGTGCACCCTGATTCACCGCATTGGCGAGCTGCTGCTCGGCGATCAGATCGTGCTGGTAGTGGTGAGCAGTGCTCACCGCGAAGCGGCCTTCGAGGCCTGCCACTTCATCATGGATTTCTTGAAAACCCGGGCGCCGTTCTGGAAAAAAGAGCTGACCGCCGAAGGGGTACAACGCTGGGTCGAGGCCAAGGAGAGCGACAACACTGCCGCCGCCCGCTGGCAAGCTTGATCTGTTTGAGGGGCGCAGGTTCATCGGGAGCCGTGGCCCCTGTTTCGGGGAGTAACAAAAGCTGCCCCGGTCAGGAGGTAAAGGAATGAAACCGCTGTTATCCGTAGTCATCGCCGGGATCTGCGCCAGTGCGCTGCACGCCGGTGCCGTGCAGGCCGACGAGGTCAAGGTGGCCGTGGCCGCCAACTTCAAGGGCACCATAGAGCGCATCGGCAAGGAGTTCACCGCCAAGACCGGCCACACCCTGGCCATCTCCTCCGCCGCGACCGGGGTGCTCTACACCCAGATCAGCCATGGCGCTCCGTTCGATCTCTTCCTCTCCGCCGATGTGAAAACCCCGCAGAAGCTGGAGCAGGAGGGCAAGGGGAGCGAGCGCTTCACCTATGCCATCGGACAGCTGGGGCTATGGAGGAAGGGAGGGCCTGCTCCTGATGAGGCAACTCTGCGCAATTGGAAGGGCAACCTTGCCATCGCCAACCCGAAAACAGCTCCCTACGGCACAGCTGCCATGGCGGCCCTCGACCATCTCAAAATCGATCCCAAGCAGTACCGTCTGCTGACCGGCACCAACATCGGCCAGACCTGGCAGTTCGTCGACACCGGCAACGCCGAGCTGGGCTTCGTCGCTTGGGCAAACCTGGTGGAAGCGGGCAAGACCGGCGAAGCCTGGGCCGTACCGGCTGACCTCTATCCCCCCATCGAACAGCAGGGGCTGGTATTGAAGAGAGGGGCCGCGGTCGAGGCGCTGGTTGCCTGGCTCAAGAGGCCCGGTCAGGCACAGATCAAGGCTGCGGGCTATGCACTGCCGCAGTGATGGCATGGCAGATCTGCTAACGGCGGGCTGGCCTTCGGGTCGGCCCGCCTGTGCGATGAAGACATACTCTCCATGGTTGTCGGCATCTACCCGGGAGGAAGGCGATGAGTGAAGGGGATCTGCTGGCGGTCTGGCTCACCCTGAAGCTGGCAGCCAGCACCACCGTCATCCTGTTGCTGCTTTCGCCGCCGCTGGCCTGGTGGTTGTCGCGCAGCCAGCATCGGCTCAGACCCGTGGTGGAGGCCCTGGTTGCCCTGCCGCTGGTGCTGCCGCCAACGGTGCTCGGTTTCTATCTGTTGCTGGCCTTCTCCCCCTCCTATGGCTTGGGTGCCTGGTGGCGCGATACCTTCGGGGCGCCGCTCGCGTTCAGTTTTACCGGCCTGCTGCTTGCCTCCATCCTCTATTCGCTTCCCTTCGTGGTGCAGCCGCTCACCTCCGCCTTTGTCAACATGGGCAACAAGGAGCTTGAGGCCGCCGCCACCCTGGGGTTCGGCCCGGTTGAGCGCTTCTTTCACATCATCTTGCCGATGACGCTGCCCAGCTTTGTGATGGCGGCGGCGCTCGGCTTTGCCCACACCCTGGGGGAGTTCGGGGTGGTGCTGATGATTGGCGGCAACATCCCGGGCGAAACCCAGGTACTCTCCATCGCCCTGTTTGATCATGTGGAGGCGATGGATTACCAAAATGCCCATATTCTGGCGGGCGGCCTGATGGGCTTCTCGCTGGTGATGCTGGTGCTGGTGTACGGCGTGCTGCAACGTCGGCAACGGAGGCTGTTCGGATGAGTGAAATCCTCACGGCACACCCGCTGCAACTCAAGGTGCAGCGCAAGTTCGGCGCCTTTACTCTCGATTGCGAGCTGGCGCTGGAGCTTGGGGGCATCCTCGCTCTGTTCGGCCCCTCTGGCTGCGGCAAGAGCAGCTTGCTGCGCATTATCGCCGGGCTGGATCGAGCACTAGGCGACACCTTGAACTGGCAGGGCAGGGGGTTGAACGCTCTGCAGCCCGAGGCACGCCGCATCGGTCTGGTGTTTCAGGATTCGCGCCTCTTCCCCCATCTGAGCGTGCTCGGCAACCTGCAGCTGGCAGCCCGCAAGGGGCGAGGACGCTGGCAGCCTGAGGCGCTGGCGACTCGGCTCGGTTTTGCCGAACTGCTGGCCCAGCCAGCCCACGGTCTTTCCGGTGGTCAGCGCCAGCGGGTGGCGCTGGCCCGGGCTCTGCTTGCCGAGCCCGATCTGCTGCTGCTGGATGAACCTTTTTCCGCGCTGGACAGACGCAGCCGCATCCATCAGGCCCACGTGCTCAAGGGCTTGCAGCAGGAGAGCGGCATTCCGATGATCTTCGTCAGCCACGCCATGGAGGAGGTGAGCCTGCTCTGCGATCAGCTGGTGTTGCTGGCGGATGGCCGGGTGGAGG
Organism: Aeromonas jandaei; assembly: GCF_037890695.1. Classification (NCBI taxonomy): domain Bacteria; kingdom Pseudomonadati; phylum Pseudomonadota; class Gammaproteobacteria; order Aeromonadales; family Aeromonadaceae; genus Aeromonas; species Aeromonas jandaei. The sequence continues at coordinate 3,898,697 of NZ_CP149571.1, read as the reverse complement.
CGCAAGGCAGGCCGAGCGAGATTTTCGCTCGCACCGACCTCTCGCTTGCCAGTCGCGACGATGCCGGGGTGATGCTGACGGCGACCCTCTCTCACTACGATAACGACGAGCAGATGGCGACTCTGCAGCTTGGTGAGCAACAATTGCGGGTCACCATGACTCATGTGCCGGACGAGGGAGGGCCCCTGCAGATCAAGGTGGCCGGGCGGGACGTGGTGATCGCCACGTCCCCCATCGAGCACTCCAGCCTCTCCAACTGCCTCACCACCCGATTGCTGGCCGAGCGCGAGGCCCGACCCGGCCAGACCCTGTTGCAGTTGGCGCTGGGTCAGCAGATACTGCTGGCCCGGATCACCAGCCGCTCCGCCAGACGGCTGGCACTCGCCCCGAACCAGCAGATCTACGCCTACATCAAGGCGGTGAGTCTGGTCAGCGAGGGCTGAGCGGGATATATCTGGTTGAAGCATAAAAAACGATGAACAGGATGGTTCAGCGGATGAGTCGAGAGGCAATGAACTGATGCGCCGCAATCAGGTGATGAAATCCAATGGTCTTGCCCTGCGCAGTGCGGGGGAGGGCCCTTTGTTGTTGCTGCTGCATGGGCTGGGTTCCTCCAGCCTCGACTGGCAGGCACAGATAGAGCATTTTTCCGAGCACTACCGGGTGGTGGCGCTCGACCTGCGTGGCCACGGCCAGAGCATGCAGGAGGGGCCGTTTGACGTGGCCACTCTGGCGGCAGATGTAGTGCGCTGGCTTGATGAGCAGTCCGGCCCCGCCTGGGTGGTTGGGCTATCTTTGGGCGCCATGGTGGCGCTGGAGCTGGCGCTGCAACTACCCCACAAGGTGCAGGGGCTGGTGCTGGTCAACGGCTTTAGCGAATTTCTGCTGGAGACCCCCAAAGAGCAGGAGCGGCTTGCCCAGCGCCTCAAGTGGCTGCGCTGGTTTGGCATGCGTCCGCTCGCCTGGTGGCTGGGGCGCGAGCTCTTTCCCGGCCCGGAGCTGGCTCAGGTGCGCCACACCTTCCGGCTGCGTTTCGTGCGCAATAAAAAGAAAACCTACAAGGCGCTGCTGGAGGCGCTGCCCGGCTGGTCGGTACGCGCCCAGCTCGGCAACATCTGGCAGCCGGTGGCCATCATCTCGACCAGTCACGACTATCTGCCGCTCGCCAAACGGGTGGAACAGTTCGCCTCCCTGCCCAACGCCACCATCCACACTCCCGAGGGTCACCACGCCTGGCCAGCGGAAGACCCCTCCGGTTTCAATCATTTGCTTCACCGGATTTTAGAAACTCATTAAACTTGTCGCCTTTTAACTCCGTGTATGTAGTGGTCCGATCGCCTTGCCAGTGGCAGTTGGCAAGGCAATCGGACCAATTTTGCTCTATCAACAGGTGCTTCCCCCATGTCTGAAGTAATGAAAATGGCCATCGATGATGGCTCGACCAACGTCAAGGTGAGCTGGATTGAGAACAAGGTGCTCAAGACCATCATCTCTCCCAACTCTTTTCGCAAGGACTGGAAGAGCGCCGCATTGCGCAAAGACAAGAAGATCTACAACTACGAGATAGGCAATACCAAGTACACCTATGATGCGACATCGGACAAATCGCTGGCGACCACTCATGTTGAGTACCAGTATGACGATCTCAACCTGCTCTCCGTGCATCATGCCCTGCTGCAAACCGGCGTAACTCCCTGTGACGTGGCCATTACCGTGACCCTGCCCATCACCGAGTTCTATCACCCGGATGACTGCCAGCGTAACGAAGAGAAGATCGAGAAGAAGCGTCGCAACCTGATGCGTGCCATCACCCTCAACAAGGGCGAGCTGTTCAACATCGTCAGTGTGGAAGTGATGCCGGAGAGCCTGCCAGCTGCGCTCTCCCGTCTGGTCGGTTCGGGCTGCAACGAATTTACCAAGACGCTGGTGATCGACTGCGGTGGCACCACCCTGGACATGGGGATCATCGTTGGCGAGTTTGACGATGTCTCCGATGTCTACGGCAACAACGAAATCGGCGTTTCCATGGTGACCGATGCGACCCGCAAGGCGCTGGCGGCAGCAGACAGCGATTCGAGCTATCTGGTGGCCAACGAGTTCATCAAGCGTCGTCACGATATGAGTTTCGTGCGCGAGGTGGTCAATGACGAGAGCCAGATCCCGCGCATCCTCGAGAAGATGCAGAACAAGATCGACGAACTGGGCTCCCAGGTTGCCCATGAAGCGAAGAAGTTTGCCAAGAACCCGAACCGCGTCTATCTGGTCGGCGGTGGTGCTTCCCTCATCCACGATGCCATCAAAGCGGCCTACCCGACCCTGGGTGACAGAGTCGAGCTGCTGGATGATGCTCAGTCCGCACTGGCCCGCGAGATCTGCCTCTACACCACCGAAGAGGATGAGGTCTATCGCGAAGCGCCCGTGATGGCCGAGGTTGGCGATGAGTAGTCAACTCAAGCGCATGTCCTTCTCCATCTATATGGATCCGGGGGCGCTGGAGTCTGATCGCTATGCGGTCGGGGTGTTGCAGAACTGGTATCAGCGGGCGCGCAAGATCCAGGATGGCAGCGAGGAGTTCGACTTCTCCAAGAGCCGTTTCCACAAGGATATCTATCTTTCGGGCATGTTCATGTATGTGTTGGCGCCCAACCTCTGCAAGGCAATTGCCAATGCACTGGGGCCGGAGCAGGTGAGCATGACCACCCTGCGCCATGCCTTTGCCAGTTGTGGCTTCCATCTGGGCGGGGAGGGCAACGAACGCCCCGCTACGGATGCCATGGTTGAGGAGATAGTGGCGCGACTGGCCCCGCGGCTGGAGCAGGCAGATAACGGTTCGCTGGCTGACGAGATCGTGAGTCGTCTTGGCCAGCAGGGAGGAGCACCCTCTTCCGACCAGTTGGTGGAGGAGATAGTGAGCCGCCTTGGCGAGCAGCAGCCTACCGAGCTGTGGGATGAGCTGAGGCAAGGTCTGCCAACCCCCCTCGATCATGATCAACTGGCTGAAGCGATTGCGGGCAAGTTGCCATCAACTGCGGGTGAGCAGGATCTGGCGCCGCTGCAGAGCAGTATCCAGTTGCTGTCTCGTCAGCTGGAAGAGCAATCGCGTCTGATCCGCGAGCAGCACAGATTGATCCAGCGGCTGGCCAGTGCGCCAGTGCGACAGGGGAGTGATGGCGCTGAGGCTGAGCCCATAGTGGAAGATCTGTCGGCTCAAGTAGCCAACATCAAACGAGTCAAGGCCAAGGGTATTTTCTGACGGCACTTGACGTAAAAAACAATGCAAAAGCCGACCCATGGGGTCGGCTTTCTATTGGCTGCAACTGAGCACATCGCTATGCATGAGTTGCCGTGCTTACGGATGTGCGCAGACCGGGCAGTCGGGGCGCTTGGGCAGCTTCATCTCGCGGAAGGTGCCGCCAAGGCCGTCGATCATCAGCAGGCGGCCGCTGTAGTTCTTGCCCATGTCGGCCAGGATCTTGATGGCTTCGAGCGCTTGCAGGCTGCCCACCAGACCCACCACGGGGGCGAGTACCCCGGCTTCGACGCAGGTGAGCGCCTGCTCGCCAAACAGGGCGCTGAGGCAGGCGTAGCAGGGTTCATCTTCCTGCCAGGTGAAGCTGCAGAGCTGACCCTCCAGCCGGATGGCGGCGCCGCTGACCAACGGAACCCTGTGCTGGCGCGCTTTTTGGTTGAGCAGGTTGCGAATGGCCAGATTGTCGGTGCAATCCAAGACCAGCTGATGCCGTGGCAGCAGAGTATCGAGCAGCGCCTCATCGGCCGCGGTAGCGTGGGTCTCTACCTCAAGCCAGGGATTGAGGGCACGCAGCGATTGCGCTGCGGAGTCCACCTTGTAGTGGCCGATGCGCTCATCGGTGTGCAGCACCTGCCGCTGCAGGTTGGAGAGCTCCACTTTGTCGAAATCGACCAAGGTGAGCTGGCCTACTCCGGCCACGGCCAGATACTGGCTGGCGGCACAGCCAAGGCCGCCGGCGCCGATCACCAGCACCTTGGCCTGTTTGAGTGCCTCCTGCCCCTCGAAGTCGAAGGATTTGAGGATGATCTGGCGGTTGTAGCGCAGCAGTTCGGCGTCGCTCAGGATTTCGCTCACAGCAGCAATCCCCCGAATGGCTCCACGGTGACCGTCTCGCCTGCCGCGACGCGGCCCCGCTCCCGTTCAAGAACGATGTAGCAGTTGGCTCGTGACAGGGAGCTGAACACGGCGGAGTCCTGCGAGCCGGTGCTGCGTACCTCGAGACCGTTTGGTCCCTGACTCAGGATGCCGCGCTGGAAGTCGAGTCGGCCCGGGCTCTTCTTGAGCGGCTCTGTGGTGACGGCCTGCAACTGAAGCGGGCGTTCGAAGCGTTGGCCTGCCAGCTTGGCCAGCGCCGGTTGCACCAGCTGATCGAAGGTGACCATGGCGGAGACCGGGTTGCCCGGCAGGCCGAAGAACCAGGCGCGGGGCAGGCGGCCGAAGGCAAATGGCTTGCCTGGCTTGATGGCCAGCTTCCAGAAACCGATCTCGCCGAGCTCGTCCAGCAGCTGTTTGGTGAAGTCCGCTTCACCCACTGATACGCCGCCGGTGGTGATGAGCACATCGGCCTCTTCATCGGCGCGGATAAAGGCGGCGCGCAGTTGTGCCGGGTCGTCCGGGATGATGCCAAGGTCGAGGCAGTCGCAGCCCAGCCGCGCCAGCATGGCCCGTACACCGTAGCGGTTGGAGTCGTAGATGTCGCCGTGGGCCAGCGGGGTGCCAACCGGCTTGAGCTCATCGCCGGTGCTGAAGATGGCCACTTTCAGCGGTCGGCGTACCGGCACGGTCGCGATGCCAAGGGAGGCCAGCAGCGGCATCTCGCGCGGGGTAAGGCGGGTGCCAGCTTGCAACACACAGGCGCCCTTGCCGATATCGCTGCCGGCGCGGCGGATATTCTGTCCAGGTTCGGGCTGTGCCAGAAAAGTGATCCGATCGCCGTCGGCCTGCGTTTCTTCCTGCATCACCACTGCATCGGTGCCTGCGGGTACCGGGGCGCCGGTCATGATCCGCACGCAGTGGCCGGCGGGCCATTCGCCCTGATAGGGCTGACCGGCAAAGGCTTTGCCCGCCATGATGAGCGGGATGCCGGCGGCGAGATCGGCCAAGCGCACGGCGTAACCGTCCATGGCGGAGTTGTCGAACGGGGGCACGGCGAGGGGAGAGGCGATGTCGCTGGCAAGGATCCGGCCAAGGGCCTGTGGCAGGGGCAGTTGCTCGCTGTCGCAACAGCAGGCCAGTTGCTCCAGCATTCCTTGCAGGGCATCGCTTAACGGCAGTAGTCCGCTGGTATCAAATCCCATCGTCATGACCTCTTGTGATGATTGAAGGCGGGATTATCACAAAAATTGCCGGGGATGGGCAGCGGATGGGGCGGTAAAAGTCGGGCTATGGTCATAAAGTATGATGACGGACGCAAGTTGACTTGAATATTGGCGGCAATGGCCGTTTACTATGCCGCCTTACAATCATCAAGCTTGGGGTGGCCTGCGTGGCGGCCCCGACGTCCCTGAGCATGGGAGAGAAGAGAATGACAACACTGAGTCAGGAAGCCTTGCTGGTCAGGGCGGCCCTCGAGGCCCAGGGACTGGAAACCCCCCTGGTTGCCAACGAGCTGGACAGCCAGCAGAAGCGGGAGAAGATCGAAGGCCATATGCGCGCCATCATGGAGACGCTGGGGCTCGATCTGGCCGATGACAGTCTGGCCGAAACGCCGCATCGCATTGCCAAGATGTACGTCAACGAGATCTTCTCCGGCCTCGATTATTCCACCTTCCCCAAGGTGACGGTGATCGAGAACAAGATGCAGGTGGACGAGATGATCATGGTGCGGGACATCAGTCTCACCAGTACCTGCGAGCATCACTTCGTCACTATCGATGGGCTGGCCCATGTGGCCTACATTCCCCGCGGCAAGGTGATCGGGCTCTCCAAAATCAACCGTATCGTGCAGTTCTTTGCCCGCCGACCGCAGGTGCAGGAGCGACTGACCCAGCAGATCCTGCTGGCACTGCAGACCCTGCTTGGCACCAAGGATGTGGCCATCAGCATCAAGGCGACCCACTACTGCGTCAAGGCGCGCGGGGTGATGGATTCTACCTCCTATACCACCACCACCTCCCTCGGTGGCGTCTTCAAGACCCAGCCCGATACCCGCGCCGAGTTTCTGTCCGGCCTGAAGAGCTGACAGGCAAGGAGACATGGTGCCGCAGCGCCGTGTCTCCTTGATATTTCTCTCAATTTTTCCTGCTCGTAGCCCGTCAGTTTCATCGATAAATCTCCTCAAGGGATCGCCCCTCCCGGTCGATATAAGTCGCCATGGCTTGTCTGGCTCTCCTGGAGAGTGCAAGCAAGCCAGCAAGGTGCCTCCTTTCGTGCCGCTACTGCTGCCGTGGGCGGTCAGGCTGGCAGCATCTTGTTAACGCGTTCGCTTCGTTCAGGTAGGGACACAGATTGATCAAGGCTGGATGAGCCGCCATGGAGGTGGTGACAGCGAACCGTATTCATACGGTTCAGACGGGCGTTATCTGTTCACTCAAATCCAGGACATGCCATGAATACCATGACCATTGGCAAGAAACTCGCTGCCGGCTTCGCCATGCTCGGCCTGATGATGGCCTTCATCGGCGGCTTCTCACTGCTGCAGTTTGGCAATATGAACCGGGCGGCCATCGGTTTTACCGACAGCATACTGCCCGCCGTGGTACGCACCAGCACGCTGGGCGAGACCATCAACACCCTGCGCCGCTATGAACTGGATGTGTTTCTGGTAGCGGCTGATCCGCAGCAGAAGGCCCACTATCGCGATCTTGGCGAACAGAGCCTGCAAGAGGTCGCCAGGCAGGTAAAAGCCCACGATGCCACCATCTGGGCTGAGGATGTGGAAGAGCGCCGCACCTTCGACATCGTCAAACAGGAGTGGGACAAGTACGTGGCCCTGCACCAGCGTATCAGAGTGATGCAGGATGGCGGCCAGCTGGCCGAGGCCCAGCAGCTGTTCATGAGCGAGGGGGTCACCCTCTACACCAATCTGGCCAAGTCGGTGGCGGATCTGATCCGTATCAACCATGGCTACTCCGTGGGCTCCCGTGCTCAGGTGGTGGCGGCATTTGACAGCGCCAAGCTGAGCATCATCATCGCCCTGTTGTTGGGACTGGGGTTGGCGGCCGTGCTCTCTACCGTGTTGACCCGCCAGATCCGCGATCCCTTGGTGATGCTGGCCCGTCAGGCCCAGCGCATCGCAAGCGGCGCGCTTGGCAAGGGGGAGCTGCAGGAGTGGATCTGTGGCAATCGCTTCAAGCGTGACGAGCTGGGTCAGCTCGGCACGGCCATTGACCGCATGCAGGGCGCCCTTGCTGATCTGGTGAGCGAGATCGCCGGCTCGGTGAGTCAGCTCAGCAGCGCGGTGGAGGAGGTGAGCGCCATCTCCGATCAATCTGCCAGCGGCATGGCGCGTCAGCAGAGCGAAGTCTCTCAGGTGGCGACTGCCATGAACGAGATGCAGTCCACGGTGAACGAGGTGGCCCGCAATACCACGGATGCCATGAGTGCCGCCAAGGATGCCTCCCGCACCTCGACCCAGGGCAATCAGGTGGTGCGCAGCGCCATCGGCAGCATCGAGGCGGTGTCGGTCAAGATTGAGGAGGCGGGCTCGGTAGTGCAGCAGCTGGAGCAGGACAGCACCAATATCAGCATGGTGCTCGACGTTATTCGCGGTATTGCCGAGCAGACCAACCTGCTGGCCCTCAATGCGGCCATCGAGGCGGCCCGTGCCGGCGAGCAGGGCCGTGGCTTTGCCGTGGTGGCGGACGAGGTGCGTTCGCTGGCACAGCGAACCCAAAACTCCACTGCCGAGATCAGCAAGATGATCGAGGTGCTGCAGGCGCGCACCGCCGAGGCGGGCAGCGCCATGCAGCTGAGCCGTCAGCAGATGCAGGAGAGTGTGGGTCTGGCACGGGAAGCGGGACACAGCATCGATACCATCAACGGTGCCGTGGTGCACATCACCGACATGAACACCCTGATCGCTACCGCTACCGAGGAGCAGAATGCGGTGACCGAAGAGCTCAACCGCAGCATCGTCAACATCCATAACGCGGCTGATGAGAATGCCCAGGGGGCGCAGCAGATCGCTCAGGCCTGCATCGAGCTGAGCAAACTGGCCACCTCGCTGCACCATATGACCCAGCGCTTTACCCTCTAAGAGCGTTTGGCAGATAGCAAAAGGCCCCGTCCAGTGACGGGGCCTTGTTGTTTCTGGCAGGTTTTTATCGCAGTGCTGATTAGCGCAGCCTAATCAGCCGGAACCAGACCCTTTATCCGACCATTCAGCTCAGGCCGACGATGTCGCCGTTATCATCGATGTCGATGTGACGATAGGCCGGCAGGCTGCCAAGGCCCGGCATGGTCATGATGGGGCCCGCCAGCGCATAGGCGAATCCGGCACCGGCGCAGAGCTTCACCTCGTCGATGGGCACTTCGAAGTCGGTCGGTACCCCCTTGAGGGCGGGATCATGGCTGATGGAAAGCGGCGTCTTGGCCACGCAGACCGGCAAGTGATCCCACCCCTCGGCAGAGAGTTGTGCCAGCTGCTGACGCGCTTTGTCCGACAGCTGCACCCCGCGGCCACCGTAGCCGCATTCCACCAGAGTAGCCAGCTTGGCTTCGAGGCTCGCTTCGTCGGGGTAGAGCAGTTTCACCTTGCCGGGTTGCTCGCAGGCGGCGACCACGGCGCGGGCCAGCTCGCTGGCTCCGGCCCCACCTTGGGCAAAGGCGTTGGAGATGGCGCTGCCACAGGCGCCAGCCTGCATCGCCTCACGGGCCAGCAACGCCAGTTCGGCCTCGCTGTCGGTGGGGAAGCGGTTGATGGCGACCACCACGGGAACGCCGTAACGACGGGCATTGGCGATGTGCCAAGCGAGGTTGGCGCAGCCCTGCTCAAGAGTCGGCAGATCCTCACGCAGCAGGCTTTCAGGCAGCGGCTGGCCCGGGCGGATATCGAGCAGGCCGCTGTTGGCCTTGAGGCCGCGCACTGTGGCCACCAGCACCACGCAGGAAGGTGTCAGCCCGGATTGGCGGCTCTTGATGTTGAAGAACTTCTCCAGCCCCATGTCGGAGCCAAAACCCGCTTCGGTCACCACATAATCGGTGAGGCCAAGGGCCATGCGATCGGCGATCACCGAGGAGTTGCCGTGGGCGATATTGGCAAAGGAACCGGCATGTACCAGCACCGGCGTCTGCTCTGTGGTCTGCATCAGGGTCGGCTGCAGGGCGTCTTTCAGCAGCACCGTCATGGCGCCCGCCACTTCCAGTTGCTCGGCAGTGATGGGCTTGCCGTGCAGGTCGCGGGCCAGCTGGATGCGGCCGATGCGCTGGCGCAGGTCTTTCAGATCGCTCGCCAGCGCCAGAATGGCCATCAGCTCGGAGGCGGCGGTGATGACGAAGCGATCGCTGCGCTCCACCCCGTCGGCGGCGCCACCCTGACCGATGGTGAGGTGGCGCAGGGCGCGATCGTTCATGTCGAGGGTGCGTGGCCAAAGAATGTTGTCAGCATCGATATCGAGTCGCGGCAGGCCGGTTTGGGCGCTGAACTGGTCGCCGAGTTTGCGCTCATGGAACAGGCGGGCATCGAGGGCGGCCGCCGCCAGATTATGGGCTGCCGTCAGGGCGTGGAAATCGCCGGTGAGATGGAGGTTCATCTCCTCCATCGGCACTACCTGGGCGTGGCCGCCGCCGGCTGCCCCCCCCTTGACCCCGAACACCGGGCCGAGGCTCGGCTGGCGGATGGTGGCGATACTGGGTTGACCGATATGGTTGAGCCCCATGGAGAGACCAAGGGTGGTCACCGTCTTGCCCTCGCCGAGCGGGGTGGGGGTGATGGCGCTCACCAGCACCAGCTTGCCGCTCTGTTCTGGCTGTGACTTGAGCAGGTCGAGGCTGAGTTTGCCTTTGTAGTGGCCATGGGGGCTGAGCAGGTTGGTCGGGATGGCGAGGCGCTTGGCCAGTTCATGAATGGGGAGGCGGGGGGAGTGGCGGGAGATCTCGATATCGCTTAGCATCAGCACCTCGTTGGCATGGCGGGCTTAATATGCGGCGCAGTCTAGTGGAATATAATGGGTAATCCAATGACGAAAACGATTTTATTTGGTGGTGGTGAGCAGATGCAGGAGCCTCTTCTGCTGGATCTCAATGTGCTCTATCATCCACCCAAACGGCCACTGACTGCCCTTGGCATTGTCAGTGCGCTGGTGCCCCTGTTTGGTTTTGGCTGGCAGGCGATGACCGAGGATCCGCAAACCCAGCTGCGCCAGGAAATTGCCAAGCGGGTCAACAATCGCCGCAGTGATGAGGCCAACCTCATCCTGATCCTGCAGCTGGCCGCCATGTTCGATTGCCCCGAGGTGACGGTAGCGCTTCCCTATGCGCTGAGCGAACAACAGCTTGCCACCATCCGCACCCGACTGCCGCGCTGGCAGCTGATCCCGGATGAGCTGCAACTGCGGGCACTCCTGTCCCCGGCAACGCCCGCCAAGGCTTAAGCTTCCCACTGCTGCGGGGCGAGATAGCGCTCCTGCACGAATTCGATAAAGCAGCGCACCTTGGCCGAGACGAAGCGGCGGTGCGGATAGACCGCATAAAGCCCCACCTCGCCCTTCTCCCACTCCGGCAGCAGGCTGACCAGCCTGCCATCCTGCAAGGCTTCTCCGACGATGAAGGTGGGCTGCAATATGATGCCCTGATCATCACAAGCGGCGCGGGTCAGCGCTACCCCGTTGTTGGCGCGCAGCGGCCCCTGTGGCCGGATGCTCTGTTGCTCGCTTCCCCGTTTGAAGTGCCACTCCGGCTGGGTCAGGGTGTAGACCAGACAGTCGTGTTGCTTGAGATCTTCGGGCTTCTCCGGCCACCCCTTGCGTGCCAGATAGCCTGGGCTGGCGCAAAGCTCGACCCGGATGGTGGCAAGCTGGCGCGCCACCAGCGAGGAGTCGCTGAGGTGGCCGATGCGCAGCGCCAGATCGAACCCCTCTTCCACCAGCGCGACTCGCCGGTCGCTGTACTCGATATCGAGCTTGAGGCCGGGGAAGCGCTCGCGAAACAGCGGCAGGGCGGGGGAGAGGTGGAGGTAGCCAAAGTCCATCGGCACCGAGAGCTTGAGGGTGCCGTTGGGCTGCTGGTTGTGGTGGGTCAGCTGGCTGTGGGTCTCTTCCAGTTCCGCCAGCAGGGCGAGGGAGCGCTGGTAGTAAAACTGGCCCGCTTCAGTGGGATTGACCTGACGGGTGGTGCGCGACAGCAGCCGGGTGGCGAGCGACTCCTCCAGCTGTTGCATCAGTTTGGAGGCCATGGCCACCGAGATGCCAAGCTGGTTGGCTGCCTTGGTAAAGCTCTGGCACTCCACCACCTTGATGAAGGTGCGCATGGCGGCGATCTGATCCATTTTCCATCCTCAGTAAATAATGAATTTAATGAATCACTGATTATTCATTCTGACGACGAGGTTAGCATGTCAGCCAACGATGTGAACCCCAAGATGAAGGAACGAACGGATGAAAATGAGCAAAGCCCTGCTGGCCTCCTGCCTCTTTATGGCTGCCCCCCTGATGGCGGCGGAGTACGATGTCGACCCGGCGCACACCACAGTGCAGTTCAAGGTGGGCCACCTTGGCTTCTCCGAGCTGGTGGGTCGTTTCAACACCTTCAGCGGCACTTTCAGCATGGATGACGCCAATCCGGCGGCGGCCAAGGCGAGCTTCGAGGTGGATGCTGCCAGCGTGGACTCCAACCATGAGCCCCGTGACAAGCACCTGCGCAGCCCCGATTTTCTCGACGTGAAGCAGTATCCGAAGATGACCTTCGTCAGCTCTGCTTATGAGGGAACCAAGGATAAAGGGGTACTGAAAGGCACCCTGACCCTGCACGGCGTCTCCAAAGAGGTGGCCTTCAATCTGGTGAAGGTTGGTGAAGGCAAGGATCCCTGGGGCGGCTACCGCAGCGGCTTCAACGCCACCACCACCATCAAGCGCAGCGACTTTGGCGTGAACTACATGGTGCCGAACATCCCGGACGAGATGAGCATCAATCTGTTTGTTGAAGGTGTGCGCAAGTAATGGGCGCTTCACTTCTGCTGCAAACCCTGGCGGCTCCTCTGGGAGCCGCTTTGCTGTCGTGGCGCTGGCCACGGCTGGGCTATCTCTGGGGCGCGTTGGCGCTCTGGCTGGTGGGATCCTTGCTGGGCGGAGCCTATGGTCTGCCGGTCAAGGCGTGGCAGTGGCTGCCGCTCGCTCTGCTGGTGCCGGCCATCGCGGTGCAGGTGAGCGATCTGCGTGGTTCGCTGCTGCTCTTTGCCGTGGTCGGCGCCCTGATCTGGTGGCAGGGGCTGGCCTCGGTGCTGACAAGCGAGCCGATGATCTGGCTGGCGCTGCTGCCCGCCATCCTCTGGTTTGGCTGGGTGGGTCTGCGCGGTGACAGCCGCGAGGGGCTGGGTTTTGCCCTTGGTTTCATCTGGTTGGCGCTGGTGATCGGTATCGATGGCAGCCTGCTGATTGCCCAGCTGGCCGGCGCCTTGGCCGCCTTCGCCGGTTTTCGGGCACTGCTTGCCACGTTTGCCGGGGTCAATGTGGCGCCTGCCGGTCTGGCGCTGGCGCTCGCTTTCGTCCAGATGCTCGCCTGGCAATATGTGGAGGTGCCGCTGGTGGTTCTGCTGCCGGTCTGGTTGTTGCCGCTGCTGGAGTGGCTATTGCGCGGCAAGGGAGCACCACTGCGCTGGGGGGCTCTGATCCTGCTGGCCGGGGCGGGTAGCGGACTCAGTCTGTGGCATGTCTGGCCTGCCGCTTCTTTGTACTGATTTTCGCATGAAAAACAGCCAATTACGGTCATTTTTGCATACCTGCTCATACTCTTGAGATATAAAGATTGAGCCCTCCTATGTGTTTAAGATAAAAAGGATTTTCACTTATCTGGACACACACAGAACCCGGCTGCGCCGGGTTCTGTTTGCTTGCTTTGCAGCACACATTTTGGGGCAAATTAAGGAGGCCACAGTTGCGCAGTCAAGGATCTGAGCATCTGTTTTTTCGCCATTTCACCGGGCAGGGCCGTATCGAAGGTCTCTGCATTCTGCTGGTTACCCACCTGCTTCCTGATCGTCCCCGTTTCATCGAGGCTCTCAGCCAGATTGGCCGTATCGGCGCCATCCTGCCCAAACCCAAATCGGTACACGGCCCGACCCTGGAGTGGGTCTCCCGCCACTATCCGGTCGTTCCGCTGAATCGCCAGTGGACCAACTGTCCGCAGGGGGTCATCGAGCAGATCGCGCCGCTGGTGGCCCCCCATGAGAGGCTGTTGATCCTCGATATCGGTGGCTACTTTGCTACGACTCAGGTGACCCTCAGCGAATACTTTGGCCCCCGTCTGCTCGGGGTGGTGGAGATGACCGAAAACGGCCATCAGCGCTATGAGCAGGAGGTGCTGGCGACCCCGGTGGTCTCGGTGGCGCGCAGTCCTCTGAAACAGGCCGAGGATATCCAGATCGGTCTGAGCGTGGTCTACTCCGCCGAGTCGCTGGCCCGCAATCTCAACCGCACCTTCAACGTCTGCGAGGCGGCGCTGTTTGGCTATGGCAAGGTGGGGCGCAGCATCGCGCGCGACCTGCGCTGTCGCAACCTTCACCTCGGGCTGGTAGAGACCGACGTATTGCGTCAGGTGGAGGCGCTCTCCCACGGTTTTCGTCTCATCAGCAAGGCGGAGGCCCTGAGTCGCGCCGAACTGGTGATCTGCTCCACCGGCAACGGCTCGCTCGATCTGGCGGATCTGCAACTGCTGCGCCCCGGCACCATGGTCGCCTCGGTCACCTCCGCCGACGACGAGTTCGCCTTCTCGCTGGCCCAGCTCCCCTGGCCGATGGAGGAGGTGTGCCCCCATGTGCTGGCACTCAACCGGCCCGATGGCACCCAGATCTACCTGCTCAATCGGGGCGAGGCGGTCAACTTCGTCCACGGCGCCGTCATTGGCGAATACGTCTATCTGGTGCTGGCTGAGATCATGGAGGGGATCCGCATGTTGGCCGCCGGTCCGCTGGCGCCCGGCCTGTTCGAGCTGCCGGAGTCCACCATGCGCACCATCGCCCGTTACTGGCTGGCCGACTTCCACGGGGTCGAGCAGTGAGCTACCCTGCTCCCTTTCGATGCCCTTGATGGAGAACCGCATGAGCGACATGACCCTTTCCCCAGGTAAACCGCGGATCGAGATCCGCTACTGCACCCTCTGCCGCTGGATGCTGCGCGCCGCATGGCTGGCGCAGGAGCTGCTCTCCACCTTCGACAGCGAGCTGGGCGAGGTAGCGCTGGTGCCCGCCAGCAAGGGGGAGTTTCGCATTCTGGTGGATGGCGTGCTGGTGTGGGATCGGGTGGTCGATGAGGGCTTCCCCGAGGCCAAGGAGATCAAGCAGCGGGTGCGTGATGTCATCGCACCTGAGCGGGATCTGGGTCACTCGGATCGCAAACCCGCTGCCGAGTAAAAGCGGCTTGTCGGACAAGATGAGAGAGGGAGGCGCTGGCCTCCCTCTCTTTTTCCTTTGCAGCCCGTCAGTCTCGGCTATTCGCCGGTTACCGTGCTGGCGAGGGGGCCGATATAGCGTGCCTGTTTGTGGGGCTTGATGCGGCTCACATCGACCCACACCAGGCCATCGATGCAGTGGTTGAAGTCGGGGTCGATGCCAAAGTCCATGAACTGGACGCCGCCCGGTTCGCACAGCTCGGAGTACTGCTTGTAGAGGGTGGGGATGGCGCAACCCAGATTGCCGAGACGCTCCTTGAGCTCCTTGAGGTCGGTGCCGTAGTCGAGACCGGTAAACAGCGCTGGCGTGGCGGGATAGGGGCGGCGGGAGGGGGCGAGCGCCAGCTCGGGGGCAAAGTGCTGGCGGTAGAAGCTCACCAGCAGATCCTTGGCCTGCGGTGGCAGGCTGCCGGAGAGCGACACCGGGCCAAACAGGTAGCGATAGCGAGGATAGCGGGCCAGATAGGCACCGATGCCGAACCAGAGATAATCGAGCCCCCGTTTGCCCCAGTAGGCGGGTTGGATAAAGCTGCGGCCAAGCTCGATGGCAAGCTCCAGCCGCGGCAGCAGCTTCTCTTCAAAGCCGAACAGGGTGTGGCTGTAGAGGCCGCCCAGCCCCTTGCTGGCCAGCAGCTCGGCCACCGGCGCGAAGCGGTAGGCGCCGATGATGTCGAGCCGGGCTGGATCCCAGAGGATAAGGTGGTGGTAGTCATCATCGAAGGGGTCGAGATCCCGTCTTTTGCCCGAACCTTCCCCGACCGCGCGAAAGGCGATCTCCCGCAGCCGACCCAGTTCGCGCAGGATCACCGAGTGGCTTGCCTCGTGGCGGCGGTAGAGGTAGATCCCCTGTCCATCCGGGGTGGTACCGAGCTGCTCGCAGCGTTCGATGGCCTGTTTGAGCTGGCGACGATCCTCCGGCAGGGCGATGGGGGCTTCGGTCTGCAGCCGTCCCGGCTTGCCGCGGCCAATCCGGTAGAGGTGGCTGCGCACCAGTTTTGCCGCGCTCTTGGCCGGTAGCTCCTGAAAGCCGGTGACCGGGATGCGCGCCCCTATGGTGAGCGGCAGGGTGTTGCCCTGCTGGCGAAACAGCTGGCGCACCAGCAGCAAGGCGGAGGCGGGTTTATTGAGCCAGGAGGCGAGATAGAAGGCGGCACTGTTGCGCCCTCCTACGTGGATGGGTACCAGCGGGGTGGCGGTGCGTTTGGCCAGCTTGATAAAACCGCCCTGCCAGGGGCCATCCTTGATTCCGCCGGGGCCGAGGCGCGACACTTCGCCGGCGGGGAAGATCACCAGCGCCCCCTCCCTGGCAAGATGCTCCCCCATGGCCAGAATGGCCTGCCGGTCGGTCTTGCCCTCCATGTTGTCCACCGGCAGCAGCAGGGGACGCAGCGGTGCGAGTTGGGCCAGCAAGCGGTTGGCAACGATTTTCACATCGGGGCGGATGCGACCGAGCAGGCGCAGCAATGCCAGTCCGTCGATGGAGCCGATGGGGTGATTGGCAACGATAATGACCCGGCCACTGGCGGGAATGTGCTCAAGCTGCGCCTCGTTCACCCGGCAATCTACCGCCAGCTCCGCCAGCACCTGTTCGACAAAGTCGAGGCCGCGCAGGTGGGGATGGCGCTTGGCAAAGTCGTTAAAGGCGGGTTCGTTGAGCAGCCAGCCAAGGGCTCGTTTGCCGAGGCTAGCCAGCCGGGGATGGCCATTGAGGCGCGGGAAGTGCTGGGCAAGCAGGGTATCGATAGTGAACATCTGGGGGCTCCGGCGATCCTTTGCCCCCAGCATGGCGGGTTACTGTTCCCGGCAGATGTCGACCGGATGACAGTTTGATGGCAAAGAGGGGAGCCGGTTAAGCGGCTCCCCTCTTGGTTGTCACTGTGGTGACGATGGCCGGTTTAGCCGCGCCAGGCCGAGGTGAGACGCACCAGCTCGACCAGGGTGGCGACCGCTTTTTCCATGGATTGCAGCGGGATGAACTCGTGCTTGCCGTGGAAGTTGTGGCCACCGGTAAAGATGTTGGGGCAGGGCAGACCCATAAAGGAGAGGCGGGCACCATCGGTACCACCGCGAATGGGTTTGATCTTGGGCACCACGTCGGCGGCCTCCATGGCGGTGCGAGCCAGCTCGACGATATGCATGTGCGGCTCTATTTGGCTGCGCATATTGCGATAGCTGTCGGTCAGGGTCAGCTCGATGCGCGCCTTGGGATGCCCGGCCTGCATGGCGGCCACCCGGCTCTCCATCAAGGCTTTGCGCTCGGCGAAACGCTGGTCGTCAAAGTCGCGGATGATGTAGTGCAGGCTGCTCTCCTCCACGGTGCCGCTCATCTGGGCCAGATGGAAGAAGCCCTCATACCCCTCGGTGCACTCCGGGGTCTCGTCGGCAGGCATGGCGGCGTGGAAGCGGGCGGCCAGGGTCTGGCTGTTGATCATGCTCCCCTTGGCGGTGCCGGGGTGGACGTTGTTGCCGACGAAGCGGATGTTGGCGCTGGCGGCGTTGAAGTTCTCGAACTCCAGCTCGCCCAGCTCGCCACCATCGACGGTGTAGGCCCACTTGGCCGGGAATCGGCCCAGCGGGAACAGGTTGGCGCCACGGCCAATCTCTTCGTCCGGGGTAAAGCCGACCCAGACATCGCCGCGCGGTATCTCGGGGTGCGCCTGCAGATGGTCGATGGCGGAGAGGATTTCGGCGATACCCGCCTTGTCGTCGGCGCCCAGCAGGGTGGTGCCGTCGGTGGTGATGAGGTCCTGCCCCAGATAGTTTTTCAGGAAGCGGTAGTCACGGATGGCGAGTACCTCGTCACCCTTGCCAAGACAGATATCACCGCCCTGATAGTTCTCGATGATCTGCGGCACCACGTGCTCGGCTTCATAATCGGCGGTATCCATGTGGGCGATAAGGCCGATGGCGGGAGCATCCGGCTGGTTGCCCGGCAGGCAGCCGGTGAGGTAGCCGTGCTCATCCAGGGTGACCTGGGTCAGCCCCAGCGCTTCCATCTCATCTTGCAGGGCGCGGGCGAAGATCAGTTGCCCCTCGCTGCTCGGGCAGGCGGGATTGGTCTCGTCAGAGCGGGTATGAAAAGTCACGTAACGCAAAAAACGCTCAAGCAGGGTATCCATTAATCAGCCTCCGGTTGTGAGCGCTCATTTTGCGCCAATCCAGCCCCACCACTCATTGCGTCAGCGCAGGTTTTTTCCATTTTTTGCCTTGGTCGCTACCAGCGGGCACAAGCACAGCCGCTGCCGGTTTATTGCGCATAAAAGTCGCCACTTCGGGGATTTTTAATCATGGTTGGCAACGGGGTGTTTGGCCTGCAAGTCCCGCATCACAAGGGTTGCCTCTTTGGAGGGGGAAAAGCGACTCTTTTCATCGCGCATAACGGGGTGGGGCGATCATGCGCTATCCCAGCCCCCGCCTGCCCGCCAGCAAGATTTGAGTGGCTTATTAAAAGCGGATTTTGAGCACTATTTTTTATTGTCACCGCCCGCGGTAAGTGTGTACACTCCGCGCCGATCCGAAGGTAACCCTGAAGCAGGCAGAGCCGCCAGAAACCGGAAGGATCATACGCCTATAGGGCGAGGCACGCAGAAACGACAGACACTGCTGGGGAATGGTTTCTTTAATACCGGTTAGGCTCCGGTATCAGGGAGAACAACAGACACTCATCTTTCTTTTGACCGAGTGGGCCAACGGCTCATCATCTTCCCTTGTCATGGGCGGTCACTGGATATGAGCTGGGCTGTGGTTGTTGTCGTCTATCAACACGCATGCGTGCTGGCGCCTTCGCTTCTCTTCCTTGGAACCCTCTCCTGCTGTCGTGATGGCTGCCGAATGATGAACGGACGACGTGGCTGATGTCGTTTGTCATCAAAGTACCGCGGCGCAACGTAACGTAGCACCGCATACCGTTGAGCTTGATGTAAAGCCACCAGCCCCACATCAAGACTCGTTACTTCCCAAGATCCACCAGGCAGCCTCTGGCTTGCCGCGATGTGCAAAGCGCAACACTGCTTTGCACAAGATGGTCTGGATGTGATTGAGGGTAACGAAGGCGACTTCCCGTCGCTCATTTGCGAGGCATAGCCCATGACTAACTGGTCCAGCAAGGACTCCTTGAAGGTCTACAACGTTCCCTACTGGGGTGCGGGTTTTTTCAATATCAATGACGCCGGTCATGTGACCGTTGCTCCCGACAAGTCACGCCCTGACGCACAGATCGTGCTTTCTGACGCCATCGAACAGTTGCGTCAGTCCGGGCTGACCACCCCCGTGCTGCTGCGCTTCCCCGACATCCTCAAGAGCCGGGTCGATGCGCTGTTCAATGCCTTCGGTCAGGCCATCGAAAAGTCAGGCTATGAAGGGGACTACCTCTGCGTTTACCCGATCAAGGTAAACCAGCAGCGTCGTGTCATCGAGACCATCAGCCAGTCCTACAGCGACAAGCCCAGGCTTGGCCTGGAAGCTGGTTCCAAACCGGAACTGCTGGCCGTGCTTTCCCATCACCATGAGCAAGGCTCGGTGATCGTCTGCAACGGTTACAAAGACCGCGAATATATCCGCCACGCTCTGCTCGGCAACCTGATGGGCCACAAGGTCTACATCGTGGTAGAGAAGCCCTCCGAGCTGGAGATGGTGCTGGACGAGTCAGCTCGTCTCAACATCAAGCCCAATATTGGCGTGCGCGCCAAGCTCGCCTCCACCGGCTCCGGCATGTGGGAGTCGAGCGGCGGCTCCATGTCCAAATTCGGTCTGTCAGCCTCCCAGATCCTGGCGCTGATCGAGCGTCTGCGCAGTGTCGGCAAGCTGGATTGCCTGCAACTGCTGCACTTCCATCTGGGTTCCCAGATCGCCAACATCCGCGACATTCAGGGCGGTATCCGCGAGTGCGGCCGTTTCTACGCCGAACTGCGTCGCCTCGGTGCCAACATCGAAGTCGTTGACGTTGGTGGCGGCTTGGGTGTGGACTACGAGGGAACCCGTTCCCAGAGCCACTGCTCCGCCAACTACAGCCTCTCCGAGTACGCCAACAACGTGGTATGGGGTATCGGCGATGTCTGCCGCGAGTTCGACCTGCCGCACCCGACCATCATCAGCGAGTCCGGCCGTGCCCTGACCGCTCACCACGCCGTACTGGTCACCAACATCATTGGTGCCGAAGGGGTGGAGATGAACGACATCAGTGCACCGGGCGAAGATGCGCCGACCATTCTGCAGAACATGTGGAAAGGGTGGCAGGATCTGAGCGGTGAAGATCCCTCCCTGCTGGAGATCTTCCACGACTCGGTAGCCGATCTGGCTGACGTCAACACCCAGTACACCATGGGTCTGCTCAACCTCGAACAGCGTGCCTGGGCCGAGATGCTGCACCAGAACACCTGTCTGGCGCTCAAAGAGCTGCTCAATCCGGTCAACCGCAACCACCGTGCGCTGGCTGACGAACTGAGTGAAAAGCTGGCTGACAAGTGCTTTGCCAACTTCTCCCTGTTCCAGTCCCTGCCGGATGCCTGGGGTATCGGTCAGGTATTCCCGGTGATGCCGCTGGCCGGTCTCGAGCGTCCGCTCAGCCGTCGCGGCATCCTGATGGATATCACCTGTGACTCCGACGGTCAGGTCGAGCACTACGTCGACGGTCTGGGGGTCGAGAGCACCCTGCCGATGCCGGTTTACGGCGAGAACGAAGAGTGCCACGTCGGCTTCTTCCTGGTCGGTGCCTATCAGGAGATCCTGGGCGACCTGCACAACCTGTTCGGTGATACCCACTGCGCGGAAGTGTGGCTGGACGAAGAGGGCAAGATGGACATTCGCAATGTGGTGCGCGGCGATACCGTCGACCAGCTGCTGCGTTACGTCAACATCGACCCGTCCGTCATTCGCGAGAACTATCAGCGGATCGCTTCCCACCCGGCGCTGGACGACGCAACCCGCAAAGCCCTGCTCGACGAGCTGGAGCTGGGTCTGCAAGGCTACGCCTATCTGGAAGACGAATAAGCGCCTGCGCTTGACGTTCGCCGTGAAGGCATAAAAAGGGAGGCAAATGCCTCCCTTTGTTCTATCTGTTCCTCGTTTGGCGGTCAGGTCTGCGAGCTCAGCGCCTTGTGCAGATCCCGCAGCAACTGCTGGTTGTCGTCTCTTTGCAGCTCCACAACACCCAATTGCAGTCCCTGCTCAATGGTGAGCGACCCATTCAGCATGGCGTTGATGGCGGCTTCACTCAGCAGCATCACCCGGTCTTTGGGGTTTGGGCCGCTGGTGTGCAACTGGAGCAGTAGAGACTCCTTGCCTCGCACTCTTGACCAGAGTCCTGAGTCGATAAGCAGGATGGAGATCCCGCCGCCTACCCCTGCCTGCTGGAGTCGACTTTTGAGGGTCTGGAGCCATGCCTGGCTACGGGAGAAGCCGGCTTCGCCTGTCAGGGCTGCCAAAGGGGGCAACTGCTCACGGCTCACCGCAGTTGCCGTGGCCATGGCGATATTGACCGTGCCAGGCCAGCTCTGTTCGAACGGATTGGGATAAAGGGCATCATAACCACAGCTCTGCCCCATCCCGGGGATGAGGCAGAGCAGGACCATGCATGCGCGCAAGGTGCGTTGCATCATGGGGTCACTATGTTGAACCAGAAGTTGAACTTGTCGAGCAGGCTGATGAAGTCGCTGAACTTCTGCTGATCACCCTTGATTTTGATCTCGCCGCTGGCAATCTTCTGCTCCATGGTGCCCTGACCGAGCTGAATGTCATCCAGCGTCTTCTTGCTCAGGGTAATGGTGACATCAGGCTTGTCGGCATAGCGAGTAGTGTGGGTGAGTACCGAGTTTTCCAGGCTCAGGGTATGTTTCTCCCCGATATCGGTGAACTCCATGTTGATGACCATCTTCTTGCCCGCCGCCTTTTCCGGATTGATGCGTACCGACAGATAGTCAAACAGCATGCTGGGTGTCATGGCCCGGATGGTATCCGGCGATGCCGTGACGGTGCCACCGCCAGTGGGCACGCCATTGCGCAGCTCATAAGCCCCTTGCAGATAGACAGAGCGCCACGGGCCTGATTCAGCCTGATAGCCCAGTTGTTCCAGTGTATCCGCCAGCAGCAGCTTGCCCTCTTTGTTGTTCGGGTTGGCAAATACAAGGTGTTTGAGCACTTCCGCGACCCAGCGATACTCGCCTTTGTCGAACGAGGCCTTGGCCTTCTTCAGCAATGCCTCTTCGCCACCCATGAACTCGACATATTTGGGGCCGACCATTTCCGGTGGCAGGTTGTCGAGATCGGAAGGGTTGCCGGAGTACCAGCCCATATAGCGCTGATAGACGGCGCGGCTGTTGTGGCGCAGGGTGCCGTAGTAACCGCGGTTAGGCCAGAAGTCGTTGAGCTCGGGCGGCAGGGTGATCTGCTCGGAGATCTCCTCACCGGTGTAGCCCATGTTCATCAGGCGTACCGACTGGTCATGGATGTACTTGTAGAGGTCACGCTGCTTTTTGAAGTAGTCGACGATGTTGGCATTGCCCCAGCGTGGCCAGTGGTGACTCTGGAATTTGACATTGGCCTGTGCCCCCCAGGTTTCGATGGTTTCATTGAGAAAGCTCGACCATTTCAGCGCATCGCGCACCTGAGCACCACGCAGGGTAAGAATATTGTGCATGGTATTGGTGGTATTTTCTGCCATCCAGAGAGCCTTGCTGTCCGGGAACCAGGTATTCATCTCGGCGGGCGCTTCGGTGCCCGGGGTCATCTGGAAGACCATCTTGACGCCATCGACCGTCAGCGTCTCACCGGTTTTGGTGATAAAGCGGGTTGGCAACAGCAGTGAGGGGACACCAGTGGAAGTGGTTTGTCCCAGACCGCCATTGACGCCGCCCTGCGGGTTGCGCGGCAGCAGGGCGCCATACATGTAGACGGCGCGGCGAGCCATGGCGTTGCCGGCAATGACGTTTTCCGATACTGCATGTTCGGTAAATCCTTCAGGGGCGATGATTTCGACGCCCTTCTTCTTCGCCTCATCAGGTGACTTGAACAGGCCTGCGGCACCACCGTAGTGATCTACGTGAGAGTGGCTATAGACTACGGCGGTGACAGGACGCTCACCCAGCGTCTTGTTGATAAATGCCAGTGCCGCTTTGGCCGTTTGCGGCGAGATCAGCGGGTCGAAGACGATCCACCCCTTGTCACCCTCGATAAAGGTGATGTTGGAGAGGTCAAAGCCGCGAATTTGGTAAATCTTGTCGGTGACCTTGAACAAGCCGTACTGCATGTTGAGCTGGGCGTTGCGCCACAGGCTGGGGTTGACGGTGTCAGGGGATGCCTTGTCGAGCCCGATGTAGGTCTTGTACTGCTCCAGATCCCACACCACGTTGCCATTGTCATCCCTGATGGTCAGGGTATCGGGTTTGGCAATGAATCCGCGTTGGGCATCCTCGAAATCCTGCTTGTCATTGAACGGCAGGGTGTGCAGCACACCCTGGTTCGCCTTGATGGTAAATTCGCTAGCCGGTTTGGGATTGATGACTGCCCAGGCGGGCTGCAGAAGCAGGGCACCGGACAGCAAGATAGTGACGACCGTGGGTGCTGAAAACCTTGGTTTCATCAGAATTACTCCAGAGGTAGTGGTGTTGGGCGGCAGGGCTAAGTGTAGTGAGGAGATTGCAGCCTGCCGTATTTGAAATTGCCAGGCATAATTGGCAAGGTGTGTCAGAACTGGTAATTGAACTCCAGTCGATAGGTGGCCTCCTCAATTCCGGCAATATTGTTCCAGTTGATGAAAGTTCTGAAGTTAAGTCGCCCTGAATATTGATAGGAGAGTGCGACCTCGTGATACAGCGCAGCACTTTCGCCATCACCGAAGGCATTCTCTTTATAAAATTCGGAGCCTGAAAGGGTATTGGCAAACATAGGATTGTAATTCAACCACCACTTTTCATTAAGAGTCAGTTTGCTATACATTCCGACGAGATAAAATGTGCCAGGAATGGTATAACCGGCATCGATCTGTTTACGATTACTATCAATATATTGATTCATTGATATATTGGCACCAACTCCAGCCAGAGGATATAGCTGAAGCGGGCCCCAGGCCGGCAGTGCTTTAATCAGACTATAGGAGACAGAGGAGTTCTGTTCGGCCAGATAACTTTCATCAAAGTTGTAGATGATATCCAGCTGGGTGCCGAGGCCGTTCTCGGTATTGATGGTGAAATTGCGCAGCCGCAGGCTGTCGAGGGAGTTGTCACGAGTTTGATGATCAGACCAGCCCAGGCCTTCACCCATGACCCCTTTTGCTTCGATGATATTCATCGCCCGTTTGTTTTGGCTACCGCTGTCATATTGGTTGCCGAATTTCAGATTGAGACCATCGTCGCTAATGCCGCCTCCCCATTGGCTATATACCGCAAGTGGGTCAGACATATCCTGTAATGGTGCCGAATTGTCTGATGATTTGGCGATGGCAGGCATAGCCACACCTATACATAGGGGCAGGAGTATTTTTTTCATCATGTTATGGTGTTTTTATTTTGGTTGGTGAATGAGTGTCATCAGAAATGTGATTAATCGATGATGTTGATACGACATCAATTAATAGTGTGGCATCTGATAATCATCTTTATATAAGAAAGAGAGGATGCATCACTTTTTACACGCAGTTAGCGTAACTTGTTCAGCATCCCCGATCATTGCAGTTCGCAATAATCAATTTTTAAGCAGGCGTTAAACCATTGCGATTGGGTTCAGCTGTGGTGAGAAGTTGTAACTGTTGAATAAGCCAGCTGAGTGCGGGGTCTCGTTTTGCACTCTGATGCCAGTTGATGTAGACGGGGCAGGGGGCAGACTCCCAGGGGAGAGGAAAGTCCTTGAGGGCAAGTGGTTGGCGCATCATGGCCAGATGCCATTGGCTGGTGACACAGAGCCAGTCAGTCTGACTGACCAGAGAGAGCGCTGTCAGCAGGGCGTTGCTTTCATAGGCGATTTTGCGTGGTGGCAAGTTCTTGCTGGTCAGGCTGCGGATCACCCAGTCATCTTTGCGTCTCACGTCCCACACCACGTGTTCTTCGGCAAAGAAGGCCTCGAAGTCGAGCTGATGTTCAATGCGGGGATGCGCGGCACGGCACACGACTCTGAGTTCCAGATTCAGTAGTGGCTGGCTCAAAAAGCCGCTCTCTTCCAATGCAGTGCTGGCCAGTATCAGGTCGATATTGTGCTGGCGAAGGGCTTGCTGGCGAAGATGCTCCTCATAGAGCCCGGGGACTGATTCGACGCGGCAGTGAGGTGCTGTTGCGGCGAGATGGGCAAGGAGTCTGGGTAGCAGGAGCAGATCCAGATCCGGATGGCTGGCGATGCGAAAGACGCGCTGACTGGTGCCGGGATCAAACTCCTGATTGAGTTGCAGGGAGCGCTCCATGGTATTGAGGGCTGTGCGGATCTCCCTGTGCAGGGCGAGGGCCCGGCTGGTTGGTGTGATCCCGCGCCCTTCCCGGAGAAATAGTGGCTCGCCAATCTGGTCGCTAAGGCGGCGAATGGCCTGGCTTATCGCCGCAGGGGTCATATCCAGGCTGCTGGCTGCTGTTGATACCCCTTTTTCGGTCATGACGCGATCGAAGATCCGAAAAAGGTTGAGGTCTATGTGTGGACTCGCCATCAAGTCATCCTGTTTTTATCCCGTTTACCCAGTATGTCGGTTAAACAGCCGATATCTTCCATTGTTGCTGTCATGACTGACGGGGAGCTTAACAGCTCTAAAACAGAGTCATTACTTATCATGATTCAAGCAGTTGCCCACATCCTTTCAGTTTCTTGACTGGCAGTCGCGACACATCTTGATCTGTATCAAGATACCCGGTCGTCGGTTGTCTTACGGTCAGAAGTGATGTTGTGGAGATGTAACAAAAGGATGTGAATATGGAACTGGAAAGGGATCCGAGGTGCTATACCGACGTCTGCATCAATGGTAAGTGGTATCACTACGACCACTGCAGCACCAATGTCTACATGTTGATGGGGGGCGCGGCCCCCTGTCTGCAGCTTGCTTACGAGCCGAGCAGCGAAGAGGAGCTGATCGAGATGCTCCGCCAGCTGGCCTGTTGTTAAACCAGTGGCCATCGAGTCTGTGGGCGCGATGGCCAACTCTTTTTAACGATTAATGGCCCGAGTTGCGGCCAAATACTCTCTTGCCCATCTCCATCAGTGCGACGGCAAAGGCGTAGCTGCTGTCTGATTTGCCTATTTCATCGGCCACGTAGAGAAAGTTGGAGCGGTACTTCTCCACCGCCTCTTGCGGACTCCAGGCATCGATAAAATCCTCCTCGACTTCAAATCCCTGCGCCAGTAGCGCCTCTTTTTCGGGCAGAAAGGTGGGGGAGGCCATGTCGATAAAGGTGTAGTGCTGCCTGTTGGAGTCCGGCATGGTAAAAAACTGGTACTTCGCCATCTGCGATACCTCGCCTGAACGGGTTTGTCGTGATGTGACCTTCCGCGGGTTGAACTGCTTTTCTACTTTCTTGCCGATATCTTGTACTTGTGCAGGAAAGAGGTAGCGTTCGACTCTTTTTATTGCATCCGAGCTTACTCTGGCTGCATTCTTGCACGCAACAGCGATGGCGGTTTTTGCATCACTCCGCTCGGGGTTAGCGGGGCGGAAGCAGAGCATAAAAAAACCAGCCCGACGGGGCTGGTTTTAACTGATGGCTGACCCGATCGGGCCGGTTTAGAGGACGAAGTTCTGCACCATGCTGCGTAACTGCTCGGTAAGCTGGTGGATCTGGCGAGCAGCATCGCGCGCCTCGTTGGCGACCTGTAGCGCCTCGTCACTGCCATCGGAGATGCGCACCACATTGCGCTCGATCTCGTTGACCACTGCGCCCTGCTGTTCGATGGCGCTGGCGATGATGGCATTGGTATCGACCATCCGATCCACCTTCTCGGTGATGGCGCCGAAAGCGTGCTGGGCTTCTTGGGCGAGACCGACCCCCTCCTGCGCTTCGCGGCTGGCGGCAGACATGGCATTGACCGAGGCGCGGGCGCCGGATTGCAGCTGTTCAATCATCTGCTGGATCTCGACGGTGGCCCCCTGGGTGCGACTGGCCAGCGAGCGCACTTCATCGGCTACCACGGCGAAGCCGCGTCCCTGTTCACCCGCCCGGGCGGCCTCGATGGCGGCGTTGAGTGCCAGCAGGTTGGTCTGCTCGGCGATACCGCGTATCACGCTGATGACACCACCAATCTGGCTGCACTGCTGCTCCAGTTGACCAATGCTCTCGGCGGTGCGCAGTACTTCGCGGTTGATATGGTCGATCGCCTTGATGGTGCGATCGACCACGGCCTCGCCCTTACCCACCACCTGCTGGGCTTCCTGAGTCATCCGGGCAGCCTGCAGGGCGTTGCCCGCCATGTCTTGTGACGTGGCGGCCAGCTCCTTGATGGCGGTGGCCACCTGATGGGTCTCCCCTTGCTGGGCGGCGATCACCTCCTGAGAGCGGCAGGTGCGATCCTCAATCTCGGTGGCGCTCTCCACCACGGTTACGCCGTTTTCCCGTACCCGCCGCATCAGGGTGCGCAGGGTCTCCAGGGTGATGTTGTAATCACGGCTGATGGCCGCCAGCTCATCCTGACCGACAATCTCGATATGCTGGCTGAGATCCTGGGCGTTGACCCGGGCTGCGATCTCCCGTACCCGGCCCACCGTGTCTCGCAGGGAGAGATAGGCGCCGATCATCAGGTAGATATAGAGCAGCAGGATGGCGGTCAGTGGCGCCGTGACCCACCAGAAATGGCGCTGGTTGGCTGCCATGCGTTGATGCAGGTCGGCTTCCAGCCGCTGGCGCACCTGGCCTGCCAGCTTGGTGATGGTGTTGTCGAGCCCATCTCCCAGCGCCAGCACCTCCTTGGTTGAGAGCTGCACCAGCTGATCCTTCATCATCTTGTTTTCCATGGTATCGACCCCCTGACGCACCTGTTGCAGCAGGACATCGGTCTGCTGGCCCAGCTCGGCGCGATAGGCGGGTTCAATCTGGTAGAGCAGGGTCAGATCGGCTTCCAGCTCCTGCAGGGTGGCGTTGATGAGGTCAAGGCGAAAGCGCAGGCCGCTGTACCCTTCCGCCTGAAACAGGCCGAAGTCGGCGATGGTGGCGGCGCGATCCCGCACCTGAGCCAGCAGGTCGCGCAGTTGTGGCAGCCGTTCGCTGGTGAGGATCACCATGTAATAGGTGCCGAGCGCCGGATCCTGGATCAGGCTGCTGGCGGCGGTGATGTTCTTGTAGAGGTGGCGCACTTCGGTCAGTAGTTTGTCGTGGCGCAGATTGCTCTGATCAACCTCCAGCTTGCTCCCTTCGCTCTGCAGGGCAGCCCACCCCTGTTTGAGGGCGTCGAAAGCGGGATTTTCCTGACGGGTATCGGCAAAGGCGCACAGGCTATCCTCCACCGCTTGGGCAGCGGCTTTGACCTTATCCTCTCCCACCGGGCTCTGCTCGTAGGCGTGCTGGGTGACCAGATTGCGGTGGGTCAGCAGCGCCTGCTCGATGGCGGGCACCGGGGCCAGATTGATGACGCCGGCCAGCTCCTTGCGGGCCTGTTCGTTGTCATCCTGCAGCCGTCCCAGCAGATTGGCCATGCTGTAGGCCAGCGGCAGCAGCATCAGACAGGACCAGAGCAGAAATTTGTATTTGAAAGAGAGCTGGTTGCCCAGCCTGATAGCCGGGTTGAAAATCCATTTCATATGAGGCCTCGATACCCGAAAAGACGGGTGCATGCGGTTATGGCTGAATATTACTCCTCGCCGCAGCACTTCGGTCAGGGAGAGGGGGAAGTTGTGATCCCCTTGGCTTTTTGTTCTGTTGCCAGCTCAATACCAATGAAAACGGGCCACCCGAAGGTGACCCGTCTGTTGGCTATCTGGTTATTTGGCCAATCAGTTGAACGCCAGGAAAGGCGAGACGCAGAGCAGCAGGCCGGTGACGATGATGATGTAGAGGGAAGTGCCCTTGTACTTGTGCAGCGCCGGCACCTGATAGACCAGATAGGCCGGGATGAGGCAACCCACCATGCCGAAGATGGGGCTGCAGATGGAGGTGAAGCTCAGCACCGGGGCGTTGAGCACGATGGCACCCCAGGAGAGCATGACGGTGAACACCATGATCCCTTTGCCCACCAATCCCTTGTTGATGCGGTTTTCCGGCAGCACCCGGCGCAGCAAGTTCATTGCCAGCCCCTGACAGGCTTCACGGAAACCGAGGTACACGCCGAAGTAGGCGGTCATTACCGCAAAGATGTTGAGGGTCAGGCTGAGCAGCTTGAGGGTCTGGCCGGGCATCCCCTGCGCCACCATCGCCAGTGCAGAGATGTTCTCCTCGGAGGCTTTGACCGCCTGATCGTGACCCATGGCGAGGGTAAAGGAGACTGCGTAGAAGAACACCACCACAAACAGGATGCCGAAGGCGATATTCATGGCGCGCATCGCCTTGAAGCGGGCCACTTCCAGCGACTTCTCACGCGAGCGGTAGGAGATCACCATTGGGCTCAGGCTTTGGATAAAGAGGATGGAGGTGAGGGTGAAGGGGAGCATGATGATGGCATCCTTCATCCAGTCACCGGCGGCGGGCATGGCGGTGATGTTGGCCGCATCCCATTTGTCCACCATCATCAGGCCGAGCACGGCCACCACGCTGATCTTGGTCAGCACCATAAAGGTGGAGATCTTGAACAGCAGGTTTTCGCCGCGCGAGGCCAGCGCCACCAGACCGCAAATAAGCACCAGACCGTAGAGGGGATTTTCCGAGAGCAGGCCGTCGGTGACACCGAAGCTCTGCAGGAAGGAGGCGCTGTCGTTGGTGATGGCAGTGGAGTAGACAAAGACCCAGATCACCAGCATCACGAAGTAGAGGGCGCCGAGTAGCACACCCCAGTTCTTGCCAAGGTAGCCGGTGATGACGCTGGGGTAATCCTTGCATTCGGGCGAGGTGGCCAGGGTATTGATAAAGAGGCGCTGGAACATATACATGGCCGGATAGCCTATTACTGCCGAGAGCAGAAAGACCCACAAGCCCATCAGCCCCACCTGTACCGGCAGGAAGACGATCCCCGCACCGATGGCCATACCGATGCTCATGATGATCCAGCCCCAGTCGGTGCTGTCGAAGCGAACCGCCTCTTTCCATTCCAGGGTGCCCATCATGGGGCCGTTGAGTGTGGTGCTATGCGCGTCCATTAGAACCTTCTTGTCGTTGTAAGGGTAAGAGTGGGCGCAAATATAGTTGAATGAATGCGTTGCAAACAATGCGTCCGCGCTCTCTTTTATTCAAATCAGGAGGGTGATCACGGTTTACTATGAGACCTAAAGATGCCTTTTTACGCCATTTTTCTATCTTTTTGTTGAATGGATAAACTAAAAAGCAAATAATGTTGAGCGAAAGTAGAGCTATAAATGCAAAAATAATTGCAATTACGGAGTGGGTAATATGAAAAAAATCATCACTGCGGCCTCGGCTCCCGACGCCATCGGACCTTACAGCCATGGCACTGTCTATGGCGACCTCATCTTTACCTCCGGCCAGCTGCCGGTGTGCAAACAGCAGGGCGGCGTGGTTGCCGGCGGTATTGAGGCACAGAGTCGTCAGGCACTCGAAAACCTGAAAGCGGTGCTGGAGGCGGGCGGCGGCTCGCTGGAGACAGTCCTCAAGACTACCTGCTATCTCGCCGAGATCAGCGATTTTGCCGCGTTTAACGAGGTTTACAAAGCCTATTTCCAGAAAGATTGTCCGGCGCGCAGCTGCTTCGCGGTGAAGGATCTGCCGATGGGCGTCAAGGTTGAAGTGGAAGCGATCGCCCATATCGCTCGGTAACGGATAGAGAAAGGTTCAATCAATGAAACAAGCGTGGCAGCAGTATCTGCAGATTATTCAACAGGTTGTCAAACCGGCGCTGGGCTGTACCGAGCCTATCGCCGCTGCCTATGCCGCCGCAGTTGCCGCCCGGCAACTGGGCTGCGCACCGCGTCGTATCGAGGTGGCGGTGTCGGATAATCTCTACAAGAACTCGATGGGTGTCTATGTGCCGGGTACCGGCAAGATTGGTCTGGCGATCGCCGCCGCAGCCGGCGCCCTCGGTGGCAATGCCGATGGCGGACTGGAGGTGCTGGCCGCCATCACCGCAGATCAGGTGGCCCGTGCCCAGGCCCTGATCGATGCAGGTGGCGTGCTGGTCAGCCGCACTGCTGCCCCCGAGTTTATCTTCTGCCGCGTGACTGTTTATGGCTCTGATGGAAACGGTGAAGAGCACAGCGCCGAAGTGACCCTGTGCGGTGGCCATACCCGCATCGTCGAGCAGCGTCGCGATGGCGAGGTGACCTTCACCGCCGATCAGAGTCAGAGCGGTGCCACCGGCGCCATCTGCGATGGCGTGGATATCAGCATCGCCGCCATCTATGAGTTCGCCACCCAGGTGGAGTTCGAGCAGATCAGGTTCATCCTCAAGGCCTCCGAACTGAATGGCAAGCTCTCCGCCGAGGGGATGAACAACCCCTATGGTCTCGAGATCGGTCGTACCATGCAGCAGAACATCGATGCCGGCCTCATCGGCGAGGATGTGATGAACCGCATCGTGATGATGACGGCGGCTGCCTCCGATGCTCGTATGGGGGGCGCCACCTTGCCTGCCATGAGCAACTTTGGCAGCGGTAACCAGGGCATCGCGGCCACCATTCCGGTGATGGTGATTGCCGAGCGCTATGGTGCCAGTGAAGAGCAGCTGGCTCGCGCCCTCATCATGAGCCATCTGGGCGCCATCTATATCAAGTCCCACTATCCGCCGCTGTCGGCCTTCTGCGGCAATACCGTGACCAGCGCGGCAGCCGCCATGGCCATGGTCTATCTCGCTGGCGGCAGCTTCGAGCAATCCTGCTTCGCCATCCAGAACGTGCTGAGCGACAGTGCCGGCATGGTGTGTGACGGAGCCAAAGCCTCCTGCGCCATGAAGGTGAGTACCTCCTCCGGCGCGGCGGTACGTGGCTTCCTGATGGCGCTCAACAGCCACTCGGTGTCGGGGCAGGGGATCGTTTCCGACAACGTGGATCAGACCATTCGCAACGTGGGTCAGATGGTGAAGGACGGCATGTCTGCCACAGACAGCACCATTATTGATATCATGTCCGCCTGAGTGTCCCTGTCGGCTGCTGCCCGGCGTCCATCGCCCGGCAGCAGCCCTTGCAAGAAGGTCCGAATGTGAAGCTGCAAGAGTTGAGTCAGAACGATTTCCAGATCCTCAAATCGATGGAGATCATCGTGGATGGTATCGCCGCCATGTATGGTCAGCACACCGAGGTGCTGCTCCACAGTCTGGATGTGCGCAACCCCTCGATCATCAAGATTGCCAACGGCCATATCACCGGCCGCA
Source organism: Aeromonas jandaei (assembly GCF_037890695.1). Lineage (NCBI taxonomy): Bacteria > Pseudomonadati > Pseudomonadota > Gammaproteobacteria > Aeromonadales > Aeromonadaceae > Aeromonas > Aeromonas jandaei. Next base: position 3,866,761 of record NZ_CP149571.1, on the reverse strand, counting down.
GCGTCGGCGCCCCCATCACCAACCTGGCGATGATCAAGCTCAAGAGCGGGCAGGATATCTCCAACCCCTACATGACCAAGTGTGCGACCGGCAAGACCCTGCGTTCGCTCACCACCGTCATTCGCAACGGGGAGCACAAGGCAATCGGACTGCTCTGCATCAACACCGATATGGATGCCCCGCTGCAATCCGTGTTGCGTGCCATGATGCCCGAGTGCATGCATGCCAGCGAGAACCACGCTACCCCCGAGGTGTTTGCCCGCAACATCGACGAAGCGCTCAACAGCACCATAGATACCGTCAGTGCCGAGGTGCGTGGCAATGAGGCCGTACCCCCTTCCCAGAAGACCCGGGTTATCGTCAATCAGCTGCACGACATGGGGATCTTCGAGCTTAAAGACAGTGCCCAGATCGCCGCGCGCCAGCTCGGCATCTCGGTCCACTCCATCTACCGCTACCTGCGGGAGATCAAGAAGGGGTAGGTGCATGACACCTGCCTCCCCATACTCTGCACAAGCGACAACAGCCAGAGTCACAGGCCGTAACGCTGGCTGTGCGTTACCCTGCATGGGCAATGAAAGCCGTTACCGCCCCACCCGGGTTGTCGCCTTGTTCCCATCTCGTTGAATCAGCTGGAAATCACATGTCACGAATCATCTATCTGCTGCGCCATGGCCAGACCCTTTTCAATGCCGAACAGCGCCTGCAGGGACGCTGCAACTCCGATCTGACCGAGAAGGGCGAAGCGCAAGCTATTGCCATGGGACGGCGGCTTGCCGACGAGTTGGCGGATCCGGCACGCTGGAGTGTCTACGCCAGCCCGCTCGGGCGCGCTCGTCAGACCGCCCTGCTGGTGTGCGAGCAGTTGGGTTTGCCCGCCGATCGCATTATCTGGGATGAGCGGCTGATGGAGCTCGGCATGGGGGAGTGGGAAGGGTGCCGGATCCCCGAGCTCTGCCAGTCTCACCCTGAACTCGATACCGGCAGGGGCGATTGGTATCTGCAGGCCCCAGGGGCCGAGAGTGTCCTCAGCATTCAGCGTCGGGCACTCCAGTGGCTGCTGGATCCTGCCATCGCCGAGCGGGCCATCGTCATTTCCCACGGTCTGCTCGGCGCCATGCTGCGTGGCGTCTATGCCGACCTCGATGAGGCGGCGATCTGGGCTCAGGAGTTGCCGCAGGATGCCTTCTACAAGCTGCAAGCGGGCAAGATCACCCGGATAGCCTGCTGACTGCCTCAAGCGGGGGCACCATTGATAGCTCGAGGTGAAAGGTGGGGAGGGCGAAAGAAGGAGAGAAGACCTGTGCTGGTGTCGCTGAAGTTTGCCGCGTAGAGAAGGTTGACTAGGGATGTGGTCAGGGAATAACAATCCACTCCCGTCTGACCCCCTCATATACCGAGCTCAAACCATACCCTTGCCAGATATCGGCCATGGCATCGCCAAAGACTCCAAGAGAGAGCGATGTGCGCAGGCGTTTCACTGTGTCGGGCGGGAGTTGCGGATGGCAGGCTAGCCACCTTTCCACCCGGGCAAGGATCATCACTCGCTGGAGCCTGTTTTTATGTCTGGGGGAGGTGATCAGCTCGGGGAGCTCGTCGCTAATCAACAGGTCGAAGCGCCCGGCTTGCAGCATGGCGATCCCCAGACTGGCCTTGGGTAGCAGCTCGTAGCGGATCGCTGCGTTATCAAGCAGCTCCCTCAGCTCTGCCACATCGATGGCACCAATCCGGTAGTTGCGTAGCGCTTCTATGTTGCTCAGGGGCGGAATAGTTTCTTGCCGGGCGTAGACTGCGAGGGTGATGGGGGCGATGCGCGCAACGTAGCGCAGGGTTTCGGCATTTTCCGCCGAAAAGTGCACCCCAAGTCCGCAGCTGTTTGGCTCGGTGGCCACTATTTTGAGCAGACGCCGCATGGGCTTGGCTTGCAAATGAATCTCTATCCCTTGCTGCTTGGCCAAGCGGGCAAAGACATCGACATAAGGGCCGCTCAGCTGTTCTCCGGTAACCTGAATGAAAGGGGGGTAGGCATCGGCATAGATGTTTAGCACTGGCCCGGCCGATGCAAGTTGGCACCACAACAGCAGCAATACCCACCACCCCTTCATCTAGCCTCCTAAGGATGTGTGACCAGCTCCACAGGGGTTTGCACTATGCCGGGCAGATCGGCTTGCGTTATTTTCTGCGCCAGCGCTTTCAGGGCGAGGTCGAGCGCATATTGTGCCTGCTTGCCCGGATACTGGTCTGCGGTTGCCACCACAGATCCATCGCTGAGATAGGGGTGGATCCCCGGAATATTGTCATAGCCACCGATCAGCACCTTGCCTTTGAGCCCCAGCTCAGCTAGGGCTTGGGCGGCACCGATGGCCATATTGTCGTTACCGCAGAGCAGCGCCTTGACGTCCGGGGTTGCCTTGAGGAGATCGATAGTTGCGCTCTTGCCCTGAGCTGTGTCCCAGTAGCCGCTGCGCACGCCGGCGACAACCATGTCAGCAGCGCGCAGGGCGGCCCGGAATCCGTCACTGCGAGCCCGGCTGTTGATGGCACCGGGGGGGCCCTCGATCAGCCCGACTTTACTGCCCGCCGGGAGTTTTTTTGCGACATATTCGCCGACACTGCGCGCGCCGGCAAAGTTGCTGGGGCCGACGAAGGGGACATTGACCCCTTCCAGCACCAGTGCCCTGTCATCTAGCTTGTTGTCCATGTTGATGACCAGAATGCCGGCGCGGATCGCCTCCATCAGAACGGGCAGCATGGCGACCGAATCGGTCGGTACCACCACCAGGGCATCCACTTTCTGGCCGATCATCTTGCGGATAATCGCCTCCTGACCTGTGACATCCACCTCCTGCTGGATGCCTTCTAGCTGTAGTGTCAGAGCGTCGGGGTGGGCCGCAGCATAGGTCTCTGCCCCTTTCGCCATCTCGATGAAAAACTCGTTGCGGACCGATTTCAGTACCATGCCGACAGTCGGTTTGGCTGATACCTCACTGGCTGCAAACAGTGCCACAGCCGCCCACAACAAGCATCTTTGCCAACATCTGGTCATGTTACCTCCGCCCTGTTGGGCCAATCATCCAGCGCCACGATGTTGTCCAAGTATATGCCAGCCATGGGTGGGCAAGCGGCTTCTGGCAAGTGCCCGAATGTGCCGTGGGGCAACCAAAGCTCTGGGAGGCTATTTCTCTTTCATTTCTGTCGTGGGCTGATGGATTTTTGTTGCCGTTCAACACATCAGAGCACCTTATCGCGGCAAGATGAGGTATCTTATGCCCCGATTTCATCCATTAAACGGATCCGAGACCCCATATGATTATCAAACCCAAGGTTCGCGGCTTTATCTGCACCACCACTCACCCGGTTGGCTGTGAAGCCAATGTTCGTCGCCAGATTGCTTACACCAAAGCCAAGGGCACCATCGAGAATGGTCCCAAGAAGGTGTTGGTGATCGGCGCTTCCACCGGTTATGGTCTGGCCTCCCGCATTGCTGCCGCCTTTGGCTCTGGCGCCGCCACCCTCGGCGTCTTCTTTGAAAAAGCGGGCACCGAGTCCAAGACCGGTACCGCCGGCTGGTACAACTCCGCTGCCTTCGACAAGGCTGCCAAAGAGGCAGGCCTCTACGCCAAGAGCGTCAATGGCGATGCCTTCTCCAACGAGTGCCGCGCCAAGGTGATCGAGCTCATCAAGCAGGATCTGGGTCAGATTGATCTGGTGGTCTACTCTCTGGCCTCTCCGGTGCGCAAGATGCCGGAAACCGGCGAAGTGGTGCGCTCTGCCCTCAAACCGATCGGTGAGGTTTACACCACCACCGCCATCGATACCAACAAGGATCAGATCATCACCGCCACCGTTGAGCCGGCGAACGAGGAAGAGATCCAGAACACCATCACCGTCATGGGCGGTCAGGATTGGGAGCTGTGGATGGCCGCCCTGCGCGATGCTGGCGTGCTGGCTGACGGCGCCAAGTCCGTGGCTTACTCCTACATCGGTACCGATTTGACCTGGCCAATCTACTGGCATGGCACTCTGGGTCGCGCCAAGGAAGATCTGGACCGCGCCGCTGCCGCCATCCGTGGCGATCTGGCTGCCAAGGGCGGCACCGCTCACGTGGCCGTGCTGAAATCCGTGGTGACTCAAGCTTCTTCCGCCATTCCGGTGATGCCGCTCTATATCTCCATGGCCTTCAAGATCATGAAAGAGAAGGGCATTCACGAAGGCTGCATGGAGCAGGTGGATCGCATGATGCGCACCCGTCTCTACGCTTCCGACATGGCGCTGGACGATCAGGCCCGCATCCGCATGGATGACTGGGAACTGCGCGAAGACGTGCAGCAGACCTGCCGCGACCTGTGGCCATCCATCACCAGCGAGAACCTCTCCGAGCTGACCGATTACACCGGCTACAAGCAGGAGTTCCTGCGCTTGTTCGGTTTCGGTCTGGACGAGGTCGATTACGATGCGGATGTGAATCCGGACGTGAAATTCGATGTGGTCGAGCTCTGAGTCTGACTCAAGTGAAAATGGGGCCCCGCGGGGCCCTGTTTTTTTGGCAAAAATACCGCTAAGTTACGGAATTTTATTATCAGCGATCACCTTTTTCCCATATCAAACCCGCTAGTCTGGCGGTGATCGGATCACATGACGGCATTGCCGAGGTACGGAAGCTATGACCACTCCAAATGAAGCGCCCAAAAAGCGCCAACTCCCCACTGTCTATACCCTGCTTTTCATCATCATCGCCCTGATGGCAGCCCTCACCTGGGTGCTGCCGGCGGGCAAATACAACTATGTGACGGCCAAGACCCAGCAGCCGGTGGCGGCCGCGGCCGTGGCTGACTACAGCGGCGATGAGCGACTGTTGCCGGTGCCCGGCAGCTACACCGAGTTGCCCTCTCATCCGCAGGGGGTATTCGATGTGCTCAAGGCCCCCATTCAGGGCTTTCACAAGGCGGCCGACGTCGCACTGTTCGTGCTCATCATCGGTGGTTTTCTCGCGGTGACCATGCAGAGCGGGGCACTGGATGCCGGGGTGGGAGCCATCGTGCGCGGCTTTGCCGGGCGCGAACGGCTGCTGATCCCGGTGCTGATCGCTCTCTTTGCTCTTGGTGGTTCCACCTTCGGCATGGCGGAGGAGACGGTGGCCTTCTGGGCACTGATCGTGCCGGTGATGATGGCGGCGGGCTTTGATCGCATGGTGGCGGCGGGGATTATCCTGCTTGGCTCCGGGGTCGGGGTGCTCGCCTCCACCGTCAACCCGTTTGCTACCGGCATCGCCTCCGGTTTTGCCGGCATTCCCATCGGTGAGGGGATTGGCCTGCGGGTCATCCAGTGGCTGCTGCTGGTGATCTTCGCCTCCTGGTTCGTGATGCGCTACGCCAAACAGGTGCAGCAGGACAAGTCCCGCTCCGTGCTGGCCGACATTGTCTATGACGACGAGTTCTCCCAGATGAAGAGCGGCAACCTCGCCTTCACCGGCAAGCAGAAGCTCACCATGCTGGTATTCTTCGGCACCTTCCTGCTGATGATCTATGCGGTGGTGCCCTGGTCGGATTTGGGGATCGATGCGCTGCCCACCTTTGGCTGGTGGTTTGACGAGCTCTCCACCCTGTTCTTCAGCGCCTCTATCCTGATCGCGCTGATCAACCGGATGCCGGAGTCCAACTATGTGGCGACCTTCCTCAACGGGGCGCGAGACCTCATCGGAGTGGCGCTGGTGGTAGCGGTGGCGCGCGGCATCTATGTGGTGATGGAGCATGGCGTTATCATCGACACCATCTTGCACTGGGCCGAGGGGCTGGTGAGCGGACTCTCTTCGTCAGTCTTCATCCTGATGGCTTATCTGGTGCACATCATCCTGAGCTTCTTCATCCCGTCCACCTCGGGGCTGGCGACCGTCTCCATGCCGTTGATGGGGCCACTGGCTGACTTCTCCGGCATCTCGCGGGATCTGGTGATCACCGCCTATCAGTCCGCCTCCGGCTGGATCAACCTGTTTGCCCCCACCGCCGCCCATCTGGTGGCGGGTCTGGCGCTCGCCAAGATCCCCTACGATCGCTTCGTGCGTTGGGTGCTGCCCTTCATCATCGGGGTAGCTCTCATCACCATGGCGGTACTGGTGGCTGGCGCCCTGCTGCACGGTTGATGGTACGAATAAAACGACAGATAACAAAAAGGCTCCCGCGGGAGCCTTTTTCATGAGCCTTGCTTACTGCTTGTAGCCCTTGAGGAAGCGGGCGAGGCGGCCGATGGCATCCTCCAGCTCCTCTTCCCGGGGCAGGAACACCAGCCGGAAGTGATCCGGCGCCGGCCAGTTGAAGCCGGTGCCTTGCACCAGCAGCAGCTTCTCCTGTTGCAACAGGTCGAACACCATCTTCTGGTCGTCGCGGATGTCATACACCTTGGGGTCAAGGCGGGGGAACATGTAGAGCGCCCCCTTGGGTTTGACGCAGGAGACCCCCGGGATCTCGTTCAAGAGCTCCCATGCCTTGTCCCGCTGCTTGCGCAGGCGGCCGCCCGGCAGGATCAGCTCGTTGATGCTCTGGTAGCCGCCAAGGGCTGTCTGGATGGCGTGCTGCATCGGCACGTTGGCACACAGCCGCATGGAGGCCAGCATCTCCAGCCCTTCAATGTAACCGCGAGCACGGCCTTTGGGGCCGGTGATGACCATCCAGCCCTGACGGAAGCCGCAGGCGCGGTAGGCCTTGGAGAGGCCGTTGAAGGTCACCACCATCACATCGTCGCACAGGGTGCAGACGCTGGTGTGGGAGATATCGTCGTAGAGGATCTTGTCGTAGATCTCGTCGGCGAAGATGATGAGGTTGTGCTGGCGGGCGATCTCGATCACCTCCAGCAGGAACTCGCTGCCGTAAACGGCGCCGGTCGGGTTGTTGGGGTTGATCAGCACCAGGCCGCGGGTGCGCGGGGTGATGCGGGCGCGGATGTCATCGAGATCCGGATACCAGTCGGCCCCTTCGTCGCAGCGATAATGCACCGCATGGCCACCGGAGAGGGTGACGGCGGCGGTCCAGAGCGGGTAGTCGGGGGAGGGCACCAGCATCTCGTCGCCGTTGTTGAGCAGCGCCTGCATCGCCATCACGATAAGCTCGCTGGCGCCATTGCCGATGTAGATGTCGTCGATGTCGACCTTGCGCATCCCTTTTTGCTGGTAGTACTGCATCACCGCCTTGCGGGCGGAGAAGAGCCCTTTGGAGTCGCAGTAGCCCTGGCTCTGGGGCATGTTGAGGATCACATCCTTGATGATCTCTTCCGGCGCATCAAAGCCGAACGGGGCCGGGTTGCCGATGTTGAGCTTGAGAATGCGGTGGCCTTCGTCTTCGAGACGGCGAGCTTCTTTATGCACCGGGCCGCGGATGTCATAGCAGACATCGTCGAGCTTGTGCGACTTGTCGATTGTGAACATGGTGACAGTGATTCCTTCCCCACAGGGACGCGTTGGCGAAAAAGGCGATTTTTAGTATCAAATATCTTTTCCCCTATTCTTCACAGAATTGAATGCTAGAACAATCTTCTTTTTAGTAGAAATTCCTGATTTTTAGCCCCAAAACAGAGTTATTAAAAGGTTAAATTCAGCACGATCGTTTGTGCTTGGCAAGGTTCACCAGTGAAAGATGGGGGAGTGATTAACAAAGCTACTCTACTGTGTTGAAATCTTCACGCTCTCTGGCACGATTGGCTTGTGTAAAAAAGCCTCTTCATCGTCATTTCCGACGAGGAAAAGCTGATACAACTGGCACTGGCCAGCGATATTTCTCCTTTCCCGTCCTGTTTCATCTGCAGAGGTATCCCATGCATGCACCCACACCCGGCCGCTATCGTCACTTCAAGGGGGGTTACTATCAGGTGCTGACCCTGGCCAGCCATACCGAAACAGGCGAGCATCTGGTGATCTATCAGTCGGAGCAGGATGGCACCGTCTATGCCCGCCCCGTCGCCATGTTCATGGAGTGGATTGAGCATCAGGGTCAGGTGGTCAGCCGATTTTCGCCGATCAAGTGATCCGCCGGTGTGGCCCTGAATTGTTGATCAACAAATAGACAGAACAGGCCTTTGGAGTCACAAGTTGTCGCATGAGGCTTCTTGTTGGCAACAGCCTCTGTGTGGCTTGCTACTGATAAATACCTCTATTAATCAACTAATTGTGACTTGAATCACGTTTTGTGGCGGCTGGTAACCGGGTTCGCATCGGCCATTGCTCCTCCCATAATGCTGCGCGTGTTAACGCATGGCCCCTTTGTGGGCCTTTTTATCTCATCTTATCGGGAGACATAGTGTGAAACCTGTAGCAGCAGAGTTTTTGGGAACCTTCTGGCTGGTATTGGGAGGTTGTGGCAGTGCCGTGCTGGCTGCAGCCTTCCCCCATGTAGGGATCGGCCTCTTGGGTGTATCGCTGGCATTTGGCCTGACCGTACTGACCATGGCGTATGCCATCGGCCATATCTCCGGTTGCCATCTCAACCCGGCAGTCACCATCGGGCTGTGGGCTGGCGGTCGTTTCCCGGCTTCCGGCGTGATCTCTTACATAGTGGCGCAGGTGCTGGGGGCAATTGCCGCCGCTGCCGTACTCTATGTGATTGCCAGTGGCCAGGCCGGTTTTGATCTCTCCGCCGGCTTTGCCTCCAATGGCTACGGTGAGCACTCCCCGGGCGGCTACAGCATGATGGCGGCACTGGTGTGCGAAGCTGTGATGACCGGCTTCTTCCTGTTCGTCATCATGGGCGCTACCGACAGCCGTGCGCCAGCTGCGCTTGCTCCGGTTGCCATCGGCCTGTGCCTGACCCTGATCCATCTGGTGAGCATTCCGGTGACCAATACCTCGGTCAACCCTGCCCGCAGTACCGGTGTCGCGCTGTTTGTCGGTGACTGGGCTATCGGCCAGCTGTGGCTGTTCTGGGTTGCCCCGATCGTCGGTGCCATTCTGGGTGCGCTGGCTTATCGCCTGGTGGCGGCTGAGCAGAAGTAATCGTTCGCGAAACAAAGTGTGGTATCGACACGCCCAAGGGCGTGTTTTTTATTTTCTGGCGGTGGGAAAAACCTGAGGGCCTATAGCCCCTTGGCCTGCAGCATCTCTTTGTATCGCTGATGCAGCAGCTGGACACGCTCCACATAGGCGCGAGTTTCGGCGTAAGGGGGGATGCCACCATGTTTTTGCACGGCGCCTGCTCCCGCGTTATAGGCTGCGGTAGCCAGCGCTATGTTGCCGTCATACTGCTTGAGCAATCCCGCCAGGTATTTTACCCCGCCGAAGATGTTCTGCTCTGCCAGCAGGGCATTGCCAACCCCCAGCTCCCGCGCCGTTTCCGGCATCAGCTGGGTCAGACCCATGGCCCCTTTGCGAGAAATCGCCATCGGATTGAAGGCCGATTCGGCGTGGATGAGTGCCCGAATGAGGGCCGGTTCTACGTGATAGGTGTCTGCCGCCGCCTTGATAGTGCTGGCGTAGTCATAGAGAAAAAGCCCGGTAGTGTGCCAGTTGACGTCCGATTTCGGGTCGCAGGCGAAGCAGTCGTTAAAGAGCAGCAACTCGTAGTTGCCTTGCTCCGGCACCATGTCCGAGTAGCGGATCACGCCGTTCTTCTGCACCGACTTGTAAACATGGATCTGCTTGTTCCCCTGTTGTGCCTGTGCCTGTGCCTGTGCCTGTGCCTGTGCCTCGGGGGTTGCAAGCGGCAGGCGCAGAGGTGGAACGGGGGCTGCCGACAGAAAAACCACCTCGGCAGGAGGCGGCGCTTCGCACCATCCTGCCAAGGGGATCAACAACAGATGGCCTGTCAGCTTCCATGCTTTCAAACCGCAAACTCCTTCCTCTATGCGTGTGTTGAGTAAAGCATCATGAGGGGGGCAGAACAAGCGGGAAAACAGGGTGAGCGTTGCCGGCAGGTGAGCGGGATCACGGTGTGCAACAGAGCTGCTTCTGCTCTCGTTGGCCTCTGGTGGATATCGACTTTTTTGTTAATGAAAGGCGTGCTATCTTGCTCTCGTCATCTGGTCGGATTAGCAGCAACCACATGGCACTACTCATTGATTGCAAAAGGATTTGTTTGTGGCAAGCTCGCTGGCGATGGAACTCACCTTCGAAGAGTACTGTGACGCCGACCTCTCTCTGATCAGGGACTATTATGAAACGACCTTCTCCCACTACGTGCCGGATCTGGCCGAGCGGATCTTTGTCGTGCGCGATGCTCACTGGCTGGTCGGGGCGGTCAGGGTGCGGGACGAAGAGGATTTCTACCATCTGTGTGGTTTTCGTCTGCTACCCCACTATCAGTCACTCGGGCTGGGATCACGCCTGCTGCAGCATGCCTGCCACGGACTCGACGACAAGCCGGTGGTGTGTCAGGCCTTGCCATTCGAGAAACCCTTCTACATCAAAGCCGGTTTTGCCGATCTGCCACTGCACAGATTGCGAGGCTCTCTCTTCTCTCTTTTTGAGCGGCAACAGCAACAGGGTTATCAGGTGGAGCTGTTGGTGCGGGAGACCAGCCAGCCCCTCCCGAATTGAACGTAGGGGTCAGCGTTCTTTGGTAAGCAGATGGATCTTGCCCGGTGACAGCTCCAGCCCCAGCAGATTCTCTTTGAGCCATGCCTGCTGCGGATCCTTGTCATTGAGCTTGTAGACGGGTTGGCTCTCCAGCCTTTTTTCCATGCTTTGCAGCAGCATGCCGAGCATCAGACCAAACTTCTTCTCCGCTGCCTCCGGCTCCAGCTTGTACTCCACCAGTTTCATGTTGTCGAGAAACAGGGCACTCTGGCTCTTGTCGTAACGGGGTCTCGCTTCATAGGTCATCTGCAGGCGAGCATCATATTCGGTGTTGTCGGGCAGGGCGATCTTGAGCTTGCCCTTGCCGTAGACCCGGGCAGTGTCCGGACGCTGGCGACCGAGTTGTACATCGCTCTGCTCAAGCTTCACATGGGCCTTGATGATACCGGGCAACTCCAGCTGTTTGTCGACTTGAACCTGAGATTGCAGGTACTGGTTTATCTGTTGCTCATTGATGTCATATGAGCCTTGGCCTAGCATGGCCAGGCTGAGCAGCATAGATTGCAGAATCATGCGTGCGACCTGATAGAATGGATTTGCCCTACAGCATAACATTCCTGCCGTGTGGGATCTGCCCACCGCCCCTTGTCGATTAGAAGGAGTTCCCGTTGCTCGACGGTCTCGAATACGATCTCCACCTGCTTTTTTCCCGTTTTCTCGGCTGGCTGTTGCTGCTGTTTCACACCGTCATCGTCACCGGTGTTTCAATTCGGGTGGTGATGAAGCGGCGCCCCATCGGCGTATCCCTGGCTTGGCTGGCCCTCATCTACGCCATCCCCTTTGCCGGGGTCGGCTTCTACGTTCTGTTTGGCGAGATCAAGCTGGGACGGCGGCGCGGTGAACGGGCGCAAGCCATGTATCGCCCTTATGCCATCTGGATCCGCCAGCTGGCCCGCCTCTTCCCCCAGCACTGCTGCGAAGTGGGGGAGAAGGCCCAGCCACTGCACGACCTGATCCAGGGGCGGCTCGCCATGCCGATGCTCTCCGGCAACCGGATGACCCTGCTCAGCAGACCCGATCAAATACTGCGCGAGATTGCTCAGGACATCCGTAAATCGACTCTCTCCTGCTATATGGAGTTCTATATCTGGCACCCCGGCGGCGATGCTGACGATGTGTGCGAAGCGCTGATGGAGGTGGCCCAGCGCGGCGTGGATTGTCGTTTGCTGCTGGATTCGGTCGGGAGCAAGCACTTCTTCCGCTCGGGCTGGCCGAAAAAGCTGCGCAAGGCGGGGGTCAAGCTGGTGGAGGTACTGCCGGTCGGTGCCTGGCGCATCCCCTTCCAGCGCCAGGATCTGCGAATGCACCGCAAACTGGTGGTGATCGATGACCGGGTCGGTTACACCGGCTCAATGAACATGGTGGATCCCCGTTTCTTCAAGCAGGATGCCGGGGTCGGCCAGTGGGTCGATATCATGATCCGGGTGCAGGGGCCCATAGTGCCGCTGATGTGGTCCATCTTTGTCTGGGACTGGGAAGTTGAGACCGGCGAGCGGTTGCTCGACAGCCTGCAGCACGAGCCGGAAGTGTGGCCACAGACCAACTATCGCGCCCAGCTTATTCCGTCCGGCCCGTTCGTTGGTGGCGACTGCATCCAGCAAAGCCTGCTGCTCGCCATCTATCAGGCACGCAGTCATCTGGTGCTGACCACGCCCTATTTCGTGCCGGATGATCCGCTGGCTGCGGCGCTCAGCTCGGCGGCCGCGCGCGGAGTACAGGTGCAGCTGGTGCTGCCGGCTCGCAACGACTCCATCATGGCCAACTATGCCTGCAACGCCTTTATGGAGGAGTTGCTGGCGGCCGGGGTGGAGATCTATCGCTACGATGCCGGTCTGCTCCACACCAAGAGCGTGCTGGTGGACGACGATTTTGCTCTGGTGGGGACGGTCAATCTGGACAGGCGCAGCCTCTGGCTCAACTTTGAGGTGACTCTGCTGGTAGATAACCCGCACTTCGTTGCCCAGATGACCCAGCTGGTGCAGGGCTACATGGCGGAAGCAACGCCAATGACGCTGGCCAGCTGGCAGGCTCGCCCCTGGTACAAGAGGGTGATGGAGAACATCTTCTACCTTTTCAGTCCCTTGTTGTAATGGCCGGTTACAGAAGATTACAGACGGAGCCTCTGATCGGACTTGCCTAGTGCCGAGCTTGCCCCGTAGAGTGCAGCGACAACTCCTGGAGAGACATGAATATATGAAAAAAATAGTGGCCCTTGCCGTGGGTGCGGCACTGGTAGGTGGTGGTTTGGCTGCATGCTGGTACACGGGCAACAGTTTCGACCGCATCATGGCGGAGCAGATCGCCAAGGTCGAAAACGAGAGCGGTCTGGATCTGCAGTGGCAACCCGGCAGCAGCAACCTCTTTACCCGTGATGGGTCCTGAAGCTGGTGGTCACTCCCCAGGAGCTGGCGGCGCTCGACAGCGAGCTGGAAGGGGGGCAACCCCTTGAGCTGGAGTTTGCCGTGAAGAGCCGCATCATGCCGCTCTATATCAAGAGCCACTTCCTGCTCGACACCAAACAGGGCTCACTGGCGCCGGTCTTCACTGCGCTCGGCATGGAGCAGTGGCAGTTTGGCCTGGAGTCGGTCAGCAGCCTCTGGAACCGGGGCAACAGCAGCCGTTTCTGGGCTGACGAGTTCAAGGTGAAACAGGGGCTGGACGAGTTCCACTTCCTGCCGCTTACCGGCGAATTCCACGGCGATCTGGAGGGGACTGGCCATGTCGCCATGACCTGGCAGGGCATGACGGTTCACGAAGAGCAGAGCAAGATGGATCTGGTGCTGGCCGAGATGAAGGGCAGCGCCGATCTGGCCGAGATCAGCGGGGTCTGGCTCTCTCCGCAAAGCGAGATGAGCCTTTCTGCTCTGACCATGCAACTGCCTGACGGCGTCAAGGTGTCCCTGCAGGGGATGACTACCGGGACCCAGCTCAAGGGTGACAACGCCCAGACCCTCTCCAGCAGCTACCGGATGAAGCTGGCCAAACTCAATCTGGAGAACGAGACAGACTCGCTGGCGGTGACCGACAGTAATCTGGAGCTGCACCTCAACGGACTGGATCTGGAAGGGTATCAGGGGTTGCAGGCTGCTGGCGGCAAAGGGGTGGAGGATACTGCGATCCAGCAAGCGCTGGACAAGATGCTGGCGCGCGGCGCGACTCTGGAGCTGGCGGATCTGAGCGCCAGGTTCAATGGCGAAGTGGCAGCCATGAAGGGAGAGGTAAAACTTGCCTCTACCTCGCTCGACAAACTCTTCAACGGCGAGGAGGGAATGCAGGCGCTGAGCGGCCAGCTCCACGCCTCCCTCAGCGACAAGCTGGGCAAGGCGGTGCCGCAGCTGGCACCCATGCTGGAGCAGTTGACCGCCATGGGTTATCTGAAGGCCGATCAGCAAAAGCTCAATGCCGAGCTGAAGCTGGACAAAGGATCGATGACGGTCAACGACCTGCCACTCTGACCGGTTTTCACACTAACAACAAAGGCTCCCGCGGGAGCCTTTGTTGTTTTCGGACTATCGGGTGTTGTTACTTGAACACCACCGTCTTGTTGCCGTAGACGAACACCCGTTCGTTCAGTACCAGCTCCAGCGCCCGGCTCAGTACCGACTTCTCTACATCGCGACCCGCCTTGGCCATGTCATCGGCGCTGAAGGTGTGATCAACGTGGATCACGTCCTGCTCGACGATGGGGCCCTCATCCAGATCGTCGGTGACGAAGTGGGCGGTGGCGCCGATCAGTTTGACCCCGCGATCGAATGCCTGGCGATAGGGGCGGGCACCGATAAAGGCGGGCAGGAAGGAGTGGTGGATGTTGATGATCTTGCGCGGATAAGCCTCGACGAAGCTGGGGGTCAGCACCCGCATGTACTTGGCCAGGATCACGTAGTCCGGCGCATAGCCGTCGATGATGGCGCGTACCTGCTCTTCGTGTTCGGTGCGGCTCAGCTCATCGTGGCTGACGGTGTGGAACGGAATATCGAACTTGCCGGTCAGCTCGGCGAGGGTGTCGTAGTTGCCGATCACTGCGACTATGTCCATATCCAGCGCGCCGGCGTAGTTCTTCATCAGGATGTCGCCGAGGCAGTGAGTCTCCTTGGTCACCAGAATGACGATGCGCTTCTTGCCCGCCTTTACCAGACGGCGCTGGGCGCCAGCAGGCAGGGCATCATCGAGGTCGGCCAGCAGGGTCTCGTCATTGAAACGCCCCTCCAGCTCGGTACGCATGAAGAAGCGGCCATTCTCATGATCAACGAACTCATCGTTCTTGATGATGTTGAGCTGATGCTTGTAGCAGATGTTGGTGATCTTGGCGATGAGGCCCTTGGCGTCCGGGCAGTCCGTTAGCAGTATTTTCTTTTCCATCTCTGTCATTTTCCGTTTGTGGTGTTGGCGCCTGTCTCTGCGCAGGCTGCGCGTTTTTTGGCACTATGCCACAAACAAATTGTGGCCAGAAAGAAATTCGGTGAGCGCTACAGCCACAAGAGGAGTGCGATGGGAAAAGGGGAGAACATCGAATCCGACTGGCAAAGGTTTTTCAGCTTGAGCCGGTTTTTGGCTGGTATCTGCCGGCGCTTTTCTTTAGGCTGTCAGCGCTTATTCTCAGGGCGGGGTGAAATTCCCCACCGGCGGTATCCCGATCTGACTCGGGGAGCCCGCGAGCGCCCGACCCCGGTCTGCCGGGGCGGGGTCAGCAGATCCGGTGAGATGCCGGAGCCGACGGTCATAGTCCGGATGAAAGAGGATAAGACAGACATTGCACTCTCTGCCTCCTTGGGGGCTGGCTGCTGCATGGCCATTCCTGTCTGCCTTTCCATGCCCTGATTCTGGTCCTTTTCTTGTTTGGGAGCTTTACCATGAATCAGTCTCTACTCAGTGAATTCGGTAATCCAATTGCCCGTGTCGAAGCGGCTCTGACTGCCTTGCGGTCAGGCCAGGGGGTGCTGGTGGCCGATGATGAAGATCGGGAGAACGAGGGCGACCTCATTTTTGCCGCCGAATCCATGACCAATGAACAGATGGCGCTGATGATCCGCGAGTGCTCCGGCATCGTCTGTCTCTGCCTGACCGATGAGCGGGTGCGTCAGCTCGAACTGCCGATGATGGTGGAGGCTAACTCAAGCCACTATCAGACCGCGTTTACCGTCACCATCGAAGCGGCGCAGGGGGTCACTACCGGTGTCTCGGCGGCTGATCGCATCACTACCATTCGTGCCGCCATTGCCGATGGGGCCAAACCGGGTGATCTCAACCGGCCTGGCCATGTATTCCCGTTGCGTGCCCGTACCGGAGGCGTGCTGGTGCGCCGTGGCCACACCGAGGCGACGGTCGATCTGATGCAGCTTGCCGGACTGAAACCGTTCGGGGTGTTGTGCGAATTGACCAGGGAAGATGGCTCCATGGCCCGCTTGCCAGACCTGATTTCTTTCGGTCGTCAGCACCGGATGCCCGTGATCACCATCGAAGATTTGGTGCAATATCGCCAATTGCTGTCAGAACGAACAGCCTGAGGCTCATACGAAATTGTAATAAGCGAAAATTTTGGTTAGTCTTTGTCCGTGTCCTCATCACGCGGCACTCATTTTTTAGCCGAATCTGAACAAAAACTGTTCATTCAAAAAAAAATGAGGGTTTTAATGCATTTATCTGTGCTGGGGACTATGCAAAGTATGATTTTTTTGTGCCATAATCACGCCGCTTGCTAAACGTCTGGCGAGTTCAAGGGAGCTTTAAAAATGAAAAAATTGTTGTTGGTAGGTGTTGTTGGTCTGTCCGCTCTGCTGGGTGGTTGCGCAAACACTAGCGAACTGGAAACTTCCGTTCAGAATCTGTCTAACAAAGTTGACCAGCTGGCTCAAGATGTTAGCGCTGTTCGTGCTGATCAGTCCAAGATCGCTGCTGATGTTGCTGAAGCCAAGCAAGAAGCTATGCGTGCTAACCAGCGCATCGACAACATGGCTACTAAGTACAAGAAGTAAGCCATGCGAAAAAAATGGCGCAGTTATGCGCCATTTTTTTTTGCCTGAAATTTCCCATCCCCGCTTTCCCTTTTGACCCCAGAGGTCATGCCGGTCTCCCGGCACGCCCCTTCTTCATCCCTTCAAAACTCGATCAATAGAGCAGGCTATAGAGCTTGCGACGGTAATTTTGTGCCACCGGTGTGCTGCCCATGGTTGCCAGAATGTCGAGATAGGTCTTTCTGGCATCGCCAAAAGCAAGATCCCGCTTGAGGATGACAAGCAGCAATCCCAGCGCCTCTTCCTGACGACCTGCCTGGTTGTATTGCACTGCCAGCTCCTGTGCCAGCGCAAAGTCATCCGGATTCTCGGCATGGCGAGCTTCCAGCGCACGCAACTCCGGGCTGTCCGCCGCTTGCAGAGCCAGTGCCAGCCGTGAGGTCAGGGCATGGAAATGGCTATCTTGTGCCACCATCGGAATATTGCCGAGCCGCTCCTGTGCTTCGTCGAGCAGGTTGAGGTCGAGCGCGGCCTGAATGAGCCAGAGGCTGATGTCGTGGCGCTCCGGAGCGATCTGATGAGCTTTGCCCAGATGGGCATAAGCTTCGCCGGGCTGGCCATCGGCCAGTGCCTGTTGCCCCTTGGCAAACAGCTCCTCTTCCTCTTTTGGTGCGAAGGCTGCGAAGAACTGGCGTAGGGTCGCTTCATCCTGCGGCCCTTCAATGATCCCTTGTTCATCCGGGCGTCCCTGATGGAACAGCACCAGTGCTGGCAAGGCGCGCAGGCCGAGCTGGCTGGCCAGCGGTTGCAGCTGGGGATTGTTCATGTCCACTTTGGCCAGCGTGACCTGTTCGTTGGCAGGCCCAACCAGCGATTCGATCAACGGCGTCATTCCCTGGCACTCCGGCATCTGCGGCGCATGGAAATAGATGACGACCGGCTTCTTCATGGAGGCATCGATCAGTTCTGCGTGAAAATTCTGGGGAGTAATGTCGACGATCATCAGTTGGACTCTTCCGAAAGGGTTTGGAACAACATGGGGGTGAGGGGATGGCAATTCAAGCGCTCATCCAGCCGGTAGCCATTGACCGCTGTCGTGGCGGCGGCAAGGCTGAGCCAGCCACTGGCAAAGGGCCAATCCTGAACCTCATAGTGCTGCTCATCGAGCTGGTTATCGAGGTGCCACGCCTCGTCGGGGATGAAGCGTACTTTCTCAAGCCCGGCAGCGATGCCGCCACCGTGGGCCTTGAGCACGGCTTCCTTGCGTGACCAGAGCCGGTAGAAGGCGCTCTCCTGCTCATTCTCCGGCAGGGCGCAGAGCCACTCATATTCACTCTGTGCATAAAACCGCCGGGCAAGGGGCAGGGGAGAGTGCCGTCTTTTACCCAGCTCGATATCCACCCCGAGCGGCCCTTGCTGACAAAGTGCCAGCACCAGCCAGGATCCACTGTGGCTGAGATTGAAATGCCAGCGCCCATCCTGCAGCTGCGGCTTGCCGTGTTCCCCGTTGCTAAATTGCAACACGGATGGCGAAGTGGCCAGTCTCTGTGCCAGAAGCTGGCGCAGCAAAGCCCGGCTGACCAGATACTCCTGACGGCGCAAGTTGTGGCTCATTTGCTGCCAAATATTGTGTTCATCGGCCGATAACAGCTCGGGCAGGGTAGCGAGCGATTCCTGAGCAATCAGGGTCGGATTTAACAAAAAAAGATCGGTGGCGATCATAATTTTTCACTTAAAAAGGGTGATGAAGCAGGGATAAATGCCACTTATCTCTGAGCCGGATGGCCGCTTTTGCGATTGTATATTGTTTGGCCATGATCACATTAATTATGAAAAATCGTGCATTTCCTTGCAAAAATGTGAGCCCGATAGGGATTTTCACTTGCCTCGATAGAATTCTTGGATATAGTCGGGTGCTGTTGCCTTATTAATTGCCTTTCGGGGCCGTATTTTAACAAGATTTCTATTTTTGCGGGGATAAAGGATTGCGCCACCTGATGCTACTGCTGGTCGCGCTCGGAATGGTGGGTTGTGCCTCGGCACCCCAAACCGAGGTTGCGAGCAAGATCGAAGTTTCCATGATGGAACCCGTTATTGAACCGGAAGCTTCGCAAACACCTGATGTGAATGAAATTCTGACAGTTTATAAAGAGTGGCGTGGAGTTCCGTACCGGATGGGTGGCAGTAGCCAGCGTGGTATCGATTGTTCCGCCTTTGCCCGTGAAGTGTTCCGCAATGCCGTCGGTGTCGAGTTACCCCGTGACACTCGCTCTCAAGTCCATGAAGGGACTCGTGTTTCCAAGAAGGATCTGGTCGAGGGTGATCTGGTCTTCTTCAAAATCAATCGTCGTCTCAATCATGTCGGCATCTATGTCGGGAATGGCGAGTTTATCCACGCTTCGACCCGAGCCGGTGTGACCCGCTCCAAGCTGGACAGCCAATACTGGCGCAGCAAGTTCTGGCAAGCGCGCCGGATCGATATCTGAGTCAGGCTGGACAAACGGCTCGCAGTACGGACTGTTTTTCCAACCTCACTTGAACCGGGCTCCTGAAGCCCGGTTTTTTATGGCTGTGATTTAGACTTTCGCAGGCCAAATCACTATAGTGTGGGCCCGTTTTTCTTCGGCAGGCCCAGCATGACATCCCGCAATGACCGCAAATCCGGACTCCATCCCCGCAACCGCCATCTCGATGGTTACGATTTTGAGGGGCTCTGCCGACAGACTCCGGAGCTGGCCACCCATCTCTTTACCAACGACTACGGCAATCTCACCATCGATTTTGCCGATCCCGCTGCGGTCAAGGCCCTGAACCGGGCTTTGCTGGCCCACCACTACGGCATTGTTCACTGGGATCTGCCCGCCGGTTACCTCTGTCCACCCATTCCGGGGCGGGTCGATTATCTGCACCGGGTTGCCGATCTACTGGCCGAGAGTGCTGGCAAGGTACCTGCCGGCAAAGGGGTGAGGGTGCTGGACATCGGGGTCGGAGCTAACTGTATCTATCCGCTGCTCGGTAGTCGTGAGTATGGCTGGCGTTTTGTCGGCTCCGATATCGATCCGGTATCGGTGAAAGCGGCGGCTCTGCTGGCCAAAAGCAACGGACTTGGCAACCAGATCGAGTGTCGCCTGCAGGGCAATGCCGAACATGTCTTTCGCGGTATCATAGGGCCGAAGGAGCGCTTTGCGCTGACCCTTTGCAATCCTCCCTTCCACGCCTCGCTGGCTGAGGCGAGCAAGGGGAGCGAGCGCAAGCTGCGCAATCTGGGCAAAGAGGTGAAGGGGGCGCCGGTACTCAATTTTGGCGGCCAGAAAGCCGAGCTTTGGTGTGACGGGGGCGAGGCGGCGTTTCTGACCAGGATGATCAATCAGAGCAAGGAGTTTGCCAGCCAGTGCCTCTGGTTCAGCTCGCTGGTCTCCAAGAAGGAGAATCTGCCGGTTGCCAAAAAGGCATTGACCTGGGTCGGGGCACGTCAGGTTCGGGTGCTTGAGATGGCGCAGGGCAACAAGGTGAGCCGGGTATTGGCCTGGACCTTCTTCGATGATGCCGGCATGCGTGAATGGTGGTCAGCCCCGCGCTGAGCTGATTGAACAAGGCCCGTTGCGGGCCTTTTTTGATCGCCACAGGGATAGAAGGGAAGGCGAGATCTCTGTTGGAAATCGATTTCCTCATTGGTAGATAATGCTTTTTGATGTGATATGAGTAGTGACTTCTGCTTTGGTACAGGTGTACGCCGAGATTTTTTTGCACTTTCAGCTGTAACTTTAATAAAATAGGACTGGTTAGACCTCTTTACCGGCATTGAATCACATAGGGATCGGAACATGAAAGTTGTCGATTTTCTGAAGCGCAAGCGCGAAATTCTGGCGCAGCACCCCTTTGAGCTCAAGGATTGGCTCTCTCCGGCTATCCGCGACTACTGGCGTGAGTTTCAGCAAAAGGCACATCTTCACCCTCTGCTGGGACGGGTGCTGGACTTGCAAAGCGAAGCCCAGAACGCACAGCAGCAGAATGCCGACACCGTGGCTCAGGTGGCTAACGGTCAGCCTGCTGTGGCGCAGGATCCTGCCATCGAGCTGGAAGGCGAAGCCGCTGCGCTCTATGCCGAGCTGCAGGGCAAGATCGGCGAAGAGACCCATGTCGGCGAGTGGCTCCATATCAGCCAGCAGATGATCGATCAGTTTGCCGCGGTGACCGGCGATCATCAGTGGATCCACACCAATCCGGAGCGTGCGGCTGCCGAGTCGCCCTTCAAGACCACCATTGCGCACGGTTTCCTGACGCTGGCTCTGCTGCCGCAGCTGACCGGCTCGGTGGATGAGTCCACCCCCGAGTTTCCGACTGCTCGCATGGTAGTGAACTTCGGGCTGGATCAGGTGCGCTTCCCGTACCCCATCAAGGTGGAGAGCAACATTCGCGCTCGTACCAAGCTGGCACGGGTTACCCCCATCAAGGGTGGACTGGAGCTGCTCAAGGAGATCAAGGTGGAGATCGAAGGGATCCGCCGCCCGGGTTGCGTGATTGAGTCGGTGACTCGCATCTACTTCTGATCCCTCGTCGTTGACGATGAGCAAACGGGTTCGCAATAGCGAGCCCGTTTTCATTTTGGCCGTCAGGCGCGGCATGAACGTTCAGAGACGCTGCTTGTGCTTGATATGACTCACAAAATCGCGTTGTATGCGGTTAGCCAGCTCTCATTTTGGCAAGTCCGTTTCCTGAAACGGCAGCATCTTATGCCACTATCGATTTCTCAATCCCTATTCTGGAGACGATAGTGCCCATCAATCACAAGATTATTTTGCCACTGTTGTTCAGTCTCTTTATCCTGCTGATCCCGACGCACTGGATCCCGCTCGAGGGAATTACTGTGGTCGAGCAGCGGGTGGTCGCTATTTTCGTGCTGGCGGCGCTCTGCTGGATCCTGGAGCCCATCCCCATCTTCGCCACCTCTGTGCTGATCATCGTGCTGGAGCTGCTGTTGCTCTCCGACAAGGGGCTCTGGTTCATGACGGCAGGCAAGAGCGAGCCCGGGTTTGGTTCGCTGCTCAAGTCGACCGAGGTGATGGCAACCTTTGCCTCACCGGTCATCATGCTCTTTCTCGGCGGCTTTTTTCTGGCCATCGCCGCGACCAAATACCATCTGGATGTGAATCTGGCGCGGGTGCTGCTGCGCCCTTTCGGTCGCAACCCCAGAGTCGTGATGCTGGGGCTGATGCTCATTACCGCCACTTTCTCCATGTTCATGAGCAATACCGCTACCACGGCCATGATGCTGGCCATTCTGGCTCCGGTGCTGGCGGTATTCCCGGAGCGGGACCCGGCCAAGGTGGGATTTGTGCTGGCCATTCCGCTGGCGGCCAATCTGGGCGGAATTGGTACCCCCATAGGTACGCCGCCCAACGCAGTGGCTCTCAAATATCTTACTGGCGAGCATGCTATCTCGTTTGGTCAGTGGATGGGGTTTGCGGTGCCCTTCGTCGCGCTCTTGCTGCTGCTTGGCTGGTTTCTGCTGGGGCGTTTCTTCCCGAGCCCGCTCAAACAGATCGAGCTGAAAATCGAGGGGCGTTTCATGCAGACGCCCCGGGCCTGGGTGGTCTATCTCACCTTCATTACCACCATAGTGCTCTGGTTGCTCGGTGATCTGCACGGCATGAACTCCTACGTCGTCGCCATGATCCCGGTCGCCGTATTCCTGACGACAGGGATCATCACCAAGGATGACCTGCACAAGATCTCCCTCGATGTACTCTGGCTGGTGTCGGGCGGGATTGCGCTGGGTCTGGCGCTGGAAGACTCAGGGTTGGCGGAGCGTCTCATTACTCACATACCGTTCCATGAGTACTCCACGCTCGCCGTACTGGTCGGGGCCTGCCTGTTGGCGGTTGTGATGGCCAACTTTATGTCCAATACGGCGACAGCCAACCTGTTGCTGCCGCTGGTGGCGGCACTGGCGGTCAGCATGCCGGAGCTGGCCGAGTGGGGCGGCAGCCATACCCTGATCCTGGCGGTGACCATCTCGGTATCGTTGGGCATGTCGCTCCCCATCAGTACGCCGCCTAATGCGCTGGCCCACGCCACCGGTCTGGTGGAGAGCCGTCAGATGGTGCGGATCGGCGTCATTATGGGGATGGTGGGCACAATGCTGGCGATGCTGTGGATTTACCAGATCGCGGCTTGGGGGCTGATCTAGCTGCCAGTCTGTGTGTCTCATAAAAGGAGGAGTCAATCTGGCTCCTCCTTTTGATTACTCTTGGGCCTAGAAACTGGCTCCCAGACTGAGAAGGTGTTTGTAATCAGTTTTGTTGAGAGACAGGCTGAACGGGCCCAGGTTGAACACCCCTTCCTCTCGTTCGACTTCAGTGCTCCACGAGAGGCGCAGATGATCGTTGAAGTAGTAACGCATGCCAATGCTGCCAGAGATATCCTGGTTGAGAGTGATATAGGGGGAGGGCTGAGCCAGATACTTGGTATAGCTTCCTTTGCTGAACAGCTCGAATGGCTGCTGCCAGAAGGATAGCGGTTGGCGGTAGTCCCAGAGTAGCTCCCCGATGGGATAGCTGATGGTATGTGAGCTTGAATAAAAGATGCTCACCAGCTCATTGTTGCGATAGTAGGCTCGCTGCATGCCACCCTGGGTAATAAGCTCGAGCCGCCGTTTTTTGTCATTCCAGAATCGATAACCGGGGCCCGAACCAAAGTCGAGTTTGAAATAGTTGTCGGCCAGCATGTCATATTCGGCATTGACCGAGCTGCGAATAAACCAGTGTTGATCGAAGAAATAGTCGAGGGTGGGCGTCACCTTGTAGTCATGGCTATCGGTGACGTTGTTGGAGGTCTCGTAGTTATATTCTCCCGAAAGGGTGTAACGCCAGTCGAGATTGGCCACTTCGGTCGTGCCTTTGACGTTGACATTGTTGGTCTTCTTGTCGTTGTCCCTGATCTTGACGTTGAGATCGCCGCTACCGCTCCAGAGCCAGGCATTGCGCTCATCACTCCCATCCTCGAACAGTTTTATGCCTCCCTTGGCTGTCGCCTTGGGCTTCTCCTGCTTTTCGAGTCGCCAGCGTTTGATAGCATCACGTTTGACGGTCACTGACCCGCTATAGGGCAGGGCAATCCGTACCGACTGGTCGGTGATCTCTTCAATGGTACCGGTTAGGCGATCACCATTTTGCATCCATAGGATGTCTTTGGCCCAAAGCGGCGGGCTGGAGAGCAGCAAAAAGAGCAGCAGGTATCTCATGGTTTGGGGCGACTCCGTGCAGTGTCAGCCGCTGATGGGCTTGGGCAAGCCATTCTTCAGTGCCAGAGTCTCAGCGACTGCACTCTGTTCTACTTCGGGGGCCGCAATAAATTGTTCTACCTCCGGGGTGAGAACAAGAGGCGCGCCCTGCTCCATCTCCTCTTCCGTGCGTGACAGAGGAGAGTGCACTTCCAGCCAGCGACGGCCGTCGGGCTCGATGGCAACCTTGACCGGTTGATTGATGACCCGCACCGGCGTACCGATCGGCACCATCTTGAAGAGGGACTCGATATCATCAGGGCGCAGGCGGATACAGCCCGCGCTCACCCGCAGGCCTACACCAAAATCCTTGTTGGTACCGTGAATGAGATAGTCCCGCTTGCCATAACCCAGGCGCATGGCGAATTTGCCGAGAGGATTGTCCGGTCCCGGTGGTACAACCGCTGGCAGCGTGATCCCCTGCTGCTCCAGCCAGGATTTGCGCACCATGGGGCCGGGTACCCAACTCGGATCCGGGGTCTTCTCGATGATGGTAGTGGCCATCTCGGGTGTCTCGCGACCGATGTCGCCGATCCCGATGGGCAGCACGATCACTTCCTGCTTCCCTTTCGGGAAGTAGTAGAGGCGCAGCTCGGGCAGATTGATGACGATCCCCTCGCGCGGGACATCGGGCAGCAGCATCTGGGTCGGCAGGGTCAAGCGGGTGCCCGGCTTGGGTAAATAGGGATCAACACCGGGATTTGCTTCAAGCAGCGCCAAAAAACCAATTTGGGTGTGTTTGCCAACCAGCTCCAGATACTCATCCTGCTGGATGAAGTAATCCTCCAGCTCGCCAATCAGGCGGCTGCCAGCTGCGGGAAGTGGATAACTTCTGGCCTGCACGGGGAGTGTAGACATCAGGGTCAGCAGCAGAAAGAGGAGGGGTTTTATTGGCATCGGTATTCCATCGGTTGGCGCGGGGCAAGGTGATTGCGACTTAATGCCCCGACAGTTATCTCTGTTCTTTTTTGGCCTTGTTGCGCAAGGCTATTTGCGACAAAAGCGCGTTGAGGCGACAGTAAACCAGCCAAAAGCGGCGGCTGTCACCCATTTTGTCGCAAGGGGCTGATAAACCGCGAAAAACTGACTCGAATGGCAAACAGGACAAGATGGATAAATCTTTTTATCTGGCCAGACAATCCTGTCTGGATTGTTTGGTGCCGACAGGGTTTGCATGGAGAGTAAGGGAGAGATTGCTGGCTAAAAAGCATTCACTCGATTGATAAGTAAGAAATTTTCATTGCATTATTCCCCTCGCTTGGGTAAAAAATCATCCCACGGAGAGATGCCGGAGCGGCCGAACGGGATTGACTCGAAATCAATTGTGGCAGCAATGCCACCCAGGGTTCGAATCCCTGTCTCTCCGCCAAATCGTTGCCCGGAACAGTCCGGGAAATACCTGAAACCCGCGTAGCTTATGGCTTTGCGGGTTTTTTGTTTTGGCTTGTTTGTCCGGGCAGTTTTCTCATATGCAATGGGCTTATCCAAGCAAGATGATTGGTTGATAACATCAAAGATGGTGCCGTCAACCAACAGGCGATCAGCACTATGGCTTCTGGTCGCGCTGTGACTCATTTGGCTTGAACCCTACTGTTTTCCTGCCTGAAATTTGAAAGCGCTTTCAGAAATCCTTTTCAACTGTGATCCGCTTCAAAGCTTTTTGAAGCGCCAACCTCTAGCATTGGCTCCACGAATTAGGGGCTAGCGCTCCCGATTTTCCCGCTGTGGGAGATAACTGGTAAATCCGGCTATTTCCTTCGTTACTTTCGACGGTCATCACGGATGGCCGTTTTTTTTTGAGTTATTTCACTGTAAAGGGTCGAGTGGCCGGCGCTTTACCGTTAAAATTCCGCTTTTGCATCTGCCCGTGAGTTTTGATGTCTGCCTCCACCCTCTCTTCGGATAGTTATCTCCTGCTCAGTACCTTGCAACTGCAGCGTGTCGCCAGTACCCGTCTGTTACAAGAGACGCTGGAGGCGGGCCATGAGCTCGCCAGCCACCTGACCCGGCTCCATGACGCTGGCCTTGTCAGATTGCGTGGGGAGCAGCAGTGGAGCCTGACTGCCGAGGGGACGCTGGCGCTGATCCTGGGCGTGCGGGCCGGTGTGTGCGCCGCTCCAGACTGGAGCCGTGTCTCCTCGGTGACCGGTCAGGATCTGGTTCACGGAGTGGTGCGCGAACTG
This sequence comes from Aeromonas jandaei, assembly GCF_037890695.1. NCBI lineage: Bacteria > Pseudomonadati > Pseudomonadota > Gammaproteobacteria > Aeromonadales > Aeromonadaceae > Aeromonas > Aeromonas jandaei. The sequence continues at coordinate 3,840,790 of NZ_CP149571.1, read as the reverse complement.
TGCCGGGGCAAGGCGGGCGAGATCCCGGCCTTCTTCTCTCCCGGCGAGCTTCTCACCCTGCTCGATACCCCCGATGCCCATCAGCTGCTGGCTGGCTCCAGCCCTGCCTGGCAGCAACTGCTGCTGGAGCACTTCTCGCTGCAACTGCTGCTCGATGCCCCCTATGAAGAGCGCTGGCCATTGGCGAGTGCTCTGACCCGCTGTGCCCCCGAGGTACAAGCGCAAGGGCGGGCATTCGAGGCGGAGTGGCGCTGGCTTTGCGGTGATGGCGAGAGCTCCGACTCCAGCCTCTTGTGGCCTGCCCTGCAGGCGGTTGCCTCGCAAGGAGAGAGCGGCCCGCTGGGTGAGCGGCTGCTCACGGCCCTTGGCCAGTGGCAGGCCGAGGGTCATGAGGGGCAGTGGCCCCGAGCCTTCAGTGCCCTGCTCTGGCTTGGCTGGCTGCAACAGGCTGACCCCGTTATCGCCAGCGAGCAGCGCAAGAAGTGGCAGCGCAGCCTCGGCGGGCAGTTTCCGCTGCTGGCCGACTTGCTTAGCCAGTGGGCCGGGGAGCGGCACGGCCAGGCGGTCGGGCTGTTCGATACCCTGCAACTGCCGGTAGAGGAGCTGCACTGGGGCTATCTCTGGCTCGATCTCTGCGCGCTGGCCCGTCACGGCGCCCAGAGCCCGCAGGTGGCCATGCTGCACAAGTGGGATCTCTCCCACCTGCTCGATGCCGAACCCCATCACCGGTTGATGGCGTTTTGTCAGGATCTGCTGCGCCTGCTGCTGGGCGAGGCGGCCACAGGGGCACCGCTATGCCAGCTGCGCAGCAGCGATGCCGATGATGACGCGGAAGAGGAAGAGTCCGGCGAGGAGAAGGGGGCCGCCTCCGCCAGCTGGCTCAACTGGCTGCAGGGGCTGGGCCGCGCCAGTGGCGTCCGCAAGCCGCAGGAGCGGCTGGTGTGGCTGCTCCATGCCGATGGCCCCGAGCTGGAGTGCAAGATCCAGAAGCTCAGTACCAAGGGGGAGTGGACGGCGGGCCGCCGGGTCGATCCTACCCTGCTCTCCACCCAGTATGCGGCGCTGCTCGATGAGCACGACTGGGCGGTGGTACGCACCCTGCCGCGGGTGGTGGGGCGCTTGCCCCGGGATGTCTGGGCGCCGCTCGCCGACCATCCGCGCCTGTTCAACGCCAAGGGGCAGAAACTGCAGCTCGCCATCACGGCGCCGCTGCTGCAGATTATCGCGACCGAAGAGGGGATGAGCGCCCTGCTGATCCCCGCTGCTGCCGCACGCGGCGCTCACATCATGCCGCTGGCGCAGGATCTGTGGCAGCTCATCCTCACCCCGCAGCCGCTGCTCGACCGCTTGCCGGCGCTCGAATCCATCCCGCTGCTGCCCGCCGAGGGGATGAGCGAGTTGCAGCGCACCCTGGACGGGATCGCCGATCTGCCCTGGCACAGCCAGGTTGAGGGATTGCACGGCAATGCCGAACTGGCCCCCTGGCCGGGCATTCCTTCAGTGCAGCTCGATTGGCAGGATGGTCAGCTGGCGGTCAAGCTGGTGACCCGTTTTGACGAGCTGCCTCCCCAGCCTCTGGGCAAGGGGGAGACCATCATCCGTCAGGGGATCAAGGGCAACCACTACTGGCAGCGGGATCTCGGGGCCGAGAAGGGGCAGGCCCAGCTGCTGCGCAACCAGCTTCCCATCGATCTGCCCGGCAGCGAGTGGCGCCTCGAAGGAGAGCAGGCACTGGCGCTGGTCAACGCCCTGCCCGAGCTGGTGGATGCTGGCGTGGTCATTCACTGGCATCAGGACAGTGCCCGCCTCAAGAGTCTCGATGAGGCGGCCCTGAGCCTGCGCATCGAGCGGCGGCAGGACTGGTTTCAGGTAGAGGGGGCGCTTGCCCTTGATGAGCACCAGATCCTCGATTTGCGCCTGATCCTGCGCCAGCTGACCCCGGGCCAGCGCACCGTCCAGCTCGACGAAAAGACCAGCCTGATGCTGAGTGACAAGCTGGTGGAGCGGCTCTCCATGCTGGGGGCCATGCTCGACGACGAGCAGCGGATCAACCACAAGTTGGCTTACCCGCTCACCCGTCTGCTCTCGGTCATTACCACCGAGGGGGACGCGGCGTGGCAATCCCTGCAGCAGGAGTGGCAGCAGGAGGTGTCTTGCCCGCCCGAGCTGCTCACTGCGCTGCGGGATTACCAGAAGGAGGGGGTGCGCTGGATGGCGACCTTGGCCCATCATGGCTTTGGCGCCTGTCTGGCCGATGACATGGGGCTTGGCAAGACGCTGCAGGCCCTGATCGTGCTGCGGATGCGCCAGCATCTGGGGCCTGCGCTGGTGGTGGTGCCCAAGTCGGTGGTCACCAACTGGCAGGAGGAGGTCGCCCGTTTTGCCCCCGAGCTGGAGGTGGTGATCTTTGACAATCCCGCCGAGCGCGAGCGCATTATTCGCGATGCCAAAGCGGGGCAGGTGATCCTCATCAACTACGGCATGCTCGGCAGTCTGGCGGAGGCGCTCAAGGCGCGGCGCTGGTCCTCCATGGTGCTCGATGAGGCGCAGCAGATCAAAAACGCCGGTACCCAGCGCGCCAAGCTGCTGTTCCAGCTCGACGGCGATTTCCGCCTCGCCCTCTCCGGCACACCCATCGAGAACCATCTGGGGGAGCTGTGGAGCCTCTTCACCTTTATCAACCCGGGGCTGCTCGGCAGTCTCGGCGAGTTCAAGCGCCGCTTTGGCAAGGCGGTCAAGGATCCCCAGCACATGGCCTTGCTGCGGGCGGTGATCAGCCCTTTTATCCTGCGCCGCCTCAAGCAGGAGGTGTTGACCGAGCTGCCGGACAAGACCGAGATCATTCACCACATCAGCCTCTCCCCCGAGGAGCGTCAGCTCTACGAGGCAACCCGGCGCGAGGTGGTGCAGCAGGTGCAAAGTGCCGATGGCCGTGCCCTGATGCACGTGTTGAGCGGGTTAACCCGACTGCGCCGGCTCTGCTGTTCGCCGGAGCTGGTGATGCCCGAGTGGTCACAGACCAGCAGCAAGCTGGATGAGGCGATGGCGCTGCTGGAGGAGGCGATCGATGGCGGCCATCGGGTGCTGGTGTTCAGCCAGTTTGTCGATCTGCTGAGCCTGCTGCGTGCCCGCATCGAGCAGAAGTCCTGGGACTACTGCTATCTGGATGGCGGCTGTTCGGCCAAGGCGCGGCAGGACTCCATCCTGCGTTTTCGCCACGAGGCGGTACCGCTCTTTCTCATCAGCCTCAAGGCGGGGGGCACCGGTCTCAACCTCACCCAGGCCGATACCGTGCTGCACCTCGATCCCTGGTGGAACCCGGCGGTGGAAGATCAGGCGAGCGATCGGGCCCACCGGATGGGGCAGACCCAGCCGGTGACCGTTTATCGGCTGGTGTGCGAGCAGACGGTGGAGGAGAAGATTGTCGCCCTGCACGACGAGAAGCGGGCGCTGGCCGATGGTCTGCTGAGCGGCCAGTCCGAGGTGCGCGGGTTGGATGTGGAGAGCCTGCGGGCCCTGCTGATGAGCTGATCCGCTGTATCACCAGCGACATGGCCATGCCATATGGAAGAGGGGAGCACATCTTGCCGATGTGCTCCCCTCAGTCGTTTCTGCGTGCCGGTTTTAGCAGGCTCGTCGCGTCAGCCCTGATAGAGGTAGAGGTGCAGCCGCTCGATGATGGGGTCGCAGCCAATCTTGCGATCCCGCCGCGCCTGCCGGCTCTTGGGGGGATAGTTGCCCAGATGGGTGAATGCGGGCGGGCTGTCCGAGCAGAGCAGCAGCGGCAGGCTCGCCTTGAGCTGCTGCTTGCGCGGGGTGCGATCCTGCCAGAGCAGGTTGATCATCGGGTGGGTCTTGACCGGGCGGCGGATCCGCAGCTCAGCATCGGCGGGCAGGCGGCGAATGTCGTACACCTCCTGATCCACCATCTTGCTCCACTCCTCGTTGTTGGAGAGGGCCGGTATGTAGCGGCGGCTGCGCTCCAGCATCTCCAGCACCTGTTCGCGGGTGAGGCGATTGATGGTCTGCTTGTCAGCCCAGGTAAAACCGAGGGAGTGGAGCTCTCCATGTAGCCACGTCAGCTTGCGGTAGACCTGCAGGGTGATCACCCCGGGCAAGGCGGTATGTACCAGCTCGAACTTCTCGTCCCGTCCGCCCGCTTGCTGCACCAGCGCTTTGAAATCGAGCTTGCGCTGGTTGATCTCCTCAACCAGCGGCTGGATCAGCGGAGCGGCGGCGGCGGGAAAGCGCAGCCAGCCCGGCAGACGACGGGTGGCCTTGGTGGAGCAGCCGGGGCGGGCGCTGTGATCCCGATAGGCCGACAAGGTGGCAGCCAGTGCCTCGTCGCCGCTCAGGTAACCCACCTCAATCTGGCTGATGGGATCGTGCTCTTCGCCCTGCGCCACCGGGGGGAGGGGATAGACATGGGCCTCCTGCAGTTCGAGCTGGCCGAGCAGGGTGGCCAGCTGATCCAGAGAGGCTTCAATGGCCTCCATCTGTTGACGCAGGGCGGCGGTAGGGGTAAAGGTATCCATCGATGATCCTGTGGTCTGACCCGCTGTTGACGACATCAGGTATGACATCAGCTGCGGGTAGCAAAACTACTGTATAAATAAACATACCAGTATGCGGCTGGAGTGCCAAGAGGCACTTTGGGGAGGGGCAATGTGCGCCTCTGAATGGGGATGCGGTGCTGGTTTTATTTATGTTTCATTGTGTTAAATAAAGATCGCCGCAAGATCATTAAATTAACAATCATGTGTAACTCCGCTGTTGCCAGCTGTTCACACCTTGCTCGTCCCTGCATATGTAAAGCAGTAAAATGCATATATAGATGGGTGCCATGCAGCACAATATGCTGTGCGACTCTGCTGGCCAACTGTGAAGATAATTAGTTGTTTAAAATCAAAGCGTTAAAATTAAATCCTGCCGTTTTTAGACATTAGATTTACTAATGTAACGTATCAAAATTCGTCAATTGAGTCGGTCTGACTCCCTGACTAAGCTTTGCGCATCAAATTGAAGCCCAGTGCGTAAACAAATATTCAGAGGAGCCACATCATGGCCAACATGACTTATACCGAAACCGGTTACCAGCATTCCAGCCAATTGAATCTGGTTGCTCGCGTTAAAATGACCGTTCTGACCTGGCTGGAGCGCAGCCGCGGCCGTCGCCAGCTCTCCGAGCTGCCCGAGTACCTGCTCAAAGACATCGGCCTGAACGAAGCTGACCGCTATCAAGAGACCACCAAGCCGTTCTGGCGTGGTTGATCAGCCGGGCATGGATGCCTCGTTTATCTGCTGATACTTGTATGCTGGCGGCCGGGTGCCATCAGGTCACCCCGTCAACCCTGCTGTTGTTTGCCCCGTTATTGCTCTCGTTTCCCCGCCTTCATATCCCGTTGTTGCTCCGCCCGGTGCTGCCGTTTTACCTTGCCGCAATTTGTATCGTTAATGTTTGAATTTGTTTAAAAATCGGTTTTAAGCCGCAACGCCTTGCGTATAATCCGGCCATAGTATTCCAGCGCAAGAGGGTGAGACGGATGATTCCCCAGCACGATTTTTTGGCCATGACCCGCAGCCATGAGTGGCAGCTCGATCCCTTTGATTTTGCGCTGCCGGACGGCACGAAAGTCAGCGTCTGGGATACCGGTGTCATCTGTCTGGAGCCTGCCAGCGGAGCGGGCGGCCTGCCCGGAGGGCGCAAGGATATCGTCCTCTCCTGCGGTATTCACGGCAACGAGACTGCCCCTATCGAGATTTGCAACCAGCTGCTGAGCCGTCTGCTCTCTGGTGAGCTGACCGCCCGCCATCGGGTACTGTTCCTGTTTGGCAATCCGGCGGCGATGAACCTCGGGCTGCGGGAGGTGGAGGAGAACATGAACCGGCTCTTCTCCGGCGCCCACAGCAAGGGGGAGGGGCTCTGCAACCGGGAGCGGATCCGTGCCATGCGTCTCGAGCAGTATGTGAGCCGCTTCTTTGCCGATCCGGCCCGTCCCCGCTACCACTACGACCTGCACACCGCCATTCGCGGCTCGCGCCACGAGAAGTTTGCCGTCTACCCCTTCCCCCACGAGCGGGTCCCACTGCCGCGAGCAGGTGCAGTTCCTCGGTGCCTGCGGGGTGCGCACCATACTGCTCTCCGCCAGCCCGACCACCACCTTCAGCTACTACAGCTCGCGCCAGCACGGCGCCCATGCCTTCACGGTGGAGCTGGGCAAGGTGCGGCCATTTGGCGAGAACGACATGACCCGCTTTATCGAGACCCGCCAGGCGCTGCAGGAGCTGGTCACGCAAGATGAAGTGGCGCTGGAGCCGTGGCGAGCGGATGATTTCACCCTGTTTGTCATCGATCGGGTGATCACCAAAAAATCGGAGCAATTTCGCTTCCTGTTTGCCAGCGATGTGGACAACTTCACCGAATTCCCGCAAGGGTTCGTGCTGGCCGAGGATGGCGAGTTGCGCTACACCGTCGAGCAACCGCGTGAGGCGGTGGTCTTCCCCAACGCCAACGTGGCGATTGGTCAGCGCACCGTGTTGCTGGTGGTGCCGACCCGGCTCTGGGAATAAGCCGTGCAATAGCCCCCTGGTTGCGGGGGGAGAGGAGCGGGCATGAATCGTATGCAGACGAGCGGGCGAATGGGGTTTTCCACTCTCTTTCGGCCGGTTTGGTCATGCCATGGGATGAGAGGTGCGGTATAAGCAAAAGTTGGGGCATTTTGGGAAATGCCATAAATCTAGCTTATAGTGACCAGTAAGCTCTCCGCGAAGGCCACAGAGAGTACCTGCAAGGCCGCTCAAGGGGTTGGCCGATCTGATGGATATGGTGGTGGCTGCGCTTGGCCAGCACAGCGAGGGGTGAAGGGGGTGAGTTTTGTGATGGGAAATAGAGGGAATAAAAAAACGGAGCCAGTCATCTGACTGGCTCCGTTTTTTAATGGCGTTGGCGGAGGATCAGCTGTTGTTCTTCACAAACAGGGTGATCTCCTGGCCCGGCTTCAGGTAATCCCCTTTGTCGAGCTGATTCCAGCGCATCACATCGTTGATGGCGACCTGGAAGCGCGCGGCGATGGAGGAGATGGAGTCACCACGGCGAACCTGATAGACCATCGACTTGCCGCTCTGCTTGCCACCCTTGGGGTAGACCACCAGCTGCATGCCCGGCTTCAGGGCCGACTTGGCGTTCAGACCGTTCCACTTGGCGAGCTCCTCGTGGGAGACGCCGTGAGCCTGGCTGATGCTCCACAGGTTATCACCTGCCCGCACCTTGTAGCTCACCTTGCTTTTCTGGCTGCTGCCACGGCTGGCCAGCTGTTGCGGGGCAGCACTTGCCTTGCTGCTGACGGTATGGCCGCTGGTCGGAATGACCAGACGCTGACCACGACGCAGGCTGTTGCCACGCAGATTGTTGGCCAGTTTCAGCTCGCTCACGCTGACGCCGTGATTCTGGGCGATGCGTGACAGGGTGTCGCCACTGGTGACCTGATAGGAGCGGGTACGGATACGCTCGCTCTTGGGTAGATCGGCCAGTGCCAGCTCCAGGGTATCGGCATATTCAACCGGTACCAGCAGGCGGTAGGGGCCGCGCGGTGACATCACGCCACGGCTCAGGGCAGGATTGACCTCCTTGAGCAGCGAGGTGCGCACACCGGCCAGCTGGGCCGCCACGTTCAGATCGATCTGGCTGCCGGTTTCCACCACCCGCAGCTTCGGCTCGTTGGCGAGCACCGGCAGCTGGACGTTGTACTTGTCGGCATTGCTGATCATGTCAGCCATGGCCAGGATCTTGGGCACATACATCTGGGTTTCGCGCGGCAGGTCGAGCGACCAGTAGTCGGTCGGTTTGCCGGCACGCTGGTTACGCTGGATGGCGTTGCGAACCCGTCCTTCACCGGCATTGTAGGCGGCCAGCGTTTGCAGCCAGTCACCATCAAAGAAGCGGTTCAGGTATTCCAGATAGTCGAGCGCCGCATTGGTGGAGGCCAGCACATCGCGCCGTCCGTCATACCAGTTGTCGTGGCGCAGACCGAAGTTCTTGCCGGTGGCGGGCACAAACTGCCACAAACCGACGGCATTGCTGCGGGATCGGGCATGCGGATCAAACATGCTCTCGATCATCGGGACAGTAATAAGCTCCATTGGCAGCTCACGCCGTTCAATCTCCTCTACCATCAGATAGAGGTAGGGTTCAGCCCGGCTGGCAATGGTCGCCAGATGCTTATCATTGCGCAACAGCCACTCACGTTGTTGGCGGATGCGCGCATTGTCCGGAGTTTCCAGTTGCATATCATCGCTGATACGCACCCACAGATTGTCCGTATCTTCCATTTCGTCCAGCTGTTCATCGCCAAACAGAAATCGTGAAGAGTGTTTTTTATGCGCTTTTTTGTTGACCTGGGGGGACTTGATCGGCTCGATTGCCGTTAGCGCCCGGTCATCCTGATGGCTCAGGTTTTGGCAGCCGCTGAGCAACAGCGCTGCCAATAAGGCCGTTCGTACCTTCATCTCGTTCCGGTCATTTTTAAGAAAAACAGCTCGCATCATAAGGGGCAATCCCCCCCTGATCAAGGTTTGTTCAAAAAACATCCTTCCATTGGCGCAGGATCGTGAAGGTATCTACCGGATTTTCCACGCATTTTAGCCCCTGCTTTTCAGCAGAAAATTTCACTGAATCGAGCTCGCAGCGCAGAAAAACATTAAACCTGCGTTCGTCCCCCAGTCGGCTGGGCAGGCTTGGCAGCCCCTGTTGCCGCAGTTTGCTGATCAGCCCGATCTGATCACGGATCGCCGGGTTGTCCGGCTCGACCGCGTAGGCGAAGCGCAGGTTTGACAGGGTGTATTCGTGGGCACAATAGATGAGGGTGTCATCGGGCAGGGCGGCGAGCCGTTGCAGCGAGTGATACATCTGCTCCGGCGTCCCTTCAAAGAGGCGACCACAACCGGCCGAGAAGAGGGTGTCACCACAAAAGAGCATGCCGCTGCCATGGTAGGCGATATGGCCGCGGGTATGGCCGGGCACATGGATCACCTCGAGGGCAAGACCGTGCCAGTTGATCTGATCGCCATCTTCGAGCCACTGACCATGGTGGGCCGGCATGGGGTCAAGTTTGGGGCCATATAGCCGGGCATGGGGGAACTGTTCGAGCAGTTCGCCAACCCCGCCCACATGGTCGTGATGATGGTGGGTCAGGAGGATGGCATCGAGCACCAGCCCCAGCGCCGAGAGCCGCTCCAGCACGGGGGCTGCGTCGCCCGGGTCGACAACCAGACAGTGATTTTCGTGTCTAATCAACCAGATGTAGTTGTCATTAAAGGCAGGAACTGTGATCACTGGATACATGAGTCTGCTTCTCTTTAGGGAGGGTATCTTATATAACAGGATGGCGTTCGAAACCGCGAGTTGAGCCCTATTATGCAGGTGGCACGTACCGAACAACAAATCGAGATCCCGACCAGCTGGTCCGCGTTGCCTATGGGGGACTGGGTTGCCGCCGAGATCCAGGAGCGGCTCGACAGCTGGTGTCCCAACCTGTTTGGCTATCATTTGCTCAAGATTGGCGCCCTGAGTGCCGAACTCTCCTGCAAACGCTCATCCATTCGTCATCAGGTAGGCGTCGCTTCCGAAGGACGGCTGCTCGACTTGTATGGCGATCCGCTGGCATTGCCGGTGCGTACCGGCAGTGTCGATGCCTGTCTGCTGGCTCATTGCCTCGATTTCTCGGCCGATCCCCACCAGGTGTTGCGTGAAGCTGAAAGGGTGCTGACCGACGATGGCTGGCTGATTATCAGTGGCTACAACCCCATGAGTCTGGTGGGCATAGGTCACTGCATCCCTTTTCTGCGGCGCAAGGTGCCCTGGTCGGCGCGGATGTTTACCCCCGGGCGGGTCACCGACTGGCTCCATCTGCTGGGGTGCGAGGTGATGTTTGACGAGCGCTTCGGTTACTCGTTTATGGGCAAACAGAGTTGGCACAGCTGGTGGCAGGAGAGTGTAGGGCGGGACTATTGCCGGGCGTTTGCTTCTGTCTATGTGATTGCCGCCCGTAAACGGCGCTTTCCGCTGATCCCGGTGCGCCGCCGCTGGCAGCTGCCAAAGTCCCTCGCCACACCGGGTATGGCCCGTCAGGGCTGGTAGCCGGTATCCTCGGCCAGCTCCTTGCCGCAGGCCGCCTCGCGGGCCAGCTCGTCACAGCGTTCGTTCTCCGGATGGCCCGAGTGCCCTTTAACCCAGAGCCACTCGATCTGGTGACGGCTCACTTCCGCATCCAGCTCTTTCCAGAGATCGACGTTTTTGACCGGCTGACGGTTGGCTGTCATCCACCCTTTCTTCTTCCAGCCGATGATCCACTGGGTGATCCCCTGACGGACATACTGGCTGTCGGTAGTGAGGCGTACCTTGCAAGGCTCGTTGAGGGTGCGCAGGCCCATGATGGCGGCCATCAGCTCCATCCGGTTGTTGGTGGTGAGGCGAAAGCCGGCCGCAATCTCCTTGCGGTGCTTGCCATAGACCATGACGGCGCCGTAACCGCCCGGGCCCGGGTTGCCGAGGCAGGAACCATCCGTATACAAATCAATCTGTTTTAACATGAGGCTTGGGGTAAACTAGCGAGTAAAGCCGAAGTTTGACATAGATTGGATCATGAACACACCCCAACTGAATCGCCAGATCATCCTGGATACCGAAACCACAGGTATGAATACCGGTGGCGGCCCTGTTTACCTTGGCCACCGCATCATCGAAATCGGCTGTGTGGAGGTGATCAACCGCAAGCTCACCGGTAACCACTACCACGTCTATATCAAGCCGGATCGGTTGGTGGACCCGGAAGCCATTCAGGTTCACGGGATTACCGACGAGTTCCTGCGCGACAAACCCTCTTTTAGCCAGATTGCCGACGAGTTCCTCGACTTTATCCGCGGCGCCGAGCTGATCGCCCACAACGCGCCGTTTGACGTGAGCTTCATGGACTACGAGTTCAGCAAGCTCGGACTCAACTTCAAGACGGCCGATATCTGCACCATCACAGATACCCTGGCGATGGCGCGGGATCTCTTCCCGGGCAAGCGCAACAACCTGGATGTGCTCTGCGATCGTTACGGTATCGACAACTCGCACCGAACTCTGCACGGGGCTTTGCTCGATGCGGAGATCCTGGCGGATGTCTACCTGCTGATGACCGGTGGCCAGACCAAACTCAATCTGGCCACCGAAAGCAGTGAAAACGAGAGCAGCCAGGACACCAGCATCCGTCGCCTGGAGAGCAACCGACCGGCGCTCAAGGTGATCAGAGCGGGCGAAGAGGTGCAGGCGTTGCACGAAGCGAGACTGGATCTGGTGCAGAAGAAGGGAGGGAGCTGTCTGTGGCGGCAATGAGCAAGTGGCTGGCCTCTTTTTTACTGCTGGGGTCGCTTGGCGCTTCGGCGACCGAGGTATTTGCCCCTTCCGATATTCCGTTGCTGGATAACCGCTTTCGCATCGATTACGGGGTGAAGGAGATCACCTTTATCATCAAGCGCAAGCCGGGTACCCCCTCGGTGATCCTGGTGCGCCCAGATGGCAGCAAGCTCTACGTGGGCAAGGTCAAACCGGATGATGTGGGCTGGCTGGCGCTGCCGGTGCATGATCTCATTACCCTGCGCAATCCCATGCCGGGCCCGTGGCAGGCGATTGGCGAGGTGGATCCCGACAACCGGGTGCGGATCCTCTCCGATATCCGGATGGATATCGCCGCCTTGCCGATGCAGCTCTATCAGGGAGAGGTGGTCAAGCTCAAAGCGTGGCTCTCGATCGATGGCCAGCCGCCCAAGGACAAGTACTACCTCTCCGATCTGGGGATGAGGGTCAAACTGCAGTCCTTCAGCGACCCAGGCAAGCAGAATACGGTGCTCGATCAGGAGATTGGCCACTACCTTGACGACGGCAAGGGGCTTGATGAGGTGCCGGGTGATGGCGTCATGACGGCGGAGGCGATCCTGCAGGATATTCCGGCGGGCAAATACCGCGCCATGTTCAGTACCGGCAATCAGGTGTTTGTCCGGGCCCGCTATCAGGAAGTGCTGCTTTATCCTTATCCCTTTACCTACAATCTGGCGCCTCCCTCCGAAGAGCTGGGTGCCAAGTTGTCACTGCTGGTTGACCGTGACGAGCTGGATCCCGCCTCTGTGGCGCTCAAGGGCACAGTCACCAGCAAAACCGGTGGCTACTACTCGTTTAGCGAAGTGGCGACTGCGCCCAAACTGGATGTCGATTTTTCCGTCATCAAGGAGCCTGGGCAGTATCAGGTAGAGGCCGCGCTCTATGGCACCACCCGCCTTGGCCGTGAAGTAAAGATTGCTATGCCGGTGAAAACCTTCAATGTCTTTCCGCCAGCACCTCCACCTCCGCCGCCGGTCTCTGCTGCCGAGCCAACCTCCAGCGCTAAAGCGACCGGGGAAGCGGAAGAGAAGGGGGGAATGGGCTGGTTGATCTGGGCGCTGGCCGGTGGTGGCGGGTTATTGGTTATTCTGGGCGGGGTCGGGTTTATCATCCTGCAAAAACGCAAGGCGTTGAAACGCGCCCTGGCAGCAGCTCAAGCGGAAAGCCAGCAAGCAGAACAACCCGCCGCCAAGCTGGATCTCAACTTGCCAGAACAATAACGGCAAGTTCAAACAATAAAAAAACCGCCCTTGGGCGGTTTTTTTATTGTGCATTCTCGAATGTCAGTTGGTAAATCAGGGCTAGTGTTCGCCGATATAGACATCCTTGTTCTGCTCGCGGATCTCGAGAAACTTGTCGAGATTGGCCATCATCAGCTCGACCAGCTGGGGATCGAAGTGTTGTCCCTTCTCCTCTTCGATGAGAGCCAGCACCTTTTCCAGCGGCCATGCCTTCTTGTAGCAGCGATCAGACCCCAGCGCATCGAACACATCTGCCAGCGCCACGATACGCCCCTCCAGCGGGATATCCGCCCCTTTCAAGCCACGTGGATAGCCGCTGCCATTCCACTTTTCATGGTGATTGCCCGCTATGGTGGCGCCGATCTGGAACAGTGCCAAGTCGCTGCCGGAGAGCATGTCCTGCCCAAGCTGGGCATGGGTTTTCATTATTTCCCACTCTTCCGGAGTGAGCTTGCCCGGCTTGTGCAAGATGGCATCGGGGATGCCGACCTTGCCGATGTCGTGCAGCGGTGAGGCGCGTTTTATCAGCTCGCTCTGTTCTTCGCTCATCCCAAGCAGATGGCAGAACTGCTCGGTATAGAGTGCGACCCGTTTGACATGCAGTCCCGACTCTTTGGAGCGGGTTTCGACCAGTTCACCGATGCGGTAGATGATTTCGCGCTGGTTATCGGCGATCACTTCGTTGAGACGGATGTTCTCCAGCGCCACTATGATGTTTTCGGTAAAGAGAGTGAGCAGGCTGGTATCGATCTGGCTGAGCTGGCGCGTTGTCTCAATATGGAACAGCAGGTGGTGACGCGGGTTCTGGCAGTAGAGCACCATCTGGTTGGTATCGTAGACGTTGCTGCTTTGTGCCATGGCCTGGCGCAGGATCTCGGGAGCGTCTGTCAGCCGCATCGCGGCATGGCCCGGCAGCAGAGGTTCAAGCAGCTGATCCTTTACCTCGTAGGTGTATTGTTTTACGTCGTAGATCTGGGTTTCACCCAGATGGAGCAGGGCACTCAATTGTTCCTGTGCACCTTCGACAAACTGGCGCAGGGCCCGCTTCTCGAAAATTCCCTTGGAGGCTTCGATAACTTTTTCGAGCCCCTGCCGGTTGCTCTCCAGAGTGCGGATATCTCTATATGAACGCAGACTGGCACGCAGCAGGGTTCGTAGCTTCTGGGAGGTAAGCTCGGTCTTGTCCTTGTAGTCGTTGATGTCGTAGTTGGTGACAACGTCATCTTCCGGTGCCTGACCGGGCTGGCCGGTTCTGAGCACGATGCGCACCATCTTGTTTTGCAGCTCTTCGCGGACGTATTTGACGACGTCGAGACCGGCATGGTCGACTTCCATCACCACATCCAGCAGCAGCAGGGCGACATCCGGCGTAGTCGCCAGCAGCTCCTTGGCTTGTGCTGCGGAATAGGCGTGCAGAAAGTCGATGGGGCGATTGTCAAACTCGAACTTGTTCAGGGTGATCTTGGTGATGCGATGAACCTCGGGTTCGTCGTCAACGATCATCACTTTCCAGCCCGCTTGCTGCACATCGGTGAGAGCAAGATCGTCGTCATCAATAATCAGGATTTCGTCATCCATCATACAATCCTGTTTGGCATCCTGTGCTTACATTAACTGCTCAACTAAGGATAGGAAACTTATTGAGAAATAAAATTTGATCTCGCAAAACTATGGTCGAAATAAGCAAATGGAACCCTTTGGCCAATCCAGATGAGGTGCGAGCTTTCTGTTGTGAATCAAGGTGTCCCAATCCACCACCTTGTGTCCCTCGCCCGGTTGAGCCGCAAGAGGGAAAAGCCAATCCGGCTCGGGTCAATGATAAAGACGAGAATAGATCTTATTTGATAATTATTCCTATTTAAGGGTAGCATGCAGGCTGATTCGAAGAGGAGTTTATTCGTGACCCAGAGCCTGCCTCCCAATCGCCCCCGTCCGGTGACGGTCAAGCGAGTGCAACAACTTACCCCTCATCTGCGGCGCATCACGTTTGGCGGCCGTGAACTGGCCGATTATCCCTTTACCTGCGGTGGTGCCCATATCAAGGTGATGCTGGCCCAGCCTCACCAGAGCGAACCCGTTATGCCAGCCATGACGGCGGGCGGCCCGCGCTGGAGCAATCCGGCGGACAAGCCGGTCATCCGCACCTACACCATCCGTGCATTTCGCCGCGATGAGCTGGAGCTCGATATCGACTTTGTTCTTCATGGCGATAGCGGGCCAGCCAGTGCTTTTGCTACCCACGCCAAGCCGGGGGATAAGGTGATCCTCTCCGGGCCGGGTGGCCCCAACCCCATGCTGCAACCGGCAGAGCACTACTGTCTGGTGGGCGATCTCACCGCCTTGCCCGCCATCATGGCGATGTGCGAAGTGATGCCTGCCGATGCCTGCGGGGAGATTGCCATCCTGTTGCCGGATCAGGCGGATGCCCAGCCACTGACACTGCCGTTCGGCGTACAGTGTCACTGGTTTGTGGGAGAGCCTGCGACCAGCGGTATTCTGGAGCATGTGCAGGCCTTGCCTCTCTCTCGGGATGGCGGTTTCTTCTGGCTCGGTGGGGAGGAGGCGCTGGTGCTGCCACTGCGTCGCCGTTTTCGTTCCGTGCTCGAGGTGGATCGCCAGTCGCTCTATGCGGTTCCTTACTGGCGCAGAGGCAAGAGTGAAGAGGCCTATCATCAGACCCGCCATGATGTGATGGATAGCTGAGAAGAAGAGAGCCAGCAACACATCAAAACTTGCAAATAAAAATGATTTGCATTTAGTATTGCGCCGTCCGGGTATTCGTCCGGGCGGCGTTTTTATTTCCGTTGACACAAGAGCGCCCTGTTTTCACGTCGGTTTGGCTGGATGTTGTCAGACCCCAACGCAAGGAGTCGTAAAGGGTGGTTAAGTACCAGACCCCTCTGTTCTGGCTGGCATTGTTCCTTCTCTGCACGCTGTTTTGCCTCTCGCTGGCCACCGGGGCCGGCGTCTATGGTGCCCGCGAGGTGTTCGGGTATCTGACGCACAATCCCCTGTGGGTCAGTGACGAGAAGCTTGCCATAGTGCTCAATACCTTGCGACTGCCGCGCACACTCTGCGCCATGGTGGTCGGCGCCTCGTTATCTCTGGCTGCCTCCTTGTTGCAGAGTGCGACCCGCAATCCGCTGGCGGAGCCCGGTCTGCTGGGGGTCAACGCCGGGGCCGTCTTTGCGCTGGTGGTGGGGCTCACCTGGTTCGGGGTGGAGTCCGCCTACGGCTATCTGCTCTGGGCCGGACTCGGCGCGCTGCTCGGCAACGTGATTGTGCTGGGGCTTGGCATGATGATTGGCCGCTCCAACCCCCTCAAGCTCATTCTGGTCGGGGTGGCGCTCTCCGCTACCTTCGGCGGTCTCTCCAGCTTTCTGCTGCTCTCCAACAAGATGGTGCTGGAGCAGTACCGCTTCTGGAACCTCGGCTCCCTGTCGGCGGCCAATCTCGATGCCATCATAGCCGTACTGCCCTTCGTGCTGGCGGCGTTTGTCATCACCTTGCTGCTCTGTCGCCAGCTGACCCTGATGCAGATGGGGGACAGTCAGGCCCAGGCGCTGGGGATCCGCCCCAACCGGGTGCGAATTGGCGTGCTGCTGGCCGCCACCCTGTTTACCGCCAGTGCCATCGCCATCGCCGGCCCCATCGGCTTTGTCGGCTTTCTGGCCGCCTACTGTGGCCGACTGGTGGAGCCGGTGAAGCTGTCGGTGCAGATCTGTTTCTCCGCCCTGTTCGGCATGCTGTTTCTGCTGTTGGCCGATATTCTGGCGCGCTGGCTGATCCAGCCGTTCGAGCTGCCCAACGGGGTCATTCTGGCCCTGATCGGCGCACCAGTGCTGATCGCCATCGTCCATCGCGGGGGCTTTCGTACCCTGCTGACCGTCAAGTGAGGGGCTGATGCGTACACCTACCGATATGCTCTGCCTGCGGGCCGGCAACCGCTCTTTGCTGCTCCATCTGCCAAGCTGGCGCTGGCTGGTACTGCTTGCCGGGGTGCTGGTGGCGCTGGGTCTGCTGGCCCTGAGCGTTGGCGGCGGCAAGCTCGGCTTTGCCGGGGTGGTCAACACCCTGCTGGGGGAGGGGACGCGGCTTGAGCAGCTCACTCTGTTCAAGATCCGGCTGCCGCGCATCCTTGGGGTGGTGGTGGCGGGGGCCGCCATGGGGCTCTCCGGCTGTCTGGTACAAACTCTGGTTCGCAATCGGCTGGCTACCCCCGATATGGTGGGGGTCAATAACGGCGCCTCTCTGGCCATCATCATCTTTTCCCTCTATCTGACCGTGGGCAGCTGGCCCTGGTGGGCGGCACCTATCGGAGCCATCTTCGCGGCGCTGGTGCTCTATGCCCTCTGCCGCAAACCGGGTGAGCAGGGCTATCTGTTCGTGGTGATCGGTATCGGCCTCTCCGAGCTGTTCGAGGCGCTCGGCCAGTTTGTTATGTCCACCCAGGCCCTGCTGCACCTGAGCTCCCTCTATCTGTGGAATATGGGCAGCTTTATAGCCGTGGGTTACAGCACCATCACACCCATCGCCATCCTGTTGCTGCTGCTCTGCCCCTGGATCGTCTATCTCTCCCGCTCGCTGGCGGTGCTGCGCTTTGGCCCCGAGATGGCCAGAGGGCTTGGCGTCAACGGCGATCGGGTGCAGCTGGGCATTCTGGCGCAGGCCATTCTGGTGGCTGCGCTCGGCACCGCCATCGGCGGTCCCGTGGTCTTTATCGCCATGGCGGCCCCCATTCTTGCCTCCTGGCTGGTAAAAGACCGGGTGGTGCCGCTCTGGCTGGCGGCACTCAGCGGCGCCTTGCTGCTGCTTGCCAGCGATACCCTGGTCCGGGTACTGGCTAGCCCCCACGAGGTGGCGACCGGCATCATGACCCGCATTCTCGGCGGCCTGTTGCTGCTGTTTCTTCTTGTTAACGATCGCCAGAGGGCTGACTGATGACGCTCACCGTAAATCGCCTCCACTTCGCCTATCAGCAGACCCCCATCCTGCGGGATATCTCCTTCAGCGTGCCAAAGGGCAAGCTGGTGGGGATCGTCGGCCCCAACGGCTGCGGCAAATCGACCCTGCTCAAGCTGCTCTCCGGCCAGATGCAAGCCCAAAGTGGCGAGATCCTGCTCAAGGGCAAGCCGCTCACCAGCTACCCCATGAAGGGGCTGGCGCGGGAGCTCGCCTATCTGCCCCAGCGGCCGACTCTGCCTGCCGGCATTCTGGTGGAGCAGCTGGTGCAGTATGGCCGTCACCCCCATCAGGGCTGGTTCAATCAGTGGGGCGAGGAGGATGCCCGCATGGTGCGTATCGCCTGCGAGCGGATGCAGCTTGAAAGCATCTGGCAGCAGAGCGCTGCGTCCCTCTCCGGCGGGCAGGCACAGCGGGCGTGGCTGGCGATGATCCTGGCGCAGGACAGCGACATGGTGCTGCTCGACGAGCCCACCAGCGCCCTCGATATCGGCCACCAGACCGAGGTGATGGAGGCTATTCACCGCATCACCGCCGAGGGCAAAACCGTGCTGCTGGTGATCCATGATCTGGCGATGGCGGCCCGCTACTGCGACGAGCTGATCGCCATCGGCAATGGCGAAATTGCCGCCATGGGCCCGGCCCGGGAGGTGGTAACCAAGGGGCTCATCGACCGGCTCTACCAGACCAGTGTCGACATTCTGCATGCCCCCGGTGACGGGGCGCCCATTATCGTGCCGCGCCGCCATGACCAAGTCAGCCAATGGCGGTCGGCCAGTTGAGATTGAGCGAAACCGGCATCGGCCTGTTTCGCGAACCTTCCCACCGCTGACTTGCATGCAAGCAGCACAACACAGGAGTGAGATGATGAAGCATTTTGCCGCCCTGGCAACAGCCATCCTGATGCTGGCCGCGCCGCTGGTTCAGGCGCAGGAGATGCGTGAAGTGACCGATGCGTTTGGCCAGAAGGTACAGGTGCCGGTCAAGCCACTGCGAGTGGTGACCTTGAGCGAGTTCGATCTCGACAGCGCCCTGACCCTGGGGCTGACCCCCATCGGTGCCGTCAATGGTCGCGGCCAGCCCACCATGCCACGTTACCTGCTGGAGAAAGGGGTCAGCGACATCAAGGTGATCGGCGATCTCGACAGCCCCAATCTGGAGTCGCTGATTGCGCTGGAGCCCGACCTTATCCTGACCGGCCAGACCCGTCCCGAGCTGCTGACCCTGCTTGGTGAAATTGCGCCGACCGTGGTCACCGGCAAGTGGGGCGAGCCGTGGCAGGATATGTTCCGTCGCACCGCACATACCCTCAACCGCGACAAGGAGGGGGAGGCCTTCCTCAAGCGTTATGAAGAGCGGCTGGCAGAGGCGCGCAGCAAGCTGGCAGACCATCAGGGGGAGAGCATCAGCATAGTGCGCTGGAACCCCAAGGGGCCGAGCTTCATGTATCAGGGCACCTTTGCCAGCAGCGTGGTGGAGTCGATGGGGCTGGTACGCCCAAGCAAGCAGCAGGGTAGTGGCGCACCCCACTCACCGGCGCTGAGTCTGGAGTCCCTCAACCTGCTGGATGCCGACTGGCTGGTGATCGGTACCCTGAGCGCTACCGGCGATGCGGTGGATGCCATGCGTCAGGCGGAGCAGACCCCGGCGTTCCAGCAGCTGCCGGTGATCAAGGCCAAGCGCTTTGGCGCTGTGGACGGGTCGCTCTGGACCTCCAGCGGTGGCCCGCAGGCGGCATTGCAGGTAATTGCAGATGTGGAGCAGTTGCTGGCAACCCGCAGCTGAGCTGACATCGCACCGCTGGGGTTGACCAAAAAGTTGACCAAGAGAAGAGGGAGGCCGATGCCTCCCTCTTTGCTTATCCGCGCGGCCCGGAGCGAGCCGGGTGTTTACTGCGGCTGGATCTGGGTGATGGTGAGTTTGCCGCCCGGGTTCTCGGCGTGAAAACGCACCGCATCCCCCACCTTCAGATCCTTGAGCAGGGCCGGATCTGCCACCCGAAACACCATGGTCATGGCGGGCATCTTGAGGTTGTCGATCGCCTCGTGTTTGATGCCGATCTTTCCATTAGGGGCGTCGATGCGGCTGATGACCCCCTTGGTCATCATCATATCGCCCATCTTGCCCATGCCTTCCGTTTGCCCCATCTGGCTCATGTCGTGGCCCTGATGGCTCATCATCTCGGCAGCCTGCAGGCTGGTGTGGGTAGCGAGGCCCATCAGCAGGGTCAGTGTCAGCGTCTTGTAGTTCATCCTGGTTTCCTTGTTTAGCTTATGGAGTTGCAACGGGGTTGCTGTTTGTCCGCTTGAAAATGGTCGGTTCATCAGAGTGATGACCCCTGCTGATCCCCGGTGATCAGCTGCTGCAGGCTTCGGCTGCGCCACAGGTAGTAGGCGGCAGGCAGCACCAGCAGGGTCAGCACCAGCGCGCTCACCATGCCGCCAATCATGGGGGCGGCGATGCGCTGCATCACCTCGGAGCCGGTGCCGTGGCTCCACATGATGGGCAAGAGGCCGGCGATGATGGTCACCACCGTCATCATCTTGGGACGCAGGCGCAGGGCGGCGCCGTGGATCACCGCCCGGTGCAGGCCCGCCTTGTCCGGCTTGCCGCTGGCGACGAGCTCATCCCAGGCGTGGTTGAGGTAGACCAGCATCAGGACGCCGGTCTCTACCGCCACCCCGGCCAGGGCGATAAAGCCTACCCCGACTGCCACCGAGAGGTTGAAGTCGAGCAGCCAGAGGGTACAGATCCCGCCCACCACCGCCAACGGCAAAGTGGTGAGAATGAGCAGCACCTCCTGAACGCGGCGAAACGCCAGATAGAGCAGCAGCACGATAATGGCGACGGTTAATGGCACTACATAGGCGAGGCGCGCCTTGGCCCGCTCCATGTATTCGTATTGGCCGGACCAGGTGAGGGCGTAGCCCGCCGGCAGCACCAGCTGCTTGCCCACCTCAGCCTTGGCTTCATCGACGAAGGATCCGATATCGCGGCCGCGAATATCGACGTAGACCCAGCCGTTGAGGCGCGCATTTTCACTGCGCAGCATGGGGGCCTCGTCGCTGATATAGACCCGCGCCACATCCGCCAGCGCGATGCGTGCGCCACTTGGAGTCACCACCGGCAGCAGCTCGAGGCTCGCCACTGAATCGCGATAGCTCTGGGGGTAGCGCAGGTTGATGGGGTAGCGCTCGCGCCCCTCGATGGTCTGGCCCACCTCCATGCCACCCACCGCAGTGGCGAGCACCGCCTGCACGTCGGCGATATTGAGGCCGTAGCGGGCCGCCTTGAGCCGGTCGATGTCCACCTTGACGTAACGGCCGCCCGCCACCCGCTCGGCGTAGACCGATGAGGCGCCCTCCACCTTGCCGACGATCTGCTCCAGCTGCTGGCCGAGCTGCTGGATCACCTTGAGATCCGGCCCCGCTATCTTGATGCCCACTGGGGTTTTGATGCCGGTGGCCAACATGTCGATGCGGGTCTTGATGGGGGGCACCCAGGCGTTGGTGAGGCCGGGGAAACGGATGAGGGAGTCGAGCTCCTCTTTCAGCTTCTCCGGGGTCATGCCGGGGCGCCACTGATCGCGGGGCTTGAGCTGGATGCTGGTCTCCATCATCACCAGATCGGCGGGGTCGGTGGCCGATTCGGCGCGCCCCGCCTTGCCAAACACGTTCTGCACCTCGGGCACGGTGCGAATGAGCTTGTCGGTTTGCTGCAAAATCTCCCGCGCCTTGCCCACCGAGATATTGGCCGCGGTGGTGGGCATATACATGATATCCCCCTCATCGAGCGGCGGTATGAACTCGGAGCCCAGATACTTGAGCGGCCAGAAGCCCACCACCGTCACCACGGCGGCGACAGCCAGAGTGGTTTTCGGACGGGCCAGCACGGCCTTGAGCAGCGGTACATAGCATTGACTCAGCCAGCGGTTCAGCGGATTGGCCTGCTCCGCCAGCACCTTGCCACGGATGAAGTAACCCATGATCACCGGCACCAGGGTGATGGCGAGCCCGGCCGCCGCCGCCATGGCGTAAGTTTTGGTGTAGGCGAGCGGGTGGAACATCCGCCCCTCCTGCGCCTCCAGCGCGAACACCGGCAGGAAGCTGATGGTGATGATGAGTAGGGAGAAGAAGATGGCGGGCCCCACTTCTATGCTCGCCTCGGTGATGATACGCCAGCGGTTCTTGTCGGTGAGCGTCTCCCGCTCCATGTGCTTGTGGACGTTCTCGATCATCACGATGGCGCCATCCACCATGGCGCCGATGGCGATGGCGATGCCGCCGAGCGACATGATGTTGGCGTTGATCCCCTGCAGGTGCATCACGATAAAGGCGGTCAAAATCGCAATAGGGAGGGAGATGACCACCACCAGGGATGAGCGCAGGTGGAACAGGAAGGCGAGGCAGACCAGCACCACCACCGCGAACTCCTCCACCAGCTTGCCGGAGAGGTTGTCGATGGCGCGCTGGATAAGGTCGGAGCGATCGTAGACGGTGACGATCTCTACTCCTTCCGGCAGGCTGCTCTTCAGCTGGGCGAGCCGCGCCTTGACCCCGTCGATGGTGTGCTGGGCATTCTCGCCGTAGCGCATGACGATGATGCCGCCCACCACTTCCCCTTCACCGTTGAGCTCGGCCAGGCCGCGCCGGCTCTGGGGGCCGGTGACCACATCCGCCACGTCACCCAGCAGCAGCGGGGCGCCGCGCACAGTGGTACCGAGCGGGATCTGCTTCAGATCCTCGACGCTTTTCAGATAGCCGTTGGAGCGCACCATGTACTCCGCTTCCGCCATCTCGATGACGGAGGCGCCGGTCTCCTGATTGCCCTGTTTGATGGCGGTCTCGATAAGGGAGAGCGGGATGCCGTAGGCGCGCAGCTTGTCCGGATCGACCCGCACCTGATACTGGCGCACCATGCCGCCCACGGTGGCGACCTCGGAGACCCCCTCCACCGTCTGCAACTCGTACTTGAGGAACCAGTTCTGCAGCGAGGTGAGCTGGCTGAGGTCATGCTTGCCGGTTTTGTCTACCAGCGCGTACTGATAGATCCAGCCCACCCCGGTGGCATCGGGGCCGAGTTGGGGTCGGGCAGAGGCGGGCAGGTTGGGCGCAACCTGGCTTAGGTACTCCAGCACCCGGGCGCGGGCCCAGTAGAGGTCGGTGTTGTCGTCAAACAGCACATAGACGAAGGAGTCGCCGAAGAAGGAGTAGCCGCGCACCGTGGTTGCCCCCGGCACCGCCAGCATGGCGGTGGTGAGCGGGTAGGTCACCTGATCCTCTACCACCTGCGGAGCCTGGCCCGGGTAGGAGGTCTTGATGATCACCTGCACGTCGGAAAGATCCGGCAGGGCGTCCACCGGGGTCTGTTTGACCGACCAGAGCCCCCAGGCGGTGAGCATGAGGGTCAAGAGCAGCACCAGAAAGCGGTTGCCGATGGACCAGCGAATGATGGCAGGGATCATGATCTGGCTCCTCCCTCTTGGCGTGGCGTGAACGGCAGGACAGGGTTGCTAGTAAAGCGGCAAGAGATCGACGGGATCATGACTTCTTCTCCATCTCGGGCATCGTCATCTGATGCTGGCTATGGTCCATGCCTTCCATCTTGCCCATCTCATCTGCCGCAGGCTTGGCGCCGCCGTCAGTAGCGGATGCCTTCTCCTGATGGATGGTGGTGATGCGGTACTCATCCCCCTCCTGCATCACCTGCAGATGCAGGGTCTGCCCCTCGGCCAGCTTGCTGATATCGACCCCTTCGGCGACGGTGAACTCCATCTCCATGGCGGGCCACTGCCACTCGGGGATGGGCTGGTGGGAGACCATCAGGGTGCGGTTGGCCAGATCGATGCTTTCAACCTCGCCCTGGGTCCACACCTGGGCGGGGCGCACCGCCGTCATGCGCTGGAAGTCGGAATCGATGGCCGATTCGGAGTCGAGCAGGAACTGGGCAGAGCTGACGATGTTATCCCCAGCCTCTACCCCTGCCTTGATGGCGACCTTGTCGCCAAACTGGGGGCCCAGAGTGACAGCGACCGACTTGAAGCTGCCATCCCCCAGCGCCAGCACCAGCCGATCCTGGCTGCCGGTGCGGATCACCGCTTCGCTCGGCGCGACCAATTGCGGCTCTCCCTTGCCCGCCTGAATCGTCACCTTGGCGAACATATTGGGTTTCAGGAACTCGTCCGGGTTGGCAAAGCGCAGCCGCACCTTGAGAGTCCGGGTGGTGGCATCCAGGGTCGGGTAGAGGTAATCGACCCGACCCTGCCAGTGGCGGCCGGGGGCGTAATCCAGGGTCATGGTGACCGGATCCCCCACCTTCAGCTGGGCCGCCTGGCGTTCGAACACCTCGGCGCTCACCCACACCTGCTTGAGGGTGCTGATGTTAAAGAGCGCTGCGGCAGGCTCCACATACTGGCCTTCGCGCACTTTCAGCTCGGAGACATAGCCGCTGCTGGGGGCATAGATGCGCACCGTCTCCTGCACCTGGCGGCTGCGCTTGAGGGCCGCTATCTGATCCGCCGGCACCTGCAGGGATTTGAGCTTGCCCTCGGCGGCACGCAGCAGCAGCGGGTTGGCGGTATTGAGGGCGAGCAGATACTCGTGCTGGGCGTTGACCAGATCCGGGGCGTAGAGCTCGTAAATCAGGCTCCCCTTGCTCACCTGCTGCCCCTCGCTCTTGATGGCGAGGGTGCGGATCCAGCCCGCCATGCGGGCGTTGACGGCTTCCAGCTTGTCCTCGTCATAGCCGACGTAGCCCACCGTCTCGATCTGCTGGTGGATGGGGAGCTTCTCCACCTTGGCGAGCCGCACCCCCAGGTTCTGCTGGATCTCTGGGCTGATGGTGACGGTGCCCGGTGAGCCGCCCTGTTTTTCCTCATAGACGGGGATAAAGTCCATCCCCATGTTGTCCTTGGCGGGGGCATCGCGCTTGTCGCGCGGATCCATGGGGTTGACCCAGTAGAGCGGCGTCTTCTCCTTGGCCGCGGGGCCAGCGGTGGTCTGTTTGGCGGCCCAGTAGCCGCCACCGGCGCCGAGGGCCAGCAGCAGGGCCGATACCAGCAGTTTCCGGCTCATCGCACACCTCCACTTAGTGGCTGGGTGGCAAGGTTTTTAGCGGCGATAAGGCCGGTAACAGGGGCAAGTGACATCATATCTCTTCTCTTGTGCAGGCCGCCGGACGGGAGATGGACAAGGCATCACCCAAGGGATTGGCGGCAAACGGGGCGCAGCTGTATCAGCGCGCACGGCTCCCTGCGAGCGGGCCGGTTTGGCCGGGGCACAGGGTCAGGCAAGGCGGCAGAGAACGGGCAAGCCGAGGCTTGCCGCTGCCGCAAGAGAAGATCTTTCTAGTGGCGCAGCACCGACAACATCAGGTGTCGGCGTGGCCAGGAGGGGGGATGGGTACCGCGGGATCGCAGGAAGGGATCCCGCAACCAGTTATCAAGCAGTGACGTTGCGAAGTTGCTGCCAAGCAGCAGGGGGAAGATCAGCAGGGCGACCAGTACACCCAGCAGAGCCATCGCCCCAAAGGAGAGGGCATTGACGCCAGTTTGCATCTGGCACTCATCGCCCATGGCTGACCCATCGTCC
The DNA here is from genome assembly GCF_037890695.1 of Aeromonas jandaei. Lineage (NCBI taxonomy): Bacteria > Pseudomonadati > Pseudomonadota > Gammaproteobacteria > Aeromonadales > Aeromonadaceae > Aeromonas > Aeromonas jandaei. Next base: position 3,815,582 of record NZ_CP149571.1, on the reverse strand, counting down.
CCCTGATGGCAGGAGAGGGTCATGCCATCGCCCGGGTGAGCCATGGTGGCCATCGCATGAGAGATCTCGCCATCCGCCATCGCCATGGATGAATCGAACATCACCATCGGCAGGGGGCTGTTTTGGGTTGTCTCGGAGGAGAGGGGAGCAGCATGCCAGCTGATGCAGAGAGTCAGATTGCACACGAGCAGCAGCGCCAGCAATAGCCGGGCCAGTGCAACGCTGGGCAATCTTGCAGCAAGCTGGATGAGTGACAAACTGGATATCCTTCTGGATCAGATGGTTGGACTGTAAACCTTGCCACAGGGATAAGGTCAAGGTGCGCTCACAGGCTCCATGAGGGGAAGAAGAGATAAAAAATACCCCCGCAGGTGCGGGGGCAGGGGTTATCAACGTGGCAACAGGCTCAGCCTTACTGCTTCGCGCCTTTTTCCGAGCCTCGCATGATGAGGCGGAAGAAGAGCGGGATAAAGAAGATGGCGATAAAGGTCGCGGCCAGCATGCCGCCGATGACCGGCCAGCCGAGGGCGTGACGGCTCGCCGCCCCGGCACCACTGGAGGTGACCAGCGGTACACAGCCGAGGATAAAGGCGAGCGAGGTCATGACGATGGGGCGAAAACGCAGCCGCGCCGCCTCCAGTGCTGACTCGATGAGGCTCATCCCCTCTTCGTGCTTCATCACCGCGAACTCCACGATCAGGATGGCGTTCTTGGCCGCCAGCCCGACCAGCGTCACCAGACCGATCTGGAAGTAGACGTTGTTGGTCAGACCCACCAGCCAGGTGGCCAGCAGGGCGCCAAACAGGGCGAACGGCACCGCGGTGATCACCGCGAAGGGCAGGCTCCAGCGCTCATACTGGGCGGCCAGAATGAGGAAGATCATCACGATGCCAAAGCCAAAGGCCATGCCTGCACTGCCGGCCGCCGCTTTCTCCTGATAGGCGGAGCCGGTCCACTCCAGCTTGGCGTCGTTGCCAAGGGTGTTGTTGGCCACCTCTTCCAGCGCGGCGATGGCTTGACCCGAGCTGTAGCCCGGCGCCGGCTGTGCCATGATCTTGGCCGCCTGGAAGATGTTGAAGCGCTCGACCAGCTCGGGGCCGGTGGCGTCACGCACCGTGACCAGACTGCTCAGCGGGATCATCTCCCCCTTGTTGGAGCGGACATAGACATTGCGAATGTCGCTCTTCTTGGCGCGGTAGTCCGCCTCGGACTGCAACTGTACCCGGTAGGTGCGGCCGAACTGGTTGAAGTCGTTGACATAGACCTGACCGAAGGTGGCCTGCATGGTGTCGAACACCGCGTTGATAGGCAGCCCCAGCGCCTTGGCTTTCTCCCGATCCAGGTCGAGATAGACCTGCGGCACGTTGGCGCGGTAGGTGGTGGTTACGCTGGCAAACTCCGGGCGCTCCTTGGCCGCTTCGAGGAAGCGCTGTACTTCGGCCGAGAACTCCTGGGCATTGCCTGAGCCGCGGTTCTGCAGATATCCCTCAAGGCCGCCGGTGGTGGACATCCCCTGAATGGGCGGCGGGTTGAAGGAGGCGACGAAGCCGTCAGCCAGCCCCATCAGGCTCATCCCCTGCAGGGTCTTGGCCAGCGAGAAGGAGTCGGCTCCCGCCTCTTTGCGCTCGCTCCAGTCCTTCAGGGTAATGAAGGTGAGGCCGCTGTTGCTGACGATGGCGCTGGAGAGGATGTCAAAGCCCGAGAAGGTGATGACATCCTTCACGTTGGGGTTGGCCATGGCGATCTTGTCGAACTGGTTGGCGACCGCCTGGGTACGGGTCATGGCGGCGGCATCCGGCAGCATCACTGCGGAGATGAGGTAACCCTGATCTTCGTTCGGGACCAGCTCGCCCGGCACCTTGAGGAAGAGGCCGTAGATGGAGAGCAGCAGGACGGCGATGATGCCAAAGGCCACGGCCACCCGACGGTTGAGGAAGGCCACGCCACGCACATAGCCACGGGTCAGCTGATCAAACTTGTCGTTGAACCAGACGAAGAAACGGGCCGGTTTGTGGTGCCCCTCTTTGAGCAACACGGCGCACAATGCCGGTGACAGGGTCAGCGCCACCAGACCGGAGATGGCCACCGACACGGCAACCGTGATGGCGAACTGTTTGTACATCACCCCTGTCATGCCGCCCATAAAGGCGACCGGCAGGAATACGGCGCAGAGCACCAGCACGATAGCGACCACCGGGCCGGAGACCTCCTGCATGGCGAGAATAGCTGCCTCTTTGGGCGAACACTTCTTCTCCTGCATGATCCGCTCGACGTTCTCCAGCACCACGATGGCGTCATCCACCACGATACCGATGGCGAGCACCATGCCGAACAGGGTGAGCAGGTTGATGGAGAAGCCCAGCACCAGCATGCCGGCGAAGGTACCGATCAGCGATACCGGCACCGCGATGCAGGGGATCAGGGTGGCGCGGAAGTTCTGCAGGAACAGATAGACCACCACGAACACCAGCACGATCGCCTCGAACAGCGTGTAGACCACCTCCTCGATGGAGATCTTCACGAACTCGGTGGTGTCGTAGGGGATCTGGTACTCCACATCCTGCGGGAAACGGGCCTTGAGCCGTTCCATGGTGTCGTGTACCGCACCGGCCACCGCCACGGCGTTGGCGCCCGGTTGCAGATAGGTGGCGATACCGATGGCCGGTTTGCCGTTGGCCCGGGCCAGGACGTCGTAATCCTTGCCGCCGAGCTCGACCCGCGCCACATCCTTCACCCGGATCTTGGAGCCGTCAGGCATGGAGCGAACGATGATGTTTTCGAACTCCTTGACGTCCTCAAGGCGCCCTTTGGTCTGCACCGTGTAAGTAAAATCGACCGGAGCCGAGGTGGGCTGGGCACCGATCTTGCCTGCCGCAAACTGGGTATTCTGCTCGCGAATGGCGCCGATCACGTCGCTCGGGGTGAGTTCGAGCTGGGCCAGTCGATCCGGCCGCAGCCAGATACGCATGGCGTAGTCGGTACCGCCAAACAAGGTGGTATCGCCGATGCCGGGAATCCGCTTGAGCTCGTCGATGATGTTGAGCAGGGCGTAGTTCGAGAGATAGGTGGTATCAAACGAGCCGTTTGGCGATTGCAAAGTCACCACCTGCAGGATGGCGGTGGACTTCTTCTTGACCGTAACCCCCTGCTTTTTCACCTCTTCCGGCAGCTGGGCCATGGCGGCCGAGACCCGGTTGTTGACGTTGATGGTGGCCTGATCCGGGTCGGTGCCGATCTCGAAGTAGACGTTGAGGTTCATCTGACCGTTGGAGGCAGAACCCGACTGCATGTAGATCATCTGTTCCACGCCGTTGATCTGCTGTTCAAGCGGCGCGGCAACGGTCTGGGAGATCACCTCCGGGGTAGCGCCCGGATAGAAGGCGGTCACCGAGACCACCGGCGGGGTGATCTGCGGGTACTGCTCGATGGGAAGCGATCGCATCGCCGCCAGTCCGCCCAGCACGATAATGATCGAAATCACGCTGGCGAAGATGGGGCGTTCGATAAAGAACTTGGAAAACATGCGAACTCCTTACTTGGCCGCGGACTGTCGAACCAGCTTGGCACTGATGGCCTGCATCTCTTCGGCAGAGACCGGCTTGACCACGCTGCCGGGGCGGGCCTTCATCAGCCCCTCGACGATGTAGTGCTCGCCCGGCTCAAGGCCGCTGTCGATCAGCACGCCATCGGCAACCACGGCGCCCAGCTTGACCGGACGGGGAACGACCTTGTTGTCGGCATCCACCACCATCACCATGCGGTCAGCCTGGGACTGAACGATGGCGCGCGGCGGCACCACGATGGCGTTTTTGCGGGTGCCCAGATCGATGGTCATCCGCACGAACTGGCCCGGCATCAGCACGCCATTTTTGTTGTCGAAGATGGCGCGGGCACGGATGGTGCCGGTCTGCGGATCGACCCGGTTGTCGGAGAAGTTGAGCTTGCCCGCCTCGGGATAGACGGAGCCGTCAGCCAGACGGATGTGGGTGCGCCAGTTGGTGGCATCCTTGGATTCGATCAACCCTTTTTTCACCGAGTTCTCGAAGTTGAGGCGATCCTGCTCCGAGTAGGAGAAGTTGACGTAGAGCGGGTTGTACTGGGTGATGGTGGTCAGCAGGCTGCTGTCGCCGCTGGTGGAGATAAGGCTCCCCTCGGACTGGGAGCTCTTGCTCGCCATGCCGTCGATGGGAGCGGTCACCTGGGTGTAGCTGAGGTTGAGTTCGGCCTCTTTGACCTTGGCCTGAACGGCCTGCAGACTGGCGACGGCCGCCTCGTAGTTGGCGAGGGTGTCGTCATAATCCTTGCGGCTCACCACCTGACGCTTGAACAGCGGGATGATGCGATCCCGATCGGCGCGCGCCTTGTTGAGACGGGCCTGCTCCTGGGCAAGGGAGCCCTTGGCCTGTTCGAGGGCCACCTTGTAGGGCTCGGGGTCGATGAGGAACAGCTGCTGACCGGCGGTGACCGGCTGGCCCTCGACATAGGTGCGCTTGAGCAGAATGCCGCTCACCCGCGAACGCACTTCAATTTCACGAAAACCAGCGGTCTCGCCCACCATCTCGGTGGTGAGCGGCACATCGGTCAGGGTCACTTCATTGACCACGACAGGGAAGGCCGGAACACTCTGGGCCGCCGGGGTGGATTCACCGCCACAACCGCTCAGTCCGCCGATCAGTGCCAGCGTCAGCAGGGCGCGCTTGAGCGGGGCATCTGCACCAGCCCTGCCAATCTCTTTGCTGGCACCATAGCGGCGAGGGTGTCCGGTATTTTTCTCCATCTGGATCATTAACGTCATGATAAAAAACAGCTTCTCTTGGGGTGGAAGGGCGATGATAGGCGGGCAACCTTGAACCGAACCTTCTCAAGGGGACAATTTGTCCCCAAATGGCGAGGTTTCGTGCTGTTTTGATGGAAAAAGAGGGCGTTAGCTGCGCTGGTCGAGCGTGGCCAGCAGCATGGCACTACAGTGGTGGGGGCGGTAACCGTTGAGGGCAGCAAGTCGTTCGCTGGTGTGGCCGTGGCCAACCAGACGCCCTGCTTTCAGCTCGATCAGGGTAGTGAAGTTGCGTCTGACAAATTCGGCGTCGTGACTGATGGCCACTATGGTGGTGCCCTTGGCCCGCTCTCTGGCCAGCCAGCGTTCCAGAATGGCCAGCCAGCGGGGATCGAAATCCCGGCTCGGTTCGTCGAGCAACAGCAAGGCGGGCTGCATGGCATGGAGGCAGGCCACCGCCACCATGCGCCGCTGACCGGCATCGAGATCGAGCGGATGGGAGGCCGCCCACTTTGTCAGCTCGCACTCTTCCAGCGCGGTGGCGACCCGCAGCCGGATCTCCTCGCGCGGCAGTTTCTGCAGGCGCAGGCCAAAGGCGATTTCATCCTCGACCCGACTGTGAAACAGCTGACGCTCCGACTCCTGAAACAGAAAGCCGATTTGACTGGCACGGGCCAGTGCTCGCTGCTTGCAGAGCGCCTGCTGTTGCCAGCTCACCGTGCCTGAGGTGGGGGCCAGCAGCCCCGCCGCCAGTCGTAGCAGGGTTGACTTGCCTGCACCGTTATCCCCGACGATGGCGACCTGTTCCCCACTGGCAATTTGCAATGTGATGTCGTGCAGGCAGGGATTGTCCGGTGCCCATGAGAAGCAGAGGTGGTCAAAGCTCAGCATAAAACTCCCGCAACATGGCCAAGGGGTAGGGGTGATGGCGCGGGTCGCGCACCTGTAGCGTCTCGCGCAGGGAGTCCGGCAGGATCACCCGCCCGGGCAGATGGGGCAGCACCTCGCCGAGCTCACCGCAGGCCAGCTGGCGGCCATGGTCGAGCTGCAGGAATCGCTCGCAGAAGTGAGCGGCCGGAAAAAGCCGCTGCTCCAGCAAGATGACGCTGCAGCCGCTTTCCTCGCTGTAGCGGCGGATCTGCCGCAGCATGGTTTGGGTTGCCGCCGGGGTCAGACGGCTAAAGGCCTGATCGAGGATCAAGAGCTTGGGAGCCATCGCCAGGGCACAGGCCAGCACCACGCGCTGGGCTTCACCTCCCGACAGATCGAGGGGATGGCGGGTTGCCAGCGCCTCGCAGTGACATAGCGCCATGGCATCGGATACCCGCCGGCTGACCTCATCGGGTGGCAACCCGAGATTGGCCGGGCCAAAGGCCACCTCGTCGACGACCGAAAAGCAGCAGCCGGAAAATTGCAGATAAGGGGATTGCTGTACCCACTGACGCACAGCAGCATGGTGATTGAGCTGGCCGCTATCATGGGGCTGCCCGAGAATGACGCCCTCTCCCGTCAGCGTGTCGAGGTGCAGCTGGAGCCAGCCCCCCGCCAGCAGTTGGGCCAGCAGGGATTTGCCTGCCCCGTTGCCACCCAAGATGGCCAGCCATTCGCCCTCTTTCAGTTCGACATCGAGTGCGCCCAGTTGAAAGTGGTCTGGGTGGGCCGTATGGCCGATGGTCAACCCTTGCAGCGAGATCATGGCCACCACCTGCAGACAATCTCCAGCACTACCAGCAACAGCAGCAGATAGCGCAGTCGCGGCTCGTAACGTTGCTGCGGGATCTCCGTCATGCGGGTGCGAGCCGGCTGGCTGCGAAAGCCGCGCAGATCCAGCGCCATGCTGCGGGTGGCCAGCTCGCTCAATGCCTGCCCGACCAGCGGCGAGAGCAGCGGAAGCGTGGCCTTGAGCCGGGCCAGCGGATGGCCGTCAAAGGGTACGCCGCGGGCTAGCTGGGCTTCCCTGATAGCGCGCAGCTGGTGGCCAAGCTGCTCCTTGAGCAGCAGCGGGCCGCAGCAGAGGTAGGAGAGGGCGATGGGCAGCCGGCTGGCAAAGAGCGCATGAACAAACCGCTCGGTCGAGACCGCCCTGAGCCAGAGCTGGGCGCTGGCGAGACAGGCGAGCAGCCGGCACCAGAGGGGCAGAATGGGAAACGCTTCGCTGGCTGGAACCGCTGGCATGCCGAGCAGGATCCGCAACCAGGGGCCGTGTACCAGATAGAGCCCCAGTCCCAGCGGCAGCATTACCGCCAGCACCAGCTTGAGCCGGGCGCGGGAACCCGGCAGCAGCACCAGAACAAGTAGCGGCAGCAGGCTCCAGCCCCAGAGCCAAGGGGGCGGCAGCACGCTGGCCGTGACCGAAAACCAGAGCCAGAGTGCGAGGGAGGTAAACGGGTGCATCAGCGCACGGCGGCCATCTGCGGGAAGTGGCGCAGGGTGCGCTGCGGCAGGCGGCGTACCAGCCCCCAGGCGATCAGCACGGTCAGCAGCTTGTCCAGCAGGTTGGTGCCGAGCACGGTGACGGCGACCGACTCCTGCAGATCGCTACCCATGGCGTGCAGGTAGGCAACCACGAAATCAGCACCGCTGCCGGTGGCGCCACCAAACAGGTAGGAGCGGATAGGAATGGCCACCAGGGTGAGCGCCAGGGTGATCACCACGCTGCTCACTACCACCTTGGGCAGATTGTTGAACCAGCCGGCCCGCGCCAGCAGACCGGCACTGAGGCCGATCATCATGGCGACCGGGGCAAAGGCTGCTGCGATGGGGCCGGTGAGCAGGCCCCACAGCAGGTTGGTGAGCAGACCGGTGGCGATCGCCATCCAGGGGCCCGCCAGAATGGCGCAGAGCACAGTCCCGATGGAGTCGAGGAAGATGGGCAGCTTGAGCATGGAGACGGCCTGTCCCGCCACCATGTTGATGGCGATGCAGATGACCATAAAAGCCAGGTTGTAGCTGGAGAGTTTACTGACGGACATAGTGATCCTCACAAGGTTCTGGGGGTAATGAGCAGCTCTTCATAACCGGATTGGGGGCAGGGGGCACGGCCAAAACGGTACGCCTCCAGCTCTCCGACTACCAGTTCGAGGGTGGTGCGCACCCGGCAACCGGGCAGCACGTGGCCGCCGCGCATCAGTCCCAGCTCGTCAGAGATGGAGAGATGCAGGTGTTCGCACTCCGGGTCCAGGGTGCCGCCAAGGGCGATCACCTCGAAGGCCCCCTCCAGCAGGGTGCCATCGGGCTGGGCGGCATAGCGCAGGTTGGCGTGGGTCAGGCTGCCGACCGCCCCGGCGATCCAGGCCGCCTGCAGGCCGTGTCGGGCCATTTGGGCACGCAATCCGGCGATAAGATCCTCCCCGGGCAACAGGCGCAGGGCCAGAAAACGGGCGGGGGAGAGAGGAAGGTGAGTTGGGGTCACTGCTGGCACTCCTTGCTGCAAAAAGAAGGTGCCCTGAGGCACCTTGTCTGGATAGGCTGTTTACGCCCTTTTATCGCAGGCAACCGCGAGCCGCTTCACAGATTGGCGATATCATTGCGGCATCCGGCGCCACATCAGGCGAAGCAGGCCCAGATGGGGGCGTGGTCGGAGGGTTTCTCGATACCGCGCAGCTCGTAATCGATGCCGGTCTCGGTCACCTTGTCCTTGAGAGCATCGGAGGCCATGATGAGGTCGATGCGCAGGCCACGGTTCTCGTCAAAGCCCTTGGAGCGGTAGTCAAACCAGGAGAAACGCTCGCACTCGGTGGGGTTGGCGGCGCGGAAGGTGTCGGTCAGGCCGAACCCTTTCAGCCGCTCCATCCATTCACGCTCGATGGGCAGGAAGGAGCACTTGCCATCCCGCAGCCAGCGCTTGCGGTTCGCTTCGCCGATACCGATGTCGAGATCGGTGGGGGAGATATTCATATCCCCGATCAGCACCAGCTGGTCATCCGGGGTGTGGTTGGTCTCCAGATAGTGCTGCAGATCCTCGTAGAACTTCTGCTTGGCCGGGAACTTGGTCTCGTGATCCTGACTTTCACCCTGCGGGAAGTAGCCGTTCATCACCTTGATGAGGGAGCCGTCTTCACGTTCGAAGGTGGCCATGATCATCCGGCGCTGGGCCTCTTCGTCGTCGGTGGGGAAGCCTTTCTCCACCTTGACCGGCTTCTGCTTGCTCATGATAGCCACCCCGTAGTGGGCCTTCTGGCCGTGAAACTCTACGTGATAACCCATGGCCTCCACATCGGCCAGCGGGAAGGCTTCATCGTGCACCTTGATCTCCTGCAGGCCGATCACATCGGGCTGGTGCTTGTCGATGATGGCTTGCAGTTGGTGCAGACGGGCACGCAGGCCGTTGATATTGAAAGAGATGATCTTCATGTCCGGGATGCTCATGTCATTTTTATAAGTCGCTATTGGACTAGGAATCGGCGGTGGATGCAAGTTTGGGGCGCGGGCCTGCGCCAGTGGCCGGCCCGCTTGGCAGGGAGAGACGTCAGCGGGTCATCTTCTTGACAAACACCACCACAAACAGCGCCAGCGTGAAGCTGCCGGTGAAGGCCTCGAAGGCCGCAAAAAGGCGCGAGAGGCCGATGGGGGTGAAGTCGCCGTAGCCCAGGGTGGTGAAGGTGACCACGCTGTAGTAGAGGCACTCCAGCAGAAAGATGGCGTTCTGTTCGAAGGGGGCGCCCGGGTGGTAGGCGAGGTGGTTGCCGTTGAAGCTCAGGCCAAAGAAGAAGTAGAAGATGCTGCAGATAAAGATGAGCAGCAGGGAGAAGAGCACCACCCGCATCGGGGCTTCACCGTAACCGCAGAAGAGATCGACTATCCAGGAGGTGAAGCGCTGGCTCGACCAGAACGGCAGTTGCAGCCGGCGCATGGTGAGCTCCTGCTGGATATAGTTGCCGGACATGGTGAAGATCCCCTGCGCCTCGGAGGCTTTGCGCAGATCCCGGTAGGTCTCTTCGGCCTCTTTGAACCAGACCCTGGCCTGCTCGGGATCCCGCTCGCGGCGCCCCTTGCGATCCTGCATCACCCGTTTGCCGGTCTGCATGTTGTCGAGCCGGGTATTGTGCCAGCGAATGCCGAGTAGGTTGACGTCATCAAGGATGGCGCAGTGCAGATTGGCATCGCTGAGATCGGCCTTCATCAGGCTTCCCCCCTTCATGCGCAGGCCGTAGAGGTGACCACCCCGCAGGTTGGCGCGATAGAGGTTGCACTGCTCCAGCAAAAATCCCTGTTTGGACCCCTTGTTGACCAGATTGAGACCGGCCAGATTGGCGCGGGCCAGCTGCAAACCGTGGCAGAGGCCGCCAGCACGGACATACTGCTCAAGCGCCTCTGCGGTGTGGGGATCCTGTTTATTGGTATGCGGGTCGTGCCAGTGGCAGAGATCGTGCTCGCCAGCCTCCTCGTTGCAGTGGCGGCCATCGGCCACCAGATAACGACATATCGCCATCCTTGTTTCCCCTCTGCTGCCAGTCTGGTTTCAGCATAGGCGCCCCGAGGGGAGTGCGGGGTCAGCTGAACTGGTTGAACTCCTGGCGCAGCTTGCGAAAACGATCCTGCTGGGCGGGGTTGAGAGGGATGCCGTCGAGCATGTCCAGAGTGTCCTTGCACTCGGTACCAAACTCCGGGCTCTTGCGGTTTTTCTGCATCAGTTGCAGCAGCACCTGGATCTTGTTGAGGGCGGCACCTGTGTTGGCTGGCGCCCGGCGCAGCGCCTCGCGAAAGTGACCGAGCGCCTGTTCCAGCTCGCCCGCCTGATAGGCCTTGATGCCCAGTTCGTTGAGCTGCTGGTAGCGCTGACGGCGCTCGAGCACCGTCTTGTCATCCCGGGTCGCCTGAATGCAGGTGGTGAGCAGGTGATCCTCATCCTCGGCCAGCAGGCTCTGCAGGCTTTCGGCATATTCGAACTCGCCGAGTTGATAGAGGGCGAGGATGGTCTCCCCGAGCAGGGTCGGCGGCATGGTGGCCGGTTCGTCGAGCCAGTTCTGGTTGGCGCGATAGAGCATCTTCTTGCCCTTGAGCAGCTCCCCCAGCGCAATCTGCACTCGCGCCTGACAGATCTGCTCGAACACCGGGTAGTTGAACTCCGACATCATCAGCGAATCGCGGATGCGCGACAGGGCTGAGTTGACCTGCTTTTGCAGGTTGGCGATGTGGTAGCTGTCGTTGCTGTTGAGGGCGTAGAGGGTCAGGGTCTGGATATAGGCCCCCAGATAGTGGGGGGTGCGGTGAATCGAGTTGCGCGACAGATCGATGAGAGAGAGCAGTACATCCTTGGCTTGAGCGTAATCGTGGCGCAGCAGGCACACCTCGGCCAGTCGGCGAGCCAGCTGGACTGACTGGGGCGAGATGTCGACGGCCCGTTTGAGCTCCTGCTGGGCGACCTCATCGTTGCCAAGGGCGAGCTGGGACTCTGCCAGCCAGCGGTAAGCCTCCACCATCAGAGGGGTATTCTTCAGGGTCGCCTGCAGGTGGCTGACCGCCTCTTCATGGAGCCCCAGGGTGTTGCACGCCTTGCCCAGCGTCAGGCGGGCCCAGCTGTTCTCCTGCCCGGCCAGCAGCTGGCGCATCAGGGAGCGCGCCTCCTGAGCCTGACCCAGTTTGAGGTGGGTATCGGCCTGCAGGCAGCGGCAGTAGTTGGCATAGCGCGGAACCGTATCGGCCCGCTCGGCGCAAGCGGTAATAAGTGCGGGCAGGTCATCCTCCGCCATGGCGCTAAAAACGCTGGCGAGTGCCTGACGGCGGGCGAGGGCCCGTTTGATGCGAAACGAGAACTGCTCCTGAGAGAAGGGCTTCATCAGGTATTCGTCGGGTTCGGCTTCCAGCGCGCTCAGCACCATGGCGCGGGAGCTGTCGCCACTCACCATGATCACCACGCTTTGGGGAGGAACCAGGTGCTGATCCCGCAGGCTCTCCAGCAGCTGGCGGCCATTCTCGCCGACCCCGAGATCGTAATCGATGAGATAGATGTCAAAACTGCCTTTCTGGCAGCGGCGGCGCGCATCCTCGGCGCTGTTGGAGAAGGTGATGTTGCTGATGCCGATATTGATCAGCATCGCCTTCATCATGACCTGAAACGAGCGTTGCTCGTTGACCATCAGAATGCGTTGGGGCTTGGCTGGGCTTTTCTTTTCGGGCTCGGTATCCGGTATCTGCATCTGTCTGGTCGAGGCGCTACGGGCTGATGGGGAAAGTGTGCCACCAAATCGGCTGAAGAGGCAATTGGCCAAGTTGTCGTTTGTATACCTTGCTCTGCTGTCGTCGCGGGAGAAACGTCGGGAAACAGAGAGGGCCCGGTTGTGGGCCCTCTCTTTTTATTTTTTCTTCTCTGCCAGATAGGGGGCAAATTGGGGCGTGTGGATGGCCTGGAATCCCTTGTCCGTTTTGACGATGAGATAGACCGCAAGCTTGTGCTCCTTGGCAAAAGCCATCGCCTCAGCGGGGCCCATCACCATCAGGGCGGTATCGAGGGCATCGGCCTCCAGCGCAGTGGGGGTGATGACGCTTGCCGAGACCAGCTTGTGGGTGATGGGCTGGCCGGTAGCGGGGTCGATGATATGGGAGTAGCGCTGGCCATCGAGCTCGTAGTAGTTGCGATAGCTGCCGGCAGTGCTGAGTGCCATGCCGTTGGGGATGACGATGTCGGAGAAGGCACCCGGCTGATCGGAGGGCTCGACGATGGCGACTCGCCACGGCGAGCCCTTGCTGTTGTGGCCCTTGCTGCGCACCGCACCCGCCACCTCGATGAGGTAGTTGTTGACCCCCTTGCTCTCCAGCAGGGCGGCGATTTCATCCGAGGCAGCCCCTTCACCTAGGGTGGAGAGGTCGAGATAGAGCTCCGGGATAGACTTCTCAAGCAGGAAGTGATCTCCCTGTGGTGTCAGGGTCAGCTTGTCGATGCCAACCTTGTGGCGGGCGGCGGCGATGGCCGCCTCATCTGGCCGTTTGATGGGGCGTTTGTCCGGACCAAAGCCCCACAGATTGACCAGTGGCCCGACCGTGACATCAAGCTTGCCATTGGTCAGGTGACCTGCATCGATCCCCTGCCGGACGATTTTGGCCATGGCTGCGGGGATGATGAACGGCGTATTGGCCGGCCCCTGATTGAAGCGGGAGATGAGCGAGTCGGGGTCATAGGTGGAGATCTCGCTGTTCATCCTGGCCAGCAGGTTCTCCACCTCGCTCTTGAGCGCGGGTTCGCCACCGGGGAAGGGATCGCTCAGGGTGACCACATAGTAGGTGCCCATGGTTTTGCCCTGAATGCGGGTTTGGGCCGGGGGCTGGGGTTGGCAGCCGGTGAGCGCCAGCAACAGGGTCAGCAGCAGGCAGCGCAGGGCGGTAGCGGGGGTTATGGCCATCATCAGCAGGTCTCTTGTTGGCGAAGGGCTGGTCGGGGCGCTAGCTTAGCCAAGGGGCTGGCGACGGGCGAGCCCCGCCCGGAGAAAATGGCGGAAAAAATTAAACAGACTTTGCTTATTCTGGTGAGCTGGCCCACAGCTTCGGGCTAAATTCATAGCCGATTGAATACAGGTGAGTAAAATAAAGGTCGATTTTGACAGCATCTTTGCGGCCATTCTTGAAGAAGTGTTGCGCAAACCTGTTGCCATTCATTGCCAATCAAAGGAGAAGATAATGAAAAAGGCGATTACCCTGCTGTTTCTGAGTACCCTGGCTGCCCCGGTACTGGCCGATGAGTGCGCATTGGTCATCGAGGGCAATGATGCCATGCAGTACAACCTCAAGGAGATGAGCGTACCTGCGACTTGCAAAGAGGTAACCGTCACCCTGAACCACACCGGTAAACTGCCGGTCACCGGCATGGGCCACAACTGGGTGCTGGCCACTACTGCCGACTATCAGGCCGTGGCGACCGCCGGGATGAGCGCTGGTGCCGAGAACAACTATTTGCCCAAGGATGACCCCCGCGTACTGGCTCACACCAAGCTGATTGGCGGTGGCGAGAGCACCAGCGTGACCTTCAAGACCGACGGTCTGGCCGGCAAGGATCTCACCTTCTTCTGCTCCTTCCCTGGCCACTTTGCCATGATGAAGGGCACCTTCAAGGTGAACTAAGGCTATGACTGGCATCGCGCCGGGCGCCTGAATAGAAAAAGCCGGGATTGCCCGGCTTTTTCATGCTCTTTTGCTGTCCCGCCGCTACTTCCCTTGCAGGGTAAAGAAGGCAATGGTGCTCTTCTTCTGGCAGTCGAAGTGAATGCTCTCCTCGCCACTCACCACCAGTGTTTCGTTGATAGCGACCACTTGCCCCTGCACCGTGAGCTGGCCGCTCAGCAGGTGGCAAAGGTAAGTCTTCTCTGGCTCGAGGGTGAGCGTCAGGGGGAAGGGGAGGTTCAATACCCGCACGTTGGCCGCAACCCTGTCCGGGTGGTAGATAAGGCCAAGATCGGTCACCTCTTTTTTCAGCAGTTCGCAGTGGGTCTCCTCGTCACCGCCAAAATGGGCCGCTTCAAAGGTGGCGTAGGGGTGGCCGTTCAGTACGAAGCCGGCGCCGCTCACCGGCAGCAGAATGCGCTGATAGCCCGGGAAGGTAGAGAAGCGGCCGGCCTCCTTGATGGGGGCGGAGCTGAGCCGGTAGTCAAAGTCGAGCTTGTCGAGGCTCGCTCCCTTGGGGGAGATGAGGATCTGGGCTGTGGTGCCCTGCTTGTTTTTCCAGGGCATTTTCTGGTGGTCAGACTCTTTGATCAGGGTGATCACGGGCACTTCCTCAGCATGAAAAAACAGAGGGAGCCTGGGGGTTGGCCCCGGCTCCCTGACAAATAGAAAGATGGAGTGGCAGGGTCTCAGCCCTGACCATCCAGCGCCGCCAGCCTGGCTTCCATGGCGGCGAGACGGCTCTTGAGTTCGCTCACCTCCTGCTCCAGCTCGCTCAGGCGATCCGCCGCAGGAGAGGCGTAGGCTGCTGCCGGAGCGGCTTCCATCATCGCCTGAATATCCACTTCACCGCTAAAGAGGTGGGCGTAGCGGGATTCGCGCTTGCCCGGTTCACGCGGCAGTTTTACCACATAGGGGCCGCGTTCGATGAGCTGGGTCAGCACCGCATCCACTTCGGTGACGTCATCAAAACTGCACAGTCGATTGGTGCGCGAGCGCAGTTCACCCGGGGTTTGCGGGCCACGCAGCAGCAGCTCGCAGATGATACCGAGCTCCTGAGCGCTGAATTTGAGTTCGCCAAATTCGGTGTTGCAGAATCGGTGCTGATAGCGGGGTACCCGGGCATTGAAACCGGCGGTATTGACCACCAGTCGCCGGCGGATCAGCTCGTCAACCACGGCGCGGATGTCGAGCTCGGCAAGCTCCAGTACCGGCTCGCGGTTGCTCTTCTGGTTGCAGGCATTGACCAGTGCATTGAGGGAGAGGGGATATTGATCCGGGGTGCAGATCTCTTTTTCAATCAGGCACCCGATGACACGGGCCTCCAACGGGCCAAGTACTAACTCCATTTCCTACTCCCTAGCAAATCGCGATATCAAGAGCCCCTATCTTAGCCATGACCTCTGCTCCGTCCAGTTTTGTCAGCCATTTTTGCGAGCGTGCAGAGGGGTTGGCGAAACCGTCGCCAGCAGTAGGAGCCATTTGATTGCTATTTCTTGGCATGGCATGGCATGGCGTGAGGTTGAGTGGGTAATGAAAAGCCCGGCTCTCTGGCCGGGCTGAAGGATAAGTTGCTTATCCTGATATTCGTCGAGGCATCTATTGTGGATGTTGCTTGAGGATCTCGTATATCTCCTCTTTCAGTTTAAGTTTCTGTTTTTTCAGATCCTTCACCTCGGAGCTGTAGTCACTGGCGTGATGCTTTTCCAGCTTCCTAATCTCCTCATCCAGGTCGTTGTGCAAGTCAAACTTCTTCTGGAAATGGACATCACTGCTCTTCAGTCTCGAGATGAGTTCTCTGTACTCTGGGAACATGTAATGGAGCCTCCTTGGTTTCGTTTGATTGTGCCTGTAAGACCAAGCTACCCCTTAGCGACGGTGATAAACGTGATCGTGATCGAATTTAGGGGCAATGATGGGATATACTTGAAAGGCTATTTTTAAGGCATTGAATTGATTCGGAATAAATGAGTTTTCAATTCAAGGCATGGGTCAAAACGTGGCTCGGATCACATCATTGGCATGATGCCGGTGAGCGGCAGAGAGCAAAAAGGGGCCTTGTGGCCCCTTTTCAGTGATGAGGGGAATTACCCCTTATCCTTGTCTGTCTGATCTTTCTTCTTTTTCTTTTCAGGCAATGGCTTGCCGTCGCGATGGATCACCTTGCCCGCTTCGAAACCGATCTGGGCGGCCAGCTCTTCAAGATCCGGCGACTTGGCCTGATCGCCAACGGCGTAACGGTAGTTGGCCACGGAGAGGCGTTCGGCCACCGGGGTATTGGCAACAATCGGCTCACGCCAGCCCTGCCCGATGTGGGCCACCAGAGTGCCGTTCATCAGCAGCTCACCGATGATCTCCTGAGTCGGGTTACCCTTGCCGTAGGTGAGCCCCTGCGGGTGCTTCTTGCCGACCAGCGGCTCATTGCTGGCGGGGATCAGCTTGGTGCGGATCAGCCACTTGGGATTTTTGGTGTTGCCCACCGCTTTGCCGGTCTGGTACTCGTTGATCTTGATGGTCTTGATCATCTGGGCCATGAAATCCTTGGTCAGCGCCTTCTGGGCCTCGCTGCTCTCATCGATGACGATGGGGGCCACATACCAGGTCATGGTGGCTTGAGTCTTGGGGGCTGCGGGCGCGGTTTGCGCCATGGCCAGAGGGCTGAGCAGCAGGGCAGTCAGCAAGAGTCCGATTTTCTTCATTCTGATTCCGCTTATGTTTCAACTAGGATTTTGTTTTGCCAGCGACGACTGCGCCAGCGCCAGAACATGGCCAGACCGCGAACCCACTCGTCGCAGGCGAGCGCCAGCCAGATGCCTACCAGTCCATAGCCCTGCATGATACCAAGGAAATAGGAAAGGGGTACGGCAATTCCCCACATGGAGAGCAGTGCCATGTAGAGGGGGAAGCGGGCATCACCCGTCGCGCGCAGGGCGTTGATCACCACCAGATTGAAGGTGCGGCCTGGCTCTAGGATGAGGCTGATGAGAAAGAGCTGCGCCACCTGGGTGATGATGTCGGGGTCATCGGTAAAGAGGCTGATGATGGTGCGGCCATTAAGTGCCGCCGCCACTGCGATGACGCAGGTGACCGCGAGCCCGAGCTTGAGGCTCTTGAGCAGCTGTTGATAGGCCCGGTCAAACTGTCTGGCGCCCGCCAGATGGCCGATGATGATCTCGTTACCAAGACCGATGGAGAGGCCAAACAGCAGGATGAACAGGCAGATCTGGAAGAAGTAGGACTGGGTTGCCAGCGCCTTGTCCCCCAGCAGACCGACAAAAGCGGTCACCACCATAAACTGCAGCATCCAGGAGAGGTTCTCGCCGGCGGCAGGCAGGCCGATATGGAGTACCTTGCCCAGCATCTCCCGGCTGGGGTGAACGATGTCGCGGATCTTGAGGTGGATGCCGGTTTTGCGGGCCACCAGCCAGACCAGCATCACCACGCCCACCAGACGCCCGGCTACCGTGCTGATGGCAACCCCCGCCACGCCCATCTGGGGCAGGCCGAACCAGCCGTAGAGCAGCAGCAGGTTGCCGACAAAGGTGATGAGGTTGACGATGAGAGTCACATACATCGCCTGACGGGTATGGCCGTGGGCGCGCAGCGTCGCCGCCAGACAGAGCGCCGCCGCTTCCGGCAGCAGGCAGAGGCCGATGATCTGCAGGTAGAGGGTGCCATCGCTCATCAGGTTGGCTGGCAGGTTCATCAGCGCCAGCATGGTACTGGCACCGGCCATCACGCCGACAGCCGCCACCAGACCGATCAACAGGTTGAAGCCGATGGCGGTGTGGATCACCACCCGGCTGCGCTCCCTGTCACCTGCCCCCAGATACTGGGTGATCACCACGCTGGTACCGATACTGACGAAGCTGAACAATGTGATGGCCAGATCGAACACCTGATTGCCGACCGCCAGCGCCGCGACCCCCTGATAGGAGACATGTCCCACCATGAAGGTGTTGAGTGCGCCGGTCAGAAAGTGGAGGGCGAGATCGATAAAGAGCGGCCAGGTCAGCGCAAAGAGCGTGCCCGGGCCTGCGTGGGATTGAGTTTGCATGGCATGTCCAACAGCTGGGACGGCACGATCTGGTGCCATCTGGTCGGGCATTTAACACCAAGCGCGGAGCGGGTGCAATCCTTGGCCGGAGACTCTCCGGCCAGAGGAGCTGGTCGGCAGATCAGGCCGGCGTGGTGCCCGCCTCCTGCTCGCAGGGGAGGGTAAGACGCGCCGAGTCGGGCAGGGCATCATCCTGTGGCCAGCGGGAGAGGATGGCATCCGTGGTACTTTCGACCACATCGTCATCCCTGAACACCGGCTCGCGGTAGCAGCGGGTCATGCGCAGCGCCTGATACATGTCGGGGCAGAGGATGATCCCCTCGTCGCCCACCCGCACGCCAGCCTGCTTGAGCCAGTGGGTCATCTGGCCATGGCGTCCCGCCATCACCATATGGATGCCGCGTCGTTTCAGATCCTTGTGCAGCTCTCCCACCATGCTCATCACGCTGATGTCCTGATGGGTAAAGCAGGCGACGGCATCGATCACCAGACACTTGGGATTGTGGGGATCCTGCACCAGCAGGGCCATGACTCGCCGCTTGAAGTAGGGGGCGTTGAAGTAGGTGAGCGGCGAGTTGAAGCGATAGACCAGAATGCCCGGGATCGCCTTGGCCTGCTCGTTGTCCCCCAGGGTGCGCACCACCCCTTCGTCATCCATGCCGAGCAGCTGGTCGGTGGGACGCATCACATTGCGCAGGAACTGGAACAGCCCCAGCAACACGGCAAGGGTGATCCCCGGGATCACCCCCATGGTGAGCACGCTGATAAAGGTGACCAGCGCCAGCCAGAAGGCGGCGCGGTCGGAGTGGCGCAGCGCCCAGAGGCCGCGAAAGTCGGTGAGCGACAGGGATGCCATCACCAGCACCACCCCGAGGGCGGCGGTCGGGATGTATTGCAGCGGCGCTGTCAGGTAGAAGGTGATGAGAGCGATTACCCCGGCGGCGATGATGGAGACCAGTTGGCTCTTGCCGCCGTTGGCGTCGTTGACCGCGGTACGCGAATCCGCACCGCTGATGGCAAAGCCCTGGGAGATGGCAGAGGCGAGGTTGGCCATGCCGAGCGCCCGGAACTCCTTGTCCGCATCGATTTCATAGCCGTTCTTGGCGGCAAAGCTGCGGGCGGTCAGCATCATGGAGACGAAGCTCACCATGGCGAGGTTGAGGGCCGGCAGCACCAGCTCCCGCATCAGTCCCGGGGGAAACTCCGGCATCTGGAAGGCGGGCAGGCCGGAGCCCACCTTGCCCAAGGTGGCGATATGGTACTGACCGAGGTTGAGCGCCCACACCAGTGCGGCGGTGATCACCATGGCCACCATGGAGGAGGGCCAGGCTGGCCGGAAGCGTTTGGCCAGCAGCAGGGTGGCCAGTGCCACCAGACTCATGGCCAGGGTCGGCAGATGGGTCTGGGTGATGTAGGTGGTACCGTTGGCGATCCGCTCAATGAGATAGCGCTCGCTGAAGGTGAATCCGAAGATCTTGGAGAGCTGGCCCACCATGATGGTGATGGCCACACCGTTGAGCAGCCCCATCAGGATCGGGCGGGAGAGAAAGTCCGCCAGCACCCCCAGCTTGAAGCGGCTGGCAATCAGGCACCAGAAGCCGGTCATGGCGGTCATGGTCATCACCAGCTGCCAGTGGCGGGTCGGGTCGCCAGCGGCCAGTGGCGTCACCACGGCGGCGATGACCGCGCAGGTGGCGGCATCGGGGCCGACGATCAGCTGGCGGGAGGTGCCGAACAGGGCGTAGACCAGCATGGGCAGGATGCAGGAGTAGAGGCCGACGATGGCGCCCACACCGGCGAGCTCGGCATAGGCAATGGCCACGGGCAGGGCCACCGCAGCGACCGAGAGTCCAGCGCGAAGGTCAGGCATCAACCAGGCGCGCTGGTATTGCAGCAGGGCGGCGAGGCCCGGTAGCCAGCGTTCGAGAGAGAAGAAGTCGCGCATTATTTAACCCATTGAGTTACAACCAGCTTTTACCCTAGTGTGCCCAAGGTTATCGAAAGATTGCAATCAGGTTATGGCCAGTTTACCTGAAGGTCAGGCCAGAGAGTCTGCCACTGCTTCTCCTTGATGCGCTGGGTGAAGATCTGTTTGTCCTGGCGACATCTGGGGTTGGCACTCACTTGCAGCGACCAGTTTATGGCAAAGCCGTAGGGGGCAAGCCACTCGAACTCGCCATCTTTGGTCAGGCGCACGCCGATGCAGGTGGGTACCTCGACCCAGTGGCTGAGCGCCTCCATGCTGCTGGTAAACGGTGCTGCCAGCTGGCGAGTGTGCATGCGGGCCTGATTGCGCACCTCCCACTGCTGGCCGGGCAGCCGTTTGGCGAGCCAGGCTTCGTGCTCTGCTTCGGCCAGCCCTTGCGGGTCGCTGCTATCGAGGTAGATAAGGTCGATATCGTTGAGCGGGGTGGGCTCGGTTTTGTGGTGGAGATGATCCCAGATGAGGTTGCGGATAAAGCCTGCCCCCAGCGCCCAGTCGGGCAGATCGAGCTCGGCGGCTGCCTGCAGGCAGGCCATCCGCTGTGGATCGGCCCGCAGCAGCGCTTCGGTTTTGGCTTGGAAGGCGTGTTCTTGTTTGGGATCTAATGGCTCAACTATTGGCATTTCGGCGTAACCAGACGTCAATGTAACTGCAGCTGGGCACTATAGTGAGCCCCTCTGCCTGAGTCCAGTTGAAGAGGGCGCGGGCCAGCTGATCGGCAATCCCCTGCACCCGCAGCTCGGGGGGGACAAAGGTGCTGTAGGCATCGATGGTCTTGGCATCGAGGCGCCGGTAGCGCAATCTCGACTCCTTCCCCTCCACCATACAGATGAATTGCTGCTGGTTGGCCTGATGAATGATGTCGCTCATGGTGGGCACCTCTGGCATGAAGATGGCTGTCTGCACAATAACTGTTAGCCAAGGTATAGAACAGATAACGACAGCATGGGGTCAATATCCTACCCTGATGTGCCCTCTCTGCGTCATATCGGGATCCTGCTCAAAAGATACCCGGCGCTCTGCCGGGTATCTTTTGTCGGAGTGGTTCAGGCCCAGGCCCGCTCCAGCAGAGTGAGCAACTGCTCACGGTCGGCATCCTTGCGATTGAACAGCATGGCACCGTCGTTGACGGCCAGATCCCGTATCTCCCCGAGCAGCGAGCGATCGCTTACCCCCGCCTCGCTCATGGTGCGCGGCAGCTTGACCGCCTGCCACAGGGTATCGCGCAGGGTACGAATGGCGGTGATGGTCGCCTCGGCCCGCAGGTGGGCCGGGGTGGCGGCAAAGCGCTCGGCTCCCACCAGCGGCAGCAGCAGGCGGGCCAACTCGTTATCTACCTCGGGGCGGTTGAAGTCGAGCACGGTCGGCAGGAAGAGGTTCATGCACAGGCCGTGGGGGAGATGGCAGCGAGCCCCCAGACTGTGGCCGAGGGCATGCACCAGTCCCACCATGGAGTTGGAGAAGGCCATGCCCGCCAGGGTGGAACCTTCGGCCAATTGCAGCCGCAACTGCTTGTTTTGCGGATCCTTGAGGATGAGAGGCAGGGCATTGGCTATCTTCTCTACCGCCATCAGGGCCAGCGCATCGCTCACCGGGTTTTTGGCGGTGCCGATAAAGGCCTCGATGGCATGGGTCATGGCATCCATGGCGGTGGCTGCGGTGATATTGAGGGGCAGTCCCTGAGTCAGACGCGGGTCGAGCACCGCCAGCTGCGGCAGCAGGAAGGGGGAGGTGAAGGGCACCTTGCGCCCGCTCGCCTCATCCTTGATCACCGCCACCAGCGTGACCTCGGAACCGGTACCTGCCGTGGTGGGCACCACCGCCAGCGGCTTGAGGGGACGAGTCAGGCAACCGGCGCCCGAGTAGTCGAGCAGGTGTTCACCACCCATGGATGCCAGGATATTGACCGCCTTGGCGGTATCGATGACCGAGCCGCCCCCCAGCGCCACCAGACTGTCGCAGTCTAGCTCGGCGTAGCGCTTGGCGATCCGCTCCACCACGGCAGTGGAGGAGTCGGCCGGGATCTCGTCCCAAATGGCGGCGACCGGCAGCTCCCCTTCGGCCAGTACATTGGCCAGCAGGGTGGCAAGACCAGTGGCATTGACCCCCTTGTCGGTCAGCAGCAGGGGGCGGCGAGCACCAAGGCTTGCCAGCTCGCTGGCCAGCTGCTCCAGCGCCTGTTCACCGGCCAGCAGTTTGACCGGACAGAAAAAATCGTAATAGCGGCTCATATCAAGGCTCCTTGCGCTCAGCCGGTTACCAGACCCAGATAGATGTTGCAGGCACGGCCAAGCTTGTTGCGCTGGGCCGGATAGTGGCGCAGCAGCGGCCGCGCGATAAAGGCAGGCAGGATCAGGGACTGCAACTGCTCAAGCCCCCGCACCAGATGCATGGCGGTGGTCAGGTCCCCCTCTACCAGCAGCCGGTTTTCACTGAACGCCTGATTGACCCCGAGCCGAAAGCTCAGGGCGCGAAACGCGATACTGGGGTGCTTGAAGCGCACCCGCAGCGGATGGATGGTGGCATGGGGTGCAGCCGGCGCACCGGGATACCAGCGCCCTCCTTCTTTATGCATGTTCATGGCGTAATCAAGTCCCCCCACCTCAAGGCGAATGGCCAGGCCATCCGGCAAGGGGGCCAGTTCGCGGTGCACCGCCTCGTCGATACGGGCGGCGCGGCAGAGAGTTCGGCCCACCACCCAGAGCAGAGTGGTGATCCAGAGGCGGCGGCCCAGTGCGGCCAGAGATTCAACGGTCGGAGTTGTCATAGGGGTTGGCTCCTGAGATGGCTGACCAGAAGAGGGCAAAGGCACTGGCTTGCCAGTGGGCATCCTGCCCAAGCTCGGGTTGATCGACAAAGAGTGATGCGCAGGCGAGGAACTGCCCCTGACACACCTCCAGCAACAGCGGCGCGGGGGCCTGCATCAGCTCGCCACTGGCCTGCCCTTTTACCAGCAGAGCGGGCAGAAAGCGCAGAGTGTCATTCAAGATCTGGCTGCGGGCCGGGCGGGCCAGCAGGGGGGAGTGAAAGAAACCCAGCACAAATTTGATCTCGTTGGGGTGGGCCAGCATCCAGCTCATCGCCTGCTGCCAGTAGTGGTGGATCTGCTCGCGTAGTGCCAGCTCGGGATCGGCTTCGCAGATGGCAGCCCCCATCCTGGTCTTCACATCCTGATAGAGCTGAAGGATCAGTGCCTCCTTGCTCGGAAAGTGGTGGAACAGGGTGCCGTTGGCGACCCCGGCCGCCTTGGCAATGCGGGCGGTGGCTGCCCCCTGCAGACCATCTTCGGCGCAGAGGGCGAGGGCGGCATCCAGAATTTGGCGGCGCTTGTCGGTCATGGCGGGCTCCGTCAGCGCAGGAAAAAAGCCATCATCAGCTTCTGGATCCAGCTGTTGTAGGGCGGATGGATCAGGGAGCCGGTGGTGAACTTGCCGCGGGTCAGCACGGTTTTCGCCTTGGAGAAGGTGAGAAAGCCCTCGTGCCCGTGGTAGTGGCCCATGCCGGAGGCGCCGATGCCGCCAAACGGCACATCATCGGCTGCCACCTGGAACAGACTCTCGTTGATGGCCATGCCGCCGGAGTGGGTCTCCCGGGTCACCCGCGCCTGCAGCTCGGGATCGAAGCTCATCAGATAGAGGGCCAGCGGGCGGGGACGTTCGGCGATATAGGCGAGCGCCTCCTCCAGCGTGTCGTAGGGGATGAGCGGCAGCAGCGGGCCGAAGATCTCCTGCTGTATCACCTGACAGTGGCCCGGCACCCCGGTCAGCAGATGCGGGGCCAGAAGGCGGCGCTGATCATCCCGCGCCGGAGTGGCACAGGGGTGGAGCTGGGCTCCCGCCTGTTTGGCCTCATCGAGCCAGCTGACCAGCCGCTGATACTGGCGATCGTTGATGATGGCGCCGTAGTCGGGGCTGGCGAGCCCGGCAGGGTAGAGCTTGGCAAAGTGGTTGCGATAGGCGGCGATAAAGTTCTCCACCTCGCTGCGGGGCAGCAGCACATAGTCGGGGGCAACGCAGATCTGGCCGGCGTTGAGGCTCTTGCCGAAGATCATCCGCTCGATGGCGGTCTCAACTGGCATGTCGGGGGCGATGAGGCAAGGGCTCTTACCACCCAGCTCAAGGGTGAGCGGGGTGAGCTGGGGCGCGGCGGCGGCCATTACCAGCTTGCCAACCATGGTGGAGCCGGTGAACAGCAGGTGATCGAAGGGGAGCGAGCTGAATGCGGCCGCCATCTGGGCATCCCCCTCGATGACGGCGATCTCGTCCTCGTTGAAAGTGGTGGTGAGCAGGGTACGCAGCACGGCGTTGGTATGGGGAGTGAACTCGGAGAGTTTCAGCATCGCCCGGTTCCCTGCCGCGATGGCGGTGATGAGCGGGCCGAGGCTCAGCATCACCGGAAAGTTCCACGGCACTATGATGCCGACCACCCCGAGCGGCTGGAAGTGTACCTCCACTTTGGCGGGGGCGAGCAGCAGACCGGCATGGCGACGATGGGGCTGCATCCAGCGCTTGAGCCGCTTCTGGGTGTAGTTGATCTGCATGATGCAGGGGAGGATGTCGGCGATCTGGCTGTCGTAGTGGCTGCGCTGGCCATAATCCTGCGCCAGCGCCGTGCAGAGCTGCTCCTTGTGAGCCAGCAGCGCCCGCTTGAGTTTGGTCAGCTGGGTTCGCCGCTCGGCCAGCGTCGGCATCGGGTGTTCCCGGCTCGCCCGTTTGAGCCGCTCCAGCTGCTCGGGCAGGGCCAGCTTGATGGCGAGGATATCCTCCGGACTGTGCTGATGCGGTGCGACTCCCATGATCTTCTCCGTCTGAAAAACAACCGACTGATTGGTCGGTCTAAATCTAGTCGTTTGTTGCGCAAGTGTAAAGCTGGCATCATCTGCCTCTGTCACCGGCAGCTGGACGCAAGAGAGAACTGTGTTCCTCCCCACACTTTTGTGGTTTGCTCGTTGGTGACTTATCTAATAAGAGGTAGTTTTTGGCTATTCACATGCATGGAGGGAGCACTATGACCAGGGAATTGAACAGCTTGTTGACCCGGCTTGAAGATGTGGTTGAGCGGATGCCGGATTGCTTCAACACTTACGAATTTGCCCAGAAGCTGGCGCTGCAGTATCAGCCGGAGTTCTTTGCCGCCGGCCACTCGCTGGCCGAGCACGAAGGCAAGGTGTTGCGGGTGCTGCATCAGAAGATTGCCGAGGCGCTGGCCAGCTGCGATGCGGTGATTGAAGGGGCTCTGCTCCCCTGTGTGACCCCCTGGGGAGAGAAGTCCACCTCGCCGCGTTGGCACCGTAAACGCTGAGTGCCGGGAACCTGGTTCCAGGGCAATGAGATAATGAATCGTCATGGCGCGGCCCCAAGTGGCCGCGCCATTTTTTGTGGCGGGGATTGTGGATGTGATGCCGGAAAGTGCGAGCAAAGGTTCAGGGTGTGATCCCCTGCCGGGATAAAGGGCGGTGAGCCCGGTAGACTCCCCCTTTTGTCGTTGCAGGGAGGTCATATGACTGACAAGATCCAGACTCACAAGATTATTCTCGACACCGATCCGGGCATCGACGATGCCATGGCCATCCTCTTTGCCGAGGCCCACCCCGCCATCGAGCTGCTCGCCATCACCACCGTTTTTGGCAACGCCACTATCGCCAATGGCACCCGCAACGCCCTCTGGCTCAAGCAGAAGTACGGCATGAAAGCGGATGTGGCCAAAGGCGCTGCCGCCCCGCTGCTGCGCGAACCGGTCGGCCCCACCACCATAGTTCACGGCCCGAGCGGCTTTGGTGACCTGGAGGCGGGAGAGGTGAGTATTGCGCCCGACCCCCGTCCCGCGTGGCAGTACATTGTCGAGGCGGTCAAAGCGGCGCCGGGGGAGATCACCCTCGTTACCATCGGGCCTTTGACCAATCTGGCGCTGGCGCTGCAGCAGGCGCCCGAGATTGTTTCACTGGTGAAACAGGTGGTGGTGATGGGGGGCGCTTTTGGTATCAATGGTCATCGCGGCAACGTCACCCCCTATGCCGAGGCCAATATCCACGATGATCCCGATGCTGCCGACCGGGTCTTTACTGCCGACTGGCCGGTGGTGATCATCGGGCTGGATGTGACCCAGCAGAGCTTTTTCAGCGGCGACTATCTCGATGCGCTGCGCGACGAGGCGGGCGAGCCGGGCCAGTTCCTGTGGGATGTCAGCCGCTTCTATCTGCGTTTTTACTCGGAGAAGCTGGGACTCTCCGGCTGCCATGTCCACGACCCGTCCGCCATCGCCTATGTCATTGACCCGACTCTCTTTACCCTGCGTGAGGGGCCGGTGCGGGTGATCAACAGTGGCCCGGCCATCGGTCATACCCTGCAAAAGTTCGATGGCAAGCGCCACTCCCATGATGGCTGGGCCGATTTTCGTCCGCAGCAGGTCGGGGTGGCTGTGCGTGATGAGGCGCTGCTCGCCCTCTATCGCGAGACGCTGGTGGCCTGGGGCAAGCGCCGTTAAACGTCCCCGACGGTCTGGCGGTGATTCGTGGTGGCGCGCGTTGCGTTGCGGCTGTGATCCCCGCCAAACAATCGCGGCGCACAGGCGCTTATACTGCCTGATATCAAGACGTTAGGAGGGATTGGGATGGCCTGGATTTCCTTGATAGTGGCGATAGCCCTGATCTGGTGGTTGATGAAGCTGGGGCGTGGTGCCCTGTTCGAGATCCGCCTTGCACCCGGCAAGGTGGTGGTCAAGCAGGGCAAGGTATCGCCCGCCTTTATTGAGCATGCCAAGCAGATCCTGCGCCACGAAACAGTGCGTGGGCGCATTGTGGGACATCGCGATGGTGACGGGGTCAAGCTGGTCTTCTCCCGCTCCATCCCCGAGCCGGTGGCCCAGCGTTTTCGCAATATCTTCCCCTATGGCGACTATCGTCACGTCGCCGCCCCGGGTGCCAAGCCGCGCAAAGGGTAAAAGCAGTCCGAGTGCATCAGATAGCAAACGGGCCTCCAGTGGAGGCCCGTTTTTTATGGCGCTTGGCCAAGCGAGAGCGGCTTGCCCTTACTCCTTGCCGTGCAGCTCGCGCTGGGCCTTGACGGCAGCAGCCTTGATCGCCTGCCCCTCGTTGCCCCAGGAGGCGCGCAACGTATTGACCAGCTCGGCGATCCGCTCGTCATCCATGGTTCAGCCATAGCCCGGCATGTGGTAGCCGAGATGACCGCGGGTGATGGGCGTCTCGGCGCCATGCAGCAACACGTTGAGCAGGCTCGCCGGATCGTCCGCCAGCACGGTGCGGTTGTTCCCCAGCGAGGGGATGACGTGGTCATTGCCCTTGCCATCGACCCCGTGGCAGGTGGAACAGTACATGGCGTAGTCCGCCTTTCCGCCGGCACTGGCATAGGCGCGGGCACCTTTCGCTACCGCCGGCTCCGCTTTCAGGTCGGTGAGGTAGGTGGCGATGCTGGCCAGATCGGCGTCGCTGAAGTACTGGCTGCTGTGAGTGATCACTTCCGCCATCGGGCCTGCGACAGCCTGATGCTGGCTGCGGCCGGTTTTCAGCAGGTCGATCAGCGCCTGCTTGTCGTAGCGGCTGCCGCGAATATCGGGAGCATACCAGCCGTCGAGGGCGGCACCGCTCAGGTAGACGGGATCCGCCTCGGTCAGCGCTTTCTCCTGCATGCCGAGGCCGCGCGGGGTGTGGCAGCTGCCGCAGTGACCGGCACCCTGTACCAGATAGGCGCCGCGGTTCCACTCTTCGCTCTTGCCAGCGACCGGGGTGAAGCGGCTGTCATCGTGATAGACCCAGTTCCACCCCATCAGCGGCCAGCGCATGTTGAGCGGCCAGGGGATGTCGCTCTCCTTGTTGGCCACCGCCAGCGGCTGCACATCCTGCATCAGGTAGTGGTAGAGGGCGGTAAGATCCTCGTCGCTCATCTTGGCGTAGGCGGTGTAGGGCATGGCCGGATAGAGGCGATGCCCATCGCGGGCTACCCCTTCGCGCATCACCTTGAGGAACTCCGGCAGGCTGTAGTTGCCGATGCCGTAACTCTTGTCGGGGGTGATGTTGGTGGCAAATACGGTGCCGATGGGGGTCGGGAACCCTTTGCCGCCCGCCAGCGGTTTGCTTGCCTCGCTGGTGTGACAGGCGGCGCAATCGCCGAGCTTGGCAACGTACTCACCCGCCGACATGGCGGGAGCCGCGTGGGCGGCAAGGGCGGGCAGCGCCAGCATCAGGGCGCTGGCAGTCAGTGACAGGGCGCGGCTCATTGGGCACCTCCCTTGGTCATGGCGACCAGCTCGTTGACGGCGCGCCATGCCTCGTCAATGGCGGCGTGAGCGTAGGGGCTCCAGCCCGAATCCGAGTTGGCGATAGTGATGTTGCCGACCGGCTTGCGCCCCAGCTCGACCCACTTCTCGCACTGCTCCTCGTCATCAAACAGGGTGTTGGTGACATAGGAGTAGCCGTGGGACCAGCGGTTGACCGTGATGGCGAGGATATCCTGCTCATGGTTGAAACCGGCGCTGCCCAGCATCCCCTGCAGCTGTTCGCGGATCATCTGTTCATGCTGCTCGAACGGCATGCCAAGGATCATGGCGCGCCCCTTGCGGGACTGTTCGCGGGCCGACAGGCCGCTGCCCGGCAGGGTCGGCACATAGACCATGTGCAGGCACATCGGCTGATCCGGGCTCTTGGGATGCTCATAGCCACCCATGCTGACCGGATAGTCGAGCTTGACCCGGCTGTAAGGGGCTGCCGGGGAGTAGACCTCGTGCACCCCGAGCTTGACGAAGGCTTGCCAGTTTTTGATCACCACCTTGGTGTAGACCAGCGGTGCCTTGACGTTCTGGCGCAGCGCCTCTTTCTGGGGCTCCGGCATCTCGGGCACCATGTAGGGGATCATCATGTTGTAGCCAGCCATGATCGACTGTTTGGCGCGCACCCGGTGCAGTTTCCCTTCTTTGATATAGGTGACGTCCACAGCCAGCTTGCCATCGGCGAGGCGCACGTTTTTCGCCTGCAGGGCGGTACTGCCAAGGCGCAGCTGTACCTTGTGCTCCGGCAGATCGAGCTTGCTGTAGTCAAACTTGGCCAGCACCACATCCTGCATGGTGTGACCCGGTGCCACCTGCGGGATGAGCTTGCGCACCATCAGGCGGGTGAGACCGGCGTTGCCATCCGGGAAGTGGAAGATGTAGGGATCGTCCAGCTCGGCCTGCTCCTCGGCATCGAGCGGCGTCAGGTTGAGGCCGCCAAAGCCGGGCAGGGCACAGAGGCGGGCGTCAGCGCAGGCGGTGGCATCGATGCCGACGGCCTGAAAATCGTTGGTACGTTGCTGGAAGTAGGTGATGGCACGTTCGCTCAGGCCCACCTTGTCGCGCAGGAAGGTGGTGTAGCTGTTGCGGGTGATCCACTCGTCCTGCTGCTCGCGGGTCATGCCGCTCAGGTAGTCGGTCTTCTCCTCGTGCAGGGCCAGCAGGGCAGCCTTGTCGGCATCATCGAGCGGGAAGTCACCGATAAACTCCGCCAGCGGACGGCCATTCAGGCGATCGCGCGGGATGTCATCCGCCACGTTATGGCCCGGATCGCCGTTCACTATCTTGTTGACGCCAAAGTGCTTTTCGTCGAAATAGACACCGCGGCTGAGCCCCAGATCCGGATAGAAAGTCTGCTGGAAGCCGGCGGCCAGCTCGTCGATGTTGACCTCCAGCGCCTTGAGCAGGCCGAGCGCCACCGGGCTGTAGACCGAGCGCGGCGATTGCAGGGATTCACTGCCGCCGTAACCCAGACGCAGGCCATCGGGGGTGGTGAACTCGTTGCGCTTGGCGTGGCCGCCGAAGTCATCGTGGTTGTCGAGCAGCAGGATCTTTTTATCCGCGCCGAGCAGTTGCTGATAGAAGCAGGCGGCGGCCAGACCGCTGATGCCGGCGCCGACGATCACCAGATCGTACTCTCCCTCAAGGGGAACATTGGCAAAGTCATACTGTTTGCCATCGCGGGCAATGCTGTGGGCCGGTTCGAAAGAGCCCGGGTGGTTGCCGCGCAGGCCGGTGAGGGCGGGCGGGTAGACCAGCGTCTTGTCAGCCAGCGCGCTGCCGCCTTCGGCAGCCTTGAGCAGGTTGATGGGGGCGATGCCTGCTGCGATGGTGATGGCGACGCCATTGAGAAAATCTCTGCGTGTGATGCTCATGGCAATCCCTGTTGTTTGAAGCGTTGAAAAAAAGCACAGAGCTGAAATGGTAGCTGGCAAGCAGCAAGGGGACGCAACCTACCGTCATATCCCGGTAGAGTCCATGGCTTTGATAATAACTTATTAAACAAAATGATGAAGCTTGTAATGGCCAAAACAGGGGTAGATGTCTCCACTTTGCATATTTATGAGACAAAACCTTGCCGAATCCATGGAATTAATTTGAAATCATTTTGATTAATTATGGTTTTGATTGAGTTCCTTTTCGTTTTTCATATTTCCAGAGGGCACAAAAACAGTGCGGAAATAGTGCATGTATTTTATGCAGATAGTTCAAATTCCGTTATTTGACCACGAATAGTACAAGGTTAATTGCGGTTGGTTCTCCAGCTCTGGTGCCAAGCTGATTGAAATAAAAGCAGGGTGTGATGAATTAATGACCAGCGTGTTTTATGCAGCCGGTTATTGGTCACGGGTTAACAACTGTTACATGCAAACGCCAACCTGGGCACAACATCGAGATTAATTTTTCATGTTGTTCACATAGTCAGGTTTTGTTCAGAATGATGCGTTTTTTTTACAACTTTAGCCTTGCGAAGATAAAGGACGCTGCATGAAACCTTTTGCATTAAAGAGGGGTTTGGGTGCTTTGCTGTTGCTCGCGGCCGCCGGCATGCTGACTGGCTGTGACATGGCTCTGATGAGCCCCAAAGGGCAGATTGGTCTGGAACAGAAATCACTGATACTGACGGCCCTTGGCCTGATGTTAATCGTGGTGATCCCTGTAATTATTATGGCCGTGGTATTTTCTCGTAAATACAGAGCTTCGAATACCGACGCCAAATATACCCCTGACTGGTCTCACTCCAACAAGATTGAAGCGGTTGTCTGGACCGTTCCCGTCATTATTATCGTTATTCTTGCCACTATTACCTGGAAAACATCTCACGAACTGGATCCTTACAAACCGCTGGATTCCACGGTGAAACCGATTCAGGTCGATGTTATTTCCCTCGACTGGAAGTGGTTGTTTGTCTATCCAGAACTGGGTATTGCATCGGTGAATGAATTGGCTTTCCCGGTCAATACGCCGGTCAATTTCCGGGTCACCTCCGATACCGTGATGAACTCCTTCTTCATTCCGCGTCTTGGCGGCCAGATATATGCGATGGCGGGCATGCAGACCAAGCTGCACCTCATTGCCAACGAGCCGGGCCAGTATGACGGCATCTCCAGCAGCTACAGCGGTGCCGGTTTCTCGGGCATGAAGTTCAATGCCATCGCTACACCGGATCAGGCAGGTTTTGATGCCTGGGTTGCCAAGGTAAAGGCGTCGCCAAAACAGCTGATCACCATGGATCAGTTCAATGCGCTGGCCAAACCGAGCGAGTTCCATCCGGTGGAGTACTTCTCCAGTGCCGATCCGAAACTGTTTGTCACTCTGATCAACAAGTTCATGGGGGACATGAAGCACGGCCAGCATCAGGGGATGACCCATGAGATGCCCATGGCACAGGGGGAGACCATGACCCATCAGGGGATGGATCACTCACAGATGAACCATGGCGACATGGCGCAAGACGAACACATGGATCATGCCAGCCATATGAAGATGGCAATGGATGACAACTCTGTGAAAGCGGGATCCGAGGAATAACGATGTTTGGAAAATTAACGCTCGACGCCATTCCGTACCATGAACCCATCATCATGGTGACGGTGGCCGGAATCATTCTGGGGGGGCTGGCTGTCGCCGGTCTCATCACCTATTTCGGCAAGTGGCAATATCTGTGGAAAGAGTGGCTCACCTCGGTGGATCACAAGCGCCTCGGGATCATGTATCTCATCCTCGGCATGGTGATGCTGCTGCGCGGTTTCGCCGATGCGGTGATGATGCGCACCCAACAGGTGATGGCTTCGGCCGGCAGCGACGGCATTCTGCCACCGCATCACTATGACCAGATCTTCACCGCCCACGGCGTCATCATGATCTTCTTCGTGGCGATGCCACTGGTTATCGGTCTGATGAACATTGTGGTACCGCTGCAGATCGGTGCCCGTGACGTGGCCTTCCCCTTCCTCAACAACGTGAGCTTCTGGTTCACCGCCGCCGCCGTGGTGCTGATCAACATCTCCCTCGGGGTTGGTGAATTTGCCCAGACTGGCTGGCTGGCCTATCCGCCGCTGTCGGGGCTGGAGTACAGTCCGGGGGTCGGGGTCGACTACTGGATCTGGAGTCTGCAGATCTCGGGGTTGGGCACTTTGCTGACCGGCGTCAACTTCTTCGCCACCATCATCAAGATGCGTGCCCCGGGCATGACCATGATGCGTCTGCCGGTGTTCACCTGGACCGCCCTGTGCGCCAACATCCTGATCATCGCCTCCTTCCCGATCCTGACCGTCACGGTGGCCCTGCTCACCGCCGACCGTTACCTTGGCACCCATTTCTTTACCAATGACATGGGTGGCAACATGATGATGTACATCAACCTGATCTGGGCCTGGGGTCACCCCGAGGTGTACATTCTGGTGCTGCCGGTGTTCGGGATCTTCTCCGAAGTGGTGGCTACCTTCAGCAAGAAGAAGCTGTTCGGTTATACCTCGCTGGTGTGGGCGACCGTCGCCATTACCGTGCTCTCCTTCATTGTCTGGCTGCACCACTTCTTCACCATGGGCTCCGGCGCCAACGTGAATGCCTTCTTCGGCATTACCACCATGATCATCTCCATCCCGACCGGGGTGAAGATCTTCAACTGGCTGTTCACCATGTACCGGGGGCGTATCGAGTTCACCTCACCCATGTTGTGGACCGTCGGCTTCATCATTACCTTCAGCATCGGCGGCATGACCGGGGTACTGCTCTCGGTACCGGCGGCCAACTTCGTGCTGCACAACAGCCTGTTCCTGATCGCCCACTTCCACAACGTCATCATCGGCGGTGTGGTGTTCGGCTGCTTCGCCGGTATCACCTACTGGTTCCCGAAAGCGTTCGGCTTCAAGCTCAACGATGTCTGGGGCAAGCGCGCCTTCTGGTTCTGGATTGTCGGCTTCTTCGTTGCCTTCATGCCGCTCTACGTGCTGGGCTTCATGGGCATGACCCGTCGCGTCAGCCAGCATCTGGATCCCCAGTTCCATGGCTGGCTGGTAGTGGCTGCCTGTGGTGCCGCGCTGATTGCCGTGGGTGTGCTGTGTCAGGTGATCCAGCTGGTGGTCAGCATCCGCGACCGCGAGCAGAACCGCGATCTGACCGGTGACCCCTGGGGTGGCCGTACCCTGGAGTGGGCAACCTCTTCCCCGCCGCCCTTCTACAACTTCGCCATCGAGCCGAAGATCAAGGGACTGGATGCCTTCTGGGAAGCCAAGCAGGACGGTTCTGCCTATCAGCAGCCCGAGCACTATGACCCGATTCATATGCCCAAAAACACCGGGGCCGGGGTCATCATCGCAGGCTTTGCCACCGTGTTTGGTTTTGCCATGGTCTGGCACATCTGGTGGATGGCCATCGCCGGCTTCATCGGCATGATTGCGAGCTGGATCATCCACAGCTTCAACGACGACGTGGATTACTACGTGCAGGTTGACGAGATCGAGCGGATCGAGCGTCAGCATTTTGAAAATATCAACAAGGTGGCGTGAAGCAATGGCGACCGACGTTCTACATCACACTCACGACGGTGCCCATGACCATGGGCACCACGATGCCGGTGCCAACAAGGTATTCGGTTTCTGGATCTACCTGATGAGTGACTGCATCCTGTTTGCATGCCTGTTTGCAACCTATGCAGTCCTGGTCAACGGCACCGCCGGCGGCCCGAGCGGCAAGGATATCTTCGAGCTGCCGTTCGTGTTTGGCGAAACCATGCTGCTGCTCTTTAGCAGCATAACCTTCGGTTTTGCCATGCTGGCGATGAACAAGAACCAGCTATCCGCCGTCAATGGCTGGTTGCTGGTGACTTTCGTGCTGGGTGCCGGCTTTATCGCGATGGAGATCTACGAGTTCCATCACCTGATCGCCGAGGGCTACGGCCCGGATCGCAGCGCTTTCCTCTCCGCCTTCTTCACCCTGGTCGGTACCCACGGTATCCACGTGACCAGCGGCCTTATCTGGATCATCGTGATGATGGTGCTGGTGAGCAAGAAGGGGCTGACCGACCGCAACCGTTCCCGCCTGATGTGCCTGAGCCTGTTCTGGCACTTCCTCGACGTGGTGTGGATCTGCGTCTTTACCGTGGTCTATCTGATGGGGGCAATGTAAATGAGTCATTCCGTTGACAATCACGGCGCCAGCCACGGCAGCGCCAAGAGCTATCTGACCGGCTTCGTGCTGTCAGTCATTCTGACCGCGATCCCGTTCTGGATGGTGATGGATGGCTCCGCCTCCCACGGGCCCGTGCTGGCCACTGTGGTCGGCATGGCGGTGGTGCAGATCTTCGTCCATCTGGGCTACTTCCTGCACATGAACACCTCGTCCGAAGATCGCTGGAACTTGGTTGCACTGGTCTTTACCGTGCTCATCATCGCCATCGTGATCGTGGGCTCCCTGTGGATCATGTACAACCTCAACATCAACATGATGGTCCACTGAGCAGGCTGGCAATGATGATGAAGCAATACCTGCAAGTGACCAAGCCGGGCATCATCTTCGGTAACCTCATCTCGGTTATCGGGGGATTCCTGCTGGCCTCCAAGGGGAGCATGGACTTGCCCCTGTTCATTCTGACCATGGCCGGTGTATCACTGGTGGTCGCCTCCGGTTGCGTGTTCAACAACTACATCGACCGGGATATCGACTGCATCATGGAGCGCACCAAGAACCGTGCTCTGGTGAAGGGTCTGATCGCCCCCGGCGTATCGCTCTGGTACGCCACGGCGCTCGGCATTGCGGGCATTGCACTGCTCTATTGGGCGGCCAATCCGTTGGCCGCCTTGCTGGCAGTGCTGGGCTTCATTGTCTATGTGGGGGTCTACAGCCTCTACATGAAGCGTCACTCGGTCTACGGCACCCTGGTTGGCAGTCTCTCCGGCGCTGCGCCACCTGTCATCGGCTACTGTGCGGTGAGCGGTCAGTTCGACTCGGGGGCGCTGATCCTGCTGGCGATCTTCAGCCTGTGGCAGATGCCGCACTCCTATGCGATCGCCATCTTCCGCTTCAAGGATTATCAGGCGGCCAACATCCCGGTATTGCCGGTGGTGAAGGGGATCCCGGTGGCCAAGCTCCACATCACCCTCTACATCCTGGCCTTTATGGTGCCGACCCTGATGCTGTTCCTCGGCGGTTATGCCGGCTACAAGTATCTGGTGGTGGCCACCGCGGTGAGCGTCTGGTGGCTGGGGATGGCGCTGTCTGGCTACAAGCAGCTGGTGGATGATGCGCTCTGGGCCCGCAAGCTGTTCATGTTCTCCATCGTCACCATCACTTGTCTCAGCGTGATGATGTCGGTGGATTTCCAACCGGAAGCAGCTCCCGTGCTGGTGAGCATGCTGCCCTGATAGTGTGACTTGCCCCCCTAAAATGCATGAAATCCAGAGCCGGGAACTTTCCCGGCTCTGTTATTATGGGGCCGCCCCGTCGGGCACTTTTCCCGTATATCGGGTGTGGCATGGCAGCTGTCGGCCACCCCGTTACTCTTCTTTTTCTCTGACCTATCGAGGCCATCATGAATGATTTCACCATGACGAGGGGCGAGCGCCGTGCCACCTGGGCGCTCGGCTCCGTCTTCTCGTTGCGCATGCTCGGCATGTTTATGGTGCTGCCGGTGCTGACCACCTACGGCATGTCTCTCGCGGGGGCCTCCGAGGCGCTCATCGGCCTGGCCATCGGCATCTACGGTATGACCCAGGCGCTGTTCCAGATCCCGTTTGGCCTGCTCTCCGACAAGGTGGGCCGCAAGCCCCTCATCGTCGGCGGCCTGCTGATGTTTGCTCTCGGCAGCGTGATCGCGGCGCTGACTCACTCCATCTGGGGGGTGATCCTCGGCCGCGCCCTGCAGGGGAGCGGTGCCATCTCCGCCGCCGTGATGGCGCTCTTGTCTGATCTCACCCGCGAGCAGAACCGCACCAAGGCGATGGCTTTTATCGGGGTGAGCTTTGGCATCACTTTCGCCATCGCCATGGTGACCGGCCCCCTCATCACTCATGCGCTGGGGCTCTCCGGCCTGTTCTGGCTGATCGCCCTGCTGGCGCTGGCGGGCATCGCCGTTACCCTCTGGCTGGTGCCGACTCCGAGCGACCACCTGCTCAATCGCGAGTCCGGCATGGTGAAAGGGGGGATGCGCACCGTGCTGACCAACCCGCGCCTGCTCAAGCTCAACTTCGGCATCCTCTGTGTACACACCCTGCTGATGTCGAGCTTCGTGGCGCTGCCGCCGCTGCTGGAGCGTGCCGGCTTGCCCCGCGACAGCCAGTGGCAAGCCTATCTGGTCACCATGCTGATCGCTTTCGTCAGCGTGGTGCCCTTCATCATCTATGCCGAGAAGCGTAGAAAGATGAAGCGGGTGTTCCAGATTTGCGTGCTGGTGATGCTCGTCGCCGAGCTGGTGCTCTGGCAGAGCGGGCTGCAGCTGTGGGGCCTGCTCGCCGGCCTGCAGATCTTCTTCATCGGTTTCAACGTGATGGAGGCGTTGCTGCCCTCTCTTATTAGCAAGGAGTCGCCCCCCGGCTACAAGGGCACCGCCATGGGGATCTACTCCACCAGCCAGTTTATCGGGGTGGCCATCGGCGGCAGCCTCGGTGGTCTGCTCTACAGCCTGGGTGGCGCCTCGCTGGTGTTTGGCGGCTGCGCCGCGCTGGCGCTGCTCTGGCTCGGGGTCAGCCTCACCATGGCCGAGCCCCCTTACGTGAGCAGTCTGCGCATCGTGCTGCCGGAAGGGGTGGAGGCCAATACGGCTCTGGAGCAGAAGATCCGCGCCTGCGACGGGGTGAGCGACGTGCTGCTGGCCGCTTCCGAGCGCTCTGTCTATGTCAAGGTGGACAGCAAGCGCATCAGCCGCCGGGATCTGGAGCTGCTGGTCATCGACGGCTGGCACTGATCGCGCTAAGCTCGGTTCGGATCTGCAACTACTTGTTTTTGAAAACAGTCTGGAGGCGAAATGAACTGGTATATCTCGGTACTCAAGCAATATGCGGTATTCAGCGGGCGGGCCCGTCGCACCGAATACTGGATGTTCGTGCTCTGCAACGTCGTATTCATGCTGCTGGTGGGGATGGTGGATCGCTTGATTGGCAGCGACAAGGAGATCCTGAGCGCCATCTACTCGCTGGCAGTGTTGCTCCCGTCCCTCGCCGTGGCGGTACGCCGTCTGCATGACACCGACCGCAGCGGCTGGTGGCTGCTGATCGGCCTTATCCCCGTTATCGGTACCCTGGTGCTCATCTACTTTATGGTCTGCAACGGCCAGCAGGGGCCGAACCGCTTCGGCGATGATCCCAAAGCTGGATCCTCGCAGGGCTTTATCGCCAGCTGACAGGTGCGGCGAAACGTACAAACGAAAGAGGGAGGCATCATGCCTCCCTCTTTCGTTGTGGGGCTTCAAGAGGCGCGCCAGAACGGTTTGTCGCCGAGCACGGTCGCCCGATGCATGATGCGCCGGGCTGGCAGATAGTCGGCGTTGGCATAGTGCTGAGTGACCCGGTTGTCCCAGATGGCGATGTCGTTTTCTTGCCAGCGCCAGCGCACCTGATACTCGGGCTTGCTGACATGCTTGAACAGGAAGGCGAGCAACGCCTCGCTCTCTTGCCTCGGCAAGTCGGGCAGGCGAGTGGTGAACCCTTCGTTGACAAACAGGGCCTGACGGCCACTGATGGGATGGGTGCGGATCACCGGGTGGCGCAAGGGAGGATGGCGGGATACTGCCTCCTGCCAACGTCCGTACTCCTCCGGGCTACCGGTGTGGCGATGAGCCGGGAACGACTTGCTGAAGTCGTGTTCGGCCTCCAGTCCCGCCAGCAGTTGTTGCAGTCTTGGGGATAGCCCCTCGAAGGCGGCGATGCCGCTGGCCCACAGGGTGTCTCCGCCGACCGGCGGCAATTGCTTGGCAGCCAGAATGGCCAGCGCCGGGGGCGTCTCGATAAAGGTCACATCGGTATGCCAGTTGTCGTTGTCTGGTGGATTATCGTTGTGGGTGTCGAGCACGATGATCTCTTCGGCCTCGGGCGCATGGGGATAGATGGGGTGGATGTGCAGATCGCCGAAGCGGTTGGCCAGCGCCCGTTGAGCCAGAGGGGTGATGGGCTGGTCCCGAAAGAACAGTACCTGATGGCTCAACAGGGCCTGATGGATCTGCCCAAAGTGGCTATCGCTCAAAGGTTCGGCCAGTTGAATGCCGCTGATCTCGGCACCGATGTGGGGGCCGAGGGGGGTGATACGCAGGGTATTGCTCATAGTCCTTCTCCATGCCACGGCGTCAGGCGACGCTGCAGCGCACGTAAACCAAGTTCCAGAATGAAGGCGATCAGGGCGATCACCAGAATGCCCGCCAGCACCACGTCGGTGGCGAGAAACTCGCCGGCGGATTGCACCATAAAGCCCACGCCACGGGTGGCGGCGATGAGCTCGGCCGCCACCAGGGTGAGCCAGCCGACCCCGAGCCCGATGCGCAGCCCGGTCAAAATTTCCGGCAGGGCGCCGGGTAGGATGACGTACCACAACACCTGCCAGCGGGTGGCGCCCAGCGCTTGCGCGGCCCGCAGTCGCACCTGCTGGGCGCTCTGCACTCCCGTCAGGGTTGCCATGGCCACCGGCGCGAAGATGGCGAGATAGATGAGCAGCACCTTGGAGGTCTCGCCTATGCCAAACCAGATCACCATGAGTGGCAGGTAGGCGAGCGGGGGGACCGGTCGGTAGAGCTCGATCAGCGGATCCAGCATGCCGCGCACCGTGGGGCTCAGCCCCATGGCAATCCCCACCGTTACCCCGAACAGGGCCGCAGCTATCAGGGCGATCAGGATGCGCTGCAAGCTGGCCGCGAGATGCTGCCACAGGGTGGCATCCATGAATCCCTGCGGCCCGGCAATGGTGATGAACTGGTGCAGTACCTGCTCGGGGGGCGGCAAAAATAGAGGGCTTATCCAGCCAAGGTGCGCCACCAGCCACCAGATTGCCAGCAGGGTAGTCAGGCTAAGCAGGCTCACGCCAAGCCGGCGTGACAGGGGCCAGCGCAGGCGTACATTGGCAGGGAGTGCCGAGGATGAGAGGGCGGCTGTCATGCAAACACCTCCCGTTCGGCGAAGACCCGGCTGAGCACATATTCACGCTGCTCGATGAAGGCGGGATCCGACTTGATGCTGCGGCACGACTCCCCGGCGGCGAAGCGGCGGCCAAAATCCAGGGTCAGCCGCTCGGTGATCCGGCCCGGGGCAGGGGAGAGCAGCACCAGCTCGGTCGCCATGAATACCGCCTCCTCGATATCGTGAGTGATGAGCAGCACCTGGCGGCGCTGCTCGTGCCACAGGCGCAGCAGCAGGGTCTGCATCTGCTCGCGGGTAAAGGCGTCGAGTGCGCCGAAGGGCTCGTCGAGCAGCAGCAGTTGCGGCTGGGTGGCCAGCGCCCGGGCAATACCGACCCTCTGACGCTGACCGCCGGAGAGCTGCCAGATGGGTTTGGCATGAGCCTCTTCCAGCCCCACCTTGCGCAACATGGCCAGGGCTCTCGCTTCGCGCTCCGGGCGGGGCAGACCGGCCAGCTGTAGCCCGAAAGCCACGTTGTCCAGCACGTTGCGCCAGGGCAGTAGTCCCTCGTGCTGGAACACCACCCCCCGCTCGGCACCGGGGCCGGTCACCGGTTTGCCTTGCAGGCTGATCTCGCCCTGATGGTGGGTGAGAAAGCCTGCGATAAGGTTGAGCAGAGTGGTTTTGCCGCAGCCGGAGGGGCCGAGTACCACCATCAGCTCCCCCGCTTCCAGCGTGAGGTTGATGTTGTCGAGCACCCTTTTACCGTCGTAGTCGGCACAAAGGTGGGTGAGTTGCAGCATGGCAGCCTCCGGGTTAGTAGGGGTCATTCAGCGGGCTTGAGCCTTGACGAAACGGTCGGTGACGTACTGGCTGTAATCGTTGCCGGCGTTCTGTACCTTGCCTTGCTCCTTGAGG
This sequence comes from Aeromonas jandaei, assembly GCF_037890695.1. NCBI lineage: Bacteria > Pseudomonadati > Pseudomonadota > Gammaproteobacteria > Aeromonadales > Aeromonadaceae > Aeromonas > Aeromonas jandaei. Next base: position 3,775,437 of record NZ_CP149571.1, on the reverse strand, counting down.
AAGCGGGCGGTGTCCACTATGGTCCGGTTCACCAGTGCGGCGAGCTCGTCGCTCTGCTGCCGGGCAGTCAGATAGGTGTTGCCTTTGACCAGCCCGGGTACCTCTGCGGCGGGTACGCCGCTCAGTGTTGCCAGCTTGGCGAGGTTGTCCGGTTGTGCCAGCCAGCCAGCCGGGTTGTCCAGATAGCCGCGCTGGGCCGCCAGGGTGCTGTTGACGAAGGCCTGCACCACCTCGGGGTGAGCCTTGGCAAACTCCTTGCGAACCACCCACACATCGAGTGTGGGCGCGCCCCATTCACCCACCTGGGCCGAGTCGGTCAGCACCTTGCCCTCCTTGGTCAGTTCATTGAGGGCCGGTGCCCAGACGTAGGCGCCATCTATGTCACCCCGTTGCCAGGCAGCGATGATGGCGGGCGGCTGCAGATTGACTATCTGCAGGCTGGCCGGATCCACGCCCCAGTGTCTGAGGGCGGCCAGCAGGCTGTAGTGGGTAGTGGAGGTAAAGGGCACGGCGATGCGTTTGCCAGCCAGTGCTTTGGGAGAGGCGAGCTCAGGCTTGACGACCAGCGCTTCCGAATTGCCGAGTTTGGAGGCAAGCAGGAACACCTCGATCGGTACCTGCTGGCTGGCGGCCACCGCCAGCGGGCTGGAGCCGATGTTGCCGATCTGCACATCGCCGGAAGCGAGCGCCCGCACCACGCTGGCACCACTGTCAAACTTGAGCCACTTCACCTTGGCGCCACTGTCGCGGGCAAAGGTGTTGTCGGCTTGAGCCACCTTGGCTGGCTCGGCCGAGGTCTGGTAAGCCACGGTCACGTCGACGGCGTGGGCCTGCAGGCTGAGAAGGGCGAGGGCTGTCAGCCAGAGAGAATATCCTTTTCCTATCATGATGCTATTCCGTTATCCGGGGGGGGGAATAGCCGTTTTCCCATTTATTGGCCTGATAATGAAATAACGAAAATATTGTTGTGGCGAGCAATGGTTCTTAGAAAAAGAGCGGTAAATCAATGCGTTTATTTATATATCCCAATCATCGCAGTCGATATTTGTCAGGCGAGAAACGTCGTCTGAATATGTTACTCGTCATGAGATTGTCCACCCGATACATGGGGGATGGCCACCTCGCCTTGTCAGACAAAAGACGGGGCGAGCAATAGCGATACGGAACGATAAACGATGGCGGCAAAACGAAAGCCGTTGGGGCAATGCTAAAACCCGCCGGGGTGGCGGGCTTTATGGTTTATCACGGATGGTTCAGCGTGAACCCGGCTGATCAACGTTCAATCAGCGGGGCCGAGCGGTAGCTCCACATACCGTAGGTACGCAGCACGTCGCGGTAGATACCGAGCAGCTCGCTCTGGCTCACGCTTGCCAGATCCTCGAGCGGCTTGTCTGGGAAGCTGACGCTCACCACCTGCAGCCCGGCAGGGCCGGTCTGGTCGCAGGCGGTTTCAAGCACCGCCTGACCGCGGCGCACATGGCTGGCGGAGCTCACCAGCACCGCGTAGTTGATCTGATGGCGGGCGAGGGCATAGGCGCTGTAGAGACCATTTTCCACCGTACTGGTGGCGTAGTTCTCCTCGATGAGGCGGCTGCGGTCGATGCCGTGATTGGCCAGCCAGTCGGCCATCAGCTTGCCCTCGGTCTGGTGATTTTGCGGCACTCCGCCGGTGAGGATGATGAGCGAATCGGGATCCGCCTTGGCGAGCTTGAGGGTGGCTTGCAGCCGGCCCAGCAGGATCCGGTCCATGGTGCCGTCGGGGTTGAGGGCGTAGCCCAGAGTGACGATGGCGCGTTTACCCTCTTTGCTTGCCTTGAGCTGATCCTCGGTCAGCTCGGTCTGCAGCGCCATGGTGGTGACCCGCTGCACCCTTGCGATGATCTTGTCCAGATCGGCGGCGCGCCCGCCGTTGCGATCTGCCACCTTGGCCAGGGCGGTGCGCGACGCCTCCTTGTTTCCTTTCACCAGCTGCCAGATGGCGAGGTAGCTGTTGATGTCGAGGTCATCGGGGGCGACCGCCTGCGCCTGCTCCAGCAGCGAGATGGCGCGGTCGATATTGCCGTTGTAGATCTGGGCGTTGGCCGCCGAGATAAGCAAGTCGGTGCGATAGGGTTCGAGCTGGTAGGCGGCCAGCAGCCGGTTGGTGACCAGCTCCATGTTGCTCGGCATCTTGGCGGTAAAGCCGGCGTGGGAGATCTTGGCCGGCGACTTGTAGATCTGCTGCGCCTCGGCCAGCAGCATGTCCACCACCTGGCGCTTGCTCACCAGGGTATTGAGGTCGCTCTCTATCTGCATCGAGCTTTCGGCCGCCTGCAGGGCGAGGGGAGAGAGAGCCAGCAGGCCGCTCAGCGTCAGGGCGAGAAGGGTCTGTTTCATCGAAGATTCCTCGGTCGGGCTGATTGCCACTGTGCGCCGCCAGTTGGCAGCGCCAAGCAAAGTCGCGTCAATTCAGTCGGTTAGTACCAAAACAGGCGGGCAATATAGCAGTTATCGGGGCGTCAAACTGTGAGTCGGGGCGAGTCGTGGGGGATGAACCGCGTACTCGGCTGGACTCCAAAAACGGCAGGGGGAGCGGTTTTCCCCCTGCCATCGGGAGCATGGCTCCCCCAACCTATCTGTTATTTGGATAGGTTGATTCTCAATCTATCGAGTTTCGAGTTAGTTCCACATCGGGGAGACACGGGCTTCCAGCGTCTCCTGCTGCTCTTCGGGCATATCGCTGAAGAAGTTGAGGTGAGTCTGCTCCTCCACTTCACGCACCGACACCCGGTAGTCGGCGATCTTGCTAACGGGAATATCCTGTTGCGGCATGATAAAGGCGATGGCCTGCAGTTTGGCCGGATCCATCACGATCTTGTAGTAGGCGCTCGGGATCGTCACACCCTGACCGATGGACTCTTCAGAGCCGGTAAAGATGGGGCCGGTGATGACCTGCACATCCTTGCGGCTGATAGCCCATTGGCGTGCCTTCTCCTCCAGAATGCGCCACGCCTTCTGGTTGAGGGCTGGCAACTGGGGTGTCATGTTGGTCAGCAGGAAGCTCTGCTTCATGGTGATATCGGTGGCGGCCATGTCGGCCGCGGGAGCCTGATGGCCACGGTCGTAGCCAGACCCCTTATAGTCCGACAGGGTTGCGCGATAGGCGACCGGCACCTCCTTGTCCTCGGCAAAAGCATCCTTGCGCTTGATCTTGCCCTGTGCGCTCTGGGCGGTCATCCGGTAAGACACCCACTCGGAGACCTTGTGGTCGTAGTTGTAGCCTGCGGCATAGCCGTCGCGGCACAGTTTCTGATCCGCTTCGGAGGGGGTGCCAAAGCGCATGTGTTCCCCGCAGACAAAGCCCGCAGCAAAGAGCGGTGCAGTGCCGAGGGATAGGGTGACAGCCAGAACCAATTTATTGATTTTTATCATTTTTGTGATGCTCCAGTTTAGTAGGCCGCATCATTTGATACACATCTCGAAGGAGCTTCAATTGCAGCTTGATGACACTTTCCGGATTTGTGACGTCTCGCCAAGATCTGTCGCGTGGATGGCTAATGTGTTTTAAATCAACGCCTTTCACCATGAGATGATGGAGAGTTGATTGAGGCTAAAAACAAGAGGCCCACAGCGGGCCCCTTGATTTGGTACAAGATTGCGAGGGTCAGTCGGCTCAGGCCGCCTGCTCTCCCTTGTCTGCCAGCGTGCGGGCCAGCAGCGCTTCCGGGTTGTGGATCGCCTCCTTGGTCTTCACGTCGATGACCTCGATATCGGTGAAGCGCTCGCGGTTCTTGATCGCTACGTCGTGGGCGAAGATGACGCAGCGGGCGTTGGCGACATCCTTGGCGGTGATGCGGTTGATGATGCCGTTGGCGCCCTGGGTCTCGACCTTGATCTTGATCCCCTGCTTGGCGGCGGCCTTCTGCAGGCTCTTGGCGGCGAGGAAGGTGTGGGCCACACCGGACGGGCAGGCGGTGATGGCCAGTACGTCCGCTTCCCCTTCCGCTTCAATCACCTGATAGTCGCTATCTGTGGTGGTGACTTCTTCCTCTTCACTCACCGGTTTTTTCAGAATGTTGACGATGACGGCTGTGGTCAGGGCGCCGAGGATGGTGCCGAGGATATAGCCCATCTTGCCTTCCACCACCGGCAGCACAATCCAGCCACCCCAGGGGGCGTGGTTGATGCTGTGCATCATGAAGCCGGTGATGTTGCCGACGATGCCGCCTGCCACGATGGCCGGGATAACGCGGACGGGGTCAGCGGCAGCGAACGGGATGGCACCTTCACTAATACCGATCATCCCCATGATGGCGGCCGCTTTGCCGGATTCACGCTCCTCTTTCTTGTAGCGCTTCGGAGACATGAAGGTGGCCAGCGCCATGCCGAGCGGCGGCACACAGATGGCGATACCGACGCCGCCCATCAGCCAGGGCTGGGTGTTGACCTGAGTCTGGGCAAACAGGGTGGCAACCTTGTTGACCGGGCCGCCCATATCGAAGGCGGTCATACCACCCAGAATGGCACCCAGCATCACTTTACCTGAGCCCGCCATGCTGGAGAGCCAGTTGTTCATCCCTTCCATCATGGCGGCGATCGGGGCGCCGATCCCCCACATCACGATGCCGCACACCAGGAAGGTACCGATCAGCGGGTAGATGAAGATGGAGCCAAGGGAACTCATGGAGTCCGGCAACTTGATCCGTTTGAGTTGATTGACCACGAAGCCGGCGATAAAGCCCACCAGAATCGCGCCGAGAAAACCGGTCTGATAGTGCTGCACGGCAATCCAGGAGCCGATCATGCCAGGCGCCAGACCCGGTTTGTCAGCCAGCGAGTAGGCGATATAGCCGCCCAGCACGGCGGTAAACAGGGTCAGGCCGGCGATACCCATGGTGGCCATGTCTTTGAGGAAGCCCGTTTCCGGCACCGCGCCTTTACCACTCATCATCACCGACAGCGACAGCAATACCCCGCCCGCCACGATAAAGGGGATCATGTGGGAGGTACCAAACAGCAGGTGCTGCTTCATGGTGTTGAGGCGATCCTTGAAGGAGCGCTCGGTGGGTTCAACCGGGGCAGTGGCCGCCGGTTTGGCGGTCGGGGCCGGTTTTGCAACGCTCGGGCCTTGCTTGAGCAGATCCAGCGCCTGTTCTGTGGTAGTGGCGGCCTTCATCTGCTCGATAAAGCCCGGCTCCAGCAGACGGGTCGAGAGCTCGGCCAGCACCTCGATGTGGTGGTTGGCGCCGCCATCCGGGGAGGCGATCATGAATATCAACTGGGTCGGTTTGCCATCTTCGGCACCGTACTCGATCCCTTGCTTGCTGATCCCGATTGCGATGGCGGGACGGCTCACTGCCGCGCTCTTGGCGTGGGGCAGGGCCACACCCTGCTCGAACCCGGTGCAGTCGAGTTGCTCGCGGGCCCAGACATCTTTCACAAATTGCTCTTTATCGGACACGGCGCCATCGCGCGCCAGCATCTGCGCCATCTCGTCAAACAGGGCCTCCTTGCTGGTGGCCTTCAGCTCCAGACAGATAAGTCTGCCGTTGGTTATGGTGGGTAACATTGCACTCTCCTGGCTCCGTTCCTGAGCTCGCTGGGTGGGGATTGGGTTGACTGGAATATTGTTCTCCCGTTGCCCCCTCGTCGAAATCGGACAAATGTGCCGTTTACTGGATTTTTGTGTGACATCCTCTGCCCTGTGACCCTGCTCGCAATTTACACAGCCTTGGGTTTAACCATGATGAATAAATAAAATCCTTTATAAACATATGGTTAAATTGCTGCTCATTATTAATCTCTGTTTGAGTGACGCCATTCTGGCAATCCTGCAGATGGAGATTTGTGTGAGTGGATCCGCCATAAAAAGTGTGAAGAGGGCAGCAAAAAACAGGATTTGGGTGAGGGACCCGCTGAGCAATGTCGTGACGAGAGTGAGGAGCAAAGGGAGGAGGAGAGAGTGATGACCAGCCCAAATATTCGATTGGTTCAGCTAAAAGCAATCGTTTATTTGATTGGGCAGTTGGCGGGATCCGGTTGTCGAAACAGGTGATACATTGGCCAAGTGCCGTCAGCCCTGAGTCGCGTTCAACATGTGTGACTCGCTAAAACAAGGAGATATTCTGATGGAAAAACTAGACCAAGAGGTCGACACCATGCGCCAGGAGCTGGAGCGTCAGCTACAGCAGCAAGCCCACAACAAGTGGCAGGCGAGAGTCGATGCACTGCAGCAGGAGCGCTCCGGTGATTATCAGGAAGAAGAGGTAGGGTAACCGCTCAATTTATCGTGTGAGCCGATAAGAGCCACAGTCCGGTTTTGCTATCGGCAACTCTGCGTAATAACGCAACCCCGCAGCGCTTGTACGCTGCGGGGTTGTTTATTTGGGGAACGCGTCAGATTGACTTGCCCTCGGGGAGTGGTCGTCAGATCCGGAACTTGCGCACCACATCCTGCAGCTGGCTTGCCAGCAGGTTGAGGTCGTTGCAAGCCTGAGCCATTTGCTTGGCGCCGGTGGCGACCTCTTCCGAGGCGTTGCTGATATTGACCACGTTGCGGTTGAGCTCCTCGCTGACAGCTCCCTGCTCTTCGGTTGCGGTAGCGATCTGGATATTCATATGGGAAATGCTATTGACCGAGCTGCTGATCTCGCCAATGGCGGCACCCGCCTCGCGGGCTGTATGAACCGTCTCCGTCATCATATCCTGACTCTGCTGCATGGTGACGCCCGCTTCGTTGGCGCGCAGCTGCAGTTCGGAGATGATGCGATTGATCTGGGAGGTGGAGTCCTGAGTGCGTTTGGCCAGAGTGCGTACTTCATCGGCGACCACGGCGAAACCACGACCCTGTTCACCTGCCCGTGCGGCCTCGATTGCTGCATTCAGTGCCAGCAGGTTGGTCTGCTCGGCAATCCCCTGGATCACCTCAAGCACCATGCCGATATTTCTGCTGTCATCACCCAGCTGGCGGATTACCAGAGCCGTCTCTTCGATGGCGGTAGCCACTTTCTCGATCCTGCCGATGGAGTCATTGACGGTCTCGCTGCCCTGTGCAGCAGTATCGCTGGCGGAGGTTGCTGCGCTGGCGGCGTCGTTGGTGTTGCGGGCAACCTCGAGTACCGTGGCCTGCATCTCGTTCATGGCAGTGGCCAGCTGGTTGAGCTCATGCTGCTGAGCCCCCATGTTATTGGCCGATTGCAGTGCCACCGCGCTGATCTCTTCGGCGGCCGCTCCCAGCTGCACCACCGAGCCAGAGACCTCGTTGACCAGCATGCGAAGATTGGATTGCATCTCGTTGAATCCCTGGGCCAGTTTGCCCAGCTCGTCATGGGAGAAGCATTGCATATCGAGCTGGCTGGTGAGGTTGCCTGCCGCCACCTGGCGGGTCTGCTCCAGCAGGGTCATCACCGGATTGCGGATCTGCCGGATCAGCAGCCAGGCCACAATAATCACGAACAGCAGGGTTAGCGCACCGATCGTAGTGCTCAGCAGTTTGGCTCGCTCATAGGAAGCCTCACTCTGTTTGGTCAGTTGATTGGCGACCCGATCGTTCTCCTTGCGTAGTTCCAGACCATCCTGTCCGGCCTGTTCAAGTGCTGTGCGAGACTCATTTTTGATCAACGACTGCACCCGAACCATGTCGCCCTGTACGATGGCCGTTTGCAGGTTGTCATGGACGGAGAAGTATTTGGCTGCAGCAGCCTGCAGGTCGGCGAAGATATTGCGATCTTGTTCCGAGACAAAAGGCATAGATCCATACCGTTGTTCGGCGGCAGTGAACTGGTTTTTTGCCGCCTCGAAATTCTGTGTGCTGTTGCTGAGGGAGGCGGAATCCTTACCCAGAGCATCGATCACCATGTTCAGCTCGGCACGGCGAGCATCCAGCAAGGCCACGTGCATCTGGCTGGATGCACGGATGGAGGGGACAATATTGTCAGTGACCTCGCTGGCATCACGGTAAATATTGGATAGTTGCGCAGTGGCGAACCAGGCAAACCCCAGCATCAACAATGCGAGAGTGGTAAACGCCATTATCAGCTTTTGCCCTATTGTCATTTTTGTCAGCATATGGCCTCTTGTATCTATTATTTTCCAAGGAAATCGATATGTGAAATTTTTATATCGACCACGGGATGTGATACCTTAAAAATAAATCAAATAAAAGCGAGTTTAATCACAAGGGAAATGAAATGTTCATTTTCTGACATCAACCGTGTTTGGCTGACATGCCAAAAATAAATATCAGATCCATCACTAGTCATTTTTATTATTGATAGAACCATCTAGTTATTTTTGTCGAATCACTTTTTATTTTTAAATCCAGCGTGGTCATGGTTATCAAGGTTTTTTGATGTTTTTCCTTTTAATTCAATAGCTTTTTTTATGATGCTGATGATCGTTGGCTGGCTATGTCCGTTTGACACTATTTGTCTGCTAAGTGAAATGACGGCGAGCAGGTTTTGGTAAATCAAAAGAGAACTCTTTCATTTCACTGAGGCTTGCTTTGTGGTTGTACCAGAATGACATATGACGACATCTAGGAAATGGCATGAAAAAATGCATCGGCGAGCTATCTCCATGGTGATTTTGGTTCTTATTGGAACCGATAAATAAAAGAGATAAGGAGTGCACTATTATTTTTCTCTCCTCATATTATCCAGATGATCCGGATATCATTCCTGTTTGAGCGGACGCCCAATATTTTCCTCCAGCAGAGTGAGCTCTCTGAATCAGGAGTTAATCAAGCACTGACGGCCAGTGGGAAGCGCAGCAGGGTTGAGTTTAGTGTGAGGTTCAAGGTGCGATGGCAGAGCCAAGCTGAGCCGCCAAAAGAGAGTAAGCAGAGGAGAGGCATTCCGAAAAACTGAGCGGCTTGCCAAATAGTTCATATATGTTGTGTGAGGGATAGGGAATATCAGCCCCTTTTCATTGAGCGCCGGGAGTGCTGGCCTTACCCCGCAGCCCTTCCAAGGTCGTTTATTGTTGCCCGCCATCATTTTGCAGTTGCCACTGCTGCAGCTGCTTTTTCAGGGAGCCTTCGCCCGGGGGGATAAAGTCGTCGAGTAAAAAGCAGCGTTGATCGCCCGATTTTTGCAGCTGGAGGGTGACCTCCTGCGGCTCCTGCCGGGTATCTGTCATCGCCAGACGGTAGCGCATGGTTACGGCCACCGCGCTGTCGCTGCTGCTGGTTGCACTGAAGGTGATAGGCTCGACCACATCGCCATCCTGCGCGTTGGTCCAGGGATCGGCATCAATGGCGCACACCTCCCCGTCGGCATTGCACTCGGCCTCGCGGCTCAGCACACTGAAAAAGTCCGGGGTCAGCAACTCTTTGATCCTGGCCGGATCGGTGTAATAGAAGTTCCGGTGATGCTCCCAGAACGCCTTGGCATGCTTGATGGCAACGCCGTCATCGCAAGCGGCATAAACCGGGTTGCCCAGCAGTGCCAGCAGCAACAGCGGGAGTGCAGTGCCGGCTTTCATTGTGTGGTTCCTGACCTGTACCGGTTGACGAGGAAGGGTCATGGCGGTCTCCGGAAAAAGGGGGTGGTTAAACGGGCATCATAGTCAACGCTAGGCGCAGCGAAAGAGGAATGTGGTGAATTTATGCCGCACATCAAGAATTTTGGCAGTAAAGTCGTATCCGAATGGAGTCTATTCTTCGGCTGAAAACTGCGCAATGAACTGATTCGCAAGAAAAAGGGCCATCGATGATGGCCCCTTCGTTTATTCGGTAATGGCGTTTGCGCCTTAGCTGCGGTTGCCGGCGCGAGCGACTCGCCCTTCGGCCAGCAGCTGGTAGCTGCCGGTGGCGGCCGGGATAAAGGCAGACTGGCCCTTCTCGAGACGCAGCGTCTCATCGCCGCACTTGAGGATCACGGTTGCATCGATGGCAAACAGGATCTCGGCGCTGGCGGTGGTGAGCTGGTGCTCGCCCGCCGGATAGACGCTGAAGGTGAAGTCAGGTACCGGTACCTCGAAGTGCTGCACCGATCCTTCAACATGGGGAGCAAGCAGGATCTGGTCGTCCGGTTTGGCCTGGCAGCGGGTACAGTCCAGCAGTTCTGCCACATCGATGTATTTGGGGGTGAGGCCGGCGCGCAGCACGTTGTCCGAGTTGGCCATGATCTCGAGGCCGGTGCCGCGTACATAGGCGTGCGGGGTGCAGGCATCGAGGAACATCGCCTGCCCGGGCTTGAGGGTCACCACGTTCAGCAGCAGCGGCGAGAAGAGTCCGACGTCGCCCGGATACTGGGCCGCCAGACTGGTGATAAGGGCAAAGGTCTCCTCATCCTGATGGGCGGCGGCATAGGTCAGCAGACCTGCAAGCGCCTCCTCCTTGCGCGCCCCTTCCAGTACCAGCAGCTGGTGGAAGAAGTGCTGCAGCCCCGCTTCATTCTGGTTGGCGGCAAGGGCTGCGGTCAGATCGGCGATGGCCGGCAGATTGACCCGCTCGAACAGTGCCAGAATGGCGGGGATGGCCCGAAAGCCGTTCATCGCCTGATAGGGGGTGAGGGCAAACACCAGCTCCGGCTTGTGGTTCGGGTCCTTGTAGTTGCGATTGGCTGCCTTGGCATCGATGCCGGCAGCCTCTTCCTTGGCAAAGCCCGCTTCGGCCTGAGCCTTGCTCGGGTGCACCTGAATGGAGAGGGCTTTCTCGGCGCACAGCACCTTGAACAGGAATGGCAGGCTGCCAAAACGGGCGAGGGTGGCCTCACCCAGCACGGCGGCGGGGGTGCGTTCGATCAGGGTCGAGAGCTTCTGGGTCTGGCCCGCCACTACTACGTCGGAACAGCCGTTGGGGTGGGCGCCCATCCAGAGCTCGGCCTGGGGTTTGCCCTGGGGATTGGCAATGCCAAACAGGGTGGTGAGGGAGTCATGACTGCCCCAGTCATAGCCTTGAATCGGGTTTTGCATCAACAGAAAGGAGGGCAGATCGCTACTGCTCATAAGGGACGCCTCGTCTAGTTTGAAGAAAATCGGGTGCAGAAAAGGGTGGCATTGCTGCTGTGGACCAGACTATAACATGGGCGGTCGCGCGCGCCGCAACCGCTTGCCTCTCTCTTGATCAGGATCACCATGTCTCTCATCTTCAACCAACTGCTCGACGGAGCCCTGAGCGAACAGGTTCCATTTGACCAAATCTGGTTTGCCAGTGAACAGGGGGTACCCCCAGGTTTCAGCTATCAGGTCAACTTTCCCCGTCTCGAACTGGTGTTCAGCGGCGAGTATCTCAACCAGATCTGGGACAGGGAGGAGGGAGTCAGGGAGATCTGCGTATTGCCGGGACAGGCGCTCTACATCCCCCCCAACGGCTGGAACAAGCCGCTCTGGACCACCGACTGCTCGGTGCTGAGCCTGCTCTTTGGCAAGCGCCAGCTGGGCTTCAGTCTGGTGAGCAAGCGACGGGAAGACCCCGATTTCTTCGATGTGCAAAAGCACAGCATCATGGCGCGAGCGGGTCACGTCATCGAACACATACTGGCGGCGCTCAACGTGTTGGCCGAGGATCCCGGTCGCTCTCCTACCGATGACCACCTGCTGCAGGCGTTGTTGTCGAGCGCCCGGCAACTGCTGATCGCCTCTGCCACAGATCGGCCGCGGGGGGCAGATCTCTTTCACGGGATCTGCATCTATATCCAGGAGAACTTTCACCGCCCCATCACCCGGGATTCCATCGCCCACCGCTTCAACGTTTCTGCCAGCCATCTCTCCCACCTGTTTCGCGAGCAGGGCCATATGCGCCTTGCCGATTACATCAGCTGGGTACGGATCGATCGGGCCAAATTCATGCTGAAAAAGTACCGCTTCCGCCTTGAAGAGGTAGCAAGCCGCTGCGGTTACAGCGACGTGAACTATTTCTGCCGGGTGTTCAAGCAGAAGACGGGATTGACCCCGACCCAGTATCGCTCCCTGAGCCAGCCCCAGAACCAGAGTCATGAGCGGGCGTGATAAAAACGGGGGCGAAACAGGAGCTCGGCCGGGATGCAATCGCCACTGTCAAAGAGGCTCTACCTCTTTGGTCTGACATGCGAGCTCGCCATTTTATTATGAAAATGAATGGGCTAAGATGGCCGCGCGCAACAAACAAGTTGATAACAAACGGAAGTTAGGAGATGCCGATGGAAAGCAAAGTAGTTATCCCGACCCAGGGCCAGAAAATCACAGTCGACGCCAGCGGCAAGCTGCAGGTTCCCAACCATCCGATCATTCCGTTTATCGAAGGGGATGGCATCGGTGTTGACGTAACCCCGGCCATGTTGAATGTGGTGAATGCTGCGGTCGAGAAAGCCTACAAGGGCGAGCGCAAGATCGCCTGGATGGAGATCTACACCGGCGAGAAGTCGACTCATGTCTATGGTGAAGGTGCCTGGCTGCCGGCCGAAACCCTCGATTTCATTCGCGAATACTGCGTGGCCATCAAGGGCCCGCTGACCACGCCGGTCGGTGGCGGTATCCGCTCTCTCAACGTGGCTCTGCGTCAGGAGCTGGATCTCTACATCTGCCTGCGCCCGGTGCGTTACTACGACGGCACCCCGAGCCCGGTGAAGCGTCCTGATCTGACAGACATGGTGATCTTCCGCGAAAACGCCGAAGACATCTATGCCGGTATCGAGTGGAAGGCCGACAGCGCCGAAGCGAACAAGGTGATCGCCTTCCTGCAAAACGAGATGGGTGTGAAGAAAATTCGCTTCCCCGAGTCCTGCGGGATCGGCATCAAGCCGATGTCCAAGGCCGGTACCGAGCGTCTGGTGCGTGCCGCCATCGAGTATGCCATCGACAACGATCGCGACTCCGTGACTCTGGTGCACAAGGGCAACATCATGAAGTTCACCGAAGGTGCCTTCAAGGATTGGGGCTATGCTCTGGCCCAGAACGAGTACGGTGCCCAGCTGATTGACGGCGGCCCCTGGTGCTCCTTCAAGAACCCGAAAACCGGCAAGACCATCGTCATCAAGGATGTCATCGCCGACGCCTTCCTGCAGCAGATCCTGCTGCGTCCGGCCGAGTATGACGTCATCGCCTGTATGAACCTCAACGGCGACTATATCTCCGATGCGCTGGCTGCTCAGGTGGGCGGTATCGGTATCGCACCGGGTGCCAACATCGGTGACGGCGTGGCCCTGTTCGAGGCAACTCACGGTACTGCGCCGAAATATGCCGGTCAGGACAAGGTTAACCCGGGCTCGCTGATCCTCTCCGCCGAGATGATGCTGCGCCACATGGGCTGGGTCGAAGCGGCCGATCTCATCATCAAGGGGATGGAAGCGGCGATCCGCAACAAGACCGTCACCTATGACTTCGAGCGTCTGATGGAAGGGGCCACCCTGCGCTCCTGCTCCCAGTTTGCTCAGGACATGATCGACCAGATGTAATGTCTTCTGCTTGCCAGAAAAGACAAAACCGGCGCCATGAGCGCCGGTTTTTTTTATCTCGCGTGAGTGAAGAGGATCAGATGTTGGCCGCAGCCAGATACTTGGTCATCTCCTCGGCCGGGACCATGCCGCCGCCGGTGGCCCACACCAGATGGGTGGCGCGGGCCATGGTTGCCGCGTCCAGTCCCTGCGCGGTTTGCCATGCCGGATCGGCGGCTACGCGCCACGGGCCAGCCATGCCGGCCAGCGCCGAGGGTTCCAGCTTGATCTGCTCATCGCGCGCCAGCAGTCCCAGCAGGTCATACATCTCCTGATCGCTCAGGGTGTAGAAGCCATCGAGCAGCCGCTCCATGGCGCGACCGACGAAGCCGGAGGCGCGCCCCACAGCAAGGCCGTCGGCCGCGGTGAGGTTGTCGATACCCAAATCCTGCACCGCAATGGCATCGTGTAGTCCGGTGTGAACCCCCAGCAGCATGCAGGGGGAGTGGGTCGGCTCGGCAAACAGACAGTGGACATGATCACCGAACGCGAGCTTGAGACCAAAGGCCACCCCGCCCGGGCCGCCGCCTACGCCACAGGGCAAATAGACAAACAGCGGGTGGTCGGCATCCACCTTGATGCCCATCTGGTCGAACTGCGTTTTCACCCGCTCGCCCGCCACCGAGTAGCCGAGGAACAGGGTGCGGGAGTTCTCGTCATCGATAAAGAAGCAGTTGGGATCCCGCTCGGCCTCTTTGCGCCCCTGTTCCACCGCAACCCCGTAATCTTCGGCATATTCGACCACGATGGCGCCATGTTCGCGCAATTTTCGCTTCTTCCACTCCCGCGCATCGGCCGACATGTGGACGGTAACGGTAAAGCCCAGCTTGGCGCTCATGATGCCGATGGACATGCCAAGGTTGCCGGTGGAGCCCACTGCGATGCTGTACTGGCTGAAGAACTGGCGGAACTCGTCGCTAAAGAGCTTGCGGTAGTCATCCTCTTCTCGCAGCAGACCGGCTTTGATGGCCAGCTGCTCGGCATGGGCCAGCACCTCGTAGATGCCGCCGCGCGCCTTGATGGAGCCGGAGATGGGCAGGTGGCTATCTTTTTTCAGCAGCAGTCTACCGGTGACTTCAACGCCGTAACGCTGGTTGAGCGTGGCCTGCATCGCCGGAATGGCGGCGATGTCGGACTCCAGAATACCGTTGCTGGCGCGGGTCTCGGGGAAGGCTTCGCACATGTAGGGGGCGAAGCGGGCCAGCCGAGCGGAAGCGTCCGCCACATTGTTATTATCGAGCCCCACATAGGGCAGACCGGCAGCCAGAGTGGTGGTGTTGGGGTTGAACCAGGTGACTGGCTCTAGCGCGATCAGGGATTGCACCAGTGGAAATTGCGCTGTGAGCTGTTGTACGTCGATGTTTTTCATAGTGTTCTCGGTCTTGTTACACGATAAAGGAGAGCAGGAAAGTACCGGCCAGCGCCATCAGGGAGGCAACAAAGGTGGCGGTGGTGTAGTACTTGAGTGTTTCGTTCAGGGTGGCACCGCAATACTGTTTGACCAGCCAGAACAGAGAGTCGGTCACCATGGTGCAGCCAATGGCGCCTGAGCCGATGGCCAGGGTCATGATCTCCGGGCTGATGTTCGGGTAGTGCACCATGATGGGGGAGACGATGGCGGTGGCGCCCATCATGGCGACGGTGGCGGAGCCCACGGCGGCGTGCAGCACGATGGCAACCAGCCAGGCCAGAAGAATGGGGTGCATATCCAGCTGGGAGAGGATGGTGGCCAGGCTATCGCCCAGGCCGCTTGCCTTGAGCACCCCGTTGAAAGCGCCACCCGCACCGATGATGAGCAGAATGTTGGCGATGGAGGAGAAGCACTCCTCGGTCTTGTTAAGCAGTCCCTCCATCTTCATCTGCTGGCGGATCCCCAGCACGTAGTAGGCGGTGAAGGCTGCGATAAACATGGCGGTGATGGGGTTGCCGATAAATTCCAGCACGGTGTAGAGGTGGCTGGCGTGATCCATGTTGAGCTCGGCGACCGTCTTGGCCAGCATCAGCAGGATGGGCAGCAGCACGGTAAAGAGCGAGGCGCTCAAGGTCGGGAGAGTGGCCTCATCGCGCGCCTTGATGTCGGCAAAGGCATCGGGTACCCCCTTGAACGGGAGCCGGTTACCCAGCAGTTTAAGGAACAGAGGGCCGCCGATAAGAGAGGCGAAGAGGCCGACCGCCAGACCATAGACGATGACGGAACCCACATCGGCGCCCAGCTGATTGGTGACATAGAGGGCAGCAGGGTGCGGCGGTACGATGCAGTGCACGGCCATCAGGGCGGTGCAGAGCGGAATGGCCAGCTTGAGCAGCGAGGTGTTGGTCTTGCGGGCGATGGAGAAGGCCAGTGGGATCAGCAGTACCACGCCAACTTCGACGAACAGGGTGATGCCACATACCAGACCAACCAGCACCATGATGACATCCGGCGAGAGCCAGTGGCATCTCTGCAGGGCGAGGCCGATACGCTCCGCCGCGCCCGACACCTCCATCATCTTGCCGAGTATGGTGCCAAGGCCGATGACGGCGGCGAGAAAGCCGAGCGTGCCGCCAATTCCCTCTTCCATGGCGCTGACCATCTTGAGGGGCTCCATCCCCATCAGGGTGCCCACATAGAAGCTGGCCAACAGCAGGGCAAGAAAGGGGTGGATCTTGCCCTTTACTATGGTGACCACGATAAGAACGATGCTACTTAGCAAGGTAGCGATGACCCATACCTCTGAACTCATACTGCGCCTCGACATCTGTTGTATGTGATTGTTTATGCGCTATTGAATGAAAATGAGGCGGGGCTGACAAATGATGAAATCGACCACTTGGGTGAGCTGAAGTGATGCAAAATAGCCTTATTGGTCACATTTTCTGTAAATGGTGTTTATTGGGTCTTTTCATTGCATCTGGAAAGGGGGGGCTGCGCGGTATGATGTACGTGAACCGGTGAGAGGAGTTTGAATGTATATCGCGGATCACTACATATCGCGCAACAAGCTGCTGAATGGCTACCAGCTGGCCAAGCTGCACACCTTCGAGGCGGCAGCGCGCCACGGATCTTTTGCCATGGCAGCCGATGAACTGTCGCTGAGCCCGAGTGCCGTCAGCCACCGGATAAGCGCGCTGGAGGAGGAGCTGGGCTTTCAGCTCTTTGAGCGTTTCCATCGCAAGGTGGTGTTGACGGCGGAAGGGCAGCGGGTGTTCTGGGCGCTCAAGTCATCGCTGGAGTTCATCAATCAGGAGATCCTGGAGATCAGAAATCAGGAGCTCTCGGGCACTCTGACCATCTACTCGCGGCCCTCCATCGCCCAGTGCTGGCTGGTGCCAAGGCTGGCCGACTTCTCAAGACTGCATCCCCAGATCGAGCTGAACATTGTGACTGGCAACGAGAACATCAATCTGCACGGTTATGGCATCGATCTGACCCTCTACTTCGACGAGAAGGTACCGGAGCGGCTCGCCATCCACCATCTGATGGATGAGTTCATAGTGCCGGTTTGCAGCCCCGAATATGCCATGCAACACAACCTGTTGGAGAATCCCGGCAACTTGAAGCACTGTCGGCTGCTGCACGATCGGCAGGCCTGGGGGTATGACTCCGATGGCGATGAGTGGGAGAGTTGGGCACGCCACCACGGAGTGAGCCTCGCTGAATGTCGGCTCAATATGGGCTTTGATCGCTCCGATCTCGCCATCATCGCCGCCATGAATCACGGGGGCATCGCCATGGGACGCAAGAATCTGGTGAGCAAGCGGTTGGCGCGCAATGAACTGGTTACCCCGTTTTCGGGCCGTGAGGTGAAGTGCGAGCAGCGTTACTACATTGCGACCCTGCCCAATCGCCAGTGTCCCAAGATCCAGGCGTTTATCGAGTGGGCGCAGCAAACGGCGCAAGAGACTGCATCGGCCTGATGGGGCCCGCAGCTGGAAAAACAAAATAGAGGTTATTGGGGGAGGAGATAAACAAGCGCCTTGCAGCTTGGTGCTGCAAGGCGAATAGTCGAAGGATCAGGTAGTTCTTTCCAGATGGTGCTGGTAAATCTGCTGCCACTTGTCCAGCTCGGTCTCATCCCCTTGCTGCTGCCAGAACTCGCAGATGGAGCTGGCAAGCTCGGATGCCATGGCGTGGTCGCCATCGCGGCGGCTCATCAGATATTGTCCAAGCCAGCTTTGGTACTGTTTCATTGCACGATCTCCTTATCAATTTGACGATTGATACTGCGGCAGCGACGGCTCCACACCCTGAACGGGCCCGGTCGCAGGCACCTTGCGCCTTGTCTGCGGATCTTCCTGTTTTTCGCCGTTATAAGTGTCAATTCAGACAGATAGCGGTCGAGAAAAGAGCGAAGGTGTCAAAAATTGGCCACCACCTTATCACAAAAAGATGTGAAGATCAGGTTTTGGGGTCAATTGGGTTATAAATCGGGCGAAAATTGGGCCTGATAGCGACAAAAGGGGCCAGAAAGCTTGCGCCCCTCTCTGGTCTGTTACGGGCTGTATGGCTGGAAAATTATTGAGTGAGGCGGCGTGCCTGCCAGTAGCGGCTGTTCCAGTAGACATTGTCGAGCCGCGAGCGGATCACCCCCTTGCTGGTGGAGGCGTGGATAAACTCCCCGGCACCGGTGTAGACACCCACGTGATACTGCTGCCAGCCGGTCTTGAAGAAGACCAGATCGCCGTGCTGCAGCCGGTAGCGATCGACGGGTTGGCCGATATTGGCCTGGGATTCGGTGGTTCTTGGCAGGTTGACCCCCAGCACCTGGTTGTAGGCGAGCTGGGTGAAGGCAGAGCAGTCGAGCCCGGCGCGGCTGGTGCCGCCCATCCGGTAGGGCACCCCTCGCCACTGCTGATAGAAGCCGTCGAAGGCGCTGCTCTGGCGCGGGGCCGGCGGTGGCTCAGGCGTACTGGAACAGGCGGCCAGCAGCAGGGTCAGCAGGATGAGCAGCAACGGACGGTACATCGGGGCACATTCTCCAGAACAAACGTGGCAAAACAGGTGCGACAGGACACGTTCGGCACGACAACTTTTCCATCATAAACAAGGTATTGGTCAGATACCTAGCTACATGTGACAAAAATGGTCGTTTTGTTGCAAAAAAACGCCAGCACGGTGGCTGGCGCTTGGGGTCTGGCGTCACAGATCAGGAGGCTGGGCTGATCAGCGGTTTGAGCAGCTCGGCCAGCTTGTAGAAGGTCTGCACCCGGGTAGTGCTGGGGCGCCACACCAGCCCGATCTCGCGATAGGGGTGTTCGCCGGGCAGCGGGATGGCCACCAGATCGGAGTTGTCGAGAATACCGGCATCGATGGCCATCTGGGGCAGGAAGGTGGTGCCAAGACCCGCCTCCACCATCTGCACCAGGGTGTGCAGGCTGGTGGCGGCGAACGGGTTGATCTTGCTCTTGTCCCGCAGTCGGCAGGCGCTCACCGCATGCTCGGTCAGGCAGTGCTCCCGCTCCAGCAGGAAGATGCTCTGGTTGGGCAGCTCCTTGTAGTCGAACGGGGTGTGCAGACCGGCCGCCATGCTGGCGGGCATCACCATGTGGAAGGGGTCCTGACCGACCGTCTTGCAGTGAAAGCCGCCAATCTCGATGGGCAGGGCAAGGATCAGCAGATCGAGCTGCCCCTGCTCAAGTTGTTTGAGCAGATTGCTGGTGGTGTCTTCCCGCAGCAACAATTCGAGGTCAGGATAGGCCTTGCTGCACTCTTTGAGCAGCTTGCTCAGGAGGAAGGGGGCAATGGTGGGGATGCAGCCGAGGCGCACTGTGCCCTGCATCACCCCACCCTGATTGAGGCCAAGTTCCATCAGATCCCGCGCATCGGAGAGCAAATTGCGAGCTCGCTCGACGATTTCCATGCCGACCGGGGTCATAATGAAGCTCTTGTGGTCACGCTCCACCAGTTGCAGGTTCATCATGTCCTCCAGCGTCTGGATCCCGGTACTCAGGGTCGATTGACTGACATGACAGGCCTTGGCGGCGCGATTGAAGTTTTTGTGCTCGTCGAGAGCAACCAGATATTGCAGCTGTTTGAGGCTGGGCCAACGTTGCATAGAAAAACCCGATTAATGCTATCTATTTAATTTGATTTACTAATCTACCACCGGGTATATAGTTTGTCGCTTGAATTAGACGGACTTGGCTCTAGGTAGCCCAATCCTGACTGGATTGTTCACTTCACATAAAGAGGAATTGAATATGGTATTGGTAGGCCGTCCCGCACCCGATTTTACCGCTGCAGCTGTTCTGGGTAATGGTGAGATTGTTGACACTTTCACCCTGTCATCCCACATCAAAGGCAAAGCTGCCGTTGTCTTCTTCTATCCGCTCGATTTCACCTTCGTTTGCCCGTCCGAGCTGATTGCCTTCGACCACCGTTATGAAGAGTTCCAGAAGCGTGGCGTGGAAGTGATCGGTGTTTCCATCGATTCCCAGTTCTCCCACAACGCATGGCGCAACACCAAAGTGGAAGATGGTGGTATCGGTCAGGTCAAGTACCCGCTGATCGCCGACGTCAAGCACGAAATCTGCAAAGCCTACGACGTTGAGCATCCGGAAGCCGGTGTTGCTTTCCGTGGCTCCTTCCTGATCGACAAGAACGGTGTTGTTCGTCACCAGGTTGTCAACGATCTGCCGCTGGGCCGCAACATCGACGAAATGCTGCGCATGGTCGACGCCCTGCAGTTCCACGAAGAGCACGGCGAAGTGTGCCCGGCTCAGTGGGAAAAAGGCAAAAAAGGTATGCAAGCCTCTCCGGACGGCGTTGCCAAGTACCTGTCCGAGAACGCTGACTCCCTGTAATAGAGTTAGCTCTCTGCTTGAAAAACCGGTGCCAAGGCACCGGTTTTTTTATATCAGCAATTCATTGCTCCGATGTTCATAGCGCAAGGTCATGCAGGTCTTGCTCATTGCCATGGCAGGGGCCCGGGATGATTGGGTCGGGCAAGCGATCGGACGCAGTTTGCCAGCAGGTCATGGCGCGTCGGGCCGCTATCTGGCACTGAAATTGTTTCACCTACGCAACGGATCTCAAGATTTCCCATCTTAATTTGCAACAATATGAGTCCGGGAGGGGGCAGCAGAGTCGCCGGGATAGGCGCTAGTGAAGCGCCGTGTTGGCCCTTATCAGCAAAAGGATGGCTGACAGGCTCTGGGCAAGTGGCATGGCTGCGAGAGTTGAGCGGTGCGCAGTGGGTTTGCCCGCAGAGAAATGCGAAGGATAAAAAAAGCGCGCCATGGGCGCGCTTGTTTGCGGGCATTAGCGGCTATTCGTCAAAGACCCCGAAGTGCTCCTTGGCGAAGTTGACCCGCTGCTCCACGTTCATCTTCACCTGACCCAGCTTCTCGATGGTCTTGAGGTTGGGCACCAGACCACGGCCGTTGGCGATTTGAATGGCCAGACCCGGGCGGGCGTTGAGTTCCAGCAGCATGGGGCCGCGGAACTTGTCGAGCACCATGTCGGTACCGATATAGCCCAGACCCGACATCTCGTAGCAGGAGGCGGCCAGCGTCAGCAGGGTATCCCAGTGGGGCACCTTGAGCTCATAAAGATCGAGGCCGGTATCCGGATGGTGGCGCAGCGGATTGCCAAACTGCACCGCCCGCAGGGCACGACCGGTACGCAGGCAGAGCCCGACACCTACTGCACCCTGGTGCAGGTTGGCCTTGCCATCGGAGGCTGAGGTGGAGAGGCGCATCATCGCCATCACCGGGAAGCCCTTGAAGATGATCACCCGTGCATCGGGTACCCCTTCAAACGAGTAGCCGTCGAACACGTCATCGAAGTTGATGAGGCCTTCGACCAGCGCCACGTCTGGCTTGCCTCCCAGCGAATAGAGCCCCGCCAGAATGTTGGAGACATGGCGCTCCAGATCCTGACCGTTGCTGGCACTGCCGTTGGGTTTGTAGAAGAGGCCATCTTCCTGACGGAGGATCACCAGGATCCCCTTGCCGCCGGAGCCGCGCGCAGGCTTGATGCAGAAGCCCGGCCACTCCTTGACCAGCTCGGTAATGCGACCCACGTCGTGCTGGGCGCGGATGGTGCCGATCAATTCCGGCACCGTCACGCCCGCATCGAGCGCAATACGCTTGGTCTGCAGCTTGTCATCCACCAGCGGATAGAGGCTGCGCGGATTGTAGCGGCTGATATAGGAGTGGTTTCGCTTGTTCATGCCGAGGATGCCTGCCTGCGACAGGCTCCACGGGGTGGTGTACTTTTCCCAGAACCACATCTGTTACTTGTCCTTACCCGGGGTGGCACCGGAACGCATCTCGTCTACCAGCGGCTTGAAGCGCTTGAGTTCGCTCAGCTTGTAGCCGGTGTAGTTACCCATCAACAGCACGGTCGCCATCAGCACCAGCTGCAGGCCGAGGAAGTTGAAGGTGAGGTGACGAATGAGCTCGTTATCCATGGCCAGATAGGCGATGACCGCCACCAGCAGGGAGCCGCCACCCTGGCGGAATACCTCTTTCGGGCCCTCTTCTTCCCACAGGATGGACATCCGTTCGATGGTCCAGGAGAGGATGATCATCGGGAAGAAGGTGATCTTCATGCCGTCGGTCAGCCCCAGCTTGAAGGCGAACGCCGAGAAGACCCCGATCAACGAGATAACCATGATGATGATGGCCGATATCCGCGCGACCAGCAGCAAGTTGAGCCGCGACAGGTAGGAGCGGATCACCAGACCGGTGCCGACGATAAGCAGGAAGCCCACCAGACCGGTGATCAGCTGGGTCTGGATAAAGGCGACCGCGATCAGCACCGGCATAAAGGTACCGGAGGTCTTGATCCCGACGATGACCCGCAGGAATACCACCATCAGCACGCCGATGGGGATCAGCAGCAAGCCCTTGAACAGGGTCTGCTCTTCCAGCGGCAGGCTGTGGATGGAGAAGTTCATCATCTCCGATTTTTCAAACTTCTGGGCCAGCGCCACGCTCACCGGTTGCTCCTGCTCGATCATCGAGAAGCTTACCTTGGAGTTGTGGCCGCCAGTCACATCCAGCAGTGAGCCGGAGTTGTATTCCCACAGCAGCAGGTTGCCAGGACGGCCCTGTTCGCCGGTCTGGGGGTTGAACAGCTTGTAGTCGGTCGGGCTGTTGAACACCTGCAGGTAATCGACCAGCTCCTGACGACGGCGACCATCTTCCAGGCTCAGGGCGTGGACGACGCGGGCCGGTACGTCAGCATTGTTGAGCAGCTCGGCGATCAGGTTGGCGCGGCTCTTGTGCTTTTTCAGCAGCTCGGCGTTCTGCTCCTGCTTCTCGATCTCCTTGATGATCTCGCGAGTCAGGGTGTAGCCGTCGGCAGAGCGCTCCTGAGCGCGTTCCAGGATCTGCTTCATGGCGGTGGCGTAGGGCTCGCTCTCGATCTGCTTTTCGATGGCGGGCGGCTGCGGGTTGGCAGCCGGCTTGGCGTGCGCATCCGCCATCATGTCGACGCGGTAGTAGAGCTCCTGACGGCCGGAGGCGGTGCGGATCGACCACTCGGCGCGTGCATCGCCATCCTTCTCGACGAAGGAGAGGCCGTAGCCGGGGCTGGCGGCGTTTTCGTTCATCAGGGTAAAGCCGGGCTGGGTACCCGGAATGGCCAGGGAGGCGATCACCGGCTCACCGGTGGCTTCAAACTCCAGCTTGGCTTCGATAGACCAGATCTGGCGCTTTTCACCGGGCGTGAGCGGAACGTCCAACGCGATGTGGTGATAGATCGTCATCCCCAGGCCGACAATGTACAGCAGGGCTACCAGCAAATAGAACGGCTTACGGGAAACCATGGATTATTTCACATCCTTGAGCTTGGGTTTTGGTTGGATATATTCGCGGGCCACATCGACCACAGCGATATCTTTCAGGAATTCACGACCCAGCAGCACGGGGAAGGCCATGTCGCTACGATCTTTCAGGGTAAATTCGGCCTTCTCGGTCATGTCGCCGATGCGCACGGTCAGACGGACCACGGGACGGCGGTCGAGATCGTCGGCAGAGGCCTGACGTACCCGCACGTGGCGTACCAGCGGGGCTTCGATCTGGATCTTGTCGTCGGCGTCCTGATGGCTCAGCAGGAAGCGAACCCAGTTTTTGCCGTTGCGCTCGAAAATGGTGATCTCCTGAGCGCTGATGGAGGAGGTGGTGGCACCGGTGTCGACCCGCGCCTGGAAAGCGTCGTTGGCGGCATCGACCCAGATCCACTCCGCTTCACCCACCATCAGCTTGCCATCGATGGTGTGACCCTGATTGGGCACCGGGCACTTCTCGGCTGGTACCGCCATCGGCTTGGGCGGCTCGGAGGGAAGGGCGGCGATCTTGTGATCTACTTGTTTGACGGACTCTTTCATATTGGTGACATCTGTATTGAGCTGAACCAGCAGGTGCTGTTGCTGCACATACTGCTTCTGTTGCTGCTCCATGGATGTTTGCAGGCGCTGCTCGCTCTGGCTCAGCTCGCTACGCAACTCGGCCAGTGTCAGTGCAGGAACCTGGGGCGCTTTTTCCATATTGACACACCCGCCGAGACTGAGCAGGGAGAGCAGGGTCATTCCTTTTAATTTGCTTTTCATGTCATTCATTTAACTGTGCTTCCTGGAATTGGGTCAGTGTAACTTCCACAGCCGCCATCGGCTAGTCTTTGGCCTTTCTGGCAATCAGTACGGCACGTTTCGGTGCCGGATGTCCTTCTACAGTGAGTGCCGTATTGTCTGGGTCCAGATAATCACTCAGGGATTCATTAATCATCCAGTCGGTACGACGCTGTTCGTCCGTGCTGGTCATATTTTCATCGACAATCCGCACATCGGTGAAGCCGCAACGCTCGACCCACAGTTTGAGGGCGGCGCTGGATGGAATAAACCAGACGTTGCGCATCTTGCCGTAGCGGTCGGTGGGCATCAGCACATCATTGACACCGCCGTCAATCACCAGCGTCTCCAGCACCAGCTCGCCATCATCCTTGAGCTGGTTGCGCAGCTGCTCGATGTGCTCGATGGGGGATTTGCGGTGATAGAGCACCCCCATGGAGAAGACGGTGTCAAACGCCCGCAGCTCCGGCAGCTCCTGAATCCCGAGCGGCAGCAGGTGGGCACGCTGGTCGTTGCCGGCGAAGTGGCGAATCGCCTCGAACTGGCAGAGGAACAGCGGGCTCGGATCGATGCCGACCGCGAGCTTGGCCCCTTCACCCACCATGCGCCAGAGGTGATAGCCGCTGCCGCAGCCCACATCCAGCACGTAGCGGCCTTCGAGCGGGCTGATATGGGGCAATACCCGATCCCACTTCCAGTCGGAGCGCCACTCGGTGTCGATATGGATGCCGTGCACGGTGAACGGCCCCTTGCGCCAGGGCATGAAGTGGCGCAGCAGGCTCTCGACCTTCTTGCGCTCCCCTTCACCCAGGCTCTCGGCCGAGCCTATTTCGACCCGGCTTTTCAGCTCGACGTGGTCGGGGGCGACGGCCGGCAGCTTGTTGAGGGCGCGGTTCCAGCGCGGCAGATCGCCGTGCTGGTTGTCGTGTTGCCAGGCGTGCAGCTGGGCGGGCAGGGTATGCAGCCAGTGGCTCAGCCGGTTCTTGGCGATCAGTTGATAGAAGTTGGCAAAGTCGATCATGGCTGGGCGTCGCTGGATTTGATGGCAATCATGGAGCCGAAGTTGAAGCACTGGAACCAGAGATCCTGATGGACGAAACCGGCGTCGCGCAGGCGCGCCTGATGCACCGGCAAGCTGTCGGTGCGCATCACGTTCTCGAGGGCGGTGCGCTTCTGGCTGATCTCCAGCTCGCTATAACCGTTGGCGCGCTTGAAGTCGAGGTGCAGGTCGATGAGCAGCTCGTTGACCGGCTCGTCCTCGAAGCGGAACTTCTCGCTCAGGATCAGGATCCCGCCCGGGCGCAAACCGTCGTGAATGCGCTGGATCAGGGCAGCCCGTTTCTCGGGCTCGACAAACTGCAGGGTGAAGTTGAGCACCACGACGGAGGCGTTCTCAATCTCGATGTCGCAGATATCCGCCTCCACCAGCTCCACCGGCACCTCGGATTTGAAACCGGAGAGGTGGGCACGGGCGCGCTCGATCATGGGGTGGGAGAGATCCACCGCCGTGATGCGGCAACCGGGCTGGCTGATATGGCGGCGCATCGCCTGAGTGGCGGCGCCCAGCGAACAGCCGAGGTCATAGAGTCGACTCTCGGGTTGGGCGTAGCGGGCGGCCATCATGCCGATGGCTGAGATGATGTTGCTGTAACCCGGCACCGAGCGCTGGATCATGTCGGGAAAGACATCGACGACCTGTTCGTCAAAACAGAAATCACCCAAACGGGCGATGGGGGCGGCAAATATTTGATCTTTGGTATGCATGCTGGCGCAACCTGACAGCCGGCATATCGGCCGACTGCTTTGTTCAATTGAATCGTTGGGTGGCACCCGTCTGGGGGTGGCTCATCACCTGTTTACGAACGGGGTGGCCGGTCATGAGCTCCTGGTGACCGGTCCTGTTCGTAGGGGTCATCTCCGGACCCTTATCCGGAGCCGAGTCATTTGTTACCACTGATTAACAGTAACGGTGACAGGGCTCCTTGCATGGGGCGCTAGTGTAGAGGATTGACGGCCATTTGTCTTGACGCCGGGCCCCGCCAAACCACAAAAATCGCCCTTTTTTTACTGCGTTTTCGAGGCTCTGCGAGGGTTGCTTGTGCCACTGGTTAAAAGGGCAGCACTCCCTGCCGCGCGCGATCGTTTTCCCCCGGCCAGGGGGCCATCTCTTGCCCCAGCAGACGGCTTACTTGGCGGGCCAGTTCGGGGGCTTGGGCGTTGTCGGCGGTGTGGATGTAGAGGTAAAGATCCTTCCCCTCGGCCAGCCATTGGCGCCAATGGGGTATCCAGCTGGGCAGGAAGGGGTGGTTGGCCGCCGGATCCGGCAGGCCAATCAGGCGCACCATGGGGGCGTTGGCGGTGGCCAGCAGATGCACCGGCAGGCGCGGCTTTTTACCCTGGGCATCAATCAGGGCCGCTGTGGTGGCTGGTACCGAGAAGAGTGGCCGGCTGTCGAGCATCACCCGGTTGACCCCTTGTTCCATCAGCAGCCGGTTCAATGCCCGTTCAGCCTCCCCCTTGGCGAAGAAGTCGGGGTGGCGCACCTCGAGGGCGTAGCGAAACGTCCGCGGCAGCCGCTCGATAAAGGCCGCGAGCCGGGGCAACCCTTCGGAACCAAAGCGGGCAGGCAGTTGCAGGGTGAGCAGCCCCAGCTTGTCGTGGAGCGGCGCAAGCAGGTGGATAAAGTCGGCAACCTGTTTCTCTGCGCTCACCAGATCGCTCTGGTGGCTGATGGTTTGTGGAAACTTGAAGTTGAAGCGAAAGTGGTCAGGCACCGCATCGGCCCAGCGCTGCACCGTATCGGGGGTCGGCAGGGCGTAGAAAGTGGTGTTGCCCTCCACCGAGTTGAAGACGGTCGCGTAGTGGGCTAGGTGCTCGGCGGGCTTGGCGCCCAGACCCAGCAGCTGGCCGGGCCAGGCGGGGTGGGACCACTGCGGCAGGCCCAAATAGAGGCTCATGGCGACGTCTCTCTCTGATCTTGGTGAATTCGGGCCCCTTTTTTTGCCACTTTTTGCCATCCAGAGCAAAAAACTGGTGAAAGGAGGCTGCTGGCCATTTTACCCAAAAGGGGGTTTTCCTCTATAATGCCAGCCCTTTTGTTTTTCAATTTCTTGTGACCCATGCCTATCTACGAATATCGTTGCGACGTCTGTGGCCATGAATTGGCAAAACTGCAAAAGCTTTCCGATGCCCCCCTGACCGACTGTCCGGCCTGTAGCAAGCCGAATCTGGTCAAGCTGATATCGGCGGCAGGCTTCCGGCTCAAGGGAACCGGATGGTACGAGACTGATTTCAAACCGGGTAAGAAAAAGAATCTGGCCAGCTGTGAGACAGACGGTGCTTGCCAGTCGTGCCCGGCGGCCCAAGGTTAACCGTCTCTCTACAATTTCGAAGGAAGAAGTCCATGCGCTCTATCTATTGCGGACAGGTCAATGAGGCCCATGCCGGGCAGACCATTACATTGTGCGGTTGGGTCCATCGTCGTCGTGATCTCGGCGGTCTGATCTTTATCGACATGCGCGATCGCGAAGGGATCGTGCAGGTGTTCTTCGATCCGGACAAACCGGAAGCGTTCGCCCTGGCCTCCGAGCTGCGCGGCGAGTTCTGCATCCAGGTGACAGGTGTAGTGCGCACCCGTCCCGAGTCCCAGCGCAACAGCGACATGGCCACCGGTGCCATCGAAGTGTTCGCTCACGAGCTCAATATCATCAACCGTGCCGAGCCGCTGCCGCTGGACTTCAACCAGGTCAACAGCGAAGAGATCAGCCTCAAGTATCGCTACCTGGATCTGCGTCGCCCCGAGATGGCCAAGTACCTGAAGACCCGTGCCAAGGCCAGCGCCTTCGTACGCCGCTTCATGGACGAGCACGGCTTCCTCGATATCGAGACCCCGATGCTGACCAAGGCCACCCCGGAAGGTGCCCGTGACTATCTGGTACCGAGCCGCGTGCACAAGGGCAAGTTCTACGCCCTGCCGCAATCTCCCCAGCTGTTCAAGCAGTTGCTGATGATGTCCGGCTTCGACCGTTACTACCAGATCGTCAAGTGCTTCCGTGACGAAGACCTGCGTGCCGACCGCCAGCCGGAATTCACCCAGATCGACGTGGAGACCTCCTTCATGACCGCACCGCAGGTGCGTGAAGTGATGGAAGAGATGATCCGCAAACTGTGGCTGCACATCCTGAACGTGGATCTGGGCGACTTCCCGATCATGACCTTCGACGAAGCCATGCGTCGCTACGGCTCCGACAAGCCGGACCTGCGTCTGCCGATGGAGCTGGTCGATGTGGCCGATCTGCTGACCGCTGTCGAGTTCGCTGTGTTCGCCGGCCCCGCCCACGATCCGAAAGGCCGCGTGGCTGCCCTGAAAGTGCCGGGCGGTGCCGAGCTCTCTCGCAAGCAGATCGACGAGTACACCAAGTTTGTCGGCATCTACGGTGCCAAGGGCCTGGCCTGGATGAAGGTCAACGAAGCGGCCAACGGTATCGAAGGCGTGCAGTCTCCGGTTGCCAAGTTCCTCTCTGACGCCATCGTGCGCGAGATCCTGACCCGTACCGGCGCGGCCGACGGCGACATCATCTTCTTCGGTGCCGACTCCAAGAAAGTGGTCTGCGATGCCATGGGCGCCCTGCGTCTGAAAGTGGGCCGCGATCTGGGTCTGCTGGAAAACAGCTGGAAGCCGCTGTGGGTTATCGACTTCCCGATGTTCGAGGAAGATGGCGAAGGCGGTCTGGCTGCCATGCACCACCCCTTCACCGCGCCGAGCGGCCTGAGCCCGGAGCAGCTGAAAGCCAACCCCCTGGGTGCTTACGCCAACGCCTACGACATGGTGATCAACGGTTACGAAGTGGGTGGCGGCTCTGTCCGTATCCACAACAGCGAGATGCAGGCCACCGTGTTCGACATCCTGGGTATCACCCCGGCCGAGCAGCGCCTGAAGTTCGGCTTCCTGCTGGATGCGCTGAAGTACGGTACCCCGCCGCACGCCGGTCTGGCCTTCGGTCTGGACCGTCTCAGCATGCTGCTGACCGGCACTGAAAACATTCGGGACGTCATTGCCTTCCCGAAAACCACTGCGGCCGCCTGTCTGATGACCGACGCCCCCAGCCTTGCCAACGCCGCCCAACTGGGCGAGCTGGCGATTGCAACCACCGTCAAGGGTGATGAGTAAGCCCTTCCGGGCACCGGAGGTCGCGTAGCGGCCTCCCTGTTCCCCTTGCGTTAGCAATGACGTGTGTTACTGAAATTTCAAAAATATAACGGAGAGTCTCTATGGCAGGTCACAGTAAATGGGCCAACATCAAACACCGCAAGGCCGCTCAGGATGCCAAGCGTGGCAAGATCTTCACCAAGCTGATCCGCGAAATCACTACCTCCGCGCGTCTGGGTGATGCAGATCCGGCCAACAACCCGCGTCTGCGTGCTGCGGTGACTGCCGCCCTGACCAACAACATGACCCGCGACACCATCAACCGTGCCATTCAGCGTGGCGCCGGTGGTGGCGATGGCGAGCAGCTCGAGACCATCGTATACGAAGGTTACGGCCCGGCTGGCTCTGCCGTCATGGTTGAGTGTCTGACTGACAACCGCAACCGTACCGTAGCCGAAGTGCGTCACGCCTTCAGCAAGTGCGGTGGCAACCTGGGTACCGACGGTTCCGTCGCCTATCTGTTCAGCAAGAAAGGTCTGCTGACTTTCGTGGGCGTGGACGAAGATGCCCTGATGGACGCCGCGCTGGAAGCGGGTGCCGATGACGTGGTGACCGAAGAGGATGGCACCATCGAGGTGTATACCACCCCGAACGATTTCGGCTCCGTGCTGGACGGTCTGGAAGCTGCCGGCTTCAAGGCCCAGAGCGCCGAAGTGACCATGATCCCCTCCACCGAAGCGGAGCTGGATGCCGAGACCGCGCCCAAGCTGATGCGCCTCATCGACATGCTGGAAGATCTGGACGACGTGCAGGAGGTGTACCACAACGGTTCCATCTCCGACGAAGTGGCAGCGACCCTGTAATCGCTCCCCGCACTTCTT
Source organism: Aeromonas jandaei (assembly GCF_037890695.1). Classification (NCBI taxonomy): domain Bacteria; kingdom Pseudomonadati; phylum Pseudomonadota; class Gammaproteobacteria; order Aeromonadales; family Aeromonadaceae; genus Aeromonas; species Aeromonas jandaei. The sequence continues at coordinate 3,745,457 of NZ_CP149571.1, read as the reverse complement.
GCCAATGGCAGCCAGATGGCTGCCATTTTTTATTGTCGCAAAGGTGAAACAGACATTACCTTGTTTGTTTCATCAGTGAAACAGCTCGTGGCCAGCATTCATCTCCACGTCCGGCTATCACACTCCGGCAGGCTCTCCGAATTTCCCCTTTCCTATCCCGATTTCCATTCAGCCCTTATATCAGTGGCTTGCAGATACCCTCGACAGGGCCAGCGCTGTCTGCATGGCTAAGAAGATCTGTGGGGATTGTTCGCACATTTTGTACCGGCAGCCCAATCCCGAACCAGGGAGGCCTGTGGTATGGATTACCTGATGGATGGAGGGGTAACGGGTTGTCTGGTCGGGGAGGGAGGAGAGCGGGGGAGTGCAGGGCGGCACATATAAAAAAAGCCCGCGCAGTGCGCGGGCTTGTTATCTCAGGACCGGTTATCAGGCCTTGGATTTCTTCTTGCCTTCAACCTTGGCTTCAACCGGTGCAGCAGCTACCGGAGCGGCTTCGGTGAAGGGACGGCCGTAGTAGGAGTCCAGCAGAACCTGCTTCAGCTCGCTGATCAGCGGGTAGCGCGGGTTGGCGCCGGTGCACTGGTCATCGAAGGCTTCAATGGACAGCTGGTCAACCTTGGCCAGGAAGTCAGCCTCGGCAACGCCAGCTTCGCGGATGGAGGCCGGGATACCCAGGGTAGCCTTCAGCTCGTCCAGCCAGGTCAGCAGCTTCTCGATCTTGGCAGCGGTGCGGTCACCGGCAGCAGTCAGACCCAGGTGGTCAGCGACTTCGGCGTAACGACGGCGAGCCTGCGGACGGTCGTACTGGGAGAACGCAGTCTGCTTGGTCGGGTTGTCGTTCGCATTGTAGCGGATGACGTTGCTGATCAGCAGGGCGTTGGCCAGACCGTGCGGAATGTGGAACTCGGCACCCAGTTTGTGAGCCATGGAGTGGCACACACCCAGGAAGGCGTTGGCGAACGCGATACCGGCGATGGTGGCAGCATTGTGCACCTTCTCACGAGCGATCGGGTCGTTGGCACCGTTCTGGTAGCTGGACGGCAGGTACTCTTTCAGCATTTTCAGGGCTTGCAGCGCCTGACCGTCGGAGTACTCGTTGGCCAGTACGGAAACATAGGCTTCCATGGCGTGAGTCACGGCATCGATACCACCGAAGGCACACAGGGACTTCGGCATACCCATGACCAGGTTGGCATCAACGATGGCCATGTTCGGGGTCAGCTCGTAGTCAGCCAGCGGATACTTCTGACCAGAGACTTCATCGGTTACTACCGCAAACGGAGTCACTTCAGAGCCGGTACCGGAAGTGGTGGTGATACAGACCAGTTCGGCCTTCACGCCCATTTTCGGGAACTTGTAGATACGCTTGCGGATGTCCATGAAGCGCATGGCCAGATCTTCGAACGCAGTGTTCGGGTGCTCGTACATCACCCACATGATCTTGGCAGCATCCATCGGTGAACCACCGCCCAGTGCCAGGATAACGTCCGGTTTGAAGGAGTTGGCCATCTCGGCACCCTTGCGAACCACAGCCAGGGTCGGGTCAGCTTCTACTTCGTAGAACACTTCCACTTCCATATTCTGTGCTTTCAGCAGGCTGACCAGTTCATCGGCGTAGCCGTTGTTGAACAGGAAGCGGTCGGTCACGACCATGGCACGCTTTTTACCTTCCAGGTCGCTCAGAGCGATCGGCAGGGAACCACGACGGAAGTAGATGGATTTCGGAAGTTTGTGCCACAGCATGTTTTCTGCCCGTTTTGCGACTGTCTTCTTGTTGATCAGGTGCTTCGGACCGACGTTTTCAGAGATGGAGTTACCACTCCAGGAGCCGCAACCCAGGGTCAGGGACGGTGCCATTGCGAAGTTGTACAGGTCACCGATACCGCCTTGAGTAGACGGAGTGTTGATCAGGATACGCGCGGTCTTCATCTTGTCGCCGAAGTACTTGATGCGGTCAGCGTTGCGGTCCTGGTCGGTGTACAGACCTGAGGTGTGGCCGATACCACCGATGTTGACCATGTCACAGGCCATATCAACGGCGTTTTCGAAGCTGCTTGCACGGAACATACCGAGCAGCGGGGACAATTTCTCGTGAGCAAACTCGTCTTCTGCACACAGCTTGACGCCTTCACCGATCAGGATCTTGGTATCAGCCGGTACAGTCACGCCTGCCATCTCGGCAATCTTGGTGGCTGGCTGGCCAACGATGTTGGCGTTCAGGGCACCGTTGATCAGGATGACTTTACGTACCTTGTCAGCATCTTCTTTGGAGAGCACGTGGCCCTTGTGGGATGCAAAGCGCTCTTTAACCTGGTCGTAGATGGCATCAACAACGATGACAGCCTGCTCGGAAGCACAGACCACGCCGTTATCGAAAGTCTTGGACATCAGGATGGACGCAACGGCACGCTTTACGTCGGCGGTTTCGTCGATAACGATAGGCACGTTACCGGCACCTACACCGATAGCAGGCTTACCGGAAGAGTAGGCTGCTTTCACCATGCCCGGGCCACCGGTGGCCAGGATCAGGTTGATGTCGTCGTGTTTCATCAGGGCGTTGGAGAGCTCAACGGACGGTTGGTCGATCCAGCCGATGATGTCTTTCGGTGCACCGGCGGCAACAGCTGCATCCAGTACCAGCTTGGCTGCGGTATTGGTGGAGTTTTTGGCACGGGGGTGCGGGGAGAAGATGATGGCGTTGCGGGTCTTGAGCGCGATCATGGATTTGAAGATCGCAGTAGAGGTCGGGTTGGTGGTCGGAACGATACCACAGATGATACCTACCGGCTCGGCGATGGTGATGGTGCCCATCTGAGTGTCTTCACTCAGAATGCCGCAGGTCTTCTCTTCTTTGTACTTGTTGTAGATGTATTCGGAGGCGAAGTGGTTCTTGATAACCTTGTCTTCGATGATACCCATACCGGATTCTTCCACGGCCATCTGGGCCAAGGGGATACGGGCGTTGTTGGCGGCCAGGGCGGCGGCACGGAAGATCTTGTCTACCTGCTCTTGAGAGAAGCTGGCGAATTCACGCTGTGCTTCCTTAACGCGGGCGACCAGTGCATCCAGTTCAGCCAAATTGGTTACTGCCATGTTTATCTCCTGATTATTTGAAAACTGTTTAGTAAGACGTTGGCAATGCCCGGCAATTATAGTCGCCCTGTCAAGGCGGTATCGTTGCAACAGCTTTTTCACATGCCTTACTAAATCGCTTTCTGAGTCGATTATAGAGCGGGGCTGACTCAGAAAAACTTGATCTGGATCATGTGTAACAAAAGAACAAAAGAAATTTTATTTCATGATCCATGTTTGATGGATGTTAACGGAATGTGCATCCTGAAGGAAGCAAAGAGGATTGTAAATGGACGGTAATAATCGCTTTGTATCAAATGGTTAAATAAGCTTTAGCCAGCTTGCAGGAGGTGAAACAGGCGCTTCAGGTTATAAAACATGAATGTTGTGGTTACGAAGTCACCATTCAACCTCTCCTAAAACCCCATTTGTTACGAAATTGCATGTTGTTTTAATCCATGACTAATCCAATTGATGGCTGTGACAGCGATCTTTGGGGCGTGGCTGCTGGCCGTTCTATGCCATCTTTGCCATCGCAGCAAAGACGATAAGCCAGGATATGGGAACATAGACAAGTGTTGGGTGGCAATCGAGCCCTTTTGCGCAAGTTGGCACCGGTTTATGCCACGTTGCGACCATGCATTAGCGAAACTAACTAAAAAACCCTGTAAATGGTGAGATTATTTGATTGGTGCCCGCTCTGGGGATGATGTAAATTTACGCGCGAAATTAATGGACTGGCCCGATGGGCCCTGCACACGTTTGGAAGGCGCCTATGGCAGCAATTGACATCTCTTTGTATCTGAAGTTTTTTGTCGGTTTGTTCGCAATCATTAACCCCCTGGGTCTGCTGCCGGTTTTTGTCAGCCTGACCAGCCACTACACCCAGGCTGAACGGATGAAGACCAACACCACCGCCAATATCGCGGTGATGATCATCCTGCTGGTCTCCATGTATATGGGGCAGCTGATCCTCGACGGTTTCGGCATCTCGCTGGCATCGTTCCGTATCGCCGGTGGCTCGCTGATTACCCTGATCGCCTGGTCGATGCTGCAGGGCAAGCTGGGCGAGGTGAAGCACAACAAACAGGAGAAGGGCGAACTGGCGGTGCGTGAATCGATCGCCGTGGTACCGCTGGCTCTGCCATTGATGGCAGGCCCGGGCGCCATCTCCTCGGTCATCGTCTATGCCAGCCAGAGCCACTGGCAGCAACTGCTCGGCATGTCGGTTGTTGTCGTGGTCTTCTCCTTCTGCTCCTGGCTAATTTTCCGTGCCGCGCCGCTGCTGTTCAAAATCATGGGCAATACCGGTATCAACGTGGTGACCCGTATTATGGGTCTTATCATGATGTCGCTCGGTATCGAGATCATGGTGGCGGGTATCAAGGGTGTCTTCCCCAGCCTGATGTGAGCCAGGTCTGTTTTATGAAAGCCGGTCCTCGTGACCGGCTTTTTATTGGTTGCTTTTTGGTCACCGTTTTTTAGAATCGGACGCTTGTTTAAAAAATGAACATGTCGTTGGCATTTTCATTCTGAAAAACAGGCTGGCAGCTGGTTTTTTGACCGGAAAGTAATGATTGCCCTGACAATATCTATTGCAATATCGGAATTGGCAGGGAATTATGCTGGGAGCGGGGTCAATGCCCGCCACTTAAATGAACGCATGGAATGTTCTTGTTGGAGTATGGAAATGACTCATAAAAAAACAATTATTAACACATTGCTGATGGCTGCACTGTTTGGTGGCATCAATATGGCACAAGCTGCCGATGTCCCGGCGGGAACCAAGCTGGCTGATGTTCAGCAGCTGGTAAAAGGCAACGGCTCCGAGCCCGCGACCCTTGACCCGCACAAGACCGAAGGAACGGTCGAATCCAATATCCTGCGCGACCTGTTTGAAGGTCTCGTTGCCTCCGGTTCCAAAGGCGAGATCCTGCCTGCGGTAGCCGAATCCTGGGAAACCAAGGACAACAAACACTACATCTTCCATCTGCGTAAAGATGCCAAGTGGTCCAACGGTGATCCGGTCACTGCCCACGACTTCGAATTTGCCTTCAAACGCGCAGTCGATCCGAAAACCGCCTCTCCTTACTCCTGGTATCTGGAGATCCCGACCATCATCAACGCCTCCGAGATCATTGCCGGCAAGAAACCTGCCGACACTCTGGGCGTGAAAGCGGTGGACGACTACACCTTCGAGGTGCAGCTCGAGAAAGCCATTCCTTACTTTGTCAGCATGCTCTCCCACACCACCACCTACCCGGTACCCAAGAAGGTGATCGAGAAGTTTGGTGACAAGTGGACCCAGCCCGGCAACATGGTATCCAACGGTGCCTATCAGCTGAAGGATTGGGTCGTGAACGAGCGGGTTGATGTGGTGCGCAACCCCAACTACTGGAACAACGCCAAGACTGTGATCGAGAAGGTGACTTACCTGCCGATCCAGTCCACCAACTCCGATCTGAACCGCTATCTGGCCGGCGAAGTGGACATGACTTACCAGATGCCCATCGAACGCTTCAAGCAGATGAAGAAAGAGAAGCCGGATGAGCTGAAGGTGACTGGCTACGTTGGTACTTACTACTACCAGTACAACTTCAAGAAGAAGCCGTTTGATGACGTACGTGTGCGTACTGCACTCTCCTATGCCATCGATCGTAACGTGATCGCCGACAAGGTGATGGGTCAGGGCCAGACTCCGGGTTACACCCTGGTGCCGGACTTTGTGGATGGCTTCAAGCCGGTGGCTCCGGAATGGTCGAAGATGACCCAGGCCGAGCGCGATGCCAAGGCCAAAGAGCTGCTGAAAGAGGCCGGTTTCGATGCCAGCAAGCCGCTGAAGTTCGAGCTGCTCTACAACACCGACGACAACCACAAGAAAGTAGCGGTCGCCGTTGCTTCCATGTGGAAGAAGCTGGGCGTGCAGGTAAGCCTGGTCAACCAGGAGTGGAAAACCTATCTGGAGACCAAGAAGCAGGGTCAGTTTGATGTGGGTCGTGCCGGCTGGATTGCCGACTACAACGAAGCCTCTTCCATGCTGGATCTGATGCAGACCACCCACGGCAACAACGACGGCAAGTACTCCAATCCGGAGTTTGACAAGCTGATGGACTCCTCTCGCGATCAGGTCGATGTGGCTGCCCGCAACAAGCTCTATGTTCAGGCTGAAGAGATCCTGGCCAAGGACATGCCGATTGCCCCCATCTACCAGTACGTGACTGCCCGTATGGTGAAACCCTATGTAGGCGGCTACCCGGCCAACCCGCTGGATAACCTCTACAGCAAAGACATGTACATCATCGCTCACTGATTTTCGTTACAAGTCGCATAACAAGCAGGCCCGCCAGACGGCGGGCCTTTATTACAACCGCGACCCTTTGGAAGCAGTACAGGACAGGAATTGTCTATGTTGAAATTCATTTTTAAACGTCTACTGGAAGCGATCCCGACTCTGCTGGTCTTGATCACCGTCTCCTTCTTCATGATGCGTTTCGCCCCGGGTAACCCCTTTAGTAGCGAGCGCTCGCTCCCCCCCGAAGTAATGGCCAACATTGAAGCCAAATATGGCCTCGACAAGCCGATCGGGATGCAATATCTCACCTATCTGGGCAACCTTGTGCAGGGTGACCTCGGTCCCTCCTTCAAGTACAAGGACTTCACCGTCAACGATCTGGTGAGCCAGGCGCTGCCGGTTTCCGCCAAGATCGGTACCTTCGCCTTTATTTTTGCCGTCACGCTGGGGGTCACTTTCGGCACCATAGCGGCGCTGAAACAGAACTCGATCATCGACTATTTGTTGATGTCGTCGGCCATGGCCGGGGTGGTGATCCCGGGCTTTGTGCTGGCGCCCTTGCTGGTGCTTATCTTCAGTATCCATCTTGGCTGGTTGCCTGCCGGTGGCTGGCAGGGTGGTGGCGTACAGTTTATGGTGCTGCCGGTGTTTGGCATGATGATGTACTACATCTCCGCCATCTCGCGGATCATGCGGGGCAGCATGATTGAGACCATGAACTCCAACTTCATCCGTACCGCCCGTGCCAAGGGCTTGCCGCTGCGCCATATCATCCTGAAACACGCGCTGCGTCCGGCCATGCTGCCGGTGGTCTCCTATCTTGGCCCGGCCTTTGTCGGCATCATCACCGGTTCCGTAGTGATCGAAACCATCTTCGGTCTGCCGGGGATCGGTCAGCTGTTCGTCAACGGTGCCCTTAACCGTGATTACTCCATGGTGCTCGGTCTGACCATTCTGGTCGGCGCCCTCACCATCACCTTTAACGCAGTGGTCGATATTCTCTACGCCTTTATCGATCCCAAGATCCGTTACTAATTCGGGAGTGCATCATGGTTGTTTCAACTGAAAAACGCGAAGCCGTCGAGGCGTTCGCGCAGAAAGTGGAAGTGGTGGAGGGACGCTCCTTGTGGAAGGATGCCCGTCGTCGTTTCCTGCGCAACAAGGCTGCGCTCACCAGCCTGATCATCCTGACCATCATCGGTCTGGCGGTCATTGTCGGGCCGCACCTCTCCCAGTACACCTTTGACGATCCCGACTGGGGGGCCATGCAGAGTGCGCCGGATATCGAAGCGGGTCACTACTTCGGTACCGACAGTCTGGGCCGCGATCTCTTTGTGCGTACCCTCTTGGGTGGCCGCATCTCGCTGATGGTTGGCATCATGGGGGCCATGGTGGCGGTCATCATCGGCACCCTTTATGGCGCCGCCTCCGGTTTTATCGGCGGCCGGGTCGACAGCCTGATGATGCGGGTACTGGAGATCCTCAACGCCTTCCCCTTCATGTTCTTCGTCATCATGCTGGTCACCTTCTTTGGCCGCAATCTGGCGCTCATCTTTATCGCCATCGGGGCGGTAAGCTGGCTCGACATGGCGCGGATCGTGCGCGGCCAGACCCTGAGCCTCAAGAGCAAGGAGTTCATCGAGGCGGCCCACGTCTGCGGCGTCTCCAAGTGGAAGATCATCACCCGTCACATCGTACCCAACGTGCTGGGGATCGTGGCGGTCTACGCCACCCTGCTGGTGCCCGGGATGATCATGTTCGAATCCTTCCTGAGCTTCCTTGGTCTGGGCGTACAAGAGCCTATGACCAGCTGGGGTGCTCTGCTGGATGAAGGCTCCAAGTCGATGGAAGTGGCCATCTGGCAACTCCTGTTCCCCGCCGGTTTCATGGTGGTGACCCTGTTCTGTTTCAACTTCCTCGGGGATGGTCTGCGTGACGCCCTCGATCCGAAGGATCGCTAATCAAGGTGGCAAGTGGCTGCCGCAAGAGCGCGGCCACCCAGCGCTGATAGCGAATCGGATCGACAGGAAAACGTCACGAAAGATCGATAAGGAGTTTTTATGAAATTACTGGATGTAAAAGATCTGCGGGTCGAGTTCAAGACCCCGGATGGCAATGTGGTGGCGGTCAACGACCTCAACTTTTCTCTCTCTGCCGGTGAAACCCTGGGGATCGTCGGCGAGTCCGGCTCCGGCAAATCCCAGACCGCGTTTGCCATCATGGGCTTACTGGCCAAGAACGGCGTGATCACCGGTTCCGCCAAATTTCAGGGTGAAGAGATCCTCAATCTCCCCGAATCCAAGCTCAACAAGATCCGCTCCGAGAAGATCGCCATGATCTTCCAGGACCCCATGACCTCGCTCAACCCCTACATGAAGGTGCAGGATCAGCTGATGGAAGTGCTGATGCTGCACAAGGGGATGAACAAGGCGGCGGCGTTCGAGGAGTCAGTGCGGATGCTGGATGCGGTGAAGATCCCCGAAGCGCGCAAGCGGATGGGGATGTACCCCCACGAGTTCTCCGGCGGTATGCGCCAGCGGGTGATGATCGCCATGGCACTGCTCTGCCGGCCGCAACTGCTGATCGCCGATGAGCCGACCACCGCGCTCGACGTGACCGTACAGGCCCAGATCATGACCCTGATGAACGAGCTCAAGCGCGAGTTCAACACCGCCATCATCATGATCACCCATGACCTTGGCGTGGTCGCCGGTATCTGCAACAAGGTGCTGGTGATGTATGCCGGTCGTACCATGGAGTACGGCAAGGTAGACGATATCTTCTATCGCCCGAGCCACCCCTATACCGAAGGTTTGCTGCGCGCCATTCCCCGTCTCGATACCGAAGGGGAAGTGCTGCCCACCATCCCGGGCAATCCGCCCAACCTGCTGCGTCTGCCCACCGGCTGCCCCTTCCAGGAGCGTTGCCACCGGGTGAGCGAGATTTGCGGCCAGCAGTCGCCAATCCTGACGCCGTTCAATGACGGCCGGGAGCGCGCCTGCCACTGGGTATCGGATGCCATGAACAAGGGGGCCAACTAAATGGGTGCCGAGAAGAAATTGCTGTTGGAAGTGTCTGACCTCAAGGTGCACTTCAGTATCAAGAGTGGCAAGGCGTGGCCATGGGCCAAGCCATCCGATTTGAAGGCGGTCGATGGTGTTACCCTGCGCCTCTACGAAGGGGAAACCCTCGGGGTGGTGGGGGAGTCCGGCTGCGGCAAATCCACCTTTGCCCGCGCCATCATCGGTCTGGTGCCGGCGACGGCGGGCAAGGTGGTGTGGCTGGGGGATGATCTTACCAAGCTCGACCAGAATGCCCTGCGCGAGAAGCGCAAAGAGATCCAGATGATTTTCCAGGATCCGCTGGCCTCCCTGAACCCGCGCATGACCATCGGCGACATCATTGCCGAGCCGCTCATCACCTTCTATCCCAACCTGCCGCGGGAAGAGGTGAAGGAGAAAGTGCGCGCCATGATGAGCAAGGTGGGACTCTTGCCCAACCTGGTCAACCGCTACCCGCACGAGTTTTCTGGCGGCCAGTGTCAGCGGATCGGTATCGCCCGGGCGCTGATCCTCGAGCCCAAGATGATCATCTGCGATGAGCCGGTGTCGGCACTCGACGTCTCTATCCAGGCGCAGGTGGTCAACCTGCTCAAGTCGCTGCAAAAGGAGATGGGGCTGTCGCTTATCTTCATCGCCCACGACCTGTCGGTGGTCAAGCACATCTCCGATCGGGTGCTGGTGATGTATCTGGGCAACGCCGTTGAGCTGGGGACCCGCAAGGAGATCTTCGCCAATCCGCTGCACCCCTACACCAAGGCGCTGATGTCGGCGGTGCCGATCCCCGATCCGGAGCTGGAGCGCAACAAGGTGATCCAGATCCTGGAAGGGGACTTGCCATCGCCGATGAATCCGCCGTCAGGCTGCGTGTTCCGCACCCGCTGCCCGGTGGCTGGCCCCGAGTGTGCCAAGACCCGCCCTGTGCTGGAGGGGAACTTCGATCACGCCGTCTCCTGCCTCAAGGTGGATCCGCTCTGATTGTGCAGGTTGCAATGCAAATAACGGGGCGCTCTGGTGGCGCCCTGTTTTTTTGCTGTCAGGGCGAAGATGCCTCTTGGCGTTATCTTTGGTCGCTGTTAATATCCGCGCAACAAGGGGAGTAACTTCTCGCCGGTTTGTCGTCATTACGGTGCACCCATTTCCTGCAGTGCACCCGGCTGCCGGGCGGTTGATGCAAATCAGCTGTAAGTGAGACCTTGCCGAGAGGCAAGGTGTATCTGCTCCAAACGCAAACCCACGCCTCTCGGTCGTGGGTTTTGTCGTTTTTGGGAGAAGTGAAAATGGGTGAATGGTGGATGTGGGCCGGTTTCTTCAGCATAGTGCTGGTCCTGTTATGGATTGACATCCGCTTTGTCGGCGGTGGCAAGGCGCACAAGGTGTCGCTCAAAGAGGCAGGCATCTGGTCCCTTATCTGGGTCAGCGTGGCGCTGCTCTTCAATCTGGCTATCTGGCTCTGGCTGGATCACAGCGCAGGCCGTGAAATTGCCAACCAGAAGGGGCTGGAGTTCCTCACCGGCTACCTCATCGAGAAGGCGCTGGCGGTGGACAATGTCTTCGTCTGGCTGATGCTGTTCGGCTACTTTGCCATTCCCGCCGAGCTGCAGCGCCGGGTGCTGCTCTACGGGGTACTGGGTGCCATCGTGATGCGGGCCGGTATGGTGTTTGCGGGTAGCTGGCTTATCGAGCAGTTCCACTGGATCCTCTACCTGTTCGGCACCTTCCTGCTGCTGACTGGTGCCAAGATGTTGTGGGCGGCCGACAAGGAGCCAGATTTGGCCAACAACCCGCTGCTGGGCTGGATGCGCCGTCGCTTCAAGGTGACGGAGACGCTGGAGGGGGAGAACTTCTTCGTCTGGCGTGACGGAGTGCGCTATGCCACCCCGTTGCTGCTGATCCTGGTGCTGGTCGAGGTGAGCGATCTCATCTTTGCGGTAGACAGCATCCCGGCCATCTTCGCGGTGACCACGGATCCCTTTATCGTGCTGACCTCCAACATCTTCGCCATCATGGGTCTGCGTGCCATGTACTTTCTGCTGGCGGGCGTGGCCGAGCGTTTTGCCCTGCTCAAATACGGCCTGGCGCTGATCCTGATGTTTATCGGGGTCAAGATGCTGCTGCTGGATATCTTCAAGATCCCGACCGGCATCGCATTGGGCGTGGTCGCGCTGATCCTGCTGGCTTCCATGGGGTTGAGCCTCTGGGTGACCCGCAAGAAAACGGCATAATAGGCAAACAAGCAAAAGGGCTCCCGCGGGAGCCCTTTTCTATTGCCAGTCGGCGATCAGTGCTTGAGCTTCTTGGGGTTGGTGTAGCCCCAGATGGTATACATGTCCGCCAGCAGGGCGCCGTTGTACTCCTCCAGATCCGCCTGTTTCACTTCGGCGTCACCCTGACGGCCAAACAGCACCACCTCGTCACCGGGTTTCACCCCTTTCAGGTCGGTCACATCCACCATGATGGTGTTCATGGAGGTCTTGCCGACCACCGGCACCTTCTGGCCCTGGATCAGCACATAGGCCTTGTTGCTCAGGGAGCGGCGATAACCGTCGGAGTAACCGAGTGGCAGGTTGGCAAGCCAGGAGTCGCGCTTGAGGGTAAATGTGCGGTCATAACCGACGGTGTTGCCGGCCGGGTAGTGGTTGACGGAGGCAACCTGGGTCTTGAACGCCATTACCCGCTTGTACTCGGTGTAGGAGGGGATGGAGTCACCGTAGAGCAGGCCACCCGGGCGCACCATGTCGAAGTAGGCGTCCGGCACTTCAAGTGTTGCGAAGGAGTTGGCGGCGTGGATGGTGATCTTGCTGCGATCCAGCTTGCCCGCTTCCAGCAGCCACTGGGAGTCCAGCTTGAACTGGGCCAGCCCCATCTTGACGTCCTCTTTCTCCTCCACCGGGAAGTGGGTCATGATGCCGACCGGGGTGATCCCCTTGAGCTTGAGCATGGCCAGCGCATCCTGCTTGGAGTCGGCCAGCCGCAGATCGATACCGTTGCGGCTCATGCCGGCGGAGTTGAGGGCGATATGTACCGGAATGGTGGTGTGGTGGCGCTGGGCGATATCGGCGATGCCCTGGGCACTCACCAGACTGCCGATGAGCTCCTCCATCTTGTAGGGCAGGGCCTGCTCCACTTCATCCGGGGTGGCGGCACGTACCCGCATCAGACGGCCGGTGAAGCCCTTCTCGCGGGCGACACGAGCTTCTTCATTGCTGGCGATACCGATGCAGGGGATACCCGCTTTCACCACCGAGGGAACCAGCAGATCGATACCGTGGCCATAGGCATCCGCCTTCATGATGGCGCAGATCTTCGGCCCCTTGTCACCGAGGCGATCCTTGAGGGTCTGGATATTGTGCTCGAAGGCGCCGAGATTGACTTCCAGCCAGGCATTGCTGGCGGTCTGGACTTCGCCGTTGCGGTGATCGCTGGCCAGCGGCAGGTAGGGGGCTGCAACCGCTTGCCCGGCCAGCAGGCCGAGGATCAGGGTGGCCAGCAGTGTTTTCTTGTGCATGGTGGTTCCTTTTTGTTGTTCGCGTGAGGATAGTGTGGGTCGAGTTGGTCACATTGGCTGTAGCTCAACGTCAACTTGTTGTTATTATTATGATCTTTGTCACTCTCGGCAGACTTGGACAAGCGATTGAGTCTACCGCAGGCGTGGTTGTTCCGACACTTTTCAGGGGAAAAAAATGGTCAATCTGGAGTTGCGCCTGCCGCCGCCACTGGTGTTTGTCTGCTGTGCCGCCGCCATGTGGTGGGTCAGGGGAGAGACACACCCCGGCATGGGGATGTGGGCCTTCATCGCCCTTCTGTTTGCTGCGGGAGGCATCATGGGCTTTGGCGCCCTGTTTCGCTTCAGGCATCACAAGACCACCGTCAGTCCCACCCGGCCTCATGAAACCCGTCATCTGGTTACCGGCGGCGTCTATCGCATCAGCCGCAATCCCATGTATCTGGGGCTGTTCTGCTGGCTGGCCGCCTGGGGCTGCTATCTCGGGGGAGTCTGGGTCTGGGCTGGCCCGGTACTGCTGGCGCTCTGGCTGACCCGTTTCCAGATCATGCCAGAGGAGCGGCTGCTCAGTGCCCGGTTCGGCGAAGAGTATGCTCGCTATTGCCAGCAGGTGCGGCGCTGGTGTTAAGACGGTGAGTGGATTGAGGGGAGGGATTGCCGGCGCAGCAGAAGCGTTGCCGGCAGATAAACGGGGTTAGAAATGGTCGCCCTTCTCGTCCTTGGTTGGCTCCAGACTCCAGCCGGTGGCATCGCTGCTGCTGGCGATCTGGCCCTTCTCCTTCCATAGCTTGATCTTGAGGCGCAGGTTGTTGGCCGAGTCGGCGTTCTTCACCGCCTCCTCCTCATCGATCACTCCCTCCACCACCAGATCGAACAGGGCGCTGTCGAAGGTGACCATGCCGAGGGCCTTGGATTTCTCCATCACCTCCTTGAGGCCGCCAAACTCGCCGCGCTTGATCATGTCGCGGATGGTGTGGGTGCCCAGCATGATCTCCACTGCGGCCCGGCGCCCGCCATCGGTGGTCTTCACCAGCCGCTGGGAGACAAACGCCTTGAGGTTGTTGCCAAGGTCGTTGAGCAGCTGGGGGCGGCGTTCTTCCGGGAAGAAGTTGATGATGCGGTCCAGCGCCTGGTTGGCGTTGTTGGCGTGCAGGGTGGAGATGGCGAGGTGGCCGGTTTCGGAGAAGGCCAGCGCATGCTCCATGGTTTCGCGGTCGCGAATTTCCCCGATGAGGATGACGTCGGGTGCCTGACGCAGGGTGTTTTTCAGGGCGGCGTGGAAGCTGCGGGTATCCACGCCCACTTCCCGCTGATTGATGATGCTCTTGCGGTGGCGATGAACGAACTCCACCGGATCTTCGATGGTGATGATGTGGCCGCCGCTGTTGCGGTTGCGATGGTCGATGAGGGCGGCCAGCGAGGTCGATTTACCCGAGCCGGTACCGCCGACAAACAGCACCAGTCCGCGCTTCTCCATGATGGTATCGAGCAGCACGGGGGGCAGTTTCAGATCTTCGAAGCGGGGGATCTCGGTCTTGATGTTGCGGGCTACCAGCGACACTTCATTGCGCTGCTTGAAGATGTTGATCCGGAAACGGCCGATCTGCGGTAGCGAGATGGCGAGGTTCATCTCCAGCTCCCGCTCGAACTGCTCCTTCTGCTCCTTGTCCATGATGGCCTCGGCAATGGCCGCCACATCGCCCGGGTTGAGCGGTGTCTCATTCAGGGGACGCAGCACCCCGTTGAATTTGGCGCAGGGGGGGGCGCCGGTCGACAGATAGAGGTCGGAGCCATCCTGTTTGGCCAGGGTCTGTAACATGTCTCGCAATTCCATGGTTTTGCCTCGTCTATCAAGCAGATGCCATTACTTCGAATGTCCTTGAGTGTACAGCCTCAGGCGCCGGTCAGTTTCTCGCGGAAGACAAAAAAGACGGCGCCCAGAATACAGAGCCCGGCCCACAGGTAGTCCCATTTCAGATCTTCTTTCAGATAGAAGATGGAGAAGGGGACAAACACGGTGAGGGTGATCACCTCCTGCAGGATCTTGAGCTGTCCCACGGAGAGCACGGTATGGCCGATGCGGTTGGCGGGCACCTGCAGCAGGTATTCGAACAGGGCGATGCCCCAGCTCACCAGGGCGGCGATGATCCAGGGTTTGTGATTCATGCTCTTGAGGTGGGCGTACCAGGCGAAGGTCATGAAGACGTTGCTGCAGAGCAGCAGACCGATACTGGTGAAAATCGGGTTCATTGGGTTCTCCTCGCAAATTCGGCGCATTTTATCCCTGAACCGATAGTTTTCATACGCGGTGGGGCAGGGTATTTTTAAGCTATCAGGATGAGCCGTGCGAGGTTGGTGCGGAATGGGCAAGTTATACAGGATTGTGCTGTTACTGTTGTTTGCCGCGGGGTGGGTCAATGCGATGCCGACGCTGACGGTCGCGACCGATGTCTGGCCCCCCTTTCGCATTTTGCAGCCAGATGGTCAGCTGCAGGGGATCGATATCGAGATCCTGCACCGGCTGGAGCAGGAGAGCGGCATCCGGCTGCAGGTGAAACGGATGCCCTGGGGGCGGGCGCTCAAGCAGATGCAGACCGGACAGGTCGATCTGATGATTGGACTGGCCCACACCCCGGAGCGGGCTCAATTTATCGATTACCTGCAACCGGCCTACTACCAGTGCTGGCCCGCCTTCTATGGCAAGCGCGAGCAGGTGGCCCGGCTCGATCAATACAGTCACCTGCTGGGCGTCAAGGTGGGATTCGTGCTCAACTCCGCCTACTTTGAACCGTTCGACAGCGACATCCGGCTCGACAAGCACGGGGTCGCTACCGAGGATCAGCTGCTGCGCATGGTGCAGCGCGGCCACCTGCCGCTGATGATTGGCACCGACTGTCAGGTTGATTACGCCCTGAGCCGCGAGCCGGCTCTTGCCCTCGTCAAAGCCCCTTACCGGCCAGCCCGTCCCATCACCCTGTATCTGGGGATGAGCAAACGCTCACCCTATCAGGATCTCAAGTCGCCGCTGGCGCAGGCGCTGCAAACGCTGGTGGTAAACGGCGAGATCCAGCAAATCGCCAGTCCCTATCAGCCTTGACCTCGGGTGGCACGGCGCTGTTATCATTCCCCCTCTCGATTCTCCTCCGCGGCCAGAGTGGCCAACCGGGGGAGAAACCCTCTTTCGTTGCGGGGAACCTGCTTGTATCTCTCACTTGTTGCGCGTCAGCAGCGCTGGCAGCGGCGCTGGCTGCTTGGCCTCTTGCTGCTGACCCTGCTGCTTTTTCTCTTCTCCCTCGCCTGGGGTGAATTTGTGCTGCTGCCCTGGCAGCCGCTGGGGGAGCTTGAGCAGCGCATTCTGCTGGAGCTGCGTCTGCCGCGTGCCCTGCTGGCCTTGCTGGTAGGGGCGGCACTGGCCTGTGGTGGCGCCGTGCTGCAGGTGATGCTGCACAACCCTGTGGCCGAACCCGGTCTGCTTGGCGTCTCGAGCGGCGCAGGGCTGGCCGCCATGGTGGCGATGGCGGTGGCCAAGGCGCTCGGCGTCTATCTGCCCGGCTGGGGGCTGTCGCTGGCAGCCTTTGGTGGCGCCTTGCTGGTGACCATGCTGCTCATTCGACTGGCGCGCCGCGCCCGGCTCGGCCATGCCCGCCTGCTGCTGTTTGGCGTCGCCATCGGCATTCTCACCAATGCCGCCATGACCTGGCTGCTCTATTTTGCCGACGACAGCTCGCTGCGCGAGTTCATGTTCTGGATGATGGGCAGCCTCTCCTATGGCAGCCAGCAGCTTGGTTGGTGGTGGCTGCTGTTGCCGCTCACCCTGCTCTGGCTCTGCCGCCAGGGCAAGGTGCTGCAACAGTTGCTGCTGGGGGAGACCCAGGCCCGCCTGATGGGGCTGGATGTGGACAGGATGCGGGTGCGGCTGGTGCTGGCGGTCTGTCTGCTGACCGGTGTGGCGGTGTCGTTGTGTGGTGTCATCGGTTTTGTTGGGCTGGTGGTGCCCCATCTGCTGCGACTCTGTGGCGGCAGCGATCAGCGCTTCCTGCTGCCCGCCTCGGCGCTGGGTGGCGGGGCCCTGCTGCTGGCCGCCGATCTGGTGGCACGCTCCGCCTTGAATGCCGGCGAGCTGCCCATCGGCGTCATCACCGCCTCGGTCGGTGCGCCGCTCTTTATCTATCTGCTGCTGAGACAAGATGCCCATGCTGCCTCGTGATGCACTGCGGCCAAGCCTTCCCCTGCTGGCCGCGCAGGGGCTCACCGTCGCCAACCGGCTCGCCCCCCTCGATATCGTCTGGCAGGGCGGCCAGCTGGTGGCTCTGCTCGGCCCCAACGGCAGTGGCAAATCGACCCTGCTTGGCGCCCTGGCCGGCATCTTGCCAGCTGGCGGGAGTGTGCAGATCGGCGGCGAGCCGGTTGCCGATCTGAGCTGGCCGGAGCTGGCGCAGCGGCGCGCCATGTTGCCCCAGCGCCAGCCCCAGCTGTTTCATATTCCGGTGTTTCAGGTGCTGAGTCTGGGGCTCGCCGAGACCACCCCGGCCAGCAGGCAGAACGAGGCGATCACCGCCTTGTGTCAGGCGCTGGAGCTGGATAGCTTGCTGGCGAGGGATTTCAGCCGGTTGTCGGGAGGCGAGCAGCAGCGGGTGCTGATTGCCCGCACCCTGCTGCAGGTGTGGCCGAGCCTCAATCCGGTAGGCAAGGTGCTGCTGCTGGACGAGCCGCTGGCAGGGCTCGACTTGCATCATCAGCTGGCGCTATTGCGGCTGCTGAAAACCCTGGCCGGGCAGGGCTTGCTGGTGGTACTCGCCATCCACGATATCAATCTGGCCATCGACTGGGCCGATCGCATTCTCTGCCTGCAACAGGGCACCGTAGTGCGCGAGGGGGGCGTCGAGCTGGTGGATGAGGCGCTGCTGGAGCAGGTGTTCCAGATCCGCACCGACCGCATCGAAGCGGCAGGGCGGGTCTGGTTTATGCCGACGCTGTGAGTGACGCAGGCGCCGACAAGGGCGCCTCTGCATGTACTCTCTGTTTGCCTGTATTGTCCTGTTGCCGGGGCTCCCAGCTTCACGATTTCCCACCTTGTGCCGGTTGCCAATTTATCCCCTTGATCGGAAGTTGCTCTCTGCCGGGTTGCAGTGACCAATCGGGAGCAGCCTGAGTGGTCAATAGCTCGGTATAAGTAAAAGTTTGGTTATGTAGGGAAAATCCATAAATTCAATTTATGCCAATCGTGTTGGCTGTGAGTCGGCCTTTTGCAGGCAGTGGCGGGCCCTGTGAGCGGGTTGCCCGATCTGACGAGAGGGATTGTGCGCACGGATAAGGGTGGCAATGCAAAAAAGAAGGGCCGGATATCACGGATATCCGGCCCTTTGTGTATCTCGGGTAACGCGGGTTAGCGCGCCAGTTTGCTCAGGCGTACCTGCGCGGCTTCTGCCAGCATGGTCAGCAGGGTTTCGGTGTCGCTCCATGACAGGCAGGCATCGGTGATGCTCTGGCCGAAGGTGGCCGCGCAGCCGTTCTCCACATCCTGCCGCCCTTCCACCAGGAAGCTCTCGGCCATGATACCGGCGATGCCGGTGCGGCCGCGGCGCAGCTGATCGCAGATATCTTGCGCCACCAGCAGCTGGCGACGGTGATCCTTCATGCTGTTGCCGTGGCTGAAGTCGACCACCAGCCGCTCCGGCAGGCCCACATCGGCCAGCGCTTCGCACGCTTCGTCGATGCTGGCGGTGTCGTAGTTGGGGCGGTGGCCGCCACGCAAGATCACATGACCAAAGGGGTTGCCGGCGGTGCGGTAGATGGTCATCTTGCCGTCCTTGTCCGGGGAGTAAAAGATGTGGCTGTGGCGGGCGGCGCGCACCGCATCGATGGCGATGCGGGTGTTGCCGTCGGTGCCGTTCTTGAAGCCGACCGGGCAGGAGAGGGCGGAGGCCATCTCGCGGTGTACCTGGGATTCGGTGGTACGCGCGCCGATGGCGCCCCAGGTGATGAGGTCGGCAATGTACTGGCCGGTCACCATGTCGAGGAACTCGGTGGCGGTGGGCATGCCGAGCTCGTTGATATCGACCAGCAGCTTGCGCGCCAGTTTGAGCCCTTCGTTGACATCGAAGCTGCCATCGAGGCGCGGATCGTTGATGAGCCCTTTCCAGCCGACGATGGTGCGCGGCTTCTCGAAATAGGTGCGCATCACGATGCAGAGGCTCTCTTTATACTGCTCGCGCAGGGCGTTGAGGCGCTGGGCATATTCGCGGGCGGCCGCAGGATCGTGGATGGAGCAGGGGCCGACAATGACCAGCAGGCGCTGATCTTCTCCGGCCAGAATGGCTTCCACTTCGCGACGGGCATCCAGCAGATTCTGGGCAACGGTGTCGGTGATCGGAAACGCGTGGGCAAGCTCGCTCGGAGTGATCAGTGACTCCAGGCGACGGGTGCGCAATTCATCTGTGTGAATGGACATACAACTCAAGTCTCGAGTGGGTGGTGTCAGCCGCAGGGGGCGAAAATGCAAAGGGATAAAATAAAGCAAAAGTCCACCGATTGAAACCTTGGGGGGCTCTGATAGGAT
Organism: Aeromonas jandaei; assembly: GCF_037890695.1. Lineage (NCBI taxonomy): Bacteria > Pseudomonadati > Pseudomonadota > Gammaproteobacteria > Aeromonadales > Aeromonadaceae > Aeromonas > Aeromonas jandaei. The sequence continues at coordinate 3,725,967 of NZ_CP149571.1, read as the reverse complement.
GTGAAGCCAAAATCGATTCCAAATGAGGTAGATAGCGTGGCAAAGCCAGGGGCAACCGGGGTCACCCGCATCATCAATGCAGCCGGTTACAGCATGAAAGGACTCAGGTCAGCCTGGATCAACGAGGCAGCGTTTCGGCAGGAGCTGATGCTGATCCTGCTGTTGATGCCACTGGCCTTCTGGATTGGCGACTCCCTCAACCAGATCCTGCTGCTCATCATCATCAGCTGGCTGGTGGTGATCGTCGAGGTGCTCAACTCCGCCGTAGAGGCGGTGGTCGATCGCATCGGCCCCGAGCATCACGAGCTCTCCGGCCGTGCCAAGGATTTGGGCTCTGCCGCGGTATTTATCGCGCTGGCCCTCAATGCGCTGGTGTGGGGGGCGCTGGTGGGGCGCAATCTGTTGGGATTGTGGTAGAGCACATATCTTGTCCCCCTTCTCCCGTGAGGGGGGAAGGGAGCGAACACGATTTAGGCTCTGCAACATGAAAAAGCCCGTCATCACGACGGGCTTTTTGCTGCTCAGATAAGGGTCTATCAGTGGAGGATGCGGGCACGGATGGTGCCGTTGATCTCCTTGAGCTTGGCGAGCGCCTTCTCGCTGTGCTCGGTCTCCACGTCGATCACCACGTAACCGATATGGCTGCTGGTCTGCAGGTATTGGCCCGCGATGTTGATCCCCTCTTCGGCGAAGATCTGGTTGATCTGGTTCATCACGCCCGGCTGGTTGCGGTGAATGTGCAGCAGGCGGCTGGAGCCCTTGTGGCCCGGCAGCGACACTTCCGGGAAGTTGACGGCAGAGAGGGTGGAGCCGTTGTCGGAGTATTTGACCAGCTTGTTGGCCACTTCCAGCCCGATGTTCTCCTGCGCTTCATGGGTGGTGCCACCGATGTGCGGGGTCAGGATGACGTTCTCCAGGCCACGCAGCGGGCTTTGGAACTCCTCGTCATTGGACTTGGGTTCGACCGGGAAGACGTCGATGGCGGCGCCGGCAATATGGCCGCTCTTGATGACGTCAGCCAGCGCGTCGATATCCACCACGGTACCGCGGGCGGCGTTGATGAAGATGGCGCCCGGTTTCATCATCCGCAGTTGCTCGGCACCGATCATGTTCTTGGTGGAGGCGGTTTCCGGCACGTGCAGGCTGATGACGTCAGACATATTGAGCAGTTCGACCATGCTCGGCACCTGAATGGCGTTACCCAGCGAGAGCTTGTTCTCGATGTCGTAGTAGTAGACCTTCATGCCGATGCTCTCGGCGATGATGCCAAGCTGGGTGCCGATATGGCCGTAGCCGATGATGCCGAGCTTCTTGCCGCGCGCTTCCACCGAGCGGTTGGCCAGCTTCTCCCACACCCCGCGATGGCACTTGGCGTTCTTCTCGGGAATGCCGCGCAGCAGCAGCAGGATCTCGCCCAGAACCAGCTCGGCGACCGAGCGGGTGTTGGAGAAGGGGGCGTTGAAAACCGGAATGCCGCGGATCTGGGCCGCTTCCAGCTCGACCTGATTGGTACCTATGCAGAAGCAGCCGATGGCGACCAGCTTGCTGGCGGCGTCGAGCACCTTCTCGGTGATCTGGGTGCGCGAGCGCAGCCCGATGAAATGCACGTCACGGATCTGCTCGATCAGCTCCTCTTCGGAGAGCGAGGTCTTGAGATACTCCACACTGGTGTAACCTGCGGCACGAAAGGTCTCTACGGTGTTGGGGTGAACCCCCTCCAGCAGCAGTACCTTGATTTTATCCTTGTCCAATGAAAACTTGGCGGTCATGACGATCCCTCTGTATGTGCAAACGTAAGTGCAGATTTGGTGTGCGAAGAAAACCGTAAAGTAGCAAAAACGTTTGGGAGAGGGAATATTTGTGACGAAAGTCAAATTCTTTGAAGTTATCAACGATTGTTGTAAACAGGGCTTTGCAACTTGTTGAGGAATAAATAAAAACGGCGCCATGAGGCGCCGTCTTGCATCCGAAGGAGGATTACTGGATAACCACACCTTCCGGGGTGCCGATCACCACCACGTCTGCGCCACGGTGGGCGAACAGGCCGTTGGTGACCACGCCAACGATGGCGTTGAGCTGTACTTCCAGCCCTTTGGCATCGGTAATGGCCATATCCTTCACATCCAGGATGTGGTTGCCGTTGTCGGTGACCACACCTTCACGCCAGACCGGGTTGCCGCCCAGCTTCTTGATCTCGCGGGCCACGTATTCGCGAGCCATGGGGATCACTTCGACCGGCAGCGGGAACTTGCCCAGCACGTCGACGGTTTTGGTGTTGTCGATGATGCAGATGAACTTGTCGGCCACGGCGGCGACAATTTTCTCGCGGGTCAGGGCTGCGCCGCCGCCCTTGATCATGTCGCGGGTGCCGTTGATCTCGTCGGCGCCATCCACGTAGACGGAGAGGGCATCGATCTCGTTGAGATCATACACGGTGATGCCGAAGCCCTTGAGGCGTTCGGTAGAGGCCACGGAGCTGGATACCGCCCCCTTGATCTCGTCCTTCATGGTCGCCAGCGCGTCGATAAAGTGGTTGACGGTAGAGCCGGTGCCCACCCCGACGATGGTGCCGGGAACCACATACTTGAGCGCAGCCCAACCGGCCGCCTTCTTCATTTCATCTTGAGTCATGATCGTTCCTTAAGAAAAAAGCGGGCGCATTATATCCAACCCCGTAGCCCGTCGCGACCATGTTGCTCACGTTCCGGGGCAAAAAGGGGCAGGAAGTAAATCGTTTGCCTGTTTATTCTGCGTTTGCGCGCACAGAAGGGGAGCCAGCCCCCCAGCTGGTGGCCTGCAACCGCTTATTCAAAGCGCCAGCAGCGGCTCGGGGTGATGATCTGCGGCAGCGGCACATCCCACACCTCCTGCGGCACCGCATCCACCTGTTGACAGTCGTGGGCAATCCCCAGCGGTTTGGGGCCCATCCTGTGCTCATGCCAGATGGCGAGGGTGCGATCGTAGTAGCCGCCCCCCATACCGAGGCGATTGCCATCGCCATCGAAGGCGACCAGCGGGGTGCAAATGAGGTCGAGGGTGCTGTGGGGCACCACCTGCTGCATATCCAGCTCGGGCTCTTCGATGCCGTAGCGATTGCGCACCATGGGACTGGTGGCGGTGTAGCGCAAAAAGAGCAGGTGACCGGGGGTAAAGGGGTGGAGCACCGGCAGATAGACCTCTTTGTGCTGGGCCCACAGCCAGTGGATGGCGGGTAGGGGATTGATCTCCCCGTCATTGGCCAGATAGAGGGCAATGCGCTTGGCGGCGAGGATCTCGGGGTGCTGTTTGAACTGGGCCAGCAGCTGTTGGGCTGCCTGCTGCTGTTCGAGCGGGCTAAGGCTCTTTCTGCGTTGACGTACCAGTTGGCGAAGAGATTGACGTTCGGGCTGGGACTCTTGCATGGGGAACCTCCGGGCTGACTGCAATGGACGGCAGGGCGTACATGGCCCTTACCTTAACATATTCTCTCGTGGGGACGGGGTGAAAAGCGGGTACCGACGAGGGCCGGTACCCGCAGGATCAACGCTGGCGCATCTGGTGTTTGACAAAGACGGCGACCAGCGCGGCCAGTGCCAGCGCCATCGGGTAGAAGCTCATGCTCACTACCGCCAGCGGTGACAGGGCGAAGATGGAGCCCAGCAGCAGCGCCTGAGCGCCCCAGGGGATGAGACCCTGGATCACGCAGGAGAAGATATCCAGCATGGAGGCGGCGCGGCGCGGGGTGACGCCGTGATGCTCGGCCAGATCGCGGGCGACCTTGCTCGCAACGATAATGGCGACGGTATTGTTGGCGGTGCAGAGGTTGGTGAGGCTCACCACCCCGGCGATGCCGAGCTCGGCGGCTTTCTCGTTCTGCTCGCCATGGTGGCTGCGGGTAAAGCGGGCAATCAGGGCGCCGATGCGATCGCTTATCCAGGCCAGTCCACCCTGACGCTCCATCAGGGCGCCGAGGCCGCCGATGAGCATGGAGAGCAGGAAGATCTCCTGCATGCCGGTAAAGCCCTGATAGATATCCTTGCTGAACTGGCCGATGGCGTAGCCATTGATCATGCCTACGGCGCCAGCGGCGACAATGCCGATCCCCAGCACCACGAACACGTTCATGCCAGAGAGTGCCAGACCGAGGATCAGCAGGTAGGGCATCACCTTGAGCAGGTCAACTGCCCCGGCCTTGGCGGGCGCCGCGCCGACGGAGCCGAGCGCCAGATAGAGCAGGATCACCGCAATGGCGGCAGGGGCGGCAATCTTGAAGTTCTCGCGGAACTTGTCCTTCATCTCGCACCCCTGACTGCGGGTCGCCGCTATGGTGGTGTCGGAGATGATGGAGAGGTTGTCGCCAAACATGGCGCCGGAGAGGATGGTGCCTGCCATCAGTACCGGATCGATACCTGCAGCCTGCGCCACACCGAGGGCCACCGGCGCCACGGCACCTATGGTGCCCATGGAGGTACCCATGGCAGTGGCGATAAAGGCGGAGATGAGGAACAGCCCGGGCAGCAGGGCCCAGCCGGGGATAAGCGACAGACCGAGCGCCACGGTGGCGTCAACGCCGCCAGTGGCCTTGGCCACGCTGGCAAAGGCGCCCGCCAGCAGATAGATAAGGCACATCGCCATGATGTTGCTGTGGCCGACCCCTTTGAAGAAGGTCTCCAGATTGCTGTTGAAGCCCTCTTTGCCAAGCAGCAGCGCCAGCATCACGGCTGGCAGGGCGGCAACAGGGGCAGGCAGTTGATAGAAGGCGAACTCGACCCCTTGCAGGGTCAGCCAGGTACCGGTACCGATAAAGAGTGCGAGAAAGACCAGTAGCGGCAGCAAGGCCCTGGCACTGGGTTGGGTCTGGATCATGTGTTCCTCTGAAATTGAACAATGACCTCCTGTCGTGAACTGCTTTGTGCCTTTATCGGATCGGGATAGGGGGAAAACAGCGCGGGCATCCTGCCGCATCGGGGGGCCCACAGTAGTGAGTCAACCCCGCCCGGTCAAGATAGACGTCCAGATGGATAAGGTTTTTTGTCAGTCGATTTGGCTGTTCTGATTAAATCCGTTAAATATTCGGATTTAAAAGAAAAGTCTGTCTATTTGTCGGAGTGGTCTGCTGGCGCACGGCGGGCTTTTCAAAGCAGACGCAGGCTGGTAAAACGGTCTCTTTCCATAATTAAAAGAGATGAGAGGGTGGAGATGGACAATCCGATCCGTGTGGCCGTGATGGGCTGTAATGGTCGTATGGGCAAGGTGCTGCTGGAGGCTGTCACCAACACCGAAGGGGTGGTGGTTGGCGCGGCGCTGGAGCGGCCGGGGTCGGCGGTGATCGGTCTGGATGCGGGCGATCTCAACGGGCTGGGTCATCTGGGTGTGGCGATTAGCGACAGCCTCGACAAGGTGCGTGACCAGTTCGACCTCATCATCGACTTCACCCGTCCCGAGGTGACCCTGGCCAATCTGGCCTTTGCGCTGGCCCACAATAAGCAGATGGTGATTGGCACCACCGGCTTTGACGAGGCAGGTAAGGCAGCCCTTAAAGAGGCAGGCAATCAGATCGGTATCGTGTTCGCCTCCAACTACTCGGTCGGGGTCAATCTGGTGTTCAAACTGCTGGAGCAGGCCGCCAAGGTGATGGGCGACTATACCGACATCGAAATCATCGAAGGCCACCATCGCCACAAGGTGGATGCGCCGTCCGGTACCGCCCTCTCCATGGGCGAGGTGGTGGCCAAGACGCTGGGCCGGGATCTGAAAGAGTGCGCCGTCTATGGCCGCGAGGGGATCACCGGCGAGCGGGCACCGCAACACCATCGGCTTTGCCACCATCCGCGCCGGCGATCTGGTGGGTGAGCACACCGTCATGTTTGCCGATATCGGCGAGCGGGTAGAGATCAGCCACAAGGCCTCCAGCCGTCTGACCTTTGCCAACGGTGCAGTGCGCGCCGGCAAGTGGCTGCGTCAGCAGGGCGCCGGTCTTTATGACATGCAGGATGTGCTCAATCTGAAGTAATTCTTCCGCTTTCTTCTGTCTGATTATCCTGTCTGACCAAACCCCGGCTTGCCGGGGTTTTTGCTGTTTGCTGAGCAAAAAGTTACACAAATACTGGTTAGTGTGCTTTTTTTGATTTAGTCAGGCAAAAACAGTCATTTCATTTTCCCCACTCCTTTTGTTGCCTTGAAATGTCATCACAAGGTAACAATCTTTGATGTGTTTACGGCGTCTGCAGCCATTTTTTCACATCACCCTAAATGGACTAAAAATTCAAACGCAGAAAAACGTTTGCTGTTTTTAGTGTCAACAAAACCACACGTAGAACGCACAAATTCGCACTTTGGTTGTTCTTGTGGTGCTTTTTAATGTTTTGTTTTTAAGGGATTTAATGTTGTATTGCGTCTGTTTTGTCGTGGTTTGTGAAGGTTTTTGGTCTGGTTTCAAATTTTCTTTTGCTGCAGGGGCTTGAAAAGCAATTGAGTGCATAGATAATGGGTAATGTTGCTTTTTTATTGAATTTAGATGCATTTCATCTGAGAAAAGACGTTGAAATGCCACTTTTTTTAAGTAGAATGCGCCCAATTTGCCAGAAATCTGCCGGGTTCGAGTCCTGTCCAAGGCCGGAACCGAGCCCGCAACACCCAGGTAAATTGCTGAATTTAAAGCTAAATAACTGGAGGTTGTCTTGAATCACACTGCATTGCTAGTGCTGGAAGATGGAACTGTATTCAAAGGCGTGTCGATAGGCGCCGAGGGATGTTCCGTTGGTGAAGTGGTTTTCAATACGTCGATGACGGGCTATCAGGAAATCCTCACCGATCCCTCTTATTCCCGTCAGATAGTCACCCTCACTTACCCCCATATAGGCAACACCGGCACCAACAGCGAAGATGAAGAGTCCAGTCAAATCCATGCTCAGGGATTGATCATCCGGGACCTTCCGATACTTGCCTCCAATTTCCGCAATCAGCAATCCCTCTCCGAATACCTCAAGTCTCACAACATCGTTGGCATCGCCGACATCGACACCCGCAAACTGACCCGCATCCTGCGCGAGAAAGGCGCCCAGGCTGGCTGCATTCTGGCCGGGAAGCAGGTTGATGAAGCCTATGCCCTCGAACAGGCCCGCGCCTTCCCCGGCCTGAAGGGAATGGATCTAGCCAAAGAGGTGACGGTTGGTGAGGCGTACAACTGGACCGAGGGCAGCTGGCAGCTTGGCAAGGGGCACGTCACCCCGGCTGCCGACCAGCTGAAATACCACGTGGTGGCCTACGACTTCGGCGTCAAGCGCAACATCCTGCGGATGCTGGTTGACCGTGGCTGCCGCCTGACCGTAGTGCCGGCCAAGACTCCGGCTGCCGAGGTACTGGCGCTGAACCCGGATGGCATCTTCCTCTCCAACGGCCCCGGCGACCCCGAGCCGTGCGACTACGCCATCGAGGCCATCAAGGCTTTCCTTAATACCAACACGCCGGTATTCGGCATCTGTCTGGGTCACCAGCTGCTGGGTCTGGCTTCCGGTGCCAAGACCGTCAAGATGAAGTTTGGCCACCATGGTGCCAACCACCCGGTCAAGAGTCTGGACGACAACACAGTGATGATCACCGCCCAGAACCACGGCTTTGCGGTAGATGAGAACAGCCTGCCGGATTGCCTGCGCGCCACCCACGTCTCCCTGTTCGATGGGTCACTGCAGGGCATCCATCGCACCGACCGACCGGCCTTCAGCTTCCAGGGTCACCCCGAGGCGAGCCCGGGCCCGCACGATTGTGCCGGTCTCTTTGACCACTTTATTGAATTGATTAAGCAGTATCGCGCCTAAGGAAAAGAGGAAAGAGTTTCATGCCAAAACGTAACGACCTTCAGAGCATCCTGATCCTCGGCGCCGGCCCCATCGTCATCGGCCAGGCCTGCGAATTTGACTACTCCGGCGCCCAGGCGTGCAAAGCCCTGCGCGAGGAGGGTTACCGCGTCATTCTGGTCAACTCCAACCCGGCCACCATCATGACCGACCCGGAGATGGCGGACGCCACCTACATCGAGCCCATCACCTGGGAAGTGGTGCGCGAAATTATCAAGAAAGAGCGCCCGGACGCCATCCTGCCCACCATGGGCGGCCAGACTGCGCTCAACTGCGCACTGGCGCTGGAAAAACACGGCGTGCTGGCCGAGTTCGGCGTCGAGATGATCGGTGCCACTGCCGATGCCATCGACAAGGCCGAAGATCGCTCCCGCTTTGACAAGGCGATGCGCAGCATCGGCCTCGAGTGCCCGCGTGCCGGTATCGCCCACAACATGGAAGAGGCGTGGGGCGTGCAGCAGATGGTCGGTTTCCCCTGCATCATCCGCCCCTCCTTTACCATGGGTGGCTCAGGTGGCGGCATCGCCTACAACACCGAAGAGTTCGTCGAGATCTGCGAGCGCGGTCTGGATCTCTCCCCGACCAAAGAGCTGCTCATCGACGAGTCGCTGATCGGCTGGAAAGAGTACGAGATGGAGGTGGTGCGGGATCGCAACGACAACTGCATCATCGTCTGCGCCATCGAAAACTTCGACCCCATGGGTATTCACACCGGTGACTCCATCACGGTCGCACCAGCCCAGACGCTGACCGACAAGGAGTACCAGCTGATGCGCAACGCCTCCATGGCGGTGCTGCGCGAAATCGGCGTCGAGACCGGCGGCTCCAACGTCCAGTTCGGTATCAACCCGAAAGATGGCCGCATGGTCATCATCGAGATGAACCCGCGGGTGTCGCGCTCCTCCGCGCTGGCCTCCAAGGCGACTGGCTTCCCCATCGCCAAGATCGCCGCCAAGCTCGCCATCGGTTACACCCTGGACGAGCTGATGAACGACATCACCGGTGGTCGCACTCCGGCCTCCTTCGAGCCGGCCATCGACTACGTGGTGACCAAGGTGCCGCGCTTCAACTTCGAGAAGTTCGCCGGTGCCAACGACCGTCTGACCACCCAGATGAAGTCCGTCGGCGAAGTGATGGCCATCGGTCGCAACTTCCAGGAGTCCCTGCACAAGGCGCTGCGCGGTCTCGAGACCGGCAAGGCGGGCTTCGACCCCATGGTGGATCTGAACGCCCCGGACTCCCTGACCCGCATCCGTCACGAGCTGCAGGATGCCGGTGCCGAGCGTATCTTCTACATCGCCGACGCCTTCCGCGCCGGCCTCTCCATGGACGGCATCTTCAAGCTGACCAAGATTGACCCCTGGTTCCTGGTGCAGATTGAAGAGCTGGTGAAGCTGGAAGAAGAGGTGAAAGAGCGCGGCATGGCCGGTCTCGATGCCGACTTCCTGCGCGCCCTCAAGCGCAAGGGCTTTGCCGATGCGCGTCTGGCCAAGATCCTCGGTGTGGCCGAAGGGGAAGTGCGCAAGCTGCGTGCCCGCCACAACATCTTCCCGGTCTACAAGCGGGTCGATACCTGCGCCGCCGAGTTCGCTACCAACACCGCCTACATGTACTCCAGCTATGACGAGGAGTGCGAGGCCAACCCCACCGACCGCGACAAGATCATGGTCATCGGTGGCGGCCCGAACCGCATCGGTCAGGGCATCGAGTTTGACTACTGCTGCGTGCACGCCGCGCTGGCCCTGCGCGAAGACGGTTACGAGACCATCATGGTCAACTGCAACCCGGAGACCGTCTCCACCGATTACGACACTTCGGATCGCCTCTACTTCGAGCCGGTGACCCTGGAAGATGTGCTGGAAATCGTGCGCATCGAAAAACCCAAGGGCGTTATCGTCCAGTACGGTGGCCAGACCCCGCTGAAACTGGCCCGCGCACTGGAAGCCAACGGCGTGCCGATTATCGGTACCAGCCCGGATGCCATCGACCGCGCCGAAGACCGCGAGCGCTTCCAGTCTGCCGTCGAGCGCCTCGGTCTCAAGCAGCCGGAAAACGGCACTGTCACCGCGCTGGAACAGGCGGTTGTGGTGGCCGAGCGCATCACCTACCCGCTGGTGGTTCGCCCCTCCTACGTGCTGGGTGGCCGCGCCATGGAGATCGTCTACGACGAGACCGACCTGCGTCGCTACTTCGCCGAGGCGGTGAGCGTCTCCAACGAATCGCCGGTACTGCTGGATCGCTTCCTGGACGATGCCACCGAGCTGGACGTGGATGCTATCTGCGACGGCACCGACGTGGTTATCGGCGGCATCATGGAGCACATCGAGCAGGCCGGTATCCACTCCGGTGACTCCGGCTGCTCCCTGCCGCCGTACACCTTGTCCAAGAAGATTCAGGACGAGATCCGCGAGCAGGTGCGCAAGCTGGCGCTGGAGCTCGGCGTTATCGGCCTGATGAACGTGCAGTTCGCGGTCAAGGGCGATGACATCTACCTCATCGAGGTGAACCCGCGTGCCGCCCGTACCGTGCCGTTCGTCTCCAAGGCGACCGGTGCGCCGCTGGCCAAGATTGCCGCCCGCGTGATGGCCGGTCAGAGCCTGAAAGAACAGGGCTTTACCAAAGAGATCATCCCGCCCTACTACTCGGTGAAAGAGGTGGTACTGCCGTTCGCCAAGTTCCCGGGGGTTGACCCGCTGCTGGGGCCGGAGATGCGCTCCACCGGTGAGGTGATGGGTGTGGGCAGCAGCTTTGCCGAGGCCTATGCCAAGGCGCAGCTGGGTGCCAACCACGCCGTACCGAAAGAGGGTCGTGCCCTGCTGTCTGTTCGTCACAGTGACAAGGCACAGGTGGTCGATTTGGCCGCCAAGCTGCTGGAGCTGGGCTACGAGCTGGACGCCACTCACGGCACCGCTGTCGCGCTGGGCGAAGCGAGCATCAACCCGCGTCTGGTCAACAAGGTGCACGAAGGTCGCCCGCACATTCTCGACCGCATCAAGAATGGCGAGTACACCTACATCGTCAACACCGCCGAAGGGCGGGTGGCCATCGAGGACTCCAAGCAGCTGCGCCGCGCTGCCCTGCAGAACAAGGTGGCGTATACCACCACCATGAACGAGGCATTCGCGACCTGCATGGCCATCAGCGTTGATGCCACTGCCAGCGTCAACTCGGTGCAGGAGCTGCATGAGCGGGTGAACAACCGCTAACGCTCTGCGAGCGAGCCAGACTCGCTCTGCATAGATGACAAGCCCCCGCCAGCAATGGCGGGGGCTTTTTTATAACGACGGGTTGGGGGCTGCGCGGAGCGGACTTATGGGGCGCAGAGCGTAACTACCGTAAATCAGGCTGCGGCTTGCGGCTGCGAGGACGGGGCAGGGCATGCCACAGCTTGCGGGCCGTGACCAGAAAGGGGCGCAGGATCAGCGCGCTCAGGCGGCTGTAGTGCAGATTGTCTTTCGGGCCGACCCCGAAGGTGAGGGGCTCTGGCTGGTGGCTGGTGACGTAAAGAGTGCCGAACCACCAGTCCCACAGCGACAGATTGATCCCGAAGTTGTGGTTGAAGTGGCGGGGATCCCGGCTGTGGTGGATCTGGTGCTGGGCCGGGCTGTTGACGATATGCTCCAGCCGCGGGCCAAACGACAGCCAGATATGGCTATGGCGCAAATTGGCGGCCAGCGAGTTGAAGATCAGCACCAGATAGCCCACCCCAAACAGGGTGTAGGGGCGCACGGTTCCTCCGCACAGCCAGTAGAAGGCACCGGAGTAGAGGGCGAGCGCGCTCCCCTTGAGCAGGATTTCAGCGAGCTTCTCCACCAGATGAATGCGGCTGGCGGTCGGCGGCACCAGCACGGTGGCGCTGTGGTGCACCTTGTGAAACTCCCACAGCCAGCGGCTGTGAAAGACCCGGTGCAGCCAGTAGTGGACGAAATCGCTGACCAGAAATACCCCGAGACCGTAAAGCATCATCAGCCAGCTCGCCTCGGCCAGACGGGGACGCGCCCCCCACAGACGGGTGAGTGCAGAGGTAATATCCGTTGCCTGCAAAAGCCAGGGGTTGAGCAGAGTCAGGATCGGCACGATCAGGGCCACATGGAGCAGGGCGCGCACCAGATAATACTGATAATCGAGCAGGGCGGAGGGATGCAGCCAGATGGCCCGGCCGCCGAGAAAACCGGCGAAACTGCCTGCTGCGGGGCCTTGCTGGTGCCGGCGCACACGGTAGAGGAGGTAGGCAATGAGGCCGGATATCAGCAGGAAGGGGAGCCCAAGTCGCCCGTTGAAGTCAAACAGTCCGGTCAGGCAGTGCCAGATCGGAGTGAGCAGCCACTGCTGCACGTAAGCAAAGAGATGGGCGAGCGTATCCATAGGGTCCATACCGTGAGCATCCTGGCGGCGGCATTCTAAATGTAAACAACTCTCGATAAAAGCCCATGTCTGTTGTCGGGTCATACCTGTTGTCGGGGTATATCTGGGGGCGCTCCTGTTGCGGCAACCCCTGTCTGGTCAGGGAGAGGGGCGAGGCGATGGGACTTTAGCCTTGTGGATCAATTCTCTACAATGAGCCATCATGTGTGCGCCCGCCGCCGGGCGGGTTTGCCTCCAGCCTCAGTACCGGATATCCGATGACGCTCTCTCTCTTTTCTGTTTCCCCCGCCATGCGCACGCTGGCGCTGCTGATCCCCTTGCTGCTGGCCGGTTGTGCCAGCGATCCCGCTTCTGCCCCTGCACCGAGCGACACAACGGGCGCGACAGTGCCCGCCAAAAAGGCGACCCCGCCAGCCATGCAGCCGCGCAAGCCGGCGGACATGAAGAGCCGCATCGTGAGGTTTCTGCCCCGCCATGTGGTCGACAAGCAGGGGTGGGCCAACGATGTGGTGACGGCGCTCACTACCCAGGGTGTGACAGTCAACGATCACAACGTCTGTACCGTGCTGGCGGTGGCGGAGCAGGAGGCGACCTATCAGGCCGACCCCGTGGTGCCGGGCCTTGGCAAGATCGCCTGGAAGGAGATCAACTCGCGGGCGGCCAAGCTGCTGATCCCCGAGTTTATGGTGCGGGCCGCGCTCTCCATCAACTCTCCGACCGGCAAGAGCTATGCCGAGCGCATCGATGCGCTTCGCACCGAGCGGGAGATGAGCGAAATTTTCGAGGACATGATCAGCATGCTGCCGATGGGCAAGACCCTGTTTGGCAACATGAACCCGGTGCATACCGGCGGCCCGATGCAGGTGAGCATCGCCTTTGCCGAGGCCAATACCCGTGGTTACCCCTATCCGGTCAAGGAGTCCATCCGCCACGAAGTCTTTACCCGCCGCGGCGGTATCTGGTTTGGCACCAAACATATCTTCGGCTATGAAGCGGAGTACCCCGATACCCTCTACCGCTTCGCCGACTTCAACGCCGGCTGGTATGCCAGTCGCAACGCCGCCTTTCAGGCCGCCGTCAGCCGTTTGAGCGGTACCACGCTGGCTCTGGATGGCGATCTGATCCGCTATGACTCCGACCTGCCGGGCAAGACGGAACTCGCGGTCTATACCATCGCCAGCCGGATCAACATGAGCCAGCAGGCGATCCACCAGAGCCTCAAACTCGGTGATACCGCCGAATTTGGCCAGAGTGACCTCTATCATCGTGTGTTCACGCTGGCAGACCAGAAAGCGGGCAAGCGGTTACCCCGCGCCATCCTGCCGGGTATTCAGCTGAAAAGCCCCAAGATCACCCGCAACCTCACCACCGCCTGGTTTGCCAAGCGGGTGGATGACAGGGAGCAGCGCTGCGTGCGGCAGATGGCGACCATTCGCTAAGAAACACAACAAGGGCGGCCAATTGGCCGCCCTTGTTTACTGTGCTTTGACTACCTTGCTGGTCAGGGTCGGTAGATGCCAGGTTCCCCCCAGTGCAATCATGCGGCAGCTTCCGGTAGTGCTTTGCTCACTCTGCACGAAGGTTTTGCCATCCCACACCCAGCTTTCGAAAGAAAAACAATCTCCTATCCCTCTTCCTTTATGTGAGGCACTCAGTTCACCCATTCCATAACCGTTTGCATCAGTACTGATGAGGGTCGCACTGGCGGTATCAAGATTCGTGTCAATCACAATGAAGGCGGAACCGTCGTTGTAAGCTGCGAGCCAGCAGGGTAGCTGAACCAAGGCTCGTTCTTGGTTCAGGGGATAAAGCATGCCACCCTCTGAATTTTCGTTGACCATGGGACAGGTGTCTTTATCGACTTGCAGCTTCAGCCACTTGCCAATGCTCTGTTGTTCCGGCTTGGTGAGCGGGCGGGAGAGGTTGCCTGCGGCTACGGCGCCAGCGTGGATCACGGGAGCCGTCAAGGCAGGAGGAATGGATGTGGTGGGTAATGGGCCCTGTTTGGTCAGGGCTGTACTGGTATTGAGGCGGCCTTGGAAATCATCCATTTTGAGAAAAACGGCATAGGCTCCGGCGCCGGATAGCTGTTCCTGATGCTTGCTCCATTCAAATACCACTTTGCCAGTCCCCTTGATCGCTCGGACGAGTGCTGCGATTTGGGGCTGGCTGAACGGAGTCCGCTCTTTTACGGTGCCAAGCACTTCACCATTGATGCGCAGTGTGATCAAACCATCAGCGGGGGCTGCCGGTGCCTGTCCATCAACTTCTGCGATGGCAAGCTCTGCATGCAATGTGCCTTTGGCACCAGCCTCTCGGGTGAGCAAAACCGAGAGTCCCCCTGATTCTGCGCTATAACCTGCGGCTCGGCATGTACGTGTATTGTCGCAGGCGATCTCCCAGTCTTTATGGGCAAAATATAGGGCTTCGGGTTGTGTGGCCAGTATGGTGGCCAAGAGGGTAGATATAAGCATCGATGGATTCCAGTGAGAACTTTAAAGAGCATACCATGGCTCTTGCATTGCTTTGACCCCCATCTGGACTGTATCCGTCTGTCTGCTCTGTGTTGTGCGTGATGACAATGAAGGTCATCAAAGCGTGGAAGACCTGAAGGTGCTTATCGCAGCTTGCGCATAACCCATCCTAAATGACCTCAGTTTGAGGATCTGGGAATGTCTAGGAAAGTAGCGGAATTCAGGGGCGCAATCAGCAGCTGGGGCCGCAGATACCAGAGCTGGTCCAGCAGAACTGCAATAACAGGTGTGAAGTCCATTTCAACGTTGTCGTCTGATGTGTAATGGCCACATGTTAACAGTGGGTTCAACAAGCGTGTGTGATCTATGCCATGACTACTCTGCCCGCACCTGCATTGTTCTGTTTGTTACCCGGTGACGAGATAGTTCAATCGTAAAACCAGATTGAATTGAACTTTTTTATTCGGTTTTTTAAGTGGGTGGTGGGGGGTAGGCTAGTCTCAACTGCGAAGCGAAGGGTTTCGCCGTCATTATGACCACAATGAGGATCTGAAGATGGACAAACACGCTAGCGGGGCCGGTCAGTGCCCCTTTGCCCACGGTGCCAATACCTCTGCCAGTCAGGAGCATCAAGTCTGGTGGCCCAATGCCCTCAATCTCGACATCCTGCATCAGCATGACCGCAAGACCAATCCGATGGATGAGACTTTCGATTATGCCGACGCCTTCAACAGCCTCGATTACGATGCCCTCAAGGCCGATCTGCATGCCCTGATGACTGACAGCCAGCCCTGGTGGCCCGCCGACTGGGGTCACTACGGCGGCCTGATGATCCGCATGGCCTGGCACTCTGCCGGCAGCTATCGCGCCACCGATGGCCGTGGCGGTGCCAACACCGGCAACCAGCGCTTCGCCCCCCTCAACAGCTGGCCAGACAACGGCAACCTCGACAAGGCCCGCCGTCTGCTGTGGCCGATCAAACAGAAGTACGGCAACAAGATCTCCTGGGCTGACCTGATGATCCTGGCGGGCAACGTCGCCTATGAATCCATGGGGCTCAAGACCTTCGGTTTTGCCGGTGGCCGCGAGGATATCTGGCATCCGGAAAAAGATGTCTACTGGGGCTCCGAGAAGGAGTGGCTGGCGCCGAGCGGCAGTGAAGGGAGCCGTTACAGCGGCGAACGGGATCTGGAGAACCCGCTGGCAGCGGTGATGATGGGGCTGATTTACGTCAACCCGGAAGGGGTGGATGGCAACCCGGATCCCCTGAAAACCGCCCACGACATGCGCGTCACCTTCGCCCGCATGGGGATGAATGACGAAGAGACAGTGGCGCTCACCGCCGGTGGTCACACTGTCGGCAAGGCCCACGGCAACGGCAGCGCAGCCAAACTGGGGCCTGCTCCCGAAGGGGCCGATGTGCACGAGCAGGGGCTGGGCTGGATCAACCACGAGAGCCGCGGTATCGGCCGTGACACTGTGACCAGCGGCCTTGAAGGGGCCTGAACCAGCAACCCGACCCGCTGGGACAACGGCTACTTCAAGATGCTGCTGGGCCACGACTGGTGGCTCAAGAAGAGCCCAGCCGGTGCCTGGCAGTGGGAGCCCGTCGCCATCAAGGAGGAAGATCGTCCGGTGGACGTGGAAGACCCCTCCATCCGCTGCAACCCCATCATGACCGATGCGGACATGGCGCTGCGCTTTGACCCGGTATACCGGGAGATCTCCGAGCGTTTCGCCGCGGATCAAGCGCTCTTCTCCGACGCTTTTGCCCGCGCCTGGTTCAAGCTGACCCACCGCGACATGGGGCCGCGCAGCCGCTATCTGGGGCCGGAAGTGCCGGGCGAAGTCATGGTATGGCAGGATCCGGTTCCGGTGGTGGATTACCAGCTCTCCGATAAGGAGGTGAGCGAGCTCAAGGCCAAGCTGCTGGGCTGCGGCGTGGCGCCAGCCGATTTGATCGCCACCGCCTGGGACAGTGCCCGCACCTTCCGCGGCTCCGATTATCGCGGCGGGGCCAACGGTGCCCGCATCCGCCTCGCGCCAATGAAAGCGTGGGAAGGCAACGAGCCCGCTCGCCTCGAGAAGGTGCTCAACGCCCTGATCGCCCTGCAGGCCACCCTGAGCAAGCCGGTCAGCATCGCCGACCTGATTGTGCTGGGCGGTAGCGCAGCGGTGGAGCAGGCGGCCAAGCTGGCCGGCGTTGATATCGTCGTCCCCTTTGCGCCGGGTCGCGGCGATGCCTGCGCCGAGCAGACCGATGCCGAGTCGTTCGCCTTCCTCGAGCCGGTTCACGATGGTTTCCGCAACTGGCAGAAGGGGCACTACAAGGTGCAGCCGGAGGAGATGCTGCTCGACCGTGCCCAGCTGCTGGGGCTCACCGCCCGCGAGATGACGGTACTGGTCGGCGGGTTGCGGGTGCTTGGCACCAACCATGGCGGCTCGGCCCACGGCGTCTTTACCGACCGGGTCGGGGTGCTTAGCAACGACTTCTTCGTCAACCTGACCGACATGGCCTATAGCTGGCAGCCGACTGGCCGCAACAGCTACCAGATCGTGGATCGCCAGAGCGGCGCGGTGAAGTGGACTGCCACCCGGGTTGATCTGGTGTTTGGCTCCAACTCGGTGCTGCGTGCCTACGCCGAGGTCTATGCCCAGCAAGATGGCAAGGAGAAGTTCGTCCGCGACTTCGTCAAGGCCTGGGTCAAGGTGATGAACAACGACCGTTTCGATCTGAAATAAGTCGCTTCAACCCCAATCAGAACGCCAGCCGCAAGGCTGGCGTTTTTGTTGGCGGCAAGATGGGCGAAAAGGGAAATTTTGTGGCCCGATCACCCTTTGTCATCAGATCGGAGGGGGGCCGTTTGTCGGCCCTTTCGAGCGGATGAAGGCCGCTTTGCTCCTTGGGTCGCTCCCTTGCTGGCTGAATAGCGCGGAATTAATAAACATTTTACTTTATTAATTCGGCGCTATCCGGGCGGTTGCCTCATCAAAAATAGCGCCACTGGCGGTACATATGGCCGGGAACCCGCCCGGAAAAGGCTGCCCGATCTCTCTTTTATCCCGCGCATCTCCCGCTCAGCTCAGAAGCTCATGGCCAGACCGACCGAGTAGCCGCGGGTGTTGTTGCTGAACATATAGCGGGCGACCAGCCGGGTGCGGCTGACGATGATGTGGTACTTGCTGCTGTCTATCTCAAGACCGAGCCCCAGCGAGTTGAGGGCATTGAAGCCGAGCAGCCCGCGCTGCTCGCCGAGGTACTCGGTGCGGGCACCCTCCATCACATAGCGCAGCGGGCGATCGAGCAGGGTCCAGTCAAACACCGGCGCCCGGCGGCGCAGATAGAGACCAAGGTTCTCCGCCTCGGCGCTGCCACGCACACTCTCCGAGGTATTGCCGAAACTCTGCAGGTGCTGGTAGGAGTAACGCAGCTCGGCATCGATATCCTGAGTTTTGGAAAAGAGCTCGTAGTCGACCATCAGCGAGCCACCCAGCCCGTACATATTGAGCTGACCGTTTTCGAGAAAGTCGAGGGAGTAGCCTTTGGTACGATCGAGCAGCCAGTTGCCGATGCGAATATCGCTGGCCATGGTGCCCAGCGAGACATTGGCGATGGGGCGCAGTACCCAGTGGCCGCCCTGTTTATCCCTGTGCAGGGAGATATCCCAGCCAACGCCGCCCGAGGCGGTGGCGCTGTTCCAGCGAGTGGGGATGGTGCGGCTCTCGCTGCCGTTGCTCATCACGAACTGGGGATCGTAGCGGCTAAAGCCGAGTGCCCCCTCCAGATAGATAGGGAACGATTCGCTCATCGTCGCGCCACCGCCCAGCTGCGCCATGCTGAGGGCGGCCGACTGGCCACTGCCGCTGCCGAGGGAGAGATCGCTGGCGGTGATATCCGGCACCACGGTAAAGCTCATCAGGGAGAGCACCGCATTGGCCCGCTGCTGCGCCCACTCTTCATCCTGAGTTGCGCTCTGGGCGGCGTTGCCGAGCATGGCCAGCATAAGAGGCCACAAGGTCGGTAAGGGTCTGAACATGCGTCTTGCTCCTGCACGGCGACATCCTGTCACTCTGGCTCTACTGTAGCGAGATCCGCTGCCGTTGGCGCGCATCAGATGTTGCGATTGCTACTGCTATCCCGATTTTTTTCAACAGAGGCAAGGGGTTGCCGCCAGCGGCAGCCCTTTGCAGTTTTGCCGCTAAAGGTTGCCTGTCCGCGGCCGATACTCCATATGAGATCGTGTGGAGGACAAGCCGTTGGACGCTTGGAAGTTGGGGTTGATCAGCATATCGGTGAGTATGCAGGTACAGGCTGGGGTGACCGAATTCGGTGCCGGTCTGGATCAATCCGTCTGGCGTTTGACCTCCGATACCCAGATTGAGTGCCGCCTCGAACACCCGATCCCGAACTGGGGAACGGGGGCCTTTGTCAGCCGCGCCGGGCGCAAGATCAATCTCGATTTCGAGCTCAAGGGGAAACGGCCACAGGCCAGAACCGAGACGGTGAGCCTTGGCATCATGCCGCCGGTCTGGCGTCCCGGCATTGCTGGACGGGAAGTGAGCCAGCTCCACTTCTATCAGCAGTTTGATGGACTGGTTGAGGGACAGACCGCCTGGACCATGCTCGACGAGCTGGAGGGGGGCAACATGCCCACTTTCCAGTACCGGGACTGGTATCGCCAGAACCGGCCGGTGCGGGTGTCCCTCTCGTCGGTCAACTTCCGGGTTAAATATCAGGCGTTCCTTGACTGTCAGAGCGGGCTGCTGCCCTACAGCTTCAACGATATCGCCTTTAGCGTGCTCACCTACGACAAGAACAGCGATCAGCTCTCCATCTCATCCAAACGACGGCTGGCGATGATCGGCGAATATATCAAGGCGGACAAGAGCATCGATGTGGTGGTGATCGACGCCTACAGCGACAGCTATGGCGGGCGCTGGGCACAACCAGAAACTCTCGGAAAAGCGGGCCGATGCCATCAAGAAGGTGTTTGTCGATCTGGGGCTCGATCCCGGCAAGGTCTCGGTGGAGGGGCATGGCGAGAAGCAGCACGTTGCCTCCAACGAAACCGAGCAGGGGCGTGCCAAGAACCGGCGGGTGGTCATCAGCATGGGGCGTAATGGCGAGATTTAGCCCGGCAGCCCAATCAGACAAGCATAAAGACAAGCATAAAAAAGAGCGCCAGCGCGCTCTTTTTTGATCCTGCCATCGGGCGTTTTTACCCGGGCCGCTTAGAAGCTGTCGCCAAGGCCGGTGCCGGCATCTTTCTTGGCAATCAGTTCAATCTTGTAACCGTCCGGATCTTCGACGAAGGCGATGACGGTGGTGCCGCCTTTGACCGGGCCCGGCTCGCGGGTGATCTTGGCTCCGGCGGCGCGCAGCGCTTCGCAGGTGGCATAGATGTCGTCCGCTTCCAGCGCGATGTGGCCGTAGGCGGAGCCCAGTTCGTACTCGCTCACCCCCCAGTTGTAGGTCAGCTCGATCACCGCTTCATCCTTCTCGTCACCGTAGCCGACGAAGGCCAGGGTGTACTTGTACTCGCTGTTCTCGCTCTTGCGCAGCAGCTTCATGCCAAGGACGCGGGTGTAGAAGTCGATGGAGCGTTGCAGATCGCCGACACGCAGCATGGTATGCAGAATTCTCATTGCTCAGTTCTCCGGGTTGGTGATGTGTACTGCTTTCAATCTCGGTTGCGAGGCTATCAGTTATCGGGATAGATCTTCTCTTTGTACTCGCACAAGTCCTCGATGATACAGGAACCACAGCGGGGCTTGCGAGCCAGACAGGTGTAACGCCCGTGCAGGATGAGCCAGTGGTGGACATCCAGCTTGAACTCGGCGGGTACCACTTTAAGCAGCTTCTCCTCCACCTGATCCACATTCTTGCCCACTGCAAAGCCGGTGCGGTTCGATACCCGGAAGATATGGGTATCGACGGCGATGGTGGGCCAGCCAAAGGCGGTGTTGAGCACCACGTTGGCGGTCTTGCGGCCGACACCCGGCAGGGCTTCCAGTGCTTCGCGATTCTCCGGCACCTCGCCGCCATGGCGCTCCAGCAGGATGGCGCAGGTCTTGATGACGTTCTCGGCCTTGGTGTTGAAGAGGCCAATGGTCTTGATGTAGCTCTTGAGCCCCTCGACCCCGAGATCCAGCATCGCCTGCGGGGTGTTGGCCACCGGATAGAGCTTGTCGGTCGCCTTGTTGACGCTGACATCGGTTGCCTGCGCCGAGAGCAGCACGGCGATCAAGAGCTCGAACGGCGAGTTGAAGTTGAGCTCGGTGGTGGGGTGGGGATTGTGCTCCCGCAGTCGCTCCAGTATCTCTCTGCGTTTCTGGTTGTTCATGCAGCCTCGCGTGGTGTCATAGCTGGGTCGCCCGGGCACGGACGGGGGGCACATTGCAGTGAGCCACTGTGGTCGCCTGCTTGCGGTCACGCCACTCGTTGATGGCGTTCTTGGCGGCGATCAGCAGCCCCAGCCCGATAAAGCCGCCCGGCGGCAGAATGGCCAGCAGCAGGCTGGCATCAGCGTGGAACAGCTCTATACGCAGGGACTTGGCCCACTCGCCCAGCAGCAGATCGGCGCCATCAAACAGGGTGCCCATGCCGATGATTTCGCGCATGGTGCCAAGCACCAGCAGCACCAGAGTAAAGCCCAGCCCCATCATCAGACCGTCGAGGGCCGCCAGCAGCGGCGGGTTCTTGGAGGCATACGCCTCGGCGCGGCCGATGATGATGCAGTTGGTAACGATGAGGGCGATAAAGATGCCGAGCGCCTGATAGAGGCCATAGGTGTAGGCGTTCATCAGCAACTGCACGCTGGTCACCAGCGAGGCGATGATCATCACGTAGACCGGGATGCGGATATCCTTCGGCACCCAGTTGCGCACCAGCGAGATGGCGAGGTTGGAGCAGACCAGCACCGCCATGGTGGCAAGGCCGAGCCCCAGCGCATTGGTAAAGGTGGAGGAGACGGCGAGGGTAGGGCACAGACCCAGCACCTGTACCAGCGAGGGGTTGTTCTTCCACAGCCCCTGTACCATCAGCTCCTTGAGCTCGCTCTTGCGGCTTTCCAGCTCGGCGATCGGGGCGCTGCCCGTTTCAATCTGTTCCATCTGTGTCATGACGGGGTCGACTCCGGTTTATTGTGCGGCCGGACAAGCCGGGGCGTTGCTGAGCAGTTCCGGGTGCTCGTGCTGCAGTTTCAGCAGGTTTTTCACCGCCTTGACCACGGCACGGGGAGTGATGGTGGCACCGGTAAAGGCATCGAACTCGCCGCCATCCTTCTTCACTGCCCACTCGGATTCATTGTCGGCGGTCAGGGATTTTCCGGTAAAGCTGTTGATCCAGTTCGATTTTTTCAGCTCGATCTTGTCTCCAAGGCCGGGCGTCTCTTTGTGAGCGAGCACTCGCACCGCGCTGACGGTGCCCTTGGCATCAAAGCCCGCCACGATGCGGATGGCTCCGCTGTAGCCGTCCGGCGCGATCGCCTCCAGCGCATAGCCGGTCACCACGCCATTCTTGCTGGCGGTATAGAGGGCTTGCGGCTGATCGCTGCCCAGATACTTCCTGCTGGTCACCAGCTTGCAGCTGGTCACCAGATCGTTGTCATAGCTGCCGGCAGGCAGCAGTGCCTCCAGCGTCTGCAACTTCTCCAGCTGCTGCTGGTGGGCGATCTTGTCCTTGGTCAACTCGTTGGTCAGCACCACCAGTGCGGTGCAGCCCAGCGCGAACATGGCCAGGATCAGGCCGTTCTTGCGCATGCTCTTTAACATGTCCGGGCTCCGTCAGCTGTGATGGGGAAAGAGGGCAGAAACATCATTGGCGACGGGCTCCATACACTTTCGGGCGAGTCAGGCTGTCGATAAAGGGTACGCAAAGGTTGGCCAGCAGCACGGCGAAGGCAAAGGCATCCGGATAGCCGCCAAAGCGGCGAATGATGTAGACCAGCACCCCGATCAGCACGCCATAGACCAGCCGACCGCGCGGCGTGGTGCAGGCGCTGACCGGATCGGTGGCGATAAAGAAGGCCCCCAGCATGGTGGCGCCGCTAAAGAGATGGAACATCGGCGTGGCGGTGGCATCCGGGCTCATCAGGTAGCCGAGGGTCGCCGCTGCCAGCAGGGAGCCCAGAATGGCGGTCGGAATGCGCCAGTTGATCACCTTCTGCTGCAGCAGGAAGAGGCCGCCCAGCAGATAGCCGAGGTTGACCCAGCTCCAGCCGATGCCACCCCAACCCTCGAACAGCGGGCCGCTCAGGATCTCGCCGGTGGTGAGCCCCTGAGTCAGGCCGGTTTTCAGGGTATCGAGCGGGGTTGCCATGGTCAGCCCATCCACCCCCTGCTTGAGCTGGGCCATGCTGTAGCCGTCGAGGCTAAAGCCGGTGAAGATGACCGACGCGGCATCGCCAAAGCCGAGGCTGTAGGCGCGCACGCTCTCCGGCGGCAGCCAGCTGGTCATCTGCACCGGGAAGGAGACCAGCAGCAGCACGTAGGCCACCATGGCCGGGTTGAACAGGTTCTGGCCCAGCCCGCCGTAGAGCTGCTTGGCGATGATGATGGCGAAGGCAGTGCCCACTACCATCATCCACCACGGCAGCAGCGGCGGCAGGGAGAGACCGATCAGCACGGCGGTGAGGGCGGCGCTGCCATCCATCAGGGCCGGTTTGACGGGGCGGCCCCGCAGCTTGAGCACCAGCGCCTCACTCACCAGCGCGGTTACCAGCGCAATCAGGATCTGGATAAAGGAGCCCCAGCCGAAGAACCAGGTCTGGGCCAGCAAGCCCGGCACACAGGCCAGGATCACCAGCAGCATCAGGGTTCGGGTCTGTTTGCGGTTATGGGCAAACGGCGCAGTCGCGATATTGAACATGGATTAGTGCATTACCTCGTTGTTTAACGATGGGCCAGCGAGCATCAGCGCGGCTCGGCGTCGGATGATGATCCCTCATCCGGGGTGGCCCCACTGGCCCTGGCCGCTTCAGCAGCCAGTTTTTTCGCCTTGGCGCGGGCGACGGCAGCGGCGATGGCTGCCTTCTTCGGGTCAACGCTCGCCTCGGCAACGGCCGGCTCGACCACGGCCTCGCTCACCGGCTCGGCGAGTGCTTGCTCACCGCGAGCCCCTTCTGCTGCCTGCATTGGCTCACCTTGTTCAGTTGCCTGCTGGGCTGCCTTTTTGGCCTTGGCGCGGGCAATGGCTGCGGCGATAGCGGCTTTCTTGGGATCAACCACTTCGCTGGCCGCAGATGGCTCATCGCTTTGGGTGGCTGCCGTTTCGCTGGTGCCTGCGGTTGCAGTCAGAGAGCCCTCAGCGCTGTCACCCTGCTGGGCGGCCTTCTTGGCCTTGGCCCGCGCAATGGCTGCGGCGATGGCAGCTTTCTTGGGATCAACTGCTTCGCTGGCAGCAGATGGCGCATCGCCTTGCGTGTCTGCGTCGGCTGCCGCGCTGTGATCGGCGCTTACCGACTCACCACTGGCTTCGGCCTTTTTGGCCTTGGCACGAGCCAGAGCCGCGGCGATGGCCGCTTTTTTGGGATCGCTGGCGGGGTCAACCGCTTCGGCGGATTGCGGCGCAGCGGCTGTTTCGCTGTTTGCGCTCTCCGCCAGCTTGGCTGCGCGGCGCGCTTCCGCTTCCCGTTTACGGGCTTCGCGGGCAGCGATCACCGCGCTATTGTCGGGCACGCCCTCTCCGGTGGCTGCAATAGCGGTGATGGGCGCATCCTGCTTGGCCTTGATGCGGGCCAGCGCCGCTGCCACCGGATCTTCTCCGCCAGCGGCAGTCATCGCCTGCCGGCGCTGGGCGGCGGCTTCGGCGTGGCGCGCTTCGCGGGCCGCTTTCTCCCGCTCGAAACGGGCCTGCTTGGCTTCGAAACGCTGCTTGGCGCGCTCGGCTTTCTCGGCCTCGGCGCGGGCTTCGCGAATGTCATCCTTGGCGATCTTGTAGTACTGCACCAGCGGGATCTCGCTCGGGCAGACCCAGGCGCAGGCACCGCACTCGATGCAGTCCATCAGGTTGAGCTTCTCGGCCTTGTCGTACTCTTTGGCCTTGCTGTACCAGTAGAGCTCTTGCGGCAGCAGGCTGGCCGGGCAGGCATCGGCACAGGCGCTGCAACGGATGCAGGCCTGCTCCGGGCCGGGGGCGGGCAGTTCGGCTTGCGTCGGCGCCAGCAGGCAGTTGGTCGCCTTGACCACCGGCACCATGGCGTGGGGCAGGGTAAAGCCCATCATGGGGCCCCCCATGATCACCCGCTGATCCGCTTCCGGTTGCAGCTCGAAACGCTGCAGCAGCCAGCGAACCGGCGTACCGAGGCGCACCCAGGCGTTGCCGGGCTTCTTGAAGCTGTCGCCGGTGAGGGTAACGATCCGCTCGATCAGCGGCTCGCCGTCGATAATGGCGCGCTTGATGGCAAACACTGTGGCGACGTTGAGCACCATGATGCCGATATCGACCGCACGGCCGCCCTTGGGCACCTGACGGCCGGTCAGCAGCTCGATGGTTTGCTTGGCACCGCCCGAGGGGTACTTGGTCGGCACCGTCTTGACCAGCACATCTTCGTCTGTGGCGTGACGGGTCAGCTCGGTGATCGCCTCGGGCTTGTTGTCTTCCACCCCGATCAGGGTGAGTTTCGGTTTGAGCAGGTGCTTGAGCACCCGGATGCCATCCATGATCTCGTCGGCATACTGCTGCATCAGCCGATCGTCGGTAGTGATATAGGGTTCGCACTCCAGCCCGTTGACGATCAGGATCTCGGTGAGCTGGCCGCGGCCATCGAGCTTGCTGTGGGTGGGGAAGACGGCGCCGCCAAGACCGGCAATGCCCGCCTGCTGGATGCGCTCGAGCAGTTCGCCCCGCTCCAGATTCCAGTAATCGGGTTTGCCATCGAGCTCGCCCCACTCATCCTCGCCATCGGGGGTGAGGATGACGCAGAGATCGTCAAGCCCCGAAGGGTGAGCGACCGTGTGGTTGGCAATCTCGGTGATGGTGCCCGAGGTGGAGGCGTGCACCGGCACCACCCGCCCTCTGGCATAACGGGTCAGCGGCTGACCCTTCTTGACCTTGTCACCCACCTGCACCAGCAGGTCGCCAGCGGCGCCTGCGTGCTGGCGCACCGGAATGATCAGGCGCGGCGGCAGACCGGCCTGCTCGACCGGGCTCTGGCTCGATTGCAGTTTGTTGTCGGCGGGGTGAATACCACCGTGAAAGTCCCAGAGCGTGCCGGCTTTGATACGTTCGAGTAAGGAATGCATGGTTGCTCCGCTGTTTATTCCACTATCTTGACCGGAATCTTGCCCGGAACATGCACGTTATTGAGATCCCACTTCCAGTTATCGACCGTGGTGGGCACCGGGATCATCTCGATGCAGTCGGTCGGGCAGGGATCGACACAGAGATCGCAACCGGTGCACTCGCTGGCAATCACGGTATGCATCGCCTTGGTGGCGCCGACGATGGCGTCCACCGGGCAGGCCTGAATGCACTTGGTGCAGCCGATGCACTGATCTTCATGGATAAAGGCGACCTTTTTGACCGGCACCGCGGCCTCGTCACTGCCGCCCAGCGGCTGGGGTTCGACCCCCATCAGGTCGGCAATCTTGCGCATGGTGGCCTCGCCACCGGGTACGCACTTGTTGATCTGATCGCCGTTGGCAACCGCCTCGGCGTAGGGTTTGCAGCCGGGATAGCCGCACTGGCCACACTGGGTCTGGGGCAGCAGGGCATCGAGCTGATCGACGATGGGGTCTGCTTCCACATGAAACTTGACGGCGGCAAAGCCCAGGATAATCCCGAACGCCAGCGCCAGCAGGGTGAGCACCAGAATGGCAAAGAGAATATGGATCATGGTTATATCTTGATGAGGCCGGTAAAGCCCATAAAGGCCAGAGACATCAGACCGGCGGTGATCATGGCAATGGAGACCCCGCGAAACGGCGCGGGCACATCGGCGGCGACCAGACGCTCGCGCATGGCGGCAAACAGGATCAGCACCAGCGAGAAGCCGGTGGCGGCGCCAAAGCCGTAGATCACGCTCTGCACGAAGTCATGACGCTCGTTGATGCTCAGCAGCGCCACCCCGAGCACCGCGCAGTTGGTGGTGATGAGGGGCAGGAAGATCCCCAGCAGGCGATAGAGGGTCGGGCTGCTCTTGCGCACCACCATCTCGGTAAACTGCACCACCACGGCGATCACCAGAATAAAGGCGAGGGTGCGCAGATAGGCGATCTCCAGCGGCACCAGAATGTAGTGCTCCACCAGATAGGAGCAGGCACTGGCCAGGGTCATCACGAAGGTAGTGGCGAGCCCCATGCCGATAGCGGTTTCCAGCTTGCCCGAGACCCCCATAAAGGGGCAGAGGCCGAGGAATTTCACCAGCACGAAGTTGTTAACCAGCACTGTGCCGATCAATAAAAGCAGGTATTCAGTCATCGAAGGTCGGGTATCCGGTTTGAAGGCCGCAACATTATCTGATGTTAGGGCACGTTAAACAACCGCAAGGCCGCATGGTTATTATGCAACTGGATAATTTCCCGGCCGTTTTGACCAAGTTAGCAACGGAGTTTTCGTCAAAGCACGAAGATAGAGGCTTATCTACCTAAAAGCGGGTAGCTATTCTCGAATAAGGCGAGAGAGCCGCAGATAGAGCCTCTCCTGCATGGCGGTTCTATGGCAGCCGTGATGGATCTCACGATGACAATTTGGGCATAGAGCGACCGTATTGTTAATCGTGTCTGAGCCACCTTCAGCCAATCCTTTCAGATGATGTACTTCTAAATAAACCTCACCGGAGTCAGTCACAAACGGTGCTGGATAGTTACACGCTTCACACCGCTGCGCTGCGTTTTTTAGCACCCACTCTCGTACTTGTTGATCTCGCCCATAGCTATTAGCCGCAGTTGAGCGAGCTTGTGGTTCTAATACTCCTTGGGGAACGCTGGAGGTATCCGAGGAGAGATAAGCGGCCGCAGTGCTCTCCTGTTGGCGAATAAGCCGCTTGATATGAGCAAAGGTGTGAGCACCGACATGGGTCGCCGGTTTTAACCCTGAGACCCAGCTTCGTCCCATCTCGTGGTAGACGTGAGATATATTTTGCATCCGAAACTCAAAGGATTTTTCAGTTCGCCCGAATTGGCTGGCCAACGCTTGGTAATAGCGTTTTTTCACGAAGGGTTCGCCACGCTGCTCTTTGGTATACATCTCCTGATAAGCCGCCACGGCAGCGCGCAATTCCTCTTCTGTCCAGTGATCGCTCAATGTTTGCTCCTACTCATGGGGAAAATGCACGACGCTGTGGCCAAGAGGGTATAGGGGGATAGGGTGCCATCCGAGCGCGCTCATATCGCTGAGGATGTTAATTCAAACGACACCATTTTTCTTTGGGTATTTTGCGATAACGTGCGCATCATCCATAAATTTTCACAAATAAATCAGTAGTCTACTCTGCTTTAGTTCGGGCAAACAGTCATCAGGATGATGGCTGATTAACGTCACAGGGAGGTGGTGATGGATCCGGTTTCCTATCTTTTTTCGGCTTATCTCAATCTGGTTCAGCAGCAGGTTGCAGATATCTATGGCACTGAGCTTAAAACGGTGGCGGTGCAGTATGAGGGGGAATCAGTACCCTTTTCGTTTCAGCTCTGGCAGATCCAGCAGCCGAGCGTTTGTCGCCCCTATGAGCAGGATGTTCGTCGTTTTAGCCAGTGCACGGTCAAGGCCTCAGCTCTGTTTCACAAGCTGTGTGATGACCTGACCCGGCAGGATGACAGCAGTTGGCAGCTGCCCAAATATCGCGGCATGTATTGTTCGGCCGCCGTCAGCTACAGGCCGATGATTGCCGAGATTGGGAATGCCAAACAGAGTCCGGCCAAGCTGGCAGAGCGGGCCTGCAATCAGGCGATTCTGGCAGCGATGGATAGCGAAGATGAAACCCTGCTGGCCCAGCGGGACAAGGCATGTGCCGCAGTGCGCTGATGGAGATTTATCGCGCCCGCCAAGTCGTCGGAGCATCTTTGCGCGCCATACCACAGTCGCGGGTGGTTTGGCCCGGTATGATGGAGGGGCTAGCGGGGCGTTCCTGTATCTGTGATGTCTATGGCAAACGAGCGGGGATGCAGCTGGCAAGGCGGACAGCCGGGTTGGCTGGCTGCATGTTTATCACCACCGGCAGCCTTGCCGGCATCAGCACCAGGAGGGAATCATGATCAGCCATATCGACCATCTGGTATTGACGGTAAGTGATATCGAGCGCGCCGTGGCGTTTTACAGCTCGGTGCTCAATATGGAGGCCATCACCTTCGGTGCAGGGCGCCGGGCGGTGGGGTTTGGCAACCAGAAGATCAATCTGCAACTGCTGGGACAGGAGCCGCGCAACCGGGCGCAGGTGGGATCGGGGGATGTCTGCCTTATCACCCGCTGGCCGCTGGAACAGGTGATGACTCAGCTTGCCTGCCACGGGGTGGAGATTGTCGAGGGGCCGGTGACCAAAAGCGGGGCTTGCGGGCCCATCGAGTCCATCTACTTCCTCGACCCGGATCAGAACCTGATCGAGATAAGTCGCTACCCCTGAGTCCGCCGCGACAGAGGGAGTTGGGTTGGCGTATCAACCGCTGGCCCCGGCCGCTGGTCGGGGGCAACCATTCCCTCGTTTGCCTCTCTTGGCGCGCCCTGTCTCGTCACTGCTGACTCTTTTATTGGCCATGAAATCGGGCAAACCCCGTTTGCCCCATCGCCCCTGATGCGGGGCTTGGCGCTGTGAGCTGGCCCGCAATTGTGTCGCCGGTGCGCCGGAGTTGGCGATAATCCGGCGTGCTGTGGCGGGCGATGTGGTAATGTGTCGCACTTTTTTGCCGGATGGGCCGGCATTGGCCTCGTTGAAATTGGAGCCGTATGCAAAAAATCGACGTAGTGGAGAGGGTGATGCCGCAGATCATGTGTCCGGCATGGCCGACGCACGCAACCGTACAACAGGATGGGGTTCAGCCCCTCTGGGAGGTGACTCATGCTGGCTAACGAATCCATGCGCCTGAACAAATACATCAGCGAGAGCGGCATCTGCTCGCGCCGCGAGGCCGACCGCTTTATCGAGCAGGGCCACGTCTTTATCAACGGCAAGCGGGCCGGGATTGGCGATCAGGTGCAGGTTGGCGATCTGGTCAAGGTGAACGGTCAGGTGATCGAGCCGCGCGAGGCGGACAGTCTGGTGCTGATCGCCCTCAACAAGCCGGTGGGTATCGTCAGTACCACGGAGGCGGGCGAGAAGGACAACATCGTCGATTTCGTCAACCACAGCACCCGGGTCTTCCCCATCGGGCGTCTCGACAAGGATTCGCAGGGGCTGATTTTTCTCACCAACCACGGCGATCTGGTCAACAAGATCCTGCGGGCGGGCAACGATCACGAGAAAGAGTATCTGGTGACCGTCGACAAGCCGGTGACCGACGAGTTTGTGCGCGGCATGGCGGCCGGGGTGCCGATCCTCGGTACTGTGACCAAGAAGTGCAAGGTGAAGAAAGAGGCGCCGTTCGTCTTTCGCATCACCCTGGTGCAGGGGCTGAACCGCCAGATCCGCCGCATGTGCGAGCACTTCGGTTTTGAAGTGACCAAGCTCGAGCGCATCCGCATCATGAACGTCAGCCTCAAGGGGCTGCCGGTGGGCGAGTGGCGCGATCTCACCGACGATGAGCTGATCGATCTGTTCAAGCTGATTGAGGACTCCTCCTCCGAGGTGAAACCGGCCAAAGGCGACAAACCCAAGGCGGCCAAGGCTCCTGCGGCGCAAAGCGCCAAGCCGGGGCAGGGCAAGAAGCCGCGCCGCGATGATGATCACGAGATTGGCGGGCGTCCCAATGTGCCGGGCCCGGAAGCCTTCGAGAAGAAGCTGCCGGTGGGCAAGGGTGGCGCGGGCAAAGGTGCTGCCAACAAGGGCGGCGCTGGCAAGGGAAGTGCAGGCAAAGGGGCCCCCAAGGGTGGCAAACCGGCCGCAGGCAAGCCGCGCACCGCTAACACCGGACGGCAAAAGAAGGGACGCTGAGTTGCCCCTCTGAGTGGCGTCAGCCTCGTCTTGTTATCCCCAACACTGCTATCCCCAACACACCGGCCTCAGGCCGGTGTGTTGCTTTGGGTCGCAGCGCTGGCCGGGAGGGGCGCTGAAAGGGTTGGCTCGCTGGCGGTCGGTAACCCCATGACGCGAGGGTAGTGGCGCGGGTCGAGGCGCAGCACCAGCAGGCTCATCAGCAGCAATCCCCCCAGCTGCCACTGCCAGGCGGCGGCGAAGTCACCGAACAGGTGATAGAGGCGGGCGGCGACCCAGGGGCCGGTGGCGGCCAGCATAAAGCCGAAGCCCTGCATCAGGGCGCTCAGGGTGCCGGCACGGCGTGGGTCGGGCAGGTGATCGAGCGCAATCACCATGATGAGGGAAAAGCTGCCGCCCAGACCGGCACCGCACAGCATGCACCAGAGAATGGGGGCACTGGCTGGCGCCAGCCAGAGGCCGCCAAATCCCGCCAGCTGCATGGCGATGGCAAGCCCCATCCACGGCCGCCGATCCAGACTGCGCGCCGCCAGCAGCGGCAAGCCGAGGCCGCTGGCGGTCTGCGCCAGTGCCAGCCAGGCGACCAGCTCGCCGGCCTGCGCGGCGTTCCACCCATTCGCCATATAGGCGGGGGCCAGCCAGGCCACTGCGATGCCGTAACCGCTGTTGATGATGCCAAAGCAGACGATCAGCAACCAGCTGCGGGGCAGGGTGATCAGCCGCTGCTCGTCGTGGGGAATGGCGACCGCTGCGGCCCGTGGCAGACGCACTTTCCACCCTAGCCAGATGAGGGCCAGCAGCAGCGGCAGGCTCCAGAGCGCCAGTGCCTGCGACCAGTCGAGGCTCGCTGCCAGCCGTGGCGTCAGGCTGGCACCCAGCGCCCCGCCTCCCATCATGCAGGCAGAGAAGATCCCCATCACTTGCGGCACCTTGCGGGCAAAGTGCTGCTTGATAAGGGCGGGCAGCACCCCCTGCACCAGCGCCGAACCCAGGCCGCAGAGCGCGGCGGTGGTGATCAGCAGGGCGCCGCTCTGGACATAAAAACGCAGGGCACTGCCCGCCGCGAGCAGCAGCAGGGCCAGCCCCAGCAGGGTGGTGGCGCTGGCAAGGCTGCGCAGGCGCGGGGTGAGCAGCACGCCGACCCCGATCAGCCACAGCGGCAACAGGGTGAGCCAGGCCAGGGTATCCATCCCGAGCGAGAGGGCGCGGCCAATCTCGCCGCTCAGCGGGCCGATGGCGGTAAGAAAGGGGCGCAGGTTAAGGCCAGTCAGGATCACCAGCACCAGCAGGGCAAACTGCTGGCTGCGAGCCTCTGCCGGGCGTTCGCTTGTCCCCTTACTCATGATCAGGCGCTGCTTGTGTGGCTTGTTGTAACTGGGAACCGTAGAGATCCGCCGCCGTCATGGTCACGGCCAGTTTGACCAGTGGCAGAGGAGGCGGTGCCAGCGGCAGCCCCAGCTTTTGATAGGCGGCGGTGCTGTCAAAGCCGAACGGCGCTGCATCGGCGTTATCAAAGGCGTAATAGACGGCGGCGATGCCGTTCATCACCAGCGCGCCGAGGCACATGGGGCAGGGGTGACCACTGGCATAGACGATGCTGCCCGCGAGCGGCCCGCTCTGGCTTGCCTTGCGCAGCGCCTCCAGCTCGGCGTGACGGGTCGGATCCCCATCCAGATGGATGCCGTTGACCGCGCTCGTCACCAGCTGGCCATCGCGCACCAGCAGGGCGGCGAAGGGGCGGCCACCCTGCCGGTGATTGGCTCTGGCCAATTGCACCGCCTGCTCCAGCCAGCGCTGATGAGTCGGGAGAGTGGTTGATGAGGGGGTCGGGCGGGCGTTGGCAGAGGCAACAAGGGGCGCAGACATGATGAAAAACCCTGATTTGACAGAACAAATGCCAGCCTAGCGGCGAAACAAGCCATTTGGAAATTAAATGATAAAATGAGTTTCAGTGGTTTTATAAATGGAGAAACCCATGCTGGATCCCCTGTTACTGCGCAGTTTTGTCGCCATTATCGACACCGGCAGCTTCACCCGGGCCGGTGAACGGGTCCATCTGACCCAATCCACCATCAGCCAGCAGATGCGCAGGCTCGAACAGCAGATCGGTTGCCCGCTGCTGGATCGCTCCGGTCGGCAGGTGGTGGCGACGGCCGAGGGGGAGCAGCTGCTGGGGCTGGCCCGCCGCATTCTGGCACTGCTGGCGCAGGCCGAGGAGCAGGTGAGCGAGGGGAGCATATCCCTCAGCCTCGGAGTGCCGGAGGATTTCGCCGCCGGTGCCATCACCCCGGTGCTGGCTGCCTTTGCCCGCGACTATCCCGAGGTGCGGTTGGAGGTGGAGAGCGGCCTGAGCCACCACATCTGGCAGCGTTTTGCGGCGGGAGAGCTGGATCTGGCGCTGGTCAAACAGGTGCGCGGACAGGGCTCGCCGCTCGCCAGCTGGCGTGAGCCGCTGGTGTGGGTCGATAGCCGCGACTGGCCGGCCAAGGGGCGTGATCCGTTGCCGCTGGTCGCCTTCCCGAGTGAAGGGCTCTATCGCCAGCAGATGACCGAGGCGCTCGATGGTCTGGGTCGGCGCTGGCGTATCGCCTATGTCAGCGCCAGCCTCGCCAGTTTGCAGGGGGCGGTGAGCGCGGGTATCGGGGTGAGCTTGCTGCCCAAGCGGCTGATGCCCGCCGATCAGCTGGCCCTGACCCAGTGGCCCAAGGTTGCATCGGTGGAGCTGGCGCTCCATGCGGCAAAGGATGGGGGCGAACCGCTCAGCCGCCTGAGTTCGGCCCTGATCGCCCTCTGCGACGAGGTGATGGGGCCGCAGTGAGTGGCTATGTGGGGAAAAACTTCTGTGGGGAAAAACTGAAGTCGGAAAGATAAGGCGGAAAAAGTGCGGGGAGGGATCAGTGATCCTTCCCCTCCGCCAGCTTGCGCTCGTAGTCATTTTTTACGATGGCCAGCGCCGCCAGCACCAGCTCGGGGGCCAGCTCATTGGTTTCCAGCAGTTCGATAAGATCCACCGCGAGTTTCACCTCGGGCGGGGCAGTTTCCAGTGACATGGGCAGGGTTCCGGTTGCGGGAAGAGGGGGGATTATACAGGGGCGCCGCCGTTGGCCGAAAGCGCCCGTTCTGTCGGGCTGTGAGGCATGAAGGTTACAGGTGCTGACGCATCTCCTTGTCGATCTCCTCGCGCAGGGCGATGAGCTTTTTGGCGTACTGCTGCAACTGCAGATCGCTCTCGCTCAGCGGCTGCCACTGGGGCACCGGGGTCGGTTTGCCCTGCTCATCCATCGCCACGAAGATGATGATGCAGTGGGTGGTCTTGTGGCGCTCGGTCTCGGTGGGGTGGCGGCTGTAGACATCCACCGCCAGATGCATGCTGGTGGTGCCGGTGTGGATCACCTGAGCGTGCACCTCCACCAGCTGGCCAATCTGGATGGGGCGCAAAAAGCGGATCCCCCCCACATAGACGGTCACTGCATAGCCGCCGCACCAGCCGGCGGCGCAGGCGTAGCCCGCCTGATCGATCCACTTCATCACCATGCCGCCATGCACCTTGCCGCCGAAATTGACGTCAGAGGGTTCGGCCAGAAATTGCAGGGTCAGTTCGCGATTGGGCACAGTCACATCCTTATTGCCTGAAGAGTTTCCCTGAGCTTTGCCCCATCGGCCTGCCCGGTCAAGGGTTCATCCCCGATTCAGGGGGGCGGGGTCACTATCTGGCTCTATTCATCCCGATTTCACTTTTTTGACCCGCAGGAGTGACACCATGAAACAGATGCTGGAACAGTTGCTGGGGGCTGGCAAAGGCTGGCTCAACGAAGGCGGTGACAAGCGCAAGGGGCAGATGCAGGGGGCGCTGGCCGGTGGTGCGCTCGGTCTGCTGCTGGGCAACAAGAAGATGCGCAAATATGGCGGCAAGGCGGCTGCCGTGGGCGGCGCTGCGGCCCTTGGCGGGCTGGCCTACAAGCTCTATCAGGATTGGCAGGCCCAGCAGGCGGCGCCCGCCCAGCCGACCCATCCTGTCAGTACCCTGGAAGGCAATGCGCTGGATGCCCGCTCGGCTCTCTTGGTGCGCGCCATGGTGGCTGCAGCTCGGGCCGATGGCCATATCGACGGCGCCGAGCGCCAGAAGATTCAGGAGTACCTGACCGAACAGGGCCAGAGCGATGCGGCCCGCTGGATTGACGCCGAGCTGGCTCGCCCCCTCGACCCCCACGCGCTGGCGCGGGAAGTGACCGACATGGAGCTGGCCACCGAGGTCTATCTCGCCTCCCTGCTCGCCATCGAGGTGGATCACTTTATGGAGCGCGGCTATCTCGACGAGCTGGCGCGCGCCCTCAAGCTCGATGACAACCTCAAGGGGAGCATCGAGCGGCAGGTGGCTCAACTTAACGCCCCCGTCTGATACCCCTCATTGCCATGGATTGCCGATAACGCCCCGTTCAAGGGGCGTTGTTGTTTCTGCGCTTTGGTGATCACCCCTCTGTTGCAAGCTGCCGGTTTATCAGGCCCGCAAGCTGGTGGAGCGCCTGCTCCAGCTGCTCGCTCCATGGATGGGAGCTGTTGAGGCGCAGGCAGTGGTTGTGTTGCCCCTGACTGGAGAAGAGGGCGCCGGGGGCGATGGAGAAGCCGCAGTCGAGCGCCATGGCGTGGAGGGCTCGGCTGTCGAGGCGGGGCGGAAACTCCAGCCAGAGAAAGTAGCCGCCATCGGGGGAGGAGATCCGCACCTCGCTTGGTAACAGTCGCTGCAGCGCGGCCCGCATCTGCTGCTGGCGCTGGGCCAGAGTGTGGCGCAGGCGGCGAAAGTGGGCATCGACCCCGCCCTGACGCAGCATCTCGGCCAGTGCCAGCTGGCTCGGCACATTGGTGGAGAGGGTGGACATCAGCTGCAGCCGCTGGATCCGCTCGGCATGGGGCCCCGCCACCACCCAGCCGACCCGAAAGCCCGGCGCCAGACACTTGGAGAAGGAGCTGCAGAGCAGGCTGTCACCACGCAGATCCCAGTGCTTGATGGGTTTGGGGCGCTCGCGGCCGAAGTAGACCTCGGCATAAACGTCATCCTCCACCAGCGGCACCTTGTGGGCGTTGAGCAGCGCCATCAGCCCCTGTTTGTGCGCATCGGGCATGGTGTGGCCCAGCGGGTGCTGCACATTGCCCATCAGCCAGCACGCCTTGATGGGCATCTGGCTGAGGGCATCTTCCAACAGCGCCAGATCGATACCCACCCCGGGGATCACCGGGATCTCCACCGCCTTGAGTTTCAGTCTCTCGATGGCCTGCAGAGCGCCATAGAAGGTGGGGGACTCTACCACCACCCAGTCACCGGGCTCGGTCAGCACCTGCAGGCTGAGGGAGAGCGCCTCCATGGCGCCGGTGGTGATGATGATCTCCTGTGGATTGACCGCCACTCCGTCGCTGGCGTAGCGCTGGGCGATGGCGCGGCGCAGCGCCTCGTTGCCGGGGGGCAGGTCGGCCACCGTGCTGAAGGGGTCGAGCCTGCGCATGCAGCTGGCCAGCGCCCGCCCGAGCTGGGGATGGGGGAACAGGGTCGGGTCGGCCACCGACATGCCAAGAGGCACCAGTGCCCGCGATTTGCTTGCCTGCAACACCTCGAACACCAGATCGTTGATATCCACCGAGCCGCTGTAGTGGGTCTGGCTCGGGGTGTGGCGCGCCACCTTTGGCGACGCGGCCTTGACGTAGTAACCGGACTGGGGACGGGCGAGGATCCGCCCCTGACTCTCCAGCAACTGATAGGCCTGCAACACCGTCATCGGGCTCAGGTTGTGGGTCTTGCAGCTCTGGCGGATGGAGGGGATGCGCTCCCCCGGTTGCCAGATACCGTCATCGATCTCGCGGCTCAGGCGTTCGGCCAGTTGTTGGTAAAGAGGCATGATCTGGATCAACTGTTATAGGTGCTATTCACTATAACTGCATCTGTTATAGGTGTCATGACCCGTGGTGTACTTGTCCTGCATGAAACGTGTAAGGCAAATACAACAAAAGAGAGTGACGCATGATCAATCCGGATGACGTGGTCAGCCTGTCGCGCCTGCAATTTGGCGCCACGGCCCTGTTCCACTTCCTGTTTGTCCCCCTCACCCTGGGGCTGTCCTGGATCCTGGTGATCGCCGAGTCGGCCTATGTGATGACCGGCAAGGTGATCTATCAGGACATCACCCGCTTCTGGGGCAAACTGTTTGGCATCAACTTCGTCATGGGGGTCACCACGGGGATCACCATGGAGTTCCAGTTCGGCACCAACTGGGCCTATTACTCCCACTACGTGGGGGACATCTTCGGTACCCCGCTGGCCATCGAGGGGCTGATGGCCTTCTTCCTCGAATCGACCCTGGTGGGGCTCTTCTTCTTCGGTTGGGACAAGCTCTCCCGCGGCAAGCACCTGCTGGTGACCATGCTGGTGGCGCTCGGCTCCAACCTCTCGGCGCTCTGGATCCTGATCGGCAATGGCTGGATGCAAAACCCGGTGGGGGCCGAGTTCAACCTGCTGACCCAGCGGATGGAGCTGGTGGATATCGCCGCCGTGCTGCTCAACCCGGTGGCGCAGGTGAAGTTCGTGCACACCGTCGCGGCGGGCTATGTGGCGGCCTCAATGTTTGTGATGGGGGTGAGCAGCTGGTATCTGCTGCGCAAGACCGAGGTGCAGTTTGCCCTGCGCTCTTTTGCCATCGCCTCCGGCTTCGGGCTGGCCGCCATCCTCTCGGTCATCGTGCTCGGGGATGAGTCGGGCTATCGCACCGGCGAGGTGCAGAAAGTGAAGCTCGCCGCCATCGAGGCGGAGTGGCACACCGAGCCTGCGCCTGCGTCATTCACCCTGTTCGGCTTTCCGGATCAGCAGGGGGAGACCACCCACGCCGCCATCAAGATCCCGTATCTGATGGGGATCATCGCCACTCGCTCCCTTGATGAGGCGGTGACCGGCATCAAGGATCTCAAGGTGCAGCACGAGGCGCGCATTCGCAGCGGTATGGTGGCGTCCGGTGCGCTCGAAGAGATCCGCGCCGGCAACGATTCTGCCGAAAACCGGGCGCTGTTTGCCAGGCACGGCAAGGATCTCGGCTATGGTCTGCTGCTCACCCCCTATGCCAGCAATATAGCCAAGGCGGGGGAGGCGGAGATCGCCAAGGCGGTGGAGGACTCCATCCCGCAGGTGGCGCCGCTCTTCTTCGGTTTCCGTCTGATGGTGGGGCTGGGCGTCGCGATGCTGGGGCTGATGGTGGTGAGCTTTGTCCAGCTCTGCCGCAACCGGCTGCAGAGCTCGCCACGCCTGCTCAAGACCCTGCTCTGGAGCATTCCGCTGCCCTGGATCGCCATTGAGGCGGGCTGGTTTGTGGCCGAGTTTGGTCGCCAGCCATGGACTATCAGCGATGTGCTGCCAGTCTCGGCCTCGGTCTCCCTGCTTACCCCGGGCCAGCTCTGGTTCAGTCTCATTGCCATCTGTTCCATCTACACCCTGTTGCTGGTGGTGGAGCTGTTCCTGCTGCGCCGGGTGATCCGCAAGGGGCCCGCCATTCTCCATACCGGCCGCTACAGCGGTGAACAACCCGAACTTGCGAGGATCGCCTGATGGATTACGCAACCCTGAAACTCATCTGGTGGGCGCTGCTGCTCTTCATGATGGTCGGCTTTATCGTGATGGATGGCTTCGATCTCGGCATCGCCATGCTGCTGCCGGTGGTCTCGCAGGATGACGACGACCGGCGGCTGGTGATCAACAGCGTGGGGCCGGTGTGGGAGGGCAATCAGGTATGGCTGATTGCCGGTGCCGGCGCCCTGTTCGCCGCCTGGCCACTGGTCTATGCCGCCGCCTTCTCGGTGCTTTACATCCCCATGGTGGTGCTGCTGCTCGGCCTCTTTCTGCGCCCGGTCGGCTTTGACTACCGCAGCAAGCTGACCGACCCGCTGTGGCGCCGCTGGTGGGATCGGGCGCTGGTGGCGGGGGGCCTGATACCGACCCTGATCCTCGGCGCCGCCATCGGTCTGGTGATGCAGGGCTTGCCGTTTCGCTTCGACACGGCGCTGCGTCTGCACTACGGCGCATTCGACTTCCACTGGGGCTGGCTGCTCTCGGTGCTGGCCACCGCCATCACCTTGCTGCTGCTGCACGGCGCCAGCTTTTTGCAAGCCAAGGTCACGGGGACGCCCGCGCAGCGCGCACGGGGCATCGCCATTCTGCTGGCCCCGCTGGTCACCTTTTTCTACCTGCTGGCCGGTTGGCATCTGGTGGATCTGCAAGGGTTTCAGCTGACCGGTCTGGCGGGTCAGCCCTTTGACGGCAACGCCGTGCTGAGCCCGCTGATGAAGGGGGTCACCCCCCATGTCGCCGGTTGGCTGCGCAACTACCACGAGCAGCCGCTGCTGTGGCTGGTGCCGCTGATTGGCGCGCTGGCGCCGCTGGCGAGCGGCGTCGCCGCCTGGCTGGAGCGCGGACGGCTGGCTCTGGTGGCAAGCGCCGTGGCCTGCATCGCCATGCTTGGCTCGGTGGCCATCTCGCTCTTCCCCTTCGTGCTCCCTTCAACCCTTGATGCCGCGAGCAGCCTGACCCTGTGGGATGGCACCTCCAGCTACAAGACCTTGGCCATCATGTTCGGCATCGTGCTGGTGCTGATGCCGGTCAACCTCGGCTACACCGGCTGGGTCTATCGGGTGGTGCGCGGCAAGCTCGACCGTGCCCGCATCAAGCGCGACGGCCATCAACTCTACTGACCATAAGGAGGACGCCATGTGGTACTTCACCTGGATACTGGGGCTCGGCTTTGCCCTGTTGCTGGGGCTGTGCAATCTGCTCTGGCTGGAAGCGCGCTGGGAAGCGGCTGACCGCGACCAGATCTGATCTGCGGGGTTGACCCGCATGCCCGGTCGGGCTGCCTGTGGCGCAGCCCGATCACCCACCCTGCCACTCCACTGACAGTCGCGGACTGTCACTCAACCGACAGGTAATCAATATGAAACAGACATTGAAAGCGGTGGCGCTGGCCATCGGCTGCGCCCTTGCCGCCGCGCCGGCGGGTGCCGCCAGCCAGGGCGTACAACTGACGCCACTGGACAAGAACTTCACCCTGCAGGTGCTCGGCAGCGGCGGCCCCATCTCCGACGATCAGCGTGCCTCCTCCAGCGAGGTGATCTGGTGGAAGGGGAAATCCCGCATCCTGATCGATGCCGGTGGTGGCGTTTACCTGCGCTTCGGTCAGGCGGGGGCCAAGCTCGAAGAGGTCGATTTTATCGGCATCACCCACTTTCACACCGACCATGTGACCGACCTGCCCGCCCTGCTCAAGGGGGCCTACTTCTTCGAGCGCAGCGATCCGCTGGATTTGGCGGGGCCCGAGGCAGGTTCGGCCTTCCCCAGCATGAGCGGCTATTTTGACGCTCTCTTCAACAAGGAGAAGGGCGCCTATGCCTACCTGAGCGGCTTCAAGGATGGTACTGATGGCCTCTTCCCCATCACCCTGATTGATGTTCCCTATCGGGGGCCAAAACCCCACACCGTCTATCAGCAGGATGGCTTGACCATCACCGCGCTCGGCATCCCCCACGGTGACGTGCCCTGTCTGGCCTACCGGATCCAGAGCGCCGAAGGGAGCATCGTCATCTCGGCAGATCAGAACGGTTCCAACCCCGCCTTCCTCGATTTTGCCAGGGGCGCCGACATTCTGGTGATGCCGCTTGCCATCCACGAGGGGGCCGACCCGGTTTCGGCTTCGCTTCATGCCAAGCCATCTGTGGTGGCCAAGATTGCCGCCGAGGTGAATCCCAAGCTGCTGGTGCTGAATCACTGGATGGGGTTGGGGCTGAGCCGCAAGAGCGAGGCGCTCGACATCGTCAAGTCACAGTTCCGCGGTCAGGTGATTGCCGCCCGCGATCTCTCCAGCTACCCCGTTTCATCCGTCAAGGAGTCCGCTCATGAGTAACTCAAGCAGCAACAAAACCAACAAACTGACCCTCTCCATCGCAATGACCAGCCTGATTGCCCTGACCCCGGGACTGGCGCTGGCAGCCACCCCGAGCGATGCGCCGGTCAAGGCAGCCCCCAGCGAACAGCACGGCGGCAAGTGTGCGGCGGGCAAGTGCGGCACCGAGAAGCGCTTTGAGAAGCAAGCCCTCGACAGTGATCCGCAGGGTCGGCTGGTACGTGCCCGCGACGGCAAGTGTGGCGTGGCGGGAGAGGGGATTGATGGCGACAGATCCAGCAACGGCAGCAAGATGACGGAGGGGGTATGCGGCCAATAAGCTCCCGCAGTCGCGGGATCGGGCTGCGGCAGGAGCATCTGGATGCGCTCTGCTCCGGCCCCATCCGCCCCGGTATCGACTTTCTCGAGCTGGCGCCGGAGAACTGGATGGCCATCGGCGGCGCCAGGCGGGCGCAGCTGCACCGGATCGCCGAGCGTTACCCGCTGGTGGCCCACGGCCTCAGCCTCTCCCTCGGTGATTGCCAGCCGCTCAATCGCACCCTGCTCAACCAGATCCGCACCTTTCTGGACGAGTTCGGCATCGGGATCTACAGCGAGCACCTGAGCTTTTCCCGTGACCAGCAGGGTTATCTCTACGAACTGCTACCTGTGCCGCGTCAGTGGGAGAACATCCCCTATCTGGCCGAGCGGATCGCGCAGGTGCAGGAGGCGCTGGCCCGCCCGCTGGTGCTGGAAAATATCTCCTACTACCACGGCTATGACCACGAGATGCCGGAGGAGGATTTTCTCGCCGAGCTGGTGGCGCGCAGCGGCTGCGAGCTGCTGCTCGATATCAACAACGTCTTCGTCAACAGCCGCAACCACGGTTACTGCCCCAAGCGGATGATCGCCGGGCTGCCGAGTCACGCGATCCGCTACTTCCATATCGCAGGTCATCTGGAAGAGGCGGACGGCACCTTGCTGGATACCCATGGCAAACCGGTATGCGAGGCGGTGGTAGCGCTGGCCCGTTATACGGTGCAGACCCACGGCCTGCGCCCCCTGTTGCTGGAGCGGGATCACCATCTGCCACCGCTGGCCGAGCTGGAGGCCGAACTGGCGCGGGTGCACGGCGCCTGTTGCGAGGCGATCGACAGTCAGGTGCGGGAGGTGCGCTATGGATAGAAGGTTATCTCTGATCAGCGCGCCCAAAACGGCGCCGCAGCGGATGCAGCAGCAGACAGCCTGGCTGGCGAGCCGGGTGCGGCTGCCGCAGGATGGCATCGCCAGCCACTATGCCCGCAGCGTGCGAGCCAATGTGGAGTCGGTGCTGGAGAGCGCCTTTCCGCTCACCCACGCTCACTGGGCGCCGGTGGACAGAGGGCAGCTGGTGGAGGGCTTTGTCATCGCGCACGGCGCCGAGGCCCCCGAGTTTCACCATATCGCCACCGAGTTTGTCCGCTATGTGCAGCATCGCCACGGAGAGGGCTCTCTCAACTGGCCCAGGCAGCGGCTGGCGCTGCTGGAGTACGAGTGGGCCTGCCTCTGTGTCGAGATTGATCAGGGGGTGGTGCCGCAAGTTATGGCGGGGGCGGAGGTGACGGCGGAGAGTTCGCTTGTGCTCAACCCTACCCTGCAACTGCTAGAGCTCCCCTTTGCCATTCGTCGCAGCGGCGTGGTGCCGACCCGGCAGGGCAACCACTTCTATGGCCTGTTTCGCAGCCCGGATCATCAGGTGGTGACCCAGCGGCTGCGCGAATGGGATGTGGTGCTGATCCAGTTGCTGCAACAGCAGCCGGGGATCACCCAAGCCGCGTTCCAGCAACAGGTGCAACAGGTTCGCAGTGACTTTGATCTGACCGGGTGGGCACGCCATTTTTACCGGCTTGGTCTGCTGACGCAGCCTGTTGGCGAGTGCCAGTCCGGCGCGCCCTTGCCCTCATCTAGTAAACACCAAGGAGAATTCCCATGAACAACACCCTGATCCAGTGGTACGAGCGGGCGGTAGCCCAGTGCAAGCGGCTCGATTTTCTGGCCCTGCTGGCCATTCGCCTCTATCTCATTCCGGTCATCTATGTGGGGGCCCACTCCAAGGTGGTGGGCTTTGCCGGCACGGTCGCCTGGTTTGGCGCCCCGGTCTCGGAAGGGGGGCTCAACTTGCCGTTCCCGACCCTGCTCGCCTTTCTGGCTGCGGGCACCGAGGTGCTGGGCTGCATCTGCATCGCCCTTGGCCTCTTTACCCGCATCATGGCCATTCCCACCATCTTCCTGATGAGCGTGGCGAGCGCCATGGTGCACTGGAAGCACGGCTGGGACGCCATCGCCACCGGCAGCATGGAGGCCACCTTGCGCCTCAACGGCTTTATCGGGTGGCTGGCTGCCAACTTCCCCGGTCGCTACAACTACATCACCGAGCTCGGGGATCCCGTGATGCTCAACAACGGGATGGAGTTCGCCGCCACCTACTTTGTGATGCTGCTGGTGTTGCTGGTTTACGGCGGGGGCCGCTATGTCAGCTTCGACTACTGGCTCAAGCGTGCGGTGAACAAGGGGGAGGTGGTCTCCCGCACGGCATAACAACACATAACAGAGCGTGAAAAGTGACGAGCGGCATAAGCCGCTCGTTTTTATGTAGTGACGGGAGAGGCACAGCTTATGCCTGACAGGCGGCGAGCCGGAGGGCTTCGCGGCGCTCGCTGACATGGGTCAGTCCGTAGGCCAGCAGCACGATAAGGGCGCCGATCCAGGGGGTGTGCATCAGGCCGAGGTGTTCCACCACCAAGCCACCGACGACGGAACCGAGCGCAATGCCGACGTTGAAGGCGGCGATATTGAGGCCCGATGCCACATCCACCGCCTTGGGAGTGTGCAGTTCGGCCTGCTTCACCACCAGTACTTGCAGACCCGGCACATTGCCGAAGGCAAAGGCGCCCCACACCAGTACGGTGAGCACCGCCAGCACCGGGTGTGGCGCGGTGAAGGTGAGGGCCAGCAGCACCAGCGCCAGACCGGCAAACAGCAACTTCAGTGCCGGCAGGGGGCCCATCTTGTCGGCCAACTTGCCACCCCAGATATTGCCGACGGCGACCGATACCCCGTAGACCAGCAGGATCAGGCTCACCGCACCGGCGCTAAAGCCGCTCACCTGCTGCAGGATCGGGGCGAGGAAGGTAAAGGCCGTGAAGGCGCCGCCATAACCGAGGGCGGTTTTGGCGTAGACCAGCAGCAGCGGCTTCTTGGTCAGTACCGAGAGTTGCTCGCGGATGGTCGAGGCCGCCCCCTTGGGCAGGTTGCTCGGGATCAGCAGCAGGCTGCCCACCATGGCGACGAGGCCGAGCAGGCTCACCACCAGAAAGGTTTCACGCCAGCCAAAGACCTGACCAATCCAGGTGCCGAGCGGTACGCCGGTCACCAGCGCCACAGTCAGGCCGCTGAACATGATGGCGATGGCGCTCGCCGCCTTCTCTTTGGCGACCAAGCCGGTGGCAATGGTGCTGCCCACCGAGAAGAAGACCCCGTGGGCCAATCCGGTCAGGATGCGGGCCACGATCAGGCTCTCGTAACCCGGGGCCTGCCAGGCGAGCAGGTTGCCGGCGGTAAAGAGTGCCATCAGTCCCACCA
This sequence comes from Aeromonas jandaei, assembly GCF_037890695.1. NCBI lineage: Bacteria > Pseudomonadati > Pseudomonadota > Gammaproteobacteria > Aeromonadales > Aeromonadaceae > Aeromonas > Aeromonas jandaei. The sequence continues at coordinate 3,681,745 of NZ_CP149571.1, read as the reverse complement.
GCAGCCACTTGCGCGGCACCTTGCCGGTGAGCGCCGTGAGCACGGGGGCGCCGATGGCTACGCCAAGGGCATAGAGGCTGACCAACAGGCCCGCCGAGGGGAGCGAGACATTTAGCTGCTCGGCGATGGTGGGGATAAGCCCCACAATCACAAATTCGGTGGTGCCGATCGCAAAGGCACTTAAGGTAAGGGCAAATAACGCCAGTGGCATAACAACTCCTTGGTTAGGGACTCCCGACGGGAGAATGGCGCCAGTATGCCTAGGCGGTTTGTTGGCAAAAATGATGGTGACAGCAAATTACTTTTGCCAAATAAGCAGCAATGGTGATGGGGAATGGGAGAGACAAACGTTGCCGCAAAGGGGGGAAGAGAGTGGGGGGCGAAGTGACAGGAGAGCAGAGACAAAGCGTGCTGAGCGAGTAGGGCACAAATAGGGAATGGTGACTGAGCAATGGAAGGCGACAGGGTTCGCTGAACCTGCTGTGCGTGCGGGAGTGAGTAAAGAGTGAGATTAAAGGGCAAAAAAACGGGAGGCATGATGCCTCCCGTTTTTGCTGAAAAAATGTGATTGAGCGTTATTTGCTCCCTTCTCCCCTTGAGGGAGAAGGGTTGGGGATGAGGGGCGGTCGCTTGCCCCTGACCCTAACCCTCTCCCATAGGGAGAGGGGATAGTTCGTGGTTGCAATAGGCTCGTGAGGGCTGGCTGTACCCGCCGTCGAAACGAGAGAGCCTATGTCTCCCTTCCCGTTTAATCCCAATCCGGCGCAAAGTCCGGGTTGGCGCAGCGCTCGCCCCGCTCCAGGGTAGCGATGGCGGCCATCTCTTCGGCTGTGAGTTTAACCTTGAGGGCTGCAAGGTTAGCTGCGAGATTCTCCCGCTTGGTGGAGCTCGGGATCACAGCCATATTCTGCGCCAGCAGCCAGGCCAGCGACACCTGCGCCGCCGAGACGCCGTGGTGCTGGCCGATCTCCATCAGCAGCGGCTCGGTGAGCACCTTGCCATAGGCGAGCGGCATATAGGCGGTGATGGCGATACCGTTGGCATGGCAGAACTCCACCACCTTGCGGTTTTGCAGCAGGGGGTGGATCTCCACCTGCTGGTGAGCGATGGCCCCAGGCCCCAAAATTTCGATGGCCTGTTTGAGTTGTGCCACGGTGAAGTTGGAGACCCCGATCTCGCGGGTCAGGCCCCGGGCTTTGGCCTCGGCCAGCTGCTCCAGATAGACCGCCATCGGCACCTCATCCTTGGGGGAGGGCCAGTGAATGAGCGCCAGATCCAGATAGTCGGTGCCCAGTTTTTCGAGGCTCACTTCAAGGCTCGGGATCACCTTGCCCGGCCCAAATTCACTGGTCCACACCTTGGTGGTCAGATAGATATCCTGGCGGGTCACGCCGCTCTCGCGCATCAGCTGGCCCACTTCAGCTTCGTTGGCGTAGACCTGGGCGGTGTCGATGTGGTGGTAACCAAGTTCCAGCCCCTGCAACAGAGAGTCGCGCAGGGGTTGACCGGCCAGGCGAAAGGTTCCAAGACCCAGGTTGGGCATCTTCATCATGCTACTCCTCAAACGGGTTGCAAAAAGCGCTCAGCGGCGCGGCAAATTAGGCGTCCAGCGGCTGATAGCGGCGAATGGTGCTGCTGGCAAACCAGGGCTCGGCCTTGGCGACAAATTCGGTAAAGTGGGGCTGGCCCTGATGGGCGGTGAGGGCCGCTTTGCTCTCCCACACCTCGTAGAGCATCCAGCTGTGGGGATTGTCCAGATCCTGATGTAGCTGGTAGCGCTGGCAGCCAGCCTCCTGCAAGGTGGCCGCAATCAGCGGCTCAAGGGCGGCGCGAAACTGCTCGGCATATTCGGGTTTGGCTTCAAGCTGGGCAATCACAATCACGGGTGACGACATCTGAACCTCCTTGGCAAAAACGAAGGGTCAGTATGCCTGCCGTGACTTGCCGGAAACAGGGTTAATGGCGCAGCAGTGAATTGAGAGAGGCACAGCAATCGGGGGCCGTGGCTCCCTATTATCAGGAGCTGGCTTATCAGGCGCCGGCGGGTTCCGACCAGACGGCAAACTCATTGCCGCTGGGCTCAACGAAGTGAAAACGACGGCCACCGGGAAAATCGAAAAGAGGGCGGTTGATGGTGCCTCCATGTTGGCTCACCTTGGCTTGGGTCGCTTCAATATCCGCGCTGTAGAACACCAGCAGGGCGCCGCCCTGAGCTGTCAGGCTGCACTGATCCGCCCGATAGAAGCCGCCATCCAGCCCCTCATCGGTAAAGGCGCAGTAGTCGGGGTCGTAATCGACAAATTGCCAGCCAAATACGGCCTGAAAGAAGGCCTTGGTCGCGGCAAGATCTCGCGCAGCAAACTCCACATAGTTCAGTTTTTCATGGGATTTCATTCAGCTCTTCTTCCTCATCATCAGCATCGGCGGGGTTAGCCAGTTGCTCCCAAGGGGTCAGTTTCAGCTGCTTGCGCCGCAGCCAGAGCCAAGATGCCATGGTTAGGCCGAATAATCCCGCGAACAGGGTTGTGTGGCGCAGAGCTAATAGCGGATCAATCCCCATGGATTGCCAGCTGAACAACCACATCATCGTGCTCCATATCAGGCCAAGGCCAACGCCAAATACCAGCAAGTTGGTTAGCCAGCTCTCGTAGTGAGGCGGTTTGACAGGCCAGCCAAGTTGGCGCAACAACCAGAACAAGGGGGGATTGTAGTTGGACTGCCATACTCCTTTGCTTGCCAGTTCCTGATGGGCAGCCGTCAGCCGCTCTTCAAATGTCATCCTGTTCTTCCTTGTGTCTATTCGGTTTCATACGAACCAATATGGTCCCATTCTACCGGCAAACACCGAACAGAGTTTGAGCGGGCCATCACGTTATCTCTTTGCTGTGATGGTGAAGCCATATCAGGCAATGCTTGCCAATACAGAGCGGCTACGCCTATAAAAGCCCATTACTCTTGTCCGGATAACAGCAATGAAGACCCATTCTGATGAACTGACCCTGTTTGTGGCGGTGGTGGAGGCGGGCAGTTTTCGCCAGGCGGCGGAGAACCTTGGCATGGACAACTCGGTGGTGAGCCGCGGCATCAAACGGTTGGAGGAGAAGCTCTCCACCGTGCTGCTCAATCGCACCACGAGGCGGGTCAGTTTGACCGAGGAGGGGAGCTGGTTCTATCAGCGGGCGGTGAAGATCCTGACCGAGATGAGCGAGGCGGAGGGGCTGCTGCTGATGCGCCGCGAACAGCCGGAGGGCATATTGCGGGTCGATGCGGCCACGCCTTTTATCCTCCATCGGCTGGTGCCCATTATCGGCGAATTTCGACGTCGTTATCCGGCCATCGAGTTGCAGTTGCACAGCTCGGAGGGCTTTATCAATCTGATGGAGCGGCGGGTAGACATGGCCATCCGCATCGGCGAGTTGAGCGACTCCTCTTTGCGCGCGCTGCCCCTTGGCCGCTCTCGGCTGCGGCTGCTGGCCTCTCCCGGCTATCTGAGTGAGCGTGGTACGCCGCGCCAGCCGGCAGATCTGCTAAATGGCCACGAGCTGCTTGGCTTTTTGCATCCCGATCACCTCAACCACTGGCCGCTGCTCAGTGCCGAGCAGGGGGATCGCTTTCCCATCACTCCCAGCCTGCGTGCCAGCAGTGGGGAAACCTTGCGTCAGCTGGCGCTGGCGGGGCAGGGGATCGTCTGTCTGTCGGACTTTATGACCGGGCCGGATCGGGCGAGCGGGGCGCTGCTGGAGGTGCTGGCACGCAGCAACAGCGGCGCCTCGCGTCCCATCAATGCGGTCTTCTATTCCGATGCCCAGCGCGATATCCGGCTGCGGGTCTGGCTCGATTTTCTCAAAGAGCAGCTGGGCAGCCATACCCTCTAGCCGATGAATGGCATTTATGGCCGGATAGACAAACGGCCGACATAGGGTCGGCCGTTTTGCGGGAAGGTGGGGGGGGGCCGGTTTAGCGCGGCAGCTTGCCAAAGACCCGGCTAAGCAGGGCGCCGCCGATGACGGGGGGAACTGCCAGCAGCAGGGTCCACTGCCATGAGATCCCACCCAGCGTAGCGGCCAGAACGATGGTGGTCAGGACCACCAGTTGGGCGACCATCATCAGAAAGGTGCCTTCGCGGGGGGTCAGTGCATTCTCTTCTTGGGTGGTGCGGGTGCTGGTCGGTTTCATGATCTCATTCCTCTTATTGAGCCTGATATCACTAAGCAACCGCCGTTCCATCTTTTTTCATGTTAATAATCAATAGGTTGTATTTTTCATCGTCATTCCTGTTATGAGAGTGCTAGCAAAATGATTCGCAAAATGAAAACGCCACCTTGCGGTGGCGTTTTCATTTGCATGAGAGGCTGGCAGGTCAACGAATGCGGTATTGACGGATCTGCTCATCGATCGCTTTTGCCAGCTCGAACAGCTCGCGACTGGCGGCATTGCTCTCCTCTGCATGCTCGCGCTGATGCTCAGCCACCATGGCCAGTTCGTCGAGGGCGGCTTTGGCTTGCCCCATCTGCTGATGCTGGGATTGGGCCAGCGCACTTATCTCGTTGATCTCGAGTGCCGCCTGATTGATCTGGCTGGTAGCATCGATCAGTACCTCCTTGGCCTGACTCATCCGGTTGTATCCCTCTTCGCTCAAGGTGCGCGAGTCGGTCATCGAGTTGCTGGCCTGGCGGGTACCCTCCTGCAGGCGCAGGATCAGATCCTGTACATCCTTGGTTGCGGTCTGGGTGCGCACTGCCAGCTGGCGCACCTCGTCGGCCACCACGGCAAAACCGCGTCCCATGTCGCCCGCCCGGGCCGCTTCGATGGCGGCGTTGAGGGCCAGCAGGTTGGTCTGGTTCGAGACGTCGCGAATGAGGTTCATGATCTGGGTAATGTCGTTGCTGTCCTTGACCACTTCATCGAGCAGGGTTGATGAGGTGCTGATGCTGCTGCGCAGCGTTTCAAGCCGGTTGGCACTCTGGGTGACATCCTGCTCGATGGTGCGCATATGGCCGGCGATATGGTGGGTCACCTCGTTGACCCCCATGGAGCGGCTGGCTATCTGCTCGGCATTATCCCCGATGAGAGCGACCACGTTGGTCAGCTCCTGAATGCTCTGTGCCTGCTGGCACGCCTCACCCGCCAGCGCTTGCGCCTGATGCAGTGACTGGGAGGATTGGGCCGACAGGGCACTGCCCGATTGCTGGAAGCGGTAGAAGCTCTGGTTCAGGCTCTGGATCAGCCGGTTGAAGCTCTGGGCCATCAACCCGAGCTCCGACTCGTCCGAGAAGTCGAGGCGGGTTGCCAGATCCCGGTCAGCAGTGATGTGGTGCATGCCATCGGCGGCTTGGCGAATGGGGCGGCTGATGGAGTGGGCTAGCCAGGCCGACGCCAGCATCGCCAGGGTGCCGATGGCGAGCGAGACCATGATGATGAGCTGGCGGGATTCATGCAGTCCCTCCTCCAGCTCAGCGCCGTTGATCTCGCCGATCAGCACGCGGTTGAGCGCCGGTATGTAACGCACCGCGATAAGGTAGGTTTCACCATTCTGCGAAAGGGATTGGACGGCAACCTGTTCATGGGCGTTGGGAATGAGCTGTTTGACGGTGTCGAGAAACGCAGCCTGATGGTGGGCTGCATCCTCCTGCTCCTGATCTGGATGGATTTCGATGGAGCCGTTCATATCGGCCAGATAGACCTGACCGCTTTTGCCGATCCGGTAGCTGCTGATGAGCTTGCGCAGTGAATCCATATTGATGGAGGTGCCCGCCACCGCCAGCGTCTTGCCTTCGGACGTGACAGCCGTATTGATGTAGAGCGACGCACGTTTATCAAAGTCAGAGATATCGAGGTTCAGCTCGTAGGGGTGCTTACGTTTGAGAAAGCCGTAGAACCAGTCATCTTTCAGATCTGACTCGTGCAGCTGTTTCTGGGCGGTGGGGCCGCCGTTGAAGTTGATCAGGGTATTGGTCTGGAGCGGCGCGATAAAGACATTGCCGCCAATGCGCTGCTGCAGTGCCTGAAAGTAGTGCTCCATCTTGGGCCACTCTGCTGCCGGCATACCCTGCGCCAACCAATCGATGACGAAGCTGTTGCTGGCCAGCGCCTGTGCTTCGGTCAAGTGGTGGGTCAGCTCGGCAGTGAGCTGGTTGGCGATACGATCCACGCTGCTTGGCAGCTCATAGCGCTCGACCCGCTGCTGCGCCTGAGTGTGGGAGATCTGTTCCAGGATCAGGGTGATACAACTGATGGCGATGACCATCAGTATGGCGACACCGGAGAGGATCCGGGTTCTGATCCCGAGTCCTGACCAGAGGAAGTTAAGTGAAAATCGGTTTATCGCTCTGTCCATAATCCCTAGCTCCTGTAAAAAACAGGTCGCAGATGCGACCCAGAAGTAAATTATAGATAAACAACTCAATTACGTTGTGCCGAGTGCATAAGTGAATAGCGACGACGGATGGAGAGGGGAGATAGAGGTAAAAAGAGAGGCCGACATTGCTGTCGGCCTCTCACGTTTTTCATCTCAAGGCTGTGTCGGTGACCCGATCACTCCTCTTCTGCCCAGCGGCGCGAACGCTCGACCGCTTTCTTCCAACCGCTGTAGCGTTTGGCACGGTCGTCGCGGTCCATCTGCGGGATGAACTCACGGTTCACGCTGAACTTGTCTTCCAGCTCGTCCGAGCTTTTCCAGAAGCCGACGGCCAGACCTGCCAGGAAGGCGGCACCCATGGCGGTGGTCTCGATACGGGTCGGACGTACCACCGGGGTGTGCATCATGTCGGACTGGAACTGCATCAGGAAGTCGTTGGCCACAGCGCCGCCGTCTACTTTCAGGGCTGCCAGCTTGATGCCGGAGTCCTGCTGCATCGCATCCAGCACATCGCGGCTCTGATAGGCGATGGATTCCAGCGCGGCACGGATGATGTGGTTGCGGTTGGCACCGCGGGTCAGGCCGACCATGGTGCCGCGAGCATACGGATCCCAGTAGGGAGCACCCAGACCAACGAAGGCCGGTACCAGATAGACGCCGTTGGTATCGCCCACTTTGGAGGCGAAGTAGTCGGTGTCGCGTGCATCGTGAATGATCTTCAGTTCGTCACGCAGCCACTGGATGGTAGCGCCGCCCATAAACACCGCACCTTCCAGCGCGTAGTTCACTTCCCCTTTCGGGCCGATGGCGACCGTGGTCAGCAAGCCGTTACTGGAGCGAACCGGCTCGGTACCTGTGTTCATCAGCATGAAGCAGCCGGTGCCGTAGGTGTTCTTGGCCATCCCTTTTTCGAAGCAGAGCTGGCCGAACAGGGCTGACTGCTGGTCACCGGCGATACCGGCGATAGGGATGCGGGAGCCGCCGCCACGGGTGGTGTAGCCATACACCTCGGAAGAGGGTTTCACTTCCGGCAGCATGGACATGGGGATGCCCAGCTCGTCCAGCATGCGCTGATCCCACTTCAGGTCGCGGATGTTGTAGAGCATGGTACGGGAGGCGTTGGTCGGGTCGGTGACGTGCACTTCACCGTTGGTCATCTTCCATACCAGCCAGGTGTCGATGGTGCCGAACAGCAGCTCGCCGTTCATCGCCTTCTCGCGGGCACCTTCCACGTTGTCGAGGATCCACTTCACCTTGGTACCGGAGAAGTAGGCATCCAGCACCAGACCGGTGTTTTCACGCACGTACTCTTCCAGACCGCGTGCTTTCAGCTCTTCACAGATGGCTGCGGTGCGGCGGCACTGCCAGACGATGGCGTTGTAGATGGGTTTGCCGGTGGCCTTTTCCCACACAACTGTAGTTTCACGCTGGTTGGTGATACCGATGGCTGCGATCTCTTCGCTGCGAAGGCCAGTCTTAGCCAGCACTTCGGTGAAGACGGAGGATTGGGTTGCCCAGATCTCCATCGGGTCGTGCTCTACCCAGCCCGCTTTCGGGTAGTGCTGGGTGAATTCGCGCTGGGAGGTGCCAACGATATTGGCATCCTGATCAAAGACGATGGCGCGGGAAGAGGTAGTACCCTGGTCCAGAGCGACGACATATTTCTTTTCAGCAGACATGATGTTCTCCACGTTTTTATTTTCCACGTTTTTACACGTTGGGGAGGGGCGCTCTTAGGCGGCGGCCTCTTCTTTGGCGGTTTGGGCAGCTTGCTCGGTGGCGGCAACACGGTTGCCCGGTACACAGGGAGCCAGCACTTTGACATAGAGGGCAGTACCAATCTGGGCACCGACGATGGGGCCAAGGATGGGAACCCAGAAGTAGGGGTTGTCACGGCCACCGGTCATGGCCACATCACCCCAGCCGGCCAGGAAGGCGAACAGTTTGGGGCCGAAATCACGAGCCGGGTTCATGGCAAAACCGGTTAACGGGCCGAGAGAGGCACCGATCACGGCGATCAGGATACCGATCAGCAATGCGGCGGCAAAGCCTTTGGGGGCGCCGTTGTTGTTGTCACCCAGTGCCATGATGCCCAGCATCAGGACGGCGGTGATCACCAGCTCGACGGTGAAGGCCTGCAGGTTGGAGATGGCGCCATTGGGATAGGTTGAGAAGATCCCGGCGGTGCTGAGGCTCTCGATGCTGCCGCGCACCACGTTGTGGGTCACTTCCCACTGGGTGAACAGGTTGCTATAGAGGAAGTAGACCAGCGCGGCGAAGCAGAAGGCGCCGGCGATCTGGGCGATGATGTAGGGCACGACTTTGCGCTTGTCAAAACCTGCGAAGGTCATCAACGCCAGGGTGACGGCCGGGTTGAGGTGGGCACCCGAAATACCGCCGGTCACATAGATGGCGATGGCAACGCCCAGACCCCAGGTAATGGAAATTTCCCACTGCCCGAAGTTGGCTCCCGCCAGTACCAGTGCGGCGACACATCCGACACCGAAGAAGATCAGCAGGCCGGTTCCGATAAACTCGGCGATGCACTCGCCAAGCAGGGTATTGGGTCTTTGTATGCTCATAAGTATTCCTTAGGTATCCACCCGTAGAGGTTTGATGTTCCGTTTTATCTTTATTGTGGCTATCCATTGCGACCGAAAACGTTTCCTTGTTCTTTATTCTTCTTGCGCAAACGTTATGTTCGTTTTCGCTCGTTCTCGGACGTGAGAGAAAATAAACCTTCCCATAAATTTCACCATCCCCCCGCCATGGGAAATGTGGACAAGATCCCACTCATTGCTAAGAAAATGTGACGTAAAGCAATATGTAATCTCCATAATACCCCCTATGGGGTAGTCGCTAACCCTTGCTGTACAAGGGATGACGCTTGATGAGCGTTTTCTCATTTGGAGCTTTTTTTTGTAATAAAACTGCAATATTTGAGCATGCATCACAGAACTTATGAGCGTATATGAGCACAATTGGCTCGCTTACGAATCAATGGACTCACCTGATTCGTCTGACTGTTCAAGGGCCCCCTCAACAGCCCATAACAACAATAAGGAAGCAGAACATGCTTAGTCTCTTCAGGCCTGCGGCGCACATCGACAGGCTCCCGGCCGACAAGGTCGACCCCTTCTACAAACGCATGCGTTGGCAAGTGTTCTTCGGGATCTTCTTCGGTTACGCCGGCTACTATCTGGTGCGGAAAAACTTCAGTCTGGCCATGCCCTACCTGGTCGAGCAGGGTTTTTCCCGCGGAGATCTCGGCTTTGCCCTCTCCGGGGTGTCCATCGCCTATGGTCTCTCCAAATTCCTGATGGGGAACGTCTCTGACCGCTCCAACGCCCGTTACTTCCTCTCTGCCGGCCTGCTGCTGTCAGCTGCGCTGATGTTCATGATGGGTACCATGCATTGGGCTACCTCCAGCATCGGTATCATGTTCGTGCTGCTGTTCCTGAACGGCTGGGCACAGGGGATGGGCTGGCCGCCCTGCGGTCGCACCATGGTGCACTGGTGGTCACAGAAAGAGCGGGGCGAAGTGGTCTCGGTCTGGAACGTGGCCCACAACGTGGGTGGCGGCATGATTGGCCCGCTGTTTATTCTGGGGATGGGTTGGTTCAACGACTGGCGCAGTGCCTTCTATGTTCCGGCAGCCGCTGCGGCGGCCATCGCGGTGATCGCCTTCTTCGTAATGCGCGATACCCCGCAATCGGTCGGCCTGCCACCCATCGAAGAGTACAAGAACGATTTTCCCAAGGATTACAACGAGAGCCATGAGCAGGAGTTTTCCGCCAAGGAGATCTTCGTCAAGTACGTGCTGCACAACAAACTGCTGTGGTACATCGCCATTGCCAACGCCTTCGTTTACCTCATTCGTTACGGTGTGCTGGACTGGGCGCCGACCTACCTGAAAGAGGCCAAGGATTTCAGCGTCGACAAATCCTCCTGGGCTTACTTCCTCTATGAGTGGGCGGGTATTCCGGGCACCCTGCTGTGCGGCTGGATCTCTGACAAGATGTTCCAGGGCCGCCGTGCGCCGGCCGGTATCCTGTTCATGGTGCTGGTAACCCTGTTCGTGCTGGTCTACTGGCTAAACCCGGCTGGCAACCCGACCGTCGACATGCTGGCACTGGTGGCCATCGGCTTCCTCATCTACGGCCCTGTCATGCTGATCGGTCTCTATGCGCTGGAGCTGGCACCGAAGAAGGCGGCCGGTACTGCGGCTGGTTTCACCGGTCTGTTTGGTTATCTGGGCGGTGCCGTGGCGGCCAACGCCATGCTGGGTTACACAGTTGACCACTTTGGCTGGGACGGCGGCTTTATGGTGCTGACCGTATCCTGCGTGCTCTCCATCATCCTGCTGGCGATGACCCTCAAGCACGAGAACCTTGCCGTGGCAGCCAGAGCCGAGGCTCATAAGGCATAAAACGTGATCCTCAGCTTATTGATCCCCAAGGGGATCGGGTAAACTGCCAAAAGGCCCCGCACCTGCCGGGGCCTTTTTTCGTCTCATCATCGGAGTGCAAGCGTGAAGCAAACCCAACGACATCTGGAGATCCTGGACGTCCTGACGCGGCAGGGATTTGTCTCGACCGACGATCTGGTGACCCATTTTGATGTCAGTCCCCAGACCATTCGCCGGGATCTCAACGATCTCGCCGAGCAGAACAAGATCCGGCGCCATCATGGCGGTGCCTCCCTGCATTCGAGTACCGTCAATACCGCCTACAGCGCTCGCAAAGTGATGCAGCTCAAGGAGAAAGAGCGTATCGCCCGCGAGGTAGCCGCCAATATTCCCGATGGCTCGTCCCTCTTTATCGATATCGGCACCACTACCGAAGCCATTGCCCGCGCCCTGCTCGATCACCGCGAGCTGCGCATCGTCACCAACAACCTCAACGTGGCCAGCATTCTGACTGCCAAGGATGACTTCACCGTCATCATCGCCGGTGGCGAGATCCGCAACCGGGATGGCGGCATCGTGGGGGAGGCAACCCGCGACTTTATCGGCCAGTTCCGCATGGACTATGGCGTCATCGGCATTTCGGGTATCGACAACGACGGCTCCCTGCTCGATTTCGACTATCACGAGGTGAAGATTGCCCAGGCCATCATCGCCCACTCCCGCCAGGTCTTTCTGGCCGCTGACCACACCAAGTTTGGTCGCAACGCCATGGTCAACCTCGGCAACATCAATCAGGTTCACGCGCTCTTTACCGATCAGGAGCCGCCCGAGAAATTGACAAGGTTGATGGCCCAGCATCAGGTCGCCTGCCATATCTGCTGATATAGCGCCTGTGTTGTGGAGTTCAGGTCGCCCTGGCGGGCGGCCTCCCTTTCGTTATTATCCCCTTTTGGGGTATTGCCTTCCGACTCTTCCTCCCTTCGTTTTTTGAACGTCATTGCCATGGTATTGGCAACACCTCCTTTCATTGCCCAACGCGAAGCGCCAAGCCTGTTTGGCTGCACATTGTGATCACACTTTTACAACTAAATGTTCGTTTGATGTTTTTTTATGTTCTAAAATGAGCGAAATCAAACATTGCTGTTATAGCAATCATAAAAATGAAAGTAGGTGAACATGAGCGAACATTATGATCTGGTCGTCGTTGGTGGCGGCATCAACGGGGTAGGCATTGCAGCTGATGCGGCAGGGCGGGGTTTGAAAGTGGCCCTGTTCGAGGCGCAGGATCTCGCCTCAGCCACCTCTTCCAACTCCAGCAAGCTGATCCACGGTGGTCTGCGCTATCTCGAACATTACGAATTCCGGCTGGTGAAAGAGGCGCTGGCGGAGCGGGAGGTGCTGCTCGGCATGGCGCCCCATATCGCCCGGCCGATGCGTTTTCGTCTGCCGCACCGCCCGCATCTGCGTCCGGCCTGGATGATCCGCGCCGGCCTCTTCCTTTATGACAATCTGGCCAAGCGCGACAAGCTCAAGGGCAGCTGTGGCGTGCGCTTCCTGCCGCAAGATGGCCTCACTTCCGGTATCAACAAGGGGTTCGAGTATTCAGACGCCTGGGTCGACGACGCCCGGCTGGTGGTGCTCAATGCCATGATGGCGCGCGACAAGGGTGCCGACGTGCAGACCCGCACCAGCTGCGTCAAGGCGGAGCGCGGCTCAAAGCACTGGACCTTGACGCTGGAGCGGGAAGGGGGCGAGCAGTTCAGCGTCACCTGCCGTGGTCTGGTCAATGCGGCCGGCCCCTGGGTCAAGACCTTCTATGACGAGAGCCTGCATGAGAAATCCCCGCGCGGTATTCGCCTCATCAAGGGCAGCCACATGATAGTGCCGCGCATCCATGAGCGCGAAGAGGCCTACATCCTGCAAAACGAGGACAACCGCATCGTCTTCGTTATCCCTTATCAGCAGGACTACTCCCTCATCGGCACTACGGATGTGGAGCACAAGGGCAGTCCGCGCGAGGCGAAGATCAGCGACGCCGAGATCAACTACCTGTGCAAGGTGGTCAACGCCCACTTCACCCGCCAGATCGCCCCGAAAGATGTGATCTGGACTTACGCCGGGGTGCGCCCGCTGTGCGATGACGAATCCGACTCGCCGCAGGCGGTGACCCGCGACTATACCCTCGAACTCTCCGGTGAATCTGACGGCGCGCCGCTGCTCTCGGTATTTGGCGGCAAGCTCACCACCTATCGCAAGCTGGCCCAGGCAGCCTGCAACAAGCTCAAACCCTGGTTCAGTCAGATGGGGGAGGACTGGACTGCCAGCAGCCGTCTGCCGGGGGGCGAGTTTGACTGCTCGGTCCGCGAGCTGGCGCGCGCCTTTGCGCTGGAATTTGACTGGCTCGATGATCGCAGCGCCCTGCGTATCGCCGAAGCCTATGGCGCCCATGCCCGGCTCTGGCTCAAGGAGCCCCGTGGCCAGCACTTTGGTGCCGGACTATACGAATCTGAGGTGAGCTACCTTATCGAGCGGGAGTGGGCTTGCACCCTTGAAGATATCCTCTGGCGTCGCAGCAAGCTGGGGCTGCGCCTGTCCGATTCCGAGCAACAGCAACTGGGTGAGTGGCTGGTACACCATCACCACGGCCTGCGCAAAGCAAGCTGAATCCTCTGAAGGGCGGCCCTGCGTCGCCCTTCCCATAACTGCAATAAACCTCTGATATAACAACTACCTACACACAATAATAAAGAGTGTCACATATGAAAAAACTCACCGTCTCCCTCATTGCGCTAAGCCTTGGGGCATCCCTCTCATTACCTGTTCTGGCCGTCGATGAAGGCAAGATAGTGATTGCTCACCGGGGCGCTTCCGGCTACCTGCCCGAGCACACCCTGGAGTCCAAGGCATTGGCCTACGGCATGGGTGCCGATTATCTGGAGCAGGATCTGGTGATGACCAAGGATGACCAGCTGGTGGTGATGCACGATCACTTCCTCGATGGCATCACCGATGTGGCCGAGCGCTTCCCCGGCCGGGCTCGCCCGGATGGGCGCTACTATGTGGTGGATTTCACCCTGGATGAAGTGCGCTCCCTGCGCATGACCGAGCCGTTCCAGCTGGTGGATGGCAAGCAGGTGCCGGTCTATCCGGCGCGCTTCCCGCTGTGGAAGTCCAGCTTCAAGATCCACACCTTCCAGGAAGAGATCGAGATGATCCAGGGGCTCAACAAGAGCACCGGCAAGAACATCGGTATCTACCCGGAGATAAAAGCGCCATGGCTGTTCCGCCACGAAGGCAAGGACATCTCCAAGGCGGTACTCAAGGTATTGAAGCAGTACGGCTACACCAGCAAGGATGACAAGGTCTATCTGCAGTGTTTCGATACCAACGAGCTCAAGCGCATCAACAGTGAGCTGATGCCCGCCATGGGCATGGATCTGAAACTGGTGCAGCTGATGGCCGAGACCGACTGGAACGAGACCATGGTCTATGACGCCAAGGGCAAGGCAACCCCCTACAGCTATGACTGGATGTTCAAGCCGGGCGCCATGAAGGAGATCGCCAGCTACGCCGAGGGGATCGGCCCGTGGAAGCCGATGATAGTGCCGGAGCCGGGTACCCTGGGTAAACCGACCTTCACCGGCATGGTAAAAGAGGCGCACGCGGCCGGCCTCAAGGTGCATCCTTACACCTTCCGTCAGGATGATGGACAGATCCCGGCCTATGCCAAGGACTTTACCGATCTGCTCAACATCTTCCTCTATCAGGCAGATGTGGACGGGGTGTTCAGTGACTTCCCCGACAAGGCGGTTGCCGTCATCCAAGCCCATGAAGGGACACGGAAATAGTTGGCAAAGTGTCATTTGAATTCAGAGCGGGGCCAGATGGCCTCGCTTTTTATTTAGCGGGAGCAGCAAGGGAGTGTGCGCGGTGTCAGAAAATAGCCAAATCACGTCATCGGGTGCCGGATCTGCATCATTTTACGTACTTTTTACGTTGCAGAGCGCTGGCATGAAATCGGCAGAGCGGTTAGTCTAGCGGCGTTGAACCAACCCCAAGAGGTACAGATGAAAACCGTATTGCGTTTTAGCCTGCTGGGCGCCTTGTTGCTGGGTGGCCATGCCTTCGCCGCCGAGCCGAAAAAATTTGATATCAGCATGTTCCCAGCCGCTGACGTGAATCAGGAACGTGTGGTAATCCGCCTGCCTGAAGTCGAGAACGAAGCCGACATGATGGTCGAGCTGCAGGTCGGCAAGAAGATGATGGTTGACTGCAACGTGCCGCGTTTTGCGGGCAACCTGGAACAGCACAGCGTCAAGGGCTGGGGCTACAACTATCTGCAACTGGGTCAGGTTTCCGACCCCATCAGCACTCTGATGGCTTGCCCGGATGGTCAGAAGAAAGAGACCTTCGTCCAGATCTATGGTCAGGGTTTCTTTGTGAACTACAACTCCAAGCTGCCGTTCGTGATCTATGTGCCGCAGGAGTACGAAGTGCGCTACCGTTTGTGGCGTGCCGACAACCTGGCACAGCCGGCCATGATCGAGTAACGATCTTTGCACCAAAAGTTCAGCTGGTTCACCTGACGAAACAAATAAAGCGCCGTATGGCGCTTTATTTTTTGCCCGATTTATCTGAAAACAGCCCGGCAATGTTTACGAAATTTTACATAAGCCTGTTATTTATCAACGATTTTTGTGTGCTTCCCCGCAAAATCGGCCCTGTCTGACGGATAATGCAGCTTCGATGAAAGATATTTATTAACATAGTAAGAAAATTGATTTTGCACTCGGCGATGGCCTGATGATACTTGCCCGCAAAGGTCAAACTAACCAGAAAAAAGAGCATTATGAGCTTCGAATCAGACAAGCGTTTCAACGACTTCAAACATTTTCCCCGTGGCCTGCGTCGCAGTGGCGAATTCACTGTGGCCGAAGCGGATAGTCTGGAAAAATACGGCACAGCCATGCTGTCACTCTATCAGGGCACCCTTGCCCCCCGTGACGATGTAGAGGCTGCTTTCATCGAGCAGGTTAAATCCGGTGCTGCCGGTGCCAACCCCCACGCCAAGGTATGGTTCAAGTACCTCAAGGTGATCGGGCCCAAGCGTGTTCACCGTCTCTGCACCGTCGTTGGCGGCGCCAGCGAAGAGAGCAGCGGTGGCGGCAGCTTTGATGTCGGCGGTGGCAGCGGCGGTGGCAGTGACGAGTCCATCGATTAATGGATACCGAGCTGCTTCGGACCTTTATCGAGGTGAGCAAGACCCGGCACTTTGGCCGGGCTGCTGAAAATCTCTATCTGACCCAGTCGGCGGTGAGTTTCAGGATCCGCCAGCTTGAACAGCAACTCGGGGTCAGTCTGTTTGCCCGTCATCGCAACAACATCCGTTTGACAGCCTCCGGTGAGCGTCTGCTGCCCTATGCAGACGCCATCCTCCATACCCTTGGTCGTGCCAAACAGGATGTGGCGCTCTCGCCAGGTTTCAGCCAGCAGCTGGCCATCGGTGCTCCCGCCGTCTTCTGGGAGCTCGATTTCAATGACTGGCTCAACCACATCTATGCGCTGGCGCCCGGCTTGGCGGTACGGCTGGAAACGGCTTCCCGCGAGCACCTCTGTCGCCAGTTGCTTGAGCGCTCCCTCGATCTGGCCCTGCTCTCCGAGCCGACCAAGATCGACGAGATAGCTCTGCACCCCATCGGGGAGCTGGTGTTCGAGCTGGTGAGCCGGGATCCGGCGGCCAACGCCGACAACCTGATGCAGATGCCCCACATCCATCTCGACTGGGGTACCAGCTTCGAGCCGCAGCCGAGCAGGCTGCAGAGCCTGCAAAAGACCCCGGTGCTGCACTCCAGCTCTGCCAGCATGGCGCTGCAATTTGTGCTGGCCAACGGCGGTGCCGCCTATCTGCCGCGGCGCATGGTCAGCCCCTTCCTCGAGAAAGGGGCGTTGCATCTGGTAGAAGGGGGCCAGCCGCTGAGCCGTCCGCTCTATCTCGCCTATCTGGAGAAATCAGATCGCCGCGAACTGATCGATCAGCTGCTGACGCTGCCACTCGGTTGGCACGATGCCGAGCTGCGGCTCGCCGCCGAATAGCTTCAGCTTTATCTTCCGTTACAGCCCACCTCCCGGTGGGCTGTCTATTTCTGGCGCAAAGGCGGGGGAGAGGTCACGTAATTGACGTAGAAGGGTTGGCGTCATCTGCCGGTAATTGTACCTTTTCAGGCTCTTTGTCTGTCAGCCAGTTACAGGGATGCGATTTACAGGGATGAAGTGCACATGATCGACTTTAGTCACCCCGAATGGCGGGCGTTGGCACAACAGCTGCTCGAGTGTTCGCCAGCGGTGATCCGCGGCCGGCAATGGCAACCGCTGATAGGTCTGCTCAAGGATAACCAGCTGCTGCTTGCCCACGGCAACCACAGCTATGAATTGACCCCGGCCGGGCGCCGCTATCTGACTCGCGAGCTGATGCTGGCGGAGATCGCCACGGCGCCGCCTGCGCCGGAGGAGTGGCTACACGGACAGGGGTGGCAGCTGGGGGAGCTGGTCAACGAACGGGTGCTCGCCGCGCTCTATCGCAAGAGCGAGGTGAACTTCACCCCCAACGAACAGATCGACTTCGAAGACAAGGGGATCCGGCTCTGCGCCGATCAGCTGCTGCGCCTGCGCGCAGCCCAGCCGTTCAGCCTCTTTTTCAGCGGTGGCACCCTGCTCGATGCCGCTCCCTGGCTGCAGGCCCTCGGTGAGATAGCACTCCCCGAGCGTACCCTGACCGGCCTTGGCAAGATCCTGTGGGGGGAGGGGGAGCTGCTGCGGGTGGTTACCACCGACAGCGTTGGTGCATTTGCCGAGCTACAACTGCCTGCCGGTACTCTGCTGGTGTGGGCACCGGCGACGGCCCAGCTGGCGCTGCAACAGGTGATCGCTGCCCTGCCGCCCAATGTGCAGTGGAGCCACCTGACCTCGCTCGATCCCGCCGGGGTCGACAGGGTGGTGGCGCTGGCCCAACGCTTGAGTCGTCCACCGAGCTGGTGGCTGCCCAGAACACTGGCTCCCATTATCACCACCTACGCTAGCCCGCTCGGGGAGGCTCGCCGCTGGGAACCGAGCCGGATCCCCAAATCCTTGTTGGCAATTTGTAACGGTTTGGTTGAGTCAAATGGTGCCTTGTCGGCCGAGGTGTGCGCCCTTGCACCCGAGTGGCATGCCGTTGGTTGAAATCCCCGCCAGAGCAGGCCAAAAAGCGGTTTTCCCCCACGGAACGCGATGATATAAAGAGTTGACGAAGCGCTCGCCGGATGAGCGCTTTTGTTTACCACGCCGCTTTGCCACCCAATGAACTCAACGGAATACAGGGAATACCATGTTTGAAAAGGTTGTTGCCGCCCCAGCGGATCCGATCCTGGGCCTGACCGAAGCCTTCCGCGCTGACTCTCGCAGCCACAAAATCAATCTGGGAGTCGGGATCTACAAGGATGAGACCGGTGCCACCCCCATTCTTCACTGCGTCAAGCAAGCCGAGCAGAAGCTGCTGACCGACGAGAAGACCAAGAATTACCTCGGTATTGAAGGCAATATCGAATATGGCCGCATCGTGCAGCAGTTGCTGTTCGGGCAGAACTCCGCGCTGGTCGCCAGCGGCCGCGCCAAGACCGCTCAAGCGCCGGGCGGTACCGGTGCCCTTCGTATCGCTGCCGAATTTGTGGTGCGCAACGGTCTGGCCAAGACCATCTGGATCTCCGATCCCACCTGGGCCAACCACGTCAGCGTGTTCCAGGCCGCCGGTCTGACCGTCAAGTGGTACAAGTACTACGACGCCGCCACCAAGGGGCTCGACTTTGCTGCCATGCAGGCCTCGCTGGCTGAAGTGCAGGCAGGCGATTTGGTGCTGCTGCACGGCTGCTGCCACAACCCGACCGGTATCGACCCCACTAGCGATCAGTGGCGCGCACTGGCCAAGCAGAGTGCTGCCGCCGGCTGGTTGCCGCTGTTTGACTTTGCCTATCAGGGCTTTGCCCGCGGTATCGAAGAGGATGCCGAAGGTCTGCGCATCTTCGCCGAGTGCCACGACGAGCTGCTGGTAGCGAGCTCCTTCTCCAAGAACTTCGGTCTCTACAACGAGCGGGTCGGCGCCTTCACTCTGGTCAGTGCCACCAAGGAGATCGCCGACGTCGCCTTCACCCAGGTCAAGACCGTCATTCGCGCCAACTACTCCAACCCGCCGTCACATGGCGCCGCCGTCGTCACCGCCGTGGTGAGCGATCCGGCCCTCTATGCCGAGTGGGTGGAAGAAGTGGCTGCCATGCGGGTGCGCATTCGCGAGATGCGCGAGCTGCTGGTGGAGAAACTGGCTGCGCGCGGTGTGAACCAGGATTTCAGCTTTATCCGCGAGCAGAACGGCATGTTCTCCTTCTCAGGTCTCTCCAAGGATCAGGTTGAGCGCCTCAAGAGCGAGTTTGCCATCTATATCGTCGGCTCCGGCCGGATCAGCGTGGCCGGTATTACCCGTGCCAACATAGATCCGCTTTGCGATGCCATCGCCAAGGTGCTGTAACGCCAGCCGTTAACCGCAATACTGAAAAAGCCCGTCACACCAGTGACGGGCTTTTTTGATCCAGCCGTGTGAGCAGTTCAGCGAAGGCCCTGCAACCAGCGGCGCAGCTGAAGCACCAGCAAGGTGAGGGCGCCACCCAGCAGTGCGGTGAGCACCGCCAGCAGCATGCTACCGAGCAGGAAGGGGGGAACAAGAGTTGCCGCTTCCTGCTCCAGCCAGTGGAGCGTCCAGGTGAGATGGAAAGGCTCCGGCGTCTTGTGCAGCACCAGACAGCCGGTGCGATAGGCATAGAGGTACATGAAGGGCAGTGTGAGCGGGTTGTTGAACCAGACCGCCAGCAGCGCCAGCGGCAGGTTGAGGCTGAACGCCAGCGCCAGTCCGACCGCGATCAGCGAATGCATCGGGATAGGGAACCAGCAGGCGAAGATGCCGGCGGCCACGGCGCCGCTCAGGGCGCGGGTGCCCCCTTGCCAGAGGGCGGGAGCGAGCAGTCGCTCACCAAACAGGGCAAACCACTTCTGCTTGCGCAGGGTATCGGGATCGATCTTGAAACGGGAGAACCAGCGACTCAGCATGGGCGTGCCACCTTGCGCTTTTGCCACTGACGCACCGTGCTGATGCGCCAGAAGGTGCGGATCACGGCGTATCCGATGAGCGAGCTCAGCAGGGCCAGCACCAGCGAGCCCAGCAGGAGCGGCGGGGCGACGGTTTCAAATACCGATACCAGCCAGGCCCAGGTGAACTGGATGTCGACATGTTGCGAGGTTTGCCCCAGCAACTGGCAACCGACCAGATAGGCGCCATAGAACATAGGGGGAATGGTCAGTGGATTGGAGAGCCAGACCAGCGCCACTGCGAGGGGCAGATTGACCCGGCAGGCGATGGCGAGCCCGGCGGCCAGCAACATCTGGCAGGGGAGCGGCACCCAGGCCATGAACAGCCCCACGGCGAAGGCGCCCGCAGCCGAGCGCCGGTTGAGATGCCAGAGATTGGCATCGAGCAGCAGGCGACCAAAGAGCCGCAAGTGCTTGTGTTCTTTCAGTGTTTGCGGGTCGGGCATCCAGCGTTTGATGAGTCGTTTGGGCATATTGAAACCTTGCTAAATACTTGCACCATGGATCTGCGTCTGTTGTCGTTTGCCCTCGGGGCAAGCTCCTCACTGCTCTGGCCATGGTTACCTTCACTTGCATGGGGGGGCCTGTTGCTGTCCCTGCTGGTTCCCCTTGCCTGTTGCCGCGCGTGGCGGCTGCTGTTTCTGCTGCTTGGCATCCTCTGGATGCAGGCCACTCTCTCGTATCATCTGGCCTGGCTGGAGCTGCTTGACAAAAAAACGAGCCATATCATAACCGCACAGTTGCAAAGTGCAGAGTCCGAAGGGGAGAAATTTGTCCGGCTGACCCTCAGCGTCCATGAACTGGATGGTCGGCCGCTCCGTCCGTCCCCCCTGATCCGGGTCAATGCCTATCAGCAGTTGCCCCCCCTGACGGCGGGGAGTGAACTGACACTGGTGACCACTCTCAAGCCGGCCCACGGCCTTGCCAACGAGGCGGGGATGGATGGCCGCCGCCTGCTGCTTGGCAAGGGCATTACGGCTACCGGCAACCTGCGCCGGGTGATCCATATCGCGCCGGTGGCACCCGGTTTGCGCGAGCGCTGGCTGGCGGCGGCCAACGCGAGCTGGCGACCTCTTTCGCAGGGCCCCTTGCTGGCGGCGCTCACCTTCGGCGAACAGAGTGGTATCACCGATGAGCAGTGGAGCCTGTTTCGCGGCAGCGGGCTGACCCACATCATCGCCATCTCAGGCCAGCACATCGCGCTGGTGGCGGTGCTCGGCTGGTGGCTGGGCCGTTTGTTCGGGCTGCGCGGAGCGATCTGCGTGTCGCTGCTGTTTGCCGCCACTTACAGCTGGCTGGCGGGGTTTGCTGTGGCGACCGAGCGGGCGCTCATCATGGTACTGGTCTGGAGTGTGCTGCGCTGGCGACGGCGGGAGTGGCCGGCCTACCGCATCTGGCTCTGGGCTTTTGTGGTGCTGACCCTCTGGGATCCCTTTGCCCTCTACTCGGTCGGCTTCTGGCTCTCGTTTCTGGCGGTCGCTATCTTGCTGCTGGTCGGTTACTTCCATGAAAAGCCAACCCTCTGGCAGATCCAGCTCTGGATGCTGCTCGGTCTGCTGCCGCTGCAGTTGGCGCTATTTGAGGGGATTGCGCCGCTCGCCATGGTGATCAACCTGCTGGCGGTACCGCTCTTTTGCATCGTCATTATTCCGTTGGCGCTGATTGGCGTGCTACTGGCGCCGCTCTCTGGCACGCTCGCCTACGGGTTGTTCTGGTTGGCAAATCTGGGTCTGGAGTGGGGGCTCACCCTGCTCGATATACTCGCCTCCCGGGTCCAGCTCTGGTGGCCACTACCGGGCTGGTGGCTGCCGGTGAGCACGCTCTTGCTGTTGCTCTGGCTCTGCTGGCTGTGGCGGGCGGCCCGTTGGTTCTTGCTGCCGGGGCTGCTGGCCCTGACGCTCTTTCTCTGGCCGGCACCGCCGCGCTGGCAGGTGCGGGTGCTCGATGTGGGGCAGGGGTTGGCAGTGCTCATCAGCAAGGGGGATCGTGCCATCCTCTATGACACCGGCGATCGCTATCCCGGCGGCTACAACATGGCGGATGCGGTGATCCTGCCCACCTTGAGCCACCTTGGCATCCGGGTCATCGATCGCCTCATCATCAGCCACAAGGATCGGGATCATGCGGGCAACCGCAAGCGGCTGCTCAGCGCCCTGACGGTGCGCAGCGAGCTATCCTCCTACCCTTTCACCCCGTCAACCACCCTCTGCCAGCGCGGTCAGGCATGGTCATGGCAAGGGTTGCTGTTTCGCGTGCTCTGGCCAGAACAGCCCGGGGCAGGGCACAACAACGATGGTTGCGTGGTACGCATCAGCGATGGCGAGCGCAGCGTGCTGCTGAGCGCTGACATCGAGCGGCAGGCGGAGCAGCGGCTGGTGGCGCTCGAGGGAGCCGGGCTTGCCAGCACCCTGCTGGTGAGCCCGCACCACGGCAGTCGCACCTCCTCCACCCCGCCTTTTGTCGCCGCCGTGGCGCCTCGTTATGTGGTGCACAGCGCCGGTTTCATGAACCAGTGGGGCTTTCCCCGTCCCGAGGTAGTCGCTCGTTATCAGGGGACGACCCAGTGGGTGACCGGTCTGGACGGGGAGGTAGTAATTGCGCCGGTCGCAGGTGGTATGCAGGTCAAAGCCGAGCGGGATCATGGCCCCTGGTACCGGCAAGCCGGCAACTGGTGGCAGCCGAAAGTATGGGGAGATCGGCCAGACTCATCACCCTGAGCGGACGTGTTTCTGCCCCTCGTTTTTCCCGCTGGCGTCCTCTTGCACCGCCCATACTGTTGCAAATTTCTACGTTTGAAATTGAATTCAGTCTTACTGGTGAAACAATCAAGGGGTGGCAAGTCGAGCCTTGTGGGCCTGAGTGACCAATCACTGGGTGGCCGAATTGCCCCGCAGTGATGTTGCCGGTCGGCCGCGGCCTGTATGGCGTCGGGATGCAGAGACTATGAGTGGGCCGGGTTGGTGCAAGGGTAGCCCGCGTGCGCCGTGGCATGGCCGGCCGTCTTATGAAAAGGCGAATACGCGGGATAATCGGGGCGTGATGAAGGCATCTCATCCCTGATTTGGGGGGCGAATCCCTGCTATCTGTATGGTGGCGCTTGGTGGATGTCTACTGTTTGGCTAGAATACCCCGTCATTTCCATTACCAACGGCTATTCATGCAACAAGAAACTTCACAAGGTAGCTGGCCAGTATTCAAGCGCCTGCTCGGTTATGTCCGTGACCGCAAGCTTGGCCTGATCGGCGGCATCATCGGCATGCTGGGTTATGCCGCTGTCGACACCACCTTCGTCTACTCAATCAAGCCGCTGATCGACCAGGGGATCAACGGCAACGATCCGACCGTGCTCAAGTGGATGCCCTTCTTCGTTCTGGGCATCGTGGCCCTGCGCGGTGTCGCCAACTTCCTCTCCAACTACTGCATGGCCTGGGTTGGCAACCACGTGGTGATGCGTCTGCAACAGCAGGTGTTCAATCACATGGTGGCGATGCCGATGAGCTTCTTCGACCGCCAGAACACCGGCCACCTGCTCTCCAAGGTGACCTATGACGCGAGTCAGGTCTCCTCGGCGGCGAGCACCACCCTGGTGACCCTGGTGCGGGAAGGGGCGACCGTGGTCGGCCTGCTCGGCCTGATGTTCTGGCACTCCTGGCAGCTGTCGGTGATCTTCCTGGTGGTGGGCCCGCTGGTGGGCATCATCATCGGCCTTATCAGCCGCCGTTTCCGTCAGATCAGCCGCCATATCCAGCAGGCGGTAGGTGATATCACCACCTCCACCGAGCAGATGCTCAAGGGGCACAAAGAGGTGCTGATGTTTGGTGGCCAGAAGGTGGAAGAGAAACGCTTCTTCCAGGTCAGCAACAACATGCGCCAGCAGACCATGAAGATGGTCGCGGCTGATGCCATCGGCAGCCCGGTAGTGCAGATGGTAGCCTCCATCGCGCTGGCCGCTTTCCTCTATGTGGCCACTGTCGACAGCGTGCGTAGCACCCTGACCGCCGGTACCTTCACCGTCATGATCACCTCCATGATGATGCTGCTCAAGCCGCTGAAAAGCCTGACCGACGTCAACAACCAGTTCCAGCGCGCCATCACCGCCTGCCACAGCCTGTTTGGGCTGCTCGACACCGAGCCGGAGCAGGATACCGGTACCCGCACTCTGGATCGTGCTCGTGGCGAGATCGAGTTTCGCAACGTCACCTTCACCTACCCGACCAAGGACACCCCGGCGCTGCACAACGTCAGCTTCAAAGTGGAGGCAGGTAAATCTGTGGCGCTGGTGGGCCGTTCCGGCTCAGGCAAGAGTACCATTGCCAGCCTGCTGACCCGCTTCTACGACATCGATCAGGGGGAGATCCTGCTCGACGGCGTCAACATCCGTGAATACAAGTTGAGCGAGCTGCGCAAGCAGTACGCGCTGGTCTCCCAGCATGTTCACCTGTTCAACGACTCGGTGGCCAACAACATCGCCTACGCCGCAGAAGAGAAATACAGCCTCGACGAGATCAAGCAGGCAGCCCGCATCGCCCATGCCGACGAATTCGTCAGCAAGATGAGCCACGGTTACGACACTGTGGTTGGCGAGAACGGTGCATCCCTCTCTGGCGGTCAGCGCCAGCGTGTGGCCATCGCCCGCGCCCTGCTGCGCGATGCGCCGGTTCTGCTGCTGGATGAGGCTACCTCGGCGCTGGATACCGAGTCCGAGCGCCACATTCAGGCGGCTATTGACGAGCTGTGCAAGGCGCGTACCTCGCTGGTGATCGCTCACCGCCTCTCCACCATCGAGAAGGCGGATGAGATCCTGGTGATCGACGAAGGCCATATCGTCGAGCGTGGCAACCACGCAGCACTGATGGAACAGCGCGGCACCTATGCCCAGCTGCGTGCCATTCAGTTTGGCAATGCAGGAAACAAGGCCTGATGCTGGAACGGCTCTGGTATCGCAAAAGTGGCTGGCGCTGGTTGCTGGCCCCTTTTGCCCTGCTGTTTGCCATCATCAGCGGCACCCGCCGCTACGCCTATCGCCACGGCTGGCGCAAGGGGTATCGATCCTCCTTGCCGGTGATCGTGGTGGGCAATATCTCGGTGGGCGGCAACGGCAAGACCCCGGTAGTGGTCTGGCTGGTGGAGCAGTTGCAGGCACGCGGCTATCGCCCCGGGGTGGTGAGCCGTGGTTATGGCGGCAAGGCGCCCCATTATCCTTATCGGCTCGATGCCGCCAGCACCACGGCGCAGGCAGGGGATGAGCCGGTGCTGATAGCCCGGCGCTGCGGCTGCCCCGTGGTGGTTGCCCCGAAACGGGCCGATGCGGTACGACTGCTGGAGCAGAGCGGTGAGGTTGATATCATCATCACCGACGACGGTCTGCAGCACTATGCGCTGGCCCGCGACATCGAGCTGGTGGTGGTGGACGGAGCGCGCCGTTTCGGCAACGCCTGCCTGTTGCCGATGGGGCCGCTGCGCGAGCCGGTCACCCGGCTCAAACGGGTGGACGCCATCATCTGCAACGGCGGCGAGCCGGGCAAGGGGGAGTACCCCATGCAACTGGTCGCCGATACGCCGCGTCGGGTATGCGATGATGCGCCGCTGGCGGCCCCTCTCGCAGGCCCGGTCGATGCGCTGGCGGGGATTGGTCATCCGCCCCGCTTCTTTGCCACCCTAGAAGGGCTCGGCTACCAGCTGGATCAGCAGGCCGCCTACGGCGATCATCACCCCTTCGACCGGGATGAGCTGGTGGGCCGCTTTGCCAGCAAGCCGCTGCTGATGACCGAAAAGGATGCGGTCAAATGTCGCCCGTTTGCCCTCGATAACTGGTGGTATCTGCCGGTCAGCGCCGAGTTGCCCGCCTCCCTGCTCGATGCCCTGCTGCACAAGCTGGGGACAAAGGGGAAGGGCGCGATCAGGGCGCAAGATTAATCTCTCTCGCCTCGGCGGGGGAGCAGGGGGTTGATATGCCCCGTATGGAATAGCTGGTTGCTCGACATCCATCGCTGGCGTGATGAAGCCGCCAGCGCGACATCGTTGAAGGAGTATCGTTTTGGCTTTGGACATCAAGTTGCTCGACATCATCGCCTGCCCGGTCTGCAAGGGTAAGCTGCACTACAACAAGGCCGTGCATGAGCTGGTCTGCCGCTTTGACAAGCTGGCCTATCCGCTGGAGGAGGGGATCCCGGTACTGCTGGAGAACCGCGCCCGTCCGCTCAATAGCGACGAGCTGCCGTCATGAGTTTCGTCGTCGTCATTCCGGCCCGCTACGCATCCACCCGGCTGCCGGGCAAGCCGCTGGCCGATATCCATGGCAAGCCCATGGTGCAGCACGTGGTGGAAAAAGCGCTGCAATCCGGTGCCGATCGGGTGATCGTTGCCACCGATGACGAGCGGGTGCAGCAGGCACTGCTGAGCACCGGCGTCGAGGTGTGCATGACCTCACCGGATCACCAGTCCGGCACCGAGCGTCTGGCCGAGGTGTGCCGTCACTACGGCTTTGCCGCCGATACCATCATCGTCAATGTGCAAGGGGATGAGCCGCTCATTCCGCCCGCTATCATTCGTCAGGTGGCGGACAATCTGGCCGCTGCCACGGCGCCGATGGCGACTCTGTCGGTACCGATCAGGGATGCCGAAGAGGCGTTCAATCCGAACGCAGTGAAAGTGGTGACTGACAAGGATGGCTACGCCCTCTACTTCAGTCGCGCCACCATCCCGTGGGATCGGGATCGCTTTGCCAACAGC
Source organism: Aeromonas jandaei (assembly GCF_037890695.1). Lineage (NCBI taxonomy): Bacteria > Pseudomonadati > Pseudomonadota > Gammaproteobacteria > Aeromonadales > Aeromonadaceae > Aeromonas > Aeromonas jandaei. The sequence goes on along the minus strand of NZ_CP149571.1, from coordinate 3,655,079 downwards.
CATGAGCAGATTGGCGACCACTATCAGCGCCATATCGGCATCTATGCCTACCGCGCCGGCTTTATCCAGCGTTATGTGGACTGGGCGCCGAGCGTGCTGGAGCAGGTCGAGGCGCTGGAGCAGCTGCGGGTGCTCTGGTACGGGGAGAAGATCCACGTGGCTCAGGCGCTCGAAGCGCCACCGGTGGGTGTCGATACCCAGGCCGATCTGGAGAAGGTGCGAGCCTTCCTGGCGGGCTGATCCGGCAGGCTGAAGATAAGAAAAACGGTGTCGCAAGACGCCGTTTTTTGTTTTGAGTATCTCGATAATTATCTGATTACAAACACTATAAATGCGCTTTATCAAACTTTTGGCGTGCATGGTTTGCCAAAGCGGCGAGTTTGGTTATGATGCAAGACGCCCTGTTAACCCTAACCGGGCGGCCAAAACGAGATAAAAAACGGGGTGTTTGGGTGATAAATGTATTCCTGGTCGATGACCATGAGCTGGTGCGTACAGGGATAAGACGCATTCTGGAAGATGTTCGCGGGATCAAGGTGGTAGGCGAAGCACAGAGTGGCGAAAATGCAGTTGCTTTCTGTCGTCAGCACCATCCGGACGTGATCCTGATGGACATGAACATGCCGGGTATTGGTGGTCTGGAAGCGACCCGCAAAATTCTGCGGATCCGCCCCGATGTGCGCATCATAGTGCTGACCATCCACTCAGAAAATCCTTTCCCGACCAAGGTGATGCAGGCTGGCGCTGCCGGTTACCTGACCAAGGGGGCCGGGCCGGACGAGATGATTCAGGCGATCCGGTTGGTGCACTCCGGTCAACGCTATATCTCTCCGGAGATCGCCCAGCAGATGGCACTGAGCCAGTTTGCCTCGGCGGACGAGAACCCCTTCAAGTCCCTCTCCGAGCGGGAGCTGCAGATCATGATGATGATCACCAAGGGGCAGAAGGTGACCGATATCTCCGAGCAGCTCAACCTGAGCCCGAAAACAGTCAACAGCTACCGTTACCGCCTGTTCAGCAAGTTGGGCATCAATGGTGATGTGGAGTTGACCCATCTGGCCATTCGCTACGGCATGCTGGATGCCGACACCCTGTAACCGGGGTCGTGTGGTCACCAAGGCGGCATCTGCCGCCTTTTGCTTTTTTAGCCCCCTTTTGCATTTCCATGAGTGGGCGCAGTATGCTCTCCCCGTCTTTTTGCCTTCATCCGTTGAGTCGAGTTGCCGATGACCCTCTCTCCCGAGCCCCTTTTTGACAGCAAAGCCTTTCTCGCCGCCGTGACGCACCAGAGCGGCGTCTACCGCATGTATGACAGCGGCGGTATCGTCATCTACGTGGGCAAGGCCAAGGATCTGAAAAAACGGCTCGCCTCCTACTTTCGGGCCAATGTCGACAGCATCAAGACCCGTACTCTGGTACGCCAGATCGCCGACATCCAGGTCACCGTCACCCACACCGAGACCGAGGCGCTGATCCTCGAGCACAACCTGATCAAGCAGTACCAGCCCCGCTACAACGTGTTGCTGCGGGACGACAAATCCTACCCCTGGATCATCATTACCGCACACCAGCATCCGCGCATCGGCGTCCATCGCGGTGCCCGCAAGATCAAGGGGGAGTACTTCGGCCCGTACCCCTCTGGCGGCGCAGTGCGCGAGAGCCTGCACCTGATGCAGAAGATCTTTCCGGTGCGCCAGTGCGAAGATGCGGTCTACGCCAACCGCACCCGTCCCTGCCTGCTCTATCAGCTCAAGCGCTGCGCCGGTTCCTTGCGTGCCCGGACTGGTGAGCGAGGCCGAATATGCCCAGCAGGTGGAGCTGGCGAAACTTTTTTTGGCGGGCAAGAACCAGCAGGTGATAGGCGAGCTGGTGGGCAAGATGGAGTCCGCCAGCGGCGATCTGCGTTTTGAAGAGGCGGCCCGCTATCGGGATCAGATCCTGGCGTTGCGTCGGGTCACCGAACAGCAGTCGGTGAGCGGCAACGTGCTGGACGAGCTCGACGTGGTGGGGGTCGCCTTCGAACAGGGGGCGGCCTGTATCCACGTGCTCTTTATTCGTCAGGGCAAGGTGCTCGGCTCGCGCAGCTACTTCCCGAAAGTGCCGGCCGATACCCAGCTTGACGAGGTGGTGCAATCCTTCCTGCTGCAGTTCTATCTGTCGGGGCAGGGGGGACGGCAGATCCCGAGCGAGGTGCTGCTCGACGTGGCGTTGGAAGATGAGAACGTCATCGCCGAGACCCTGAGTCAGACCGCCGGTTACAAGGTGCGGGTGGTGAGCCGTACCCGTGCCGAGCGGGCCCGTTTCATCAAGCTCGCCTCCATCAATGCCGAGACGGCGCTGCGCTCGCGGCTTGCCCATAAGAGCACCATCACCGCTCGCTACGACCAGCTGGAAGAGCTGCTGGAGCTGGAGCGCCCCATTGCCCGCATGGAGTGTTTCGATATCTCCCACACCATGGGGGAGCGCACGGTGGCTTCTTGTGTGGTGTTCAACCGGGAGGGGCCGCTTTCCTCCGAATATCGCCGCTTCAATATCGATGGCATCACCGGCGGCGATGACTACGCGGCCATGGAGCAGGCGCTGGAGCGCCGTTTTGGCAAACAGCAGGAGCCGGACAAGGTGCCGGACGTGCTGTTTATCGACGGCGGCCTCGGCCAGCTGCGCCGCGCCGAAGAGATCTTGGCGCGCCAGCTGGAGTTCCTCGGCGGCAAATATCCGCTGCTGGTGGGCATTGCCAAAGGGGTGACCCGTAAGGCCGGGCTCGAGACCCTGATCATGGGAGAGAGTCACGAAGAGCTGCATTTGCCGGCAGATATGCCCGCTTTGCACCTTATTCAGCATATTCGCGATGAATCCCACCGTTTTGCCATTACCGGCCACCGGGCACGGCGAGCCAAAGCCCGCACCAGCAGCACGCTGGAGGATATTCCGGGAGTGGGGCCGAAGCGGCGTCAGGCACTGCTCAAATATCTGGGCGGTTTGCAGGAGGTGAAAAAGGCGAGTGTGGATGAACTGGCCAAGGTGCCCGGCATCAGTCAGGAGCTGGCCCAGGCCATCCACGATGGCCTGCATTCAGCCTGAGTGTTGAATGACACTGTTTTTTTCATGAGATGATTAACCGGGAACATTCGCTAACTCCTTGATGCACAAGAGCCGTGACGCAGGGGGGCCGTAAATGCCATAATGGCGCGGTATTGCGAAAGGGTTGATGGATTAAAAAAGACCAAGACGGGCGTCAGTGCGGTTGCATCGCAAATCGGCTTTGGCGCACTATGTAGCGACGTACAAGAAGTGGCTGAAAATAATGACAAACATACCTAACATGCTGACGTTTTTCCGGATTTTGCTCATTCCCGTCTTCGTCATCCTGTTCTATCTGCCTTACCAGTGGTCCTATCTGGCCGCTGCCATCGTCTTTATTCTGGCCGCTGCCACCGACTGGTTTGATGGCTATCTTGCCCGCAAGCTCAATCAATCCACCGCCTTCGGTGCCTTCCTCGACCCGGTCGCCGACAAGATCATGGTGGCCACTGCACTGGTCATCATCGTTGAACACTACAACACCATCTGGGTCACCATTCCCGCCATGACCATGATTGGTCGCGAGATCATCATCTCCGCCCTGCGCGAGTGGATGGCTGAGCTCGGCAAGCGCTCCTCGGTAGCGGTGAGCTGGATTGGCAAGTGGAAGACTATGATCCAGATGGTGTCGCTGACCGGTCTTATCTGGCAGTACAACGTCTGGATGGTATGGCTGGCCTACGTGCTGCTCTATGTCGCTACCGTGCTTACCTTCTGGTCGATGTTCCAGTACATGAAGGCGGCCTGGAGCGATCTGACCCATCACTCCAGCTTCTGAGTTATCAGGCAGTAACAGGCTGTTTCTCGCAATTTCAGACAAGAAACGGCCAAAGGCGCTAAAAGTGTGCAAAAAGGGCAAAAAACGCCCGAACGATCAGTTAATTAAATATTTCTGGTTGACTGGGCGGGGAACATCGCTAGAATGCGTCCTCGTAGTCAGGCAGTCAGCCAGACCGATGCGGGAATAGCTCAGTTGGTAGAGCACGACCTTGCCAAGGTCGGGGTCGCGAGTTCGAGTCTCGTTTCCCGCTCCAAATTCAGACAATAGAGAGCCAACTCTCTTTTGCATGGCGCGTTAGCAAAGCGGTTATGCAGCGGATTGCAAATCCGTTTAGTCCGGTTCGACTCCGGAACGTGCCTCCATATTGACAAGCCCGCGGCGCGAGCTTGATACCGATTACGGTGCCCGAGTGGTGAAATCGGTAGACACAAGGGATTTAAAATCCCTCGACGTTCGCGTCGTGCCGGTTCGATTCCGGCCTCGGGCACCAAACTATAGTTTCATACAGTCTCAAGACATACCATAAACCCGCATAGCTAAAGGCTTTGCGGGTTTTTTGTTGTCTCTCGTCGTATCATAAGGCCTCATGACATCCCCCCTAGTTTGGGGGTACTTTTGGGGGTACATGTTCCCACAGGGATAAAAAGTACCCCCACATGCCCGCAATCCCGCGCCATTCCTGGCCTGTGAGGTGGAGGCTTATACCCCCAGCGTCTGTCATGTACCCCCAATTGAATCGGGAGATACCCCCATGCCGCTATCTGATACCGCAGCTCGACAAGCCAAGTTCACTGGTAAGCAGCAGAAGCTGTCTGATGAAAAGGGACTCTTTTTACTTATAACTTCATCGGGGAAGTACTGGCGCCTCAAGTTCCGCTGTGGTGGAAAGGAGAAGGTGCCTAGCGCTAGGTGTCTATCCAGAGGTTTCCTTGAAAGAAGCAAGGGTTAAGAGAGAGGAAGCACGGAGGCTGCTGGCTGATGGCATCGATCCAAGTCTTGCTCGAAAGCAGAGCAAGGTGGCCAGCCGGCTTGCCAGCGAGAACAGCTTTGAGGTCATTGCCAGGGAGTGGCACCAGAGTCAGCTAGCTCGCTGGAGTCCAATCCATGCCCAGCGAGTTATAGAGTCTTTGGAAGCTGATGCTTTTCCTGATCTTGGGCTAGTTCCGGTAGCAGAACTAACAGCGCCGATCATGTTGGATGCTCTGCGCAAGATAGAGGCTAGGGGAGCTACAGAAACTGCTGGGCGGGTGCTGCAACGGATCAGTTCCGTAATGCGTTACGCCATCCAGACTGGGCGGGTCAGCTACAACCCAGCCCAAGGCCTGAAAGGAGCGCTAAGGGCTACCAAGCAAGAACACCGTCCAGCACTTCCACGTGCTGACTTACCGGAGTTTTACCGGCGCTTGGCTGCTGAGCCACTGAATCCTGCAACTCGTCTAGCTATCCATCTATTGATGTTGACGATGACTCGCCCTGGTGAGGTGCGCTTTGCTCGCTGGGATGAGTTCGACATGGCGCGAGCAGAATGGCGGATCCCTGCTGAACGTATGAAGATGCGGGTACCTCATATCGTACCTCTTTCCCGTTAGGCTCTTGCTGTACTTGAGGAGCTACGTCAGATATCAGGACATTGTGAGCTGTTGTTCCCGAGTGAACGGAAGTTGACCAATCCCATCAGCGAAAACACTCTGAGTTATGCTATGGGACGAATGGGTTACAAAGGAATTGCCACACCACACGGTTTTAGGGCCTTGGCATCCACCATCCTCAATGAGGAGGGCTTTGACCCTGATGTGATCGAACGCCAGCTTGCCCATGCTGAGCGTAACAAGGTTCGGGCGGCCTATCACCGGGCTGAGTACCTTGATGACCGCCGTAAGCTATTGCAGTGGCTGGCTGATTTCTATGAGTCACAACAGGGCAGCAATGTTCGTCCTGTGAACTTCAATAGAGTAGGGTAGGTAGCAGGAGGATGTGACACGTTACGCGACTGCTTGACTCGTTATCACACCAACGTATGGATTTCCCCATAATGGCCCATTCTTTAGAGATTGGGCCTTTTTCATATCCAAACCCGGCCATCGTGCCGGGTTTTTGCATTGGAGGAGACGAAACCAAAACTGACCCCCATTCATTATCGATAACTGTTTACCCCCCTTAAGCCCGACCACTGTGTCGGGCTTTTTCATTTCAGGAGAGCACACATGAAAATTCCAGAAACAGGGTTTATTCGAGAGGCACAACTGGTAACGACGGCCAGCAAGGTGGGTCCATTGCCGTTCAGCAAGTCCACGTTGTGGAGGATGGTTGGTGAAGGAAAATTCCTTAAGCCAATCAAGTTGGGTGCGCGAGTCACTGCCTGGCGCTGTGAAGATGTTCATGAGTGGATCAATGCTCAAGGCAAAGCTGCCTAAGGAGGGGAAGATGCAAAAAGAAAAAGGCCGCATCATGAATGGTTCGACCCAGCTTGAACAGGGTCAGCATATCACCAAGTACGAATTGGTTGCTCTCCACTTGCTGGAACAGGGGGCTCAGGGTGTCAGTGCCTTGTCTGGCCTGGCTGGACTCCATGATCTCAACTTGCGCAATAGCATTGGCTTGCTCCGTCGAAACCACGGGATAGACATCACCGATGCGTTTTTCGAACACCAGCACTGCGGCGGCGGGACCACCCGCTTCAAGCGCTATTGGCTAGCCGACCGAGATCAAGCCTATAAGCTAGTGGCCCTGGTCAACCACTGGCGATACCAGAGGCAAGCAACCCCTTTGGACGATGACTACGCTGCCATTCTGTGTGCTCGTACACCTGTATCCAACCCCCTCCCTCCTGCAGCTTAATTCCGAGGTATGCCATGAAAAAACAATATGGGCTCACTGCCCAGAGCGAAGCTTTGCCCAAATCCCAAGATGTGGGCTTGTTCCTCAATGTTCAACGGGGTACGATTCGCCCTGCAACGGCAAAATCCGTTGCCGAGATTGGCGTCTCGAAACTATCTACGGAGCCGACCCACGCTCTTGCGTGGTTTTTTGTCGGTACTCGACCCTCATCTCTTGGGGCTGCTTCGCTATATCCGCTTGGCAGCTTCAGCTGTGTTATGGCGGTTCGGGCGAGGGCCTCGCAAGGGGCGCTGGGTTCCGTAGTGACCAGTTACGCCAACCTTGTCCGGGCTGCCACCATACTTAGATTGGCGTCTTCTGGTGGCAGAGAAAATCTGACCACTACGGAGGCTGCCATTATGGCTACTGTCCCCACCCAGGCTTTATCTAGCCGACTCAGATCCCTGATTGTTCATCCGTGTCACTCGGCCGCACTTTGGCGCCTTTGCACTACCCTCCCTGTTGCATGACCACCTACCGGGTTACCCCACCTGATGGGGGGCTCATCGTATGAACCTCATTTATCCACTCCCTCTTTACGCCTTGCTCGACCAGTTTGAGGCGCTGCTAGAACAAACCGACCTCAGCATTCAGGAGCGAACACAGTTTCGATTTCTGCTTGATGCCTTGCGTAGCGAGGCTGCTATCTGCCAAAGGAGGTTGTCATGACTTACTTCGCATGGGCCAATGGCACGAATCCACCGACCTTTATTGGCCCACCTAACCCCAGAACAGGGAAGCGTTCACAGCGGGGTACCCTGAGTGCCTTCCTCTGCCGAAATGACCGTGATCGTTTTATTGCCCAGACCCTGGGCGCCGCAGTGGCGATCACCGCGAAAGAGGCTCGGGAGCTGAAAGCCGGCTTGGATGAGCGGGCGTTCAAGGAGCTGGTTACCGTTTTGCTGGGAGGGACATGCCATGAGTAAGCGACTGCTCAACACTCTAAATCGCCGCATGTGGTGCGAATTATCACGTAATCCACTTCGCCCCGCGGTGCTACGAGAACTCTTCAAGCGGTTGACCAAGGAGAGCAAGCGGAGGGAGATGCAATGACAACGGTATTCCAAAGAACTGTTGGTTCCGGGAATCGTAGTAGTCCTCCATCCCGGGCCGGTGCCTTCCTCAAGTTTGCAGACCTGGATGACCTGCAGGTTGTCGTGATCCACACCGGTGAACAAGCCAGCAGGGATGCTGGCATCAGGGCGACCCTGCAGCGTGCTCATAATGACGCGATAGCAGCAGACAACCCGATTGACCCAGAGCTCGAACCGGAGCAAGTGCTGTACGTGGGGCCAGCCCAACTGGACGAAAGGGGCAAGCTTTACAAAATGGCAGATCGTGATGCCACCAAGCGGGTCATCGTTCACCAGTATGGCAATCTGCACTCTAAGAAAGCCAAACGATTGATCATGGCTCTACGTGAGCAAGCTCCGAGGGCTGAGATCTATCGTGGCTACCAAGGGCAGAATGCTGAGCCTTGGCCGCTGGTGGATATCGTTGCTTTCGAACAGACATTGGAGGTGACCCAAAACACCGATGAAGCGCCCTGGATGGTCAATGTAGCCCCACTTCATCTGGTGAAAGGTGAGTCAGAGGAGGGGCAAGCGTCACCGGCTGGATTTGAGGTCAGAGGCTCGCGTTTGTGTGCCCTGACGACGGTCGGTAGAGGGGAGGATGCCCGGCAAGAGTGGCTCCCAATTGCCAGCCCCATCTACGTGCTGGCTGAAACCTCCGATGAGCAAGGCCGAGGCTATGGCCGCTTGCTCGAGTGGCGAGACAGTGCCGGGCGCGTGCGCCAGTGGGCCATGCCTGTGCGTTCCTTGGTACCGCGCAATGGTGAAGAGGTGTTTGCCGCACTACTGGATGCGGGGCTGCCCTTTATCGAGCTCAGCCACAAACGCAGGCTGGCGGCCTACCTGATGAGCTGCCAACCAAAGCGGCGTATCACCTGTGTCGAGCGAACAGGATGGCATGGCAAGGCTTATGTGCTGCCAGGGGGCGCTATTGGGCCGGATGCCGAGCGGGTCATTCTGCAGACTGCCGGCTACACCAGCAGCGACTTTACTGAGCACGGTACCCTGACCGGCTGGCAACAGGGGATCGCAGGGCTGGCCGTGGGCAACTCTCGGCTCTGCTTTGCGCTGTCCCTGGCCTTTGCGGCCCCTCTGCTCTCCTTGGTCGGCATGGAGGGCGGAGGCTTTCACCTCAAGGGGGAGAGTACCGATGGTAAAACCACCGTGATGAAGGCGGCCGCCAGTGTCTATGGTCACCCGGACCGCTATGCCCAAACCTGGCGGGCTACCGGCAACGCCATCGAGGGGATCGCCAGCCGGCGCAATGATGCCCTGCTCTGTCTGGATGAACTGGGCGAGCTGAGAGAGCTGAAAGCCTGGCGGTTGCTATTCCTCTCTACCGGTGAGCTGAGCCTTGAGGCAGCATGCCGCCAGTGCTGGGAAGAGTACCCAGGCCGGAATGGAGGTGCGGACTATCCAGATCCCCAGCGATACCGGGCACGATGGCTCCTTTGAATGGCTTCATGACATGGATGGCGGCCGGAGTTTTGCCGACACCCTGAAAACCAACTCAGAAGAGCATCATGGCATCGCTTTTCGCATCTATGCGCAAGCCCTGACCCAGGCGATAGATGAACACAGAGAGCGGTTGAGGGCTGAGATTAAGCAGTTGGCTGCCGAGCTGACACTCAAGGGGACGGGTAATCAGGTAGGGCGAGCCATCAACCGGTTTGCGTTGGTAGCTGCGGCTGGGGAGCTGGCTACCCGATTGGGTGTGACCGGCTGGCCAGAGGGAGAAGCCATCAGGGCGGTGAGGGTCTGCCTCAAGGCTTGGCTGGCAGAACGGGGGCACCTGGGAAATCAGGAGGACGCAGCCACCCTGATGCAGGTACGTGGTTTTGTCTTTGCCCACCAGTTCACACGTTTTGCTGACTGGTTCGACGCCAACCACCGGCCATCTTGTGCCTTGAGGCCGGTTATCTTCTCACTGGCAAAGACAAGAAGCGGTTACAGCGACAGGTCAGATTGCCGGGGATGGGGAAGGGGATGAGGGTGTATGTGCTTGGAGAGAGAGTATTGGGTGATGAAGGAGATGGCTTAGAGGACGATTAACCCCAGTTGGCAGGAGCCAAGGGCCACCGAGTGTGGCCCTTTCCATTTCGGCCTCGTGCGCGCGCGTGAAAGAACAAGCAAAAATGGTGGCTACAGTGGCTACAGTGGCTACAGTGGCTACAGTGGCTACACCACAATAAAACACCGCTGTGTGCCTTATGTATCAAGGGATAGAGGTGTAGCCACTAGGCTTATTTTTAGTGGCTACACAATGGCTACAGTGGCTAAAAAAAGGGGCTGTAGCCACCACTTTTTTGAGTAGTGGCTACACGACAAACCCAGCAATGATGCGGCCTAGAGGGGGGCTGTAGCCGCGTAGCCACTGTAGCCACTGTAGCCACCGTTTTTTCATATATAAAATGCAATCAGTCGATCGAGATCACACGTTTGTCGGGAAGGCATTTTGCTGGGGAGCTGTATATAAGAGAAGCAGAGTGTAATTTGTTCTTTATCGAGAACCCTTCCCTCAGGTTGTGTTTTTTTTGATCCAAAACCAGACAGATTGCCTATGTCAGGCGTGAAAGAAAATATCGACCAACTAGCCTCTAAAAAGGTCTCTATTAGGGCTGTAACATCTATGCGTAAACACTGGCTGATAGCCCTATTACTCTTTGCTCAAGTCTGCTGGGCACAAACATGGTTACTCCAGCAGCAAGATGAGGGGGTCACACTGTGGGTCCGCCCCCATCCGCCTGGCTCGTTTGTGGAGATGAGGCTGGAGATGTTGGTGACTGCCTCGCCATTGACCTTACTCGATGTGTTACGGGATACCGAAAACCATCAAGTCTGGTTGCCAGAAAGCCGTGAAGTGCGGCTGCTCGCACGACCATCCGCCAATGAGGATATTGTCTACACCTTGCTTTCTGCTCCTTGGCCGTTAGAAGACCGGGAGTTGATCACTCGCTCTCTGCTGACCAGAGCCGTGGATTGCACACTGAGTTTAAAGGTTTGGGCTGTTCCCGATGTACTGGTGCCACATGTGGGATTTAAGCGGATTCGCATCAGTAAAGGGGTATGGGAAGCGATACCACAGCCAAATGGCTCAACTCTGATCCGTCTTCAGAGCTATACAAATCCCGGTGATAATCTGCCTGGTTGGCTGGTTAATCCTGTCGCGACCAAGGCTGCAGTACGGAGCTTTAAAGCAATTCGTCAGTTAATGGAAGCCAAACCAGCTCACCCGTGCTCTTAAACCCATAAGGGGATAATTTACCCACCAACTGGTGAAGATGAGCTGCTGTAGGAAGCGCAAGACAAGGTATGTATTTACCTGTTCAGCCACACAGGTCTTGGCGTCGAGACTTAAAAAGTAATGCCGGTATGAAAGTACAGAACAGCTGCGTTTATGTGCCTCGCACCCGCGTGCGATCACACTTTTCATTAAAGGATCGGATAGCCTAAACAAGTTAGGAGCGCTATTACGTCAATAGCAGAGTCGAGAAAGTAAGAATACATAATCAACAACAGTCTATGGTGCAATCGATCTGCAGGAGGCAATAACTTGCGCAGTAAGTGAACGTAATCACTCAAGGCGCCACTTTTATTAGCGGATTTGTCTGATTGAAGCAAAGTATTGCGGAGAAATGAGGTGTACAAAATAGACGTTCACATAACTGCATGATAAATAAGAATTAAGTGAAGTGGCATGGTCACTGCTTAAAGATTGGGCGAGTGCTATCTCATTTAACCAATCTATTTAGGAGCATACACATGCCAACTCCATGTTATATCAGCATTGAAGGTAAAACTCAGGGCAACATCACTGCCGGTGCCTTCACCTCTGATTCCGTCGGCAACATCTTCGTAGAAGGTCACGAAGACGAGATGCTGGTACAAGAGTTCCAACACGTTGTGACTGTCCCGACCGACCCGCAATCCGGTCAGCCGGCTGGTCAGCGTGTCCACAAGCCGTTCAAGTTCACCGTTGCCCTGAACAAAGCCGTACCGCTGATGTACAACTCCTTGGCCTCCGGCGAAATGCTGCCGAAAGTGACCCTGAAGTGGTACCGCACCTCCGTTGAAGGCAAGCAGGAGCACTTCTTCTCCACCGTGCTGACCGATGCCACCATTGTTGACATCGACTGCCAGATGCCGCATTGCCAGGACCCGGCGAAGTCTGACTTCACCCAGCTTATCCAGGTTTCTCTGGCGTACCGCAAGATTGACTGGGAGCACACTGTTGCCGGTACCTCTGGTGCTGACGACTGGCGTGCGCCTATCGAGGCCTAAGCCTCCCTTTCTTATTTTGGAATTCCTTGTAGTAAATCTTGTACTGTCTGGCCGGTGTGCAGCCGGCCTATCAGCCCGCGTTTTCTCCGGTCAGTCTTTGGCTGCCGGAGCTTTTATGTTTTGCCATCCCCCTGTTTTCAGGTTCGGGGCGGAGTGATGGCAAAGCACACAAGAGGTTTCAGTTATGTGTCCTTCCATTGCACTGCTCGGTGACATCGGCACCGACCACGATGGCTTTCCACCGACCCCGGTGATAGCCGCCAGCCCTGATGTTTTCCTCGATGGTAAACCTGTGGCCCGTCAGGGCGATCCGCTGGAGCCTCATGACAAGCCCAACAACCCGCCTCATCCCCGCGCCATTGCCGATGGGGTCGGCTCGGTGCTGGTAAACGGCAAACCCATCGCTGTCACAGGCGTGGCAGTGGATTGTGGTGGCGTGGTGATTGGTTCCGGTAGCGGACAGGCAGGATAAGGAACAAGGTCATGGCACAGAGCACAGGATTACAATTCACCGTCAAGGTTGGTGCGCTGGCTGACAGTACCTTTGTGGTTGCCAGCTTCAAGCTGGATGAGGGGCTGAACAGCCCGTTTAACCTTCACCTCGAGGTTGCCAGTCAGCAATCAGATATCGATTTTGGTGCCGTGCTGGATCAGCCCTGTGAACTGTTGGTGTGGTACAACGGCGAGCTGCAGCGCAGGCTGTGCGGGGTGGTGAGCGAGTTTGCCCAAGGGGACAGCGGCTTTCGCCGTACCCGCTATAGCCTTGAGGTCAAACCGGCTCTGTGGCGGTTGGGGTTGCGCCAAAACGCCCGTATCTTCCAGGCGCAGAAGCCTGACGAAATCCTCAGTATCCTGCTGCAAGAGCATGGCATTACCGACTACGCCTTTGCGCTCAAGAACGAGCACGCCCAGCGGGAATACTGCGTCCAGTATCGTGAGACCGACCTCGATTTCGTGAATCGTCTCGCAGCCGAAGAGGGCTTGTTCTACTTCCACGAATTTGAAGCAGGCAAACACCGCATCGTGTTTGCCGACGCAGCAGCAGCCCTGACCGCAGGCCCCGAGCTCTTCTTCAACCTTGGCAACCGCTCGCTGGAACAAGGCCCTTACGTGCGCCAGTTCCACTACCGCGAGGCAGTGCGGCCAAGCGATGTAGAGCTCAAGGATTACAGCTTCAAGACCCCGGCCTATGGCCTCTTCCACAAGAAGCAGGGCGCAGAGCTTTCGCATCAGCGCGATACCTATCAACACTTTGACTACCCGGGCCGCTACAAGCAGGACCCGAGCGGCAAGGCCTTTGCCCAGCACCGGCTCGATGCGCTGCGTAATGACGCGGTAGCGGGCAGTGGCAAATCCAACAGCGCAGCCTTGTTGCCGGGCCAGTACTTTTCATTGACCGAACACCCCAACGGCAGCCTCAACACCGACTGGCAAATCGTCCATATCCGCCATACCGGTGAACAGCCGCAGGCGCTGGAGGAAGAGGGCGGCAGCGGCCCGACCGTCTACCACAACGAATTTGGCGTGGTGAAGGCAAGCACCACCTGGCGGGCCCGTATCGGCACTCCGGAAGCACCTCACAAACCCATGGTGGACGGCCCGCAAATCGCCATCGTGGTGGGGCCCGAGGGCGAGGAGATTTACTGCGACGAGCACGGTCGGGTGAAGCTGCAATTCCCGTGGGACAGATATGGCAGCTCCAACGACCAGAGCTCCTGCTGGGTGCGAGTGAGCCAGGGCTGGGCCGGTGGCCAATATGGCATGATGGCCATCCCCCGTATCGGCCACGAGGTTATTGTCGAGTTTTTGGAAGGTGATCCCGACCAGCCCATCGTGACGGGCCGTACCTTCCATGCCACCAACCGACCGCCTTACGAGTTACCCGCCAACAAGACCCGCACTGTGCTGCGCACCGAAACCCACCAGGGTGAAGGTTTCAACGAGCTGCGTTTTGAAGACCAGGCGTGGCAGGAAGAGATTTACATCCACGGTCAGAAAGACCTGAACGCGCTTATCGAAAACGATGCCGCTTGGCACATCAAACATGACCAGCACACCGATATCGACAATGAGCGCGTGACCCGCATCAAGGCCAATGACCACCTGACGGTGGAGGGTGAGAAGCGTGATCACATCAAGGGCGACTTTTCCCTCACGGTAGACACATCACTTCACCAGAAACTGGGGCAGTCGCTGCTGGTTGAAGCAGACCAAGAGGTCCACATTAAGGCTGGTAACAAGATTGTGCTGGAGGCAGGCTCCGAGCTGACCCTCAAGGTTGGCGGCAGTTTTGTGAAAGTTGACCCAAGCGGCGTGACCCTGGCCGGTTCCAGCATCAAGATGAACTCCGGGGGGAGCCCGGGAGCAGGCTCTGGTTGGGCAGGTCAGATGCCTAACTTGCCTGGCTCAGTCCAGGTACCACCCGCACCGCCTGCCACTATCCCTGCGAGCGCCATTCAAAAAAGCATGGAGTCTATGGCTCCGCTGGTGAAACCCTGCCCCTTTGCCCAAGGAGGTAAGGCATGACTTTTCAAGAATGGCGCAGCCAATATCCCGGCAAACTGTTTGCTATCGTCGATGCTGCGCTCGATACCACCGCGGTGGCGGACTACTGCAACCATGGTGGCGCAAACGCTATTCCCTTGTTTGCCGGCACTGCGTTTGCAGACCAAGCAGAACAAGGTCCTTGGCTATTCCCATCTCCGACTCCCGAGTTTATTGCTGCCCACCCACAGTTGGGTGGCGTATATGTCGCGAGCGATGCCGCTATTGATGTCGTCCTGCAGCACTGGCAAAGCCTGATAGAAGTGGCCTTTGAAGGAGATGTGATGTGGCTGCGCTATGCCGATAGCCGGGTCTTTCCCAAGATGCTTGCCACCATGAGCCAGCAGGAGCTTGATGATGTGCTGGGGCCCTGCTCAAGCCTCTGGGCCACCGACAGTGTGTGGCAACGCTCGCCTGAGGCCGCATTTACCCCTCGCCAAGCCCCCTGGTTTCGCATTCAGTCTCACCACCTGGCGCAACTGTATGACGAAAGCCGTCACGCCTACATCCTCTCTCGCCACCTCTGGCAACGGATGGAGGATATGATGACGCGTCATCCTAACCCGGAGGCAGCCATTGCGCGTGTACTCAAACAAGTCAATCAAGCTGGGCTGGAAGGTGATGTTCGCGATGGCGCTGTGGCCGGGGCGATCTCATTGCAGGCACGCATGTCACTCGATGCCATCAGAGCACCCTTGATGCTTAACGACGAAGAGATGGCTCAGGTAAATAACTGGCTGAGCAAACATCCTGAATTGATAGGAGCCGCGTAATGCCCAAAAATGAATTAAGCAATCTTCCCACACGGGTTTACCGGAGCGATTTAAGAAGCCCAGATGAGGTATTTAGCAATGGGATGCCAATCAGTGGAACTGATGATGATATCTATCGCCATGTGAATGGTAGTAGCTGCAAAAAAGGAACATCTGCATTTCTTGCAACCTCAGATAATCTTGAATTCCTGAAAAAGCATTGGGCTAAAGATGGTTTGCTCATGAGCAAGCAGGACTTTATCTACATTTATGAAATTATACCGGATGCTCGCTTTTTCAATGCGTACCACAGCTTAAGTTATACCAGCAAAAAGAATAAAGATAGCTCGCTCCAGAGTACTGCAGAGAGGTTCAAACACCAGGGCGAATGGCTTGCTAAAGGCGGTGTTAGTGCAGAAAATATTGCTTCAGTTGAGGTGTATGGTCGCACAGATAAAGGAAATGACATTGTATTTATCAAGAGGGTTGAAAATAGCCGTGTTACAGCCACCCCTTCTGCAAATGCATACCCTTATCAATATAAATCCTCAAAGGATAAATCAGGTTCTTTATTGAGCTGCTTCGGTTACGGAAAAAAAGAGCCGAAAGAACAGCATGCTGCCGGGGGTATTAGTCCTCACTGCATTCCCTGCGAGAAGAATAATTGCTGGATTGAAATAGATGTTCGTGATGAGCACAACCACTCATTCCAAGGGCTTAAAGCCACGTTGACTGATGCCACCGGCACTGCCAAGACGGTGACGCTGCAAAATGGCCCGACGTTGGTGGAGGGCTTTGCCGTGGGGCCGGTGACAGTCAAGCTGGAAACCAAGTCATGGCTTAAAGCAGCTCAGTCCCGTGAAGCGCTGAAAGAGGGCGAAACCAGCCAGGTTCCCGCTTATACCGACAAACTTTTCGGTCACGACGATGTAAAGCGCGAGCATGTCAAAGTAACTACTGGCGACCTTTGCCTTACTGACCCTGAACAGCCGCTACCGGAAGGACACAAAGTCGGTCAGGCCCAGCCGCCGCGCTTTATCACCAAGCACTCCTATGTGATTGAAGTTAAAAGCTATCAGATCAATATCTTGCGGATTGGGGTGTTTTTTGACGGCACAGGTAACAACACCCACAACGCCCAGGCGGGGCTACAAAAAGTAGAGCAGTGGCTTCTGGAAACCTGCTCAGATCCTGTGCAGCGTGAGAAAGAGCTACGGGGCTGCCAGATGGGGAAAAGCCCAGTTGAAGGGAGTTCGGCTAACGACGTAACCAATGTTTGGAAACTTAATGACCAATATTTATTTGGCGCAGAAACGTTGAGTGCGAGAGCCTATATCAGTGGTATTGGAACTCGCGATCCTATTGCGGGAAAAAATGGCCCTAAATATCGTTCGGACGATACCCTGACCCAAGGCTTTGATCTCGATTTTGGTGGAGAAAACACCTCCATCATTGGAAAGGTGACGCAAGCTTGCACAGATACAATTCTGATGGGGATTCAAGATGATCTCCGTGATGTTTTACCAAGTATCGGCTGCATCCATCGCATCGTATTCGATGTTTTTGGCTTTAGTCGGGGCGCCGCTGCTGCTCGCCATTTTGTTAATACTGTCGACCAAAAATCCGATCATCCATTGGTGCAGGCTATGGCGAATAGCCCGGATATTCGCCTTAAGGCAGGATTTGATTGGGCTAGCCGCGACGATGTGCGCTTTACCTTTGTGGGGCTGTTCGATACCGTTGTTTCCTCTTACAACCGCAGTGTCAATATTCAACTAAAAGCGGATTGTGCAGAGCGGGTGGTACATCTCACCGCGTTGGATGAAGTTCGCAAATACTTCCCACTATCACGAATTACAGAAGATGCTGCCGGCACCAGCACTCCTGATCACTTTACTGAGCTGGCGCTACCGGGGGCTCACTCAGACATAGGTGGCGGTTATTATAGCCGCTGGAGCTTGAGCAATCCCAACAGCGATCCAGCCCTGATCGAGTGCATTGAGTTGGAGCGTTTTATGAGTGTGGAAACGGTTATAACACCAGATGCCGAGAGCATTGCCTATCAAAAAGCTAAGGCGTATGCCGAAGAGAAACGAACGTTGGGCTGGGTCACTCGTATCAACCCCAACCTGTCTCGTGGCGCCGTGCCACCGCTGGGAGCGATCAGTCTGAAACCTTACTCGTTCCGGCGTCCCGAGGGGAAAAATAGCATAGGTCCCGGCAAAAAGTCGGTCTATGTAGAAGTGCTGATGAGCAGGGTAGTTGAGGGGGAATACTCCCGAATTCCGTTACATATGATGGTTGAGGCGGGCCGAGCTGTGGGGGTGCCGTTTAAAGCGTGGGTGCCAGATGATAGGGCATTGCAGCTTGAGCCGCTCTCTATCAAGCGGCCAGAGGCTGACTTGAAGGCGCTGGATAAACTTTGGGCCTTATCCGCCATCGAACAGAAGGTTGCTAAGAATTTGGCTCATCAATTATCGCCCGATGTTTACCGTGCCTTGCGTCGTGACTATCTCCACCACAGTGCCAGCAACAAGGGCATTGCAAATCCGGCCCATACCAATAAAGACGAAACGAGTATTAGTAAAGAGAGGCGCGAACTGATAGGGAACAAGGTGTCATGATGTTAAAACGATGGATATTAGTGCTTGGCCTGCTTTGTCCTCTGTTGGCTTGTGCTGCGAATACACAGATCAAACCTTTTTCTTGGCGTTATGGTACAGGCTCTAATGTTGATAGTTTTTGTACAACCAAAGCAGAGTTTTACTGGCAAGGTAAGAAGGTGGTGGGTTATCCAGGAGGGGGCTGCAACGCTGGCATTCTGCAGAGTAAACTTATCAATAAAAAGTATTACTGGGCTGGTGGTGGAGGACTGCCGACAGACGGTGTACCCGTACCCGATAAAGCCGTGATTGAGATGGTTTCGTTCCATGATCGAAAACGATACCGCATCAAGGTAGATTTACCTATCGATCTAGAGCAGAAAATGCGTCAGGTGTATTTGATTGAAGGGCGTCATGATAGACGAAATCGCCTCTATTTTGGTTTGGCTCCTGGTGGTTATTTCGAGGTCATATTAACCGGAGGAGGATTGCAGCTCAGTCCTGACCTACTGCTTGTCCGCGGCATAGCCGAAGAGGTAACCGATGATTGGTATGACAAGAAAGTACCGGTAGCACGCCAATATGGAATGGATGATTTTGACAAGAAATATGGTGAGCTATTCAAGCAATACCCAGTTCCCAATGGCATGGACTGGGCCCCGATCATGGACGCTTACCGCGCCGCTCAACCCAAGACAGATACTGACCCAGTGCAATGATGACTTGTATGCGCTGGATACTCCTACTGCTGCTGTTGCCATTAGTTGCAGCCTGCCAAGCAGCCCCCTCTGGCCCCAAACAACTGGACTGGCGCCATATGGTGGGTTCGAACGCTGATTAGCTCTGGGTGACTAAAGTTCTCTTTTATCGCCAAGGTAAGTTGGTCGATGCCTCGACCAATGGTTCTGCCGGATTTTTTGGCGCGGAAGCGCTCAAAGAAAAAGACTATCGTTGGCGTATCTCAAAAGGAAGCCACACAACCCGCCCAATACCTGATCAGGTGGACATTGAGTGGGTTTCATTTCATGACAAGAAACGCTATCGCATCAGCCTTACATTGCCAGCAGAACTGGAAAGCATGATCGCACAGCGTTACCGGGTAAAAGTGGGCAAGGAGTTGCGAGAAGAGAGGCGGGATAATATTGGCTTAGGCATGGCGACAGGTGGTTATGTTGAGGCCTTTTTAACCAGTGTCAGAGCCACGCCCGATATCCTGTTGGCTAGGGGAATAGCTAAAGAAGTAACGGATGATCCCTTTGACAAGCGCTTCCCGCTCTCCAGTCAGTATAAAAATGCTTGGGCAGACTTTGATGCGAAGTACAGCAAAGTCTATCAACAGTACCCCGTTCCCATGGGCATGGACTGGGCCCCGATCATGGACGGTTACCGCGCCACCCAACCCAAGACAGATACTGACCCAGTAAGGTAATACCTACGGAGCTTAAAATGTCGGTAAAATTACAGAAGGCCGCTAGCAATAGCGGCCTTTTTGTTTTGTCCGAATGTCGCCAATGTGTCCACTGCGCTTTTCGGTTCGGCTGCTCTATTTTTGCGAACAGCAATCTGCGCATCCTTTTGCGTGGCATCGTCCAGCCTGTTGATGGACTTTATCTGGCGGCCTCCTTTGGCCATGGTTTATGGCTCGAAGTGCGTGCTGTTAGATGAAATAAGAAGGGCCTCACATGGTGGGGCCCTTTTTGCTTGTGTGTACAGAACACCCCGGTTATCAGGAGCTTTGTTCTGCGCTGGCATCCGTGGCGGCCACGACTGTGTTGCGGCGTCGCAGCAGGCGTACCAGCGGGGGTAGGGCGATCACCACGATCGCCAGCACCAGCAGGGTTTGGCTGATGCTGCTGCTCCACAGGATGGCAGTGTCGCCATTGCTGATGGAAAGGGCGCGGCGCAGGTTCTGCTCCAGCATTTCACCCAGCACGAAGCCCAGAATGAGCGGTGACATGGGGAAGTGCATTTTGCGCAGCAGGTAGCCAAAGACCCCGAGGCCCACCATCAGCAGCAGATCGAAGGTGGTGCTGTGCACCGCATAGACCCCCACCGCCGAGACGCTGGCGATGGCGGGCACCAGAAACCAGAGCGGGATGGAGAGCATGCGGGTGAAAATGCCCACCATGGGGATGTTCATCACCAGCAGCATGACGTTGGCCAGCAAGAGGGCGGCGATCAGTCCCCACACCACATCGGGTTGTTCGGTGAACATGGTGGGGCCCGGGGTGATGTTGTAGAGGGTCAGCGCCCCCATCATCACCGCCGTGGTGCCCGACCCCGGCACCCCCAGGGTGAGCATGGGGATAAAGGAGCCACAGGCGGAGGCATTGTTGGCCGCCTCTGGCGCGGCCACGCCGCGAATATCCCCTTCGCCGAATTTGGCATTCGGGCCGGCCAGCCGCTTCTCGCTCATGTAGGTGATGGCGCTCGCAATGGTGGCGCCGGCGCCCGGCAGAATGCCGACGAAAAAGCCGATGGTAGAGGAGCGCAGCATGGTGCCGGTGCAGTAGACCAGCTCCTTGAAGTTGAACAGCATCCGCCCGGTGGTACGCACCAGCTTGCCGCCGCCGCTGGTGTGCTCCAGCATCAGCAGGATCTCGCTCACCGAGAAGAGACCGATCACCACCACGATAAACTGCACCCCGTCCGAGAGGTGCACGCTGTCGAAGGTGAAGCGATAGATGCCGGTGTTGGCATCCACCCCGACGGTGGCGAGCCCCAGCCCAATCAGTGCCGCCATAAAGGATTTGAGCGGATTCTGGCTCATCATGCTGCCAAGGCAGGCGATGGCGAACACCATCAGGGCGAAATACTCCGCCGGGCCGAAGGCGAGCGACCAGCGCGCCAGCGCCGGAGCGAATAGAATGATCCCGCCGATGGCGAGCATGGAGCCGACAAAGGAGCTGACAGCCGAGATGGAGAGGGCCACTCCCGCCTTGCCCTGCTGGGCCATGGGGTAGCCATCCAGCGCGGTCATGATGGCGGCGGCATCCCCCGGTACGTTGAGCAGGATCGAGGAGATCCGCCCGCCATATTCGCAACCGATATAGACGGTGGCGAGCAGGATCAACGCCGATTCGGGGGGCAGTTTCAGGGCAAAGGCCAGCGGCAACAGGATGGCGACGCCGTTGATGGGGCCAAGGCCCGGCAGCAGGCCGACCACGGTGCCGACAAAGCAGCCGATGAGGGCAATCACCAGATTCTCCGGGGTGAGCGCCACCGCAAAGCCCTGGGAGAGGTACATCCAGGTATCCATATTGACTCCTTAAGAGAACCAGACGCCGAGGGGCAGGGTGACATCCAGCAGCCTGTCAAAGGCGAAATAGAGCACCAGCCCGCCGACGATGCCGGAGAGCAGGGCGGCTTTGGCCGAGGCGCCAAACAGGCGCCCCAGCACAAAGGTGAGCAGGGCGGTAGCCAGCGGAAAGCCCAGCCACTCGAAGCTGGCGCCGTAACCGGCCAGCGCTGCCACCATGATGGCAAGGTGGCGCAGGGTACGCAGCGGTGGCCAGCTGACGGTGTCCGGCTGGCGGCGCAGCAGGAGCAGGGCACAGAGTGCCATCAGACCGAGGATCCCGAGCGGAAAGGGACGTGGCCCCAGCGGCTCATAGCTGTATTCGCTCTGGTACTGCCAGGCGAGGGAGGCCCCCGCCAGACAGAGCAGCAGCCAGATGGCGGCGAAGATGCGATCGCTCATGGCTGCGGCTCCTATTTGGCCAGACCGAAGGCCCTGGCCTGCTCGCGATATTGCGCCACCTGGGTCTTGACGTAGCTGTCGAGCGCATCCCCTGTCAGGTCAAACTCGAACAGGCCGCGCAGATCCCGCTGCGCCTTGAAGGTATCGGTCTTCACCAGCTGATCGAAGGTTTGCTTCCACCACTGGTATTCGCTGTCGCTCACCTTGGGGCCGACATAGAAGCCGCGGATCACCGGCCACTCCAGGTCATAACCCTGCTCTTTGGCGGTAGGAATGGTGGCCAGCTTGCCGGGCAGCCGCTCTTTGGCGAACACCGCCAGCACCCGCAGCTTGTCGCCACCGATATAGGGCACCATCTCGCTCAGATCGCCGGAGACCGCCTGCACATGGTTGCCCAGCAGCGCGGTGACCGGCTCGCCGCCCCCTTCAAAGGCGACGTAGCGCATCTTGTGCGGATCAACGCCCGCCTGCTTGGCCAGCAGCGCCGTCTTCATCCAGTCCTGACTGCCGATGGAGGCCCCCGCCCCGATGACCACGCTGTTGGGGTCGTTTGCCATGGCATTCACCAGATCCTTGAGGTTCTGATAGGGGGCATCATGGCGCACCGCGATCATGCCGTAGTCGGTCCCCACCGCCGCCAGCCAGCGCACATCATCCACCCCGTAACGGCCAAATTTCCCCTGTGAGAGGTTGAGCAGGGAGCCGCCGGAGAAGGCGACCACAGTCCCCGCCTCGGCAGGGCGCTGCGCCACGATGGCGTTGTAGGCAACGGCACCGACCCCGCCCGGCATATAGGTGACCCGCATCGGTTTGTCGATGGTGCCGGTCTCCTGCAGGCTCACCTGCAACAGCTTGCAGGTGAGATCGAAACCACCGCCCGGTTTGGCCGGTGCGATACATTCGGTACGGCTCGGGGCGGTGACACTCTCGGCCGCCTGCAGCGGCAGGGCGCCGAGCAGGGTCAGCAGGGCGAGGGCATGACGTGTGCGTTGCTTCATGGTTGTGTGCTCCATCTTGTCGTTGTTTTTTCTCGGTGTGACTCCGTCGATGGACGAAGTGATGCGAAATTGTTAAAACAACAACCTTTCATTCACCTTTCAATCACTGACCAATTGGCGGGAGTGTGACCGTGATCGCACCTTGTTCCGCTCAGGCAGAGTGAATGGATGCAGTTGCTGCACTGTGGTTGCACGCCGTCGTTAAGAACAAGGGGATAGGGATGCGCTTGCTGTTGGCAGAAGACAATCACGAACTGGCCCACTGGCTGTCGCGGGCGCTCACCAGCGCCGGTTTCGCAGTGGATTGGGTGGCTGACGGCGCCCGGGCCGATCACCTGTTGCGCCACGAAAAATACGCGCTGGCGGTGCTCGATATCGAGATGCCCAAGCTTGACGGGCTGGCGGTACTCGGCCGATTGCGCAGCCGGGGGCAGGGGTTGCCGGTGCTGCTGCTCACCGCTCGCGGCGCCGTGGAGGAGCGCATCTGCGGCCTCAATGCCGGTGCCGATGACTATCTGGCCAAGCCGTTCGATCTGGGGGAGCTGGATGCCCGGTTGCGGGCCCTGCTGCGGCGCAGCGAAAGCGGTGGCGCCGAGCTGCGGCTGGGACGCCTGACCCTGCATCCCGACGGCTATTTTCTGCTGGCGGATGCCCGGCTGGCCCTGACTCCGCGCGAGCAGGCGCTGCTGACCGCGCTGATGTACCGCCACGGGCGCCCCGTCGCCAAAGGGCAGCTGTTCGAGCAGGTGTTCAATCTCGATGACGAGGCGGGGCTCGACAGCATCGATCTCTATATCCACCGATTGCGCAAAAAGCTGGTAGGCAGCGGGGTGGTGATCACCACTTTGCGCGGGCTGGGCTATCTGCTGGAAGCGGCGCCGGAGGCTTCCCATTAGTCGCTCCCTGCTCCATCAACTGCTGCTGTTTCTGGGCGGCCCCTTGCTGATCCTCTGGGCCGCCTCGGCCTGGTACAGCTACTACGGCGCGCTGGCGGCGGCCACCTCGGCCTATGATCGCACCCTGCTCGCCTCGGCCCGCACCGTCGCCGAGCGGCTGACGGCAAGCGATGGGGTTCTCAAGGTGGATGTGCCCTACGTGGTGCTCGACAGCTTCGAGCGCAACATGCGCGATCGCCTCTTCTATCAGGTGCGCGGCATCGACGATGGGGTCATCTCCGGCTTTGACGATTTGCCCCCCATGCCGGTTGGCACGCCGCTGACCGACCGCTATCCGGCGCTCGCCTACTTCTACGACGGGCTCTATCAGGAGGCGCCAATTCGCGCCGTGATGCTGCTGCAACCGGTAGGCGAGGGGGGAGTCACCGGCATGGCCCGCATCACGGTGGCGGAAACCCTGCTCGGCCGCCAGCAACTGGCACAGCAGCTGCTCTGGTCGGCCCTGCTGACCCAGGGGGCGCTGGTGGTGCTCACCCTGCTGCTCGCTTATCTGTTGCTCAAGCGGCTGCTCACCCCGATGCGCCGTTTGTCGCGGGAGATCCTGCGCCGCGATGCCGCCACGCTCGCTCCCTTGCCGGATCTGCTCCCCTGGCAGGAGACCCGGCCGCTGGTGCAGGCGTTCAACCGCCAGCTGGCCCGCTTGCGTCAGCTGGTGGCCCGGCAGGAGCGCTTCAGTGCCGATGCCGCCCATCAGCTGCGCACGCCGCTTACCATCCTGAAAACCCAGGTTGAGGTAGCGCGCGGCAGCGGCGATCCCGCCCTGATGAGCGAGAGCCTCGATGCCATGGCCGTGCGGCTCGATCACACCATCGCCCTGACCGAGCGGCTCCTGCTGCTGGCCCGACTCAAATCGGACGAGTGCTCCGGGCTGCGCCAGCGTGAGCCCATCGAGTTGACGACGCTGGTGCAGCAGGCCTGTCTGTCACGGTTGGCGCAGGCGCGCAGCAAGGGGATCGATCTCGGTTACGAGGGGGAGGAGTCCGCCATCATGGTGGCGGGGGAGCCGCTGCTGCTCGGGGAGCTGTGTGCCAACCTGCTCGACAACGCCATCAAATACACCCCGCCCCACGGCACGGTGACGGCGCGGGTGGTGCACGGCAACGGGCAGATCTGGCTGGAGGTAGAGGATAGTGGCCCCGGCATCGCCCCCGAGCTGGCAGAGCGGGTCTGGCAGCCGTTTCAGCGCCTCGAGCAGGGCAGCGAACAGCCGGGGGCGGGGCTTGGTCTGGCGCTGGTGCGCGACATCGCCCACTACCATCACGGCGAGGTGCTGCTGCTGCCTGCCACCCAGCTGGGGGGCTTGTTGGTCAGGCTGATCTTGCCGCTGGCAAAATCGTGAGGAGGATAAAAAAAGAGAGGGCACCTCGCGGTGCCCTGTTTATCTACACATAAGATGGCGTTGGGTTGTCAGCTGCGGATCTTGTTGAAGACAAACAGGACGATAAGGGCACCCACGGTGGCGATGGCAATGCTCGAAATATTGAAGCCGGTCACCGAGCCCAGACCCAGCAAGGTGCCCACATAGCCGCCGACCATGGCGCCGACAATCCCCAGCAGGGCGGTCATGAAGAAGCCACCACCGTCGCGGCCCGGCATGATCCACTTGGCCAGCATGCCAACCAGCAATCCCAAAATAATCCAGGTGATGAAACCCATGAGTCACTCCTCTCTGTTTATGTGAGGGGCACATTATAGGGATGCGGCTGGCGATGCGAAGGGCTCCAACCCCTTGGCTGGTCACAAGCTGTCGGACTTGTTATGACGCAGGAGATGCGGCGACGGCCGCGCCTCTTTGAGCCAAGCGCCTGTTTTGCCCATGAACAAGGGGCGCGTCACTGCTGACGCGCCCCTCTCTTTATGGATGCCTTGTGAACCTGCTGTCAGCTCGCGGCTGCCAGTGGCCTTGTCTCCAGCAGTTGCTCGCCGGGGCGCCAGACCAGCACCGAGCCCTGCTCGAACCAGTCACCCAGCACGATGCGCCGGGCAGGCGCGCCATCGAGCTGGAAGTGGTGGATGGCGGGTCTGTGGGTGTGGCCGTGGATCATCACCTTGCAGCCGTGCTGGCGCAGAATCTCGTCAACGGCAGCTGGCGTCACATCCATGATGCGCTGGCTCTTGTGGGCGTTCTCCATCTGGCTTTGGCCGCGCATCTTGCGGGCGATGGCCTGACGGCGGGCGAGCGGCAGGCGCAGGAACAGCCAGCGCAGCCACTTGAGCTGGGTGATGCGACGAAACTTCTGATATCCCTCATCCAGGGTGCAGAGCAGATCGCCGTGGCTCAGCACCACCCGCTCGCCATAGAGTTCGATAACGCACGGATCCCCCAGCAGGGTCATCCCCGCGCGCTTGGCAAACTCTTGGCCCAGCAGAAAGTCGCGGTTGCCGTGGATAAAGTAGATGGGCACATTCTGCTGGCTCAGGGCCAGAAAAGCGTCAGCCATCTCCTGGTGGAGCGGATTGGGATCATCATCGCCAATCCAGAATTCGAAGAGATCGCCGAGCACATAGAGGGCATCGGCGCCCACCGCCTCCTTGGTCAGAAAGTGCACCAGTGCGGCGGTCATGTCGGGCCGATCGCTGCACAGGTGAATATCGCTGATAAAGAGGGTACGCATGGCCGAGCCGTTGCTGCTGGTCGCATCCGCTTCGGGAGTCGCGATAGCGGCGGGCCACACCAGATGGGCCAGATCCTGCCCCTCCAGCGTCAGCAGCGCTGCATAAGGATCGCCCGTCAGCCCCAGCAACCGGCACATGGCCGCTTCCCCTTTCAGTCCCTCTTCAAGACGCAGGCGCAGCACTTCGCGGTAGAAAGCATCGCCAAAGCGCTCGAGCAGGGCCGCCATCAGAGTGAGGTGGCGCCAGCCATTCTGCGTCTCGATGGGGGCAGGGGTGACATACAGCTCCACTGGCCAGCAGGCCTCGCTCTTGTCGCAATCGCTATCGGCACTGTGCTGCTCGAGGCGGGAAAAGGTGCGCTCAAGCAGCCAGATATTGTCGCCTTTGGCGCTTGCCAGCCAACCTTGGGCTGCAAGCGTAGCGGCAAACGCCGCCGGATTGGGATGCTGGCAGAGGATATCGAGATCGCTGCCCGGCCGATCGAGGCCGATGGCGAGCGTGCTCACCAGCGCCATATCGGCGCACTGCGCGGCCAGCTCATCCCACACACCGGCGGTGAGCAGGGCATGGGCCGAGCGCTGGCGCGGGTTGCCGTGGGCCAGATAGTCGAGGCGGCGCCAGTTTGGGCTGGCAGTGGGGGAGGCAGATGGAAAAACTGCGGCCGGGGCCGCAGTTTTGTCAGTGCCGAGTCGGCAGAGATCAGTCAGCAAGGGTCACCTTGGTGATCACCACGTCTTCGGTCGGAACGTCCTGGTGGATACGGCCGTAGTTGCCGGTCTTGACGCCCTTGATCTTGTTGACCACGTCCATGCCGGCGGTCACTTCACCGAATACGCAGTAGCCGAAGCCCTGAGTGGTAGCGGATTTGAAGTCGAGGAAGTCGTTGTTGTTCACGTTGATGAAGAACTGGGCGCTGGCAGAGTGCGGCTCCATGGTGCGGGCCATGGCGATGGTGCCGATCTTGTTGGAGAGGCCATTGGCCGCTTCGTTCTTGATGGGGGCGCGGGTGTCTTTCTCTTCAAAGCCCGGAGCATAGCCGCCGCCCTGGATCATGAAGCCGTCGATAACGCGGTGGAAAATGGTGTTGTCGTAGTGACCGTCACGGCAGTATTGCAGGAAGTTGGCCACGGTTTCCGGGGCTTTTTCAGCATTCAGGGTGAGGGTGATGTCGCCGTGATTGGTGTGCAGAGTGACCATGATATGTCCTTTCATTTGATGCGGACGACGAAGTGCCCGCAGGTGTATGGCATAAAGTGGTGGCAATTCTAGCCCATCAGGGGCTGGCGGCATAGTCTCTCAGGCGCCGTAACCGTGCTGGCAGGCGGGATTGGCCACGTTTTCTGCCTCGTTTTCTGCCCCTGAACGGGGTATCATGACCAACCATTTTACTCACAGGCAGTGGTTAGAAGATGCTGAAGATATACAACACACTCACTCGTCAAAAAGAAGAATTCAAACCTATCCACCCGGGCAAGGTGGGCATGTATGTGTGTGGTGTCACCATCTACGATCACTGTCATATCGGCCACGGCCGCACCTTCGTCGCCTTTGATGTGGTAGCTCGCTACCTGCGTTACGCCGGTTATGACCTCACCTATGTGCGCAACATCACCGACGTGGATGACAAGATCATCAAGCGTGCCGCCGAGACCCAAGTGACCTGCGACGAGCTGACCGAGCGTCTGATCGGCGACATGCACGCCGACTTCGACGCCCTCGGCATGGTGCGCCCGGATATCGAACCGCGCGCCACCCAGCACATCGAAGAGATCATCGAGCTGGTGCAATCCCTGCTGGAAAAAGAGCACGCCTACGTGGCGGACAACGGCGACGTGATGTTTATCGTCGAATCCTACGCCGACTACGGCAAGCTCTCCGGTCAGGATCTGGAGCAGCTGCAAGCCGGTGCCCGCGTTGACGTGGTGGATGCCAAGCGCAACCCCCTGGACTTCGTGCTGTGGAAGATGTCCAAGCCGGGCGAGCCGACCTGGGAAAGCCCCTGGGGCCCGGGCCGTCCTGGCTGGCACATCGAGTGCTCCGCCATGAACTCCAAGCACCTTGGCAACCACTTCGACATCCACGGCGGCGGCTCCGATCTGCAGTTCCCGCACCACGAGAACGAGATCGCCCAGTCCTGCTGCGCTCACGGTGGCGACTACGTCAACACCTGGATGCACAGCGGCATGGTGATGGTGGATAAAGAGAAGATGTCCAAATCCCTTGGCAACTTCTTCACCATCCGCGACGTTTTGGCTCACTACGACGCCGAAACCGTCCGTTACTTCCTGATGTCTGGCCACTACCGCAGCCAGCTCAACTACTCGGAAGATAACTTGAAGCAAGCCCGCGCCGCGCTGGAGCGCATGTACACCGCCCTGCGCGATCTGCCGCTGGCCGCTGCTGCCGGTGGCGACGAGCAGGTGGCGCGCTTCAAAGAGGCGATGGATGACGACTTCAACACCCCGGAAGCCTACTCCGCCCTGTTCGATCTGGTGCGCGAGATCAACCGCCAGAAGGGTGAAGATATGGCCGTTGCCGCCGCGCTGGGCGCCCGTCTGCGCGAGCTGGGCGCCGTGCTCGGCATCCTGCAACAGGATCCGGATGCCTTCTTGAAGGGTGACGAAGCGGACGAAGAGGTTGCCGAAATCGAGCGCCTGATCGCCGAGCGCAATCAGGCCCGTGCCGACAAGAACTGGGCCGCCGCTGATGCCGCCCGCAACCGTCTCACCGAGATGGGTATCGTGCTAGAAGACAGCGCCGGCAAGACCAGCTGGCGCCGTGCCTAAGGCCCGCCGGTTGACGACCTGACGCAGAGCGCAGCCCTTGGGCTGCGCTCTTTTTTTCAGGGCCCGGCGCTTGGTTCAAGGCGCGGCCCATGCAAGCGAACATAAGGAAGATGGCACCATGAAGATACATCGCTGGCCCGTGCTGGCACTGGCCCTCTCTGCGGCGGCCCTGATCGCCCCGGCCCATGCGGGCACCACCACCAGCGGCAAACTCGATCCGGCCGCCAGTGCCCGCGCCAGGGCCAAGGTGGCCCAGTTTCTTGACTGGGAGCGCGCAGTCAAACCGAGCGGCCTCTATCAGAGCGATCTTGGCGGCGCGCTGCCCACTATCGTCTCCCCCGAGCTGCTCTGCCTGCTCAATGCCGCCTCCAGGGCGCGCGAAATAGCCACCCGCCAGGCCCCCGACGAGAAGCCCCCCTTTGTCGAGGGCAACCCCTTCCTGCCCAACGCCTGGGATAACCTGCTGGGCTCGGAGATCCTCTCGTCGCGCGCCATCGCCGGCAGCCGGGATCGCAGCGAGGTCAAGGTGCGCTTCACCTTTGGCGAGTCGGGCACCCCGCTTGACGCCCCCAGCGGCACCTACCGTTTTGTCAGTACCTATCTGGTACTGGACGGGCCGCAGGGCGCCCGCATCACCGATATTGACGCCGGCGGCAGCTGTGATTTCTGCCAATCCGGCAGCCTGCGCGCCGCCCTCTATGAGACGCTCACCGCCTATCCCGCCGCAGGGGGAGAGCAGTGCAAGGGGTTGGGGAAATAGAAGTCAGGAATAAAAAAACCGCAGCCAAGGCTGCGGTTTTTATTTGATAACTCTTTAAATATATAGTTAATAACTATAATGGAGGTTTTTGATGATTTAAAATCCCCTTCTGTCTGAGGGGGATAAACTCCCATTGTAATAATAAATACATGTTGCAATGAATTTATTTATCCAGTAATCCAGCACTTACCGCATCCGATAATATATCATTTTCAGTTGCTAGCTTAGGTATTGCAAATATGACGTTTTGTTTGGCTCTCGTAACAGACAAATAAGCTTCTCTAATCATCTGTTGTTCAATGGCTGAGCTTAGGGCGGGGTTGTCACTTAAAGATAAGGCTCCTTTTTCTAACCCAATGATGATAACAGCATCAAACTCTTGGCCTCCCACTTGTGCGGGTCTGCACAATACAACCGTTGGTTGTTCAGATCTTATTTTTTCTCCCCTTTCTCTTAAAATTTGCAATGGTAGATCGGTATTTGATAATGCCTTCTCTATATCGTCCCAATAAGACTCAAGATGACAGATGACGGCTATCTGACGAATGTTTTCCCGTCTTAGCTCTCTTATTTTTCTGACTAAGAAACGTTCAAATGAAGGGGATTCATTTCCTTCTTTTTCTATTTTTGGTTTATGACATCGATTGTTTTCTCTAAACTCGTTTATCTGAGTGAAGTCAGGAAAGTCAGAGCTAAACAAATTTGTACTTCTTTGAATAATGAAAAAAGCAAGTTTTGCAATATCTTTTGATGAGCGATGAATAGACTCTAGTCGCTCATTACTTATGTCTAATATACCAAGAGTCGCAAAGCCAGAACTATTCTGTCCATAAAAGCTTTGAGCTTCATCAAGTGCTAATGCTATGGGGATGTGAGAATTTGTTTGTTTAGATAGTAGTGAAAAAAGACGCCGTTCATTTTCATTGAATAGTTGTGCTTCATCAACAAAGACATAATCAAAACCTTCGTTCTTTCTTTTCATTCTCCATATGGGAGTTTTTAAACTTCCATAAAGCGAAATTGCTAAATCATCAGGATCCAACACATTATATGTTTCGAAAACGTTATTGTGATAGTTTTCAAAGACACTGAATATAAAGTCCCTTTCAGACGCATTTAATACACCATGTAAACGACTAAAGGAACGGTCTGATTCAACATATCTTCTTTTGCTATCTTCCAGTCCATGGCCTTTAATTGCTATAGATATCTCAGCTAAAACCATAACTGAGAAAACTTTTACCAGATTAGAGTTATTAAATATTGATGATAAAAAAGGACTGTTTTCAACAACTGTATTCTGCGCATTACTTACATCTTTCAATGCAGCTTCCACTTGCTCTAATTGGAATTTTTTTGCATCTGTGGCATCGGGATCAAGGATTGACTGTATATCTAAATCAAGTTTCTTTCTGGAATATTCAGATAGTGTTGTAACAACGATGTTTGCCATAAGTTCTTGATTGTCAACTAGCAATGTTTCGAAACGATTAATTACCTTTGACCTCATTTTATCACTATGAACTACGTATAATATATTTGGGGTGTGACCTGCTTTATGTTTAGTGTAGAGCTTATGTACGGCGAGAAGCTGCATTAATAATGTTTTCCCAGAACCGCCAGGACCAATAATCCTGATCGGATAGCAGTCTAATGCTTCTGAATTCAATATTCGCCTTTGAGTATCAGTTAGTTGGCTCGATTCATCCATCCATGATTCATATGAGTTATTTAATGTTTTATAGATAGCTTCATCATTTATAACATGAGAAGAGGTTTTTACTTCTATATCAGAGAAGTCGTGCTTGCGTGGTTCGGTGAAGAATAGTTTTATTTTATCTTTCAGTGCGATTAAATCATCTAGTTTTGGTGTTTCTTGAAACGGAGATGAGATCAATTGGTTTGCTTTATTTGTAAGCGAAGCTATTATTCCTTTATGTTTTTCAGTGCTGGTAACTAAGCTTTTAAAACTATCACTCGGGCCTATTATTAATATATTTCTTTTTATGTCATATTCGCCATCATCTATGGAGTCATAATAACTTAGACTGTATTGTCTTGCTTCGCTACCTCTTCCGGCAATAAGAGTATGTATATTTTCAGCATGCTTCCTGTGATAGAATGCACCGTCAATCAATAATCCTTGGAGTCTCTGGTTTATTATGTATATAGCGCGTTCCAATGACTCTCTTGAGAATGATTGGTAATTTTGTAGTGACATATCACCATGTATTTTTATTAGGCCTACAGATTCATCACCATTTCCTATGAGATAATCTTCATGCCACATAGAGATCATGTCATCTTTGCTCGAGAATGAAATCCTTATTGGGCCCTCTGATATAGTAAAGCTTTTTTGGTGTTGCGTATCAGTCTTTACGAATGATTCGCAGATGCTATTTATTAAGCTTGTTTTCGGCAGAAGCCATTCTGCCATTCCTTGAGTAATAGCTAAGTACATTATAAGTCCTTAATAATTTCTTGTGTGTAAGAGTTGATATCATCACTGCTAAAGTCTCGTGAGCCAAATCTAAGATGCATATTCAGATAGCGAGACATGAAATCTGATAAAAAATCGTCTTTTAATGTTAAGGTATTTACAGGGTATTTCTTAAAAAATTGAGCCGTCTTATTAGTTGCACTTAATCTTTTTATATCATCATCCCAAAGTTCTTCAAGGCTACTCATAGCTGTGTAGAAAATTTCATATGGATATGAAACTGAGTATTTAAATAGTGCGACAGAGTGCTCTTCAATCGTTGAGTGAGCGGGGTGCTCGTTATCTGGAGGAAGGTAGTGAATGTCTGATGAATAAGAGTTTTTTATAATTTTTTCGATTACAGCTTTGATGTTTATTATTTTTGAAACGTCAGGTTTATTGTTTTTTTGTGGCGTTCTTTGATATGTAATATATTTGGCGAACTCTTTGAGCTTATTGTTAATCTTTTTGTTTGCCTTATCTGCACTGAGATCCTCTATAATTTTAAGTATGTCGGTATATTGTGGTAGGTTATATCGATCATATTTTAAATTGTATTCTGAGAAAAGTTTTGAAAAATCTTTTTGCATCTCATGATAAAATTCAGGTGAATAAATGTAGTCCTTTATTTTTATTATTGGAAGAAGTGTGATTATCCTAGTTTTCTCTTGTGCTAAATCACAAGATGGATTAATTATTATTGCGTTAGAAATCTCTATGTCAAGAAGGCCAAGTGTTGGAATGTTGGTCCAAATATCACCTGTTTCTATACTGAATGATGGTAAGGTAAGATAATAATCTGATTGTGTGATTTTTAATTTTTTTACCATTGTTATATCCTTGGCAAAGGTTGATAAGACATCAATATACCTGTAGGTTCAATTAGCAAAGCGTAATCGGACGTTCGAGAAATAAGGTGTTATTACGGTGAAATACTCACTATCGGGCCTTCAATATAAAACCTTTTCCCGATAGGGATGGGTGCAGCCTGCTGTTGCATTCGCCATGATTTTTTCACCTATGCAACCATGTCGATGGTGCTTGTTGCATAGGTGCGACAATCTGATCTCGCCATGGGGTGGGCGAGGGAGTGGCTGTGAGATAACAACTCGCCCGATCTTTGCCCCGAATAGGCTGGGGGCTGTTAGCGCGGTGCAATGCGCTGCGCTTGTTGCACCCTACGCCTGTTAACCGGCCTCGGGGCTGCGGGTTGGCTGTTGCCCCCTGTTGTTCGCCGGGGTGATCCCGTTTGCCCAGGCCGCGAGGCAGGACGCCGAGCGAGCGCCGCTGGGCCATGGATGGCCCATCGGCGCGTGCCGTGGGACAAACGGGTGAACCGAGGGAACCCTACGCAGGAGGGCGAACAAGTGGGGGTGGCCTTTCTTTTGGTGACTTTTCTTTGGCCACGCAAAGAAAAGTCACTCGCCAAGCCGCGCAGCGGCGGCGAAACCCCGTCGAGGACGGAGTCCTCGTGTCCTGCATGGCGAAGCCGTGCCTATCAGGCTAGTGACCCCTCACCCTGGCCCTCTCCCGCAAGGGGAGAGGGGACGGTTACCTTGGTGCAATTCGCTGCGCTTATTGCACCCTACGCTTCTCCCGCAAGGAGAGAGTTACCGCGGACGATTACGCTTCGCTAATCGACCCTACTCGACCCCGTTCGACCCGATTCGACCTTACAAATTGCCCCAAGCGTCGCATCCGTATGGTGGCATGGGCACAGCCTCGGGGGCTGACGGGAACGCCCGTCGAGGGTGCAACCCTCGCACCCTGGCGCAGGGGCGGGAGACCGGCTGGTCTCCGTTAAAGACGCTACCGCCCCTGACTGTCGCTGCCACATTGCGCCGTAGACCTTGGTTTGGGAAAAGGGGCCAACAGGCGCCGCCAAATATCTTACGGATTCATTGAGCGCTTAACTATGGCGGCCATCACGCAACTATCAGAAACCAGAGGTTTTTTTGCGCTGGCACAAGCTTTTGTTAATTACTGATTGATTAATTACGGGGTAAACCTTGTGCGGCTGGTCGCCTTGGGCAATCCATTGCTATCACCTTGATTCAAAACGGCGATCACAGACTTTTTGCGCCGTATGCCTAGACTGGGTTGGCCGCGGTCGCAGACCGCCGCCTCTGGATCAGCAGACAGGGTATAACTGAGCTGGCTCACCCCTATGTGTCACTGATGGAGGAGTCGGCCATGTCCGCTACCCGTATCTGGATTAAAAACCCCCTTGCCACCTTTACCCCCGAAACGGTCGATGGCCGCGGCGGGCTGGTGATTGAAAACGGCCTGATAAGCGAGGTGCTGGCGGCAGGCCAGCAGCCTGCCCGACCGTGTGATCAGCTGTTTGATGCCCGCGACCATGTGGTGCTGCCGGGCCTTATCAATACCCATCACCACTTCTACCAGACCCTGACCCGCGCCTGGGGGCCGGTGCTCAATCAGCCGCTCTTCCCCTGGCTCAAGACCCTCTATCCGGTGTGGGCCAGATTGACGCCGGATGCGCTGGCGCTGGCGAGCAAGGTGGCGATGGCGGAGCTGCTGCTCTCGGGCTGCACCACGGCGGCGGATCACCACTACCTCTTCCCGCGCGGGATGGAGGAGTCCATCGATATTCAGGTGGCGACGGTGCGTGAGCTGGGGATGCGCGCCATGCTGACCCGCGGCTCCATGAGTCTTGGCGAAGATGAGGGGGGCTTGCCGCCGCGCCACACGGTGCAGGGGCAGCAGCAGATCCTCGATGACAGCTTGCGGCTGGTGCGCCAGTATCACGAGCGCGGCGCCGGGGCGCAGATCCAGATTGCGCTGGCTCCTTGTTCCCCCTTTTCGGTGACCGAGGAGATCATGGTGGAGAGCGCCAGACTCGCGGCCGAGCTCGATGTGCGGCTGCACACCCATCTGGCGGAGACGCTGGATGAGGAGGCGTTCTGTCTTGCGCGCTTTGGCCTGCGCACCGTCGATTATCTGGAGAAGGTGGGTTGGCTGGGCGATCGCACTTGGCTGGCCCACGGCATTCACTTCAATCCGGACGAGATTGCGCGGCTGGGGGCGGCGGGCACCGGGGTGTGCCACTGTCCGGTCTCCAATATGCGGCTCGCCTCCGGCATCTGCCCGACCCTGGATCTGGAGGCGGCCGGTGCGCCGGTGGGGCTCGGGGTTGATGGCTCGGCCTCCAACGATGCCTCGAACCTGATCCAGGAGGCCCGTCAGGCCCTCTATCTGCAGCGGCTGCGCTATGGCGCCGAGCGCATTACTCCGCGCAAGGTGCTGGAGTGGGCGACCGTTGGCTCGGCCCGGCTGCTCGGGCGCGGCGATCTCGGTGAGCTGCTGCCCGGCAAGCAGGCGGATCTGGCGCTGTTCAAGCTCGACGATCTGCGCTTTAGCGGCAGTCACGACCCCATCGCGGCCCTGATCTTGTGCGGCGCCGAGCGGGCCGATCGGGTGATGGTGGGCGGCAAGTGGCGGGTGGTGGATGGCGCCATCGAGGGGCTGGATATCGAGGGGCTTATCGCCCGTCACAAGGTGGCCGCCGCGGCGCTGGTGCGCGGCTAGGGAAGCGCAAACGGCAAAAAGAGAAGGGGCCCGCAGTGGGCCCCTTGTTGTTGCTGTTTGGCGCGGCGGCGCTATTTGGCGGCGGGCGCCGGAAAGTATTTGTTGTGCAGCAGCGGGTATTCGCTGCCCGCCAGCACCTGGGTCAAGCCGTTCTGGAACTCCTTGACCAGATCGTCGCTCACCGGATGGCTGAAGGCGTAGCAGAACTGCTCCGAGCTCAACTGCCACTGCTCCTTGAACTTGGCGGGGTCGAGTTTTTGTTCCTGAATTTGCTGCTCCATGGTGGTCTTGTTGGTGGAGACCATGTCTACCCGGCCGGAGGTGAGCATCTTGAGCGCCTGGGAGAGGCGGTTGGCGGCGATGATTTTGGTCTCGTCAAAGCCGTTGTTGAGCAGCAGCTGCTCGCCCACATCGGCTCGCACCGCCCCGATATTGAACGCCTTGGCATCATCGAGCTTGGTGATGTTGATCTTGTGCTCGGCCAATCCGACCAGCACGATTTCGGCGTAACCGATGGGGCAGGCCCACTTGAACAGAGGATCGCGCGCCTGGGTGCGGGCGGTGGAGAAGAGCACCGCATTGGGTTTTTGGGTCAGCAGGTAGTAGCCACGGGCCCAGGGCATGATGGTGACGGGCTGCTCCGGGGTGTTGGTCTTCTGCCATACCAGCTTGAGCAGCTCGACCGCAAAGCCGGTCGGATTGCCCGCTTCGTCGGCGTAGTTATAGGGTTTGTAATCTTCGGTCAGGTAGTGAAGCTTGGCCAGCTCGGGGCTGGCGTGGGCGAAGGAACTCACAAGCAGTGCGGCCAATCCAATCCATGGTTTCATTTTTTCCATCCTGCTCAAGGGAATATATATGCTCAATTGTGACCAAGCCGACCGGTTTCGCCAAGGTTGAGCGGTCAGGTTCTTCAATAATAGCGAGGGATGCCGTTGGCATCCCTCGTCTGTTTCTGGTCTTCGCTGCTCGTCAGCGAATGGGCAGGTATTTGGCCTGCAGCTTCAAAAACTCCTGCGAGGCGAGGGCGCGGGTCAGGCCGCTCTGGAACAGCTTGATCTCCTTGTCATCCACCTGACGGCTGAAGGCGTAGCAGAGCTGCTCGGCGCTCAGCACCATGGCGACGTTGAAGTCGTCGTTGTTGAGCTTCATCTCGCGCAGAGCGTCATAACCGGCCAGCTTGCTGGTGGCTAGCAGGTCGGCGCGGCCGGAAGTGAGCATCTTGACCGCCTGATTGAGGCGGTTGGCGGGGATGATGTTGTTGTCATCCATGCCGTTGTTGAGCAGCAGCTGTTCGGCGGCATCGGAGCGCACCGCGCTTATCCGGTATTTGCTCATCTCATCGACGGAGGTGAGGGTGATGTTTTGCGCCTTGCGCCCGAGCAGGATGTACTCCGAATAGCCGATGGGGCAGACCCACTTGAAGAGATCTTCCCGCGCCTGGGTGCGGGCAGTGGAGAAGAGCACCACGTTGGGTTTCTGGGTCAGCAGGTAGTAGCCGCGCGCCCACGGCAGGATGCGAATTGGCTGGGGGGCCACCCCGCTGTTTTTCCACACCATCTGCAGCAGTTCAACCGCAAGGCCGGTGGGCTGGCCCTGCTCATCGCTGAAGTTGTAGGGGGGGTACTCTTCGGTGAAGTATTCGAGTTTGCCCAGATCGGCCCGGGCCATCGAGGCCCAGGGGAGCAATAGCAGCAAGCAGGTGAGCCAAATCCTCATGGGGAACATCCTCAGCGGTCAACCGTGCTTTGAGTGTGACCATGAACCGCTCAAATAGCCACTTTGCCCCGTTACCAACGTGACCGGCTTCTCCCAATCGGCTGATAAGCCTCATCGCGTAGCCCCACCAGCAACGTCTTGCCATCAGGCTGCAGGCGAAACTCGCCGTAACGGGCACGGCTCAAGGCCTCGCCATCCCCCTCTTCGAAGAAGAAGGCATCGGGGCCGATCAGCCACTGGCGATCGCTGCGGTGTACCTGCAATAGCCGCTCGTCGCTGGCGAGCTGATCCGGCTTGCCATCGGCAACCCGGCTCGCTACCTGATGGGCATCGAGGCGGATCACCAGGGTGTCGCTCTGCTTGTCGCGGCCATCGCTGCTGGCCAGCTCGCGGGCGATCTCGTAGTTGAGGCGCATGTAATCCCCCTGCATCAGGGAGCGGGGATCGACCGGGGCGAGCCGCAGCAGCACCACTTCGCCACTGCTCATGGCGCGTTCAAAACGCCAGACGGTGAGGTTGATGCCCGCCAGAATGGCAAGGCCAGTCAGCAACAGGCCGAGTTGTCGGGTCGCGGGTCTCATGAGTCGCTCCTTGCCGAGAGGGTCTTGAGCAGCTGACGGGCGGCCAGCAACAGGGCCCCCGAGCCCAGCAGCAGCCAGGATTTGGTCATCAGGGTGAGCCCGAGATCGTAGTAGTAGAGAGCGCCATACCCCACCAGCAGCAGGGCGGCGAGGGTTATCAGGCCAAGGCTGCCGGCATAGAAGCCGAGGATCAGCACCAGCGCACCTGCCCCCATCCCCGGAATGACGGCGCTGAGCAGCACCAGCGGCAGACCGTACCAGAGTGGCAGCTTCAGTTTCACCATCACCGCCAGCAGCAGGGCGGCGCAGAGCAGCGGATTGAGCCAGAGTGGCAGGCGTGACAGCCCCAGTTCATCGAGCACACTGCTGCCACCTTCCCACAGCGGTTGGTGCAGGCGACCCAGCACCAGCAGGGAGAGGGCGAGCCCCAGAGTGATGGCGTGGTAGAGCTGGTGGCGGGCGGGGTCGTGATCGGCACGCAACCAGCAGAAGGTGATGGCTGCCATCACCAGCGGCAGGGCCAGCAGTTGCAACCCGAGGCAGGCAAGGGCGAGGGTCAGCAGCAGGGCCGCAGCCACGCTGTGAAACAGCCGCACCAGCCAGTGATCGAACAGCACCGCGATGGCGAGCGACAGCAGGCAGAGGCCGAACCAGACCAGGCTCTGGTGGCTGTCGGCCTGATCCAGCAGGCCGTAGAGCAGCCAGGCATCGGCCGCCAGCGCGAGCGCCAGCACGAACTGATCCCAGAGATCGCCGCTCTGGCTGCGGTTGATGGCGTAAGCCACCCCCAGCAGCACGGCGCCCAGCAGCAGGGCGCTGTTGGCCTCGCGGGTCAGCTGCTCGAAGGTCATAAAGAGAAAGAAGAGCAGGAACAGGGCGGCGATCCATCCCACCAGCCCGAGCAGAAAACGGCTCGACCAGTGCGGCTGGTTGTTGCGGGGCATCTCCCCTTCCACCAGATTGGCCTGTTGCAGGGTTTGCCAGAGCGTCAGATCACTCATGGGACCTCCGTTGTTGATGCAGCCAGCGGCTGGCGGCGACCGAGAGGCCGATGGCGATGAGGCTGAGCAGCAGGAAACCGTCCACATCCGGCTTCATCCACTTGCCAAGGGCGGCGAGGATAACGGCAATCAGGCTGAGGCACCCCATGGCGAGTCCGGCGATAAATCTGTGATGCCAGAGCAGGTAGGCGGCAGCGAGCCAGCCCAGCCAGAGCGGCCACACCAGCGGGGAGGCGGCATCGAAGAGCGCCAGCAGGGCGAGCAGGGTGGCGCCAAGCCCGGCGGCAAGACCCGCCAGCCAGCCCGGCATCAGGCGCCAGCGGGCAGGGGCGAGCAGCAGCAAGCCCCAAAGGGCGGCGTTGAGCAGGGTGAGGCACCAGCCGAGCCCCTCCTCATCAAAGGCGAAGAAGAAGCTGAAGAGACCGAGCCGCCAGTAGAGCACCAGCGCCAGCTGACCTAGCAGCCAGCCCAGAGTCCAGAGCAGAGGGCTCTGGCCAAGGGCGGCCAGCGGTACCAGCATCAGCGCCCAGGTGGCGAACAGCTGCCAGGGATCGGCGCCGGTCTGGTAGGTCTGGCCGACCAGCGCCAGCAGGGCGCCGATATTGAGAGCCACAGCAAAGAGCAGCGCCTGACGCGGCGTATCGCCAAGGGGCTTGCGCCACAGCAGAAGCAGCATGGCGAGCAGCGGCGCCTCCAGCAGGGCGAGGCGGGGCAGTCGTCCCAGCGCCTGCCAGTTGAAGGCGACGAAGAAGATAAGGCCGGCCCCGATGCAGAGGGCACCGAGCCAGAGCAGCAGGCGATCGAACAGCCACTGCCAGCGGGCGTGGGCAGGGGGCAGGTCGGCGAGGGTGAGGGCGGCGGCCAGCTTCTCTGGCGCCAGTCGTCCCTGTTTCACCCATTCGAGTAGCGTCTCTCTTGATACGTTGTGCATGGGGTGCTCCACGAGGTTTGCCCCATTATGACATGGCAGCCCCACTCCCGTGCAGTGGCAGCTTGCGGCTGCGACAACGGCGGTTGCCGGAGTGATGGAGGCGGGCGCCAGAATGCAAAAAGCCCTCCGAAGAGGGCTTGTGTAGAACCGGTGGCCAGAGTGCCGCTAGACGAAGATAAGGGTGCTGACCCCGAGCCCGACAAAGAGCAGGGCACAGGCGATGCGGATCGCCTTGAGTGGCAGCTTGTCCGCCCCCAGCTTGCCGATCAGCACCACAGGGACGTTGGCCAGCATCATGCCGAGGGTGGTACCGGTCACCACCTGAATGAGGGAGTCATATTTGGCGGCCAGCAGCACGGTGGCAATCTGGGTCTTGTCGCCAATCTCGGCAATAAAGAAGAGCACGAAGGTGGCCATGAAGGGGCCGTACTTGTCGAGGGAGCTCTCCTCATCATCCATCTTGTCCGGCACCAGGATCCAGATCGCCATGGCGATAAAGGCGGCAGCGACCAGATAGGTCATCACCTTGGGGTCGAGCCAGCGACTGATAAACTCGCCAATCCAGGCGGCGCCCGCATGGTTGAGCAGGGTCGCGGCCAGCATGCCGGCGATGATGGGCCAGGGTTTGCGAAAACGACAGATGAGCAACAATGCCAGCAGCTGGGTTTTATCGCCGATCTCGGCAATCGCAACGCTGAGGGTTGAAGTTAACAAGGCTTCCATAGATATGACCGGGGGACGGAATTGTTATAAACCAAAGACAAGCCGACGCCATCCGTCCCCGGTATTGGCGCTGGCCCGTCAAAGGTCTTGTCAAATCCACGGATAAACTGGATCACCCTGACCATGGTGAGTTGGCACCAAGTATGTTGATCAGGGTCGCAGGCCGGTGCGGATCCGGTATGCGAGACTACTCCCCCTCGATGGGAGCGGGCATTCTAGGGAAAAACCGCATGGGTGACAAGGGGATCAGCCACCCACCAGCTTGACGCTGAAGCCGGCCTTCTCCAGCTCGGCCTTGATCAGCTCCCGTTTGTCCCCCTGGATCTCGATAACACCCTCCTTGAGCCCGCCACCGGTGCCGCACTTTTTCTTGAGCAAGGTGGCGATTGCCTTTTGCTGTTCGGCGGGTACGCCGTGGATGGTGATGACCCCGGCGCCCTTGCGCCCCTTGGTCTCGCGGCGCATGCGCACCACGCCGTCGGTGGGGAAGGGAGAGGAGGATTGCGGAGCGTTCTGCTCCTTGATTTGACCGCCATCTGTGCTGTAAACAAGGCGGCTGTTGCTGTCGTGACTCATGAGGTTACTTTACGGGTTAGCTAAGCGGAGTTTGATTTTACTCAAATAAAAGTTGAAGACACAGATTATAATGCCCCAAGTAAAAGCGAATTATTATTGTTTAACTTCAGGAGTCAGTCATGGTACTCACGCAGTTGTCACCTGGACAGAGTGCTCGCATCAAGAATATGAATCAGCTGTCCCGGCCGTTGCGTCGCAAGCTGATGGTGATGGGCTTGTTGCCACAGACTGAAGTCATCTATCTGCGGTCCGCCCCGCTGGGGGATCCGCTCCAGATCCAGTGTCAGGGGATCTGTCTCTCCATGCAAAAGAGTCTGGCCCAGCAAATTGAGGTCGAACCGGTATGAGTTGCTTGTCCACCCGCAAGAGCCCGGTTCAGAAGAAAATAGAGGTAGCGCTGGTATGAATTATTCACTGGTTACGGTCGGCAACCCCAATAGCGGCAAGACCTCCCTGTTCAATGCCCTGACCGGCGCCCGCCAGCAGGTCGGCAACTGGAGCGGGGTCACCGTCGACAAGAAGATGGGCGAATTTTCCGCCGATGGTCACGATTACAAGCTGATGGATTTGCCGGGCATCTATAGCCTCGCCAATCAGGAGGCGAGCCTTGATGAGCAGATCGCCAGCCGCTATGTGCAGGGCCATCAGCCCGACCTGCTGCTCAACGTCATCGACGCCGCCAATCTGGAGCGCTCCCTCTACCTCACGCTGCAACTGCGCGAGCTGGGGCTGCCGATGGTCGTCGTGCTCAACAAGATGGATATCCTCAAAAAACGCCGCGTCACCATCAATGAAGGGTTGCTCAGTCAGGCGCTCGGCTGCCCCGTGGTAGCCCTTTCTGCCCACAATCGCCAGCAGGTTGCCGCCTTCAAGAGCCAGATCCACGGCTTTATCGGCAAGTCCCAGCAGGCACTGAGGCTCGATTACGGCACTGATCTTGAAAAAGATCTGGCGGAGCTGGAGACCCTGCTCGCCCCGCACCACCTCACTACCCGTGGCCGCGCCCTGCGTCTGCTGGAGGAGGATGCCGCGATGCAGGATACCCTGCTGCCCGGTCAGCAGGCTGCCGCGACCAATGTGGTGACCCGTGCCCATCAGGGGCAGGATATCGATCTGCAGCTGGCGGACATCCGCTATGGCCACATCCATCTGTGGGCCAGTCAGGCGTGCCAGCAGAAGGGCAAACTCACCGTGGCCCAGAGCGAGAAGCTCGACCGGGTGCTGCTCAACCGCTGGATCGGCATCCCCTTCTTCCTGTTCGTCATGTACCTGATGTTCATGTTTGCCATCAAGGTGGGCAGCGCCTTTATCGACTTCTTCGACATCATGGGCAACGCCCTGTTTGTCGAAGGCGTGCACCACCTGCTGGGGCTGGTCAATGCGCCCGACTGGATGGGCGCCATTCTGGCTGATGGCTTTGGCGTTGGCTTGCAGACCGTCGCTACCTTTATCCCGGTGATTGGCTGCCTCTATCTCTTCCTCGCGGTGCTGGAGAGTTCAGGCTATCTGGCCCGCGCCGCCTTCGTGGTGGATGCCCTGATGCGCCGTCTCGGTCTGCCGGGCAAGGCGTTCGTCCCCATGCTGATGGGCTTTGGCTGTACCGTGCCCTCGGTGATGGCGACCCGCACCCTCAACTCCGAGCGCGAGCGGTTGATGACCTCGGCCATGGCACCTTTCATGTCGTGCGGTGCCCGTCTGCCGGTCTACGCCCTGTTTGCGGTGGCC
Organism: Aeromonas jandaei; assembly: GCF_037890695.1. NCBI lineage: Bacteria > Pseudomonadati > Pseudomonadota > Gammaproteobacteria > Aeromonadales > Aeromonadaceae > Aeromonas > Aeromonas jandaei. The sequence goes on along the minus strand of NZ_CP149571.1, from coordinate 3,611,990 downwards.
TTCTTCCCCGAGTCCGGCCAGAACCTGGTGTTCGGTCTCTACCTCATCGGCATTCTGGTGGCGGTGCTCACCGGTCTGTTGCTGCGCAGCACCCTGCTGCCGGGCAAGAGCGACTCCATGGTGATGGAGATGCCGGATTACGAGTGGCCGCGTCCGGTCAACGTTGGCATCAAGACCTGGCAGAAGCTCAAATCCTTCGTCTTTGGCGCCGGTAAAACCATCGTTCTGGTGGTCGCCGTGCTGAGCGTGCTCAATTCGCTGGGCACCGATGGCAGCTTCGGCCATCAGGAGCAGGAGAGCTCGGTGCTGAGCAAAATCAGTCAGGCTGTTACCCCTGTGCTGCACCCCATCGGCGTGCGCGATGACAACTGGCAGGCCACGGTCGGCATCGTCACCGGCATCTTCGCCAAAGAGGCGGTAGTCGGTACTCTCAACAGCCTCTACGCTGGTGGTGGCGCAGAGGAAGAGAAGGGCGAGTTCTCCCTTGTCGCCAGCTTCCACGAAGCGGTGGATGCCGTAGCGACCAATCTGGCCGAGATCAACCCGACCGACCCGATGGGCCTTGCGGTTGGCAATCTCGACGACCAGAAGGCGGCTGCCGAGGAGCAGGAGGTGGATGTCTCTACCTACGGCAACATGCAGACCCACTTCGACGGTGCGGCTGGTGCGTTTGCTTACCTCTTGTTCGTGCTGCTCTACATGCCCTGCGCCGCCGCCATGGGGGCCCTGGTGCGCGAAACCGGCCGCCAGTGGGCGCTCTTTACCGCCGCCTGGTGCAACTACATGGCCTTTATGTGCGCCACCGTCTTCTATCAGCTGGCCACTTTCGCCGCTCACCCCGAGCAGAGCCTGTTCTGGGTAGCGAGCTACGGCCTCTCCCTGCTGCTGCTCTGGTGGGCCGGTCGCCGTCACGGTGACATCGTCGCCCGCAAGGTGGTGACATTATGATCCTGCGCGAGCTGGGGGATTACCTCGCCGCGCAGCAGAAGGTGAGCCGGCGCGAGCTGGCTCGCCACTTCCACACCTCGGAAGATGCGGTGGAGGCGATGCTCGGCGTCTGGATGCGCAAGGGGCGGGTCATCAAGCGCGAGAGCCGGGTCTGTGGCGGCAGCTGCTGCGGCAAGAGCGAGGAGGTGATGTTCGAGTGGTGTGCCCCGGGCCAGATTGGCATCAAGGTAAGTTAAACAGCAACCGAATATCATCAGGTTAAACTGAACAATAAAAAACGGCAGACCTTGCATCCAAGCAGGGTCTGCCGTTTTTTATTGGCGCAATCTGACGGGATCAGGCGCTCTGGCGAGCCTCGCTCAGCAGCGCCAGGGCTGGCTGTTCGTTGCCCGGCATCAGCCGGTAGGCCTTGTGGTGCTTGATGAGGGTGGTTTTCTTGTTGCCCTGACTCAGCAGCAGCCCCTGTTTGCCGGCCGCACTGGCCAGCAGTTGCTCATCGCCACGCACATAGAGGGTGAGGGGCTTGATAAGCTCGCCGCCCTCGATATGCCCTGCATATTCGCTGTGGCTTACCACCAGACTGGCCTGACCGCCCGATTGCAGGCGCAGCCTGGCGTTCACCTCGCTCTCGGTCAGTACCAGCCAGCCCGCCTGTTCCAGCTCAGCCAGCATGTTGGCCAGCTTGCTCCCCAGTTGCTGCGGATTTGCCATGGCGCTCTGGTACTGGCTGACGATGCGCTCAAGCAGCCCCTTGAGATCGGCGCCGGCCCCCAGGGTGCGGCCCAGCTGTACCCATCCCTTGAGATCCTCCATCACCAGCCGCGAGAAGCGCTTCTCCTTGAGGGAGTCCGCCATCCAGGTGCAGAGGAAGTGGCTCTCCTGCGCCGGGGTGCGCTTGCCAGCCTTTTGTTCGCCGGTGCGGGCCAGCTCGGCCAGACTCTGGGTGGCCATCTCGAGCAGGGCCTGATTGTAGGTTGATGGGGTCATGGTGCCTCCTCCGGTGGGGCGAGTCGTCATCACAGGGCAAGAGAAAGGCGCCGGTGGCGCCTTCATCATATCAGAACAGCGAGTGGCTGCTTACTTGGGCTGGCGCGGCTTCTTGGCGGCGGCCAGACGCTTGAGGCGTTGCCCCTGCAGCTTGGCTTCGGCCATCGACTGGGCGGCGGCGTTGTCGTCGCGACGGGCACGACCGCCAAAGCGGCGACGCTCTTCGAGCTGCTTGATCAGCATCTCGCGGCTGCTTACCTCGTAGCCCGGCACCATGATGCGACGCAGTTTCTGGCCGATCAGCTTCTCGATCTCGAGCAGGGTGCGCTCCTCCTCGCGGCTGACGAAGGAGATGGCCTGACCACGCTTGCCGGCACGACCGGTACGGCCGATGCGGTGGACATAATCTTCGGCGAGGAAGGGGAGGTCATAGTTGACCACGTACTCCAGATCCGGGATATCCAGACCGCGGGCGGCCACTTCGGTGGCGACCAGCACCCGCACCTTGCCCTCCATAAAGTCGCGCAGGGCGCGGCGACGGCTGCCCTGAGCCTTGTCACCATGCACCACGGCTGACTTGATGCCGTCGAGGTTCAGCTCCTCGACCAGCTCGTCGCAGCTCTCGCGGGTACTGGCAAAGACCAGCACCTGCTGCCAGTTCTGCTTGCCGATGAGCTCGGAGAGCAGCTCGCGCTTGCGCTTCTGCTCGACCGGATAGACCACCTGGCTCACGGTGTCGGCGGTGGTGTTCTGTTTGTTGACGCTCACCACTTGGGGCTTGTCGAGCATCACATTGGCGAGCTTCTTCACCCCTTCGGAGAAGGTGGCGGAGAAGAGCAGGTTCTGGCGGCCCTTGTTGGCGGCTTGCAGGATCTGCTGCACATCGGCGCTAAAGCCCATGTCGAGCATGCGATCCGCTTCATCCAGCACCAGACACTCCACGGTGGAGAGGCTGAGGTTGCAGGCGGTGAGGTGTTCGACCAGACGGCCCGGAGTGGCCACGATGATGTGAGCGCCCGCTTTGAGCTTCTTGGCCTGCACATCCTGCTTGCCGCCACCCACCAGAGTGATGACGCCAAGATCCAGATAGCGGGCAAACGCCTTGATGTTGTCGGCGATCTGGGCTGCCAGCTCGCGGGTCGGGGTGAGGATCAGCACCCGGGTGCTGGAGGGGGCTGCCGCAGCAGGGGTATCGACCAGACGCTGCAGGATGGGCAGGGCGAATGCAGCGGTTTTGCCGGTGCCGGTCTGGGCGCTGGCCAGCACGTCGCGGCCACGGCGAATGGCCGGGATCGCCTGCTGCTGCACAGGGGTCATCTCCTGATAACCGCACTCCGAGACGGCGCGCAAAATCTCGGGGGCAAAATCGAATGCTTCAAATCTCATATCGGTTTCCTGTGATCCAGCTGGATTGTGTTCGGCTTGACAAGCCGGCATGGGCGAACGGTCGCGGATTGCCACTGGTGGCCGCCCCTGATACAGCATCAGCGCAGCCTGAAAATGGCGGGCGCGAAGTGTAACAGATAGGCGCAGCAAATTCTGCCTCAATTGGCCAGAGTTTTTTATCGGTTTTTTTAACCGGCGCAAGGTTTTGGTCGCCGCCATTTGACTCCAAAAATGCCAGCCGTAAGGATAGTGGCTATTGATAGTCATGAAAGGAGAGGGCGATGAGCGGGTGCGAGAGCGGTTTGCCACAGCAGGCGGCGAGGGCCAATACCCCCCTTGAGCGTCTGAAGCAGGCGCTGGAGCAGTTTGGCGAGCAGCACGACCTGGCGCAGACGGATCGCGCCGACAAGATGCTCAACATTACCCGCGATACCGGCGAGCTGCTGGCGGTACTGGTGCAGACCCGCGGGGCGCAGGCGGTGCTGGAGATAGGCACCTCCAACGGCTACTCCACCCTCTGGCTGGCCGAGGCGGTGGCCCGGCTCGATGGTCATGTCACGACCATCGAACGGGATGAAGCCAAGCGGGCGCTGGCACAAGCCAATTTCGAGCAAGCCGGTCTTGCCGGGCGGATCACCCAGCTGGCCGGGGAGGCGGGAGCGCTGTTGCCCACCCTGCCATCGGCGGGCTTTCCGCTCATCTTTCTTGATTCCGATCGCCGGCAATACCGGGCGTGGTGGCCGCAGTTACAACGTCTCTTGCCTCCGCGCGGTTTGCTGGTGGTCGATAATGCCATCTCCCATCGGGAGGAGCTGGCGGAATGGATGGCCGAAGTGGCGCAGGATCCCCGTTTTGTCACCTCGCTGGTGCCAGTGGGCAAGGGGGAGTGGCTGGTGGTGAGAGTGTGAGCAACCTGAACATGAAGAGGGAGGTGGCAGTGATGAAACCGGTGGCAGTGGTGGAAGCTTACTGGCAGGCGATGCAGAGCAATGATTTTGCCAGGGCGGCGCGATGGCTGGGGGATGAGTTTGTCTGTGACTGGCCGCAATCGGGGGAGCGGATCCTCGGGCGCTGCAACTTTGTCGAGATCAATCGCCGTTATCCGGCCGCCGGGCCGTGGAGCTTCACCATAGTCCGCCTGCTGGCACAAGGAGACGAGGTGGTGAGCGAAGTGCAGATCACCGATGGGGTCGTGCATGCCCGGGCCATCACCTTTCATCGGGTCGAGGGCGATCGCATTGTGCAGCAGACCGAATATTGGCCGGAACAGTATGAGGCCCCCGCCTGGCGCCGTCCCTGGGTGAGCAAGCTAACCCGCACGCCAGAACTCGTCTAAAAAGAGCACCGCCGGTCACTCTGATGGCTGGCGGTGTTTGCCATGTTCAAGCCATCCCACCCTCGTTATCCATTATTTCGCTAAATATCACCATATTTCATGGTTTGGCCATGGGATATGGCGCGATATGTTTTGCCCAAGCCAGCTCGATATTTGCAAGGCATACATCTGAGTTCACAGATATTTGCATCATCCATGCAAGAGACGGTTTCATTAATACGGTTGTCGTTGGCGACTCATGGGAAATAAAAATATAACGAGGTAAATAATATGAACAAGTGGCACACTCTCTTTTTACTGGCATCCCTTCCGTTGACCCTGGTGACTTCTGCCGAGGCACAATCCTCCCTTGCGGCGATTCAGCATAGTGGCGTGATCAAGATTGGTACCGAAGGGGCTTATCCTCCTTTCACCTATCACGACAAGAGCGGCAAGCTGGTTGGCTTTGATGTGGAGATTGGCGAGCTGATTGCAAGCGGCCTCGGTGTGAAACCGGAGTTTGTCGAGGGCAAGTGGGATGGCCTCATCGCCGGGGTGGATGCCAAGCGCTACGATCTGGTGCTCAACGAGGTGGCCATCACCCCGGAGCGGCAGAAAAAGTATGATTTCTCAGATCCCTATATCACCTCCAAGGCCGTGGTAGTGGTGCACAGCGACAACCACAGCATCAACAGCTTTGCCGATCTGAAGGGCAAGAAATCCTCCCAGTCCCTGACCAGCAACTTTGCCCAGCTGGCCAAAAAGTCGGGGGCCGAGGTGGTCGCCACCGAGGGCTTCAACCAGTCGCTGGCGCTGGTACTGACCGGGCGAGTGGATGCCACCATCAACGACAGTCTCTCGTTCCTCGACTTCAAGAAACAGAAACCGGATGCCAAATTGAGGGTGGCGGCGACCGAGGCGAAGGGGGATCAATCGGCGGTGCTGCTCGCCAAGGGGCAGCCGGAATTGCTGGCCGCCATCAATCAGGCGCTGCGTACTGCCAAACAGGATGGCAACTATCAGAAAATATCTCATAAATATTTTGGTACTGATGTCTCGCAATAATATTACCGAAAAATAATAACTAGCGAGGAAATTAACGTGCCAGCCTGGTTGCAGTTAATGATCGACTCTTTTTGGCCCCTGCTTAGCGCGGGGCTTATTTTTACCGTGCCACTGACCCTGATCACTTTTGTCTTGGGAATATTGCTCGGCTTGCTGGTGGCGCTGGCCAGATTATATGGCCCGACACCATTGGTGGCACTGGTCCGTTTTTATGTCTGGCTTATTCGCGGCACGCCGCTGCTGGTGCAGCTCTTTCTGATTTTCTATGGCTTGCCGAGTGCCGGCATTGTGCTGGACGCTTTCACCGCCGCGGTGATCGGCTTCACCCTCAACATCGGCGCCTACAGCTCGGAGATCATCCGCGCCACTCTGGCGGCGATCCCGAAAGGGCAGTGGGAGGCAGCCTATTCGATTGGCATGAACTGGCCCCAGGTGATGTGGCGGGTGATCCTGCCGCAGGCGGCGCGTATTGCGGTGCCACCGCTCTCCAACACTTTTATTTCGCTGGTCAAGGACACCTCGCTGGCGGCGGCAGTGACCGTGCCCGAGCTGTTTCAGGCGGCCCAGCGGCTCGCCTCTGTCACCTATGAGCCGCTCATTCTCTACAGCGAGACGGCCCTCATCTATCTGATGTTCAGCTCGGTGCTCTCCACCTTGCAAGACCGGCTGGAGCGCAAGTTGACCCACAAAGAGACCCGGGAGGTCGCCCTATGATCCGGTTGCGTGGTATCGAGAAGCAGTTTGGCGGGCAGCAGGTGCTCAAGGGAATTGATCTTGCCATGGTGGCGGGCAGTGTGACCGCCCTGATTGGCCCCTCCGGCAGTGGCAAGAGCACCCTGTTGCGCTGTGTCAATGTGCTGGAGCGGCCGGATGCGGGGCACCTGGTGCTGGGGGGGAGCGAACTTGATTTTTCTCACCATCTGCCTCGCCAGAGCGTGCAGGCATTGCGCCAGCAGACTGGCATGGTGTTCCAGAATTTCCAGCTGTTCCCGCACATGACGGTGCTGGAAAACGTGATTGAGGGGCTGGTGACCGTGTTGAAGTGGCCAAGAGCGAAAGCGGAGGCGCGCGGCTTGCAACTGCTCGACAAGGTGGGGCTCAGGCACAAGGCCGAGGCGGTGCCTGCCACCCTCTCCGGTGGCCAGCAGCAGCGGGTTGCCATTGCGAGGGCGCTGGCGCCATCGCCCAAGGTACTGCTCTGTGATGAACCCACCTCGGCGCTGGATCCCGAGCTTGCCCAGGAGGTGGTGACCGTGCTGCGCCAGCTGGCCCGGGAGGGAACCACCATGCTGATTGCCACCCACGATCTGCGGCTGGCAGCACAGATAGCGCAGCAGGTGATCTTTCTGGAGGCGGGTGAGGTGGTGGAAGCAGGCAGTGCACGCCAGATGTTCACCACTCCCAAGCGGGCGCGTACCTTCGAGTACATCTCCACCCTCACCGAGCGGTTGCCGGAGAGCTGGAGCATCTAGCCGCACCCCGGACGAGGTTGAGGGAGTGATAGGTGACAAGCTGCCAGCGAGAACTCCTAGCCTTAAATTCCGAGCCTTAAATTCCTAGCCTCAAAAGAAGAGCCCCGCACTGGCGGGGCTCTGTTTTGGGTTGACTGAGGAAGTGCAGGTTAGACCGCCAGATAGTCCATGATCCCTTCGGCTGCCTTGCGCCCTTCGTAGATGGCAGTCACCACCAGATCGGATCCGCGTACCGCATCGCCACCGGCGAACACCTTGGGATTGCTGGTCTGGAAGGCATATTCCGCCTGCTCGCGCGCCTTGATTCGATCCCGGTTGTCGAGCTCGATGCCGAACTCCGCCATCCAGGGCTGGGGGTTAGGCTGGAAGCCGAACGCCATCACCACGGCATCGGCGGCCAGCACCTGCTCGGAGCCTTCGATAACCACCGGATTGCGGCGGCCATTGGCATCGGGTTCACCCAGCTCGGTGCTCACTACCCTGATGCCAACGGTGCGACCACTGGCATCCAGCTCGACCGCTACCGGTTGCAGGTTGAACATGAACTCAACTCCCTCCTCGCGGGCGTTTTTCACCTCCCGCTTGGAGCCCGGCATGTTCTCCTCGTCGCGGCGATAGGCACAGATCACCTTGGCGGCTCCCTGACGGATGGCGGTACGCACGCAGTCCATGGCGGTATCGCCACCGCCCAGCACTACCACCTGCTTGCCAGCGAAGTCGATGTAGTCGGCTTGCGCCTTCTCGAACCCCAGCAAGCGGTTGGCGTTGGCGATGAGGTAGGGCAGGGCGTCATAGACGCCCGGCGCCTCTTCGTTGGCAAAGCCGCCCTTCATGTACTTGTAGGTGCCGACTCCGAGGAAGACCGCATCGAACTCGCCGAGCAGGTCGGCGAAGGTGATGTCCTTGCCCACTTCGGTCTCGAGACGAAACTCCACACCCATCCCCTGGAAGATCTCGCGGCGACGCTGCATCACCTCTTTTTCCAGCTTGAAGGAGGGGATACCGAAGGTGAGCAGGCCACCGATCTCCGGGTACTTGTCAAACACCACCGGGGTGACACCGTTGCGCGCCAGCACGTCGGCACAGGCGAGACCAGCAGGGCCGGCACCGATGACGGCGACCCGCTTGCCGGTCTTGACCACGTTCGAGAGGTCGGGCTTCCAGCCCATCTCGAACGCCCTGTCGGTGATGTACTTTTCGATATTGCCGATGGTCACCGCACCGAAGCGATCGTTGAGGGTACAGGAGCCCTCGCAGAGGCGATCCTGCGGGCAGACCCGACCGCACACTTCCGGCAGGCTGTTGGTCTGGTGGGAGAGCTCCACCGCCTCAAGAATGCGCCCCTCTTTGGCCAGTTTAAGCCAGTTGGGGATGTAGTTGTGGACCGGACACTTCCACTCGCAATAGGGGTTGCCGCACTCGAGGCAGCGATCCGCCTGCATCTGTACCTGCGGCTGATTGAAGGACTCGTAGATCTCCACAAACTGGATTTTGCGGATCTTGAGCGGCTTCTTGGGCGGGTCGACCCGCTGGACATCGATAAATTGAAATACGTTCTGGCTCATAGGGTTCCCTCCTTATTGCGCCTGGATTCTGAGTTCTGCACTGGAACGGCTGGTGTGGCCCAGCAGCGATTTCACGTCGCTGGACTTGGGTTTGATCAGCCTGAACTTGGGCACATAGGAGTCGAAGTTGGCCAGGATCTCCTCGGCGCGCGAGCTGCCGGTCTCATTGAGGTGCGCCGTGATGATGCCGCGCAGGTGCTCCTGATGGATGGCGAGATCCGCCACGTCCAGCAGTTCCACCAGCTCGGGGTTGGTGCGCTTGGCGAAGTTGCCGCACTCGTCGAGCACGTAGGCAAAGCCGCCGGTCATGCCCGCCGCGAAGTTGACGCCGGTCTGACCGAGCACGGTGACGATGCCGCCGGTCATATATTCACAACCGTTGTCGCCAATCCCCTCGACCACCGCGAGCGCACCTGAGTTGCGCACCGCGAAACGCTCGCCGGCAGTGCCCGCGGCGTAGAGTTTGCCGCCAGTGGCGCCGTAGAGGCAGGTGTTGCCGATGATGGCTGCCTCGTGGGATTTGAACGCCACGCCGACATGAGGCTTGATCACCAGCTTGCCGCCGGTCATCCCCTTGCCCACATAGTCGTTGGCGTCACCGGTGAGGATCATCTCAAGGCCGCCAGCGTTCCAGACGCCGAAGCTCTGGCCTGCGGTGCCGTTGAAGTGCACCTTGACCGGATCCGCTGCCATCCCCTGATTGCCGTGACGTTTGACGATCTCGCCCGAGAGACGCGCACCCACCGAGCGGTCGGTGTTGCGAATGTCGTAGCGGAACTCGCCGCCGCTTGAGGTTTCCACCGCCTCCAGCAGATCCTCCACCATTTTCAGGTTGAGTGGCCCCTTGTCGAAGGTGGGGTTGTGCTGCTGGCTGAACAGGCTGGAGCCTGCCGGTGCCACCGGACGGGCCAGAATGCCGGAGAGATCCAGCTTGGCCTGACGGGCGGTGAGGCCGGGCAGGGCCTCCAGCAGATCGGTGCGGCCAATCAGGTCGGTCAGCTGGGTGACGCCGAGCTGGGCCATCAGCTCGCGGGTCTCCTCGGCGATGAACTTGAAGTAGTTCATCACCATCTCCGGCAGGCCGGTGAAGTGCTCGCGACGCAGCTTCTCATCCTGAGTGGCAACGCCGGTGGCGCAGTTGTTCAGGTGGCAGATGCGCAGGTATTTGCAACCGAGCGCCACCATGGGGCCGGTGCCAAAACCGAAGCTCTCGGCGCCGAGGATGGCCGCCTTGATGATGTCGAGGCCGGTTTTGAGACCGCCATCCACCTGCAGCCGCACCTTGTGGCGCAGACCGTTGGCGACCAGCGCCTGCTGGGTTTCAGCCAGACCCAGCTCCCACGGGGAGCCGGCATATTTGACCGAGGTGAGAGGGCTCGCGCCAGTGCCGCCGTCATAGCCGGAGATGGTGATGAAGTCGGCATAGGCCTTGGCCACGCCGCAGGCAATGGTGCCGACGCCGGGTTCTGAGACCAGTTTCACCGACACCAGACAGCTTGGGTTGATCTGCTTGATGTCGAAGATGAGCTGGGCCAGATCCTCGATGGAGTAGATGTCGTGGTGCGGCGGCGGCGAGATCAGGGTCACGCCGGGCACGGAATAGCGCAGCTGGGCGATCTGGGCAGTCACCTTGTCGCCGGGCAGCTGGCCACCTTCGCCGGGCTTGGCCCCCTGCGCCACCTTGATCTGCACCACATCGGCGTTCATCAGGTAGTGGGGGGTGACGCCAAAGCGGCCGGAAGCCACCTGCTTGATGCGGGAGTTCTTTTCGGTACCGAAGCGCTTGGGATCTTCGCCACCTTCGCCGGAGTTGCTCTGACCGCCGAGGCGGTTCATGGCGACAGCCAGCGCCTCGTGGGCCTCAGGGCCGAGGGCACCGATGGACATGGCGGCGGAGTCAAAGCGGGGGAACAGCTTGTCGGCCGGCTCAACCTGATCCAGTGCGACCGGATTGTCGACCTTCTTCAGGGCCAATAGGTCGCGCAAGGTAGAGACCGGGCGTTCGTTGACCAGACGGGCGTACTCCTTGTAATCGGCATAGTTGCCGGAGCGCACCGCGGTTTGCAGGGTCTGCACCACATCCGGGTTGTAGGTGTGGTACTCGCCGCCGTGAACAAACTTGAGCAGGCCGCCGTGGGCGAGGGGCTTGCGGGCCAGCCAGGCCTGACGGGCGAGCTTGAGTTGATCCTGCTGGATGTCTGCAAAGTCGGCGCCCTGAATACGGCTCGATACGCCGCGGAAACAGGTCTCGACCACGGCTTTGGCCAGACCCACTGCCTCAAACAGCTGGGAGCAGCGGTAGCTGGCGACCGTGCTGATGCCCATCTTGGACATCACCTTGTAGAGCCCCTTGTTGATGCCGTTGCGGTAGTTGACCATCGCCTGGCGCAGGGGCATGGCGAGCACCCCCTCTTCAACCTGTTTGGCGAGGGTTTCGTAGGCGAGATAGGGGTAGATGGCGGTCGCGCCAAAGCCCAGCAGCACCGAGAAGTGGTGCGGGTCGCGCACGCTCGCGGTCTCCACCAGAATGTTGGCGTCACAGCGCAGGTTGTTGTCCACCAGAGTACGCTGCACCGCACCCACAGCCATGGCAGCCGGGATGGGCAGGGTATCGATGCTGATGTCGCGGTCCGACAGCACCAGCAGCACGGTACCGCTCCTGGCGGCAGCCTTGGCCTCCTCGCAGATGCGCAGGATGGCGGACTCCAGCCCCTCTTCGGGCTTGAAGTTGAGGCTGATCACCTTGTGGCGGTAGTACTCTCCCTCCAGTGCCAGCAGCTGGTGGAAGTCGGAGTAGAGCAGGATCGGTGACTGGAACAGCACCCGGTGGGCGTGGCCGAAGGTCTCGTTGAAGACGTTCTGCTCGCGACCGATACAGGTGGCGAGCGACATCACGTGATTCTCCCGCAGCGGATCGATGGGCGGGTTGGTCACCTGCGCAAACATCTGGCGGAAGTAGTCATAAAGGGTGCGAGCGCTGGAAGAGAGCACTGCCATCGGGGTGTCATCCCCCATGGAGCCCACCGCTTCCTGACCATTTTCACCGAGAACCCGGATGATCTGATCCAGCTCCTCGAAGGAGTAGCCAAACAGCTTCTGATAGGTTTTCAGCTGCTCATCGGAGAATTCGCGGCTACCGGTCTGGCTGTCGTCCATCTGCTCGAAGGGGACCAGCCGGCGGCAATGTTTGTCCATCCACTGCTTGTAGGTGTGGCGGCTCTTGAGATCGTCATCGATCTCGAAGCTGGTCCACACCTTGCCGTTGCTGGTATCCACCACGAACAGCTCGCCCGGGCCGACCCGACCCTTCTCCAGCACTTCGTCCGGGGTGTAGTCCCAAGTGCCAACTTCGGAGGCCAGCGTGATGAACTTGTCTTTGGTGATGACGTAGCGCGCCGGACGCAAGCCGTTTCTGTCAAGGGCGCAGGTGGCGTAGCGGCCATCGGTCATGACGATACCGGCCGGGCCATCCCACGGCTCCATGTGCATGGAGTTGAAGTCGTAGAAGGCGCGCAGGTCGTCATCCATGTTCGGGTGTTTTTGCCATGCAGGCGGGATCAACAGACGCATGGCACGGAACAGGTCCATGCCACCGGCGAGGAAGAGATCCAGCATGTTGTCGAGGCTGGAGGAGTCAGAGCCGGTGGTATTGACGAAGGGGGCCGCTTCCTGCAGATCGGGAATGAGCGGGGTGGCAAACTTGTAGCTGCGTGCCTTGGCCCACTGGCGGTTGCCGGCGATGGTGTTGATCTCGCCGTTGTGGGCCAGATAGCGGAACGGCTGCGCTAGCGGCCAGCGCGGACTGGTGTTGGTGGAGAAGCGCTGGTGGAAGACGCAAATGGCCGCCTGCATGCGGATGTCGGCGAGATCCAGATAGAAGCGCGGCAAGTCCACCGGCATGCACAGCCCTTTATAGACGGTGACCAGATTGGAGAGGCTGACCACATAGAAGTAGTCGTCGTTGACGCGCTTTTCGATGCGGCGACGCACGATATAGAGGCGACGCTCGAGATCCTTGTCGACCCAGCCGGGCGGGGCGTTGACAAAGACCTGTTCAATGCTGGGCAGGGAGGCTTTGGCGATAGTACCGAGTACGTTGGTATCGACGGGCACCTTGCGCCAGCCGACCAGACTCAGGGTCTCTTTTTCCAGCTCCTCGTCGATGATGTCACGAGTTGCCTGGGCCAATACGGGATCCGGGTTGAGAAACAGCATGCCGACCGCATAGTTGCGGCCAAGGTGCCATCCCTTCTCCTCGGCGACAGCTCTGAAGAAGCTGTCCGGTTTTTGCAGCAACAGGCCGCAACCGTCGCCGGTCTTGCCATCGGCGGAGATCCCGCCGCGGTGCTGCATGCGAGCCAATGCTGACATCGCGAGACGGACAAGCTTGTGGCTGGCTTCCCCTTCCATGTGGGCCAACAGGCCGAAGCCACAGTTATCCCTCTCCAGCTTTGGATCATATAGTGACATTGCATATCTCCCTTGCTCGGCCTTGCATCGCACAGTCATCGTTTGACTGCATAAATTGCGACTGGCTCTTGTGGTTCCGTCTGCCTGACGTGGCGAATCTCCAAACTAATGGGATTTTTCAGCAAGGTCAATTGGACTTCCGGGCTCTTTGCAATGTTACATTCACATAACAAAATATGGGTTTGCGGCGATGAATTACGCCTTGCGTTGATTTTGTTCTGATTAAAATGTCTTTTTTGGTTTAATAGTCTGCATATGCTCGTTTTGGTGGTTTACTCCATGGGTATCGAGAACTGTAGTAATTTTACTAAATCATGGATGCCAAGGACGAAGGTGATCACATTTCACAATCCTGTCTCTTGCATTTGCCCGCAAGCCGTACTCTTAAATTTTTCCATTGTTCAACAATAGTTTATATCCCATTGCGGATATGGTTGCTGGCGCAGCCCCGTGGCAGGCAAGGTCTCAAAAGCATCAATAATCGGCCGATTTCATATATTTATCCGCAAAATGGTGCATATTTATATGAATTCTGACCCTTTCTTCCCTTGATCCAGCTCAGCGCCGTATTTGCGCAAGCTCGTACAATGGCGCTCCTTTAGCGGAGGTGTCATGCAGTTACACGAACTCGTCAATACATTCGGTCAGGATCTCAAGCAGCGTCATGGCCAGAAGATCCACAAGCTCTCCATTCACGGCGCCTTCACCTGCCCAAACCGGGACGGTACGCTGGGCCGTGGCGGCTGCACCTTCTGCAATGTCTCTTCCTTCGCCGACGAATCGGCCCAGCAGCTATCTGTGGTGCAGCAACTGCTGGCCCGTCGGGACGAGGTGACCCGTGCCAAGCGTTATCTTGCCTACTTTCAGGCCTATACCAGCACCTATGCTGAGGTCGAGTATCTGCAGCGGATGTATGAAGAGGCGCTGTCGGTGAGCGATATGGTGGGACTTTGTGTCGGCACTCGACCTGATTGCGTGCCGGATGCCGTATTGGATCTGCTGGCAGGCTATCAGGCCCGTGGTTACGAGGTGTGGCTGGAGCTCGGGCTGCAAAGCGCCAACGACAAGACCCTGCAACGGATCAACCGGGGTCACGGTTATGCTGCCTATGTGGATGCAGTGACGCGGGCCCATCAGCGCGGTATCAAGGTGTGTGCCCATCTGATCGTCGGTCTGCCGGGCGAGGTGCCGATGGATAGCCTCGATACCCTGCATCGCATCGTGGAAACCGGAGTTGAGGGGATCAAGCTCCATCCGCTTCATGTGGTCGAGGGCAGTACCCTTGGCAAGGCATGGCAGGCGGGTCGGCTTGAGGTATTGACGCTGGAGCAGTATGTGGAAGCGGCTGTCGCCATGATCCAGCACACCCCCCCCGAGGTGGTATATCACCGCATTTCTGCCTCAGCTCGTCGTCCGACTCTGCTGGCTCCGGTCTGGTGTGAAAATCGCTGGACGGCCATGAGCGAGATCGCCAAGGCCCTCGCAAGCCAGGGGCCACAAGGGTACGCACTGGGAAAACCCTTTATGCTTTCTGAGCTGTAGTTGAGCGGAGAGTTACTATTTTCCCATAAAACATAGGCTTATATAAAAAGCTTCATAGATTTAGCTATAGTCTTGGTGCGTACGGATTGATATAGTGATGCACCATAATAGATATCGCTATCAATTACGTTCAGCCACATTTAATGATGAGCTAAACGTCAGCAGAGTATTTCACTCGCTCTTTTATCGATAATGAGCCATGCCGCTGTTTAGAACGAACCGGGTTAACGACCCCGGATGCGCCGTTCCCCTCCGCGGTATTGCCAGTGGCGGCAGTTGTTCTTGATCTGGATTGGCAAGAACAGGTTCTGGTGGCAGCGGGGTTATCTCGACCTCATTCATGCAGTGACAGGATGCTATGCAAGCAGAAACAAGTCGTATTGATGAGTTATTGGAGTGTCTGGTCTTTCTGACCCGCTTTTACGGCGTGCCCAACAGTCAGGATGCCCTGACGACCGGTTTACCCTTGGTATCGGGGCGTCTGACCACGTCGCTTTTTGGTCGTGCTGCCGAGCGGGGAGGATTGTCTGCCCGTGAAGTCATTCAACCGCTTGATGAGATCTCCCCACTGCTGCTGCCCTGCGTGCTGCAGATGCGCAATGGCGGCGCCTGCATTTTGCTGGAATGGAATGAAGATCGAAGCCAGGGAAAAGTGATTTTTCCGCAGGCTGGGGATGCGACCCAGTGGGTTGCGGTCGCCCAGCTGGGAGACGAATATATCGGGCGCCTCTTCTATGTGAAGAAACAGTTCAAGTTTGATGAACGTTCGCCCAAGGTGCTGGAAACCCGTGACGGTCACTGGTTCTGGAGTACATTGTTTGAATCCCGCGGAATCTATCGTGATGTATTGATCGCGTCCATTCTGATTAACCTGTTCGCAATAGCCAGCCCGCTCTTCACCATGAACGTCTATGACAAGATTGTACCCAATCTGGCGTTTGACTCGCTCTGGGTGCTGGCAGTGGGTGCCATGGTGGTCTTTACCTTCGACTATGTGATGCGGCAGCTGCGTAGTTACTTCATCGATATTGCCGGCAAGAAGTCGGATGTTCTGCTCTCTGCGAAGATTTTTGCCAAGGTGATGGGCATGCGGATGGAGTCTCGCCCCGCTTCGACCGGTGCTTTTGCCAAACATTTGCAGGAGTTTGAGTCGGTACGGGAATTTTTTACCTCAGCAACTGTTTCAACGCTGATTGATCTCCCCTTCGCCATCTTCTTCCTCTTTATTATCTGGATCTTTGCCGGTGCCATGGTGGTGGTGCCCATTGTTGCCATGCTGATTTTGATCGCTTACAGCTTCTATATTCAGGAGCCGCTCAAAAAGTCGATTGAAGAGGGATCGCGGCTGGCTTCCCAGAAAAACGCCAACCTGATCGAAAGTATTTCGGGCCTTGAGACTGTGAAGATTTTTGGTGCCGAAAGCATGTTCCAGCATCGCTGGGAGCAGGCGGTATCTCATATCTCTACCTGGGGCGTACAGACTCGTCGCATCACTAACTCCATGTCGTCACTGGCGAGCTATATCCAGCAGGTGGTGACAGTCGGGTTGGTGATTGTCGGGGTTTATCAGATATCCGAGGGCAATGTGACCATGGGAGGGATGATCGCGGCCGTGATGCTATCCAGCCGTGCCATCGCGCCCATGGTGCAGCTCTCTGTACTCTCGACCCGCTATAACCAGGCTAAGTCTGCGCTGGATATTCTGGAAAAGATCATGGTAACGCCGGGTGAACAGGAGGAGGGGAAACAATATATCCATCATCCGGTTATCTCCGGCCGGATTGAGTTCGAGAATGTCTCCTTCAAATATCCGGGGATGGAGACCAGCACCCTGCATAATATCAATTTGCGCATCCAGCCGGGTGAGAAGGTGGCGATTATCGGCCGGATCGGTGCGGGTAAAACTACCCTCGAGAAGCTCTTGATGGGCCTCTATCGTCCGACTGATGGCTCGGTCAGAATCGATGGTTTTGAACTCGATCAGCTGCCCCCCTCGGTGATCCGCCGCAATATTGGCTGTGTGCCGCAGGATGTCGTGCTCTTTTTTGGTTCGGTGCGTGACAACATCATGCTGGGTAATCCGCTGGTGGACGATGTGCGGGTATTGCGCGCAGCCAAACGGGCCGGTGTGACCAACTTTACCAACCGGGATCCCAATGGTCTGGATCGGCAGATCGGTGAAGGTGGGCGCCAGCTTTCGGGTGGCCAGCGTCAGGCCATCCTGTTGGCCCGAGCTCTACTTAATGATCCGCCCATTCTGGTGATGGATGAACCGACCTCCAATATGGACAACCAGTCTGAAATGCTGGTGAAACAGGAGTTGGCCAGACTGGGTCCGGAAACGACCTTGATTCTCATCACCCACAAAACCTCCATGCTTGATGTCGCATCCCGAGTGATAGTGATCGAGCAGGGGCAAATCGTGGCTGATGGCCCGAAAGAGGCGGTGTTGCAACAGCTCAAAGAGGGCAAGGTACGGCTGCAGGAGGTATCCCATGGCTAAGTTGTTAGGCTGGTTCAAGGGATTAAAAAAGCGCCCTTCCGATGAAGTGTTGCCAGCCCCCGAGCATCTTGCCTTTGTCGATGATGGTGCCGCAGCCGTTTTGCTGACGACACCGACCCGGGCGCGCATTCTGCTTTGGTGCTGCTTCTTCTTCTTTATGAGCGCGATTGTGTGGGCTGCTTGGGCGCAGTTGGATGAAGTGACTGTTGGGCAGGGCAAAGTCATCCCTTCTCGCCAGTTGCAGGTGATCCAGAACCTGGAAGGGGGGATCGTCAAGGAGATCTTCGTCAAAGAAGGCGACATCGTCGAAAAAGGCCAACCACTGCTACGTATTGATGACACCCGTTTTCGTTCCGATTTTCGCGAGCGTGAGCAGGAGCTGGTGACGCTGAAAGGGGACATTGCTCGGCTACATGCAGAAATGGCTAGCGTCGAGGTGAAAAACGAGCCGAATCTGGGATGGCGTGAACAGGTTGTGGTGGGCGAAGCACCCATTGAGTTTCCGGATGGTTATGAAACTGTCTTTGCCGAATATGCCAACCGTGAACGCTCAGTCCAGAAGGATCGTCTCAATAACCTGAAGAACCAGCTCTATATTCTAGGCCAGCAGATTGAGCAGAATGAGCAGGAGTTGATTGAGCTCAACGCCAAAATCCGCACCGTCAATCGCAGCGTGGAACTTGCAAGACAAGAGCTCAATATCAGCCGTCCGCTGGCGAAAGAGGGTATTGTGCCACAGGTTGAGCTGATCAAATTGGAGCGGCAGGTCAACGAAATGCAGGGGGAGCTTGAGAGCAACCATCTGCTGATCCCCAAGTTGAATGCGGTATTGCGTGAGACCATCTCCAAGCGCAACGACATTGCACTTAAGTTCAGGGCTGATTCGCAGACCGAGTTGAATGAAAAACAAGGCAGACTGGGGCAGTTGTCGGAAGGGCAGGTTGGGTTGCGAGATCGGGTTGATCGTACCAGTGTCATTGCTCCGCTCAAAGGCACCATCAAGAAGCTCAAGGTCAACACTCTGGGCGGTGTTGTTCAGCCCGGTATGGATTTGATGGAGATAGTTCCGCTGGAAGATACCCTGCTGGTGGAGGCAAAAGTATCTCCGAAAGATATAGCGTTCTTGCGGCCAGGGCTTGATGCAGTGGTCAAGATCACAGCCTACGACTTCACCATCTATGGAGGCTTGCATGGTAAGGTTGAACAGATAAGCGCGGACTCGATCCAGGATGAAGATGGCAACTCCTTCTATCTGGTTCGGGTGCGCACCGAGAAAAGTTACTTGGGCGATGAGCTTAATGCACTTCCCATCATCCCCGGTATGTTAGCCAGTGCAGATATAATTACTGGTAAAAAAAGTGTCCTAGACTATTTGCTTAAGCCGATATTACGGGCAAAACAGTCGGCACTGAGAGAACGATAAGCCAACAATCTAAAAACAAGACATGACTGGAGATAACATGAAAAAAACGATTGTTGCCATGCTGGTCAGTGGCGTAACTATGTTACCGGCATTGGTGCAGGCCCAGACTCTGGAAGAGTCGGTAGGGCAGGCACTTGCGACTCATCCCAAGATCAAAGAGGCATTTGATCTTTATCAGGCTCGTCTTTATCAGCATGATGGCGCCAAAGGGGGTTATTATCCCACCATCGATTTGCGCGGTGGTGTGGGCTACGAAAAGGTTGATAGCCCGACAACTCGGGCTGCTGGCTCCAACTCGACAACGATTGATGACTCCATGACTCGTAAAGAGGCGGGGATCAGTCTGCGTCAGATGTTGTTTGACGGTTTCAATGTCAGCAACAACGTTTCCAGAACCGAGGCAGAGGCCAATGCCCAGCGTCTGGCGATGATCTCCGAAGCTGAAAATACGGCTCTGCGTGTGGCTGAGGTTTACCTCAATATGCTGCGCCAGCAGGAGATCCTGGAACTCTCCAAGCAAAACCTCGAGACCCACGAGCAGATCCGCAGCGATATCCGCAAGCGTACTGACTCCGGCCTTGGTTCTACTGCTGACCAGACCCAGATCGATGGACGTGTGGCTCGAGCCTATTCCAACCAGGCTGCGGCAGAAAACAATTATCGTGATGCGGAAAGTGAATTTATTCGAGTCGTCAATGAAGTGCCAAAAGACTTGGTTCAACCGACACCGAATACAGAGTTGCTTCCGCCGTCACTCGAGAGTGCTTTGAAGACAGCCACCGAGGTTCACCCCACTCTGCTCTCCTCTTTGCAGGATATTGAAGCCGCCAAATACCAACATGAAGGTGCCAAGTCAGGTTTCTATCCTGATGTGACTTTTGAGGTCGATCAGAACTGGAACGAAGATATCAATGCTGTTAAAGGCCGTAACGACGATCTGACCGCGATGGTGCGGATGCGCTACAACCTGTTCCGTGGTGGTTCCGATGTGGCACAAAGCAATGCGACATCTGCGCTGTACTCTCAGGCAAAAGACATTCATATGAATGCTTTCCGTCAAGTTGAAGAGGGAACTCGTCTTGCGTGGAACGCCAAAGAGTCACTGGCCAAACAGAAAACCTTCTTGAAAGAGCACGTAGATGCCAGCTATGACACTGTTCAGGCATACAAGAAGCAATTTGGTTTGGGACAGCGAACCTTGCTGGACGTATTGAACACCGAGAACGAACTGTTTGAAGCGCGCCGCAGCTATATCACAGCAGAGTACGACTCATTGCTGGCCGACTACCGCATTTTGAATGCGACGGGTAGCCTGCTTAATGCGTTCAACTTCAAACAGCCTACCGAGTGGCAGGCCAAGCAGTAAGTTGGCATTCAGTTGCCCTTTCTTGGTTAGGGCAATTGCAGACAGGATGGCGGTACCGATCATGCCATCCTGTCTGGCTCAAACCGGGTGATTTGTGTAGGAGTGTTTAACCAACGATGCGGCAGGAAAATGATGTGACTTTCTGGTTGTCATCTGTTGGTATTTCTCATGCCCGGTTTGGCGCTAGTCGCAGCTTGATGCGAATGGTGCGTGCTGCTCTGTGGCTATTCCTGCTCCCTCTCTCTTTATTGCTCTCAGCCAGCCAACCGTTGACTCAGGAAGATATGCAGTTGATCAAGCGAGCTGAGCAGACCTACGGCATTCGGGCAGGGAAGAGAGTCACCACTTGGCGCACACTGGTGCAGCAAAACAAGGATGCTGGATTAACTGAACGCCAGAAGCTGGAAAAGGTGAATCAGTTCTTTAATCAGATGCGTTTTATTGACGATATAAAGTTGTGGCGTAAAAAAGATTATTGGGCGACCCCATTGGAGTTTTTGGGGGCTTCCGGTGGTGATTGCGAAGATTTCAGTATTGCCAAGTATTCCACCTTGCTTGAACTCGGTATTCCGGATGAGAAAATGCGCATGGTATACGTCAAGGCACTCGACTATAACCAGTTTCATATGGTCGTAGCCTATTATGAAACACCATCGTCAGTTCCGGTTATATTGGACAATTTAATAGGCTCAATTCGTCCTGCTACCCAGCGGCATGACCTTGTGCCTGTTTTCAGTTTTAACGGTAGTCACTTGTGGTTGATGAAAGCGCGAGGCCAAGGGGAACTGGCTGGTGATTCATCCCGCTTGGGGTTATGGAATGATTTACGCAATCGCATGACATCAGGGCGATTGGCTCGGCCTGTGGTGAATTTGGATGATTAACCTATGACGCTCTACAGACAGTTATTGGCCACCATGTTGCTGTTGTTTGGATTGTTGTTTGCAGCCACCTATTGGGTGCAATTCAATTCGACACGCTCCTATCTTGCACAACAGCAGGAAACAACGGTGATAAACACCGCGACGTCACTGGGGCTGGCTCTGACTCCCTATCTGGAAAACGGAGACAAAGTCGGTGCCGAGTCGGTGATCAAGGCGATATTTGACGGTGGTTATTATCGTATTGTGCGGCTTGATCTGCTTGCCTCGAAAGATGTGATTGAAGAGGAGAACAGTAGCCGTATTCAGGGCGTACCGGACTGGTTTATTAAATTGGGATTATTTCCCGAAGTCTCCAACGAGTCGATTCTGACATCTGGTTGGCTACAGCTTGGCAAATTGAAAGTGGTCGGTCATCCGGGCCAGGCTTATCATGAGCTGTGGGTGGGCATGAGCGAATTGGCAACCTGGTTTGTGATTGGCTTTCTGATTACTACTATTTTGTTGATGCGAGCGCTGAATTTCCTGTTAAAGCCGCTCAAACAGATTTGTGACCAGGCCGTCGAGATTGAGTTGCACCATTTTGGTCATACCATCCCCGAACCTCGGACTCATGAGCTGAAGCAAGTTGTTCAGGCCATCAATATTCTCTCCGGCAAGCTGGCTGTGCAGTTCAAAGAACAGGCTGAAGAGGCAGAAAAACTGCGTGAGCGCGTCTATGTGGATGCGGTGTCCGGTTTGGGTAATCGAGCCTATTTTGTTGGCCAGGTAAATGCCTGGATTGCTGAAGCTGGTCAAGGCGGGGTTATGCTGGTTGCGGTGGATATGCTGGAAGATATCTACCGTGATGAAGGTTTCGCGGCTCGTGACAACATGGTCAAGTCCATCGCCCAAGTGTTGCGCGAGCAGCTTAAGGGATGGGATGGAGCCGCTGTTGCACGCATTTCGGCAACCGAGTATGCACTGTTATGCCCGACTGATGATTTTGAGCAGCTCAAAGAGCTGGCCGAGATTATTAACTCCCGTATTGCAGACCTGGTGGTTAATCCGATGGAGGAGGGCAATCCGCTCTCTGTTATCGGTATTGCGGGTCGTGATGGCAACGATGATCTCTCAGCTCTGTTGACCAAGGCAGATAATGCACTTGGTAAAGCCCGTAATGAGCGTCGTGGGGCTGTTGTTATTGAAGGTGGAGATAGCCAGGGCATGATGGGGCGTCTGGCATGGCGCGACTTGGTACAAGATGCGATTAACCGTCATCTATGGCGCTTCAAGGCACAACCCGCCTGCCGCTTTGATAATGGTTCGCGCATGCATGCCGAGTTGTTTGCCTCTATTTCGCGCGACGGAACGGATTACTTTGCAGGACAATTCTTGCCTGCTATTGAACAGTTCAAACTGGGGAGTGAATTTGACCAGGCTATCTTGGAGTCGAGTACCGGCTTGTTGCAACAAGATGCCGAGTTGACACTGGCTATCAATATTACCGCTGGTTCACTTTGCTCTGATGATTTCCTGGCGTGGTTGCCAGAATTCCTCTCGGAGCATGTAAATCTGCAGGGGCGTCTGCTGTTTGAAATTCCGGAGGCGGCGATTGTGAAACATCGGGAGCAAGTGACGGCATTGGTTCAGGTATTGCGTCAGCTTGGTTTCGAATGGGGTGTGGATCATTATGGTCGCCACTTCCAGTCTCTCGGTTATCTGGAAGAGTTGGCCCCTGCTTATGTGAAGGTGGATCATGGCTATACCAGCCAGGTGATGGAGCCGGGGGCAGATACCTCCTTCCTTGCCGCTGTTTGTCGTGCAGCTCACAATGCCGGTGTTCTGACCATTGCCACGCGGGTGGAAGACCAGCAGCAAGTGGAGCTACTCTCCAAATTGCATATCGATGGATACCAGGGATTTGTCCACCCGGCATTCCCCCTATCCTGAAACGATGTTTTCTGAATCAAAGCGGCCTTCAGGGCCGCTTTTTATATTGTTCATAAAATCAATTTGTCATTAGTGAATGAAAAAGTGAATAAGGCCTCAATAAGGTCTTTTTCTAGTGTTTTGATATTAAAGGAAAAAACAGCTTCATTCGATTTGGTTCATTCTTGAACATCCCTGTCCCGCCAATATGTTTATTTTTTGCAACGGTTAGAGTTGGCAAGTGCTTCTAAGGTGTATCCAGCGAGATCCGCCACCTTGGAGCAATGGATATGCGTACTCAAGTCATCGATAAAACCGTCGTTGTATCGGGTGTTGAAGGCAACGTAGAGATAGTGCTGGCTGATGGAACTCAGCGTCCTTTGCAAAAAGGCGAGATTTTACAACCCGGTGCCAAATTGGTCATCGCCGATGATGCCAAGTTGGCCCTTTCGCCCTACGATGATTCCCCTGCAAAGAACCAGCCAACCGGTGCCGATGAGGCTCAACCCGATCAGCCGCAGGGTGGTACAAATGCCAATGGTGATGGAGCGCCTTCCGATATAGCGGCTTTGCAAAAATCAATCTTGCAAGGTGTTGACCCGACTCAAAACTTTGAAGCGTCAGCCGCAGGTGGTGCTCCTGCAGCCGGTGGTGGCGGTGGTGGGATTGGTGGGGTCGCGGGAACGAGTGGTAATGGTGGCTTTGTCACTATCGACCGTGTCGGAGACGCCACAATAGCTGCTGCCGGTTTTGATACAACCTACGATACGACACCTGTGCTCGATCAAGCTCAGGCTGCAGACCCGCTGTTGGTAAATGTACTGGCAGATCTGGATGAAACAGTGACTACCCAGGAGGATTCGCCTATCAGCGGCAATCTTCTGGATAACAGTACCAACCCTGACGGGCCGGCTACCGCCACGATCGTCTCTTATGACTGGGGGATTAATATCGGGGTTACGGCTGGTGTTGCTGCAACAATTACCGGTGTTGGAACCCTGATCATCAATGCAGATGGTAGTTACACATTTACACCGGCAACCAACTATGACGGGGCTGTTCCTGCTGTCACTTATCAAGTAACCGATGGGCAGGACACCGTATCGTCAACTCTTGTTATTACTATTACTCCGGTCGATGAAGGGGTAAATCTGCAAGGGTTGGCAGTTGAAGGTGGGGAAGTGCAGGTGAGTGATGCCAATCTGGCAGATGGCTCTGCACCAGATGCCGCTAAATTGACTCAAAGCGGCACATTTACCTTCAATGCTCCTGATGGGGTTCAGCTACTGAGTGTGGGGGGACTTCAGCTGATCAGTAATGGTGCAGTCGTGACCTTGCCGCAGTCGGTTGATACCCCTTTGGGTAACACATTGCAAATTACGGCCATCACCTACGACCCGGTTACGGGGAATGGCTCAGTGACCTACAGCTATACCCTTCTTGATAACGAAGCTCATCAACAACCGGCCAACAACACTCAGTTGGGTGAAAACCTCGTAGTGACACTGACGGACGATGATGGAGATACGACCAGCGCCACTCTGGATATTACAGTGCTGGATGATGTTCCAAACCAGAGTGTGGGCGTGGCGGAAGAGGCTGACTTTGGCGGCTTGTCGGTGAGCCTGGACGAGACTGTTGGCAAGGGAGACACCTATAACAGTAGCGATGTGGATGATGGTTACGTCAGTGACGATGTGAGCGGGGCACTGGCACAGGCCACCACTGCGATCGCTGGTGGTCTTTTGTCGCTCTTTACCAGCAGTGGCAGCTATGGTGCTGATGGCGCAGGCAGTACGACAGGTAGCTTCAGTTTTGTGGGCGTGGGCAGCGAGGGTGTCGAGACCAACCTGTCGGCGACCGATGGCGGTGCGATTACTCTCAATGCCGTGAGCGCGACCGAGCTGCAAGGGGTGGACGGTGACGGTGATGTGGTGTTCAGCATCAAGATCGTGACCGTGGATGGCGTTGCCCAGCTACAGACCACCCAGTTTGAGGCACTGTCTCATGGTAACATCGGCCTGTTTGATGAGTCGCTCTCACTGTTGTTGAGCGGCCAGAACTCTCTGGGTTTGCAATACAGCGTAACCCGGGTGGATGGCGATGGGGATAGCGTCACAGACAGCGCCACAATTAGTCTGGTAGATGGCGAGCGTTCGGTATTCAACTTTGACGATGACGGCCCGCGTGCCGGGCTGGCAGAAGAAGCCCCGCGTCTGGGTGCAACCGTGGATGAAAGCCTGGCCAGTCTGGGCGGCGTTGGCGGTGACGGGGTGGTCAATGCCAGCCTGAGTGCGGCCGACGTACAGGCCCAGTTCGCGCCGGCCTTCGGTGCCGACGGGGCGGGCAGCATCGGCTACAGCCTGGCGCTGAGCGGCAGCAACGTGGCGAGCGGCCTGTATGCGGTCGACCCGCTGGCTGCGAACGGGCAGGGTGCGGCCATCGTGCTCAATCAGGTGGGCAACGTCATCACCGGCAGCGCCGGCGGGGTGGACTACTTCACCCTGACCATCAACCCGACCACCGGGGAAGTGACCTTGGCTCTGCTGGACAACGTTTGGCATGGCGATACCAGCAATGCAGATGACAGCGTGGCGCTGACCGTGGGGCAGGGCGTGCTGACGTTGGTGCAGACCGTGACCGATGCCGATGGCGATAGCGCCAGCGCGTCTGTGAACCTTGGCACCAACGGTGTGTTCCGCTTCGAGGATGACGGCCCGCGTGCCGGGCTGGCAGAAGAAGCCCCGCGTCTGGGTGCAACCGTGGATGAAAGCCTGGCCAGTCTGGGCGGCGTTGGCGGTGACGGGGTGGCCAATGCCAGCCTGAGTGCGGCCGACGTACAGGCCCAGTTCGCGCCGGCCTTCGGTGCCGACGGGGCGGGCAGCATCGGCTACAGCCTGGCGCTGAGCGGCAGCAACGTGGCGAGCGGCCTGTATGCGGTCGACCCGCTGGCTGCGAACGGGCAGGGTGCGGCCATCGTGCTCAATCAGGTGGGCAACGTCATCACCGGCAGCGCCGGTGCAGTGAGCTACTTCACCCTGACCATCAACCCGACCACCGGGGAAGTGACCTTGGCTCTGCTGGACAACGTTTGGCATGGCGATACCAGCAATGCAGATGACAGCGTGGCGCTGACCGTGGGGCAGGGCGTGCTGACGTTGGTGCAGACCGTGACCGATGCCGATGGCGATAGCGCCAGCGCGTCTGTGAACCTTGGCACCAACGGTGTGTTCCGCTTCGAGGATGACGGCCCGCGTGCCGGGCTGGCAGAAGAAGCCCCGCGTCTGGGTGCAACCGTGGATGAAAGCCTGGCCAGTCTGGGCGGCGTTGGCGGTGACGGGGTGGCCAATGCCAGCCTGAGTGCGGCCGACGTACAGGCCCAGTTCGCGCCGGCCTTCGGTGCCGACGGGGCGGGCAGCATCGGCTACAGCCTGGCGCTGAGCGGCAGCAACGTGGCGAGCGGCCTGTATGCGGTCGACCCGCTGGCTGCGAACGGGCAGGGTGCGGCCATCGTGCTCAATCAGGTGGGCAACGTCATCACCGGCAGCGCCGGTGCAGTGAGCTACTTCACCCTGACCATCAACCCGACCACCGGGGAAGTGACCTTGGCTCTGCTGGACAACGTTTGGCATGGCGATACCAGCAATGCAGATGACAGCGTGGCGCTGACCGTGGGGCAGGGCGTGCTGACGTTGGTGCAGACCGTGACCGATGCCGATGGCGATAGCGCCAGCGCGTCTGTGAACCTTGGCACCAACGGTGTGTTCCGCTTCGAGGATGACGGCCCGCGTGCCGGGCTGGCAGAAGAAGCCCCGCGTCTGGGTGCAACCGTGGATGAAAG
Organism: Aeromonas jandaei; assembly: GCF_037890695.1. Lineage (NCBI taxonomy): Bacteria > Pseudomonadati > Pseudomonadota > Gammaproteobacteria > Aeromonadales > Aeromonadaceae > Aeromonas > Aeromonas jandaei. The sequence continues at coordinate 3,585,315 of NZ_CP149571.1, read as the reverse complement.
CCTTGCCAGTCTGGGCGGCGTTGGCGGTGACGGGGTGGCCAATGCCAGCCTGAGTGCGGCCGACGTACAGGCCCAGTTCGCGCCGGCCTTCGGTGCCGACGGGGCGGGCAGCATCGGCTACAGCCTGGCGCTGAGCGGCAGCAACGTGGCGAGCGGCCTGTATGCGGTCGACCCGCTGGCTGCGAACGGGCAGGGTGCGGCCATCGTGCTCAATCAGGTGGGCAACGTCATCACCGGCAGCGCCGGCGGGGTGGACTACTTCACCCTGACCATCAACCCGACCACCGGGGAAGTGACGCTGGCCCTGCTGGACAACGTTTGGCATGGCGATACCACCAGTGCAGATGACAGCGTGGCGCTGAGTGTGGGCAAGGGCGTGCTGACGTTGGTGCAGACCGTGACCGATGCCGATGGCGATAGCGCCAGCGCGTCTGTGGACCTTGGCACCAACGGTGTGTTCCGCTTCGAGGATGACGGCCCGCGTGCCGGGCTGGCAGAAGAAGCCCCGCGTCTGGGTGCAACCGTGGATGAAAGCCTGGCCAGTCTGGGCGGCGTTGGCGGTGACGGGGTGGCCAATGCCAGCCTGAGTGCGGCCGACGTACAGGCCCAGTTCGCGCCGGCCTTCGGTGCCGACGGGGCGGGCAGCATCGGCTACAGCCTGGCGCTGAGCGGCAGCAACGTGGCGAGCGGCCTGTATGCGGTCGACCCGCTGGCTGCGAACGGGCAGGGTGCGGCCATCGTGCTCAATCAGGTGGGCAACGTCATCACCGGCAGCGCCGGCGGGGTGGACTACTTCACCCTGACCATCAACCCGACCACCGGGGAAGTGACCTTGGCTCTGCTGGACAACGTTTGGCATGGCGATACCAGCAATGCAGATGACAGCGTGGCGCTGACCGTGGGGCAGGGCGTGCTGACGTTGGTGCAGACCGTGACCGATGCCGATGGCGATAGCGCCAGCGCGTCTGTGGACCTTGGCACCAACGGTGTGTTCCGCTTCGAGGATGACGGCCCGCGTGCCGGGCTGGCAGAAGAAGCCCCGCGTCTGGGTGCAACCGTGGATGAAAGCCTTGCCAGTCTGGGCGGCGTTGGCGGTGACGGGGTGGCCAATGCCAGCCTGAGTGCGGCCGACGTACAGGCCCAGTTCGCGCCGGCCTTCGGTGCCGACGGGGCGGGCAGCATCGGCTACAGCCTGGCGCTGAGCGGCAGCAACGTGGCGAGCGGCCTGTATGCGGTCGACCCGCTGGCTGCGAACGGGCAGGGTGCGGCCATCGTGCTCAATCAGGTGGGCAACGTCATCACCGGCAGCGCCGGTGCAGTGAGCTACTTCACCCTGACCATCAACCCGACCACCGGGGAAGTGACCTTGGCTCTGCTGGACAACGTTTGGCATGGCGATACCAGCAATGCAGATGACAGCGTGGCGCTGACCGTGGGGCAGGGCGTGCTGACGTTGGTGCAGACCGTGACCGATGCCGATGGCGATAGCGCCAGCGCGTCTGTGAACCTTGGCACCAACGGTGTGTTCCGCTTCGAGGATGACGGCCCGCGTGCCGGGCTGGCAGAAGAAGCCCCGCGTCTGGGTGCAACCGTGGATGAAAGCCTTGCCAGTCTGGGCGGCGTTGGCGGTGACGGGGTGGCCAATGCCAGCCTGAGTGCGGCCGACGTACAGGCCCAGTTCGCGCCGGCCTTCGGTGCCGACGGGGCGGGCAGCATCGGCTACAGCCTGGCGCTGAGCGGCAGCAACGTGGCGAGCGGCCTGTATGCGGTCGACCCGCTGGCTGCGAACGGGCAGGGTGCGGCCATCGTGCTCAATCAGGTGGGCAACGTCATCACCGGCAGTGTCGGTGCAGTGAGCTACTTCACCCTGACCATCAACCCGACCACCGGGGAAGTGACCTTGGCTCTGCTGGACAACGTTTGGCATGGCGATACCAGCAATGCAGATGACAGCGTGGCGCTGAGTGTGGGCAAGGGCGTGCTGACGTTGGTGCAGACCGTGACCGATGCCGATGGCGATAGCGCCAGCGCGTCTGTGGACCTTGGCACCAACGGTGTGTTCCGCTTCGAGGATGACGGCCCGCGTGCCGGGCTGGCAGAAGAAGCCCCGCGTCTGGGTGCAACCGTGGATGAAAGCCTTGCCAGTCTGGGCGGCGTTGGCGGTGACGGGGTGGCCAATGCCAGCCTGAGTGCGGCCGACGTACAGGCCCAGTTCGCGCCGGCCTTCGGTGCCGACGGGGCGGGCAGCATCGGCTACAGCCTGGCGCTGAGCGGCAGCAACGTGGCGAGCGGCCTGTATGCGGTCGACCCGCTGGCTGCGAACGGGCAGGGTGCGGCCATCGTGCTCAATCAGGTGGGCAACGTCATCACCGGCAGTGTCGGTGCAGTGAGCTACTTCACCCTGACCATCAACCCGACCACCGGGGAAGTGACCTTGGCTCTGCTGGACAACGTTTGGCATGGCGATACCACCAGTGCAGATGACAGCGTGGCGCTGAGTGTGGGCAAGGGCGTGCTGACGTTGGTGCAGACCGTGACCGATGCCGATGGCGATAGCGCCAGCGCGTCTGTGGACCTTGGCACCAACGGTGTGTTCCGCTTCGAGGATGACGGCCCGCGTGCCGGGCTGGCAGAAGAAGCCCCGCGTCTGGGTGCAACCGTGGATGAAAGCCTGGCCAGTCTGGGCGGCGTTGGCGGTGACGGGGTGGCCAATGCCAGCCTGAGTGCGGCCGACGTACAGGCCCAGTTCGCGCCGGCCTTCGGTGCCGACGGGGCGGGCAGCATCGGCTACAGCCTGGCGCTGAGCGGCAGCAACGTGGCGAGCGGCCTGTATGCGGTCGACCCGCTGGCTGCGAACGGGCAGGGTGCGGCCATCGTGCTCAATCAGGTGGGCAACGTCATCACCGGCAGCGCCGGTGCAGTGAGCTACTTCACCCTGACCATCAACCCGACCACCGGAGAAGTGACGCTGGCCCTGCTGGACAACGTTTGGCATGGCGATACCAGCAATGCAGATGACAGCGTGGCGCTGACCGTGGGGCAGGGCGTGCTGACGTTGGTGCAGACCGTGACCGATGCCGATGGCGATAGCGCCAGCGCGTCTGTGGACCTTGGCACCAACGGTGTGTTCCGCTTCGAGGATGACGGCCCGCGTGCCGGGCTGGCAGAAGAAGCCCCGCGTCTGGGTGCAACCGTGGATGAAAGCCTGGCCAGTCTGGGCGGCGTTGGCGGTGACGGGGTGGCCAATGCCAGCCTGAGTGCGGCCGACGTACAGGCCCAGTTCGCGCCGGCCTTCGGTGCCGACGGGGCGGGCAGCATCGGCTACAGCCTGGCGCTGAGCGGCAGCAACGTGGCGAGCGGCCTGTATGCGGTCGACCCGCTGGCTGCGAACGGGCAGGGTGCGGCCATCGTGCTCAATCAGGTGGGCAACGTCATCACCGGCAGCGCCGGTGCAGTGAGCTACTTCACCCTGACCATCAACCCGACCACCGGAGAAGTGACGCTGGCCCTGCTGGACAACGTTTGGCATGGCGATACCAGCAATGCAGATGACAGCGTGGCGCTGACCGTGGGGCAGGGCGTGCTGACGTTGGTGCAGACCGTGACCGATGCCGATGGCGATAGCGCCAGCGCGTCTGTGAACCTTGGCACCAACGGTGTGTTCCGCTTCGAGGATGACGGCCCCAAAGCAAGCAATGTTCAGGCTGCCTTGGTTCTTGACGATGAAGGCCTTGTTGGCGGGATCAATGGTGGTTCTGGTGATGTTGCAGGGGCCAATACCAGCGTCACGGGCAATCTGGTTTATCAGGCTGGGGCTGATGGCCTCAAATCGCTTGAACTCTCCGGGCCTACTGCGTTGGGAAGTGAAAGTGTGACCTCAACGTGGGATGCCCAAAGTGGAACCTTGTCTATCAGTTCCACTCGCGGTCTCTTGATGACGGTCACCATTACCGACCCGAGCACTGGTGCCTACTCGGTGAAACTTCTGCAGCCCTTGATGCACACAGGGACTGATACCGAAGATAATCTCACCCTCAATGTGGGCTACAAGGTGACAGATGGCGATGGGGACAGTGCCAGTGGCGTACTTGCCGTCACCATTAACGATGATACACCGACAATCCAGGTGGGTGAGCTGTCCCTGACTTCCTCAGTCACCTTCCTGGGTAGCAACGCCGGTTATTCAAATAGCTATGGCTACTACGTCAAAGGTGATGATGGCACTCCGTTGTCCGGCAAAGTCATCTGGGCAAATGTGCACAGTCAGAGTGTGGGAAGCCAGACAGATATCAGTTCGCTGGATCCTGCTCATACCGGATTCTTTGTTATCCCCAATGGAGGAGCCAATCCCGGTCTTGTAGATGGTGCCGCTGTCACATTCCAGTTTATTAATGGCAAGTGGCAGGCATTCGTTGGCAGCACTGCGTTGAGTGGGGCCGATGGTGCCAACATCGTGTTCAGCGATGCGAGCCTCAACCCTGGCGGTTCACATTTGCAGGATACCGGTAGCGCAGGCAACCAGAACTGGGAGGATATGACCCTCAACTCGGATTACGACTACAACGATGTCAGCACCACTGTTACTTGGGGCGGTGCTGTGCAGTTGCAGGTCGATGAGTCCAACCTCAATCATGATGCAACAGCTGACTTTAGTGGTGTGTTCAACGTACAGCCGGGGGCTGATGGTCTGGGATCCCAGAGCTACAGCCTGAATGTACAAAATGCCAACTCTGGTCTGATTGATACCGCCACTGGTGAGCAAGTTCAGCTGAGAATGAATGGTTTGATCCTCGAAGGTCGCACGGCCACAACTGGCCAGCTGGTATTTAGCCTCACGGTCGACAGTAGCGGCAAGGTGACCCTTGATCAGCTGCGGGCTGTAGTTCACCCAACCTCTGATCCCGATGAAGCCACCTTTTTGGGCTCTGGCCACGTTAATTTGACTTTGACCGTCACCGATAAGGATGGAGATCACGCAAGCGGGGTTCTGGATATCGGTAAGGTCATCAGCTTCAAGGACGATGGCCCGAGTATCAGCGCCAACGCAGTAGTGCAACTGGACGATGATGCCTTGGCGGGCGGCATAGCTGGTGGCACGGGCGACGACCCGAACGCGGTCAATGTCAGCGGAACCCTGGGCCACAGCTTCGGTGCCGACGGCGCTGGCAGCATCCAGTGGCTGACCAGTGGTGCACCGGGCGGTTACACCTATGAAGCGGGGTCTGGTGGTTCACTGCTGGTCAAACAGGCTGGCGTGACCGTGCTGACGGTGACGCTGAACAGCGCCACGGGTGCCTACAGCGTGACGCAGAATGCGCCGATCAAGCATGCCGACGGCAATGACGAGAATAACGCCACCTTCACGCTGAGCTACCGTGTTACCGATGCCGACAAAGACAGCGTGGATGGCAGCCTGACCATCAACGTCGACGACGACACCCCGACGGTCAGCGCTAACGCAGCAGTGCAACTGGACGATGATGCCCTTGCGGGCGGCATAGCTGGCGGCACGGGCGACGACCCGAACGCGATCAATGTCAGCGGAACCCTGGGCCACAGCTTCGGTGCCGACGGCGCTGGCAGCATCCAGTGGCTGACCAGTGGTGCACCGGGCGGTTACACCTATGAAGCGGGGTCTGGTGGTTCACTGCTGGTCAAACAGGCTGGCGTGACCGTGCTGACGGTGACGCTGAACAGCGCCACGGGTGCCTACAGCGTGACGCAGAATGCGCCGATCAAGCATGCCGACGGCAATGACGAGAATAACGCCACCTTCACGCTGAACTACCGTGTTACCGATGCCGACAAAGACAGCGTGGATGGCAGCCTGACCATCAACGTCGACGACGACACCCCGACGGTCAGCGCTAACGCAGCAGTGCAACTGGACGATGATGCCCTGGCGGGCGGCATAGCTGGCGGCACGGGCGACGACCCGAACGCGATCAATGTCAGCGGAACCCTGGGCCACAGCTTCGGTGCCGACGGCGCTGGCAGCATCCAGTGGCTGACCAGTGGTGCACCGGGCGGTTACACCTATGAAGCGGGGTCTGGTGGTTCACTGCTGGTCAAACAGGCTGGCGTGACCGTGCTGACGGTGACGCTGAACAGCGCCACGGGTGCCTACAGCGTGACGCAGAATGCGCCGATCAAGCATGCCGACGGCAATGACGAGAATAACGCCACCTTCACGCTGAGCTACCGTGTTACCGATGCCGACAAAGACAGCGTGGATGGCAGCCTGACCATCAACGTCGACGACGACACCCCGACGGTCAGCGCTAACGCAGCAGTGCAACTGGACGATGATGCCCTTGCGGGCGGCATAGCTGGCGGCACGGGCGACGACCCGAACGCGGTCAATGTCAGCGGAACCCTGGGCCACAGCTTCGGTGCCGACGGCGCTGGCAGCATCCAGTGGCTGACCAGTGGTGCACCGGGCGGTTACACCTATGAAGCGGGGTCTGGTGGTTCACTGCTGGTCAAACAGGCTGGCGTGACCGTGCTGACGGTGACGCTGAACAGCGCCACGGGTGCCTACAGCGTGACGCAGAATGCGCCGATCAAGCATGCCGACGGCAATGACGAGAATAGCGCCACCTTCACGCTGAGCTACCGTGTTACCGATGCCGACAAAGACAGCGTGGATGGCAGCCTGACCATCAACGTCGACGACGACACCCCGACGGTCAGCGCTAACGCAGCAGTGCAACTGGACGATGATGCCCTTGCGGGCGGCATAGCTGGCGGCACGGGCGACGACCCGAACGCGGTCAATGTCAGCGGAACCCTGGGCCACAGCTTCGGTGCCGACGGCGCTGGCAGCATCCAGTGGCTGACCAGTGGTGCACCGGGCGGTTACACCTATGAAGCGGGGTCTGGTGGTTCACTGCTGGTCAAACAGGCTGGCGTGACCGTGCTGACGGTGACGCTGAACAGCGCCACGGGTGCCTACAGCGTGACGCAGAATGCGCCGATCAAGCATGCCGACGGCAATGACGAGAATGACGCCACCTTCACGCTGAGCTACCGTGTTACCGATGCCGACAAAGACAGCGTGGATGGCAGCCTGACCATCAACGTCGACGACGACACCCCGACGGCGAATGCAGTAACCAACTCGGGGCAGGCCACTCAGGTGCAAAATACCAACCTGATGTTGATCCTCGATATCTCCGGCAGTATGGGTAATGCATCCGGCTATCAGGGGATGACCCGGATGGAGGTAATGCAGAAGTCGGCGCTGGAGCTGCTTGATCGATACGATGCCAGTGGCAATGTCATGGTTAACATTGTGACGTTCAGTACTGCAGCGGCCAATCCGACAGGTACCTGGGTCACTGTGGATGCGGCTAAAGCAATTATTCTGGGCCTGTCACCGACCGATTCGACAAACTATGACGATGCGCTCAATGATGCCATCAATGCCTTTGGCGCTGGCGGTAAGCTGGCAGGAGCGCAGAACGTCTCCTACTTCATGTCGGATGGGGCTCCCAACTATTCGACGGTCAGCAACTCGGCAACTGTCCCCGACGGCTCCAATAGCTTCGGCGATGGTTCCGGGATCAGCACTGCCAATGAGAAGGACTGGACGGATTTTCTCAGAGTAAACAGCATCAACTCGTTTGCTCTGGGAATGGGGTCAGGGACAACGTCGTCACAGCTGGATCCGATCGCCTATAACGGTGTAACGGCAACCAATACATCGTCGATTATGGTGACTGATTTCAGTCAGTTGGCATCGACCTTGGTCAGTACGGTAGTGGCCCAGCCGGTTTCCGGGCAACTGCTTAATGGTGGGTTGACCGCGAGTGCTGGTGCAGATGGTGGCTGGCTGGAATCCATTACGGTGGCTGGCGTGACCTATCACTACAACCAGAAGAGCGACAGTGTGAGCGTTACCGGAGGAACCTCTGTCGGGACATTCGATACTGCTACCAACGAGTGGTCGATTGCCGTGGCAGGAGGGGTTCTCAAGGTGGACATGGATAACGGCATGTATACCTATACCCCGCCGTTAACCATTCCTGCCGGCGGGATCAATCAGGTATTTGGTTACAGTGTGAGTGACTACGATGGTGATACTGCATCGAGCACTTTGGCGATAACCATCAATCCTGCTGTTGCCCCCATGGTGGTGCGTGACGACTTTGTCATCACCAATCAGGATCCTGTCTCCATTCCGGATTGGGCTCTGCTTGCCAATGACTCCGGGCCACTTGTTGGCACCCAGGCGATCAGTGGTGTCTCCAATGCCGTTGGCGGCACGGTTACCGACAACACCGGGTTTGTCTCGTTCGATGACGGTTCGGGCAGTGCAACGCCGAGCTCGTATGACGGTTCGTTCGTCTACACCAACAGTACGACCACCGATACCGGCAAGGTCTATGTCGATGAACAGAGCGGAACCACCCTCACGGGGGGCTACCTCGACGAGATCCTGATTGGCGGTTCTGGCGACGAGACGCTGAACGGCAATGGCGGTAACGACATCCTGTTTGGCAATGGTGGCAAGGACACCCTGAATGGTGGTGTGGGTGATGACATTCTGGTTGGTGGCAGTGGCAGCGATACGCTGACCGGCGGCTCGGGCAGCGATACCTTCAAGTGGGGCGCTGGTGATGTGGGTGGCACCGATGTGATCAAGGACTTCACCACCGGAACTGGCGGCGATGTGCTGGATATCAGTGAGTTGCTCAGCGGCGAGCATGCCAACAAGACATCGCTCGATGCTTATCTCACCTTCACCACAGGTCCGGGCACTGGCAAATCCACCCTCACGATTGACCTTGATGGCTCAGGCAGCGGCAGTTCGACCCACGTTATCCAGTTTGACAACATCGACCTGACACTGGGAGGAACACGCAATGACCAGACCATCATTGAAGACCTGTTGAATCAGGGTAATCTGAAGGTTGATCCGTAATCTTGTCTTGGGGCCGGGCTTGCCTGGCCCCTGTTTTTTCCCCTGAGGGATGGATAAGATAGCAGCAGTAGAGGAGAGGGGCGTCATGCAGTCATTCAACTGGGTCGACATTGATGGTATCCGTTATAGCTGGGATGGGCAGGGAACCATTACCTGCGCAGGCCAGTTTGGCTATCAGGCATCGATCGCGGGGGATCAGCTGGATGGTGTGGAGATCGAGAACGACGCCGGTGATGTAGCTGGCTCGCTCAGTGTCGATTTTGCCGCGGCATCGATCACCTACACCCCGGCAATGGATGCTGAAGAGTCTCATGGTGTCATCCTCGTAGGGCATGATCTGGGTCAGCAGGAGTACTCGCTGGCCAGTCTCTACTCCCCGCAGCTGCAGGATCTGCTGGGGCACTCCGAGACTATTCCCTGGTCTGTGGCAATGGAGGAGAGTGTACCGACAGAGGTTCACGCCCAGCCACAAGGACATATTCTGTCGTGGGATTCGTTCCACTTTGATGACGAGGTGCTGGTCGCACAGGTCAGCAACACACCAGTATCTGCAGGGGGAGAGCATGAGTCCGCCCCGGTTGTCACCATCAGTCTTGATTTGACCAATCAGGTGCTGGATCAGATCCCGCCACTGCACGATATATGAATCTCACTTTGCTGCGGGCATAATGGCCTCAATCTTGTTGATTGAGGCTTTTTTCTATGTGGCGTCCCCTTCTTACCCTGTCGGCTCTGGTTGTCAGTGCCCCCCTGTTTGCCCTTGAAGTGCCGCAAGCGCCCCATCTGATGGTGAGTGGTTACGCAGAGCAGAAGGTGGAGCCGGATATGCTGACGCTCAATGTGTCGGTTACCGCGCAGGAAAAACAGGGGCTCAAGGCCAAGCAGCTGGTCGATACCAAGGTTGCCGCGTTTTTTGGTCAGCTTGAAGGGCTGGGCATCAAGCGCTCCGATGTGGAGGCCGGCAATCTGGTGGTCTCCCCCGAGTATCAATATGCCGAGAACAAGAAACCCGAGCTGCTCGGGTACCGTGCCCAGCGCCAGCTGGCGGTCAAGCTCTACCAACTCGACAAACTGAGCCAGCTGATGGATACCGCGCTCAAAGCCGGGCTCGAGTCAGTATCGCAAATCGAATATGGCCTGAAATCGCCGCAAACCGTCAAGGAGCAGGTGCGACTGGGGGCGGTGGAAGATGCCAAGAGCAAGGCCGAGTCGCTGGCCAAGGCGTTTGGCATGAAGCTGGGCAAGGTGTATAGCGCTGAGTACCGCAATGCATCCCCGATGCCGCTCTATAGCCGCAACTTCAAGGCACAGGCGATGGCCGCGCCTGCAGCGGATATGGCGGCCAACAGCTATCAACAGCAGCAGATCACGGTCACTGACAATATCGACGCCGTTTTTCTGCTCGAATGATACAGATGTCGTGATTGATGAAAGCCCGCACCTGTTGCGGGTTTTTTTATGAAGCAAGAGATGCAAAAAAGCCGACACGCAGGGTGTCGGCTTGTGCATTTGGCGGGGCTATCAGGCGGTGACTGCGTCAGCCTTGCTCGCCTGCGGGGCCGGATTGCGAATGAGGTAATCAAACGCTCCCAGCGCGGCGGTCGCTCCGGCGCCCATGGAGATGATGATCTGCTTGAACGGCACCGTGGTAGCGTCCCCTGCGGCGTAGACGCCGGGCAGGGAGGTAGCGCCCCTGGTGTCGATTTCGATCTCGCCGAAGCGGGTCAGGGCCACGTCGCTCCCCTTGAGGAACTCGGTGTTCGGCACCAGACCGATCTGGACGAAGATGCCTGCAACGGCCAGATGCTTGATCTCGCCGGTAGTGCGATCTTCGTAATCCATGCCCACCACCTTGCTGCCGTCACCGATCACTTCGGTGGTGCGAGCACTCATGATGATGTCGATGTTGGCCATGGAGCGGGCCTTCTTCTGCAATACCTCGTCGGCGCGCAGAGTGTCGGCGAACTCCACCACGGTAACGTGTTCGACAATGCCAGCCAGATCGATGGCGGCCTCGATACCGGAGTTACCACCCCCGATCACCGCAACCCGCTTGCCCTTGAAGAAGGGGCCGTCACAGTGCGGGCAGTAGGCCACGCCCTTGGTGCGGTACTCAAGCTCGCCCGGCACGTTCAGGTCGCGCCAGCGGGCACCGGTCGCCAGGATCACGGCGCGGCTCTTCAAGGTAGCACCGGAGGCGAGATCCACGTTCACATACCCATCTTTGCGGATGGCGGCGGCGCGCTGCTCGGTGATCACTTCCACGCCGTACTGCTTGACGTGCTGCTCCAGGCTTGCGGCCAGTTTGGGGCCTTCGGTATAGGGCACGGAGATGAAGTTTTCGATGCCGACAGTGTCCATCACCTGGCCACCGAAACGCTCGGCGACGATGGCAGTGCGAATACCCTTGCGAGCGGCATAGATGGCTGCGGCGGCGCCAGCCGGGCCACCACCGACGACCAGCACGTCGTAGGGTGCTTTTTCGCTCAGCTCCTCAGCTTTGCGCTCGGCGGCGCCGGTGTCGAGCTTGGCGACGATCTCTTCCAGCGAAATGCGGCCCTGGCTGAACGGCTGACCGTTCAGGTAGACGTTCGGTACCGCCATGATCTGACGCTCGTTGACCTCGTCCTGGAACAGGGCGCCATCGATCATGGTGTGGGTGATGCCAGGGTTGAGGGTGGCCATCAGGTTGAGGGCCTGCACCACGTCCGGGCAGTTGTGGCAGGAGAGCGAAATATAAGTCTCGAAGTGGAACTCGCCCTTGAGATTGCGGATCTGCTCCTGCACGGCCGCATCGGCCTTGGAGGGGTGACCGCCGCTTTGCAGCAGGGCGAGTACCAGCGAGGTAAATTCATGACCCATGGGGATGCCGGCAAAATGAACGCGCGGGGCCTGGCCCTGCGGCGCGACGCTCATGGAAGGCTTGCGGGCATTGGTGCCATCGGTCAGAGAAATCTTGGGGGACATCCCGGCGATCTCGCTGGCCAGCGCCAGCAGTTCAGCGGATTTGTCGCTGTCATTGCCGGACACGCTGATCTCGATGGGATTGACGATGTACTGCAAGTAACCGTTGAGTTGTTGTTTGAGGTTGGTATCTAACATGGTCGAATTCCTTCTTGTGATTGCGGGTCGGCACTGTGACCGGGTACAGAAAATGGCGGTCCATAAAACAGACCGGCGCGTTTTCTGAGGTCCGTAAATAAGACCGGCCCTTGAACGGGCCGGTCTTCAGAGCGGGGAGGCTTAGATTTTGCCTACCAGATCCAGGGACGGGGCCAAGGTGGCGTCGCCTTCTTTCCACTTGGCCGGGCACACTTCACCCGGGTGAGCGGCAACATACTGGGCAGCCTTGACCTTGCGCAGCAGCTCCAGTGCGTCACGGCCGATGCCGCCAGCGTTGATCTCGACGATCTGGATGATGCCCTGCGGGTCGATGACGAAGGTACCGCGGTCAGCCAGACCGGCTTCTTCGATCATCACGCCGAAGTTGCGGGTGATGGTGCCGGTGGGGTCGCCAATCATCGGGTACTGGATCTTCTGGATGGTGTCAGAAGTGTCGTGCCAGGCCTTGTGGGTGAAGTGGGTGTCGGTGGAGACAGCGTAGATCTCGACGCCCAGCTTCTGGAATTCGGCGTAGTTGTCGGCCAGGTCGCCCAGCTCGGTCGGGCAGACGAAGGTGAAGTCAGCCGGGTAGAAGAACACCACGGACCACTTGCCTTTCAGGTCAGCGTCAGACACCTGAACGAATTTGCCATTGTGGTAGGCGGTAGCGTTGAACGGCTTGATTTCAGTGTTGATGTAGGTAGACATGGATTTGCTCCTTGGTGATGTACATATGCCTGTCCGGGTTTGCAGAGTCGTGCCGGACGAGGCGTTTAACTTTCGATGGAGTCATCATAGGAGGATGTTCTAATCGATTAAAGCCACAAAATTGAATCGCTTTAATCGGTATATTGGATTTATACGCGGTGGCCTATCGTCGGTGCCGCTGGTAGCAACCGTCGGGCATCCCCCTCGCAAGGCCGCTTGCTGCCGTCAAAGAGGGGGTTGCGGACCAAATCGGTCGCTATAAATCAAATTTATGGGTTTGGCGAGAATGACCCGATTTTAATTTATACCTCCCCGATGCCAGGTAAAAAGCGGCGGGGAGGGCTTGCCGAAAGAAGATGAGGATATCGCCCGATCTGGGGTATCGCACTGTCAGCTGTATCGGGAGCAAAGAAGAGCGGCACAAGCAGCAAGAGGGGGAGGCGGGGGAGATAAGAAAGCAGAAGCCGACCCGACCTGGCGCAAGCGGGCTGCGCGTTTTGCGCAGATAAAAAAATCCCGGCGCTATCGCAACGATAAAGCCGGGTCATCAAACAAGGAATGGCTATATAAACAAATGCTTTACAGCAAAGACTAACTACGGGGTGTGCAAACTTGCAGACATATGAGAGGAAGAGGATGGGTGCACACTCCTTCATCTCCCCCTCGGCAACTATTGCATGAGGGGGATAATAGTGTGATGGAGATCACATGGCAAGTAATTGGTGTAATTTTTCAATCAAAATGAAACACTTTCACCATTATTGCTCCTTTTTACTGCTGAAAACGCTTTTTCTGTAATTAAATTACAGGTTGTTGTGTCAGAAATCGGTTGGGGGCTCCTGCTCCTCCATCAATTCCAGCAGATTGATGGCTACCGAGATGAAGTCTGACTCAGTGACGATGCCGATGAGCTTGCGTCCCTTGAGTACCGGCAGACAGCCATACCGGTGGCGCTGCAGATAGAGCGCTGCCTCCTTGATGCCGGCATGGGGATCCACGCTCGCAACCTGGCGGGTCATGATCTCGTCAAGGTGGACGCTGTCGGTAAATTCCGCCTCCCGCTCCGGGCTTATCAGCAGCAGCTTGGATTCGCGGGTGGCCAGGATATCGGTGAGGGTGACCAGCCCCTGCAGATGGTGGTGTTCGTCAACGATGGGAATGTGGCGGATCCGCTCCTGCTGCATCAGATCCATCGCCTGTTTGACGCTGTTTTCCGGCCCCAGGGTAAAGGGATGTTCCGTCATGATTTCGGATATGGTCATCATGGTAGGCCTCCTGATTACATAGGTTTTTCTTCTCCGCCTGTCTCCACCCTAGCCCAGCCATGGGTGGCAAAACATGATCAGGGTCAATACAAAACATTAAAGAGTCATTAACCGGTTGGTGGTCACAAAATTGCCCGCTACCCCTTGTCTCTCTTGGGTTTTTGGTCTTTTGGGTTGCCTTGGAAGATGGGGATAACTAGACTAGCCGCCGATTCCCCCCGAGGTGAAAGATGCAAGTATCCGATTTTCATTTTGATCTGCCAGACGAGCTGATTGCCCGCTATCCGATGGCGGAGCGTACCGCCAGCCGTTTGTTGCAGCTCGACGGTCAAACCGGCGCCCTGCGCCACGGTCAATTTGTCGATGTGCTGGACCAGCTCAACCCGGGCGACCTGCTGGTATTCAACAACACCCGCGTCATTCCGGCCCGCATGTTTGGCCAGAAGGCCAGCGGCGGCAAGCTGGAGGTGCTGGTCGAGCGCATTCTGGACGAGCACAGCGTGCTGGCTCATGTGCGGGCCTCCAAGGCGCCCAAGCCGGGCACCCGGATGATCATGGATGGTGGTGTGGAAGCCGAGATGCGCGCCCGCCACGATGCCCTGTTCGAGATCCATTTCCTCGACGCCCGTCCGGTGCTGGAGATCCTGGAGGCCATCGGCCACATGCCGCTGCCCCCCTATATCGACCGTCCCGACGAGGATGCCGACAAGGAGCGCTACCAGACGGTCTACAACCAGAAGCCGGGCGCCGTCGCTGCGCCGACCGCCGGTCTGCACTTTGACGAGCCGTTGCTTGAGAAAATTCGGGCCAAGGGGGTTGAAACTGCCTTTGTCACCCTGCATGTAGGGGCGGGGACCTTCCAGCCGGTGCGGGTGGAGAAGATTGAAGATCACCATATGCACTCCGAGTATGCCGAAGTGCCGCAAGAGGTGGTCGATGCCATTGCCGCTACCCGTGCGCGCGGTGGTCGGGTGATTGCCGTTGGCACCACCTCGGTCCGTTCGCTGGAGAGCGCCGCCAAGGTGACTCTGGCGCAGGGCAAGCCGCTGGCCCCCTTTTTTGGTGACACCGACATCTTCATTTTCCCGGGCTACCAGTTCCAGATTGTCGATGCCATGGTGACCAACTTCCACCTGCCGGAGTCGACCCTGATCATGCTGGTCAGCGCCTTCGCCGGGTATGATAACGTGATGACCGCCTACCAGGCCGCCGTGGCCGGGCAGTACCGTTTCTTCAGCTACGGGGACGCCATGTTCGTCACCCGTCGCCGGGGCGAGGCATAAGCTTCGCCTTTTATAGCGGGCCGAATGGCCTTTAATTGTCAGACTGTTTCTCTGACTGAATCGAGGTAGCAATGAAATTTGAACTGAAAACCACCGACGGCCGTGCCCGTCGCGGTCAGCTGGTATTCGAGCGTGGCACCGTGCAGACTCCGGCCTTTATGCCGGTCGGTACCTACGGCACCGTCAAGGGGATGACCCCGGAAGAGGTGCGTGAGACCGGTGCCCAGATCCTGCTTGGCAACACCTTCCACCTCTGGCTGCGTCCGGGTCAGGAAGTGATGCGTGCCCATGGCGATCTGCATGACTTCATGAACTGGCAGGGCCCGATCCTGACCGACTCCGGTGGTTTCCAGGTATTCAGCCTGGGCGACATCCGCAAGATCACCGAAGCGGGCGTCCACTTCCGCCACCCTATCAATGGCGAGAAGATTTTCCTCGACCCCGAGAAGTCCATGGAGATCCAGTACGATCTGGGCTCCGACATCGTGATGATCTTCGACGAGTGCACCCCGTATCCGGCCACTTACGAAGAAGCGCGCAAGTCGATGGAGATGTCCCTGCGCTGGGCCAAGCGCTCCCGCGACAAGTTCGATGCCCTTGGCAACAAGAATGCCCTGTTCGGCATCATCCAGGGTTCCGTCTACGAGCCGCTGCGCGACGTATCGCTGGAAGGTCTGCTGGAGATCGGTTTCGACGGCTACGCGGTCGGTGGTCTGGCGGTGGGTGAGCCAAAAGAGGACATGCACCGCATCCTTGAGCACGTCTGCCCGAAAATCCCGGCCGACAAGCCGCGCTACCTGATGGGTGTCGGCAAGCCGGAAGATCTGGTGGAAGGGGTGCGCCGCGGTATCGACATGTTCGACTGCGTGATGCCGACCCGCAACGCCCGCAACGGTCATCTCTTTACCACCGATGGCGTGGTCAAAATCCGCAATGCGAAGTATCGCAACGACACCAGCACCCTGGATGCCGACTGTGATTGCTACACCTGCAAGAACTACACCCGCAGCTATCTGCACCATCTGGACAAGTGCAACGAGATCCTCGGTGCCCGTCTGAATACTATCCATAACCTGCGTTACTACCAGCGTGTTATGCAGGGTTTGCGGGACGCGATCGAGCAGGGTAAATTAGACGACTTTGTAACAGAGTTTTACCGTCGGCAAGGGAAGCCCGTGCCTCCGTTAGCTGTAAATGACGTTAAATAACAATAATTTATAAGCTAGTTTTCAAATCTACATCAATAAGAGGTTGTTAAATGAGCATTATCTCCAAGGCGTATGCAGAAGGCGCAGCTCCGGCGGCACAGGGTGGTGGCATGGAAATGATCATCATGCTGGCCGTATTCGGTCTCATCTTCTATTTCATGATCTACCGTCCCCAGGCCAAGCGCGCCAAAGATCATCGCAATCTGATGACCTCTCTCTCCAAGGGTGACGAAGTGCTCACCTCCGGTGGTCTGGTTGGCAAGATTGCCAAAGTGGCTGCCGACAGCGATTACCTGGTGATCGCCCTGAACGACCAGACTCAAGTCACCATCAAAAAGGACTTCGTTTCTGCCGTTCTGCCCAAGGGTTCTATCCAGTCCCTTTAATCTCCCAAGGAGCACAGCGTGTTGAATCGCTATCCGCTGTGGAAATACCTGATGGTGATCGTGGTGATCGCCATCGGTTTTCTATATGCAGCCCCCAATCTTTACGGCGAAGACCCGGCCTTGCAGGTTTCTGCCAGCCGTGGTGCCGAAGTCAAGCTAGATACCCTTGACCTGGTGAAAGAGAGTCTCGATGAGGCCAAGATCCCGGTCAAACATGCTGCGTTCGAGCACGGTCTGATCCTGATCCGTTTCAAGAACACCGAAGATCAGCTCAAGGCGCGCGATATCGTCGCCAACAAGCTGGGTGACAACTTCATTACCGCTCTCAACCTTGCCCCCTCTACTCCTGCCTGGCTCGAAGCCATTGGTGCCAACCCGCTCAAGCTGGGTCTGGACCTGCGCGGTGGTGTGCACTTCCTGATGGAAGTGGACATGGCCGAGGCGCTGACCAAGCAGCAAGAGCAGATGGTGCAGGATTTCCGCTCCGAGCTGCGTACCCAGAAGATCCGTTACTCCGGCGTGCGCCGGGTCGGTGACAAGGTACAGGTGGTATTTCGTGACGAAGCGGATCAAGAGCGTGCTGTCACCCATCTGCGCCGCCAGAACCCTGATTTGACCTTCACCACCGAGCAGAAAGGGGATGAATTCATCCTGATGGCCGGTCTGAGCGAAGCGAAGATCAAGGAAGTGAAGAAGTACGCCCTCGAGCAGAACATCACCATCATCCGTAACCGGGTCAACGAGCTGGGTGTCGCCGAGCCGTTGGTACAACAGCAAGGCGCCGAGCGCATTGTGGTTGAGCTGCCCGGTATCCAGGATACCGCCCGTGCCAAGGAGATCCTCGGCGCGACCGCGACCCTGGAGTTCCACATGGTTGATGAGACTGCCGACATTCAGGCTGCGGCCGACGGTCGCGTACCGCCGAGCTCCAAGGTCTACAACGATCGCAATGGTCGTCCAGTCGTGCTGCAAAAGCGGGTGATCCTGACCGGTGACCACATCGTGGGGGCCCAGTCCGGTTTCGACGAGTACAGCCGTCCCCAGGTCAACATCAAGCTTGATGGCCAGGGTGGCAACAAGATGGCCAACTTTACCAAGGACAACGTTGGTAAAGGGATGGCGACCGTCTTTATCGAGTACAAGCCGGTCGGTCAGCCTGGTCCGGATGGCAAGCGCAAGTTCCGCAAGCAGGAGGAGGTGATCAACGTCGCCACCATCCAGTCGCGCCTTGGCAGCCAGTTCCGCATCACAGGTATCGACAACGCCAACGAAGCCCACAACCTGGCGCTGCTGCTGCGTGCCGGTGCCCTGATCGCCCCGATCCAGATCGTGGAAGAGCGCACCATTGGCCCGAGCCTGGGTCAGCAGAACATCGACAGCGGTATGCAAGCCATCGGCTGGGCCATGCTGGTGATCGTGCTGTTCATGGGGATCTACTACCGTGCGTTCGGCTGGGTTGCCAACCTGGCGCTCTGTATGAACCTGGTGCTGATCGTCGGTATCATGTCGATGATCCCGGGAGCCACCATGACCCTGCCAGGCATCGCCGGTATCGTGCTGACGCTCGGTATGGCGGTGGATGCCAACGTGCTGATCTACGAACGTATTCGTGAAGAGATCCGCAACGGTCGCGGGGTTCAGCAGGCCATCCATCTGGGCTTTGATCGGGCATTCTCGACCATCGCCGACTCCAACGTCACCTCGCTCATCACCTGTGTGATCCTGTTCGGTATCGGTACTGGCGCCATCAAGGGCTTTGCCCTGACGCTGGGCATCGGTCTGACCGCCTCCATGTTTACTGCCATCACGGTCTCCCGCGCCATTATCAACCTGGCTTGGGGTGGACGGCGCATCGACAAGTTGCCCATCTGAGGATAGAGAGATGTTTCAGATTCTACATTTTGAAAAACCGATCCCGTTTATGCGCTATGCCAAAACGGGTGTGGTCTTCTCTTCCGTGCTGATGGTGATCGCCCTCTTCTTTCTGTTTGATCGGGGCCTGAACTGGGGTCTGGACTTCACCGGTGGTACCACCATCGAAGTGGGGTTCCAGCAGTCGGTGAGCCTGGACAAGATGCACCAGGTGCTGGAAGAGCAGAAGATTGAAGGGGCGAGCCTGCAACACTTCGGCTCCAGCCGTGATGTGCTGTTCCGCCTGACCCCGAAAGAGGGTGTCAAGGTCGAGGAGCAGGGTAACGAGGTACTGGCGGCAGCCAAGCTGCTGGATCCCGGTGCTGTGCTCAAGCGCGTCGAGTTCGTCGGTCCCTCCGTGGGTGACGAGCTGGCGACCGATGGTGCACTGGCCATGCTGGCTTCCATCATCTGTATCCTGATCTACGTGGCGGTGCGCTTTGAATGGCGTCTGGCCATGGGCGGCATCCTCTCGCTGGTGCACGACGTGGTGATCACCCTCGGCGTCTTTGCCTACTTCCAGTACGAGTTCGACCTGACCGTACTGGCGGCATTGATGACCCTGGTGGGTTACTCCCTGAACGATACCATCGTGGTGTTCGACCGCTTGCGGGAGAACTTCCGCAAGGTGCGCAAAGGGGATACCGACTACATTCTGGATCTCTCCATGACCGAGACCCTGAGCCGTACCATCATCACCTCCGGCCTCACCTTCGTGGTGGTGCTGGCGCTGCTGCTCAAGGGCGGCGCGCTGATCCACGGTTTTGCCGTGGCCATGGTGATCGGTGTGGCCTTCGGTACCTACTCCTCCATCTATGTGGCGAGTGCGTTTGCCATGTTCCTCGGCGTCAAGCGCGAGCACATGCTGCCAACCCAGGTAGAGAAAGAGGGTGCGGATCAACAGGAAATCCTGCCGTAAACCACAAAAGAGCGCCGCAAGGCGCTCTTTTCTTTTTCGCTGTTGTCGTATGCTGACGCAGATGATTTCAACAAAAGGAGCTTGCCATGCAACACAATCCCCGTTTTCTGGCGCTGGTAGAAGGGATCCGCTCCCGCGTAGCCGAGACCGATGTCCACCAGATCAAGCGCTGGCAGGATGAGGGGCGCGCTTTTCATCTGATCGATGTGCGGGAAGAGAGCGAGTGGGCCAAAGGTCATCTGCCCGGCGCCCTCTATCTGGGCCGAGGCGTGATTGAGCGGGATATCGAGACCCGTTTTCCCGATGTCGATACCGAGCTTTACCTCTACTGTGGCGGCGGTTTTCGCTCCATTCTGGCGGCGGACAATCTGCAACAGATGGGTTATCGCAAGGTGATCAGCGTCGACGGTGGTTTTCGCGGCTGGCTGGAGGCCGGATACCCTGTCGAATCCTGATTTATTTGAGAGAGATAGGCTGAGCTACATGACAAAGCGACGGTTGACCTTTACCATATGCGGGGTCAAGCGTAAGCGTCGGAGTGTTCATTGAACGTCAGGAAAGGGATTGGATACCTCCTCGGTATCCTGTTGCTGCTCCCTATGTGGGGTTGCAGCAGTAGCAGTCAGGTTAATGCCCCTCAGGTTCCCAAGCCGCAGCCTGCATCTCTGGTGTTGGCGACCCCTTTGCAGGTCTCCTACCAGAGCGAGCTGGCGCTAGCTCGACTCGGGCAGATGCTCAGCGAGATGGAGTTGACCACGGAGCAGCGTGCCGAGCTGTTCTATGAGCGTGCAGTGGTCTTTGATCGCGTTGGTTTGCGCTCCCTTGCGCGGCTCGATTTCAACCGTGCCTTGCGGGAGAAGCCCGATTTCGCCGAAGCCTACAACTTCATCGGCGTCTATCTGGTGCAACAGCAGAATTATGACGAAGCCTACGAGGCATTCGATTCGGCGCTCGAACTGGCGCCCGATTACGACTACGCCTACCTGAACCGTGGCATTGCGCTCTACTACGGCAATCGTCCCGAGCTGGCTGCCGCCGATATGAAACGCTTCTATGAGGCGCAGCCGGAAGACCCTTACCGGGTGATCTGGCTCTATCTGGCCGAGCAGAAACTCGATCCTGCAGCGGCCATGAGCCGGATGCGTGAGCGTCTCAACAAGTACGATGACGATGCCTGGAACTGGGATCTGGTTCGTCTCTACACCGGCGAGATGAATGCCACCGAGTTGATGGGCAATGTGGTCAAAGGGGTGAAAGATAACCGGGAGCTCGCCGAGCGCCTGTGCGAAACCTACTTCTATCTGGGCAAGTACGAGCTGGGTCGGGGCAACCGCAAGGAGGCGATCAGCTACTTCAAGCTGGCGCTCTCCAACAACGTCTACGACTTCATCGAGCATCGCTATGCCTTGCTGGAGCTGGAGCTGATGGCACGCAAGCCGCTGCCTCCCGGCGCCCAGAGTGGCCAGAGCAAGAGTGACCGCCCCTCCTGAGGGAGCGTGAAAGTGTAAAAAGGCCTCATTGCGAGGCCTTTTTGTTTTTGCGTGGTTTGCGTTTACTCCACCAGGCTCATGCCGGGGATCTGGCGCCAGTAGCCGTTGCACTCGCTCCCTTTGTGCAGGGGGAGGGGCGCGTCACCTTGCTGGTTGGCCTTGAAGCGAGCCAGCATTTCGAGGGTCTCCATCCCTTGTGGAGAGAGACGCACCACATCCACCAGACCTGCCATTCCGGCCAGATCGTTGCACAGGTTGTAGCAGTAACCGGACTGGGTCTGGATACCGTTGAGGTTGAAGACGCGTTGCCCCTCGCGGCTGTTGGCCAGCCGTCCGGTGGGGTAGTTGATACAGGCGAGTTCGCAGTTGTCTTTCGGCTTGTCGAGAGAGCGGGCGGTGAAGCAGCGTGCCGAGTAGGCGAGCGGCAGGTGGCCGTAGGCGAACACCTCCACTTCGAACTGTTGGCGTGTTGCCCCCAGATCCTGCTCAAGCTGTACCAGCCAGTCCCGTGAAAGTTCCACCGGCATGACCCAGCGCTTCATCCCCTGCTTGAGCAGCATGCGCAACACATCGGCGTTGTAGGCGTTGATGGCCGGGCCACAGACAAATGGAAGGCTCGCTTCATGGGCAAGCTGGACTGTGCCCAGATCGTTGGCTTCGACCATCAGATCGCCATTGTCGACCAGCCGTTTCACCTCTTTCAGCTCGGAGGGCGCGGAGATGAGCGCCAGCGTCGAGAGCACCACCTGTTTGCCGGAGCTCGCCACTTCGCGGGCGAGGGAGATCCAGTCATCGACTTTCAGTTCGCGTCGCTTGCTGCAGACGGTTTCCCCGAGATAGACGATATCTGCTTCGCTTTGGGCTGCGGCGCGGTAAAAGGCTTCGGTATCGGCTTTGGGCCAGTAGAAGAGCAGGGGCCCGAGAGAGAAGTTCATGGATTGGGGCTCCTTATTGCCACTGACGATGATAGGCGCCAAGGGTAGTCTGGCTACCTTCGGAAACACGGGCGAGCTGGGCATCCCATTCGGCTTTGACCTGATAGGCTTCGGGATTGGCCTGATAGGCGTCGATAGCGGCGCGCCAGACCCGGGTCACTTGCTCCACGTAGGCAGGGCTGCGCTGACGACCTTCGATCTTGACCGACTGGATGCCGGTCTGGAACAGCTCGGGCAAGAGACCCAGGGTATTGAGACTGGTGGGCTCCTCCAGCGCGTGGTAGGTCTGGCCATCCACTTCGAAACGCCCCTTGCACAGGGTCGGGTAGCCGGCATTCTCACCGGGGCCATAGCGGTCGATCAGCACCTCGTTGAGCCGTGATTCGAGGCCGTTCGGGGTCTCTTCCCAGCGCACGAATTTGGCCGGCGAGCAGGCACCGACGGTATTGGGGCTCTCGCCCGTCATGTAGGAGGAGAGGTAGCAACGCCCCTCGGCCATGATACAGAGACTGCCAAAGGCAAAAACCTCAAGGCCGACATCGGTCTCGCGGGCCAGCTGTTTCACCTGATGCATGGAGAGCACCCGAGGCAGCACCACCCGTTTGACATTGAACTGCTGCTGATAGAAGCGGATGGCGGCTGCATTGGTAGCGCTGGCCTGTACCGAGACATGCAGCTCCATGTCGGGATAACGGCGGCTGGCATAATCGAGCACGGCAAGATCGGCGATGATGAGAGCATCGGCACCGAGAGCCACCCCGCGGTCGACCGCCTGCTTCCAGCGGGCATCGGCGCCAGGATGGGCGAAGGTGTTGATGGCGATATGAAGTTTGCGATCATGCTGATGCACATAATCTACCGCCTTCTCCAGCTTGCTGTCGGTAAAGTTGAGACCGGCAAAGTGGCGGGCATTGGTGTCATCCTTGAAACCGATATAAACGGCATCGGCCCCGTTATCCACGGCGGTTTTCAGTGCCGGCAAACTGCCTGCCGGACAGAGTAATTCCATTGGTACGCTCCGAGAGTGCATATGAAGGGCAAACGAGCCCTGATTGTATGCACCGCCGCCCCTTGGCTTTTTGACCTGAGGCAGCTTTGTGTGGCTTTCCCCATCTTGACCCAACTCTGCACAAGTTTGATTTCCAACAGGATCTTGCCGGCATCCCTGTGCTTGAATGCGCAAAACAAAGGAGTCCATCGTGTTTCAACAACTGCAACGTCGCCTGGTCGAGCAGGCGCCCCGTCTCTTGCGTCATCCGCTCAAGCTGGTTCCCTTCAATCTGCAAAAGCAGTTGATGGAGAGTTTGCTGGCACGGGTATTCAAGGAGGCCATCGCGGATGGCGATTTCGAGTTCCTGGCAGACAAGTGGCTGAAAGTAGAGGTCACCGACCTGGAGCTCTGCTGGTATATCAGCGAGCAGAGCGGTCAACTGGTCGTGGCAAAAAGCTGCGAGCAGGCCGATGTCTGTTTTAGCGGCACTGCCAACGATCTCATCCTGATTGCCGGTCGCAAGGAGGATCCTGACGCGCTCTTCTTCCAGCGCAAGCTGAAGATTGAAGGGGATACCGAGCTGGGGCTGGAAGTGAAAAACCTGATGGACAGCCTGGACATCGATGGGCTGCCGGTGCTGATGAAGTACCCCCTGATGGATCTGGCCACCTTTATCGAGCAGGCTCGAACTGAATCAGCGCAGACTCCGGTTCAGACGGCGGCGGGCGGGATCCCGTCGTAAGTGAATCGTCACGCCGTGGGCATGGCGACGGTAACGATGCCGTGCCCAAAGGCAGTGACAGGCCCACAGGCAAGGCACCAGCGCCAGCAGGGCTTGTGGCGCTGGCAACTGTGCAATGGCCATTCCCAGCGCGAGCCAGACAAAGGGCTGGGCTTCATAAAGCCATTCCGGTTGCAGCCAGCGTTTGGCTGGAAAGATGATGAGGTCGGTGCGCCGGTAGCTGGAGCGCATCATCCAGGTAACCGCTCCTGCGATATATAAGAGAGCACCTGCAAACCAGAGCAGGGGCTGGTTACCGAGGGTGATAATGGCAGTGGCCGCCAGCAGATAGAGGCTGGGCAATTTCTCATAGATAAGCGGAGGAAGCATAGCCGGATCTCTCCCGTGAACAATTCTACATATCCATTAAGTCTAGTTTTTCCTCCTCTTTGCCTCATGCCGGTTTGTTATACCGACGCCCGCTTTTGTTCTGAAATGGGATTCCTTTAACGGTGCCAAAATAGCGCTCTCTTATGTTATAATTGCGCGCCATTTTTGACTGAAGATTGATAGGGCATGTTGGATCAGATTCGTATCGTTTTGGTAAATACCTCTCATACCGGCAACATGGGTTCTGCGGCGCGCGCCATGAAGACCATGGGGCTCACCCAAATGGTACTGGTTGATCCGCAAGCTTTACCGGATGGCAACGCCAACGCCCTTGCAGCAGGTGCCAGCGACATTCTGGCCAATGCCCGTATCGTCCCGACCCTCGATGAAGCCATCGCTGACTGTGGTCTGGTGATTGGCACCAGCGCACGCTCGCGCACTCTGAGCTGGCCCATGCTCGATCCCCGCGAAGCGGGCAAGATGGCCGTAGCCGAAGGGATGAAGCATCCTGTTGCGCTGGTTTTTGGTCGCGAGCGAACCGGCCTGACCAACGACGAGCTGCAGAAGTGCCACTACCATGTGGCCATTCCGGCCAACCCCGAATACAGCTCCCTCAACCTGGCCATGGCGGTACAGACCCTCTGTTACGAAGTGCGGATGCACTGGTTGCAGGGTCAGGAAGAGGTTGCTGAAGATATGGCTCAGGATTACCCCAGTGCCGAACAGCTGGAGGGGTTTTACCGGCATCTGGAGCAGACGCTGCTCAAGACCGGTTTCATTACCGACGACCATCCGGGGCAGGTGATGAACAAGTTGCGCCGCCTGTTCAACCGGGCTCGTCCGGAGTCGGTTGAGCTCAATATTCTGCGGGGCATTCTTACCTCGGTGCAAAAGACGAGACCGCAGGGCTAAACCTGACTGGATTACTCAACCATATACTTGACTGATTTGGTCGGGTATGTGACCATGTGCCCATTGAATTGGTTCGCAAGACGGTAAGGCACATGAGACTGACTTCAAAAGGACGTTACGCTGTAACCGCCATGCTCGACGTGGCGCTGCATGCAGAGCAGGGGCCTGTTCCCCTCGCCGATATTTCCGAGCGCCAGGGCATCTCCTTGTCCTATCTCGAGCAGCTGTTTGCTCGCCTGCGCAAACATGGCCTGGTGAGCAGCGTGCGCGGTCCCGGTGGCGGTTATCGCCTCGGGTTGGCCCCTGACGAGATTTCGGTCGGCCAGGTGATCACTGCGGTTGACGAGTCGGTGGATGCCACCAAGTGCCTCGGCAAAGGGGGTTGTCATGGCGGTACCCAGTGCCTGACCCACTCCCTGTGGCGTGATCTGAGCGAGCGGATCTCCAGTTTCCTCGGCGAGATCACATTGGCCGAGTTGGTTCGCCAGGCCGATGTACGCCGGATTGCCGGCAAGCAAGATGAACAGATGAAAAGCGTGTTGTCCCTTATTGAACGGGCAGAACACGGCGATGTGAGCTTGAAAGTCCAACTATAAACGTGCTTTCCACAGCGGGATTCTGTATGACCCGAACTGTGACGGAGAAAAACATGAAACTGCCTATTTACCTTGATTATTCGGCAACCTGTCCGGTGAACCCGCGTGTCGCAGAAAAAATGATGCAGTGTCTCACCATGGATGGCCTGTTTGGCAATCCGGCTTCCCGTTCTCACCGTTTCGGCTGGCAAGCCGAAGAGGCGGTAGATCTGGCCCGTAATCAAGTGGCAGAGCTTATTGGTGCTGACCCGCGCGAGATCGTCTTCACCTCCGGTGCGACCGAGTCTGACAACCTGGCAATCAAGGGTGTTGCCCACTTCTATGCCAGCAAAGGCAAGCACATCATCACCTCCAAGACCGAACACAAAGCGGTGCTCGACACCTGTCGTCAGCTGGAGCGTGAAGGCTTCGAGGTGACCTATCTCGAGCCGATGCCCAACGGTCTCTTCACCCTCGAGATGATCGAGAACGCCATGCGTGACGACACCATTCTGGTCAGCATGATGCACGTGAACAACGAGATCGGCGTGATCCAGGACATCAAAGGGCTGGGCGAACTGTGCCGCTCCCGCAAGATCCTGCTGCACGTCGATGCCGCCCAGAGCGTGGGCAAGGTAGAAATCGACGTTGAAGCGATGAAGATTGACCTGCTCTCTCTCTCTGCCCACAAGATTTACGGTCCGAAAGGGATCGGTGCGCTCTACGTTCGCCGCAAGCCGCGCGTACGTATCGAAGCCCAGATGCACGGCGGCGGTCACGAGCGCGGCATGCGTTCCGGCACCCTGCCGACTCACCAGATCGTTGGCATGGGTGAAGCCTTCCGTATCGCCAAGGAAGAGATGGCAAGCGAGCACGAGCGCGTGATGACCCTGCGTCAGCGTCTGTGGGATGGCCTGAAAGATATCGAAGCCGTCTACCTCAACGGTGATCTGGAGCAGCGTGTCTCCGGCAACCTCAACGTCAGCTTTGCCTATGTGGAAGGGGAATCACTCATCATGGCGCTCAAGGATCTGGCGGTCTCTTCCGGTTCTGCCTGTACCTCTGCCAGTCTGGAGCCCTCCTACGTGCTGCGTGCGCTGGGTCTGAACGACGAGCTGGCTCACAGCTCCATCCGTTTCAGCATCGGTCGCTTCACCACCGAAGAAGAGATTGACTACGCGGTCAAGCTCATTCGTGACTCCATCGGCCGTCTGCGCGAGATGTCTCCGCTGTGGGAGATGTACAAGGATGGCGTTGATCTGAACACGGTCGAATGGGCTCATCACTGATTACTTCAGTGAGCAACAGAATTAGCAGGAGTTAGATATGGCTTACAGTGAAAAAGTAATCGACCACTACGAAAATCCGCGCAACGTCGGTGGTTTTGACAAGAATGACCCCAGCGTTGCAACCGGCATGGTGGGCGCACCTGCCTGTGGCGACGTGATGAAGCTGCAGCTGAAGATCAGTGAAGAGGGCATCATCGAAGATGCCAAGTTCAAAACCTATGGTTGCGGCTCTGCCATCGCCTCCAGCTCCCTGGTGACCGAATGGGTCAAGGGCAAGACGCTGGACGAAGCGGCCGGCATCAAGAACACCGACATCGCCGAAGAGCTGGCTCTGCCGCCGGTGAAGATCCACTGCTCCATTCTGGCCGAGGATGCCATCAAGGCCGCCATCGCCGATTACAAGCAGAAGAAAGGTCTCTAAGCGCCGGAGAGCAGTATGGCTATTACCATGACAGATGCCGCCGCGGCACGGGTTTCCTCTTTTCTGACCAACCGGGGCAAGGGCATTGGCCTGCGCCTCGGCGTCAAGACCACCGGCTGCTCGGGCCTTGCCTATGTGCTCGAGTTTGTCGATGAGCTGACCGGAGAAGATCAGGTATTCGAGCAGCAGGGCGTCAAGATTATTGTCGATGCCAAGAGCCTCATCCATCTGGATGGCACCGAGCTGGATTTCGTCAAAGAGGGGCTCAACGAGGGCTTCAAATTCAACAACCCCAACGCCAAAGGCGAGTGTGGTTGTGGCGAAAGCTTCAGTGTCTAAGAGGATTGCATGAACCATTTCGAGCTGTTTGGGCTGGTTGAAGGCTTCGAGCTCGATACCCGGCAGCTGGCCGATACCTACCGTCAGCTGCAGACCCAGTTTCATCCCGATCGTTTCGCCACTGCTCCCGAGCGGGAGCAGCTGGCAGCGGTACAGCGTGCCGCCCAGATCAACGACGCATTCACCACCCTCAAGGCGCCGCTGCGCCGTGCCGAATATCTGCTCTCTCTGCGTGGCACCGATATTCGTGGCGAACAGCAAACCCTGCAAGACACGGCTTTTCTGATGCAGCAGCTTGAATGGCGCGAGCGTCTGGCCGATCTGAAAGGTGACGCTGACCCTGAGCGCGCCATCAAGGATTTTCGCAGCGAGATCAGGCATGATCACCAGCTGTTGATGCAGCAGCTGACCGACTCGCTTGCCACTGGCAACGATCCTGTCGCCGCCGACTGCGTTCGCAAACTCAAGTTTGTCGACAAGCTCCTCGAAGAGCTGGAACGATTCGAAGACTCGCTCCTCGAGTCTTGATCCTTTAACGCTGGAAGTCTCATTACCCATGGCATTACTGCAAATCGCCGAACCCGGCCAGAGCGCTGTACCCCATCAGCACAAGCGTGCCGTCGGCATCGATCTCGGTACCACCAATTCTCTCGTCGCTGCAGTACGCAGCGGTCAGGCCGCCACTCTCAGTGATGAACAGGGGCGCGACCTGCTCCCCTCAGTCGTTCACTATCAGGCGGATGCAATCCGGGTGGGCTTCGATGCCAAGCGTGAAGCGGCGCTCGACCCGCACAATACCATCGTCTCGGTCAAACGGATGATGGGCAAGGCGCTGGCCGATATCGATACCCGCCAGCAGCCTTACCAATTCGTGGCAGCCGACAACGGTATGCCGCAGTTGCAGACCCGTCAGGGGCTGGTCAACCCGGTCCAAGTGTCGGCCGAAATTCTCAAAAAACTGGCCGAGCGCGGCGCCCAGACCCTGGGTGGCGATCTCGATGGTGTGGTTATCACAGTGCCCGCCTATTTTGATGATGCCCAGCGTCAGGGCACCAAGGATGCGGCCCGTCTGGCCGGTCTGCACGTGCTGCGTCTGCTCAACGAGCCGACCGCCGCAGCCATCGCCTATGGCCTCGACTCCGGTCAGGAAGGGGTTATCGCGGTTTATGACCTGGGTGGCGGCACCTTCGATATCTCTATTTTACGTCTGCACCGCGGTGTATTCGAAGTGATGGCGACCGGCGGTGATTCCGCCCTCGGTGGCGATGATTTTGATCACCTGCTGGCTGACTGGATTAAAGATCAAGCCGGTTTGACCGGCGAGCTGGATGCCCGTCTGCAGCGTGAGTTGCTGGATGTGGCTGCCGCCGTCAAACACGGTCTGACTGATGCCGACAGCGTTCCCTGCACCTTTGCCGGCTGGCAGGGCTCTGTGAGCCGCAGCCAGTTTGATGAACTCATCGCGCCGCTGGTGAAACGCACTCTGCTGGCTTGCCGCCGCGCCCTGCGCGATGCGGGTCTCGAGCAGGTGGAAGTGCTGGAGGTGGTGATGGTAGGGGGCTCCACCCGGGTGCCGCTGGTGCGCGAGATGGTAGGCGAGTTCTTTGGTCGCACACCGCTCACCAGTATCGATCCCGACAAGGTTGTGGCCATTGGCGCCGCTGTTCAAGCCGATATTCTGGTGGGCAACAAGCCAGATGCCGAGATGCTGCTGCTGGACGTCATCCCGCTCTCCCTGGGTCTTGAGACCATGGGGGGACTCGCCGAGAAGGTGATCCCGCGCAATACCACCATACCGGTGGCCCGCGCTCAGGAGTTCACCACCTTCAAGGATGGTCAGACTGCGATGGCCATCCACGTGGTGCAGGGCGAGCGTGAGTTGGTGGCGGATTGCCGCTCCCTGGCCCGTTTTACTCTGACCGGCATTCCGCCGATGGCCGCCGGTGCCGCCCATATTCGCGTCACTTTCCAGGTGGATGCGGATGGTCTGCTCTCGGTCAGCGCCATGGAGAAATCCTCCGGCGTGCAGGCCGAGATCCAGGTCAAGCCCTCTTACGGGCTGGCAGAGGAAGATATCCTCAACATGCTGAGCGCCTCCATCGAGAATGCCCAGCAGGATATGGATGCCCGCATGCTGGCAGAGCAGCAGGTCGAGGCCGACCGGGTGGTCGAGAGCCTGAATGCCGCGCTGGCTGCCGATGGCGATGCACTGCTCAGTGCGACAGAGCGCGCCGAAATCGACGGCGCCATTGCCCATCTGCTGGCCATGCGTCAGTCGGGGAGTACCAACCAAATCAAAGAGGCCATCGAGGCGGCGGATGCTGCCAGTGGCGAGTTTGCAGCCCGCCGGATGGATGCTTCCATTCGCAAGGTGCTGACCGGACAAAACGTCAACAAGGTGTAATATGCCAAAACTGATCATTCTTCCTCATCCCGTGCTCTGTCCGGATGGCGCTGCCCTCGAAGGGGAGAGCGGCGAGACCATTCTGGATGTGGCGCTGCGCAACGGCATCGAGATTGAGCATGCCTGCGAGAAGTCCTGTGCCTGCACCACCTGCCACTGTGTGGTGCGTGAAGGCTTTGACTCCCTCGAGCCGAGCGACGAGCTGGAAGACGACATGCTGGACAAGGCGTGGGGGCTGGAGCCGGAATCGCGCCTCAGCTGCCAGGCCAAACTGGCTGATGAGGATCTGGTGGTGGAGCTGCCCAAGTACACCCTGAACCTCGCCTCTGAACGCCATTAATTACACACAAGTGAATTGCACGTGCAGCATCCATCGGTGCTTCAGTGATATGGTGAAGGCCGTGACCCCTTTGGGGCACGGCCTTTTTTGTATTCGTTCTTACCTGTTTGCGCATTAAAACAGTGCCAGTAAAAAAGGAAGCAAGAGAAGATGGCTGACATGATGAAGGTAGGGTTGTCCACCCAGGCTGCGGCCGCTCACTGGGGCGAGGGTGCCCTGCTCAGTTTCAATGGCGATGAAGCCACTATTCACCTCGGCGCTCTCTCTGTTGAGAAAGAGGTGCTGCGCGCGGTGCAGCGTGCTGCCCGTCGTCTCGAGTCGAGCGGGATCAAGCGGGTTGCGCTGGCCGGTGAAGATTGGGATCTGGAACGTCGCTACGCGTTTGCTCAGGGTTTCTACGCCGCCAAGGGAGCCCGTGAACTGGATTTCGGCCAGCAGAGCGACGCGGATGCCCGCGAGCTGGATGGCTTGCTCAAGGCGACCCGCTGGGTGCGCGAGATCACCAATGGCACCCCGGAGGAGATCTACCCCATGAGTCTGGCGGAGTCGGCGCTGCTGCTGATCCGCGGTCTGGCTGGTGACAAGGTGACAGCCCGCATCACGGCCGGTGAAGCGCTGCGGGAGTCTGGCCATATCGGGATCTGGTCGGTGGGCCGTGGCAGCGAGCGCGAGCCGGTGCTGCTGGAGCTTGACTACAACCCGACCGGTGATCGCAACGCCCCGGTCGTGGCGGCGCTGGTGGGCAAGGGGATCACTTTTGACTCCGGTGGCTACTCCATGAAGTCCTCTGACAACATGCTGCCGATGAAGTCCGATATGGGCGGTGCCGCCATGGTGACCGGTGCGCTGGCGCTGGCCATCAGCCGCGGTCTGAATCAGCGGGTGAAGTTGATCCTCTGCTGCGCCGAGAACCTGGTCTCGGGCCACGCATTCAAGCTGGGCGACATCATCACTTACAAAAACGGCATTTCGGTCGAGATCCAGAACACCGATGCCGAAGGGCGTCTGGTGCTGGCCGATGGTTTGATGGCAGCCTCCGACAGTGGCGCGGTCTATATCCTCGATGCCGCCACCCTGACCGGTGCTGCCAAGATGGCGCTGGGCCGCGACTACAATGCGGTGTTCGCCCTCGATGAAGCCGAGCAGGCTCGCACGTTGGCCGCCGCCAAAGCGGAAAACGAGCAGGCCTGGGCGCTGCCGCTGGAGCCCTGGCATGCCGGCCAGCTCACCTCGGCCTTTGCCGATCTGGGCAACGTCGCTTCGGCTGAAGGGACAGCTGGTGCCACTACGGCAGCGGCTTTCCTCTCCCGCTTTGTGCGCGATGAGGGCAAGGGCTGGGTACACCTGGATCTGGCCGCTTCTTACCAGAAAGCGGGCAACGATCTGTGGGCGACCGGTGCCAAGGGCCATGGCCTGCGCACTATCGCCCGTTGGTTGCAGGAGGTGAGCGCATGAACGTCTGGTTGAGCCGGGAGTTGGCCCCTGCCGAGTGGGGGGAGGGGGCACTGCTTTCGCACCGCGCCGATGGCATGGTGATCCATCTGACAACGACCAATGCCTTGCTGGATATCCAGCAAGCGGCGCGTCGTCTCTGCCAGCAGGGGATCCAGAAAGTGACGCTGGCTGGCCACTGGGAGCGTGAGCAGCAGTGGGCCTTTGCCCAGGGCTTGCAAACCCCCAAAGCCGAGGTGCAACTGCAGTGGGCCATGTCCTCGGAAGATGACAGAGAGGAGCTGGAAGCACGCTGGCTCTGTGGCCGCTGGGTGCGGGAGATGACCAATGCCACACCGGAGCAGCTGGGGCCGCTGGAGCTGGCTGTTGAAGCCGCGTCCTTTATTACCGAGCTGGCACCGGACAAGGTGAGCCACCGCATTCTCAAGGGTGAAGCGCTGCAACAGGCGGGTTGGGTCGGCCTCTATCAGGTCGGGCGTGGCAGCGCGCGCGAGCCAGTGCTGCTGGAGCTCGACTTCAATCCGGGGCGGGATCCCA
This sequence comes from Aeromonas jandaei, assembly GCF_037890695.1. NCBI lineage: Bacteria > Pseudomonadati > Pseudomonadota > Gammaproteobacteria > Aeromonadales > Aeromonadaceae > Aeromonas > Aeromonas jandaei. The sequence continues at coordinate 3,552,811 of NZ_CP149571.1, read as the reverse complement.
AAGCGCCGGTGGCTGCGGCTCTGGTGGGCAAGGGGATCACCTTTGACTCAGGTGGCTACTCCATGAAGAGCTCCGAGGGGATGCTCACCATGAAGTGTGACATGGGCGGCGCCGCCATCGTGACCGGCGCATTGGCGCTGGCCATGCTGCGCGGGCTCGACAAGCGGGTGAAGCTTATCCTGTGCTGCGCCGAGAACCTGGTCTCCGGTCACGCCTACAAGTTGGGGGATATCCTCACCTACAAAAACGGCACCACGGTCGAGATCGTCAACACCGATGCTGAGGGGCGGCTGGTGCTGGCTGATGGCCTGCAGCTGGCTAGCGAGTCCGGTGCACCGCTGATCATCGATGCCGCAACCCTGACCGGTGCGGCAGTGATGGCGCTGGGTGGACGTTACAACGCCCTGTTCGGTCTCGACAAGGGGCTGGTGAGCCGGGCCATGGCGTACGCTGATGCTGAGCAGGAGCCGGCCTGGCCGTTGCCGCTGGAACCCTGGCACCGCCAGCAGTGTCCTTCTCACTATGCCGACACGGCCAACAGTCGTCCGGTCAAGGGGGGCGGGCCGGGTGGCGCCTCCAATGCTGCGGGCTTCCTCTCCCGTTTCGTCGGCAATGAGGGGGAGGGGTGGCTTCACATCGATCTGGCTGCCTGCTTCAGTGACAACGGCGATAGCCTGTGGGCACCAGGGGCCAATACCTTGGGGATGCGTACCATAGCTCACACCCTGCTGGCAGAAGTACTTTAAGCATGACAAGGCACCTTCGGGTGCCTTGTTAGTGATGGTTGAATAGTGAGCAAAAGATGGCGTTTTGTTGGTTTCAGGAGACTATCGTGCGCAAGCGCACATATTTTCCCGCTCTGCTCGGTCAAGATGAGTATGAATGTTGAATGCAGGGGAGTGATGTTTAATAAAAAGTTGCTTGTTTGTGTGTTTTTCCGGTTTTTGTTTACGTATAATCGCCAGCGAACATGGATTCTAACAATAAAACACTGTAGTTAAGGAAAGATATCAATGGCCATCGAACGTACCTTCTCTATCGTCAAGCCGGATGCTGTCAGCAAGAACCTGATCGGTGCCATCTATAGCCGTTTCGAAAGCGCAGGCTTGAAGGTGGTGGCATCCAAAATGCTGCGGATGAGCAGCGAGCAGGCAGCCGGTTTCTATGCCGAACATCAGGGCAAGCCTTTTTATGACGCACTGGTCAGCTTCATGACTTCCGGCCCCGTTATGGTGCAGGTGCTGGAAGGGGAAGATGCCATCCGTCGCAACCGTGAAATCATGGGCGCAACCAACCCGAAAGAGGCGCTGGCCGGTACCCTGCGTGCCTGCTACGCCGAGAGCATCGATCGCAACGCCGTGCACGGCTCCGATGCACCGGCTTCCGCTGCCCGTGAAATTGCCTACTTCTTCTCTGACAACGAGATCTGCCCGCGCGGCTGATTTTCGTGGATGATGACCCAAGGGAGCCTCGGCTCCCTTTGTTGTTTTGGTCGTTCTGCCAATATCCCTCTATTCTCCAGGTGGAAAGCCGCACCCATAATTTGTACAATGCCGCCCCCTGACGTCGTCAGCCAATAATTGATTGAAGTGTTTGAACCGAGGCCATTGATGAGCGAAACAAAAATCAACCTGCTGGATCTTGATCGGGATGCCATGCGTGCCTTCTTCGTCGAACTGGGCGAGAAGCCGTTCCGGGCAGATCAGGTCATGAAGTGGATCTATCACTTTGGTTGTGATGATTTCGATCAGATGACCAACGTCAACAAGGTGCTCAAGGAGCGCCTGAAAGAGATCGCCGAGATCAAGGCGCCCGAGATCAGCCGCGAGCAGCGCTCTTCCGATGGCACCATCAAGTGGGCGCTGCAGGTGGGCGATCAGGAAGTAGAGACTGTCTACATCCCCGAAGATGACCGCGCGACCCTCTGCGTCTCCTCTCAGGTTGGCTGTGCGCTGGAGTGCAAGTTCTGCTCCACGGCTCAGCAAGGCTTCAACCGCAACCTGAAAGTATCCGAGATCATCGGTCAGGTGTGGCGTGCGGCCCGTGTCGTGGGTGGCAAGCGCCCCATCACCAACGTGGTGATGATGGGGATGGGTGAGCCGCTGCTCAACCTCGCCAACGTGGTGCCGGCCATGCGCCTGATGATGGATGACTACGGCTTTGGCATCTCCAAGCGCCGCGTCACCATCTCCACCTCCGGTGTGGTGCCGGCGCTCGACATGCTGGGCGACCAGATCGACGTGGCGCTGGCCATCTCTCTGCACGCACCGAACGACAAGCTGCGCTCCGAGATCATGCCGATCAACGACAAGTACAACATCGAGGCCTTCCTCGCTGCGGTTCGTCGCTATCTGGGCAAATCCAACGCCAACGGCGGTCGGGTGACCGTCGAGTATGTGCTGCTCGATCATATCAATGACGATATGCAGCATGCTCATGAGCTTGCCAAAGTGCTCAAGGATACCCCGAGCAAGATCAACCTGATCCCGTTCAACCCCTTCCCGGGCAACCCCTACGGCAAGCCGAGCAACAGCCGGATCGACCGCTTCTCCAAGGTGCTGATGGAGTACGGTTTCACCGTGATCGTCCGCAAGACCCGTGGTGACGATATCGATGCCGCTTGCGGCCAGCTGGTGGGCGACGTGATTGACCGCACCAAGCGCACCATCAAAAATCGGATGCAACAGGATGGGATTTCCGTCAAAATGGTTTAATTGCTAAGCCATTGTATAGACAGGGAATGGATACACGTACATTGATGGTAGTGGCAGCGCTTAGTGCGCTGCCAGGTTGTGTGACCGAGACCACTTACGCTGGCCAGAATTCCACCCAGCGTGAGTCGGGGCCCGATCTGAAGGCGGCGGCCCAGACCCGCATCGATCTCGGTATTCAATATCTGCAGCAGGGCAATGCCGAACAGGCCAAGTTCAATCTTGATCGCGCCCTCAAATATGATCCCTCCAATCCAGCGGTTCAGATCGGTTTCGCCTATTTCTATCAACAGGTCGGTGATTTCAAGGCGGCAGAGACCAGCTACAAGAACGCCCTGGCCATGGATCCGTCCAATGCTGACGCAATGAACAACTATGGCGCCTTTTTGTGTGACCGCGGCCGCTATGACGAGGCAGACAAGGCGTTCAACCAGGCTGTTATTCAGCCAGGCTACGTGAAAATTGCCGATACCTATGAAAATGCGGCACTTTGCGCCCAGCAAAATCATAGAAATGATAAAGCAAGCGAGTACTATCGCCTGGCCTTGGGGTATAATCCCCGCAACCCAAGGTTATTGCTGGACTTGGCCGAGCTTTCCATGAAAGATGGCAAGCTGCCTGATGTGCAGTCCTACCTCGCCCGTTTTGCAGAAGTGTCAGACGAGAACGAGGACAGTCTCTGGTTGAGATTGCGGCTGGCACAGGCAATGGACAAACCGGCATTACTCCACCAATTCGGGAATGAGCTGGTAAGGCAATATCCCACTTCGCAACAAGCCAAGCGTTATTTAGCCAATGACTACTGAACAGCAACACGATTTTCAAGACGACACCCAGGCAGTGGGCCCAGGCCAGCTGCTGCGCAACGCCCGTGAACAGCTCGGCTGGACACGAGAACAGGTTGCGTCCCGCATTCACCTTCGTCTGACCCTGATTGCCGCTATCGAATCGGATACGTACGACAAGCATACGTCTCATACCTTTATCCGGGGCTATCTGCGCACCTACGCCAAGCTGGTGGGGATCCCGGAGGAGACCATTCTTGCCGCCTACGACAAGCTGGGGCTGACGCCGCCCGACAATATCGACATGCAGAGCTTCTCGCGCCGTTCCCGTCAGCAGGCGAGCGACAGTCGTCTGAAAGTCGTGACCTGGCTGGTGATCCTGGTGCTGATTGCGCTCTCCGTTGCCTGGTGGTGGCAGAGTACGACCCGCCGCTCTGCCGGAGATGAGGCGCTGGCCGCGACCGAAATGAGCACAACCGCAGCGCCAACTGCCGACACAGCAACCGTTGCGGTGGCAAATGATGCCACTGCGCCGGCTCAGGATGTCTCTGCCGCGGCAGCTACTATCGTTGCCCCGGCTGCTGCTGTTTCTGACGCGGCTGCCACCCTGGCTCCGGCTTCTGCTGCCGTGGCATTGACCGACGCCAGCGGCGCTGTCAGCACGGTAGCTGATGTTGCCGCCTCCGGTGCCACTGCGACCGAATCTGAAGAGACTGTCGTAGATCCGGCAACTGCGCCGCAACTCAAGATGAGCTTTACCGCCGACTGCTGGCTGGATGTGAAGGATGCCAAGGGCAAGACTCTCTTCAGCGGTCTGAAGAAGGCAAATGACGAGCTGGTACTGGAAGGTGCCGAGCCCCTGAAGTTCATCATTGGCGCGCCGATGGCGGTCAAGCTCGACTACAAGGGCAAGTCCTTTGATATGAGCCGTTACAACAACGGTCGTACTGCCCGCTTCTCACTGCCGCAGGAGTAATCTGTTCGTCATGTCCGCACACGAATCTCCCATTATTCGTCGTAAATCACGGCAGATCATGGTTGGCAATGTACCGGTAGGGGGTGATGCCCCCATTACGGTGCAGACCATGACCAACACCAAGACCACCGATGTCGCCGCCACTGTCGAGCAGATCCAGCGGATCGAGCGGGTCGGTGCCGATATCGTCCGGGTTTCCGTGCCCACCATGGAAGCGGCGGAAGCGTTCAAGCTGATCAAACAGCAGACTCGGATCCCCATCGTTGCCGATATCCATTTTGACTATCGCATCGCCCTGAAAGTGGCCGAGTATGGCGCTGACTGCCTGCGTATCAATCCGGGCAACATCGGCAACGAGCAGCGAGTGCGCTCTGTTGTCGATTGCGCGCGCGACCTCAATATCCCGATCCGTATCGGGGTCAATGGCGGGTCGCTCGAGAAGGATATTCAGGAGAAGTATGGCGAGCCAACCCCAGAGGCACTGGTGGAGTCCGCCATGCGTCACGTCGAGTATCTCGATCGCCTCGATTTCCAGAACTTCAAGGTGAGCGTCAAGGCGTCTGATGTATTCCTCGCCGTGGGCGCCTATCGCCTGCTGGCCAAGCAGATTGAGCAGCCGCTCCATCTGGGCATCACCGAAGCGGGCGGTTTCCGTGCCGGTGCGGTGAAGTCCTCCATTGGTCTTGGCATGCTGCTGGCTGATGGCATCGGCGACACCCTGCGCATCTCGCTGGCGGCTGATCCGGTAGAAGAAGTGAAGGTCGGTTTCGACATCCTCAAATCCCTGCGGATCCGCTCCCGTGGCATCAATTTCATCGCTTGCCCCTCCTGCTCCCGTCAGGAGTTCGACGTCATTGGCACAGTCAATGCGCTGGAAGAGCGGCTCGAAGACATTATCACCCCGATGGATGTCTCCATCATCGGCTGTGTGGTGAACGGGCCGGGCGAAGCGCTGGTTTCCGATCTGGGTCTTGCCGGTGCGGCCAACAAGAGTGCCTTCTACGAAGGGGGCCAGCGTGTTGACCGGCTCGACAACAAGGATCTCATCCCGACCCTTGAGCGCCGCATTCGTGCCCGCGCCGCCATGCTGGACCCGGTTAACCGGATCCCGGTGGACAAGGATTGAACGGACAGGGGCCACTTCGGGTGGCCCTATTTCCAGGTGACTGATTTTACACCCCGCTTGCGGATTCCCTGATTTTACCTCGGGGGTGAAAATCCCTATAATGCGGCCAAATTTTACCTCTTTTTCTCGAGTATCAACGTGGCAAAACAGATCCAAGCTATTCGCGGTATGAATGATTGCCTGCCGGAGCAGAGCCCGGTATGGCAGAAGGTTGAACAGATCCTGCGCCAGGTCGTTGCCAGCTATGGCTACAGCGAAGTGCGCATGCCGATTGTCGAGCAGACCCATCTGTTCAAACGCGCCATCGGTGAAGTGACCGACGTGGTCGAAAAAGAGATGTATACCTTTGAAGATCGCAATGGCGACAGCCTGAGCCTGCGTCCGGAAGGGACCGCCAGCTGCGTCCGCGCCGGTATCGAGCACGGCCTGCTCTACAACCAGGAGCGCCGGATGTGGTATATGGGCCCCATGTTCCGTCACGAGCGTCCCCAGAAGGGCCGTTATCGCCAGTTCCACCAGTTTGGTGTCGAGCTGTTTGGCATCAACGGGCCGGATATCGACGCCGAGCTCATCATGCTGACCAACCGCCTGTGGCGCCTGTTCGGTATCAGCGAGCATGTGACACTGCAGCTCAACACTCTGGGCCAGAGCGCCGAGCGTGCCGCTTACCGCGATGCGCTGGTGGCCTATCTGGAGCAGTACAAGGATCAGCTGGATGAAGAGAGCCAGCGCCGCATGTACAGCAACCCGCTGCGAGTGCTCGATTCCAAGGACGAGAAAGTGCAGGCCGTGCTGGTCGGTGCACCCCGTCTGTTCGACCATCTGGGCGAAGAGAGTCTGGCTCACTTCGAGGGGCTCAAGCGCATGCTCGACTCTGCCGGCATCAAGTACGAAGTGAACGAGCGTCTGGTGCGTGGCCTCGACTATTACAATCTCACCGTATTCGAGTGGGTGACCAACAGCTTGGGTGCCCAGGGCACCGTCTGTGCCGGTGGCCGCTATGACGGTCTGGTGGAGCAGCTGGGTGGCCAGCCGACGCCTGCAGTCGGGTTTGCCATGGGCATGGAGCGTCTGGTGCTGATGCTGGAGACCCTCGAGCTCAACGGCGACATTCGCCCGGCGGTCGATGTCTATCTGGCGATGGTGGGCGAGGGAACCGAGCAGGCTGGCTTCCAGCTGGCCGAGCGTCTGCGTGATGCGCTGCCGGATTTGCGCCTGATGAGCCACTGCGGCGGCGGCAACTTCAAGAAACAACTCAAGCGTGCCGACAAGAGCGGCGCGTCCATCGCCCTGATCCTTGGTGAGACCGAGGTGCAAAACGGGGAGATCACTATCAAATATCTGCGTGGTCAGGCCGAGCAACAGACCGTCAAGGTTGACGCCGCCATTGCCCTGCTGGCAGCCAAAGGAGAGTAAGCTGTGGAAGTTTATACCACCGAAGAACAACAGGTTGAGGTTATCAAGGAGTGGTGGAAAGAGAACGGGACCTCGGTGATCGCCGGTACCGTGATCGGTCTGGTCGGCCTGTTTGGCTGGCGCTACTACAACCAGTACCAGCAACAGACCATGGAGGCCTCCTCCCACGCCTACAACCAGGTGATTACCCAGCTGGCTAAAGGCGACGCCGCCGGTTTCGAGCAGGCAGCGCAGTTTGTCTCCGCCAACAAGGGCGACTCCTATGGCGAGCTGGCCGCGCTGCAACTGGCTGCCGCCGCCGTCAAGGCCGGCAAGCTGGATCTGGCTGCCGAGCAGCTGACCCAGGTCGCAACCAGCGGTGACGAGAGCATTCGTCCCATCGCTGCGCTGCGTCTGGCTCGCGTATTGAACGATCAGGGCAAAGCCGATGACGCGCTGGCCCAGCTTGGCAAAATCAACAGCGACGCCTTCAAGGCCCAGGTGGCCGAAGTGCGCGGCGACATCCTGCAAAAGCAGGGCAAGATTGAGGAGGCTCGCGATGCCTATCAGGCAGCAGCCGATGCCGGCGGCCTGCAGGGCAGCCAGGAGCTCAAGTTGAAGATGGACGATCTGGCCCTGCCGGCCATGACCACGGGTGAGGCACCGGATGCGTAATCTATTCAAAATGGTGGCGCTGGGGGCTGCGGTCTCCTTCGCCCTGCAGGGCTGCTCCCTGTTCAGCTCGGAAGAGGATTTGAACCCCATGGCACCGCTGCCCAAGGTCGAATCCGCTTTCAGTGCCGATACCGAGTGGTCTTCCACCGTCGGTGACGGCATCGGTGACTTCTACTCCCAGCTCAAGCCGGCAGTGGAAGATGAGCGCATCTATGCCGCTGCGCGCGATGGCGATGTCACCGCCTTCGACCGTGCCAGTGGCGATCGCCTCTGGACCGTCGATCTGGCCGATCTGCCGGTCAACGCCGACAAGCGCAGCGCTCGTCTCTCCGGCGGTCTGGTCTCCCGTTACGGCAAGCTGTTCCTCGGCTCCGAGAACGGGGTGGTCTACGCCCTGAACGAAGAGAACGGCGAAGTGCTGTGGCAGACCAATGTGCCCGGCGAAGTGGTCGCCAGCCCTGCGGTTGAAGATGGTCGCGTGGTGGTACTGACCACCTCCGGTCGCCTGATTGCGCTCGACACCGACGAAGGCAAGATGCAGTGGACGCTCTCCGAAGAGCAGCCGCCGCTGACCCTGCGCAGTGCCGGTGCCCCGGTGATCACCAATGGCGCCGTCATCTATGGCCGCGCCGATGGCAAGGTGGGCATTGCCCTGCTGAGCAACGGCCAGCCGGTGCGTCAATCCAAGGTGGCCGACCCGCGCGGTGCTACCGAGCTTGACCGCATGGTGGACGTCGATGCCAGCCCGCTGATCGCCGGTGATGAGCTCTACGCCATCGCCTACAATGGCCAGTTGATGGCGCGCAAGCTGATGAGCGGCGATGAAGTGTGGAAGCGCAAGTATTCCGGCTATCGCGATCTCGCTATCACCGGCAACGCCATCGTGCTGACCGACAGTCGCAGCCACCTGTTTGCCATCGACCGTCGCAATGGTCTGGAGCTGTGGTTCAACACCCAGCTGGAGAATCGTACCGTCACTGCACCTGTCATCTTCGGTGACTATGTGGTGGTGGGTGATGTGGAAGGATACCTGTACTGGCTTGATCGTACCGACGGTACCATCAAGGCGATGCAGCAGCTCGACAGCAGTGGTCTGTATGCCGCCCCGCTTGTGGATGGTGACACCCTGTATGTGCAGAGCCGTGGCGGCAAGCTGTACGCACTAAAGCGTCCTTGATCGTCCGTTAATTTGAATATCCGGCTCCTGGTCTTCGGAACCGGAGCCTTTGTCGTCTTGAGAATGAGGCTTTTATGACTCCTGTTGTTGCCCTGGTGGGCCGCCCCAATGTGGGGAAATCCACCCTGTTTAACCGCCTGACCCGTACCCGGGATGCCCTGGTTGCCGACTTCCCCGGCCTGACCCGGGACCGGCAAATATGGCCAGGCGAAGCTGGGCGAGCTGGAATTTATCGTGGTCGATACCGGCGGTATCGATGGCACCGAGGAGGGGATCGAGCTGAAGATGGCCGAGCAGTCCCTGCTGGCCATCGAAGAAGCCGATGTGGTGCTGTTCATGGTGGATGCTCGTGCCGGTTTGACTGCTGCAGATCAGGCCATCGCCGAGCACCTGCGCAAGACTCACAAGAAGGTGTTTCTGGTCGCCAACAAGACCGACGGCATCGACGGTGACTCTGCTGTCTCCGAGTTTTACGGTCTGGCGCTGGGTGAGGTTTACCAGATGGCGGCCGCTCACGGTCGCGGCGTATTGAGCCTGCTTGAGCTGGCGCTGGCTCCTCACCTGGAGACGCTGGTCGAAGCCGCTGGTGATGAAGAGGTGCAGGACGAGGAAGAAGAGGACTTCGACGAAGAGGCCCTGCTGCGCATGGTGGCTGCGGGTGAACTCGATACCAAAGAGGACACCAAGGAGACGCCGTTCGCCGATCTGCCCATCAAGTTCGCCATCGTCGGTCGCCCCAACGTCGGCAAATCAACCCTGACCAACCGTATGCTGGGTGAAGATCGGGTCATCGTCTATGACATGCCGGGCACCACCCGTGATTCCGTCTACATCCCGATGGAGCGTGACGATCAGAAGTACGTCATCATCGATACCGCCGGCGTGCGTCGCCGCGGCAAGGTGCACGAGACGGTGGAGAAGTTCTCCGTCATCAAGACCCTCAAGGCCATCGAAGATGCCAACGTCTGCCTGCTGGTGATCGACGCTCAGGAGACCATCACCGATCAGGACTTGAGCATCCTCGGTTTCGTCCTCAACACCGGCCGCTCTGTGGTGCTGGTGGTGAACAAGTGGGATGGTCTGGATCAGAAGGTGAAAGAGGATGTGAAGAACGAGCTGGATCGTCGCTTGGGCTTCATCGACTTTGCTCGCGTTCACTTCATCTCCGCCCTGCACGGCAGCGGTGTTGGCCATCTGTTTGAATCCATTCAGGAGGCTTACCAGTCCGCCACCCGCCGTACCAGCACCGCCATGCTGACCCGCATCATGCAGATGGCGCAGGAAGATCACCAGCCGCCTATGGTCAACGGTCGTCGCGTCAAACTCAAATATGCCCACGCCGGTGGTTACAACCCGCCGCGCATCGTGATCCACGGCAACCAGTTGAACGACTTGCCGGACTCCTACAAGCGGTATCTGATCAACTACTTCCGCAAGTCCCTCAAGATCATGGGCTCACCGATCCGGGTAGAGTTCCAGGAGTCGGTCAACCCGTTTGAAGGCAAGAAGAATACCCTGACCCTGAGTCAGGAGCGCCAGCGCAAACGGCTGCTGAAGATGAAGAAGAAATAAGCCCTGGCGGCTGCCCTCACCGGCAGCCGCTTTGTTATCCTCGCCATGTCAAGGTGAGGAGCAAGGGGAGGGGGATCTGCCATGGAGCCAGACCATGGCAGATCCACTTTTCGAGGAGTTGATTATGGAAGCCCTGCTTTGTCCATCCTGCCAGAGTGAACTGGATACCCGCAGCAAGGAGCAAACTTGCGGTAACTGCAAGGCCATTGTGCGGGTCACCGCACTCTGCCCCACCTGCCAGCAGGAGCTGGAGCGGCTCAAGGCGTGCGGTGCGGTCGATTACTTCTGCAATCACTGCAACTCGCTGGTCTCCAAGCGCTCGGTGCAATTTAGCGCCGACATCCAGCAAGCCTGAAAAATCCAGAGCATAAAAAACCCGGCTAATGCCGGGTTTATGCTGTGTGCTCTGCGATAAGCAGGGTATAGGATCGATTTCTGCGCCACAGGTTGCGCTTGATGTCATTAAGCTTGAGTTTGCGTCTGGGGCTCCAGCTGCACTTTGCTTTTCTGACCAGACTGATTTTTCTACGTTTTTGCATCTTGGTCTCCTCCCAACTTAGGTGGCCATCCGGGCCTTGGGTCATTGATGGAGCCCATCCGAAATTGCTGTTATTTAATCTCTCAACATAATGAAAACAATGCGATTTCGGATAGGCTCCGATGTAATTCGATGGTAACAGAGAAGTTTGCGTGAAAACAGTCGAATAATAGTTTGTTAGCGCATGGTGATCTGATTGACTACCTCGGCGATGACGGTGGGGCGCTCCGCCAGCTCGGGTTCGCTGGCGTTGTCGATGTTTTCGCGCTGCTGTGCTCGCTGCTTCTCGTTGTCGAGCCAGAGCAGGCTCTGGTAATACTGGCGCACGTTGTTGACGTAGTTGCGCGCCTCGCCGCCACGGGCATAGCCGTAGCGCACCTTGCGATGCCAGCGCGCCTGCTGCAGCAGCGGCAGCACCTCTTTCACGTCGCCCCAGGCATCCGGGTTCTTACCCAGATCCTTGGTGAGGCGACGGGCATCCATCATGTGGCCGTAACCTATGTTGTAGGCGGTGAGGGCAAACCACACCTTCTCGTCATCAGGCACCGAGTCAGGCACCTTCTCCATCATCTGCTGCAGATAGAGGGCTCCGCCCTTGATGCTCTCTTCCGGATGGAGCCGGTCGTTGACCCCCATCGCCTTGGCGGTGGGCTCGGTCAGCATCATCATGCCGCGCACGCCGGTGTAGGAGCGGGCCTGCGGATCCCAGTGGGATTCCTGATAGCTGATGGCGGCCAGCAGGCGCCAGTCGATGTTCTTGGCATGGTTCTGGAACAGCGACTGGTACTTGGGCAGCAGGCTCTTGGCCCGCTGCAGGAAGGTGCGGGTATCGACGAAATCGAAGTTCTGCACGTGGCCGAAGTACTTCTCATCGAGCTTGGCGATGGCACCGTCCATGAAGCGCTGGCCGAAGAAGTCGATGACGCTGGCGTAGAGACTGTCGTCGGGCAGCTTGCTCATGGCCCAGGCGACGGTCTGTTTCTGGGCCAGGGTCAGCCCTTCGGTAAGCTCCGGGTAGTAGCGCTGGCTGCGGGCGAGCACTGTATCCTGCACTACCGTGTAGTCAATCTTGCCATCCACCACCTGCTTGAGCAGCTCCTCCAGGTCGGCCGTGTTGCTGACGCTCCAGTTGAGGTCTGGATTGGTCTTGCTGATCTCCTTGAGCAGATCTTCACCGGTCGAGCCGGCAGCAACCACCAACTTGCCCTTGATATCATCCAGAGAGTCCGGCTTTGGCTTGCCGTTGCGATAGACCAGCTTGGGCGAGACCTGATAGAAACCCGGGCCGAAGCGAAACAGCTGGCGCCGCTCCGGGGTGACCATGATGGCGGCAGCAGCCAGATCGAGTTTGCCCTTCTTGAGCAGTTCTACCAGTTCATCCGAGCTGTCGACCGGAATGATGGTGAGTTTGACCCCCAGCCAGTCGGCGTAATTTTTGGCCAGCTCGTAATCGAACCCCTGGGCGGTGTCGTCACGCTGGTAGTAGGAGGTAGCGACCGTAGATGGTGCCAACCCGGATCTCGCCCCGTTGGCGGATCTGCTCCAGCTGGCTGGAGGGGGTGTAGAAGTCACAACCGACCAGGGTCAGCAGCAACGTCAGCCCGATAAATAGTCGAAAAATGCAGCGCAAGTAGGTGAGTACCTTTGTTGAAAAAATCGGCATTTGTCAAAAAAGAAGCACCTTTATACCAGAGAGTGTGCGCCGAGTCACACTACACAAAACGAGAAAAACGTTTGTCCGCTGTGGGCCAGCTCCCTATAATACGCGCGTCTCAATTCCCCCCACTTCAAAACTTGGTGAGAAAGGTCATATGGATATCTTGCGTGGTGCCCCTGCACTGTCTGAGTTTCGTGTCCAAAAACTGCTGCAGCGATTTGCGCAGATGAAACAGGAGAGAGGAGTAGAGATAGAGGATGTCTATGCCGAATACGTGCACTTTGCCGAACTTTCGAGCCCGTTGTCGCCCCCGGAGCGAGCGACCTTGGGCCAGCTTCTGCGCTACGGCCCGACTATCCCCGAACACACCCCCAGCGGTCAGCTGTTTCTCGTTACCCCCCGCCCCGGCACTATCTCCCCCTGGTCTTCCAAAGCAACCGACATCGCCCACAACTGCGGCCTGAACAAGGTCAAGCGGCTCGAACGCGGCATTGCCTATTACGTGCAGGCCAAGGGTGAGCTGAGCGCCGCCCAGCGCGCCGATGTGGCGGCCGTGCTGCACGATCGCATGATGGAGGCGGTGTTTGCCGACATGGAAGCAGCGAGCGCCCTGTTTGCCCATCACGAGCCGCGCCCATTTACCCAGGTCGATGTGCTGGGCGGTGGTCGCGCAGCCTTGGCAGAGGCCAACGTGGCGCTGGGTCTGGCGCTGGCCGACGACGAAATCGACTATCTGGTGGAGAATTTCACCAGGCTGGGTCGCAACCCCAACGACATCGAGCTCTACATGTTTGCTCAGGCAAACTCCGAGCACTGTCGCCACAAGATCTTCAACGCCGACTGGACCATCGATGGTGAGCAGCAGCCCAAGTCGCTGTTCAAGATGATCAAGAACACCTTCGAGCAGACGCCGGATCATGTCCTCTCTGCCTATAAAGACAACGCCGCCGTGATGGAAGGGAGCCAGGGTGGCCGTTTCTTCCCGAGCCCGGCCAGCGGCGAGTACCAGTATCATCAGGAGCAAGTCGACATCCTGATGAAGGTGGAGACCCACAACCACCCGACCGCCATCTCCCCCTTCCCGGGGGCAGCCACCGGCTCAGGCGGCGAGATCCGCGACGAGGGTGCCACCGGTCGCGGTGCCAAGCCCAAGGCGGGTCTGGTCGGTTTCTCCGTCTCCAACCTGCGCATCCCCGGCTTTGAGCAGCCCTGGGAGCAGGATTTTGGCAAGCCGAGTCGCATCGTCAGCGCGTTTGACATCATGCAGGAGGGGCCGCTCGGCGGCGCCGCCTTCAACAACGAGTTCGGCCGTCCGGCCATTCTCGGTTACTTCCGTACCTTCGAAGAGGAGGTGCCGGGCCACAACGGCGTCGAGGTACGTGGCTACCACAAACCCATCATGCTGGCGGGCGGCATCGGCAATATCCGCTCCGAGCACGTCCAGAAAGGGGAGATCCCGGTCGGGGCGGCCCTCATCGTGCTGGGTGGCCCGGCGATGAACATCGGTCTGGGCGGCGGCGCAGCTTCCTCCATGGCTTCCGGCCAGTCGGCCGAAGATCTCGATTTTGCCTCGGTGCAACGTGACAACCCCGAGATGGAGCGCCGCTGTCAGGAGGTGATCGACCGCTGCTGGCAGCTGGGGGACGACAACCCCATCGTCTTCATCCACGACGTGGGGGCGGGCGGTCTCTCCAACGCTATGCCGGAGCTGGTGAGCGACGGCGATCGCGGCGGTCGCTTCGATTTGCGCGCCATCCCGAACGATGAGCCGGGCATGAGCCCGCTGGAGATCTGGTGCAACGAATCCCAGGAGCGTTACGTGCTGGCAGTGGCCAAGGAGAAGCTGCCGCTGTTCAAGGCTCTGTGCGAGCGCGAGCGCGCACCCTATGCCGTTATCGGTACTGCCACCGAAGAGAAGCACCTGACGCTCTCCGATCAGCATTTTGACAACCACCCCATCGATCTGCCGCTGGATGTGCTGCTGGGCAAGACCCCCAAGATGCATCGCGATGTGGTGACCCTGCCTGCACAAGGCAAAGCGCTCCAACTCGATGGCATCATCCTGGGCGAAGCTGCCGAGCGGGTGCTGCGTCTGCCCACCGTGGCGGAGAAGTCCTTCCTTATCACCATCGGCGATCGTAGCGTGACCGGTCTGGTCAACCGCGACCAGATGGTTGGCCCCTGGCAGGTCCCGGTTGCCGATTGCGCCGTCACCGCCGCCACCTACGACAGCTACCACGGCGAAGCCATGTCCATGGGCGAGCGCACCCCGGTGGCCCTGCTCTCCCACGCTGCTTCTGCCCGTATGGCGGTGGCGGAAGCACTTACCAACCTGGCACCGGCTCACATCGGTTCCCTCAAGCGGGTCAAGCTCTCCGCCAACTGGATGGCCGCCGCCGGTCACCCGGGTGAAGATGCCGGGCTCTATGAGGCGGTCAAAGCGGTGGGCGAGGAGCTCTGCCCGGCACTTGGCATCACCATTCCGGTGGGCAAGGACTCCATGTCCATGAAGACCCGATGGCAGCAGGATGGCAAGGAGCACAGTGTCACTTCGCCGCTCTCCCTGCTCATCTCGGCGTTTGCCCGGGTTGAGGATGTGCGCAACACGGTTACTCCGCAGCTGCGTACCGATCTCGGTGAGACCGACCTTATCCTCATCGACCTTGGTAACGGCAAGCAGCGCCTCGGCGCCTCTGCGCTGGCGCAGGTCTATCGCCAGCTGGGCGACAAGGCGCCGGATCTCGACAATCCGGTTCAGCTCAAGGGCTTCTTCAACGCCATTCAGGCGCTGGTGGCCGATCGCAAGCTGATCGCCTATCACGACCGTTCTGACGGCGGCCTGTTCGTGACACTGACCGAGATGGCGTTTGCCGGTCACTGCGGTCTCGACATCCAGCTCGATCGCATCGGTGGCGAGCTGCTGCCTGCGCTGTTTAACGAAGAGCTGGGCGCCGTCATCCAGGTGCGCCGCGAAGATAAGGAAGCGGTGATGACCCTGCTGGCCGGTCACGGTCTGGCGGCTTGCTCTCACGTGCTCGGCACGGTGCGCGAGGGGGATCTCATCACCCTGCAACGTGCCGGTCAGGAGGTTTATCGCGCCAGCCGCACTGCCCTTCGCACTATCTGGGGCGAGACCAGCTGGCAGATGCAGCGCCTGCGCGACAACCCCGAGTGCGCGGATCAGGAGCATGCTGCTCGTCAGGACGCCACCGATCCGGGCCTGCAGGCCAAGCTCAGCTTCAACCCGGCCGAAGATGTGGCTGCACCTTACATTGCCCGTGGGGTCTCCCCCCGTCTGGCGGTGCTGCGCGAGCAGGGGGTCAACTCCCACGTGGAGATGGCGGCGGCGTTTGACCGCGCCGGCTTTGCTGCGGTAGACGTCCATATGAGCGACATCCTCTCCGGTCGCATCAAGCTGGAGGAGTTCCAGACCCTGGTGGCTTGTGGCGGCTTCTCCTACGGCGATGTGCTGGGGGCGGGCGAAGGCTGGGCCAAGTCCATCCTGTTTAACGACGGTGCCCGCGAGCAGTTCCAGCGCTTCTTCGAGCGTGGTGATACTTTGTCGCTGGGCGTGTGTAACGGTTGCCAGATGATGTCCAACCTGCGGGATCTCATCCCGGGCGCCGAGCTGTGGCCGCGCTTTGTGCGCAACCGCTCCGAGCGCTTCGAGGCTCGCTTCAGTCTGGTGCAGGTACAGGAGTCACCGTCGGCCTTCTTCGCCGGCATGGTTGGCTCGGTGATGCCGATTGCCGTCTCCCACGGGGAAGGGCGCGTCGAGGTGCGCGATGCCGCTCACCTGAACGCACTGCAAACCAGCGGGCTGGTGGGGCTGCGCTTTGTCGACAACCGAGGCTGCGTGACCGAGCAGTACCCGGCCAACCCGAATGGCTCGCCGGACGGCATCACCGCCGTGACTACCACCGACGGTCGCGCCACCATCATGATGCCGCACCCGGAGCGGGTGTTCCGCACAGTGGCCAACTCCTGGCACCCGGACAACTGGGGCGAGGATGGCGCCTGGATGCGGATGTTCCGCAACGCTCGGGTTCGTCTGGGTTAATAGAGACGGCGCTAGCGCGTAACAACAGAAACCGGCCAATTGGCCGGTTTTTTTATGGCGCAACTGAGTGGGTTAGGCAAACGAGGTGGCAAGTCAACCAATGGCTTTGTCACAGAGTACGTTGATGAGGGAGAGAGTTGATCCAGGCTCTGCAAATGGGTTCGGGGGAGGGGAAGGATGAGGATAAAAAAACCGGCAGCCAAGGCTGCCGGTTTTGATTTAGAGAAGGGGGATTATTGCAGAACCACGTTCTGGAAACCCTGTACCAGCGAGATGACTGGTTGTGGGTAGAGGCCGAGCAATACCACCAGAGCGGCCGAGAGCAGCACAACCACGCCACCGGAGGAGAGCGCCCAGTTGGCGCTGGCATCGCGTTGCTGCATGCCCGGCTCACGCAGATAGAGGGTCACCATCACACGGAGGTAGTAGTAGAGACCCAGCGCACTGCCCAAGATGATGGCGGCGGAGAGCCACCAGAGCTGGGCCTCGACAGTCACACCGATGAGGTAGAACTTGCCGATGAAGCCGAGGGTCATCGGGATACCGGCCAGAGAGAGCATCATCACGGTCAGTACGGCGGTCAGGTAGGGACGCTTCCAGAACAGGCCACGATAGCTGTGCAGAGAGTCCGCATCCTTGCCGCGATAGGGGCTCGACATCATGCTGACGACGCCAAAGGCGCCGAGGCTGGTGAAGAGATACATCAGCAGGTAGACCCCGGCCGCTTCCACCGGCATCTGGCCGATACGGCTCGCCACGATCACCGCCAGCAGATAACCAAAGTGGGAGATGGAGGAGTAGCCCAGCATCCGCTTGATGTTGCTTTGCACCAGGGCCAGCAGGTTGCCGATCAGGATGGAAATGAACGCCATGGCGGCCAGCAACCAGTGGATCATGGGATCGGCTGCAGCCGGTACGGCCAGATAGAAGCGCAGCAGTACGGCAAACACGGCGACCTTGCTGACGGTCGCAAGGAAGGTGGCGACCGGTGCCGGTGCACCTTCGTAGACATCCGGCGTCCAGAGATGGAAGGGGGCCAGCGAGAGTTTGAAGGCAAAACCGACCAGCATCAGACCGAGGCCACCCATCAGCAGCGGATGGTGAGCCGGGCTCTGGGCCATGGTCACCCCGAGGGCATCAAAGCTCAGGCTGCCAGCCTGGGCATAGAGCAGCGCCATACCAAACAGCAGGAAGGCGGTGGCGGCGGCAGAGAGCACCATGTACTTCACCGCGGCTTCCAGCGAGTGGCGCTCGCGGTAGGCGTACCCGACCAGACCGAACATCGGCAGGGTCAGCATCTCGATCCCGATAAAGAGAGAGGCGAGGTGGCGGGAGCAAGCCAGCACCAGACCACCGGCCGTGGCGATTAGCAGCAGCAGGAAGAACTCTTCCCGGTTATCCGGGTAGGCTTTCAGCCACGACTGGCCGAAGGTACAGGTTGCCAGCGCACCAATCAGCACCAATCCCATGTAGAAGACGGCATAGCCATCGACTTGCAGCAGCGGGGTGACCCCCTGATCTCCTTGCGCCATCACGATGGGCAGGGAGAAGAGCGCTAGGTTGAGACCAATGATGGTGACGGTAAAGGCGGTAGTGACACAGCGGCGCCACGCGATGGCCAGCATCAGGGCCGCCATGGCCCCGGTGGTCAGCAGCAGGGGAAGCAGTGCCAGCAGTTGGGAAGCGGAGAAAGTCATTGCAGAGCTCCAGCAGTTGGCAGCAGATACCAGTGCAGCACGTTGATAAGGCTGCTGCTGGCGGTATCAATCACGGGTTGGGGATAGAGGCCCAGCAGAACCAGCAGGCCCGCAATCACCATCATCATGGTCAGCTCGCGGCGATCCAGTCCTTTCAGGATGCTCTCGTCCTTGGCCGGGCCAAAGCAGGCGCGCTGCAGCATGATGAGGGAGTAGACCGAGGCCAGCACCAGACCGAAGGTAGCGACCGCAGTGATCACCGGGGCGACCTGGAAGCTGCCGATCAGGATCAGGAACTCGCCGACGAAGTTGCCGGTGCCCGGCATGCCCAGAGAGGCGACCGAGAAGAAGAGCATCACACCCGGCAGATAGCGTAAGCGTCCCCACAGACCACCCATCTGGCGCAGGTCGCGGGTGTGCAGCCGCTCATAGAGCTGACCGCAGAGGATGAAGAGGCCGGCAGCGGAGAGACCGTGGGCGATCATCTGCACAACGGCACCCTGCAGGGCCACTTCGCTACCCGAGTAGATGGCGATCATCACAAAACCCATGTGGGAGATGCTGGTGTAGGCCACCAGCCGTTTGATGTCGGTCTGGGCAAAGGCCACGATGGCGCCATACACGATGCCGACAAGACCCAGCACCATGGCGTAGGGGGCAAATTCGGCTGAGGCCTCCGGGAAGAGGGGCAGTGCGAAGCGCAGCAGACCATAGGCCGCGGTTTTCAGCAAAATACCGGCCAGGTCCACCGAGCCTGCGGTCGGCGCCTGACTATGGGCATCCGGCAGCCAGCCGTGCAGCGGCACCAGCGGCATCTTGACCGCGAAGGCGATGAAGAAGCCCAGCATCAGCAGCCACTGTACACCCTTGCTCATCGGGGTATTGAGCAGATCCAGATAGTTGAAGGTGAATACACCGGTGGCATGCTGGTGGGTCAGCACCAGCCCGATGATGGCCACCAGCATGATCAGGCCGCTCACCTGGGTGTAGATGAAGAACTTGGTCGCCGCGTTGATCCGTGATTTGCCGTCAGTGACCGAATGGCCCCATAGCGCAATCAGGAAGTACATGGGAACCAGCATCATCTCCCAGAAGAAGAAGAAGAGGAACAGATCCAGCGCCATAAAGACGCCGAGCACGCCACCCAGGATCCAGAGCAGGTTCAGATGGAAGAAGCCGATGCGTTGCACGATCTCTTTCCACGAACAGAGGATGGCCAGTACCCCGATAAAGCAGGTGAGGATGACCATCAGCAGTGACAAACCATCCACTGCCAGATGCAGGGAGATGCCGAAGCGGGGGATCCAGGGCAGACGCCATTCGGCAGCCCATGGGGAAGCGGCACCAGTGACGCCTGCGCTATCGAGGCCGGTGGTGGCAAGAGAGAAATCACCACTTAGCCAGATGGCACAGGAGAGCAGTAGGCTGGCGCTCATGGAGAGGAGGGCAACCCAGCGGACAAACTGCCCGCCGAGACGCTCCATCTGCCAGCAGAGCAAGCCGCCGATAAAAGGAATTAACAAGATCCAGAGTAAGGTCACGGTATCAGCTCTCGTTCAAGTTCATATGAGATTGCACGCCCTGTTCCATCAAGGTCGGCAAACAGCCCGGCTGTACGATTTTCGTGTTGTTCATCGCGTTTACCCCAGTAGCAGCAGTGCCAGCACCAGTGCGGCACCGATCCCCATGGAAGCGGCATACCAGCGCAACTTACCGGTCACCGTCCAGGCCAGCAGCTGGTTGCCACGCAGGGCGAACCAGGCGGGCAGGCCCATCATCCAGTCCAGCGGATCCTGCCCGACCAGACGGGTAGCCAGCAGATAGGGCTTGACCCACAGCTGGTCGTAGAGCCAGTCAAAGCCCCAGGCGTTGAACCAGAGGGTGCTGAGCAGACGGCCCGGGGCGCTGTTGGCAATGGATGTGGCCAGACGGCGCTCACCAAGGAACAGAAACGCGGCCAGCGCGATCCCTGCAATGGCGATGATGCCGGAGGTTATCTCCAGTGCATGACGACCCTCTTCGATATGATCCCCCGGGCCTGCCGGCAGCACACCTGCCAGCGGTGGGGTGATAAGAGCCCCAATCCCGGTGGAGAGCACCAGCAGAACCAAGAGCGGCAGATGGTGAGCCAGACCGTGACCGGCGTGGGCTTTGGTCTGCTCTTTGCCATGGAAGGCGATAAAGATCAGTCGGAAGGTGTAGAGGGAGGTGAGGAATGCCCCTACCAGACCGGCCCACAGCAGAGCGCTTTGGCCAGAGGCTTCTACTTGCCACAGGATGGCGTCCTTACTGTAGAAACCGGAGGTGACCAGCGGCAGCGCGGCCAGCGCCGAACCACCCACCAGGAAGCAGGCATAGACCAGCGGCAGACTCTTGCGCAGGCCACCCATCTTGAAGATGTTCTGCTGGTGGTGGGTCGCGACGATAACGGCACCGGCGGAGAGGAACAGCAGCGCCTTGAAAAAGGCATGGGTCATCAGGTGAAAGATGGCACCTTCCCATGCGCCGACACCGAGAGCCAGGAACATGTAGCCAATCTGGCTCATGGTGGAGTAGGCGAGGATCCGCTTGATATCGGTCTGTACCAGCGCCGCAAAGCCGGCCAGCACCAGGGTGATGGCGCCAACCAGCCCGACCAGATGGAGGATCTCCGGCGCAAGCAGGAACAGACCATGGGTGCGGGCAATCAGGTAGACACCGGCGGTCACCATGGTGGCAGCGTGGATCAGCGCGGAGACCGGGGTCGGGCCTGCCATCGCATCTGCCAACCAGGTTTGCAGCGGCAGCTGGGCCGATTTACCGACCGCACCGCCCAGCAGCATCAGGCAGGCGAGTGACAGGGCAGGGGAGCCTTCGGCAAACATGGTCGGGGCGCGAACCAGCAGCTCGTGAATATTGAGAGTGCCCAGTTCGCGATAAAGGATAAACAGGCCGATGGCGAGGAACACGTCACCTACACGGGTCACGATGAAGGCCTTGAGGGCCGCCGCGCCATTGTTGCGATCCTTGTAGTAGAAGCCGATCAGCAGGTAGCTGCACAGCCCCACCCCTTCCCAGCCGAGGTAGACAAACAGCAGGTCATCGGCCAGCACCAGAAACAGCATGCTGGCGATAAAGAGGTTGGTATAGGTGAAGAAGCGGGAGTAGCCCTCTTCACCGCGCATGTACCAGGAGGCGAACAGGTGGATGAAGAAGCCCACCCCTGTCACTACGCCCAGCATGGTCAGTGACAGGCCATCCAGCGCCAGGCTGAAGGTGGGGGTGAAGTGGCCTACCGCCATCCACTGCCACAGGTGCTGGATATAGACGCCACCCTCGGGCGGGTTGGCCAGAAAGTCCATGCCGACCCAGAGTGTGGTAAGCGCCGAGAGACCAATGGAACCTACCCCGATCAGCGCCGAGGTGCGCTCCCCCAGACGGCCGAGGGAGAAGGCCAATACCAGCCACCCCAGCAGCGGAAATAGAAAAGTCAGATATAATAGGCTCATCCGTGCATCTCGCTCACAGTATCCACGTTAAGGGTGTGGTAACGACGATAGAGCAGCAGTAACAGGGCAAGGCCGATACTGGCCTCCGCTGCTGCCAGAGAAATCACCAGTATGTACATGATCTGGCCATCGGCCTGAGCCCAGCGGCTACCCGCCACCACAAATGCCAGTGCCGACGCATTCATCATGATTTCGATGCTCATCAGGATGTAGAGCAGGTTGCGGCGGATCAGCAGGCCGCATAACCCGATGCAGAAGAGCACCGCGGCCAGCAGGAGGCCGTGCTCCATGGGGATTCCATTCATTGCTGACCTCCTTCATGTGACGGACGTGATTGATTGCGGGGGACGGAGAGCACTTCGCCGCTCTTGTCTTCCCGGCCCAGATGGTAGGCGGTCACCAGACCCGCCAGCAGCAGGATGGAGGCAAGCTCCACTGCCAGCACATAGGGGCCAAAGAGTTCGACACCCACCTGTTTGGCGGTGACATCGGTCACCCCGAGCAGGCCGCCGGTAACACCGAGGATGCCGTGGGCCAGGAAGCCCAGCAGGATCAGCGAGAGCAGGGCTGGCCCCACCCAGGTCATGGGGGTGAGCCAGTTTTTCTCCTGCGCCTGTGCTGAACCCAGGTTCAGCATCATCACCACAAACACGAACAGCACCATGATGGCGCCTGCGTAGACGATCACCTGCAGGGCGCCGGCAAAGGCGGCACCCAAGCAGAAGAAGATCATGGCCACGGCGATGAGGGAGATAATTAGATTAAGCAGCGCATGCATGGGGTTGCTGGTGCTGATCACCCGCAGCGTGCTGTAAATGGCCACCAGGGCCGAGGCATAAAATGCCAGTTCCATGATTGACTCCTCAGGGCAGCAGGCTCTTGACATCGATGGGTTTGGCTTCGTTTTCGGCTTCCCCTTTCGGTTTGCCGTCGATGGCCATCCCGCTCATGCGATAGAAGTTGTAGTCCGGGTATTTGCCTGGCCCGCTGATCAGCAGATCTTCCTTCTCGTACACCAGATCCTGGCGGCGATACTCGCCCATTTCGAAATCCGGCGTCAGCTGGATAGCGGTGGTAGGGCAAGCCTCTTCGCACAGGCCGCAGAAGATGCAGCGGGAGAAGTTGATGCGAAAGAATTCCGGGTACCAGCGGCCATCTTCCCGCTCGGATTTTTGCAGCGAGATGCAGCCGACCGGGCAGGCAACCGCGCAGAGGTTGCAGGCCACGCAGCGCTCGTCTCCGTCCGGATCGCGAGTCAGCACGATACGGCCGCGGTAGCGGGGCGGCACATAGACCGCCTCTTCCGGGTAGTTCAGGGTTTCACGAGGCCGCCAGGCATGGGAGAAGACCATGGCCAGACTGCGTAACTGGGTGCCAACACCCTGGATAATGCTAAAAATTTTCATCTCGTGCCTCACTGCACATTCATCAGCACTACTGCCGCGGTGACCAGCATATTGAGCAGGGTCAGCGGCAAGCAGACTTTCCAGCCAAACGCCATCACCTGGTCAAAGCGCGGGCGAGGCAGGGAGGCCCGCAGCAGGATGAAGAACACCATGAAGCAGGCGGTCTTCAGAGCAAACCAGATGAAGGGGGGCAACCAGGGACCGTGCCAGCCACCAAAGAAGAGGGTCACGATGAGCGAGGAGATCAGCACGATGCCGATATACTCGCCCACGAAGAAGAGACCCCATTTCATCCCCGCATACTCGATGTGATAGCCATCGGCGAGCTCCTGCTCTGCCTCCGGCTGGTCAAACGGATGGCGGTGGGTGACGGCAACGCCGGCAAACAGGAAGGTGACAAAGCCAAGGATCTGCGGGATCACGTTCCACAGACCAGCCTGAGCCTCGACGATGTCGCGCAGGTTGAAGCTGCCGGTCTGGATCACCACGCCCATCAGGGAGAGGCCGAGGAACACCTCGTAGGAGAGGGTCTGGGCCGAGGCGCGCAGACTACCCAGCAGGGAGTACTTGTTGTTGCTCGACCAGCCGGCGAACAGCACCGCATAGACCGCCAGCCCCGCGATGGCCAGGATGTAAAGCAGACCCACGTTGAGATCCGCAACGCCCCAGGTCGGGCTGATCGGCACCACCGCAAACGCCAGAATAAAGGCGGTGAAGGCGATGATGGGAGCCAGGATGAAGATCCGCCGATCGGCGAATGGCGGGATCCAGTCCTCCTTGAAGAACATCTTGACCATGTCGGCCGCCAGTTGCAGCAGGCCGAATGGGCCAACCCGGTTGGGGCCGTAACGATCCTGCCACAGCGCCAGCAGGCGGCGTTCGATGAAGCTCATGAAGGCGCCAGCCCCCACGATCCCCACCAGCACGAGCAGTGCCTTGCCGACCTCCAGCAACAGATCAATCAGCGAGTCGCTCATGCGATGACCTCCTGCAGGTTATTGAGATATGCCTGTTGCAGCGCAGTTGGCAGGCCGTTGACGCCAAGGGGCAGACCCACCAGACCGGCCGCCAGCTGCTCGCTCAGACGCAGACGCAGTTGCCAGTGGCTGCCACCCCAGGAGAAGGAGACCTGATTGCCGGCATGCAGGGCCAGACGCTGCGCATCGGCCGGATTGAGCACCAGCTCGGGCTCGTTCATCCGGGTCTGGATGACCGGGCTGCGGGCGGAGAGCTCCTCGCCACCAAACAACTGGACATAGTTGACCACTTGCAGTGCATCCTCTGCCTTGAAGGAGGAGGGGATGGTAGTAAACCAGCCAAGGGTATCTTCGCTTGCTTCCAGCAGACGGCGACCCGGATCACCGGCGCGCAGTTTGCCACCCACCTCATCCTGGAACTTGTTCCAGGCGGAAGGTGAGTTCCAGCCTGGAGCCCAGGCGAACGGTACTTGCGGCAGCGGTTGACGTGCCCCGGCATACCCTTCCATGGAGAAGTTGAAGGGGGAATCCGGATCCTGAGCTACCCGCGGCTCGCTGACGTTCTGGTTGGCCAGCATGGAGGTGCGGCCACTGTAGCGGTGCGGTTCACGAGCCAGACGCATGCCGCGGATGCGCAAGCCTGCGTTGGGGGCTGCTTCAAGCATGGTGGCCAGCAGCGGATTGCTGCTGGCGCAGTCATGGTTGATCTGGTCGAAGTTCTGCCAGCGCAGAGATGTGTGCTCAAGAGCACCTTGCAGTGCCGCCAGCCAGCGCCACCCTTCACGCACCTGAATGTCGGTGTTGTAGAAGGCCGGAGCATAAACCTGGAAGAAGCGCTGGGCGCGACCTTCCATGTTCACCAGGGTGCCATCGGCTTCGGCAAAGCTGGCTGCCGGCAGGATCAGATCAGCCTTTTGTGCAGTCCGGGTGTCCTGATGATCGATGACCAGCAGGTGCTGCAGTCTCGCCAATGCAGCATCCACACGGTTGCGCGGAGCACGGCGATAAAGATCGTTCTCCAACGTCACCAGAGCCAGCTTCTCTTGCGCTTCAATGCGCTCGAAAGCATCTTCAAGCGGCTTGCCACCCAGCATGGCCAGGCCGAGCGAGTTGGCCTCCTGGGCAACCAGCGCGATGCTGGCTTCCAGACCACGCCCTTTCAGTGCACGAGCAATATTGCTGGCTGCTTCAACCAGCGCCACGCTGCGTGCGCTGGAGCCGGCGATGATGAGCGGCTTTTTGGCGTTGCCCAGCAGCTCGGCCCAGCGTGCAGCCTGAGCCTGCTGCTCGGCAGAGAGGTCGGCGATAGCTGGCGCCGCATTGTCGAGCAGGTTGGCGATGGCAAAGCCAAGGCGCGCCTGATCGGCGTAGGGAGCGTGCAGTTTGTCGGCCGCTACGTCATCGAGACGGGTGTTGTCGAGACTGGTGATGAGCAGCGGATAGCGCTCGTTCTGGCCCAGAGTCTGCACCGCGGCAACCTGCCACAGGTCGACCTTCATCTTGCGGGCCAGTTCGCGGGCCTTGCCCTTGACGGCTTGACGCAGGGCCAGCGCAATTCGAGCCGCGCTCATGGTGACATCTTCGCCGAGTACCAGAATGGCGTCGGCCTCTTCCATGTCGCGCAGGCTTGGTGTTGATACGCCACCATGCTGCAAAATCTGCAGGATCTTCTGCTGGCATTCCCACTCGGCCTGCTCCATGCCGCAATAGAAGTTCTCTTCACCCACCAGTTCGCGCAGAGCGAAGTTGCTCTCCAGCGACGCGCGGGGTGAACCGATACCGATCACTCCGCTGGCGGTACGCAAGGCATCGGCGGCGCGGTTGAGGGCACCATCGACCGTGATGGCCAGTTTGTCGTTACCTTCACGCAGCAGCGGTTGGCGCGGGCGGTCGGCCAGGTTGACATAGCCATAGCCAAAGCGGCCGCGATCGCAGAGGAAGTAGTGGTTGAGGCTGCCGTGGAAG
This sequence comes from Aeromonas jandaei, assembly GCF_037890695.1. Taxonomy (NCBI): domain Bacteria; kingdom Pseudomonadati; phylum Pseudomonadota; class Gammaproteobacteria; order Aeromonadales; family Aeromonadaceae; genus Aeromonas; species Aeromonas jandaei. The sequence continues at coordinate 3,526,606 of NZ_CP149571.1, read as the reverse complement.
CGGTTTTCGATACGGCGCAGTTCGCCATAACGTTCGCCCGGGCTGATGTTGCAGCCCACGGAACACTGCTGGCAGACGCTCGGGGCAAACTGCATGTCCCATTTGCGGTTGTAGCGCTCAGAGTGAGTCTTATCGGTGAAAACCCCGGTAGGGCAGATTTCCACCAGGTTGCCGGAGAATTCGCTCTCCAGCGTGCCATCCTCAACCCGTCCGAAATAGACGTTGTCGTGGGCACCGTAGACGCCAAGATCCTCGCCACCGGCATAATCCTTGTAGTAACGGACGCAGCGGTAGCAGGCGATGCAGCGGTTCATCTCGTGGCTGATGAAGGGGCCGAGATCCTGATTCTGGTGGGTGCGTTTGGTGAAACGGTAGCGACGGCTGTTGTGGCCGGTCATCACCGTCATATCCTGCAGGTGGCAGGCACCACCCTCTTCACACACCGGACAGTCGTGGGGGTGGTTGGTCATCAGCCACTCCACCACGCTCTTGCGAAACTCCTTGGCCTCTTCATCTTCGATGGCGATATAGGTGCCATCGGTGGCCGGTGTCATGCAGGACATCACCAGACGGCCACGCTTGTCATCGGCATTTTGATACTGTTTGACCGCGCACTGGCGGCAGGCTCCCACGCTACCAAGCGCCGGGTGCCAGCAAAAATAGGGGACGTCCAGACCGAGGGACAGACAGGCTTGCAGCAGGTTATCTGCCCCGTCTACCTCGTACTCTTTACCGTCTACATGAATGGTCGCCATACAACTTCCCTGAAACCTGTTTTGTGAATTCGGCTATTGTCTGATGCGCTTGGCGTTTACCAGCGTTCACCCAAGAGATTGGGCTGGATCCCTTTGACCGGCTTGCGGTTATCGCCGCTGCCCTTGATCCCCGCTTCGAATTCGGAGCGGAAATACTTGATCGCGCTGGCAAGCGGTTCGACGGCGCCCGGAGCATGGGCGCAGAAGGTTTTACCCGGGCCCAGGAAATTGCAGAGCTGCTCCAGCGTAGCCAGATCGCCTGATTGCCCCTCGCCACGTTCCAGCGCGCGCAGCAGCTTGACGCTCCAGGGCAGGCCATCGCGACAGGGAGTACACCAGCCACATGACTCGCGGGCGAAGAACTCCTCCATGTTGCGCAGCAGGGAGACCATGCTGATGGAGTCATCCACCGCCATGGCGAGGCCGGTTCCCATCCGGGTGCCTACCTTGCCGATACCAGCGGTGTACATCTGGGCATCGAGGTGCTCAGGCAGCAAGAAACCGGTTCCCGCGCCGCCCGGTTGCCAGGCTTTCAGGCGATAGCCGCTCTTCATGCCGCCGGCATAGTTTTCAAACAGCTCGCGGGCGGTAATGCCAAACGGCAGCTCCCACACCCCGGGGTTGTTTACCTTGCCGGAGAAGCCCATCAGCTTGGTACCGTGGTCTTCAGAGCCCGGCAGGGCCAGCCCGTGATACCAGGCCACCCCGTTGCCGATAATGGCGGGCACGTTGCAGAGGGTCTCGACGTTGTTGACGCAGGTGGGCTTGCCCCAGACGCCGGAAACTGCGGGGAAGGGGGGTTTGGCGCGCGGGTTGGCGCGGCGCCCTTCCAGCGAGTTGATAAGGGCCGTCTCTTCGCCACAGATGTAGCGACCGGCGCCAGTGTGAACAAACAGCTCGAAGTCAAAACCCGAGCCCAGAATGTTCTTGCCAAGCAAACCGGCGGCTTTTGCCTCTTCTACCGCACGACGCAGGTTGATGGCGGCATCGACATACTCGCCGCGCAGGAAGATATAACCGCGATAGGCTTTCAGCGCCCGGGCCGAGATAATCATCCCTTCGATCAGCAGGTGGGGCAGTTGCTCCATCAGCAGCCGATCTTTCCAGGTGTTGGGCTCCATCTCGTCGGCGTTACAGAGCAGGTAGCGGATGTTCATGCTCTCGTCTTTGGGCATCAGCCCCCACTTCACGCCAGTGGGGAAGCCCGCGCCGCCACGCCCCTTGAGACCGGCATCCTTGACGGTACTGACGATCTCGTCCGGACTCATCTGGCCGAGCGCTTTGCGCACCGCTTCATAACCCTGCTTGGCCTGATACTCCTCCAGCCATACCGGCTGGCCGTCGTCACGCAGCCGCCAGGTAAGCGGATGGGTCTCGGCCGCACGTGGGGTGCGGTTTGCGGTGCCAAAGGAGGTAAGGATCTTGCTCTGCTGCAGGCTCATGGGTATGCCTCCAGTGTTTTCAGCAAGGTAACGGGGTCGAGCCCGCCATAGGTGTCGTCATCGATCATGATGGCCGGCCCCTTGTCGCAGTTGCCCAGGCAGCAGACCGGCAACAGGGTGAAGCGGCCATCGGCTGTGGTCTGGCCGGGAGCGAGGTTCATCACCTCCTTGAGGCCAGCCAGCAGCTCTTCGTGACCGTTGATGTAGCAGACCATGCTGTCGCAAACGCGGATGACATGGCGACCAACTGGCTGACGGAAGATCTGGCTATAGAAGGTGGCAACTCCCTCCACGTCGCTGGCGGGAATGCCAAGTTCGGTGGCAATCGCTGAAATGGCGCCGTCAGGCACCCAGCCACGGGCCTGCTGCACTATCTTGAGCGCTTCGATGCTGGCAGCACGGGGATCTTCGTAATGGTGTTTCTCATGTTCGATGGCATCGCGTTCAGCCTGACTCAGGACAAAGTCGTCCTGTTTGCTGCTGCAAGCCCCTTGCCCCTGCGGGGTCTGATTATTGTGACACTGACATTGCTGGCTCATGACTTGACCTTTTGTGGCTTGTCCTTTTACTGCGAGTCCTGTTGTCTCGTCATTGCGGGTCACTCGCCTTGGCGAGCAACCCGTGATGAGTTAACGGTCCACATCCGACATAACGAAATCGATACTGCCCAGATAGACGATGAGATCCGACACCATGCTGCCCTTGATCACCGAGGGGATCTGTTGCAGGTGAGCAAAGCTCGGGGTGCGGATCCGGGTCCGGTAGCTCATGGTTGAGCCATCGCTGGTCAGGTAGTAACTGTTGACGCCCTTGGTCGCCTCAATCATCTGGAACGATTCGGCTGCCGGCATGACCGGGCCCCAAGACACTTGCAGGAAGTGGTTGATCAGGGTCTCGATGTGCTGCAGCGTGCGCTCTTTGGGCGGCGGAGTGGTCAGCGGGTGATCCGCCTTGAATGGCCCCTCCGGCATGTTCTTCATGCACTGCTCGATGATGGAGAGGCTTTGACGGATCTCCTCGATGCGAACGGTGGCGCGATCATAGGCATCGCCGTTGCTGCCGACCGGTACTTCGAAGTCGAACTGATCGTAACCGGAGTAGGGACGCCACTTGCGCACGTCGAAGTTGAGGCCGGTGGCGCGCAATCCGGCCCCCGTGGTGCCCCAGGACAACGCCTGCTCGGTGGTATAGGCAGAGACCCCGATAGTACGGCCGCGCAGAATACTGTTGCGCATCGCAGCTTTCTCGTAATCCATCAGCCGCTTGGGCAGCCAGCTCAGCAGGTTGTCCTGGATCAGACGTTGCCATCCGTTGGGCAGGTCGTGGGCAACACCGCCGATGCGGAACCAGGCCGGATGCATACGGGCGCCGGTGATCGCCTCGATGATGGTGTAAATCTTCTGGCGGTCGGTAAAGGTGAAGAAGACCGGGGTCATGGCCCCCACGTCTTGGATATAGGTACCGAGGAACAACAGGTGACTCTGGATGCGGAACAGCTCCGCCATCATCACCCGGATCATGTCGACCCGCTGGGGCACCTTGATACCGGCCAGCTTCTCGACCGCCAGCACGTAGGGGAGGTTGTTCATCACCCCGCCCAGATACTCGACCCGGTCGGTATAGGGAATGTAGCTGTGCCAGGACTGGCGCTCGCCCATCTTCTCGGCACCGCGATGGTGGTAACCGATATCGGGCACACAGTTGCGGATCTCCTCGCCATCGAGTTGCAGTACCAGCCGGAAGGCGCCGTGAGCCGAGGGGTGGTTGGGGCCGAGGTTGAGGAACATGTAGTCCTCGTTCTCGTTGCCACGTGCCAGACCCCACTCCTCCGGCTTGAACAGCAGGTTCTCCTGCTCCATGTCCTGCTTGGCAGCATCGAGCATAAAGGGATCAAATTCGGTGGCGCGTGCAGGGTAATCTTTGCGCAGCGGATGTCCCTGCCAGCTTTTGGGCATCATGATACGGGTCAGGTGGGGATGACCATCGAAGGTGATGCCCAGCAGATCCCATACCTCCCGTTCATACCAGTTGGCATTGGGGAAGTGGCCGGTGACGGTTGGCAGATGTAGATCGCTTTCGGTAAGCGGCACCTTCAGCATTACATCGGCGTTACGGTCGATGGAGATGAGGTGATAGAAAACGGTGAAGTCGCTTTGCGGCAGACCTTCGCGGTGGGTGCGTAGCCGTTCGTCAGTCGCACTCAGATCGAAGAGCATCACGAACGGGGAGGGCACCTTGCGCAAAAAGCTCATTACATCAAGCAGCAGCTCCCGGGCAAGCCAGACGACAGGCACGCCGGTACGGGTAGTCTGCACGGTGAAATGCTGCGCCCCGAAATGGGCGAACAGTTCGCCAATGACCTTGGCATCCTTATGATCGGTGGGTTGCCACTGGGCCATTGCATAATTGCTGGGAAAATCGCGAGTCAGTTTCATGGTCAGATCTCATCCGGCGTGCGCAGGTTGGTCACATCAATCCGCTCGCCGCGCTTGCGGTCCTTCTCGGCCGGCATCTCGGGACGATAGATCCCCTGATCGCCAACCACCCAGGAGAGGGGGCGACGCTCCTTGCCGATAGAGTCTTGCAACAGCATCAGGGCTTGCAAAAAGGCTTCGGGACGGGGCGGGCAACCCGGAATATAAACATCGACCGGCAGAAACTTGTCGACGCCCTGAACCACCGAGTAGATGTCATACATACCGCCGGAGTTGGCACAGGCACCCATCGAAATCACCCATTTGGGCTCGAGCAACTGCTCATAGAGACGCTGGATGACTGGCGCCATCTTGATGAAGGGTGTACCTGCGATCACCATGAAATCGGCCTGACGGGGAGAGGCTCGGATAACTTCGGCCCCGAAGCGGGCCACATCGTGGGGTGAGGTGAAGGCGGTACACATCTCCACGTAGCAGCAGGAGATACCGAAGTTGTAGGGCCACAGGGAGTTCTTGCGACCCCAGTTGACGGCATTTTGCAACACCTCCTCGACCCGTCCCATCAGGATGCCGCGCTCGGCTTGCTGCATCAGAGGGTCATCGACGGTTTGGCTCTGCTCCTGGGGATAGCGTTCAACCGGTGCATCCGGGTCTATCCGGGTAAGGGTGTACTTCATGGTGCAACCTCAAGGAAAGGGTCTGTGATTCAGTCACTGTTTTTGTTGTTCAGCTGCGGTTTGCGCGGCGACCACTCCAGCGCACCGATGCGCCAGAGGTAGACCAGACCGATCAACAGCAGACCGATGAAAATGGTGGCTTCAATGAAACCGACCCAGCCGCTTTCGCGAACGGAAACGGACCAGGCGAACAGGTAGAGTGCCTCGACATCGAAGATGACGAAGAACATGGCGACCAGATAGAACTTGGCAGAGAAACGCAGCCGGGCACTGCCGACCGAGTCAACGCCTGATTCGAAGGGTTTGTTTTTGGTGCGGCCATGAGCACGGCCACCCAGCACGGCAGCAAGGCCGATCATCCCCAGGCAGAGGCAAATAGCTGCAATGACGTAGATGGCAAAAGCCCAATGTTGAACAGCAATATCAGCAAACATAGAGGTTTTCCCTAACCGAATTAATCATGCGGTGTAACAATGATGTCACGCATTATGACACTTTAGTACTGATTTACATGTCATTTTTATGGATTAATTATTAATCGGTTAAGTGGAAATTAAATTTTGTTACGGAGCTCAATTTTATTGAGAAAAATGTATGTAATTGACGCTGGTCAGATCAGATGACATGTCTGAAATTTGAGCTTTCGAAGGTTGATTATTATCCAGCGACAATTGGCTGTATTTCTGTCTGAAATAGCCATTTCAAATAAGTGGCTATATGTCTGTGCTTTTTGAAAGGGGTAACCCGCCGCCCTGTGTGAAGTCAGGGCGGTGGTTGTATGCGGAGGGTGTTATCGCTCAGGGTTTGAGCAGGGGAAGAGCCTGTTCGGCGGCTTTGCCTTGAGAGAGAGTGATCTCGACCCGGCGGTTGGCCTGCCGGTGATCTGCTGTGTCATTGGCATAGCGTGGCTGGGTATCAGCTACGCCCTGGGCGATAACCCGCTTGGCATCCAGTTTGGGATTGCCAAGCAGTGTCTGCACTATCGCGGAGGCGCGCAGTACTGACAGTTCCCAGTTGTTGCGGTAGAGCTCTACCGGAGCCTGCGAATCATCGGTGTGACCGGTGACGACTATGGCCCCCGGAATATCGGCAAGAATGCCCGATATCTTGTTGACCAGCGGTACAAACTGGGGCTGCAGAAATGCCGAGTCGGCCGGGAAGAGCGCCTTCTCACCGATGCGGATCACCAGCTGACTGCCAAGCTGCTCGACTTCCAGATCCTTGGATTCAATCTGTGCCTTGAGTTGTTGTTCAAGTTTCTTCTTGGTGACCTGAACCCACTCCTGCTCTTTGGTCTTGTGTGGCCAGGACTCGGTGGCACTCGGCTTCTCCGAGGCACCTATGGTCTCGTTGAACGGGTCAGATGCCGCCATCGGAGCATCCTTCTCCAGCACCGTCTCTTTCTTCGGGCTGCTCGGTGTGGTTTTGGATTCCGGCTCGAGGATGCCTGTCCCCCCCTGCATGACAGGTGAACCTGCGGGAGGGGAGACCAGACCAATTTTACCCAGCGACTCGATAAAGCCCTGGATCAGCACCCGGGTCTCTGACTGTTTGGCCATCGCAAAGGAGTAGAGCACCACGAACAGGGCGAACAGCAGAGTCATGAAGTCGGCATAGGAGACCAGCCAGCGTTCGTGGTTCTCTGGTGCTTCAGCCTTTTTCTTTTTGGCCACCATGACCTCCCAGATAGGGTTCGAGGGTTACTTGCAGTCTTGCTTGAGACTCGCCATCCACGATGCAAAGAATGCCGGTGAGGGTCATCTCCTTGTAGTGGCGGATCTGGTGAGCAAACGCCTTGTAGCGGTTGCCAAATGGCAAAAATATGAGGTTGGCGGCTGATACCCCGTAGATGGTTGCGATAAAGGCTACCGCGATGGCACCACCGAGTTTGTCCGGTGCATCCAGCAAGCCCATCGCGTGGATGAGGCCGAATACCGCACCCACGATCCCCATCGTCGGGCAGTAGCCCCCCATGGCTTCATAGAATTTGACGGTTTGTTCGAGATCTTCCTGTTCAAATTCGATCTCGTTTTCCAGCACCTCGTGGATCTTGGTCTTCTCGTAGCCATCGACCATCATCTGTACCCCTTTTTTCAAAAAGGGATCCTTAATCTCTTCAATCATCCCCTCAAGTGCCAGCATACCGCTGCGCCGGGCATTGCCTGCCAGAGTTTCGAGCAGCTGGGCCTGTTCCAGCATGTCGAGTTTGAGGGGAGCAAGCAGCCATTTGAACCGTTTCAGGCTGTTACCTACGACGGAGAAGGGAAACTGGGTCAGTGCGGCGCCGATGGTACCGCCGATTACGATAAGAAAGGCGGGCAGGTCAAGTAGCGCACTGGGATGGCCGCCCTCGATCATGTTACCGCCCAAGATGGCGATCAACGCCAGCACCAAGCCGATTAAGCTCATTTTTTACACATCCCTGAATGTTGATAATGGCTAGTTTAGCTATTTAAGTATCAGTTTTTCAAAATGATATCCAATCTGCGAGCAATAAATTAGAGCTATGGCCAAGTCTGCATGGCATGGATATCGAGGGCGCTTAAAAAGCAGGCAGTGCAGGATAAATAATAGGGAAGATAGAGCGAGCAAGCAGTAGAAAAGCAAAAAGCCGACCCTGAGGTCGGCTTTTCTAAATTTGGCGGTGAGGGAGGGATTCGAACCCTCGATACGTTGCCGTATACACACTTTCCAGGCGTGCTCCTTCAGCCACTCGGACACCTCACCAAATTTTCGTTCGTTGCGCCGTTGCGCTGGAACGGGGCGTAATTTAGGGGAAATGGCTGGGCGGGTCAACCATTTTTCCCCTTATTTTTCATAATCTTTCTCGAGTGCCTAACCCTTGAACAGAAAGCCGTTTTTTTAATCCGATTCAGGGCTTGTCGAGGATGATCAGGCTGTCCGGCAGCTCGTTCTGGTCACGGGTTGCAGGGAAGGCGTCGGTCAGAATGGCGCTGGTGCGCTCCACACACTCCAGAAAACCTTGCTCGATCTCGTTGTTGCGTACCCGCATCACGAAGTCGTTGATGATCTCCTGCCACTGGCTGTTATCGATATGCTGGGCAATGCCGTCATCCACCAGGATCTCGACATAGTGCTCGGCAGCCGAGACAAAAATGAGCACCCCCAGACGATCGCGGGTGCGGTGCAGCCCCTGCTCGACAAATTGCAGGCGAGCCATCAGGGCGGCCCTGTGCTGGCGTACCTGTTTCGGGATCAGCCGCATCTTGATAGGGGTCCAGTGGAACAGCAGACTCAGCAGCAGCCAGACCGACCACTGCACCAGCAGGATCTCGTACCAGCCGAGCCAGAAGCCGAGCTGGAATACCAGCAGCGGGGTCAGCATGGCCAACAGAGCGGCCCAGAGGGTGGGAATATAGCGATATCCATCGCTGGCCGGGGCCAGCACGGTCACCAGTTCGGCATCCGTGGCCTGTTCGGCTTGTCTGACCCTGGCCTGAAGCGTGTGATAAAACTGTTTGGAAATCATGTTGTCGTCTCTTAATCCCTGTTACCAACCACCGGAGGCACCACCGCCTCCAAAACTGCCGCCACCGCCGCTGAAGCCACCGCCAGAGCGGTTGCCAAAGGAGCCAGCTCCAAATCCCCCTGCCATGTAGGCCGAACGACGTCGCCCGCCCGGGCCACCGCCGCCGCCCCGCAGGTTATGAAGCACGATCATCGCAATTACCATCAGGATGAATAACCAGGGGCCACCGAGTTTCTCCTCCTTGCTCGCGTTGTCGGTCGGCTGATACTGGCCGCCCAGCGCCTGCATGATGGCCTGACTGCCGGCAACGACCCCGGCCACCATGTCACCCCGTTTGAACGCAGGCAGGATCCGGGTCTGAATGATGTTGGCGGCAATGGCATCGGGCAGATCACCTTCCAGCCCATAGCCCACTTCGATGCGAACCTTGCGCTCGTCCTGAGCGATGAGTAGCAGGACGCCGTTATCCTTGCCCTTCTGCCCGATCCCCCAGTGCCGGCCCAGCTGATAGCCATACTCTTCGATGGTCTCGCCCTGCAAGCTGTCGACGGAGACCACCACCAACTGGATGCCGCTGCGCTTTTCAAAAGCGGCCAGCTGCTGGGTCAGCTGGTGGGCCTGTTTGCGGGACATCAAACTGGCTTCATCCACGACCCGTCCGCTCAGCGTCGGGAAGTCCGGCGCCGCTTGCAGGGCACTGGCCCAGAGCAGCAGACAGGGAAGAAACCAGCGCAGCATCATGTTCATTGGAAGCCCACCTTGGGCGCTTCGTCAGCACCAGGTTTGGCACTGAAGCTGGGTTTTGCCTCCAGATCGGAGTAGAGCATCTTGTGCCAGATCACTCCGGGGAAGGTGCGGATCTCGGTGTTGAACTGGCGCACCGCCTCGATATAGTCGCGGCGGGCTACGGCGATACGGTTCTCCGTCCCTTCCAGCTGGGCCTGCAGGGTGAGGAACTGTTGATCCGCCTTGAGCTCCGGATAACGTTCCACTACCACCATCAGGCGGGAGAGGGCGCTGGTGAGCTGATTCTGCGCCGCTTCAAACTCCTTGAGCTGGGCCGGGTCGCTCACCTGCAGGCTGCCAACTCGGGCGCGGGCATCGGTGACCGCCTGGAGGGTCTCCTGCTCATGGCTGGCATAGCCTTTTACGGTTGCTACCAGATTGGGGATGAGATCTGCCCGGCGCTGGTACTGGTTTTCAACCTGTCCCCACGTGGCTTTGACCTGCTCATCCAGCGTCGGGATGTTGTTCATACCGCAGCCGGTCAGGCCCAGCAGCAGGGTCAGAGTCAGCAGGCTCTGCGTGGTTTTGCGCCAGATTGATATGGCCATCTTGTCGTTCTCCATCATTAATGGCTTGGGAAACAGGGAACCACCATAACAGCTTGGGGTCAGTTGCGACAACGCGCAGGCAGCACAGGCATCTTGTTGATACTGGACACCTTGGGCAGCTGCGGTTTGTCTTTCAGCCAGGAGGCCAGCTCGGCTCCGCAGCCGTTGCCGGGGGGAATAGGCGCTTGCTGCTCACAATCAGGGCTGCCCGCCGGGCAGCGCAGCCGCACGTGAAAATGGCTGAAGTGGCCAACCCAGGGGCGAAGCTTGGCAACCCAGGGTTCATCACCAACCTGCTGGCAGACCGCCGACTTGATCACCGGATTGACAAAGATGCGGGCCACCTCGGGTTTGCTGGCCGCCAGCCGCAACAGGGTGAGCTGTTGCGGCCCGAAGCGGCCCGGCAGCATCTTGTAGCTGGGCTCGTCGATCAGCGCCCACTCCTTGGGAGCATCCTGTTCCCATTTGCTGATGGGGCGGTTGGCCATGCGAAACCAGATATCGGCATCAAGGCCGGTCTGGTGGCTGCGATGGCCGGTGGTAAAGGGGCCACCATGGGCCATCGCCAGATCGGCGATGTAGAGATCCGGCAATCCGGCCATCCGGGTCTGGTTGGCCAGTGTCTGCAGATAGTGGATGAGATCGGGATGGCCGTAGTAACGTAGCCGCTTGGTGCGGATCACCTGATAGCCAGGGCCCTCCAGCGGCAGTGCCATTCCGTTTTTGAGGCAGCCTGCGGTGTATCCGCCGATCGCTTCGGCTTGCAACACAGTAGCCAGTAACAGGGACGTCAGCATTTGCGTGCTCCTTGTCTTGCTTCGAGTCGGCTGAGCAGAATAAACAGACTCAAACATATCAACAAATAGGCAGCCGCCACCAGCAGCCAGATCTCGTAAACCAGCCCGCTCGAGTTGGCCATCTCGGTACCGACGAAGGTGAGCTCCTGCACCGAAATCAGCGACACAATGGCCGTATCCTTCACCAGTGCGATGAGCTGGCCAGTGAGGGGAGGCAACATCAGCAACATCGCCTGCGGCAGGATCACATGGCGCAACCGCACCCAGGGGGATAACCCGAGGCTGTGGGCCGCTTCCCACTGTCCTTTGGGGATGGCTGCAAGACCGGCGTGGACGATCTCGGCAACAAAGGCGGCGCTGATCATGCCGACGCAGAGGGTACCGGAGATGAGGTTCTCCCAGCGAGCGAGCGGGCCAAACAGCACTTCCAGCCAGGTGGGAATTGAGATGTTGCCGAGCCAGCTTGATAGACCGCTCGCGGGCAACAGTTGGTTGGCGATAAAGAAGTAGAAGATGAAGATAAAGACCAGCGGCGGCAGATTGCGGATGAGCTGGATAAACAGGGTGGCTGGCAGAACCAGAAACGGGCGACGACTGAACGCCGCCACCCCCAGCGTAGTGCCGAGCAGCAGCGCCAGCACCATGCCAAGCAGCGCGATACGCAGGGTAGTAAGCAGACCGCTGAAAAAGTAGGGCGTCTCGCCGTGGGGGCCATGCGTAAAGAGCAGCGCGAAGGCATCGTGCCAGTGCCACTCATAGGCGACCCCGATGTGGATGCGGCTGGCCAGCCAGAGTCCCGCCAGTGCCAACAACAGCACTATGACTCCGTCCAGCCAGCTGAATCGTTTGAGAGTACGGCTTATCAAACGTTGCATCAGGGGTTGGCGACCTGTGATTCCCATGCCAGCGACTTGAACCAGTAGTCGTGACGGGCCTTGAGCCAGCCATCGGCCTGACGGGCGGCGATCCACTCGTTGAACTGTTCAGCCAGCGCGTCATCCCCCTTGCGCAGGGCAAACCCCTCATCGCCCTGAGCCAGCTGCTTGGCAAAGGGCATGAACAGGGCATCGGGGTGGCGCAACGTCTCCTGCTCCGGTTTTGGCGAGGAGGAGAGAGCGCCGTGGGCGCGACCGTTCAACACCTCCTGAAATACCTGAGATTCATCGTCAAACTGGCGCAGGGTTGCTTTGGGGAAGTTGGCCTTGGCCACCTGTACCGGCGATGCGCCACGGCGTACCGCCAGGATCACCCCGCGCTGGTTGAAGTCAGCAATGGTTTTCTTCTCTTTGGCCAGCGTGCTGGAGGCGGCCAGCTGAACGCCCGAGTGGGAATAGGGGTGAGTGAAGCGCACGCTCTTCTCCCGCTCCGGGGTGATGGTGAGGCCACCGATGATGACGTCGTACTTTTTCGCCAGCAGAGAGGGGATGATGCCATCCCAAGCGGTGGGTACAAACTCCACTTGCCAGCCGAGATCGGTAGCGAGGCGCCGGGCGACATCGATCTCAAAGCCGATCAGCGCCCCTTGCTTGTCCCGCATCGCCCAGGGGGCGAAGGTGGACATGCCGACCCGCAGGGTGCCGCTCTGCTCGATCCGGGCCTGGGTAGCGGAAGGGGCCGTGTCTGCATGTGCCGGTGTCAAAAGGGTCGCCAGCAGCAGGGCGGCACCCGATAGCGCGGTTTTGATGGAAATCGTCATGATTGGCGTCCTTGTTGTTCCGGATCCAGATGCCGGGCAAGCAGCCGGGCACAACCGGAGAGGGTCAGCGTTAACAGCAAATAGAGGGCGGCCACGGTGAACCACACCTCGAAAGTCAGAAATGTATCGGCCACCAGAGTACGCCCTTCGTTGGTCAGATCGAAGATGGCAATGACGCTGACCAATGCCGAATGTTTGATCAGTGATACCAGCTCGTTGGTGAGGGGCGGCAGTGTGATACGCACCAGCTGCGGCAGGATCACCTTGCGCAGGGTAATTGCTCGCGACAGGCCGAGGGTACGCGCCGCCTCCCACTGGCCTTGGGGGATCGCCTTGATCCCCGCCCGCAGCACTTCGGCGGTGAAGGCGCCCTGATAGAGAGAGAGACTCAGTACGGCGCAGGTCAGTGGCGCCAGCCCCAGCATGGGGCCGAGCAGGAAGTAGAGAATATAGAGCTGTACCAGTTGTGGCGTGGTCCGCACCAAGCCCAAATAGGTGATGGCAAGCAGTGGCCCGAGGCGGGAGGGGAGCAGACGCAGACTCACCACGCAGATCCCGACCACCAGCGTACCCAGCAAACTGAGCAGCGCGACCTGCAAGGTCACCAGCAAGCCGTTTAGCAGGGGGCCGGCATAAAAAGTTCCTTCATCCCATTCGCCTAAAAAAGGCAGCACGCGTGGCCACTGCCACTCATATCCCATCGCTTGCGCACCGCTATATATGCTCCAGCCGAGCAGCAGAGAGAGCACAAGAGTGCCACAGAGCCAGCCAAGCAGTCGCACGGGTTTTGCGTTAGTCATGGTAGCTGAGCACCTGCTCCAGAAAGGCTCTGGTTCGAGGCTGGGCCGGGTTGCCAAACAGCTGGGCGGGTGGGGCCGATTCGATGATCCGCCCCTCATCCATAAAGATGACCCGATCGGCCACCTGGCGGGCAAAGCCCATCTCGTGGGTAACGCAGATCAGGGTCATGCCCTCGTCCGCCAGCTCGCGGATCACATCCAGCACTTCGCGGATCATCTCGGGATCGAGGGCGGAGGTGGGCTCGTCGAACAGCATTAACTCAGGCTGCATGCAGAGAGAGCGGGCGATGGCGACCCGTTGCTGCTGACCGCCGGAGAGCTGGTGGGGGTATTTGTCAGCCTGTGCCTGAATGCGTACCCGCTCGAGCAGGCCGAGCGCCCTCTCCCGCGCCGCTTGTGGCGACAATCCCAGGGTATGCATCGGTGCCACCATCAGGTTTTCCAACACCGTCATATGGGGAAAGAGGTTGAATTGCTGAAATACCATGCCGACCCGCCCCTTGAGGCGGCGCACATAGGCGGGGCTTACCGGTTCGCCAAAGAGGGATAGCTGGCCGCTATCGATCCCCTCCAGCCCGTTTATGGTGCGGATCAGGGTCGATTTGCCGGAGCCCGAGGGGCCGCAGATCACCCACTTTTCTCCCCGCTCTATGGTGAGGTCAATCTGATTGAGGGCCTGAAAGTCGCCGTAGAATTTGTTGACGCCACAAAAGCGTACGCAGGGTTGCGAGCTGAGCAATGAGCAGGTTCCACTGAGAATCATTTACGCCATGGTATTGATTTTATAGGAGGATGACAAAGAAAAGCCCCTTGTCAGTCGCGCTAGGGCTATTCACAATGGCGCCATTTCGTGATGACAGGAGCTTTTCATGCCTATTACATCCTTGCTGGCCAACAAGCAGGTACAACTGCTGATGCCGCCGGCAGTCCGCTATCGCTGCGTCATTTTTCTGCTGTTGCTGGTGAGCTGGAGCGTAGTGGCGGTCTCCTTGTGGCATGGTCGGGAGGGGATGGCGCTGCTCAACTGGGTGGGCGCCATTTTCGGCGGCATCATAGCACTGATGGTGGCCCTGCCGCGCAGCTGGCAACCGTGGCGGCTGGCAGAGCTTGGCTGGGATGAAGCTCACATTTATTTGCTCAATGGCAACAAGAACGAGGCGTTGGCGGTGCCTCGCAGCCAGCTGGTCGTTCTCGAGCAGGAGCGGCGGGTAGGCCACGATGGCCAGTGGCTCGATTTCAGTCTGGATCTGCAGTTGAGCGAGCCTGAGCTTGCCGCTGCCATGGCACTGCTGGATCTCAAGGCGGGTGAGCTGCATCTGGTCAGCCCCTCTGTCTATCGCTTCGGGTTTAAACGGGCCTGGCATGGCCGCCGCGCTCTGCTGCGGCAGCTGTCGGCGTTGCAGTCAGCCTGAACAGACTATTTTCTCGACAATTCCCGGTAAAGCTCGGATACTGCCAGTGACTCGAATTGATCTTGTCTGCACTGTTCACCCAAGAGATCAATCACTTGAAAACAGTGTGGAGAGAGCCACGGCATGAAGCCATGGCAGGGCTGGCATAGGGGTTGTGCCCTTACCGTTATGCTGGTGATTGCATAGAGAAGGCACCTTGAATCGAGAGTGGATGGCATGAAGATTTACGTAGGTAATCTGTCGTACCGCATGACGGCCGACGAACTGAAAACTCTGTTCAGCCAGTTTGGACAGGTCGACAAGGTTGATATCATCATCGACCGCGATACAGGCCAGTCAAAGGGGTTTGGTTTCATTGAAATGCCGGCCAACGCTGACGCTGAAAAGGCGATCGCGGGCCTGCATGGCACTGAAGTTGGTGGGCGCACCGTAACGGTCAACCAGGCCAAACCGAAGACAGATGCCCCCCGTGGCCGCCCTCAGCAGCGCCATCGCTAAGGTGCCTCAGTAATGCAAACGGCATGGGTTATCCCCATGCCGTTTTTGTTTTTGGTGGTTTTCGCCCGGATCAGGGTACGTCGTAACCGAGTGCAGCCTTGCGAATGCGGAACCACTGTTGACGATCAAGTTTGATGGACTCCGATGCAACGGCAGCTGCAATCCGTTCCCGTTTGCCTGAACCGATCAGTGGCAGCGGCTGGCTTGGCAGCATCATGACCCAGGCATAGACCACCTGTTCGATGGTCTGGGCTCCCACTTCAGCGCGGATCCGCTCAAGCTCAGCCCGCAGCGGCTCGCAAGCGTGATCGTTGAACAGCCGGCCACCGCCCAGGCATGACCATGCCATCGGTTTGATATTGAGCTGTTGGCATTGGTCCAGAGTGCCATCGAGCGTCCCCTCCTGATGCAGCGGCGAGATCTCCAGCTGGTTGGTTACCAGCGGGAAGGGGAGGCGGGATTGCAGCAGTTCAAACTGGCGCGCGGTGAAGTTGGAGACCCCGGCATGTTTGATCTTGCCAGCCTGCTTCAGGGTGATGAAGGCATCGGCGACCTCATCGGCGTTCATCAGGGGATCCGGACGGTGGATCAGCAGCAGATCCAGATAGTCGGTGCCGAGCTTGTGCAGCGAGGCGTCGGCACTGGCGATGATATGGGCCTTGCCGGTGTTGTAGTGGTTGAGAGCGTGCTGCGGTTTGGCAGTGAGGGCGATACCGCACTTGGTGACGATCTCCATCCGGTCACGTAGGGAAGGCTCAAGACGCAGAGCGTTGCCAAAGGCCTCCTCGCACTGGTAGCCACCGTAAATGTCGGCGTGATCGACAGTGGTAACACCCAGATCCAGATGGTATTTCATCAGATCGAGCAGGGCGGCCGGGGTGAGATGCCACTCCATCAGGCGCCAGTACCCCATGATGATGCGGGAGAAGGTGGGGCCTTGCGGGTGCAGGCTGATGCGGGATACAGACATGGTTGACTCCTTGAAAGGTCAGAAGGATAAATTGCGGCTGCCGGCATCTTGGCCCCATGTCGCTGGCAAAGCAATAATGTGGGTTGGCACGGTTCGTACTTTAGTTCTGATTGGAGAGTGATAGATGGATGGGTTTGCCGAGCGGCTGCAGAGTCTCATCGGAGAGGGGAGCATCAGCGCCTTTGCCCGCAAGGTAGGATTGAGCGAGGCGCTGATCCGCAAATACCTGAAAGGGGCCGAGCCCGGGTTGGCGCGGGCCAACCAGATTGCGATGGGGGCCAACTGTTCGCTCGAATGGCTGGCAACCGGCTGCGGTTATCTCTATCGACAGGCTGAAGTTGTGGATAGAGAGGCGCTCGGGGCGGCGCAGCAACTGCTCCGGGAGCAGCAACCCGAGGCCGTGCTGCCGGATGAGGAGGCGCTGGTGATCCTGCTCGCCTACTACCAGTTTTTGCGCACCCATAAAAAGGGCGACGGGTTTCTCGATCTGGCGCTGGCTCGCGAGTTTGGCCGGCACATCGGAGAAGCTTAGGTGGGTTAACGAGCGGTGTTCAGGCCGGGTCACGGGCCGTGATTATTCTGATACGCTCTAAACAAATTCATGAACCAGGGAATGGCGATGAGTTATCTGATCCTCGGAAGCGGTGCGCTTGGCTCGGCGCTGGCAAGAGAGCTGATGGCAAGGGATGAGACTTTTCTGCTGGCTGGGCGCGACTATCCAAAAGGGCTTCCTGTCGGATCCTTTTTCCCGCTGCAGGAGGTTGATGTCATATCGTTTGATGCGCTGTTTACGACCTATGATGTGGATCCGCTCCCCTCCGTCGTCATCAACACCATAGGACTGCTCCATGATGCCCGCTCCATGCCGGAGCGACGGGTGGAGGAGGTAGTGCCCAAGTGGTTGTGTGACAGCCTGCTGGCCAATGCCTGGCCGACGCTGGCTTTGGCGGCGCGCCTGAGCCGGATGATGAAGGATGATCACCAGATCTGGCTCTGCGCCATCTCGGATCTGGCGGGCTCTATCAGTGCCAACGAGTCGGGGGGGCGTTACAGCTATCGGATGAGCAAGGCGGCGCTCGATATGGGGGTGAAGACCCTCGCACTTGAGTGGGCGGAGCGTTTTGCGCAGGCGGGGGTGATTGCGATTGCGCCCGGCTTGATGGACTCTCCGATGAATGCACCCTTTCTGGCTGAACTGCCAGCAGACCAGCTGCAGGATCCTGCCGAGGTGGCGAGCAAGCTGCTCAACCTGATCGATGGCTTGTCTTTGTCTCAATCGGGTCAGCTACTGGATCTCAATGGTCAGCAACTCCCCTGGTAAAGGGAGTTGCATGGCTATCTGTGCCCCCGTTTACCTCACATAATCCGGCCTCTCCCCTTGCCAAACAGGGGGGCCATGGCTAACGTCACTCTCCTGTTTCAGGAGGGATCTCATGCGCTATATCGATTTACGAAGTGATACGGTTACCCAGCCGACAGATGCCATGCGTCAGGCCATGCTCCATGCCGAAGTCGGTGACGATGTTTACGGCGAAGATCCGAGCGTCAATGTGCTGGAAGCATATGGGGCCAAGTTGCTTGGCAAGCAGGCTGCTCTGTTTGTGCCATCGGGAACCATGTCCAATCTGCTGGCGGTCATGAGCCATTGCCAGCGCGGTGAAGGCGCCATTCTTGGTGCTGGCGCCCATATCTACCGCTTTGAAGCACAGGGGAGTGCGGTGCTCGGCTCTGTGGCGCTGCAACCGCTGCCCATGCAGCGTGATGGCACCCTGGCCTTCGACGAAATCAAGGCCGCTCTGGCGCCTGATGATGCACATTTTGTCCAGACTCGCCTTATCTGTCTTGAGAACACCCATAACGGCAAGGTGCTGCCACTCTCCTACCTGCAAGAGATGGGGGCCTTCGTTGCCAAGCATGGTCTGAAACTGCATCTCGACGGGGCCCGGTTGTTCAATGCCGCCGTTGCCAGCGATACCCCGGCGGAGGCTATTGCCGCGCCGTTTGACAGCATCTCGATTTGTCTTTCCAAAGGGCTGGGTGCCCCGGTGGGATCTCTGCTGGTCGGTGATCGTGACTTTATCGCCCGGGCTCGTCGTCTGCGCAAAATGGTAGGTGGTGGCATGCGTCAGGCGGGGATGCTGGCACAAGCAGGCCTGTTTGCCCTCGAGCAACATGTTGCGCGCTTGGCCGATGATCATCGCCGTGCCAAACGGTTGGCCGAAGGGTTGGCTGCGCTGCCGGGCATCGAGCTCGATCTTTCGCTGGTACAGAGCAACATGGTATTTCTGCGCCTTGCCAAAGGGGAGCCGGCACAGCTGCTCGCTTTTATGAAGGAGCGGGGCATTCTCTTCTCCGGTTATGGCGAGCTGCGTCTGGTGACCCATCTGCAGATCAATGACGACGATATCGAAGAGGTGATCGACGCCTTTACCGAGTATCTCGGGGCGCGTTGATAGCGCTTGGTGATACAGACTCTCGTTTATTGCGAGATTTGTTGATATCGAAATAAAACAGGGCGCCACGGCGCCCTGTTTTGTCAGCTGCACGCTCACGCCTGCCGCTGGCCGCTCATCAGCATGGCTTCATCAGTGGCATCGTAGATCATCACCGCGATGTGGGTCACCTGACCACCGAAATCGGCGAGTGGCACTAGCGTCAGATTCTGGAACATATGGGGGGCCGAGCCGGTGATGGGGCGGTAGTTGGAGAAGCGCAGCAGATAGGGTTTCTGTTCCCAAGTGCTGAAGGCGCGGTTGTTCAGCTTGAATACCATATTGGCCTTGCGCTCGAACCAGGCCCGATCCACATCGGGGAAGAGGTCGAACAGCACGCCATCGCGGACTTCGCCGGCCAGCCGTCCGCTGTGGCTCTCCATAAAGCCGTTCCACACCTGAACCTTGTACTCCTTGTCGAGCACCACCAATCCAACGTCCAGGTTCTGGACTATGTTCATCAACCAGTGAAATTCGCGGATTTCCATAGTCACTCCTAGAGCATGTGCATGATTTTGTTGTTCATGGTGGCGATGGAATCTTCGGTAAACAGCAGCAGCAGATCGCACTGTACCGCGTAATCCTGGATCCGGTAGTTGATCTCGATGGCGAGCGTGCGGCGCCAGCGGCTCTTGTTGGTGTTGATGAGCTCGTTGATGGGCCTGTGCTGGCCGAGAACCACCGGGTGGCCCTGACTGAAAGGGGTGTCGAGCTGGTTGGCGTAGCCGCGCAGGAAGGCACCGATCAGCACGTTGGCGGTATCCATCAGCAGCTCCAGCTCGGCAGTGCGATCCAGCGTTCCCTGATGGTTCATCAGCTTGGCCAAATCTTTGAAGCTGGAGTCATGGAACAGGATCAGCGCTTCGCCGGCGATCCCCGCTCCGATAAAGCCCTGACAGACGGCGGAGAGGGTATCCGAGTCGGCTGCGGCAGAGAGGGCCATATGCAACTCTGATACTTCCAGCACGTTGACGTTCGGGATCGGCAATACCACGAAGGCGTTGAGCAGCCGGGCCAGCAGGTCGGCGGCCTGGCCCATGGAGACGTTGGCCAGCTCCTGATAGACGTCGCGGATCTCCGGAGTGATCTTGACGCCTGCATCGGCGGCGACGCCACCGGTTGGCGCCGCAACCGTTGCGGCTGTGTTGCCTGGCTCAGCGTTCCAGAAACCGTGCTGTTTGAGCAGGGCAAGCAGGGTTTCGGGGGCGGCGGGTTTCTTGATGAAATCAAGCGCGCCCAGCCCCATCACCCGTTGATAGGCCTCTGGCTGGATGTCGCCGGAGACGACGATGACCTTGTTGCGCAGCCCTTCCCGCTGGAGGGTCTCCAGCACGCCATAACCATCCATTTCCGGCATGGTGAGGTCGAGAAAGATGAGGTCACCATGGCCCATCAGCACCTGCTCGATCCCTTCAAGACCATTGGCTGCATAGTGCAAGTCGACTTTCCAGTCGGCGGGGAGGGCCCGCGCCAACTGTTTGCGGGCGAACCCGGAGTCATCACAGATCAATACATTCATGGTGTTAGGCAGGCTCTGTTGGCAAGGAGTGCTATTAAGTGTGGCCCGCTAACGGTCAGATGCAATGGGTGAGGGTATCACCTTGTGAAAATTGATTGTCCCACTGTCTGTTGCGATAGCGCGCGGAATATTTTTCAACAAATTCAGCAAACATCTTAACACGCAACGGGGCGAACTGGTGCTGGCAGCAGAGCATGTAGAAGGGGCGATTGCCGGTTTGCCAGTCGGGCAGCACAGGGCGCAACTGCTCATCCTGCAAGAAGCTATGCACGTAGTGGAGCGGGGCATTGACGATCCCGAGGTGGCGTCTGGCGGCACGTACGGCCGCCTGGGTCTGGTTAACCGCCAGCTTGGCCCCCCGTTTGATGCAGACAAGCTGCCCCTCCTTGTCGGTCAGCTGCCAGTGCTGGTGAGGCCAGCAGTAGATGAGATCGTGCTCTTCCAGCTGATTGGGGTGAGCTGGCGTCCCTTTTTTGGCCAGATAGAGCGGCGAGGCAAAGAGTCCGTACTCGATGTGGCCAAGACAGCGCGCATTGGGCAGGGATTGGGGCAGCTCGCCGTTGAAGAAAACCAGATCGCGGTCGTTATCGAACAGGTGCTGGTGATCGTTGGTCTGGGAGATCTCGAATTGCACTGCGGGATAGTGCAACCCGAACTCGGCCAGCATATCGATCAGGATGGTATTGGAGAGGGCGATGGGCGCAGCAATCCGGATTATGCCGGAGATGTCGGCCTCTTTGCCCTGGATCTCGCCGGTGGCCTGTTCGATTTCGCCAAGTGGGGTGCAGAGGCGCTCATAGTAGCGCAGCCCCTCGTCGGTCATTCGAAGTTTGCGGGTCGAGCGGTGTAGCAGGGAACATCCCAGATGCTCTTCAAGCTGGGATATGCGTCGACTGATGGTGCCTGTTGGCATGCCCAGTGCGGCTGCGGCGTGGGAGAAACCTCCCTCTTGCACCACCTTGACGAACAGGTAGAACTCTTCGATGTGCTTCATAAACGCTGTTCTTGGTGTAACAAGGGGGCCACCTTAAAAAGAGCATTCAGGGTTGGCAAGCGTAATTCAGCGTTTAATTGATCTGGGTTCGATTTCTATTGATACTATTTTGTTACTCACTTATAGGTAGTGTGAAGGCCGACTGCTGGTACGGGCAGGAGAGATTAGTTTCGCAGGGTGCTGATTGGCGATACAAGGATGTGCTGATCAGCAAAACAGCCGTTATCTCTTGCCAGAAACTGCAACCGGTGGGTGACAGAGGGGATGATCGCTCCCTCTGGTCGGCTATTTTCCATCGCAAGAAAATGTGAGCCAGATCATATATTCGCAGTTTTGTCTCTTTTCAAGCATCACCTGAATTTATGAACCGACATTTTACCGTTCTTGCTTCATTTTTGCACATGCTGGCGTCTTTTTGTCTGTTTAACCATCCGCTTGGTTAATTAATGAAAGTTTTATCGCAGAGTAGAGAGAGAGTTATTGTTTTTGATTAGTTTATTGATAGTAAAGATATTGTATTGAATTGCAAAATTGACATGTATGGTCTCGAGTGAGCAACTCTTAGTGCTTGTTTTATCTGAGAAAAAAAGATAAAAATCGAGCAGGCAATGTTTTTTGACAGAGTGAGCTTCGGATTGCGTCATTGCCAGTAATTCAAGGTATGCAGCTCTGTCGTCGATATATGAAATGGTTTTCCTGCTCTTGACCAGGTTAGTGAGATACGAGTCGAGAGATATTTGCATCTTGCATTCTGCCTGTAGCAGCTTGCGTGATCCGTTTTCCGGTGGCCAGTGACCCTTCCGCATGAATGACATTAACCAGATGAATACGCTTGATGAACGGTTACTGAAAACCATGGACGTGCTGCATACACCGATCTGGGTGTATGACATCGAGCATCACCATATTTTCTGGGCAAACCGTGCCGCACTCTTGGTGTGGGAGGCAGCCTCCCTTGACGAGCTGTGTGCGCGGGATTTCTCTGCCGATATGGCAACCGCCATCGACCTGCTGTTGCAGCGTTATCTCGGCGATTTTCAGCTGGGGCGCAGCTACAACGAGTGGTGGACCCTCTCGCCAAAGGGGATAAAAAAGCAGATTTATCTGCGTCTTTCCGGGGTGCAGATCGCGGGGCGTTTGATGATGATGACCGAGGCGGTGCTCGACTCGGATACCCTCTATCAGGAATCTTCTCTGGCGACTGGCGATACCCTGGCCTGTCTGTTTGACAGCAAAGGGGCGTTCGAGAGTGGCAATTACCACTTCGAGATGTGCTTTGGCCACAGGATCACCCAGCTCTCCCAGGTTTTTGCCAACAAGGATGGCGGCTTTTACCAGAAGCTGTCCCGTCTTGATGAGGTGGTGACCGAGGGGGAGTGCCGCACCCTCAAGGGGATGCGCTGGTTCCAGTATCAGTTCCGTTACATCCAGCAAGGGGCGCGGATCCTGCTCACCATGCGGGATATCACAGATCGCAAACTGGAAGAGCTGGAGCATCGCCACCTTGCCTGGCACGACTCCCTGACCGGATTGCTCAACCGTTATGGCTTGATGAAATCCCTCGAGGCCTATTGCGGCCTGGGTGAGCGTTTTGCTCTGGTCTTCATGGATCTGGATAATTTCAAGCTGGTCAACGACAACTACGGCCACAAGGCGGGCGATCGCCTGCTGGAGCGGGTCGCCGGTCGTCTCAAGCAGATTTGTCCGCGAGACGTGGAGCTGGCGCGCCTTGGTGGAGACGAGTTTACTGCGCTGGTACCGCTTGGCAGCAACGGCGAACGGGCTCAGGAGATCGCCGATCAGATGCTCTCCCAGATGACTCGCCCGCTGCAACTGAGTGGCCTGCCGGAAGTGACCATTGGCGGCAGTATCGGTATTGCCATCTATCCCGATGACGCGGATGACGGTGACAACCTGATCACCCGGGCCGATATGGCCATGTATCAGGCCAAGCAGATGGGACGGCTGCGTTGGCAGCGTTTTACTCCCAGCATGCAGCAGACCCTGCAGCGCAAGTTGAACCTCAAGCAGTTCCTGGCCAAGGCAATTGGCCGGCAGGAGCTGAGTCTCTGTTACCAGCCGCAGGTGGATACAGCAAAAGGCGCGCTGATTGGCTACGAAGCGCTGCTGCGCTGGTACAACCCGATACTGGGTCATGTCTCGCCTGTGGAGTTTATTCCGCTGGCGGAGGAGATGGGGCTGATCCGCGAGATCGGCAGCTGGGTGCTTGGCACCGCGCTGGCTCAGGTGGCGCAGTGGGAAAAGCAGTTTGGCAAGCGAGTGCCCGTTTCGGTGAATCTCTCCGGTTTCCAGCTATCTTCCTCGTTGCCGGTGCAGGTGCGTCAGCTGCTTGAGCTGTATGGCGTTGAGGCATCGCTCCTGACTCTGGAGCTGACCGAAACCGTATTGATGCTCGATATGAAGGGGTGTCTCGGTATTCTGGATGCCTTGAGCGATCAGGGAATCAATATCGCCATCGACGATTTCGGCACCGGCTACTCATCACTGGCCTACCTCAATCGGCTGCCTATCGACACCATCAAGCTGGATCGCTCCTTTGTGGTCGGGCTCAATCTGCCGGTGATCCGGGCGACAGCCGCCATGGCTACCAGCCTTGGTCTCGGCATCATGGCCGAAGGGGTAGAGGAGCCACATGAGCTTGATGCGCTGCAGACTCAGGGGTGCCATGTGTTCCAGGGCTATCTCTTCAGCAAGCCGCTGACGGTGGCGCAAGTCGAGGAGAGCGGCTTTGTGGTCGAGTGTCCGGTAGGGCGTTATCCACTGGTCAGCATTTGAATGGCAGGATAGCGAATGTGCGTCAGGCCACAATTTGGCATTTTATATTGAATTAATTAATCTAAATTAATCGATTCTTTGCAGTGCGTCATGGGTGTTAACGGTAAGGATTGCTAGCATGCGGCCTCATTTCTAGGGAAAGGAGTATCGCAATAATGAGTCATGCTGCAACCAAGGCCCGCCCGGCCAGCCCACCCAGTGGCTGGCTGAACCGTTTCCTCAATGGCGTCGAGAAAGCCGGGAACAAGTTACCCGACCCCGCCATGCTGTTTCTCTACGCCCTGCTGATCGTCTGGATCGGCTCCTGGGTGTTGTCCCAATTCCAGTTTGATCTGGTCAATCCCCGTACTGGCGAAGCGGTAGTGGTCAACAACCTGCTGACCGGCGCCGGTCTGGCCGAGTTTCTCTCCACCATGGTCACGACCTTTACCGGCTTTGCCCCGTTAGGGATCGTGTTGGTGGCCATGCTGGGGGTAGGGGTGGCCGAGCAGTCCGGTTTTATCAATACCGGCCTGAAAAAGCTGCTGAAAGTGACCCCGGCCCGTTTCCTCACCCCCATGTTGATCCTGGTGGCCATCGTCAGTCATACCGCAGCGGATGCGGGTTATGTGCTGGTGATCCCCATTGGTGGCATCATCTTCCACGCCGCGGGGCGTCATCCGTTGGCGGGTATCGCTGCCGCGTTTGCCGGTGTTTCAGGCGGTTTTGCCGCCAACTTCCTGCCATCCGGTGGCGATGCCTTGCTGCAGGGCTTTACCCAGTCTGCTGCCCAGATCCTTGACCCGGAGTACATGGTCAATACCCTGTGCAACATCATCTTTACCGGTGCATCCTCCCTGCTGATCATCTGCGTCGGCTGGTTTGTCACCGAGAAGGTGGTGGAGCCCCGTCTCAAGCATGTCGAGCTCAATGACGATCTGGAGAGTGCCGACGAAATGGGCAGCTACACCGCTCAGGAGAGCCGTGCTTTCAACTGGGCCGGGTTTGCCATGCTGGCTGCCATCGTGCTGCTGGCGCTGGCGCTCTCCCCGAGCGATTCCCCGCTGCGTGCTGCCGATGGTTCGCTGACCACTTTTGCCGCCCCCGTGATGAAATCCATCGTGCCGCTCATCTTCCTGCTCTTTATCCTGCCCGGGATTGTCTACGGCTTCGTGGCGGGCAACTTCAAGAGTGGCAAGGATGTGATCGACGCCATGTCGGCCACCATGAACAAGATGGGCTCCTACATGGTGATGGCCTTCTTCTGCGCGCTCTTCATCAAGGCGTTTGGCGATTCCAATTTGGGAACCCTGTTGGCCCTTTCCGGTGCCGAGGTGCTTCATGCACTGGCGTTGCCCGGTGAAATCACCATTGTCGGAATGATCCTGCTGACTGCGACCGTCAATCTGGTGGTGGGGTCGGCATCCGCCAAGTGGGCGCTGATCAGCCCCATTCTGGTGCCGATGCTGATGGCTGTCGGGATCTCCCCCGAGCTGACCCAGGCGGCATACCGTGTCGGTGATTCCGCCTCCAACATCATCACCCCGCTGATGGTCTTCTTCCCGCTGGTGGTGGTCTATTGCCAGCAGTATGTGAAGAGCACCGGGATCGGCACTCTGGTCTCCATGATGCTGCCTTACTCGCTGGCCTTCCTGGTGAGCTGGACCATCTTCCTGCTGCTCTACTGGGCGCTTGGCTTCCCGCTCGGGTTGCAAGCACCGTATGTCTATCCGGCCCCCTGAACGGGGTATGCGAGGGAGCCTTGGGCTCCCTCATTTTTTTCGCTATGGTGTTACCTCACTCTGGAGGTGCCATGAATCAGACCATCGATCTTATCCTTTCCCATCGTTCCATTCGCCAGTTCACTGCCGAGCCCATCAGCTCGCAGCAGCTGGATGCCATTCTGGCCGCCGCCCAGTCGGCATCGACCTCAAGTTTTCTGCAGGTGAACAGCATCATTCGGGTGACCGGGCCTGAAGCGCGCAAGCAGCTGGCAAAGCTTGCGGGCAATCAACCCTATGTTGAGCAGGCGGCAGAGTTTCTGGTGTTTTGCGCCGATTACCACCGCCACAGCCAGATAGTGCCCGATGCCCAGACCGGCTATGCGGAGCAGCTGCTGATCGGTGCCATCGACGGTGCCATCATGGGACAAAATGCCCTGCTGGCGGCGCAGTCGCTGGGGCTGGGTGGGGTTTATATCGGTGGGCTTCGCAACCATCCAGCCGAGGTGAGCGAGCTGCTGGGCTTGCCTGATCGGGTGATCCCGCTCTTTGGCCTCTGCCTCGGTCATCCTGCCCAGCAGCCTGAGCAGAAACCCCGTTTGCCACGGGCACTGGTTGTGCATCAGGAGCGCTATCAGCGCGAGCTGGATCGCGACCTGCTGGCTCACTACGATCAGCAGATTGAGGCCTACTATCAGGCTCGCAGCAGCAACAACAAACAGCAGACCTGGAGCGGCCAGATCCGCGCCATCCTGACCAAGGAGTCCCGTCCTTTTATGCTGGGCTTCCTGCAATCCCGAGGCTTTAACCTCAAGTAATGAGCCTGATGGGCGATACTAAAAGGGAGCGTGCATCTTGTGCGCTCCCTCTTGATCCTGCCATCTCCCCGGGAGCTGCCGCCCAGCTTGGTGACAAATCGTGGGCAAGGGGGGATCTGCAGGCTACCTTAAGTGGGTAAGCTGTTGTAGGATCACGCAATTGGATTGGGACAGGGGTTTGAACATCCTATGATTTTAACTTTGGTATTGCTGTCTATTGGCGCACTCCTGTTTTTGGTTATCGCCTATAACGTGGTGCAGCAATATAAGCAGAAAGCTGAGTCGGACAAGCGCCACGCGGTTGCCAGACACAAAACGGTGGCTGACGAGACCGAAGAGGTGCTGCTGAACGTCAATCTGGTGCCCTTTTCCAAAAACATGGTGCTGCTGATGCAACACCGCATTCTGGATGCCTATCGCGCCATTGCCCAGGTGATGCCAAACAGCCAGATCAAGCAGCGCATCGTTGATGTCCAGACCCAGATCAAGAATGTGCAGGAGAACTACAGCGCGCAGGATGAGGGGCACTTCAAGACGCCCGAGTCCGATCGCCAGGCCATCCAGATGCTGCAGCTGGTCAAGAAGATGCGGGCCGTGCTGCGGGTCGAGCACAACAAGGGCAAGATTGATCCGCAAGGATTTGCCCAGGAAGATCGCCGCCTCGAGCTGATGCAGCTCAAGATCAACATCTCGAATCTGGTCAAGCGGGCGATGGACGCCCGCATTCAGGGCCAGTACGGCACTTGCCGCCAGCTCTACACCAAAGGGCTCTCTGCCATGGCCAGTGTAGTGGACAAGGATCCCTATCTGCTGGCTCGTGAAGAGGATATGCGGCAGGGGCTCAAGGAGCTCGAAGAGCTGCAGCAGCAAAACAGCGCGCAGGATCTGCAAAACATCAAGGACAAGGAAGCCGACGAGCTCGATGTTCTGTTTCAACCCAAGAAGAAATGGTAAGCATGTCTCACCCACTCGATTCTACTCTGGGGCCGATGGCCCCTTTTGTTGCCCGGTTGCTGGCTGAATTGGCCGAATGTGGCCTCTCTTTCGCTGAACCTCACATTGACCACCTCTGCTATCGTGCCGCTACCTTGCCCGAATATCTGCACCTCGACGAACTCTTGGCAGGGGCAGGGGAGTTGCTGGTGGAGGGGATGATTGGTGGCCGTCCCATCGCTACTTATCAGCTGCATCAGCCAGTACAGGCCGGAGCGCTACGCGTTCCCTGCATCGAGCTGGCGGCGCCCAAACCGGGCCGCACTCATCAGGCCGGGCTTGAGCATATCGAGCTGGTGGTGCCTTCCCTTCAGGCGCTGGTGGAGCGTCATCCCGAGCTTCCCTTCAAAACCGGCAACATGCTGGATAGTCGCAATCCCGATGTGGCGCTGATGCTGCCTTCCGGACAGATCAAGTTTCACCTGCGCCCGCTGGCGGAGGTGATCGCCGAAGAGGTGGCCACTGGCGCAGTAGTGGCGGTACCTGACGACTATTTCGAGACCCACTAAGGGCTTGGAAGATTGATATCGGATGAAGAGAGGGGCACCCGGGTGCCCCTCTCTTTTTCTTTGCTTATGCGAAGTGGTGAGGCGTCAGCCCATGCTCGCTGCGTTGTTTCAGGCGGCCGAGCCAGATACCAAGACCTGCGGTCAGGAGCAGCACCAGCTCGATCCCCAGCACCAGCCCGCCCAGCCCTCCCTTCTCCCAGAAGGGGTGGAGGTAGAGCCCGCCCAGACTGGCGCCCAGATAGTAGGCCACCAGATAGAGGGAGGAGGCGAGCGCCCGGTTGTGCTCGACATGGTGGCCGACCCAGGCGCTGGCACAAGCGTGCGCCATGAAAAAGCCGAAGCTCGAGATGAGCAGGCCGCTCAAAATGGCGGGCAGAGTGCCTTGCAGCAAGCAGAGGCTACCGAGCGCCATGAGGGCAATGCCGCCAAGCAACATGCGCTGTGCTCCCCAGCGATTGGCGCAGCGACCGCTGAGAGAAGAGGCGACCGTACCCGAGAGATAGGTGAGAAAGAGCATGCCGAGCCACTGGGTCGGCAGGGAGAAGGGGGGGTTGGCCAGCAAAAAGGTGAGATAGCTGAACTGGTTCAAAAAGACCATGAAGTTGAGCCCGCCAATCAGATAGGCCCCCACCAGCAGCGGGTTGGTCAGATGACCACGCAGGGCGCGGGCAAACTGGCCCGGAGCCGGATTGACGGGAACAAAACGAGCCTGTTTTGGCAGTAGCCAGAAGACCAGCGGCAAGAGCGACAGGCTGATCACCCCGACCCCGAGGAAGGTGTGTTGCCAGTCGCCAAACCAGCCGGCCAGCAGCCCTCCTACTACTCGTCCTGCGATCCCGCCAAGGGAGTTGGCGGCGATATAAACCCCGACCGCCGAGAGCAGTGCCCGCTTGCTGAACTCCTCGCCCATATAGGCGATAGCTGTTGCCGGCAGGCCCGCCAGCAGCGCGCCTTGCAGCACGCGCAGTATGAGCAGGGTGCGAAACTGTTCGACGAGAGGGAGCAGCAGGGAGAGCAGGATGGCCAAAGTGAGGGTTCCCAGCATGATCTGGCGACGGCCATGGCGATCCGCCAGTCGGGCACACAGCAGCAGGGAGGCAGCCAGCCCGGCAGTACAACCGGCCAGCGTCCAGCTGGCGGCGAGCGAGTTGACCGAGAAGACCTGAGCCAGCAGCGGGAGCAGGGGATGGGTTTGATAGAGATTGAGAAAGACCAGAAAGGATCCCAGGCTGAGCGCCAGGGTGGCGCGTATCCATTCACGACTACCGGCTTCGATCATTGCATATCATCCTGACCATTTTTCATCAGGGTAAGGTACGCCTAGATATAAATATAATATATTTAAGTTATCCATCTCATAAGATGAATTGATACATGGATCTGAAACAACTCACCTATCTGCTGGCGGTCAGGGATGCCGGCTCTTTTACCCGGGCGGCCAACAGCCTGCATGTGGCCCAGCCAGCCATCAGCATGGCCATTGCCAAGCTGGAGCAGCAGCTCGAGCTGCGCCTGTTCGACCGTCAGGACCGGGCGGTACGGCTGACGCCGGAGGGGGAGGTGCTCTGTCGCCACGCCGAGCGTCTGTTGTTGCAGATGCACCAGGCTGAGGCCGAGATGGCTGAGCTCAAGGGGCTGGAGCGGGGGGAGGTGCGTATCGGGATCCCCTACATGATGGGCTCTTACTACTTTCCTTCGCGCCTGATGGCTTTCAAACACCGCTATCCCGGACTCAAGATCCGGGTGGAGGAGGCGGGCACCCGGGAGCTGCTGAGCCGGATGGTGGATGGCACTCTGGATCTCGCCATCCTGATCACCAGTGATCTGCCCCCGGCCATTGAAGGGGCCCATCTGCTGAGCGAAGAGATGCTGATGGTGGTGGGGGAGGATCATCCGCTGCGCGGCGCAGCGTCCGTCACGCTCGCCCAGTTCTTTACTCAGGAGTTGGCACTGTTCCGGCGTGGCTTTTACCACCGGGAGCACATGGAGGCGCTGGCACAGAAGCTCGGGGTTGAGCCCGATATTGCCTTCGAGAGCAACCTGATCCCCCTGCTCAAGGCGGTGGTGCGTCAGGGTTTTGCCGTGACCACCTTTTTGCGGATGGTGCTGGAGGAGGAGCCTGACTTGTGCGGCGTGCCTTTCGAACCTCCGATTTTTCTCGATCTCTGCGTAGCGTGGCGACGGGGTGATCCGCTCTCCATGGCCAACCGTGCCCTGCGCGATTTCTTGCTCAAAGATCGCCCTGCCTGATGGGGCCGGGCCGTGTCGACAGTGGGCTGGCAAAAGTTGATTACTATTAGTGGTGTCTCCGCCAGAGGATTGCGCCATGAAGCTGCAGCAACTGCGTTATATCGTCGAAGTGGCGAATCACGGCCTTAATCTGTCGGCGACAGCCGAGAGCCTCTATACCTCCCAGCCCGGGATCAGCAAGCAGGTACGGATGCTGGAAGATGAGCTTGGCATCCAGATCTTCGAGCGAAGTGGCAAGCATCTGACCCGGATCACCCCGATCGGTCAGGAGGTGATCAAGGTCGCGACCGACGTGCTGGAGAAGGTGGCAACCATCAAGACGATGGCAAGGGCTCATATCCACCCGGAACAGGGACAGCTCACCGTCGCCGCGACCCATCTGCAGGCCCGCTATATCCTGCCCGACCTTATCAAGGGATTTACCGCGCGTTTTCCCAAGGTGACGCTCACCCTGATGCAGGGAGATGCAGCAACATGCTGCAGTGCGCTGCAAAACGGTAGCGCTCACCTGATGTTGCTTGATGATATCGAAGATCATTGCGACGAGGGGTTGCTGATCCTGCCGAGCTTTCGCTGGTTGCGGGGGCTGGTGGTGCCGGCGAGCCATCCTGTGGCGGCACGCTCGCCGAGTTCACTGGCTGACTTGGGCAATGTGCCGCTGATCAGTGACGGACGATCATTGGCACCCACGTCAGCCCATGAGGAGCATCGCATTGTCTGTCTGGCCAGTGACAGCGACGTGCTCAAAACCTATGTCAGGCAGGGAATGGGGTTTGGCATCATGGCAATGCTGGCCCGGGAAACGGGTCGCGATGATGATTTGGTGATGAAGGCGCTGCCCGATCTGCCGGCCGGTATGGCGGCAATTGGTTTGCGCAGAGGGGCATTTGTACCTGCTTATCTTTATGATTTCATTGCGCGGCTTGTTCCGACGCTCAGCCATGAGCGCCTTGATGAGTATCTTGCCGCACCTAATCAGCGGGAGTGGCAGGCGCTGCTGGCCACCTTGCCCGAGCGTTGAGAAGCCTGTAGTCCAAATACCTGGAGTACAAATAAAAAACGCCTCCGCAGGGAGGCGTTTTTCATTGCCGGTCAGCATCACTGTCAGCCAACATCACTTTTTCAACATGTGATCCAGTTTGCTGGCCTTGGTCGAGAGGTAGAATTCGTTGTGGGGATTGCGCCCCTCCTGCAGGGGAACTCGCTCGGCCACCGGAATGCCAAAGGATTCCATCGCCTTCATCTTGCGCGGGTTGTTGGTCATCAGCTTGAGGGATTGCACCTCCAGCTGTTTGAGCATGTCGGCACAGATGGTGTAGTCGCGCATGTCGGCGGCAAAGCCGAGCGCTACGTTGGCCTCAACGGTATCGGCGCCCTGATCTTGCAGGTGATAGGCGCGGATCTTGTTCAACAGACCGATACCGCGACCCTCCTGACGGACATACAACAGCACGCCACGGCCGGCCTTGGCGATGTTCTCCAATGCGGCCTGCAGCTGGAAACCGCAATCACAGCGCAAGCTGAACAGAGCATCACCGGTCAGACATTCGGAGTGAATACGCCCGAGAACGGGTTCGGCGCCAGTGATATCGCCCATCACCAGGGCTGCGTGATCCTTGCCTGTGCCGGTTTCCTGAAAACCTACCAGCGTGAAGGTGCCCCAAGGGGTTGGCAACTTGGATTTGGCCACTAGGGTAACGCTGCTCATAGGTTGCTCCTTACTACAACTGCTCAGAAAAAGGGGCCCAGTTTAGCGCGCCTTCAGGATGACGACCATAAGAACAAGTCCCTGCATTGATTAATGAAATAGTGAAGCAAATCAACAGATGGCGTCGTTGGTATCCCTATTTTCCCCTTTTGCGCAAATCTGGTGACAGATAACTGCCAGCGCCGGCACATTCGGGTATAATCGGCGCCCATTAACTCGCTCCAAGGAGCGGGAGCAACATTGTGCAGGAGAGAAGTTATGCCTCAGATGGCCCCCGTAATGACAATTGATGGCCCAAGTGGTGCGGGCAAGGGCACCTTGTGCCAGTTGCTGGCAGAAAAGCTGGGTTGGCACCTGCTCGATTCCGGCGCCATCTATCGGGTGTTGTCACTGGCTGCCCTGCATCATGATGTCGAGCTCGATTCCGAAGCCGCGCTGGTGCCGCTGGCTGCCAATCTGGATGTGCAGTTTCAGGTGGAAGGTGATCTGGTCAAGGTGATCCTGGAGGGGGAGGATGTCTCCCGTACCATCCGGACCGAGCAGGTCGGCAACGCCGCCAGTAAAATCGCGGCATTCCCGCGCGTGCGTGAAGCGCTGCTGCGCCGTCAGCGGGCATTTCGTCAGGCGCCGGGGCTGATTGCCGATGGCCGTGACATGGGTACAGTGGTTTTCCCTGAAGCCGAAGTGAAGATTTTCCTCGACGCAAGTGCCGAAGAGCGGGCTCAGCGCCGCTATAAGCAGTTGCAAGATAAGGGCTTTGATGTTAACTTTGAGTGTCTTTTAACCGAGATCCGTGAGCGTGACGATCGCGATAGAAATCGCGCCGTTGCCCCCCTGAAACCGGCAGAAGATGCTCTCGTGGTGGATTCAACCACCATGACCATAGAAGAGGTACTGGCAACAGTACTCGCCTATGCAGAGCAACAACTCGGAGATGCCAGCGCAAGCTGACATCCGGTCGTCTGCACCATGGATGGCGCAGATTATTAAAAACAACCCCGCTTGTGCTGGATGACAAGTGGATGTTTCATTTGTGACATAAACTAATGATCGAATCTTTTGCTCAACTCTTTGAAGAGTCCCTGAACGCCGTTGAAACCCGTCAAGGTTCCATCGTCAAGGGTACTGTCGTTGCTATCGAGAACGGTTTCGTACTGGTTGACGCCGGTCTGAAATCCGAGTCCGCTATCCCGGCTGAAGAATTCAAGAACGCCATGGGCGAGCTGGAAATCAACGTAGGTGACTCCGTTGACGTGGCTCTGGACTCTATCGAAGATGGTTTCGGCGAAACCAAGCTGTCCCGCGAAAAAGCCAAGCGCCACGAAGCCTGGCTGCAGCTTGAAAAAGCTTACGAAGAGCAAGCTACCGTTATCGGTATCATCAACGGCAAGGTCAAGGGTGGTTTCACCGTTGAACTGAATGGCATCCGTGCCTTCCTGCCGGGTTCTCTGGTTGACGTGCGTCCGATCCGTGACACCGCTCACCTGGAAAACAAAGAACTCGAGTTCAAAGTCATCAAGCTGGACCAGAAGCGCAACAACGTTGTTGTTTCCCGTCGCGCAGTGATCGAAACCGAGAACACCTCCGAGCGTGAAAGCCTGCTGGCTAACCTGCAAGAAGGTCAAGAAGTTAAGGGTATCGTCAAGAACCTGACCGACTACGGTGCATTCGTAGATCTGGGCGGTGTTGACGGCCTGCTGCACATCACCGACATGGCGTGGAAGCGCGTTAAGCATCCTTCCGAAATCGTCAACGTTGGCGACGAGATCGCTGTCAAGGTTCTGAAGTTCGACCGCGAGCGTACCCGTGTATCTCTGGGTCTGAAGCAACTGGGCGAAGATCCGTGGGTTGCTATCGCCAAGCGTTACCCTGAGACCACCCGTCTGTCTGGCCGCGTGACCAACCTGACCGACTACGGCTGCTTCGTTGAAATCGAAGAAGGCGTTGAAGGCCTGGTACACGTATCCGAGATGGATTGGACCAACAAGAACATCCACCCGTCCAAAGTTGTTAACGTTGGCGACGTGGTTGACGTGATGGTTCTGGACATCGACGAAGAGCGTCGTCGTATCTCCCTGGGTCTGAAGCAGTGCAAATCCAACCCGTGGCAGCTGTTTGCCGAAACTCACGCCAAAGGCGACCGTGTTTCCGGCAAGATCAAGTCTATCACTGACTTCGGTATCTTCATCGGTCTGGACGGCGGCATCGACGGTCTGGTTCACCTGTCTGACATCTCCTGGAACAACCAGGGTGAAGAAGCAGTTCGTGAATTCAAGAAAGGCGACGAGATCGAAGCCGTTGTTCTGCAAGTTGACCCGGAGCGTGAGCGCATCTCCCTGGGCGTCAAGCAGATCGAAGAAGACCCGTTCAATAAGTACCTGTCTGACAACAAGAAAGGTGCTATTGTGAAGGGTAAGGTTACCGAGGTTGATGCCAAAGGTGCCGTTATCGAACTGGCTGACGGTGTAGAAGGCTACCTGCGTGCCTCCGACGCTGCTCGTGACCGCGTAGAAGACGCCACTCTGGTGCTGTCTGTTGGTGACGAAGTTGAAGCTAAATTCATGGGCGTTGATCGTAAGAACCGCACCGTAAGCCTGTCTGTCCGTGCTAAGGACGAAGCTGACGAGCGCGTTGCTATCGATAACCTGAACCAGCAAGAAGAAGTTGTGTTCAGCAATGCTATGGCTGAAGCGTTCAAAGCCGCCAAGGGTGAGTAATCCTTGATGCAAGAAAAGGGCGGCATTGCGCCGCCCTTTTTTATCCTGGCAAAATGATTATTGCATGTGATCGGGGAAGGAGATTTAACGTTATGACCAAATCAGATCTCATCGAACAACTGGCAGCCAGCCGCATGCATATGCCGGCCAAGGATGTCGAAGCCGCCATCAAGGAGATCCTTGAGCAGATGGCGTCGACCTTGCAAAACGGCGACCGGATTGAAATCCGTGGATTCGGCAGTTTTTCGCTGCACTATCGTGCCCCTCGTGTGGGCCGTAACCCCAAGACCGGGGACAAGGTTGAACTGACCGGGAAATATGTCCCGCACTTCAAGCCTGGCAAAGAGTTGCGCGAGCGCGTCAACATCATCGAATAATGCGAAAATGGGCATACCTCGGGTATGCCTTTTTTGTTTTTGGCACACAAATCGTGCCAACCATCTTGTTTATCAAACTCTTTTCCCATTCACTCTAGAGTCTGCCTGTGATTTTAAGGATAATCAGCCTCTCATTAGATACTGACAGGGAGCTCTTATGAAGCGTATTTTGGCCCTCATTCCGCTGGTACTGGTGTTTGTCCTCACCCTGGCGTTAGGCTCACAAAATGGCCAACTGGTTCAGTTCAATTACCTGATTGCTCAGGGCGAATTCTCCCTCGCCATGCTGCTGGGATTCTTTTTTGCCGGTGGTTTCATGCTGGGGTGGCTGGTATTCGGCCTGCTTTTCCTGCGTTTGAAGCTGCAAAACCGCACCCTCAACCGCACCATGCGTCGTCAAACCCGCGAGTTGGAGCTGGCCCGTTCAGCGGGTAAGGAATAATGTTCCTCAATGCTTGAACTGCTTTTCCTGCTGCTGCCCATTGCCGCCGGTTATGGTTGGTACATGGGGCGCAGGAGTGTTCGCCAGGACACCCAGAAACAGAGTAACCAGTTTTCCCGCCAATATGTGGCGGGCCTCAACTATTTGCTGTCCGATGAATCTGACAAGGCGGTGGATCTCTTTATCCAGCTGCTGGAAGTGGACAGTGAAACCATCGAAACCCATCTCTCTCTTGGCAACCTGTTTCGCCAGCGTGGCGAGGTAGACAGGGCCATCAAGATCCACCAGAACCTGGTCACCCGCCAGTTGACTCGCGAGCAGCGCCAGCTTGCGCTGCAGGAGTTGGCCCGCGACTTTCTTGCCGCTGGCTTGCTGGATCGGGCCGAAGCGCTCTGGAACGAGCTGTGCGAAGACAGTGACTTCGAAGAGACGGCGCTGGCCCAGCTGTTGATCATCCATCAGCAACTGCGTGACTGGGACAATGCCATCTCGGTGGCGGTTCGCCTGCAAAAGTATCAAGGCAAGAAGCTGGCCGAACCTATCTCCCACTTTTATTGCGAGCAGGCTGAAAGCGCGCTGCGTGACGGCGACAAGTCCACTGCGCTTGCCAAGTTCAAGCGAGCGCTCAGCGTCAATGCAGGCTGTGCCCGGGCCAGTCTGCGTCTGGCTGAGCTGGCAATGGAAGAGGCGGAGTATGAACAGGCAAGCAAGGAGCTGCTGCGGGTATTTGAGCAGGATATCGATTTTGCCTCGGAAGCGATGCCCAAGCTGCTTGAGTGCTATCAGCAATTGGGGCGTACTCACACCCTGATCCCGCTGCTCGAGAAAGCTGTTGAAGAGCATGCTGGTGTGACGGTTACGCTGGCTCTTGCCCAGCTGGTCGAGGAGCGTGATGGCCTGAGTCAGGCTCGCTCTCTGGTGCTTCGCCAGTTGCGCCGTCACCCCTCCATGAAAGGGTTTTACCAACTGGTCGGCTTTCAGCTGGCCAGTGCGGAGGAGGGGCCGGCCAAGGAGAGTCTCGAGCTGTTGCAACAGCTAGTTGGCGAACAGATCAAAATCAAATCAACCCACAAGTGTCGGCAGTGCGGCTTTGCCACTCACTCGTTGTTCTGGCAGTGCCCATCCTGCCGGCAGTGGGGTTCCATCAAGCCGATCCGTGGTCTGGACGGTGAATAACCATCAATAGGAAGTGAGATGCTCGATCCAAAAGTACTGGTAGCGCTGGATTATCAGAACGAAGCAGATGCCTTGGCGTTCGTTGAACGTATTTCTCCGGCCGAGTGCCGTCTCAAGGTTGGCAAGGAGATGTTTACCCTGTTTGGCCCGCAGTTTGTACGCCAGCTGGTTGCCAAGGGATTTGATGTCTTTCTGGATCTGAAATTTCACGACATTCCCAATACCGTAGCCAAGGCGGTAGCAGCCAGTGCCGAGCTCGGCGTCTGGATGGTCAACGTGCATGCCAGTGGTGGCGAGCGAATGATGCGGGCAGCCGTCGATGCGCTGCAGCCTTACGGTGACAAGGCGCCGCTGCTTATCGGGGTGACCGTGCTGACCAGCATGGAGCAATCTGACATGGCACCGCTAGGCCTTGATGTGACCCCTGCCGAGCAGGTGATCCGGTTGGCCAGGCTGACCAAAGAGTCCGGGCTTGACGGTGTGGTTTGCTCGGCCAATGAAGCGCGCGAGCTGAAGGCGCTGCTGGGCGCGGATTTCAAGCTGGTGACCCCGGGGATCCGTCCAAGCGGCTCCGAAGCCGGTGATCAGCGCCGCGTGATGACGCCGAAAGCGGCAGTAGATGCGGGGTCCGACTATCTGGTGGTTGGCCGCCCCATCACTCAGGCTGCTGATCCGGCCGCGATGCTGGCTGCCATCAATCGCGAGTTGGCGGGGGAGTAAGCCCGGCAGTCACCGAGACCGGGTGCAGGCTGAGTAGCAGGCCTGCACCTGCACCGATCAGATGAGATTCTATGTGGACTCTGGCGCCGATCAGGGTCGATATCGGGCTCTCGCCTGCATTGTAGAAATCCATTGCCAGCTTGAGTCCCACGCCAGCCAGCAGCAGCCAGCCCGATGTACGGCGACCATGCCGGATATCCTGGATGGCTCCCCAGACAAACAGTCCGTGCAGTGAGCCCGACAGCCCCATATACCACTGGGTGTGGGGGTACCAGAACCAGATCCCGAGCCCCACGGCCCCCCAGAGCAGCAGCATCAGGAGTGGTAGCCGATTATTGCCCAGATAGTCGCGAAACAGGCAGTAGAGAATAATTAAACCTGCCAGATTGAGCAGCAGATGCCACAGATTGGTATGAGCCAGATTGCCTGTTATGATCCGCCACCCTTCACCTTGAGCAATCTCTGCCCGGTCGAAGGAGAGCTGAAGATCCGGTACGGTAACAAAAAGCAGCAAGCTGGTGAGAGAGAGCGTGATAACCCAGAACAATCCAGATTTTTCTGACGACATGAAACAGCCCAACGACAAAAACAGTCGATACTGTACACGCTGTACCCGAGCCCTCAAAGCGTGCCTATGCGAATATATCGTGCCACTTGAAAACCGTACGCCTCTCTACATTCTTCAGCATCCCTATGAAGTGGCCCACCCAAAGGGCACGGCAGCACTGCTGGCTGCCTCGTTGCAACAGGCAGAGATCCGGGTCGGGGAGGATTTTTCCGGCGATACGTGGCTCAACGACCTGCTTGCCGACCCCTCTTTACGCTGTTATCTGCTCTGGCCGGATGAAGAGGCTATTTCGCCAGTAGAACTGAGACAGCAGATGGAAAGTGTCTCATCAGGTGCGACATCCGTGGCTTTTATTCTGCTCGATGGCACCTGGCGCAAAGCCTTTCGGATGTTGCAGAGCAACCCGGCGCTTGCCCGCTTGCCGCGGATCGGACTAGGTGCCATCGCAGGGCAATATGCGATTCGTAAAAAGCCGTTTCCTGAAGCCCTCTCGACCATAGAGGCGGGCTACCATCTGTTATCTCAATGGGAGGGCGAGCCCGAACGCTATGCCCCCCTTCTTACCCTTTTCGAACGGCTCAATACCCAGTGGCAAGCCTTTGCCGAGGGGCGCCGGACATGACATTGCAAGGAGTTCTCCGTATGAAAAAAGCAGTTGTGGTATTTAGTGGCGGTCAGGACAGCACTACCTGTCTGGTGCAGGCGCTGGCCAATTATGACGAAGTCCATGCGATCACATTCGACTATGGCCAGCGCCATCGGGAAGAGATCGATACCGCCCGCCATCTGGTGCAACTGCTGGGTGTCGCTGCCCACAAGGTGATGGATGTTACCTTGCTCAACGAACTGGCTATCTCGGCACTGACTCGTGACGATATCCCGGTGAGCTGTGATCTGCAGGATAATGGCCTGCCCAATACCTTCGTGCCGGGCCGCAATATCCTGTTCCTCACGCTGGCCTCTATCTATGCCTATCAGGTCGGTGCCGAAGCGGTGATCACCGGGGTATGCGAAACCGATTTTTCCGGTTATCCCGACTGTCGCGACGCGTTCGTGAAGGCGCTCAATCAGGCGGTCTCCCTGGGGTTGGATCGCGGTATCCGTTTTGAAACACCGCTGATGTGGCTAGACAAGGCCGAAACCTGGGCGCTGGCGGATCACTATGGCCATCTCGATACGGTGCGCCAGCAGACGCTGACCTGCTACAACGGCATCGCTGGCGATGGTTGCGGCACCTGTCCCGCATGTAATCTGCGTAGCCGCGGATTGCATGGCTATCTGGCAGACAAAGCGGGGATCATGGCCAAAATGCGTGAGAAAACCGGACTGGGTGAGAAAAGCGGAGCATGAGCCTGCCTCTGGCTGATGATTGGGGTATAATCCGCGGCTTTTGCAACAAGCTGTGACCAAGATGCACTACCCAATCAACGAGATATTCCAGACCATCCAGGGGGAGGGGGTCTTTACCGGCCTGCCTGCCATCTTCGTTCGCCTGCAAGGGTGCCCGGTGGGCTGCCCCTGGTGCGATACCCGACATACCTGGGTGGTCGATCCTGCTCGTGAAGTGGGCAGAGAGCATGTGCTGGATCGCTCCAACGAGTCGGATTGCTGGAGCCAGCTCACTACCGAGCAGATCCTCGCCAGCTTTGTCGAGCTTGGCTATCAGGCGCGTCATGTGGTGATCACCGGTGGCGAGCCCTGTCTCTACGATCTGACCGAGCTCTCGTCAGCGCTGTTGGCAGCGGGTTATCAGGTTCAGATTGAAACCAGTGGTACTAGCGAAATCAAGACTCATGAGCAGACCTGGGTCACGGTATCACCCAAGATCGGCATGAAAGGCGGGTTGCCGGTGCTGGTCTCTGCACTTGAGCGGGCCAACGAGATCAAGCATCCGGTGGCAACAGAACATCATATTGAAGAGCTTGATGCTCTGTTGGTTACCGCAAACCTGCGTCCGGATGTTGTTATCGCATTGCAGCCTATCAGTCAGAAACCACGAGCCACCCAGCTCGCGATGGCAACCTGTATTGCCCGTAATTGGCGACTCTCTATTCAGACCCATAAATATCTGGATATCGATTAATATGGAGTGGCTATCCGATGAGCAGGTGCTGCTTACCCTGAGCCATAAAATGCCTTACGGCAAATATCAGGGGCGGCGTATCATCGATATTCCGGAGCCTTATCTGGTGTGGATGGCCCGCAGTGGTTTTCCGGCGGGTAAGCTGGGCCAGACATTGGCTCTTGCATACGAGATCAAGCTCAACGGGTTGGAGTCAATGATTATTCCCATTATTAACAGGATGTCAGAATGAGAATATATACCCGGCAGGGTGACAAGGGGATGACCCGTTTGGCCGATGGTACCCGTTTGGCCAAGGATCATTTGCGGGTAGAAACCTATGGCTATATTGACGAGCTCAACTCTCATATAGGTCTGCTGATTTGCGAGATCCCCCAGCAAGAAGCCGGTTTATTGGCGGATCTGCAGTTGTTGCAGCAAGAGCTATTTGATCTGGGCGGTGAATTGGCATTTTCCAGCGCAGCCCAAAATGAGTCAATTTGGCAAGTCAATGAGAGCTGGATTGTCAGACTGGAACAACAGATCGACAGCTACAGCGAACATTTGCCGCCGTTGCGCCAGTTTATTCTGCCTGGCGGCTCCCGTGCGGCGGCGCAGGCCCATGTGGTGCGGACGCTAGTTCGTCACTGCGAGCGCCTGCTGTTGACCCTGAGTCGCGAAGAGTGCGTCAATCCCGATGCGCTGGCCTATCTCAACCGGATGAGCGACTGGTTCTTTACCATTGCCCGCTATCTTATCTGCCGGTCAGAGGGACAAGAAGTATTCTGGGTCAAAGCCACTGATCGCAGATAAACATTCAGAACGTAGCCAATAAAAAACCTCGCAATAGCGAGGTTTTTTATTGGTATCTATCACTGAAATCAGATAGCGAAATCTTCCAGTGATTTACCTGCTTCAACTGCTTTGGCAATAGCAGAAGGCATACGACCCTGACCGATCCAGGTCTTCTCTACACCGTTATCATCATAACGATATTTGGCAGGGCGAGGGGCGCGCTTGGCTTTTTCTGCCTTGGCTGGAGTAGCTGCAACAGCGCTGACCAGCTCTGCAGGATCAATACCGGCAGCTTTCAGCATTTCGGTATATTCATTGATTTTACGCAGATGCTCTTCACGAGCCTGACGCTCAGCGGCTTCATCCTGCTGACGTTCGGCAACGATTGCTGAGAGTTTTTCCAGCGCTTCTTCCAGCTGCTCCAGAGAGAGTTCACGGCAGGTGGCACGCAGACTGCGGATATTAAGCAGCACTTTCAAAAATTCATTCATAGGATTGTCCACGTCAAGTCAGAAGGAAATATTATGTTCATCCTGATTTTTACGTGTCACTTTAAATAAGTCAAGAAGGGCAAAAATAATAAGTAGAAGATAAATCGTCATCACGAGTGATTATATTCGGCATTCAATCATATTAATGGATGCTTATGAGGCTTTGATTGGTTAAATGTGTCGCAAAAAGAAGCTAGGCTGCATCAATTGACTACCTTTTTGGGTACTAACGTCATACATCATGATTATTTAATCAAAAAACTTGCTATAAGCCGCCAGCTGGATAAAATGTCTCTCGAATACCTTTAAGTAGAGGCGCGCTGCCTATGACTACTTGTGCGGAGGGTGATGCCGATGATGCACAAGGAAAGGAGTCAGCGCCGAAGTGGCCAGGCCATCATACCGGGCTGCTGGTTCTGCATCTAATAGGTGCAGGACTGCCATAGTCATCCACTATGGAGCGCTACCTGAAGGGGCTGAGGAGTATAACCTCCCCATAGGTTTTGTTTCTTTAGATCCTCTCGGTAGATCTCCACCTGTTTTCTTTAGGTGAAAAGAGATCATGGACATTAGTCATTTTGCCGACTCCGGTTGGTCCGTACTTCCCCCCTTATTGGCTGTCGCCCTAGCGATCCTGACCCGCCGTGTGCTGCTGTCACTTGGCGTCGGGATTTTAACTGGCAGTCTGTTGCTCAATCAGTTTTCCCCCCTCGACTCCCTGCAATATCTGCTGGGTACCGTGCTGAAGATTTTCTGGGTTGATGGCGCACTTAACCGTGACAACATCAACATGCTGCTCTTTATGCTGCTGCTTGGCGGCCTCATCAGTCTGATGAGCGTATCCGGTGCAACCCGTGCCTTTGCCGAGTGGGCCGCCAAGCGCGCCAAGACCCGCAAAGGGGCCAAGACCCTCACCGGCATGATGGTGTTTGCCTTCTTTATCGATGACTTCTTCCATAGCTTGTCGGTGGGCGCTATCTGCCGTCCGGTGACCGACCGCTTCCAGATCTCCCGTGCCAAGCTGGCTTATCTGCTGGACTCCACTGCTGCGCCAGTCTGCGTACTGATGCCGATCTCTTCCTGGGGCGCTTATATCATCGCGCTGGTTGGTGGCATCATGGCGGCGCACGGTCTGACCGATCAGAGCCCCATCTCTGCGTTCGTCGAGATGATCCCGATGAACCTCTACGCCGTCTTTACCCTGATCATGGTGCTGGTCGTCATCGCGTTTCAGCTCGATATCGGCCCGATGCGTCAACACGAGCAGTGGGCGCTGGAAGGCAAGCTGTGGGATGAATCCAAGGGGCGTCCCATCGGGCTGGATATGGATAGCCCGGAGGAGAGCAATGGCGGCATGATCGACATGGTGCTGCCGATCCTGACTCTGACCGCCGCCACCGTCTATTTCATGATTGACTCGGGTGCCGCTGCCCTGAGCGAAAAAGGGCTGCCATTTAGCGTGCTCGGTTCGTTTGAAAACACCAATGTGGGCTCCTCGCTGGTCTATGGCGCGATCTGCAGTCTGGTGGTCTCCATCGGTCTGGCGATGCGTCTGAAGCTCGGCGCCAAGAACTGGATCAAGGCTGCCCCGCAAGGCGTCATGGCCATGTTGCCGGCCATCAATATCCTGCTGTTTGCATGAGCCATCGGTGCCGTAGTGCGCGATGTGGAGACCGGTAAGTACTTGGCATCTCTGGCCAACGGCAATCTGCCAATCGAGGTGCTGCCGGCTGTGGTCTTCATCCTCTCCTGTGCCATGGCGTTTGCCACCGGCACCAGCTGGGGCAC
This sequence comes from Aeromonas jandaei, assembly GCF_037890695.1. Lineage (NCBI taxonomy): Bacteria > Pseudomonadati > Pseudomonadota > Gammaproteobacteria > Aeromonadales > Aeromonadaceae > Aeromonas > Aeromonas jandaei. Next base: position 3,483,385 of record NZ_CP149571.1, on the reverse strand, counting down.
CTTCGGTATCATGTTGCCGCTGGCTGGTGACATGGCTGCGGCCAGCGATATCAGTCTGATGCTGCCGATGCTGGCTGCTGTTTTGGCGGGCTCGGTGTTCGGGGATCACAGCTCTCCCATCTCCAGTACCAGCATCCTCTCTGCGACGGGGGCAGGTTGCCATCACATCGATCACGTGATGACCCAGCTCCCCTATGCGCTGGCCATCGCCTTCGGTGCCGCTCTCGGTTATCTGGTGATGGGGTTGATGCACTCCGGTTTTGCCGGTTTCAGTGTCAGCGCCCTCTGGTTTGTGCTCTTTACCAGTTACCACCTGAAAAAGGCCAAAGCGCAGCCAGCGCTCGCGACGGCATAACATTAATAGAGCAAGGGGCCCACGGGCCCCTTGGTTTTGGCGGGGGCTTTGGTTAGCATGCGCCCCATAAATTCAGTTTCGGAACAGTATCATGGCTTCACTGCACTACAAGTTTGCCACCATGAATTCAGGCAAATCGACCCAGCTCATTCAGGCACACTTCAACTATCTGGAGCGGGGGATGCACCCGCTGGCCATGACCCCTGCCATCGACGATCGTTTCGGTGTCGGCGTGATCAGTGCCCGGGTGGGTCTCGAGCTGAGAGTGGAAGTGTTCAGCGATACCTGCGATCTGTTCGAGATGGTCAAAGAGCGCCATGCCAACAAGCACATCGATGTGTTTATCGTGGATGAGGCTCAGTTCCTGACCAAGGAGCAGGTCTATCAGTTGGCCCGTATCGTTGACGAGCAGGATATTCCGGTGATTGCCTACGGCCTCAAGACCGATTTTCGTGGCGAGTTGTTTCCCGGCTCCTACCATCTGCTCTGTCTGGCCGACAAGTTCGAAGAGCTGAAGAGCATCTGCTGGTGTGGCAACAAGGCGCATATGAATTCCCGGGTCAATGAAGCCGGGCAGGTGATGCGCGATGGCGAGCAGGTAGAGATCGGTGGTAACGATCGCTATGTGTCGCTCTGCCGCAAACACTATCTGGAGGGGCGGGCGTTCAAATAACCCGAGCTTTGGACAAGGTACGAATAAAAAGGGCGCCAATCTGGCGCCCTTTTTCTCTATTGGCAGTTCAGTCGATCTCGATATCGACGGGGGCAATAATGGGATCAGCCACCGGCAAGCGGTGAAACAGCTGACGAAAGTGCTGCTGTACCCGGCCGATATCGACCAGCGACATGCCGGAGGCAAAGCCAAACCAGACATAGAGGCCGGTGAGATCGCGAAACATCGGCGGCAGGTAGCGGGGGGTGGCGATCAATCCCTCCAGATAGTGCTGATAGATCACCGGAATATCGTCCAGCGTCACCTTGCCGACAAACAGCATCGGCAGGATCTCGGGTACTCCTTCCAGCACGGCGCTGCGGATGAAGTTGACCGTCTCCACATAACCCCTCACATAGGAGAGGTCCTTGGTAAAGCAGGCCCCCCCTTCGACCATGCCGCCACGAAATACCCGTTGGGTGATCTTGTAGGCATCGTGCTCGCTGGTGCCCTGTCTCACAAAGTGCTGAAACACCTCGATAAAGTCGGCACCACGCTCGGCCATGTCGATGGCCATCACCCGATCGGAGATGCGCTTGGCCCGATCCGGGAAGGAGCTAAAGGTGAGGGTCTCTATCAGGACGGCCAACCCCTCCTGACAGGCGGTAATACGCGGCGAACCTGCGCTCAGCCAGGTGGCATAGGGCTGCTGGCGGCCGTTTAGGGTGGTGCCTACATGTACCCACCCCTCATGTACTTCCAGCACTTGCAGATCGAGCTCGGAGAAGCGGGCGTGGGAGTTGAGCTTGATGTAATCGCCGCCGGCCGCTGCATCCGACACGATGCCATCGCTCAGCTTGACCTGCACTGTGCCGTCACTGAAATAGCTCGACAGCTTGCCCTGCAATTTGGCCACCGCCGCTTCCCCTTCGAACTCCTTGGGGTAGGGGCGTACCAGATGGCGAGCGCCGGGCAGGGAGAAGATATCGCACAGGCGAGCACCCAGCTCCTTGAGGGTCTTGCGATCGCCGCGCAGATGATCGCTGGCCGAGCCGTAGAGCAGCTGGCTATAACGCTGAAAATCGGACTGGCCGCGCTGGCGCAGCATCTCGATCACCACCATGTACTGATCGACCGTCTCTTGCAGGATGAGCCCCAGATCATCTTGTGGTGCCAGTTTTCTGCGGATCCTGTCTCGCAGCGCCTTGAGTTCGAGGTATTTGTTGCGTGGCTCAAAGCCAAGGGGGAGGGACTCGTAGAAGCGGTGGTCGATGGCAGGCAGGGTGCGCCCCCCATCGGCCAGAAAGCGTTCCTGGGTCTGTCGTGGCCACTTGATGGCATCCAGAATGCGAATGGGTTTTTGCAGGGCGAGCAGTTCATCCGAGAGGGATTTCAGATGGAGGCGATACTTTTCTTGGATGGTCATGGGGCCCCCTGTGGGGCAAGCGTAGCCGTGGATTGGGCTGAGTATATGCATAGCGCTTGCCAAAAAGAAGCAAGCTGCGCGGTTATTGGGCTGGCGTGCTTTTGGTTGCCGGAAAATTGGTTTAGACTGCGCCCCTCGATCCCAATCTTATCGTGGAAATAATGAATATCCCCAGCTCCGAAATGATCATGCGTTGGTTGCAACAGGCTCGTATCGAGCACTACGTTTGCGATCAGTGCCATGGTATCCACATTGTCTCCTTGCAGTCGGTCGATGGCATTCAGGAGAGCCGGATCTTCGTGGAAGAGGAAGGTCTGCTGTTCTCATCCGAGCTGGAAGTGCGTCCTTCGGCCCTGTTGCCGCTGGTGGCTGAACTCGGTCGCTTCAATATGCAGTACCCCTCGCTCAAGGTATTCCTCGATATCATCGACGACAACCTGCCGCGTCTGGTCATTGGCCACACCGTGTTTACCAAGGCGGGCCTGAGTGTCGAGCAGTTCCTGCTGTTTGTGCAGAGCACCATTGCCGCGACCCATGAAGTGGTTTCCGAATGCGAGCGTTTGGGCTTCCTCAACCTGCCTGAAATGCAGGTTGCGCCGGAATCTGTACATTAATTCCGCGAACGATCTGTTTTGCCAAAAAAGCCGTTGACGCGGGCGGGGCTTTCCCCTAAATTACGCCCCGTTCCAGCGCAACGGCGCAGCGAACACCGTGTTGGCTGAACACGTTAAACAACAGACCAAAATTTGGTGAGGTGTCCGAGTGGCTGAAGGAGCACGCCTGGAAAGTGTGTATACGGCAACGTATCGAGGGTTCGAATCCCTCCCTCACCGCCACATTGCAAAGCCCTGACGGAAACGTCAGGGCTTTTTGCTTTTCTGCTTTTTCACCGGTAGGCCTCTGGCTATAAGGCTGTCGCCTTACTCAGGAGCCAGCTCCTGCTGGATAACTGTCCGTTTTTTCAGGGTGGAGAGATAGACCAGCAGGGCAATGGCGGCCAATAAGGCTGCCGAGGCGGAGTATCTGTTAAGCTCCAGCCCCCCTTTGCCAAGCGGCTTGTCGAGGAAATCCCCCACCACAGCCCCCAGCGGGCGAGTGATGATGAAAGCCGCCCAGAAGAGCAGGGTGCGTGAGACCCGGGTCAGCAGGTAGGTTGCGACAATGGCCAGCAAGATACCGCCAAAGAGCACCATGCTGCCGGTATAGCCAAAGCCACCATCATCGGCCACCCAGTCACCCAGCGCGGTACCCAGCGTCTGGGAGAACATGATGGTGATCCAGTAGAACATCTCGGTTCTGGATGAACTGATGTCACTGGTCGCTATGCTGCCCTGAAATTTGTACCACACCAGAAAAGATCCCATCAGCAGCAGGAACAGCAGGGTTGACCCGCCTGCATAGCCCATCCCCAGTGAACGGTCGGCAAAGTCTGCCAACGTGGTGCCCACTGTGGTGGTGGCGATAATGGTTGTCCAGTAGAGCGCCGGGTTATAGCGCTTGGCAGAAATCTGGGCGCCGACGGCAATAAAGAAGATAACGGCAAAGATGCCGGTACTGACCAGATAGCCGAGATCCATCGACATGGATACCGCATCTCCTCCGGTTTCTCCCAGGGTCGTTGCCAATATTTTGGTGAACCAGAATGCCAGAGTGATCTCCGGCACCTTGCTGACTGAGTGAGCGACGCTGTTATGCATAATGCACCATCCTGTGGTTTGACGAAGAGCCGTCAGCAATGAGCATGTCGGGGATTTCTTAAGAGAGGCTTAAGGTTACAGAGGGGATGGCAAGAAAAGATCATTTTTGACCAGATGCAAACTTTGCGGGTATCAGCGGGCTCTTAATTATTCCTTAAGGTTCAAGTTTTATTGTCCGCCAGCAATTCAATAGTTGATAAAGCTCACATTGTAACAAGGTGTTACTGACTAGTTGAGAGAGTTCTCAACTAGCTCTGTTAATATCCCGATGCAGCCTTGGTTCAGGCTGCGTTCAATTTTCCGGCATTTGATTCAAGAGGTCAGTTTCAGTGGTAAAAATCAGAGTTGTACCCTTTATTTTCCTGTTGGCACTGATATTTGCCTTCCTGCTTAACTGGCCCGTGTTGCTTCACTTCTACGATATCCTCAGCAATCTGGAGCACTTCAAGATCGGGTTTGCCATATCGATCCCGGTGCTGCTGGTGGCGGCGCTCAACTTCGTCTTCATGCCCTTCTCCCTACGCTATCTGCTGAAACCCTTCTTTGCGTTTCTCTTTGTGACTGGCGCCATCGTCAGTTACACCATGCTGAAGTATCGGGTCATGTTCGATCAGGAGATGATCCAGAACATCTTCGAGACCAACCAGAGCGAGGCCTACTCCTATGTCAGCCTGCCCATCGTGCTTTGGGTTGCACTGGCCGGTGTATTGCCTGCCGTGCTGCTCTTCTTTGTCAAAATCGAGTACCCGAAAAAATGGTATCTGGGGCTGTTTCAGCGCGCCCTCTCCATGGCAGCATCCCTGGCTGTCGTGGGCATCATAGCGGCGTTTTACTATCAGGATTACGTCTCGGTCGGGCGCAACAACCAGACGCTCAATCGCGAGATAGTGCCGGCCAACTTTGTCTACAGTACCACCAAGTATCTCTACAAACGTTACGTCGCCGAGCCCATTCCGTTCACCACCCTGGGTGATGATGCCAAGCGAGTCGTGAAAGAGGATAAACCGACCCTGATGTTCCTGGTGGTGGGGGAGACAGCCCGCGGCAAGAACTTCTCGATGAACGGCTATGAGAAAGAGACCAACCCCTTTACCAGCCAAGCCGGGGGCGTGATCTCCTTCAAGGACGTGCGCTCTTGCGGCACGGCCACAGCGGTGTCGGTGCCCTGCATGTTCTCCAACATGGGGCGCAAGGAGTTTGATGACAACCGGGCCCGCAATAGCGAAGGTCTGCTCGATGTGCTGCAAAGAAGCGGGGTCTCCATCTTCTGGAAGGAGAACGATGGCGGCTGCAAAGGGGTGTGCGATCGGGTGCCCAACATCGAGATCAAGCCAAAAGATCACCCGCAGTTCTGCGACAAGAACACCTGCTATGACGAGGTCGTGCTGCAGAACCTCGACGACGAGGTGGCGCAGATGAAGGGCGACAAGCTGGTCGGTTTCCATCTGATCGGCAGCCACGGTCCGACCTACTACAAACGCTATCCGGATAACCATCGCCAGTTCGTGCCGGACTGCCCGCGCAGCGACATCGAGAACTGCAGCGATGAAGAGCTGGTCAACACCTATGACAACACCATCCGCTACACCGATTACGTGATTGCCGAGCTGATCACCAAGCTGAAAAAGTATGAAGATAAGTACAACACGGCGTTGATCTACCTCTCTGATCACGGCGAGTCGCTGGGGGCGATGGGGCTCTACCTGCATGGCACGCCCTACAAGTTTGCCCCTGACGATCAGACCCGGGTGCCAATGCAGGTCTGGATGTCGCCGGGCTTTGCCAAAGAGAAGGGGATGGATCTGGACTGCCTGCAGCAAAAAGCGGCAGACAATCGCTACTCCCATGACAACCTCTTCTCCTCTGTGCTCGGGATCTGGGATGTCAGCACGGCGGTGTACGACAAGCGGCTCGATATTTTCAGCCAATGCCGCACCGTGCAGTAAGGTGAGGGCCGACTCGGGGCGCCACTGCGCCCCTTTTTTATCCCCGAAATTGTTCAGTTTTAATGTATGACTCGCTTCATTTGTTTAGATGCTATGTACGAAATGGAGCCGATTGCCATCAAAAGAGGAAGCGAAAATGGCCAAACCTGGCGCTACAGGGATCACCCGGATTATCCATGCCACCCGTTACAGCATGAAGGGGCTTTCGTCCGCCTGGCTGCATGAGGCTGCCTTTCGTCAGGAGCTGCTGCTGATCATATTGCTGATGCCGCTGGCCTTTCTGGTGGGGGATGGGCTGACCCAGATCCTGCTGCTGATGGTCATCAGCTGGCTGGTGGTGATCGTGGAGATCCTCAACTCCGCCGTCGAGGCGGTGGTAGACAGAATTGGCTCCGAACATCACGAGCTCTCCGGTCGGGCCAAGGACATGGGCTCTGCCGCCGTCTTTATCGCGCTGGCGCTCAACGTGTTGGTGTGGGGGGCGCTGACCGGCCGCAATCTGCTGGGCTGGTGGTGATCAGCCGTAGTTGACGAGAGCCCGAATACAAAAAGAGAGGGCGACCCTGTGGTCGCCCTCTCTGTTTTCATCGCCGCTCAGGGTGTGGTGAGGGTCATGTGCTTGGTGATGGCCTGATAGAGCACCGGGTAATCATCCTCAAAGTGGTGGCCGCCCGGCAGAGTGACGGTGGTGACGTTGGGTTGGTTGAGACGGGGGCAGAGGCGGTCGTCGTCATCGTCATCGGCACCTTGCAGGCAGACCATCGGCAGATCCCGGATGGTTTTCACCTGCGGCTCGGTCGGATAGCTGCGCGCCTTGTGGGTCAGCATGTCGCTGACGTGGATCTCGAAGTCCGAGCTGGTGGAGGGGGAGAGCATTACGGCCCCGACCAGCCCCTGACGATAGTGCTCCGGCAACCGGTTGATGACGAAGGGGACAATCTCGGCACCAAACGAAAAGCCGACCAGCAGCCAGCGGGGGCGCTGCCAGCGCGCCTGATAATCATCGAGGATCCGCTCCAGATCGGCGGTCACCTGCTCCGGGGTTTTCTTCTTCCAGTAGTAGGTCAGGGAGCTCCAGCCCACGACCGGCATGCCGTGCAGCTGAAACTGGGCGCTCAACCCCTTGTCGAGGGCCGCCCAGCCACCATCGCCGCTGAGAAAGATCACCATGGGGGCGTCGGATGGCTGCTTGACCGGCAGCTCAATCAGGCTCAGGTCATCCTTGACCGGGGCGGCGTGCGCCGCAAAAGATGAAACGGGCAGTACGAGACTGAGTAACAGCAATATCAAGGCTCTCATTGGCCATGCTCCTATTTCTTGATCAGCCCCAGCGGGCCGCGGCTAATCAGGGTGATCAGGTGAGTCAGGGTTCTGGGCAGTACCAGCTTGCTGCTGCAGAGCAGGTAGCGGGGTTCCCAGCGGGGCGAAAATTTCTCCTTGTAGCGTCTGAGCCCCTGAAAGTTGTAAAAACGGCTGCCACGCACAAACAGGGTATTGCCAAGACGGGCCCAGTAGCTGTTGAGCGGGTGATCGTTGAAGCCGGACATGGGGGCCATCCCCAGATTGAAGCTGGTGTACCCTTGCGCCTTGCCCCACAGCAGCAGCTCGACAAAGAGAAAATCCATTATGGGGGCGGTGCCGGTATCCAGGCTGTAGCGCATCAGATCGATGGAGAGCATCTCCTTGTTATCGCTCACCCAGAGGTTGGCAAAGCCGACGATCTGCCCCTCGTGCCAGACCAGCGCAGCCGGGCTCAAGGTCAGGTAGTCAGGCTCGAAGCGGCCGACCGAGAAGCCCTTCTCCTTGCCCATCTTGCTCTGCAGCCAGGTATCGGAGACGGTCTGCAATCTGGGCAGCAGGGGGGCTATGGCGCTTGCCTCGACCACCTCGAAGGTCAACCCTTCCCGTTTGCCCTTGGCGTGGCTCTGACGCAGGTTGCGCAGCCGGCTGCCCGCCAGATCGAAGGTAGCCAGATCGACCATCGCCTCTTCACCAAGCTTGAAGGGGATCAGCCCCAACTCCAGATAGAGCGGCAGATAACGGGCCGAGACCTGATAAAAGACCGGATTGGCGTCGTGCTCATCGCACCGCTCGCGAAATTGCCAGAGCAGCTCTTCGATCTGCTCGGGGCGACCGACGGGATCCCCCATCACAATCCAGCTGTTGCCCTCGATGCCATACATCAGGAAGGCGTCGCCGGCGGGGTGGAACAGCAGGGACTTGTCCTGCAACTGGGCCAGATAGCCGTGGATCCCCCCTTCGCGCACCACCAGCTCGTGGGCGCGCGCCAGCGTCTCCTTGTCCGGCTTTTCACCGACTACGCGCAGCGGTGCAAGCAGCTGGGCAACCCCGGCAACGGCCAGCACGGCCACCACGCTCCCCATGGCGCGCAGGCCGCGGGCAGCCCCGCCGTGGGGCGAGAAGTGGAACCAGAGGGCGTGGTCATACTCCACCTGACGGTAGGAGAAGAGCAGCAGCCACAGGGCTCCCAGCAGCACGGCGCCGACTGAAATGAGCCAGCCCGGGGTGTACTGGGGATAGAGCAGCGACCCCTTGCGATAGAAGAGAGAGCGGCAGGGGGTCATGATGAGCAGGAAGCTGCCGAGCAGCAGGGCTGACTCCCAGTCACCCCCCTTGAGCAGGGAGAAGGCGATCCCCAGTGCCAGCAGCAGCTGGGTGATGCGAAACGCGGCGTCGTGACGGCGATAGAGGCTGCGCGCCAGCAGGATCAGGAGGATACCGCTCACGCTGCCGAGCACGTGGGAGAGCTCCAGCAGGTGGAGCGGCAGCACCTGCAGCCACACCTCGATGTGGCTGCGCATGGTCGGGATCATGCCCGAGCAGAGCAGCAGGCTGCCGGCGGCGAAGGTACCGACGCTGATAAGGGCTGGCAGAAACTCCTGAATGGCGCTCATGATCCCCTGCAACCGCTGCCAGCGAGCCTTCTGTTGCAACATCTCCTGACTGGTAAAGAGCAGCAGGGCGCAGAGGAAAGGCAGCACGTAATAGATACAGCGGTAGAGCAGCAGCGAGGCGAGCAGCTTGTCGGCCGGCAGGTAGTGGGCCAGCAGCAGGCTCATGCTCGCTTCGAACACCCCGATCCCGCCCGGCACGTGGGCCAGCACCCCGAGGAAGCTGGCCAGCACGAAGGCACTGAGCAGCACGGGGTAGGGGACACTATCGGCGGGTAACAGCACAAACAGCACGGCGGCGGCGGCCATCCAGTCCGCCAGTGCGACCAGCAGCTGCAGCAGGCGTACCTTTATCCCGGGCAGGATCAGGCTGTGTTCGCGCCAGGAGAAGCTGGGACGGGGCCAGAGCAGATAGCACAGCACCAAGAGCAGGGCGCCGGCGCCGGCCAGATGGAGCAGGCTGTATATCCAGCTTGGCCAGTCGGGTAGCAGCTGGGCCGCCGTGCTGCCGAACAGCAAGGCACTGCCGCCCCAGCCGAGCAGCCCGAGGAAGAAGGTGATGGAGCAGAAGAGTACCACCCGTGCCACCTCGCCGGTCGCCAGCCCGAGGGCGGAGTAGATCCGGTAGCGCACCGAGGCACCCGTCAGCAGGGCGAAGCCCAGGGTGTTGGAGAAGGTGTAGGCGATAAAGGAGGTAACACCCACCTGCTGCCAGGGGAGCCGTTTGCCCAGCGCGTGCAGCGCCAGCATGTCATAGCCGCAGAGCAGGCCATAACTGAGCAGGGTCAGCAGCAGGGCGCCAGCCAGAGTGGGCAGCGGTTGTGACCAGATGGCGATACGAATATCGTGCCAGTGCCATGAATGGGTCAGATGATAGAGTACGGTCAGTGCTGCGCCCAGCAGCAGCAAGCTGCAGAGCGGGCCTAGCCATTTAATGAGATGACGCCACATTCCATGTTCCTATTGTCAGTTCAAACGATGAGCGTTGATGAGGTTACGGTAATGGGTTGGATGATGCGCGATAGCCTGAATAATGTGCGGCAGTGTCATGAGGTTATTACGATAGTCGGCATGATGGAACAGCAATGATCTTGTCATGTGGAACCTGCTTGGCAGAGGCAGTTTTCATCATGACCAGATGAAAAGGGAGGCGACCAGCCTCCCTTTTATCTCTCCGCTCTACTCTTGCTCTGTTATGTACAGATTGACGGTCTGGTCGTCACTCAAGGGTCAGAGGCGATTACTTGGTTTTCGGCGCGACTTTGACGGACGGTGCTTTGTGCGCAGTTTTATGGTGCTTTTTCACCACCTTGGTCTGGGTCGCTTGCGGAGCGGCAGTTTTGGTCGGGGTGGCAGCCATGGTGAAACCGGAAGTCAGGGCGAAAACGGCGGCCAGAGTCAGGGGAATGATTTTTTTCATGGTCAATTTCCTTATTCGGATTGGTGGTATGGAGCATTTCTCCATGGCTTCATCCTATGACGCTGACCGCGGTACTTCAGTGAGCACTTGGTGACGGTTTGTATCCAAATGTACAGGGAGGGTGAGGCAGAAGCGGGCCCCCTTGCCGGTGGGAAGCAATGCCACATCACCGCCGTGGTGGAGCGCTATGCTGCGCACAATGGCAAGTCCCAGCCCGGTGCCGCCGGTACGGCGATCCCGACTCTGATCAAGACGCACGAACGGCTCGAAGATCTGGTGCGCCAGTGCGGGGTCGATACCCGGCCCGTCGTCGCTCACCTCCAGCAGATAGTTCTCCTGCAGCCGCGAGATGGAGAGGGTAACCTCGCTTTCGGCGTAGCGCAGGGCGTTGCCGATAAGGTTCTCGACGGCGCGAGTCAGCAGACGATGATCGCCGCACCAGGGCATCTTGATGGGAGGCAGCGCGAGGGTCAGGTGTTTCTCCGGCCGCAGTGCCTGCCAGTCGCCGAGGTGATGCTCTGCCCAGCTGCCCAGTTCCAGCTTATCCCGCTGCAGCGGCAGCTCGGGTCGATCCAGCTTGGCGTAGGTCAGCATCTCTTCGATAAGGGAGTCCAGTGCCCCCAGATCCCGCTCCAGTGCCTGCTGCTCTTCTGCTGCAGGGGCAGGGTCGAGCATGGCAAGCCGATAACGCAATCTGACCAGCGGGGTACGCAGCTCATGGGCGATGGCATCTGTCAGCTGCTTGCGACTGGTGAGCATGGCTTGCAGCTGGGCTGTCATCTGGTCGAAGGTACGTCCCACCCGGGCCAGACTGCTGCCCGGCGGCAGGTTGGTTCGGCAGGAGAGATCGCCATCGCCTACCCGGCGCGCCGTCTGCTCCAGTTGCAGCAAGCCGCGCCAGTGGGGACGCAGCCAGAGCAGGATGGGCAGCCCGAGGGAGAGGCCAATGACCAGCAGTAGCCCCACGTCGACCCAGTGCAGTTCGTGCAGGTAGGAGAGATAGGGCACCGGGCCAACGATAAGCACCTGATCGGTATCGGGGATCCGTTGCAGGAAGGTGTCATCCTCCTCGACGATGACAATATTGCCGGCGGCAAGAAATGCCTGATCCTCGCTGGCAAGGGGCTGATGGGCCAGCTCGCCAACCTTGAGGGGGAGGGTGAACTGGCTGCTCTGCTCGGCCAGCCGATCTGGCCAGCGCTCGGGCGAAATTCTGGCCAGCTCGTCGGTCAGCAGGCCAAGGGATCCCTGCATCATCCGTTCAAGATAACGGTCGCCGGCTCGCTCGGCGGTGACCTGATAGACCACGCCAACCAGCAGAATCGCCAGAGTGAAACAGCCGATCAGCAACAGATAGAACTGGATAAACAGACGGCGCATGGTTGTGCTCCCTGATTAAGGCTATTCCCAGGCGTGAGGGACGAAAAGGTAGCCCTTCTGGCGCACCGTCTTGATCCGGGTCGGGTTGTCGGGGTTATCGCCCAGTTTGCGGCGCAGGCGGGAGATGGCCACATCCATGCTGCGATCCTGACCGTCATACTCTCGGCCGCGCAGGCTGCGGAACAGGGCTTCCCGCCCCAGGATCTGGCCGGCGTGGCTGGCAAGCTCCCATAACAGATCAAAGTCGGCAGTCGAGAGGGCAATGCTCTCGCCATCGAGGCGAACATCCCGCCCCGGCCCATCGACCAGCAGACGGCCAAATTGCAACTGCTGCGGCACACTGCCGGCGGCGGCGATCGGTTGCGCGGCAGTTTGCTGATGCTGGCGGAACTGCACCCGCAATCTGGCCAGCAGCACGGGGGGAGGCGTGGTTTTAAGGATGTAGTCGTTGGCACCCAGCTCCAGGCTCAGGATCTGGTTCATGTCGCTATCCAGCGAAGTGAGCATCACGATGGGGCCATCAAAGCGTGGCCGCAGATCCCGGCAGAGGGACATACCATCCTGTCCCGGCAGCATGATATCGAGCAGCACCAGATCCGGTTGTTCGGCTTCGACCCGGGCAAGTGCCATATCGCCTCTGGGTTCGAGGATCACTTCCATATCGTGGCGGCCGAGCCAGCTGCTGATGAGCTGGCCAATCTCGGGATCATCTTCAACAAAAAGAATGCGTTGCATAGAAAAGCTCCAACCGGAAGCAGGAGAAAAGAGGAGCTGTCAGCATATCAACGCCACCCGGGAAATACAGAAAAAGAACGAGGGAGGGTTATATGGGACGCGCGATGAATAAGAGTGATAGCCGGGGTGGCGGAGCAATGATGAGGCTCTGGGCCATTAGCATTTCAGCCACTCAGGGCGCAGTGCGATGAGACATGCGGGGATATAAACGAAGAAAATGGCGGGGTAGAAACAAAAAAACCGGCCTAGGCCGGTTTTTTGACAAGCCAGAAGGCTTGTATCTTGCCGTATTGGCAGCGTTGTGCCAAACGACGGAATAATGGGGTGGCTGATGGGGCTCGAACCCACGACAACCGGAATCACAATCCGGGACTCTACCAACTGAGCTACAGCCACCACTGAAAACTGCATTGATCCGTCAACGAATTGAGAATCAATGGCGCGCCCTGCAGGATTCGAACCTGCGACCCACGGCTTAGAAGGCCGTTGCTCTATCCGACTGAGCTAAGGGCGCTTTTCTCGACCCGCCTGAGTGGCAAATCGATAAACTTGGTCGGTGATAAAGGATTCGAACCTTTGACCCTCTGGTCCCAAACCAGATGCGCTACCGGACTGCGCTAATCACCGAAATTGTTGCTTTCAACGTGCCAGCATAACGACATGAGCCGTACTGGGCAACGGGGCGGCATCATAACCAAGCAAAAGAGCCAGCGTCAACGACTTTTTCCCCCAGTAAATTCAAGTGCCTACTTATTGCCCGTTGCAGGCCAGACCTCTCTTGGACGCTAACATCCCGGCTAAAAAAATGCGACAATGCGCGGCAGTTGAACACATGGTGAGTGGAGAACGATGTCTGCCAAAATCATAGATGGAAAACAGGTTGCGCAAACGATTCGCAGCCAGGTCGCTGCACAGGTCCAACAGCGGTTGGCAGCAGGGAAACGGGCTCCAGGGCTGGCGGTCATTCTGGTGGGGGCAGATCCTGCCTCTCAGGTTTATGTCGGCAGCAAGCGTCGGGCTTGTGAAGAGGTCGGTTTTCACTCTCGCTCATATGACCTGAGTGCTACTGCAAGTCAGGATGAGTTGCTGGCGTTGATCGATCAGCTGAATGATGATCCAACTGTTGACGGGATCCTCGTTCAGTTGCCGTTGCCGGATCACTTCGATACCACTCTGGTGCTGGAGCGGATCCTCCCTGACAAGGACGTGGACGGTTTTCATCCGTACAACGTGGGCCGTCTTGCACAGCGCATTCCTGCACTGCGTCCCTGCACCCCGAAAGGGATCATGACGCTGATTGAAACCACCGGTATTAAAACCCATGGTTTGCACGCCGTTGTGGTCGGCGCTTCCAACATCGTCGGGCGCCCCATGACCCTCGAATTGCTGCTGGCGGGCTGCACGACCACGACCTGTCACCGTTTTACCCGGGATCTGGAGGATCAGGTTCGCCGCGCAGATTTGCTGGTAGTGGCGGTCGGCAAACCCAATTTTATTCCCGGAGAGTGGATCAAACCGGGGGCGCTGGTTATCGATGTGGGCATCAACCGTCTGGCGGATGGTTCGCTGGTTGGGGACGTGGAGTTTGAAACAGCGCGCAGCCATGCCTCATTCATCACCCCGGTTCCCGGTGGTGTTGGCCCCATGACGGTGGCCAGTCTGATGGAAAATACCCTGATAGCCTGCAACGAGTACCATGACTAAAGCGTGACAATGGTGCGTGCGTGGCTAATGCCAGGCGAGTCACATAAATGAAAATAAAAAACCGGTTGCTCAGAGAGGAACCGGTTTTTTATTTATCCAACGGGTTTTCGTTTATATATTTTGTGCTTCGTTCGGCACAATGACGGAGGCGTGATTTCCTTTCGGCCCCTGTTGCAGTTCAAAGTGGACAGCCTGACCCGCTTTCAGGGTCTTGTAGCCCTCCATTTGAATGGTGGAGTAGTGAGCAAAGATATCTTCACCACCCCCTTCCGGACAGATAAACCCAAATCCTTTTGCGTTGTTAAACCACTTAACTGTGCCGGTTGCCATACTTCTACATCCTTTTATTGATTACCCAGAAGTCGTTGAGTAACCTGCGCCAGCCCATTATAACTAGGGACATGAGCCCATAGCAGACGGGCACAGATTAGCAAGTAACCAATCTAGTCTAACTTTTGAGCGAGTCAAGGAGTTGTTAACAACTGATGTGATCTGGTTAACAAGTCTATTGACAAGCTTGTGTGAGACGGTAGTAATCTAGAGGTACCAAAGCGCGATTATGAGCAAGCAGAAAGAACTCTTTGCTAATGAAGAGATTGCAGAAGCAGAGAAAACAAAGCTGCAGCCGCCACCCATGTATAAAGTTGTGCTGAACAACGATGACTACACCCCGATGGAGTTCGTGGTGGAGGTGCTGCAAAAGTTCTTTGGTATGGATTTGGACAAGGCGACTCAGGTCATGCTGAGTGTGCATTATAGTGGTAAGGGTGTCTGCGGCATGTTTACCGCAGAGATCGCCGAAACCAAGGTTGTCCAGGTCAACACCTATGCACGTAACAACGAACATCCACTGCTATGCACTATGGAAAAGGCTTGAATCTGATGACTTGATGGCGAGTGTGACACCACATTGTAGCTGTACTAGGGGAGGTGCCTATGTTGAATAAAGATCTGGAAAAGACGCTGAACGAGGCTTTCAAACAGGCTCGTGACGAGCGCCACGAATTCATGACTGTCGAGCACCTGTTGTTAGCCCTTCTGGATAACAGCTCAGCCCATGAGGCGCTGAGCTCCTGTGGTGCCGATGTCGAGCAGATGCGCAAGGAGATCCGCGCATTCATCACTCAAACAACCCCGCTTATTCCGCGCGATGACGAAGATCGGGAAACCCAGCCGACCTTGGGCTTCCAGCGCGTACTGCAACGTGCCGTCTTCCATGTGCAATCTTCCGGCAATACCGAAGTCAGTGGTGCCAACGTACTGGTCGCCATCTTCAGCGAGCAGGAGTCTCAGGCCGCTTACTTCCTGAAAAAAGCCGAGATCAGCCGCCTCGATGTGGTGAATTTCCTCTCCCACGGGGTGCGCAAAGACAGCAAACCGGATGTCAGCAATAACAATCCAGAATCTGATGATGATGTCTCTGCCGCCCAGATCGAGAGCTTTGCCACCAACCTGAACCAGCTGGTGCTTGAAGGGCGTATCGATCCGCTGATCGGCCGTGATCAGGAGCTCAATCGTACCATCCAGGTTCTCTGCCGCCGCCGCAAGAACAATCCGCTGCTGGTGGGGGAAGCGGGGGTGGGCAAGACTGCGATTGCGGAAGGTCTGGCTTACCGTATCGTCAAGGGCGATGTGCCCGAGGTGATTGCCGGTAGCACCATCTACTCGCTGGATATGGGGTCTCTGCTGGCAGGAACCAAATACCGCGGCGATTTCGAGAAACGCCTCAAGGTATTGCTCAAGCAGATTGAGCGTCAGGAAGGGGCCATCCTCTTTATCGACGAGATCCACACTATCATCGGTGCAGGTGCTGCGTCAGGTGGCCAGCTGGATGCCGCAAACCTTATTAAACCGCTGCTCTCCAATGGTTTGCTCCGTTGTGTTGGCTCTACTACTTATCAGGAATATGCCCAGATCTTCGAAAAAGACCGCGCCTTGGCTCGTCGTTTCCAGAAGATCGATATCACCGAGCCGACCGTGGATGACACTACCCGTATCTTGATGGGCCTCAAGAGCCGCTATGAGGCTCACCATGGGGTGCGTTATACCGCCAAGGCGATTCGTGCAGCGGCAGAGCTGTCCGCCAAGTACATCAACGATCGTCACTTGCCGGACAAGGCAATTGATGTGATCGATGAGGCGGGGGCTGGCCAGCGGTTGCTGCCGGCGAGCAAGCGCAAGAAAGTGATCAACGTGCAGGAGATTGAAGCGATCGTCGCCAAGATCGCCCGTATTCCGGAAAAATCAGTCTCCTCTTCGGATAAAGAGGTACTGAAGAACCTGGAGCGTAATCTCAAGATGGTGGTCTTTGGTCAGGACAAAGCCATCGAGGTGCTGACCGATGCCATTCGCCTCTCGCGCTCAGGTTTGGGTAACGAGCGTCGCCCGGTAGGTTGCTTCCTCTTCGCCGGCCCAACCGGGGTGGGCAAGACCGAGGTTACTCAACAGCTTGGTAAGGCGCTGGGTGTGGAGATGCTGCGCTTTGACATGTCCGAGTATATGGAGCGTCACACCGTCTCCCGTCTGATTGGTGCGCCTCCCGGATATGTTGGTTTTGAGCAGGGTGGTTTGCTGACCGATGCGGTAATCAAGCATCCTCATTCCGTCGTGTTGCTTGACGAAATTGAGAAGGCGCACCCGGATGTCTTCAACCTGCTGTTGCAGGTGATGGACAACGGTACCTTGACTGACAACAACGGGCGCAAGGCGGATTTTCGCAATGTCATTCTGGTGATGACCACCAACGCCGGTGTGCAGGAGACCCAGCGCAAGTCGATTGGCTTCCAGCAGCAGGATCTGAGCCACGATGCCATGGCGGTGATCAACAAGACCTTCAGCCCGGAGTTTCGTAACCGGCTTGATCACACCATCTGGTTCAACCATCTCGACATAACAGTGATCCACCAGGTGGTCGACAAGTTCATCGTTGAGTTGCAGGTGCAGCTGGATGCGAAAGGGGTATCTCTGGAAGTATCCGAGCGTGCCCGTCACTGGTTGGCCGAGAAGGGGTATGACAGAGCCATGGGGGCCAGACCTATGGGTCGGGTCATTCAGGAGCACCTCAAGAAACCGTTGGCTAACGAGATCCTGTTCGGCTCACTGGTTGATGGGGGAATTGTGAAGGTTGAGTTGGTAAATGACAGCCTCAGCTTTGATTTTCAGGTCAATGTTGAAGCTGTTTCCCACTAAGTAACCGTAATTAGAAAACGACAAAAAACCCCAACCGAAAGGTTGGGGTTTTTTGCTGAATTCCTGGCTTAGCGAGAGCGGAAAACAATACGTCCCTTGGAGAGATCGTAGGGAGTCAGTGCTACCGTTACTTTGTCTCCAGTCAGGATACGAATGTAGTTTTTGCGCATCTTGCCGGAAATATGAGCGATAACCACGTGACCATTCTCCAGTTCCACACGGAACATGGTATTGGGCAGGGTTTCGAGAATAGTGCCCTGCATCTCAATACTGTCTTCTTTAGCCATTGAATCCTCTTGATAAGCCACAACAAAAAACCGCTGGATCATGCCGGATTTAAGGCTATGTGTAAAGTTTACTCGGGCTTGCCGTCGATTTTTTTCCATTCTCCATGAATGAGCACCTCGTGAGGGAGGTAATTGCGCTTGTAATTCATCTTGCGGCACGCCTCAACAAGATAGCCGAGATAGAGCCAGCTTCGTCCGGTACGCCTGGCCAGATCAAGCTGACTCAGAATGGCAAAGGTGCCGAGCGAGCGGTCGGCATAATCGGGGTCGAAGAAGGTATACATGGCGCTGAGTGAGTGGGGCAGCAAATCTGTAGTGGCTACGCCAATAAGGCGACCCTCCTTTCTCATTTCCAGATAGAGGGGTGGCATCCAGTCGCAATGGAGAAAACCGCGGTACTGTTTGCGGTTGGGGGGATACATGCTGCCATCTTGATGGCGTTCGCTGATGTAGCGTTCATAAAGCTGGTAATACTCGGGCTTGTCATCGTAGCTCAGGACGATGTCGATATCCCTGTTGAGCTGGCGGATGCGTTTTTGTCCCCGGCTGGGTCTGAAGTGCTCGCTGTGAATGCGTAGGGATTGACAGGCATGACAGGCGGGGCAGTGGGGACGATAGATGTCGTTGCCACTGCGGCGAAATCCGGCGGTCAGCAGGCGTTCGTAACCGTGGGCGTTGAGCAGGTTGTGATCCATCAGAACCAGCAACTGCTCCTGCTCATGATCCAGATAACTGCAGGGATGCTTGGGGGTTAGCCCAACCTTGAGGATCACTTCTTCGGTCATAAGCGGATCTCTCCCTCTTGCCAGCATGAATCCAATAGCGATTGGCGGCTCAGTTGCGCCAGTTCGGCCAGAAAGCGCGCTCTTGGCCACTCCTCAATGCCCAGTGTGGCCAGAAACGGATTCTGCATCTGGCAGTCGACAAGGGCGCCTCCGTGCCGGGCAAAGTGGCGACAGAGTGCCACCATGGCCAGCTTGGCACCGTTATCGATATGGCTGAACATGGACTCGCCACAGAACAACCGGCCAATCGACAGACCGTAAAGGCCCGCTTGCAGTTTTCCCTCTTGCCAGATCTCGACCGAATGAGCGTGGCCCAGACGGTGCAGCCGTTGGTAGGCTTCGATCATGGGTTGACTGATCCAGGTGCCATCGGCTGTGCGACGAGGCGCGGCGCAGGCATTGATTACCTCATTAAAGGCGCGATTGACGGAAATATCGAATGGGGTGCGGCGGATAATCTTCTGCAAGGTGCGCCCAACATGCAGCTCATCAGGGCGGATCACACCGCGCGGATCCGGTGACCACCACAGGGTCGGCTGGTGTGGTTCGTTCCACGGGAAGATCCCCTTGTGGTAAGCTGCCAGCAATCTGGCAGGGGAGAGATCCCCGCCGATCGCCAGCAGACCGTTGGGCTCTTCCAGGGCATGCGAGGGGTCGGGAAACCAGCAGAGCTCATCATCCAGTTGAGTGAGATAGCGAGACATAAGGCAACGAGGTTCGTAGATGAAGGCCATTATCCTGATAGTATCCAGCTTGCTCTGCTTTGTCACTGCGCCCGTCGGGGCCGAGGTTTACCAGCGCAACACGGCTCGCCCGGTCAATCAGGTGGTGTTTGGCCAGGTCGAAACGGTGCGCAATATTACCCAGCGCCAGATCCTGGAGTCGGAGCGTTCCGGCTGGAAAACCCTCGGCGGTGCAGTACTGGGCGGCTTGCTTGGCAACCAGTTTGGTGGCGGCCATGGCCGTGAAATTGCCACTGCTGTCGGGGCGCTGGCCGGGGCCGCTGCGGCGCAGCAGTATCAGTCAGGTGACACGGTAGTGGAGAACAAACTGGTCGAGCTGCTTATTCGCAACGAGCAGAACGGGCTGGTCAATGTGATCCAGGATTATGATCCCGCCATGGTCTTCAGTAGCGGCGATAAAGTACGCATTCTCTATTTTGATGACGGCGTGCGAGTCGACAAGACGTTTTAAGCCGGTTGATATCAAAAGGTGTCGAGAGGGGAGATAACCCGCAGACTTTCCGGTTGGCAGAAAGTCTTGCGGGCGGTAATACACGGGACTGCGCAGGAAACTAGATGGCGCTCTCTTGCGAGACTATCTTGTCACGGCCGGTGTTCTTGGCCTGATACAGGAGCCGATCCGCTTCGCTCAGCGCCTCGTCCATGGATACCCGCCCGACACTGACCACACCATAGCTGGCGCGAACAAAGAGCGGAACATCCGGTGACAAGGGGTGCTGGCGCAACTGCTGACGCAGCCCTTCAAGACGCTTGATCAACACGGGGACGGTGCAGTGGGGCACCATCAGGGCAAACTCCTCGCCGCCAAAGCGGGCGATCATGGCATCGGGGAAGAACTGGGTCAGCTGGCGGGTCAGATGGCAGAGTAGCTGATCGCCAATGGCATGACCCCAGTGATCGTTGACCTGCTTGAAGTGATCCACATCGAGCACGCAGAGTGAAAGCGTACTCTGCAGCCGCTGCTGCTCCTCGAACCATTTCTGCCCTTCGTTGAACCAGTAGCGCCGGTTGTAAAGACCGGTCAGGTAGTCGCGATTGGCCGACTCCTGAATGCTGTTGAACTGCTCGAGCGCCTCCAGATTGTGGCTGACCCGGCACTGCAACTCTTCCGGCTCGAACGGCTGGTTGAGAAAGTCGTTGGCCCCCTGTTTCAGGTAGCGAGCGGAGAGACCGCGCTTGTCCGAGACCGAGATCCCGATAATCGCCAGCTGTTGCTTGCTGTAACGCTCTCTCAGCATGCGCACCAGACTGATGCCATCGATCTCCGGCATGTAGTAGTCGACCAGTGCCAGCCGGATGCCGGGGTATTGCTCCAGCATCGCCATCGCTTCGCGCGCGTGACTCGCCTCGTGCACCTGCAGCAATTGCTTGCGCAACTGGGCCATGGTGCGGTGGCGGGAGGTGCGCGAATCATCGACGACCAGCACTTCGATGGACTGGTTGAGATAGAGGCGGTGCACCAGGCTGACCGCATACTGCAGCGAGTGGCGCGAATCCTTCATCACATAGTCCAGTACGCCGGTTTCCAGCCAGGCGGCACGTTTATCCTCGCTGATATCGGCGGTGAGGATCACCACCGGCAAGCCGCGCTCCAGCAGCACGCTGACCGCTTCCCCGCGAGGTGCATCCGGCAAGGTCAGATCCACCAGGGCGACCACATACTCATCTCCCCGACAGTGACGGGCACCTTCGAGGGTATCAAAGGCGTCGATCTCCAGACCGGTCTGCTGGGCTATCGCCTGGGTCAGCATACGGCGGATCGTCAGGCTATCTTCGACAATCAATATCTTCTGTTTCATTAGACTCCTTCAAATAAAAAAGGCATACCGACTGGTATGCCTTATATCACATATGCGCTTATTTATTGCGCATCGAGATAGCGTTCTGCATCGAGGGCAGCCATGCAGCCGGTACCGGCAGAGGTGATGGCTTGACGGTAGTTGTGGTCAGCCACATCGCCGGCAGCGAAGACCCCTTCAATGCTGGTCTGGGTGGCAAAACCGTCGAGGCCGCCACGTACTTTCAGATAGCCGTTTTGCATCTCCAGTTGGCCATCGAAGATCTGGGTGTTGGGCTGATGGCCGATGGCAATGAAGACGCCCATCAGCGGCAGCTCGCTGGTGCTGTTGTCCTGGGTGTTGCGCAGGCGCACACCGGTGACCCCCATCTGATCGCCCAGCACTTCGTCCAGGGTCTGGTGAGTGTGCAGCACGATGTTGCCACTCTCGACCTTGTCGTGCAGACGCTTGATCAGGATCTTTTCGGCGCGGAACTCGTCGCGGCGGTGAATGAGGTGCACCTTTTTGGCGATGTTGGCCAGATAGAGCGCCTCTTCCACGGCTGTGTTGCCGCCGCCGATCACGGCCACTTCCTGATTGCGGTAGAAGAAACCGTCGCAGGTGGCGCAGGCGGAGACACCGCGCCCCTTGAAGGCTTCTTCAGAAGGCAGGCCCAGATATTTGGCGGAGGCGCCGGTCGCGATGATCAGGGCATCGCAGGTGTATTCGCCGTTGTCGCCCTTGAGGCGGAACGGGCGCTGGGTCAGTTCGACGCTGTTGATGTGATCAAACAGAATGCGCGTATCGAACTTCTCTGCATGAGTTTTCATGCGCTCCATCAGGGCCGGGCCGGTCAGGCCTTCCGGATCGCCGGGCCAGTTCTCTACCTCGGTGGTGGTGGTCAGCTGGCCACCTTGCTGCATACCCGTGATGAGCAGGGGATTGAGGTTGGCGCGGGCGGCGTAGACGGCAGCGGTGTAACCGGCCGGGCCGGAGCCCAGGATCAGCAATTTGCTGTGAGTGACTTGGCTCATGATGTGATTTCCGAGACGTGATGAGTTTGCGCGATTGTAGGTAATTCGTGATCCGGGGTCAAAGGCCAGTGAGTCGATTGTTTCAATCGCCTTCACGCATCAACGCACGGTTTTGCCGAGCACTAAAAAGAGATAAAAAAACCGCCCATCGCGGGCGGATTTTCACTCATCTTCAACTGGCGCTGGCCAGAGCAGATCAGTTCAGCAGGGTCAGGGGATCCGTGTAGGCAAGGCCATGAGCCACGGCAACCTCCTTGCAGGTGAGCTTGCCCTCCATCACGTTGAGGCCGTGCAGCAGGTTGGGATCGCTCAGCAGCGCCTGACGATACCCTTGCTGGGCCAGCTTGATGATGAAGGGGAGGGTGGCGTTATTGAGTGCCACGGTCGAGGTTCGAGCCACAGCCCCCGGCATGTTGGCCACGCAGTAGTGCACCACATCATCGACGATGAAGGTGGGATCTTCGTGGGTGGTGGGGTGCGAGGTCGCCACGCAGCCACCCTGATCGATAGCCACATCGACGATAGCCGAGCCCGGCTTCATGCGCGCAATGTGGTCACGGCTGACAAGTTTTGGCGCAGTGGCGCCCGGTACCAGCACGCCGCCGATGACCAGATCGGCCGCCAGCAGATGGCGTTCCAGACTTTCGCTGTTGGAGTAGACCACTTTGGCCGCACCCTGAAACTCGTTGTCGAGACGGCGCAGGGTATCGACGTTGTTGTCGAGGATGGTCACGTCTGCGCGCATGCCGATGGCCATGCGAGCTGCGTTGGAGCCAACCACGCCACCACCGATGATCACCACCTTGGCCGGTTCGACACCGGGTACGCCGCCGAGCAGCATGCCGCTACCGCCGCGGGATTTCTCCAGCGCCTGGGCACCTGCCTGAATAGACATGCGACCCGCGACTTCCGACATGGGCGCCAGCAGGGGCAGACCGCCACGGCCGTCGGTGACGGTCTCGTAGGCGATACAGATGGCACCACTTTTCAGCAATGCCTCGGTTTGTGGCAGATCCGGTGCCAGATGGAGGTAGGTAAACAGGGTCTGACCCGGTCGCAACATGGCACACTCGACAGGCTGGGGCTCCTTGACCTTGACGATCATCTCCGCCTTGGCGAAAACCTCGGCGGCAGAGGCCAAAATTTCGGCACCAGCAGCCGTATAATCTGTATCGCTAAAGCCAATCCCGTTTCCGGCACCGCTTTGGACGAAAACAGTATGGTTTCGTGCTGTCAGTTCACGTACACTGGCCGGAACCATGCCTACGCGATATTCATGGTTTTTTATCTCTTTAGGTACACCGATAATCATGCTATCCCTCGTCTATCGATTGGTGTTTCATGTTGCCAAAATGTTAACCAACATTTGCGCCTAGTATATTCAGGTATTGACAGGATTTGTGACCATAATTATAAAATGAATGGTGATTCTTACCAAAAAATAGCCAAAGGATGGAATAAAATGATGGAAGCTAAGAGTCGGCTAAAGGATTTGGACAGGATTGACCGCAACATTCTCAATGAACTGCAAAAGGATGGCAGGATCTCGAATGTTGAGTTGTCCAAACGAGTTGGCCTGAGTCCTACACCGTGTCTGGAACGGGTTCGTCGCCTCGAGCGACAAGGCTATATCGAAGGGTATGCCGCGATTCTGAACCCTCATTATCTGGATGCGTCCCTGCTGGTCTTTGTGGAAATTACCCTCAACCGCGGTGCCCCCGATGTGTTTGAACAGTTCAACAAGGCTGTTCAGGTGCTCGAGGAGATCCAGGAGTGCCATCTGGTCTCGGGTGATTTCGACTATCTGCTCAAGACCCGGGTAAGCGACATGTCGGCTTATCGCCGCCTGCTGGGTGAGACCCTGCTGCGCTTGCCGGGGGTCAATGACACCCGCACCTACGTGGTGATGGAGGAGGTCAAGCAGAGCAGCCGTCTGGTGATCAGCACCCGATAAAGCAGATTATGCCGTGGTATCTTTTCCATATGAGACACTGCGACAGTCAGAAACGAGCGGCCGGTTCGCTCGTTTCTTCTTGTAAAGATGATTGCAAATATGGCCCCGTCCCATCAGGCACAGGCTGACAATCGATGGGCTTTTCGGGGATACTAGGCCCCCTTATTTCCTGCATTACATGTTTTCAGAAAGGAGCCGGAGTTTGGCCGATAAAAAGCTGTTTACTCCTTTATCAGGTACACAACGGATCTTCGAAGCCGTCTTGATCGCCATCACTCTGATGGCCGCTTATCTTCTGCTTGCCCTGTTGTCCTATCATCCCGCCGATCCCGGTTCGTGCCCCAGACCTCGTGGGAAGGGGAGGTCAAGAACCTCGCCGGCAGCGCAGGCGCCTGGCTTGCCGATATCACTATGTTTACCTTTGGTGCCTTCTCCTATCTGGTTCCGCCGCTGGTGGTGCTGTTGGGCTGGAGTCTTTTCTGGCGGCCAAGCCGTCTGCTCGATGTGGATTACCTCACTCTCGGGGTGCGGATCATCGGCTTTATCCTGACCGTGCTCGGCATGTCGGCCATCGCCAGCATGAACTTCAACGATCTGCAGAACTTCTCCGCCGGTGGCCTGGTGGGGGATGTCATCGCCTCCGCCGTGGTACCGCTGTTTGGCGGCGTGGGTGCCAACCTGATGCTGCTCTGCTTCGTGGCGACCGGCATCACCCTGTTTACCGGCTGGTCCTGGCTCACCATCGTCGAGCGCATCGGTGCCGCCTGCACCGGCTCCGTCAGTGCCATCTACCACTTCCCGGGCACTCTGGGTCGCTGGTTGACCGGTGGCTGGCGTCAGCCTCGCGTTGAGGGGCCGGATCCCCTGCTTGAAGGGGGCGTGGGCGCCATCGAACTCGATGAAGAGGATGAGGACGATCCCCACAGCAACTGGGGTCGCCGCGCCAAAGGCAAAAACCAGAAAGGCTCCAAAGAGGAGTGGTTGCCTGAACTGGACGACGATACCTTCGAGTTTGACCCGCAGTTTGATGATGAGGACGATGAACCCGCGCCGGTGGTCAAGGCCAAACGGCCTGCCCCTGCCAGCACGCGTCGCCAGAGCGCCCTTGCCGTCGCCGATGATGAGGACGACGAAGATCTCGACCTGCCGTGGGCTGAGGGCGAGGATGCACCGGTAGCTCCTGTCGTCACCATGCCGACCAAGCCCAAACGTCGCGTGCAGGCCAACCTGCCGCCGCTGCCGAGCCTTGAGCTGCTGGATCGTCCACCCGCCAAGACCCAGATGATGAGCAAGGATGAGCTGGATCGGATGGGTCGTCTGGTGGAGGCCAAGCTTGCCGATTACAACGTGCAGGCTAAGGTGGTCGGTGTCTATCCGGGCCCGGTTATCACCCGTTTTGAACTGGATCTGGCGCCAGGCATGAAGGCGAGCAAGATCACCAACCTGTCCCGCGATCTGGCCCGCTCTCTGTCCGCCAGCAGCGTGCGAGTGGTCGAGGTGATCCCGGGCAAAACCTATGTCGGTATCGAGCTGCCCAACCGGGTGCGCCAGACCGTCTACCTGCGCGAGACCCTCGACTGCGATGCGTTCCGCGATAGCCGCAACCCGCTCACCATGGGCCTGGGTCAGGACATCGCCGGCGAGCCGGTGGTGGTGAACCTGGCCAAGATGCCTCACCTGCTGGTGGCCGGTACCACGGGTTCCGGTAAGTCGGTGGGGGTGAACACCATGATCATCTCCATGCTCTACAAATCTTCGCCGGACGATCTGCGCTTCATCATGATCGACCCCAAGATGCTGGAATTGTCGGTCTACGAAGGGATCCCGCACCTCCTGACCGAGGTAGTGACCGACATGAAGGATGCCGCCAACGCCCTGCGCTGGTGTGTGGGCGAGATGGAGCGTCGCTACAAGCTGATGTCGGCAGTCGGGGTGCGCAACCTCAAGGGCTATAACGACAAGGTACTGGCGGCCATCGAGGAGGGGGACCCCTGCTGGATCCGCTGTGGCGTCCGGGCGACTCCATGGATCAGACGCCGCCGGAGCTGGAGAAGCTGCCCCATATCGTGGTGGTGGTGGACGAGTTTGCCGACATGATGATGATCGTCGGCAAGAAGGTGGAAGAGCTGATTGCCCGTATCGCCCAGAAAGCGCGAGCGGCCGGTATTCACCTTATCCTTGCGACCCAGCGTCCGTCGGTGGATGTCATCACCGGTCTTATCAAGGCCAACATCCCGACCCGCATCTCGTTCCAGGTGTCGAGCAAGATCGACTCCCGTACCATCATCGATCAGGGCGGCGCCGAATCTCTGCTCGGCATGGGTGACATGCTTTACATGCCGGCCGGTACTTCCAACCCGACCCGGGTACACGGCGCCTTTGTCGATGACCACGAGGTGCACAAGGTGGTGGCGGACTGGAAACTGCGCGGTGAGCCGAACTACATCGACGAGATCCTCTCCGGCGAATCTGGCGGTGAAGGTGGCAGCGGCGAATATGGCTGTAGTGACGATGAAGAGCTCGACCCCCTGTTTGACGAAGCGGTCGCCTTCGTGGTGGAGTCCCGCCGTGGCTCGACCTCCAGTGTGCAGCGCAAGTTCAAGATTGGTTACAACCGGGCTGCTCGTCTCATCGAGCAGATGGAAAATCAGGGTATTGTGAGCGCCCCGGGTGGCAACGGTCAGCGCGATGTGCTGGCTCCGCCGCCGGTGCGGGACTAAGGCCCACCCTTTTACTGTTATCCTGGCCATGCCCCTCACGGGCGTGGCCTTTTATCGAGATGGTCGTTATGAAAAGCATGATGAAAAAACAGCTGTTGATCGGATCCATGCTGCTGGTTGCCAGCAGCCAGGTGTGGGCCGACGCGGCCAGCGATCTCAAGCAGAAGCTGGCCAGTGTCAGCCTCTTCTCCGCCAAGTTCTCCCAGACTGTCTACGACAGCAAGGGCAAGGAGCTGCAGCGCGCCAGCGGCGATCTGGTGGTGCAGCGCCCCAACCATTTCAACTGGCATACCACGGCGCCTGACGAGAGCCTGATCGTGGCCGATGGCAAGGATGTCTGGGTATATGACCCCTTCGTCGAGCAGGTGACCGCCCTTAAATTGAAGGATGCGGTGCTCAATACTCCCTTCGTGCTCATTACCGGCAATGACGACAAGCTGTGGAAGAACTACGACGTGACCCAGCAGGGAGATGTCTACACCGTCACCAGCCGTGATCCGAGCGAGCTTATCGCCTCCTTCCGCGTCACCTTCGATCGCGACAACAACATCAGCCGCTTCGATGTGAAAGAGGCACAGGGGCAGTGGACCGAATTTACCCTCAATAACTTCAACCGCAAGCCGGTGCTCAAGGGCAACGAATTTGTCTTCAAGATCCCGAAGGGGGTCGAGCTGGATGATCAGCGCTGATGAGCAATCTCTCGCTGGATTTCTCGTCGGACTTTCGTCCGCTGGCGGCCCGGATGCGGCCGCAAAACCTCGACCAGTACATAGGTCAGCAGCATATCCTGGGGCCTGACAAGCCCCTGCGCAAAGCGATCCTGGCCGGTCACTGCCACTCGATGATCCTGTGGGACGCACCCGGGACCGGCAAGACCACGTTGGCGGAGCTGATGGCTCACTACTGTCAGGCGGAAGTGGAGCGACTCTCGGCTGTCACCTCCGGCATCAAGGAGATCCGCGCCGCCATCGACAAGGCCAAAGAGAACAGCTGGCGCGGAGTGCGCACCATCCTCTTTGTGGATGAAGTACACCGCTTCAACAAGAGCCAGCAGGATGTGTTTCTGCCCCACATCGAAGATGGCACCATCACCTTCATCGGTGCGACCACCGAGAACCCTTCGTTCGAACTCAACAACGCGCTGCTCTCCCGGGCCCGGGTCTATCTGCTCAAGCGATTGGAGGAGGAGGACATCCTCGCCATGATCGATCAGGCGATGCAGGACCCCCGCGGTCTCAATGATCCGGCCCTTGCCTTTGCCCCCGGCGTCAAGGAGGCACTGGCCAAGGCGGTGGATGGTGACGGGCGCAAATCCCTCAACTATCTGGAGCTGCTGGCTGACATGGCCGAGCTCGATGGCAGCGGCCACAAACTTATCGACAGCGCGCTGCTCGCCGCCGTGGCGGGGGAACATGTGGCCCGCTTCGACAAGGGGGGGGATCACTTCTACGACCTCATCTCGGCGGTACACAAATCCATTCGCGGCTCGGCGCCGGATGCGGCGCTTTACTGGTATGCCCGTATGGTGAGTGCCGGCTGCGATCCGCTCTATATTGCCCGCCGCTTGCTGGCGATTGCCTCGGAAGATGTGGGCAATGCCGATCCGCGTGCCATGCAGGTGGCGCTATCTGCCTGGGATTGTTTCCACCGCATCGGACCGGCGGAAGGGGAGCGGGCCATCGCCCAGGCGATCGTCTACCTTGCCTGTGCGCCCAAGAGCAATGCGGTCTACACCGCCTGGAAGGCAGCGCTCAATGATGCCAAAAACCTGCCTGACTTCGAGGTGCCGGTGCACCTGCGCAACGCACCGACCCGGCTGATGAGCGATCTGGGTTATGGCGCCGAGTACCGTTACGCCCACGACGAACCGGGTGCTTATGCCGCAGGTGAGGAGTATTTCCCGCCCGAGCTTGCCGGCAAGCAGTACTATCAGCCGACCGATCGTGGCCTTGAAAAGCAGATCGGCCAGAAGCTCGATTATCTGCACGAGCTGGATCGACAGAGCCCGCAAAAACGGGGCCGATAGCCACTCATTTTGGCCAGCAGAATGAAAATTGGTCAGACACCGGAATAATTGGGGTGTTTGACCCCACAAGTTGGCAAAAACGACCCAAATAGTCCCTGTTCGGGCAGGGGGGCGGTCTGCTACACTGCCCCTCTGACCCCGTTGGTTTCGGCCTGATACCATCTTCTTGATTTCGAAGGCCTGACTCTCAAAACGACGGGGGCGCCAACCGATGTTAACTTCCGGATCTGTTTTCCCGCCCGTCATGATGACTCAGGCCCAGATCCCTTTTACAAAAAGTAGGTAACCCATGCTGGATCCCAAATATCTGCGCAGCGACATCGACGAAGCTGCCGCTCGTCTGGCGACACGTGGCTACGCTCTTGACGTAGCGGCTGTCAATGCTCTGGAAGAGAAGCGCAAGGATCTGCAGTCCCGTACTCAGGAGCTGCAGGCCGAGCGCAACGCCCGCTCCAAGTCCATCGGTGAGGCTGCCCGTCGCGGTGAAGATGTTGCTCCGCTCAAGGCTGAAGTGACCAAGATCAACGACGAGCTGGAGACCAGCAAGGTTGAGCTGGATGCTTTGCTGGCCGAGCTGAAAACCATTGCCGACGCCATCCCCAACCTGCCGAGCGAAACCACCCCGGTTGGTCGTGACGAAAACGACAACGTGGAAGTACGTCGCTGGGGTACCCCGCGTCACTTCGACTTCCCGGTACGGGATCACATCGATCTGGGTGAAGCAGCCAAGGGCGTTGATTTCAAGAACGGCGTCAAGCTCTCCGGTTCCCGTTTCGTGGTGATGAAGGGCCAGATTGCCCGTCTGCACCGCGCCCTGGCCCAGTTCATGCTGGATCTGCACACCCTGCAGCACGGTTACACCGAATGCTACGTGCCTTATCTGGTCAACCCGGACAGCCTGTACGGTACCGGCCAGCTGCCGAAGTTCTCCCAGGATCTGTTCAATACCGGTATTGACGGTGAAGGGGAAGAAGAGGGCAAGGTGCGCAAGTTCTCCCTGATCCCGACTTCCGAAGTGCCGCTCACCAACATGGCTCGCGACGAGATCTTCGAAGAGCAGGAACTGCCGATCAAGATGACAGCTCATAGCCCGTGCTTCCGCTCCGAAGCAGGCTCTTACGGTCGTGATACCCGTGGCCTCATCCGTATGCACCAGTTCGACAAGGTCGAGATGGTACAGCTGGTTCACCCGGAGAAATCCTGGGAGGCGCTGGAAGAGATGGTGGGTCACGCCGAGAAGGTGCTGCAACTGCTGGAGCTGCCGTATCGCGTGATGGCGCTCTCTACCGGTGACATGGGCTTCTGCGCTGCCAAGACCTACGATCTGGAAGTGTGGCTGCCGGCCCAGAACACCTACCGCGAGATCTCCTCTGTCTCCAACTGCACCGACTTCCAGGCGCGTCGCATGCAGGCTCGCGTGCGTGTCGATGGCAAGCCGCAGCTCATTCACACCCTGAATGGCTCCGGTCTGGCTGTAGGCCGTACTCTGGTCGCCGTGATCGAGAACTACCAGCAGGAAGATGGCCGTATCGCCATCCCGGCTGCGCTGCAATCCTACATGGGCGGCCTGACCCACATCGGGTAAGCGCCCGTTGCAGACGACAACGCCATGGCCATGCCATGGCGTTGTGCATTCTGGCGCCGGTCAACCGTTTTTATCGTGAATAAATCTGCGTTTTCGGCGCCTCTTTGAACATGTAACACAATTTTATCAAGCATTGCGCAATCGTTTTTGTTAGACTGCGCCGCAATTTCGCAGGACATCTTTTTCTATGGTCTGGATTGATTACGCCATCATCGGCATCGTCGGTTTTTCTGCACTCATCAGCTTGGTGCGCGGCTTCGTCAAAGAGGCCATGTCTCTCGTCACCTGGTTCGTTGCCTTCTTTATTGCCAGCCACTTCTATCCTGATCTCGCCGCCTATTTTACCTCTTTCTCCGATGCGCTGGTGCGCAACGGTCTGGCCATCGCGGCCCTGTTCGTGGCAACCCTGATCCTGGGCAGCGTGGTGAACTACGTGGTGGGTCTGCTGGTGGACAAGACGGGGCTCTCCGGTACCGATCGGGTGCTCGGGGTCTGCTTCGGCGCAATTCGCGGGGTACTGATCGTCAGTGCCCTGCTTTTTTTCATGGATACCTTCACCAGCCTCTCCCAGAGCGACTGGTGGGCGGCATCCAAGCTGGTGCCGGAGTTCAAGCCGGTGATCCAGTGGTTTTTCGGGTTCATGCTGAACTCTTCGAGTTTTCTTAAACAGGTATAGCGACTTCGAGGTAGCAAATACATGTGTGGTATTGTCGGTATAGTAGGCACCACTCCCGTCAATCAGGCCCTCTACGACGCCTTGACGGTGTTGCAGCACAGGGGACAGGATGCCGCCGGGATTGTGACCATTGACAGTGGGAACTTCCGGCAACGCAAGGCCAATGGCCTGGTCAAGGACGTGTTTGAAGTGCGCCACATGCAGCGCCTGCAAGGGAACATCGGCATCGGTCATGTCAGATATCCCACCGCAGGCAGCTCCAGTGCCGCTGAAGCCCAACCTTTTTATGTCAACTCTCCTTACGGGATCGTGCTTGCCCACAACGGCAACCTGACCAACGCCAAGGAGCTCAAGGAGCAGCAGTTCCGTGTCGCGCGCCGTCACATCAACACCACTTCGGATTCCGAAGTGCTGTTGAACGTGCTGGCTCACGAGCTGGACCGCTGTGACAAGATGGCGCTGGCGCCTGCAGACATCTTCGCTGCAGTGCGCAAGACCCATCAGCAGATCCGCGGTGCCTATGCCGTGGTGGCGCTGGTCATTGGTCACGGCCTCATCGGGTTTCGTGATCCCAACGGCATTCGCCCGCTGGTCCTCGGCCGTCGTCAGGATGAGCAGGGGCAGGTGGAGTACATGCTCGCCTCCGAGAGCGTGGCGCTCGATGCCATCGGTTTCGAGACGGTGCGTGACATCGCGCCGGGTGAGGCCATCTACATCACCGAGCAGGGCCAGCTCTTCTCCGAGCAGTGTGCGGAGAACCCGCAGATGAGCTCGTGCATCTTCGAATATGTCTATTTTGCCCGTCCCGATTCGTGCATTGACAAGGTGTCGGTCTACGCCGCCCGTCTCAATATGGGTCGCAAGCTGGGTCAGAAGATTGCCCGCGAGTGGGAAGATCTCGATGTGGACGTGGTCATCCCCATCCCCGAGACCTCCTGCGACGTGGCGCTGGAGATCGCCCACACCCTGGATCTGCCGTACCGTCAGGGCTTCGTGAAAAACCGCTATATCGGCCGCACCTTCATCATGCCGGGCCAGACCCAGCGCAAGAAGTCGGTTCGCCGCAAGCTCAACGCCATCAGCTCCGAGTTCAAGGGCAAGAAGGTGTTGCTGGTGGACGATTCCATCGTGCGCGGTACCACCTCGGAGCAGATTATCCAGATGGCCCGTGAAGCAGGGGCAGCCAAGGTTTACTTCGCTTCGGCAGCGCCGGAAATTCGCTTCCCCAACGTCTACGGTATCGACATGCCCACTGCCAACGAGTTGATTGCCCACGGCCGCGAAGTGGAAGAGGTGTGCAAGCTTATTGGCGCTGATGGCCTCATCTTCCAGGATCTGGAAGATCTGGAAGCGGCGGTGCGGGAGATCAACCCCGAACTGCGCCACTTCGAGACCTCGGTATTCAATGGCCACTATGTCACTTCCGATGTGGATCAATCCTACCTTGACCACCTCAATGCCTTGCGCAGCGACGACAGCAAGGCTGTACGCGAGTGGCAGGAAGGGACCAGCAATCTGGAAATTTTTAACGAAGGTAGTTAAACGTTTTCTTTTGGTCTGGTTTGCATAACGCAATGGGAGCCTTGGCTCCCATTGTTGTTTTTGCCGCTAGGTGACGAAGGGGGAGAGATGGCATCTGTTTGAAAAAACAGCGCTTATCTTGCCAGATATGGGCATGCAACGGCTGATCCGCTAGCATAGGGCCACTTTTCTCATACGCCTTTAACGAGAGTTCAGATGGATGATCTGCTAGCCCCCGTGCGCCAGTTCTTGCAGTGCGAAACCCCTGACGAGTGGGTGGAGATGGCGCGGGATCCGACCCGTTTGCCAACCCTGCTTATCGATCACGCCAACTGTGAAACCAAGGCTGCACTCACTGCACACAGTCTGGTGCGCCGCTACTGCCTGCCCAAGGGAAAGCGTCATCTGCTGCCCAAACTGGAGTTCTATCGCGAGCTGGACGCCATTCCGGAGAAGGCCGAGATCCTGGGCAAGCGCACCATGGGCGAGTCTGATCGCTCGGTCTTTGCCGAGCTGGAGCGCAATCCGCTGCTGTTTCCCATGGTGCGGCTCATTCAGGAGGAGTTGCACCACTTCGAGCAGGTGCTGGAGATCATGCAGGCCCGCGGCATCGAATATGGTCCGGTCACCGCTTCTCGCTATGCCCGGCAACTGATGCAGCATGTGCGCACCCATGAGCCCGCCACCATCGTCGACAAGATGATCATCGGTGCCTATATCGAGGCGCGCTCCTGCGAGCGTTTTGCCAAGCTGGCGCCCCATCTGGACGAGGAGCTGGGGCGCTTCTACGTCTCCCTGCTGCGCTCCGAGGCGCGCCACTATCAGGATTACCTCGCGCTGGCCGAGCAGTATGCGGGGGAGGACATCAGCGAGCGGGTCGCCTACTTTGGCAAGTTGGAAGCCGAGCTTATCTCGTCGCCAGACCCCCAGTTCCGGTTTCATAGCGGCCTCCCTGTCACATCTGACAGTTGTTGACGCACAGGGGGACAACTACTATTGCCCTGTTCCTACTACGAGCGACAAGTAGTTACTTTTGAGCGCAATTCCCGGCCTTGAGCCGGGATTTTTTTATCCTCCTCATCAGCTCACTGTCAGCACTCCTGTTGAATTTTCACTCACTTTTCCCGTAAGCCCGTCAATTTGTATGGCGTCGTGTCGCCGTTTTTTATGGCGATAAAGTGGCCATTCAGGCGGCGCGAGCTTGTAGAAACGGGCGAAACCGTGTACTTTTTTGCCTTCGCAAGATTTGAATAACCAATCAATAGGAGCGTGTATGCGCATTGTTCTGTTGGGGGCTCCGGGCGCCGGTAAAGGTACCCAGGCTCAGTTCATCATGGAAAAACACGGTATTCCCCAGATCTCCACCGGCGACATGCTGCGTGCAGCGATCAAAGCGGGCACCGAGCTCGGTCTGAAGGCCAAAGCCGTGATGGACGCAGGTCAGCTGGTCTCTGACGACATCATCATCGGTCTGGTCAAGGAGCGCATCGCTCAGCCGGATTGTGCCAAAGGCTTCCTGTTGGACGGTTTCCCGCGCACTATTCCTCAGGCGCAAGCCATGAAGGATGCAGGCGTCAACGTTGATTTCGTGCTGGAGTTTGATGTGCCGGACGAAGAGATCGTCAAGCGCATGAGCGGCCGTCGCGTTCACTCCGGCTCTGGCCGTACCTACCACGTGGTGTTCAACCCGCCGAAAGTGGAAGGTAAAGATGACGTGACCGGTGAAGATCTGGTGATCCGTGCCGACGACGAAGAGACCACAGTGCGCAAGCGTCTGGATGTATACCATCAGCAGACTGCTCCGCTCATCGGCTTCTATGGCAAAGAGGCGGAAGCGGGCAATACCCGTTACGTCAAGATCGATGGCACCCAGCCGGTTGATCTGGTCAGCAAGCAGCTTGCCACCATTCTGGGCTAAGCGTTAATGCCGGCACAGTCCCCTGGGCTATCAGGCAAATGATAAAAAGGGCCCAGCGGGCCCTTTTTTGCATCATGACAGATAGACAGGAAGCCAATGTGACCACGAAAACCGGAATCTTGCTGGTCAATCTGGGTACCCCAGCCGCCCCCACTACCGCCGCCGTCAAAGCGTTTCTCAGCCAGTTTCTGCACGATCCCCGGGTCGTCGATCTGCCACGCTACCTCTGGTGCCCGTTGCTCCACTTCATCATTCTGCCAACCCGCTCTCCCAAGGTGGCCAAGCTCTATCAGCAGGTGTGAACCGAGCAGGGTTCGCCACTGATGGTGATCAGTAAACAGCAGCGGGCTGCGCTGGAGCAGGAGCTCAAGCGTGAAGGGGTCGATGTACCGGTCGAGCTTGCCATGACCTATGGTTCTCCTTCGCTGGAGGAGGGGTGGCAGGCACTCAAGGCCAAGGGGGTCAACCGGGTGATCCTGTTGCCGCTCTATCCGCAATATTCGGTCAGTACCACGGCATCCGTGTTCGATGCCTGGGGCCGGGCGATGAAGCATGAGCGCAACCTGCCCGTGGTGCGGCTCATTCGCGATTACCATGCCCACCCCGAATACATTCAGGCGCTGGCGATGAGCGTGCGTCGTCACTGGGAGCAGCATGGCCGGGGTGAACATCTGTTGATGTCGTTTCACGGTATCCCCGAGCGCTACGAGCAGGAGGGCGATCCCTACGGTCATCAGTGCCGCCATACCGCATCTCTGTTGGCCGATGCGCTCGGGCTGGAGGCGGGGCAGTGGACCGCCAGTTTCCAGTCGCGCTTTGGCAAGGAGGAGTGGCTCAAGCCCTATACCGATGAGACGGTGGGCGGCATGCCTGCCCGAGGCATCAAGCGACTCGATGTGATCTGTCCGGCCTTTGCCGCCGATTGCCTCGAAACGTTGGAGGAGATCCAGGTGCAGAACAAGGAGATCTTTATGGCTGCCGGTGGCGAGGAGTTTGGCTATATTCCGGCGCTCAACAGCGACCAGGCCCATATCAGGATGATGGTCTCGCTTATTTGCCGTGAATTGGCATGAGTGACCGGCTGTCAGTTAAACAAGGAGTCGAGTCATGGTACATATCACGCTGATCTACGCAGGCTTGCTGGGGCTGCTGTTTCTGGGGCTCTCCGCTTGGGTAGTCAGACGCCGCGCCCAGTTCGGGGTGATGATAGGGCAGGGGGAGGCCCCTGAGTTGCTGGCGGCGATCCGGGCTCACGGCAACTTTGCCGAGTACGTACCGCTAACCCTGTTGCTGATGGCCCTAAGTGAAATTGCCGGTGCCAGCGCACTCTTGCTGCATGCCGGCGGCATCATGCTGCTGGTTGGTCGCGTACTGCATGCCATTGGCATCCAGATCCCGCGAGCACCCAATGTTCCCCGTTTCGTTGGCACCTTGCTGTTCTGGCTATCCCTCGGGCTATTCTCCGGGTTGACCCTTTTTCACGGCTTGATCAACGGGTGAATCCTCCCTTTGGATCGCATGTCAAAAACCATCCGCTTTCGGGTGGTTTTTTTGTGGTTAAAGGGCAAACGTTTTTCCTCGCAACCCTTGTCTATACTGACTCCATTATTTAAACAGAGCGACTTTTCGGTGCGACAGATTGTGTTAAAATCCCGCCCCTCTTTCCCCCAGAGCACAAGAACATTGCCATGAAATTTCCCGGTCAGCGCAAGTCCAAACACTACTTTCCTGTGGATCGTCGTGATCCCCTCATCTCCCAGAGTGCGGTGCTTTCGGAGCGGGGCAAGGCCTATGTGGTCGGGATTGACCAGACGCTGGTCGACATCGAAGCCCATGTCGATCTGGCGTTTCTCGAGCGTTATGGCCTGAGCCGTGGCCACTCCATGCTCATCTCCGATGAAGTGGCCGAGCAGATCTACGACGAGCTCAAGAGCAACAACATGGTAGTGAGCGAATTTGCCGGTGGCACCATCGGCAACACCATGCACAACTACTCGGTGCTGGCTGATTCCCACTCCATCCTGCTTGGCGTCATGAGTCAGGACATCCGCATCGGCAGCTACGCCTATCGTTACCTCTGCAATACCTCTTCTCGCGTCAACCTCGACTATCTGCAGCCGGTAGACGGCCCGGTCGGTCGCTGCTTTACCTTCATCACCGAAGGGGGCGAGCGCAGCTTTGGCATCAACGCCGGCAAGATGGATCATCTGGATGTCGAGCACATCCCTGAAGAGATCATCAAGGAGTCCTCCGCTCTGGTCATCACCGCCTATCTGGTGCGCGGTGAAGATGGCACCCCGATGAAAGATGCTGCCATGGCCGCTGTGCGTTATGCCCGCGAGGCCGGTGTGCCGGTGGTGCTGACTCTGGGTACCCGTTTCGTCATCGAGTCCGATCCCCAGTGGTGGCGTGACTTCATCAGCGAGAACGTCACCGTGCTCGCCATGAACGAGGAGGAGGGCGAGGCCCTGACCGGTTTCTCCGATCCGCTGGCCGCAGCCGACAAGGCGCTCGACTGGGCGGACATGGTGCTCTGTACCGCCGGTCCGGTGGGGCTCTATATGGCTGCCTACACCGAAGATGACTTCAAGCGCGAGACCACCTTACCGCTGCTGCCCGGGGTTATTCCCGAGTTCAACATGTACGAGTTCAGCCGCCCCATGGCGCGCGCCAAGTGCCGCAAGCCGGTGCGGATCTACTCCCATATCTCTCCCTACATGGGCGGGCCGGAGAAGATCAAGAACACCAACGGGGCAGGGGATGGCGCGCTTTCCGCCGTGCTGCACGACATGGTGGCCAACTCCTATCACCGGATGAATGTGCCCAACTCTGCCAAGCACATCTCCGAGTTCCTCACCTACTCTTCACTCTCTCAGGTGTGCAAGTACGCCAACCGGGTGAGTTATGAGGTGCTGGCCCAGAGCAGCCCGCGCCTCTCTCGCGGTCTGCCGGAGAAAGAGGATAGTCTGGAAGAGGTTTACTGGGAGCGTTGATCCCGAATTGTTGCAAAACACCGCCATTGGCAGATGTTTTGACGTGAAAAGGGGCCTTCAGGCCCCTTTTTTCCATCAATAACCCCAATATGCTTGAGTCCATGTCGCTTTTGCGACACCATTTG
The DNA here is from genome assembly GCF_037890695.1 of Aeromonas jandaei. Classification (NCBI taxonomy): domain Bacteria; kingdom Pseudomonadati; phylum Pseudomonadota; class Gammaproteobacteria; order Aeromonadales; family Aeromonadaceae; genus Aeromonas; species Aeromonas jandaei. The sequence continues at coordinate 3,445,824 of NZ_CP149571.1, read as the reverse complement.
GCCACCGCATTGCCGGCCGGCAATGCCGCCGCACCTGAGAAAATGAGAGAGCCCCATGAGCATGCTTACCGAGAACCTTGACGCCAATTTCCAACTTTTTATCGAACAAGTCCGCGAGTCGGGTCAGGTGTGGGGCCTGCGCTATGGTGAGGACTGGGTGGTCTGCCGCTCTGCCGAGTTTGAAGATGCCGACGTCATGCCGCTCTGGTCTGCCGAAGAAGATGCCCGTCTGCACTGCGTGGACGAGTGGGCCGATTACGAGCCGGAAGTGATCGATCTGGAAGAGTTTCTCGATATCTGGATCAACGATCTGGATGAAGACGATGTGCTGGTCGGCCCGAACTGGAACGCCGATCTGGAAGGCCAGGAGCTCGAACCCATTGAGCTGGCCAAAGCGCTGGTTGAACTGGACGCCTGAAAGCGCCTCCATTGATGGTCTGAATGTACAGAGCATCAAGATTGAGACCGGTATTCGTGAGAATACCGGTCTTTTTTATGGTCGAATGGTTGCGTTGATGAGTTAAATGCCAATTTGCCTTTGCACCTCATCGGGGGATGGTCCGATCATCAACCTTTTGCCATGGGGGGCGCCATGTTTCTATTCGATGTCGCAGGAGCGACGGGAGGACGGGCCAGCATCCGCATCCAGGCGCTGGATTGGGCACAATCCGGGCCGGTCATTTTCCAGTGTGACGATGATGCTCTGGCGGTCGTGCTGCTGAGCGGCTGTCGCTGCGATTCGGTCGGCTTCTTCAATCTGCTGGCTGGCTGCAAACCGCTCTATGTCGAGCAGTGGCTTGCCTATCTACAAGAGAGTGGCCGTATCGGCAAGTGGAGTTTCCAGACCGAAAGCCCGGCCGACAGCCACTATCTGGCAAGAGCCGGTCTGGATAATGAGGAGTTGAATACCCTGCTGGCTCAGGTTTATCAGGTAGCGGGGTTCAATCGCCTGCAGATCAATCGTTACCTCAAGAACCGCCACAACCCCACCACTCTGGCGACCCGTTACGATCAGAAAGAGCTGGAGCGTTATCGCCAGCTCAACGAGATCATTCTGACTCTGTTGAAGTTGAAACATCCTCAGTAAAGAGACCAAGCTGGCTGATATCCGGTCGCAAAGGTTGCGGCCGGGCGATCAGGTAGCCTTGCAGTCCATCGACATACATTCCCTGCAGCAGCTGCTTCTGGCCTAGCTGCTCAACCCCCTCGGCAATCACCTGGCACCCCATCCGGTGCGATACATCGACAATCATCCGCACAAATTGCTGGTTGGTCTGATCCTGCTCCAGTCCGGTGATGAGCGCGGGGTCGAGCTTGATGTAGTCAGGTTTCAGTTCGCGAAACAGGGTGAATGAGCCGATCCCCTTGCCGAAGTTGGCGATGGCCGAGCGGCTGCCATTGCGCCTGAGCAGTTCAAACACCCGCTTGGCGCCGGTCAGATTGCGCTCCAGATGTTCCTCATCGAGTTCAAACACCAGATTGGCGCTGGTGTTGGGATCCTTGAGCAGCTGTCTGTCCAGCCAGATCAGAAAGGCGCTGTTTTGCAACAGGTTGGATGAAAGATTGATCCCCCAGCGACTCTGGTTGGCACCAAAGGCCCGGTACTGGCGCATGATGTGGGTGATGACCAGCTGCTCCAGCCGCATCACCATATCCAGCCGCTGTGCCATGGCAAAGAGGGTATCGGTGGGCAGCGCTGTGCCATCGCTGCCAGCAAAGCGGGTATAGATCTCGTTGTAGGCCAGCATGCTGCGATGCAGCGGCTGGATCGGCTGATAGGTAAAGCCGAGCCGCTCCTGCGCCAGCACCTCAGTCAGTACGTCGCGCCAGTGTTGCTGGCCCTGCATGTCGGAGACATTGTCATCCTGCTGAATGGCCCAGCCATTGATGGTTTCGGTCTGGGCGCGGGCCAGTGCCAGATCGGCCCGGGCCAGCACGGCCTCGATTTTCTGGCCGCTGCTGAGCTTGGTCAGCCCGGAGTAACCGGTGCTCTCCAGCTCGTGTTGCTCCTGATAGTGATCGAACGCGACTTTCAGATCCTGCCCCAGCAGGTGAGGGGGGATATTGGCGGCCGGTTGCACCAGCACCGCGAAGTCAGCCCCCGAGATGCGATAGACCTGATTGCCGGGAAACCGGCTGACCACCCGCTTGATGAGCGCAGCCATGTCCTTGATGTAGGCATCCCCCGATTGAAAACCCCGCTGGGCGTTGATCTTGCCAAGCTCGGTGGCGCGTACCAGCACCAGCGTCGCGGTCTGGGTATCCTGATCCCGTTGCAGCAGCTCCGTCATGTCGCGGCGAAAGGCGTGGCGGTTGAGCAGTTGGGTCAGCTCGTCGGTGGTGGCCAGATTGCTCAGCTCGGTGAGTTGGCGATGGACGTGCTGCTCGGCGCTTTCAAACTGCTCCAGCAATTGTTGCAACGCTTCTTGCGAGCGGGGAGTTTCCAGTAACTGCGGATCCCGGCTGCGCAGTGCTTTTATCCAGAGCTGTTCCTGATGTTGCTGAATGCCGCCCAGGGTGCGCAGAGCCAGCATCAGCAATAGGGCCATGCCGATCAGCGTGGTGCCCAGAATCAGAGCGAGCGTCAGCGGAGTGCTCTGCATAGCCAGCCAAACCCCTTGCAGAAGCAATAGAGGTATGGCCACTATGATGGCGATCAAAACGAGAGGGCGTCCGAGCTTGTGAACCATCTTGTCATCCTTGAAGTGGCTGCTTTATGAGGAAATTTTAACCAAGCTTACCAAGCAAAACATGTTATGACTCGCAACTCGGATAAAAGGGCCAATTGAGATCGGTTAAATGTGAGTGAAACCACTTTCAGTGCTACTGAAACAGGCGAAGATGGGTTGAAAATAGATCAAACAAGGCAGAGGTAAATCATGTTGTTAGAGCCCGAAAATAGTGCCAAAGCACGTCAGTTGTTGAACCAGAGTATGGCACTGGTGTTGGCGGGAGGACGTGGCAGTCGCCTGAAGCAGTTGACCGACAACCGCGCCAAACCGGCCGTCCATTTCGGCGGCAAGTTCCGCATCATCGATTTTGTACTCTCCAACTGTATCAACTCGGGGATCCGCCGCGTGGGGGTAGTAACCCAGTACAAATCCCACAGCCTGCTGCGCCATCTGCAATCAGGCTGGTCTTTCCTGCGCTACCAGATGAACGAGTTCATCGATCTGCTGCCTGCCCAGCAGCGGGTGGACGAGGTGCACTGGTATCGCGGTACTGCCGATGCCATCTATCAGAACGTCGACATCATTCGCGACTACGGCCCCAAATACATAGTGGTGCTGGCGGGGGATCACATCTACAAGATGGACTACGCCGCCATGCTGCTCGATCACGTGCGTCTCGGTGCCAAGGTCACGGTAGCCTGCATCGAGGTGCCGCGCGCCGAGGCGTCAGCCTTCGGCATCATGGATATCGACGAGCAGCGCAAGATCCGCGCCTTCGTGGAAAAGCCGGCCAACCCGCCCGCCATGCCGGGGTGCGATGATCGCTCCCTTGCTTCCATGGGGATCTACATCTTCGAGGCGGAGTACCTCTACCAGCTGCTGGAGGAAGACATTCTCAACCAGGACTCCAAACACGACTTCGGGATGGATGTGATCCCCCGCATCGTGGAGGAAGGGCTGGCCTTTGCTCACCCCTTCAACATGTCCTGTGTCGGGGCACGCGAGGGACAAAAGCCCTACTGGCGTGATGTAGGTACCCTGGACTCCTTCTGGGAAGCGAACATGGACCTTGCCTCCGTGTTGCCCGAGCTCGATATTTACGATCAAAACTGGCCCATCTGGACCAGCCAGACCCTGACGCCACCCGCCAAGTTCGTGCAGGACAGAAATGGCCAGCACGGCATGACCATCAACTCCATGTTTGCCGGCGGAACCATCGTCAGCGGTTCGTTCGTGCTCAACTCGGTGCTCTTTACCAACGTGCGGGTGCACTCCTTCTGTACTCTCGATCAGGCAGTCATCTTCCCGGGGGTCGAGATCGGTACCGGCTGCCGGCTGCGCCGGGTGGTGGTGGACAAGGGCTGCAAGGTGCCAGACGGGCTGGTGGTGGGCGAGAATGCCGATGAGGATGCGCGCCGCTTCTATCGTTCCGAGCAGGGTATCGTGCTGGTGACCAAGGAGATGCTGGACAAGCTGGGTTAACCCAAGCGAATTAATTGAAGTGCCCTGAAATGAAGAGTCAGACGCTGTAATGCAAAGGGAGCCATCAAGGCTCCCTTTTTCATCCGGGTGAAGGGTGCGGATTACTCGCTGACCACCGCTTTGGCGGCCATCACCATGGCGGTGCCGTGCTTGCCACCGGCGGCGGTCACTTGCGGGACGCCATCTTCGTCGGTGTCACCACCGGCGCCTTCGATGACGTTCTCGCCGGAGTCGCCGACCCACTCGGCCATCTGCATGCCGCCGTTGACGGTGCCGCGGAACCAGCTGACGTACTGACCGGTCAACTTGGCCAGCTCCAGTTCGGGCTCCTTCTCGGCCCCTTCGTTGCGCAGGTTCAGCATGGCAGAACGCAGCGCGCCGGAGATGGCTGCCTGGGTCCAGGGAGTGTACTCGCCCTTTTTGCCAGCCAGCCAGGTGCCCGCTTTGGCACTGAAATAGGCCTTGTCAGCGGCGATAAACAGCTCGCGCGCGGCGGTGCGGTACTTGGCATCGGAAGTCGCGAGGAACGCAGCGGTCAGGCCGCGGATAGCAGCAAACTGGGCATCAACGGATTGCGCCTTGTCTACCTTGCCACCCAGTGTCAGACCATCGTGTACCAGCCCGTTGTGCCCCTTGAGATTGGCAAGGATGAAATCGGCCTGTTTGCGGATAAGCTCGAGGGCCTGCTGACCCTGCCTGGTCTTGAGGTTCAGCTCGCCGTTGTCACCGGCGGCGTAACCGACCGGTAGCGCATCCTGAGCGCGCTGGAAGATCTGCAGGGCGACCAGTGCGTAAGCCGCGTCAAAGGTGGTGACGTGCTTGCCCTGTTTACCCGCCAGCCAGCTATCCACCAGAGTGCCGGCTTTGCCATCAAAGTGCAGGGCGGTCAGGTTCTTGAAGGTGAAGCTGGAGAGGTTGAGCGCCAGCGAGAAGGCGTCGCTGCCTGCCACCGCCTTGCCCAGATCGTTGGACTGGTTGGCCTTGGGGGTTGCGGCAAACGGCTCGCCGTCAAACACGGCGTGGAAGGCCGGATTCTGGTTGGTGTTGGCCGTGCGCTGGTCGCTGAATGCGTAGAACTCGGAGAGTGGCCACAGCATCATCCAGGCATCGCGCAGCTGGGCTGAGCCATCCACTACGTCGAGCTTGCCGATGGCGCCCGCATCGTTGTTGCGAGTTTCGGTCACTTTCACCTGATGGGGGAAGTAGATGATGCCCTTGGCCGGATCATACTGCGGGGTGATCTTGGCTCCCAGTTGTTTGCCATCGAAGCCAAGCTGGTTCTGCATGATGGTCAGCTTGTCGATGGATTGTTCGGTCAGCATCATGCCGTTGAAGCCGTCGGCGGCGGAGACGCCGAGCTTGTGCTTGCCATCCTGATCCATGGTGGCGGAGGCGGCTTCAACCTCTTCATCGCTCTCGGCCACGTGCATGCCGCCGAGGAAGTCCTGGGACCACATCACCTCTTTGAGCAGAATGCCGCCCACAGCCGCCGGTACCAGAAGGTTGTCACTGCCGCTCCAGCGCAGGGTGGTGTAGTCGCGGAAGTAGGCCGGAACCTGGATCTTGACGGTTTTCTCGACGCCTTTGGCGGTCTTGATGGTGATCTGGTCACCATTGACCGGAGTGGTATTCACAGCCTCGGCAAACTCCGGGTTAGCGGAGGCGTAGGGCAGGGAGAGGGGATACATGCCTTGCGGGATCTCGTCAGCCGGGAAGCCAACTGCCTCCGCCATGGCCATGACCCGCTTGCCGAGATCGGCCATGGTGCCGCCACGGGCCAGGTTTTGCGGCCCGTTCACCAGATGGGGGCCCATGCCGGACTGATAGTTGAGGGCGTACATCGCCTCTTCGGAGTATTCATAGGATTCGATGCCGGCGGCGAAGTCGAACGGGGTTGGCTCATCGGCGCGATTGGCATCCAGCACGTCCAGATCCAGCCCCAGCGCTTCGGCCAGCGGCTCGCCGGAGAGTTCAAATTCGGTATAGGCCAGCATGTTGGCGGCGGTGTTGAAAGTCTTGTCTTCAACCTTGACGGCTGCGTGTGCGATGCCACTCACCAGAGCACAGGCAACGGCCTGTACCAGAACGGTTTTTCTCATGTCCCTTTTCACCATTGGTTTTATTATTGACGCTTCTCATGACGAATCTAAATGAGAATGGTGTGCATTATGCTCTGTTCGCGCCGGGTTGAGAAGCAAAAAACCGCCCGGCAGCTTGTCTGGGAAGCAGGACAAGAGGCCGGGCGGTTTGCACAACAAAGGTGAGGGGGGAGAAATAGCCTGATCAGAGCACCTTGAAGGGGATCACCAGACGACCCGGTTCCACCTTGAGATCTTCGACCTTGTCCTTGATCCTCGCTTCGTTTTTGCGGCTGCTGTCGAGGCGATAGACCGGCGTCTGCGACAGGAAGAGGGAGAGCGACTGATTGAAGGTAGGCAGGATAGGGGTCAATGCGGCACCTATGTTGGCCGGATCGGTCTGCACCGAGACCAGTTCGAGATCACGCAGATAGATAGCCCCCTGATCGGCGACATATTCCGGGCGGGCGCTCAGGGCAAAACGGACCTTCATCTGCTGGCTGCCAAGGGGGCTGCTTACCTGCAGGTCGCCAGCTGCATCGAGTTCGATGCGATCCGGTTGCTTGCGGCCGATACGGCTCTGCATCTCGTCAAGACGGATCTTGCTCGACATGATGCCGGGGATCCCCAGCTGTTTTTCAAAAGAGACCTGCTTTTTGAGGTACTGGTTGATTTCGGCTTCGCTGACGTTGTACTGGGTCAGCGAGCAGGCCGCCAGCAGCAGGGCGAGGGGGAGTAACAACAGCTGTTTCAGCATGAGAGGTTCCGGTTGGTAAACATAATGGGGCGTATCTTACGCGATAACCCGCCCCGGGCGGGAGTCTGATGACAGGGTTGTTGCAAGGGGCATCTCGGAGGTTGTCTTTTGCCTGTGACGGGGTTCATCATCGAACAGCCGGTTCGGGTCCAGGAGGAGATGTGATGTACTGTCTGACGAGATATGGATGCAGGTGGCTGCTGTGGCTCTGTTGTATGGCGGGGATATGGAGCTCACCTTCGTGGGCCGATGTGAAGGTGATCCCGGTATTCGAGGCGCAGGTCGCGGTGCAGACCCTCAAGGAGATCTATCCCCGGCTCGGAGTAAGCGCCATGGGCAATCAGCTGGTGCTGAGCGGGACGCCGGACCAATTGCAGGAAGCCGAGGCGACTCTGGCGCAAATCAACCAGCCACCGCAAAGCCTGCTTATCGAGTGGCGGGTGGATGGGCTTTCCAGCAGTGAACAACTGGACGCTTCAGTAAGCCGTGACGATGCCAAACGGCAGTGGTTGCTCGATGGCAATGCCCAGCAGTACCAGCGCAGCCAGAACGACAGCTGGCAGGTGCGCGGGCTGTCGGGTCGTCCCGTGTTGCTGCAAATGGGCTCCTATCAGCCGGTCACCTTCTATCAGTGGAACGGGGGCGCGGTGGTGGGGATGATGCCGCTGGTGAACGGCCTCTATGCCACCGCAACCCTGATTGGGGACAGGGTTCAGGTAGCGCTCAGCAGCGAGCAGGCGAGGCTGGAGCATGGAACTATAAATCGTGGGCAGAGTGCCACCGAGGTCAGTGGAGCCCCGGGCCAGTGGCTGACGGTGGGGGAGCTATCCACCAGTTCGGCGCAGCAGGGCAGTACTCTTGGTACACAGTTGCAGGGCGGGCGTGATAGCCAGAGCGATCGCCAGACCCTGCAGATCCGGGTTACTCCTCAATATGACTGAATACCTCGCAAACCTTGTCCAGAGCCCCGTTAGTGGGGCTCGTCGGCCGCATATTCGCGCAACTGGCGACTGCGCAGCAGATACCAGAGCGCCCAGAGGCTGGCGACCAGCACCAGCGCGGTGGGCCAGCTGAACGACCACTTCTGCAGGTTGAGGCTGTGCAGCTGCATCAGCAGGCCGCTGGTGGCAGAGCAGAGCAGCAGCAAGGGACTGTGGCGCCTGAGTCTGGCGCGAATGCCATGGGTCTGCTGATAGGTGCCGCCGCAGGCGAGCAGTGCCAGCATGGCGGGCACATCGGTCAGCAGGCTGATATAGAGAGTGAGCTTGTCGGGATAGAAGAGCTCAAGGATCTCGCTGCCGCTCTGGCGGGTGACGCCAGCCATCAGAAAGAGCCAGACCGAGCGGGTCAGTAGCAGGGCGATGGGCCAGAACCAGAGAGGAGGGCGAAGCTGGCCGTGATCGTCATAGCGGTGTTCGGGGTAGAGGGTCATGGTTACCCGATATCCATTGATAGAGTGCAAGTGATGCAGAGGATATGGGGCGAAGGCGAGCCCTTTGCAAGGCGAGGGAGGGGGCGGGAATTAATCGGGGGGTCATGCCCCCCAATGCGCGAGAATCTTTTTGTGCCGGGCAGCCGGCGTTACAGCCAGCCTTTGCGCTTGAAGAAGAGACCAGTGCCGAGCGATGACATCACCATCAGCACCAGCGAGAGGGGATAACCATACTCCCAGGCGAGCTCAGGCATGCGGCCGAAGTTCATGCCGTAGATACTGGCGATCAGGGTCGGCGGCAGGAAGATTACGGCGGCTACCGAGAAGATCTTGATCACCTTGTTCTGTTCCAGATTGGTCACCCCCATGGAGGCCTCCAGCTGGAAGTTGATCTTGTCGAACAGGAACTGGGTGTGGGGCAACAGTGACTCCACGTCGTGCAGCATCTCGTCGATCCACTTGTTCTGCTCAAGGCTCATGCGCTGGCGCAGGCTGCGCTTGAGGAAGCGCAAGGCGCGGCGGGTATCGTGCAGGGAGAGACGGATCTGGCCGTTGGCCTCTTCCTGCGCCATCAACTCCTTGAGCATGGGGTTGATCTGATCCGGCTCGAAGATCTGGTCAGCGGTGTTTTCCAAGGTTTTGTAACCATCTTCGATAAGGTCGGAGAGGTACTCTACCTTGAGGTTTTGTACCTCCAGCAGGATGTCGAGGGCATCCTCCACCTCCAGCCGATCCTGGCGCATATAGTGGCGCAGCAGGCGAACCAGCCCGATGTCATCTTCACGAATGCTGATCAGCAGGTTGTTGCGCAGGGTAAAGGAGACGTGGACACCCTTGGTGTCACGACCGATCCGCTGGGGAAACAGGGAGTGAATGTGCAGACCATCGGTATCCCAGTAGAAACGGGCTGATGCCTCGATGTCGTCGAGCTCTTCCTTGTCGGGAACCTCTTCCAGGAACAGGCCCGTCAACCATTCTCGCTCTGCCGTGTCCGGCTTGTAGGCATCCAGCCAGACCGTGTTGTCAGGTACTATGTCGTCAGGCCCGAGCGTGACTATATCCAGCACCTTGTTATTGAGAATGTAGGCGGTGATCATCTGTCCCCCCTTAAAAAGTCATGGGTAATCAGGGATGGTTGCACAGGTCATGCGGCCTTAGATCGCTGCAGAAGGCGATCCCGTGGATAAGCAGATCGGGCCGATGGAAAACCTGAATGCGGCGAACTATACAGGGGCGGGCCGCGCTTGTCAGGGGCTATTCATTGGGGATTCAGCTTGTTTGTTCAAAAAAACAGCTGCAAGGTGGCGAGGTCGGAGCAGCTCGTCCCGTTTTGAGTGCTGCTCCTTGTGCATCTCTCCTTGCCTTCCTGCCCCCTTTATCCGAGCCCTTTGTTGCAGGCTCGTCTTCGCAACAGGTGAGCTGCAGCTTACATATTGGGATAGTTGGGTCCGGAGCCCCCTTGTGGCGGTGTCCAGACGATGTTTTGGCTGGGATCTTTAATGTCACAGGTCTTGCAGTGAATGCAGTTGGCGGCGTTGATCTGCAGCTTGGCTACCCCCTCCGTTTCCAGCACCTCAAACACCCCTGCCGGGCAGTAGCGCTGGGCGGGCTCTCCCCAGGTTGGCAGGTTGACCTTTACCGGGATCAGCTCATCCTGCAGCTTGAGATGGCAGGGCTGATCCTCGTTGTGACTAGTGTTGGCGAGATAGACGGAGGAGAGTTTGTCGAAGCTCAGCTTGCCATCGGGTTTGGGGTAATGGATGGGCTCGCAGCGGCTGGCCATGCGCAGCTGGCGGTAATCTGGCTCCTTGTCGATAAGTTTGAAGGGCGAGTTTGCGCCAAACAGCCGTTGCTCCAGCCAGTTAAAGGCGCCACCAAGCCAGGGGCCCCAGCGATGCAGGGCGGCGCCGAAGTTGCGGGCCGCGCCCAACTCTTGTGCCAGCCAGCTCTGGTGCAGTTCGTCGGCATAGTGAACCAGATCCCGTCCTCCCTCATCGCCACCTCGTAGCGCCATCGCGACGGTTTTTGCCGCCAGCATCCCCGATTTCATGGCTGTGTGGATCCCCTTGACGCGGGAAAAGTCGAGGGTGCCGGCATCGCAGCCGATCAATAGGCCGCCCGGGAAGTGCATGCGGGGCAGGGAGTGCCAGCCCCCCTTGGTGATGGCGCGTGCACCATAGCTGATGCGCTCGCCCCCTTGCAGCAGGTCGGCGATAAGCGGGTGATGCTTGAGCCGCTGGAATTCGTCAAACGGGCTGAGCCAGGGATTCTGGTAGTTGAGATCGACGATCAGCCCGACTGAGACCTGATCTCCCTCCATCTGATAGAGATAGAAGCCGCCGTGACTGTGGTTTTCTCCTTCCTTGCCAAGAGGCCAGCCACTGCCATGGAGTACCTGTCCCGCCTTACCCCGGCCAGCGGGAAGCTGCCACAGCTCCTTGAAACCGATGGCATAGTGTTGGGGCTGGGCGGTGTTTTCCAGATTGAATGTAGCGATCAGCTGTTTACCCAGATGGCCGCGGGCTCCCTCGGCAAAGAGGGTATAGCGGCCATAGAGCGCCATGCCGGGAACATGATCCGGTTTTGGATTGCCTGCGCGATCAAGTCCCAAATCGCCGGTGATCACCCCCTTGACCCGTCCCGCTTCCATGATAAGGTCGCTGGCGGTAAACCCCGGGTATATTTCGACTCCCAGCTGCTCCGCCTGCTGGCCAAGCCAGCGGCAAAGATTGCCGAGGCTGACGATGTGGCAGCCCTCATTGTGCATCCGTGGTGGTACTGCCCAGCTTGGCAGCTGCAAAGAGCGGTTCTCGTTTTGCAGCAAATGTACCTGATCGTCGTTGACCGCTATCCCTAGCGGTGCCTGCTGCCAGCTTTGTGGCAGCAGCTCCTTGAGGGCGACGGGGTCGAGCAGGGCGCCGGAGAGCAGATGAGCGCCAATTTCGGCGCCCTTTTCCAGCAGGCAGACCGAGAGGTTGGCATCCTGCTGTTTCAACGCGATGGCGGCGCTGAGCCCCGCCGGGCCGCCACCTACGATGACGACATCAAATTCCATTGCTTCCCGTTCCATCTTGCCTCTGCACCGAAGTTGACCTAGGGTAGTGCTGGTAGTTTACGTAAACGTAAAGTGATTGTAAGCAAAAAATTAAGCGAAACACGGTGCAAAAGTGCAGGGACTGGTGAATGAATTCAATCCAAAGAGACGAGGCATGACCCCATGAAGCTGCTGGTCGCAATCAAACGGGTAGTGGATTACAACGTCAAGATCCGGGTCAGGGCGGACGGCTCCGATGTGGAGCTGGCCAATGTGAAGATGGGGATCAACCCCTTTTGTGAAATCGCGGTGGAAGAGGGAGTCCGGCTGCGTGAGGCCGGTATCGCCAGCGAGCTGGTGGTGGTGACCTTTGGCCCGGATGCTGCCGCCGAGCAGCTGCGTCATGCGCTGGCGCTGGGAGCGGATCGGGCGCGCCACTATGTGACAGACGAGACGCTGGCGCCACTGACGGTTGCACGGGCTTTGCAAAAGGTGTGTGAGCTGGAGCAACCGGATCTGGTGCTGCTCGGCAAGCAGTCCATCGACTCGGACAACGGTCAGGTGGCCCAGATGCTGGCCGCCCTGACCGACTGGCCGCTGGCTACCTGTGCTTCTGCCATCAGGCTGGAAGGAGAGGTGTTGCGGGTGACCAGCGAAATCGATGGCGGGCTTGAAACCCTCGCCATGCCACTGCCTGCTGTAGTGAGCGCCGATCTGCGATTGAACGAACCGCGGTTTGCATCGCTGCCCAACATCATGAAAGCCAAGCGCAAGCCGCTGGAGAGTGCCCCCTTTGCCGATCTCGCCGTTGTGTCTGTCAACCAGACCCGTCTGCTCGGGGTGATGGCGCCACCAGCTCGCAAAGCCGGCATACTGGTCGGTTCGGTGGATGAGCTGGTGGACAAACTCAAGCACGAGGCGAAGGTACTATGAGCGTATTAATCATTGCCGAACATCATCAGGGCCATCTGGCCGACAACGTCGCCCGCCTGGTTACGGCTGCCAGTCAGTTGGGTGGCGAAGTGCATCTGCTGCTGGCGGGGCAGGGGATAAGCGAGGCGGGCCAGCAGGCAGCTGCGCTGAGCGGGGTGAGCAAGGTGCTGTTGGCCGACTCTCCCGCACTGGCGGAAGGGGTGCTGGAGGGGATCGACAAGCTGCTGGCTCGCTGGTGCGAAGGTTACAGCCACTGCATGATGGCGGCGAGCACCATGGGCAAGGCGCTGCTGCCCCAGCTCGCTGCCAGGCTCGGGGTTGAGATGATCTCCGAGGTGACGGCTGTCGAGAGCAGCGATACCTTCCTGCGCCCCATCTATGCGGGCAATGCCATCGCCCGGGTGGCGAGCAGCGCCCCCATCAAGGTGATGACGGTGCGGGCGACGGCTTTTGCCAAGGCAATGGAGGCAGGCAATGCTCCCGTTGAGAGTCTGGTGGTGCCCGAATCGACCCGCCGGACCCGCCTGGTGGAGCGCCTTGCAGTGCAATCGCCCCGGCCCGAGTTGACAGCTGCGCGAGTGGTGGTCTCCGGTGGCCGAGCCCTTGGCTCCAAGGCGCAGTTTGCCCTGATTGAGGCGCTGGCCGACAAGCTGGGCGGGGCGGTCGGCGCATCGCGCGCTGCCGTCGATGCGGGTTTCGTCGCCAACGATCTGCAGGTCGGCCAGACTGGCAAGGTGGTCGCGCCCGAGCTCTATATCGCGGTCGGTATCTCGGGCGCCATTCAGCATCTGGCGGGGATGAAGGAGTCGAAGGTGATTGTGGCCATCAATAAGGACAGCGAAGCGCCCATCTTTCAGGTGGCCGACTACGGTCTGGTGGGGGATCTCTTCACCCTGCTGCCCGAGCTCACCGCCAAGGTGTAAATTTGTCGGAAAGGACAGGGGCAGCCCGTTTATGCGGTCTCTTGACCATTTCTGCGCACGTTCTCTGCAAGCCCTGACCCGTTCAGGGCTTTTTCTACTGAAAAGGGGAGCAAGAGTGACGGTAAAAGGTTGAGCCAGCTCCCAAAAAGCCTTTGATCCGCTGGCTGCTCTTGTGTAAAACCTGACAAGTCATCGATCACACTCATCCACTCACGGAAAGCGTCATGAGCAAACAGGTTTACAACTTCTGCGCCGGCCCCGCCATGTTGCCGGTTGAAGTCATGGAGCGCGCCCAGCGCGAATTTTGTAATTTTCAGGGGCTGGGAGCCTCGGTCATGGAGCTTTCCCACCGCGGCAAGCACTACATGGCGGTCGCCGAGAAGGCCGAGGCCGATCTGCGCGAGTTGCTGGCGGTGCCGGACAACTACAAGGTGCTCTTCATGCACGGTGGCGGCCGCGGTCAGTTCTCTGCAGTGCCCATGAACCTGCTGGGCGGCGCCAACAAGAAGGCTGATTTTTTGCTGACCGGTGTCTGGTCGCAGGGGGCCGTGGATGAGGCGCAAAAGTACGGCGACATCCAGACCTGGCAAGGGGTTGCCAAAAACGAGCAGGGGATTACACATCTGTTGCCGACACCGGCATTTCGCTCTGATGCTGCCTATGTGCACTACTGCCCGAACGAGACCATTGAAGGGATCGAGATGTTCGATATCCCCGCAACCGGCGATGTACCGCTGGTGGCGGATCTCTCCTCGACCATCCTCTCCCGTCCCATCGATGTGAGCCGCTTTGGCATCATCTATGCCGGTGCCCAGAAAAATATCGGTCCGTCCGGGCTTGCCATCGCCATCGTGCGCGATGATCTGCTGGATCAGGCCAGAGCCGATGTGCCCTCGATTTTCGACTACAAGCTCACCGCCAAGAACGACTCCATGTTCAACACGCCGCCCACCTACGCCTGGTATCTGGCCGGTCTGGTGTTCGAGTGGCTGAAAGAACAGGGTGGCCTTGCGGCGATGGAAGCGCGCAACAAGGAGAAGGCCGACTTCCTTTACGACTATCTCGATCAATCGAGCTTCTATAGCAATCAGGTGGATGTCAGCTGCCGTTCGCGGATGAACATCCCATTCCAGCTGAAAAATGCCGAGCTGGACAAGCAGTTCCTGGCTGAATCTGAAGCGGCTGGCCTGCTGGCGCTCAAAGGACACCGCATCGTCGGTGGCATGCGGGCCAGCATCTACAACGCCATGCCGCTGGAGGGTGTGAAGGCGCTGGTCAGCTTTATGGATGAGTTTGCCAAGCGTCACGGCTGATCCGGTCTGCAGTTAATCCTGACGCCGGGCTTGCCCGGCGTCTTTTTTTCAACAACGACTGAATCTTAGCGCGCAGCCCCGTTTTTCCCCTGTCGCTGCCCTTGCCGAGCGGGGCGCGTACTGTTAACGTCCGGTCAGGTCATTTATTTGAGATTGCACAGGAAGTCTATGAATTCGTTGCGTTTGGAACCCATTTCTCGTGTGGCCGGTGAGGTCAATCTGCCCGGATCAAAGAGTGTCTCTAACCGGGCGCTGCTGCTGGCGGCACTGGCCCGTGGTACTACCCGTTTGACCAACCTGCTCGACAGCGATGACATTCGTCACATGCTGGCAGCACTGACCCAGCTCGGGGTCAAGTACAAGCTCTCTGCCGACAAGACCGAGTGCACTGTGCAGGGCCTTGGCCGCAGCTTTGCCGTCAAAGAGCCGATCAATCTGTTCCTGGGCAATGCCGGTACCGCCATGCGCCCGCTCTGTGCCGCACTGTGTCTGGGCTCTGGTGAGTACACCCTGGGCGGTGAGCCGCGCATGGAAGAGCGCCCTATTGGCCATCTGGTTGATGCCCTGCGTGAGGCGGGAGCTCATATCCAGTACCTGAAAAAAGATGGTTTTCCGCCGCTGGTGGTGGATGCCAAGGGGCTGTGGGGCGGCGATGTGCACGTCGATGGTTCCGTTTCCAGCCAGTTCCTGACCGCCTTCCTGATGGCTGCGCCCATGGCGGCTGGCGACACCCGCATCCATATCAAGGGGGAGCTGGTCTCCAAGCCCTACATCGATATCACCCTGCACATCATGAAGCAGTTCGGGGTTGTCATCGAGCACGACAACTACAAGCTGTTCTACATCAAGGGCAACCAGACCTACATCAGCCCGGGGGATTTTCTGGTTGAAGGGGATGCCTCCAGCGCCTCCTACTTCCTTGCGGCTGGCGCCATCAAGGGCAAGGTGCGGGTCACCGGCATCGGCAAGCACAGCATTCAGGGCGATATCCATTTCGCCGACGTACTGGAGAAGATGGGCGCGCGCATCACCTGGGGTGATGACTTTATCGAAGCGGAGCAGGCGCCGCTGCACGGTATCGATATGGATATGAACCATATTCCCGATGCGGCCATGACCATCGCGGTTGCGGCGCTGTTTGCCGAGGGGCCGACCTCCATTCGCAATATCTACAACTGGCGCGTGAAGGAGACCGATCGCCTGCATGCCATGGCGACCGAGCTGCGCAAGCTGGGCGTAGAAGTGGAGGAGGGGCGTGACTTTATTACCGTGACCCCGCCGACGCAGCTCAAGCACGCCGAGATCGATACCTATAACGATCACCGGATCGCCATGTGCTTCTCGCTGGTGGCTCTGTCCGATACGCCGGTGACTATCAACGATCCCAAGTGCACCTCGAAGACCTTCCCGGACTACTTCGAAAAACTGGCCAGCATCAGCCAGCGCGATTAATCCCTCCAACATGATGGGGCCCGCCTTGTGCGGGCCTTTTTATCTCCGGCACGCTCGCAACTAGCAGTATTTCATTAACTTGCAAGATGTAGGTTAAAAAAACTTTCTTTGGTGATGTAATTTTCTATTTACACCGACTCGGCTGCGGGCTATGTTGAGATTTCTTAATCGCAGTTATCTAGCAGGAAGCCTTGTCATGCAGCATCAAACCGACGACGTTCGTATCAGTGAAATCAAAGAGTTACTCCCTCCGGTTGCGGTGCTTGAGAAGTTTCCGGCGACCGAGACCGCCTCATCGACCGTGTTTGATTCCCGTCAGGCCATCCACCGTATCCTGAATGGTGAAGATGACCGTCTGCTGGTGGTTATTGGCCCCTGTTCCATCCACGATCCGGTTGCCGCCATCGAATATGGCAAGCGCCTCAAGGCACTGCGTGATGAACTCAAGGGCCAGCTGGAGATCGTGATGCGGGTCTACTTCGAAAAGCCGCGTACTACCGTGGGCTGGAAGGGGCTCATCAACGATCCGTACCTCGATAACAGCTGCAAGATCAATGACGGTCTGCGCCTGGGTCGCAAGCTGCTGCTCGATCTCAACGACATGGGGCTGCCGACCGCGTCCGAATTCCTCGATATGATCACGCCGCAATACGTGGCTGATCTGATGAGCTGGGGGGCGATCGGCGCCCGTACCACTGAATCCCAGGTGCATCGCGAGCTGGCCTCCGGTCTCTCTTGCCCGGTGGGCTTCAAGAACGGTACCGACGGCACCATCAAGGTAGCCATCGATGCCATCGGTGCTGCCAGTGCCCCCCATCACTTCCTGTCGGTCACCAAGTATGGCCACTCCGCCATCGTGGCCACCAAAGGCAACCCGGATTGTCACATCATCCTGCGTGGTGGCCGTGAACCTAACTACAGCGCAACCCATGTCAGTGAGGTGGTGAAGGGATTGGAGAAGGCGGGTCTGCCGCAAAAGGTGATGATCGACTTCAGCCATGCCAACAGCAGCAAGCAGTTCAAGAATCAGATGGTAGTGGCGGACGATGTAGCTGATCAGCTGCGCGCCGGCAGCAAGGCTGTATTTGGCGTGATGGTGGAGAGCCATCTGGTGGAAGGGCGTCAGGATTTGGTCGAGGGCTGCGAGCTTACCTTCGGCCAGAGCATCACGGATGCCTGCATCGGTTGGGAAGATACCGAAACCCTGCTGCGCAATCTGGCCGATGCGGTCGCCACCCGCAACACCCGCTGAGACGGATATATCAGCGAGCTGATACAGCTAGGAATTGATACAAAGTAAAAGCGCGCCACAGGCGCGCTTTTTGTTGTCGGGGCAGGGCTACCAGCGATAGGTCTTGAGCAGGGCTTCCAGTTTCTGGCACTGCTCGACCAGCTGAACGCTGGCGAGGTTGGCTGCATGAGCCTGACCCAGGGTGTCGTTGGAGGTGTTGCGGATCTGGTTCACCGAGTGGTCCACCTCGTTGCAGACCCTGTCCTGCTCTTCGGCTGACTGGGCCATCTGGGCATTGAGATCGTTGATCCGGGCGATGCGTTCAATGATGTTCTGCATGGCGGCCAGGGTCGCCTCGGTTTTGCTGATGCTCTCGTCCGCTTTGGTTTTTGCATCCCCGATCACCGTAACTGCGCTCTGGGCCTCTTTTTGCAAGGCAGCGATCATCTGGGAGATCTCCTCGCTGGCGGTGCGGCTGCGGTTGGAGAGGGCGCGCACCTCGTCGGCCACCACGGCAAAACCGCGTCCCTGCTCGCCGGCTCGCGCAGCCTCAATGGCTGCGTTGAGTGCCAGCAGGTTGGTCTGATCGGCGATCCCCTTGATCACTTCCAATACCCCATCCACGGCGAGACAGCGGCTGTCGAGCTGCTGGATCACCTGATCCACCCTGTCGATTTCGGTCGACATCTCGCCCATGTCGGTGATGGAGTGCTGAGCGAGACGGCTGGTATTGGCAGCATCCTGATTGGTGAGTGCGGAGAGCTCGGCACTGTGGCGGGCATGTTCGCGTACTTCGTGGGAGCTGGCAGCAAGTTCGCTCACTGCGGCCGCAACCTGGGTGGTCATCCCCTCCTGCTGACGGGCCGAGTTTTCGGTCTGGGTGGCAACCTGGCGGATCTGGCTCGACTCCTGATAGAGCTGATGAGTCGCTCCTTCCACCTCCTGCAAGCTGTGGCGGAAGCCCTGCACCATGTCGTTGACGGCGCGGGTCATCTGGCCCAGCTCATCCTGACTGTTGTTGACGAGAGGGAGCGCGAGGTTACGCTCTTTCGCCATCTGGATCATGGTGAGCTGCAACTGGCGCAGCGGCCGTTTGACGTAGCGCTGCAACACCCACCAGAGCAGGCCGAAACCCAGACCGAAAACAGCCGCCAGACTGCCACTCAGAATAAAGTTGTTGTGGCGGATATCGTCGAAGGTATGGGTCAGGTCATAGCTGATCCGAACCGCCCCCATGACGGTTCCCTCATCCACCTGATGGCAACTGGTGCACTGGGTGCCGCGATACTCCTTGTAGGCCTTGAACGGTTTGATCAGGGTGAGCTGGTTGCCCTGCTGCTTGAGGATGATATCCCCCTTCGTGATGGCGCGTTCATCGAGGGCATCCTGGGCTTTCTGGTCGGGATGGCCCGGGCCAAACAAGTTGCTGACGGCGGGGGCACGGATAAGACGGGCTTCGACAATCCCTGCCTCGCTCTTGAGCTTGGTTTGCACTATCTGCCGGTTGGCCATGCCACCGGTCATCATCAATACGTTGAGCTGATCCATGTAGGTGTTGGCGGCGCTCTCAACCTTCTCTTCCGCCATGCGGATGGCGAGATCCCGTTGCAACCAGGCAGAGAGCTCGAAGCAGAGGGCGAAGGTGGAGCTGATGACCAGCGCAAGGGGGAGAAAGATTTTCCAGTTCAGTGAGAGGTTATGCATAGTGGCCGATCCCATGCCCTTTATCTGTTTTTATTGGTTCCCGTTTCATCTTGAGCGTAGACAAGGAGAGGCGGGTAGACAGTTTCCTATCGGCACACTTTAGTCACTCTTGAGTAAATAATCTGTTAAGCAGATCGGTAATGGAGGTTGCCAACAGGGCAATTTCAGATTGAGTGGCACCAAGAGTTGATCCTGCGCAAAAACACATGAGTGATAATAATTATCATTGCTGTTATTTGCGAGTCATCACCATGATCCATCTAACTCCTTCCATGACCGGCGTGGCTTCGCCGGACCCTCTCAAGTTTGCCTTCAGTGCCAAAACCTCGGCACATGCCAGTCGGGGAGGGATACGCCCCTTGTCACTCGATGAGAACCAATGGCAACAGTGGTGGCTGCAAGAGAGCGATGCCGAAGAGCGCGCCCTCTATCTCCATATTCCGTTTTGTCGCAAGCGCTGCAGCTTCTGCAATTTCTTCGAAAATGGCGCCAATCCGGCGCGGATCAGCCGCTATGTCGACGGGTTGTGCGCATCGCTTGCCAGGGCCGCAGAGACGCCGCTGGTACAAAGCCGCCCCTTCTCGGCCGTCTATGTCGGGGGAGGAACCCCCACCGATATGAGTGCCGATGAGCTGGCGATGCTGGCCAGGATGATCCGGCGCTTTCCTCTGACGGTCGATGCCGAGGTGACACTTGAGGGGCGCCTCAACGGTTTTGATGATGCCAAGTGGCAGGCTGCGCTGGGCGGCGGTTTCAACCGCTTTTCGTTCGGGGTGCAGAGTTTTGATACCGGTGTGCGCCAGCAAGCGGCGCGGATCGATGACAGGGAGAGCCTGCTGACCCGCCTTGGCGAGCTGACTCGCGATGATGCGGCAGTGATCGTGGCGGATCTTATCTTCGGTCTGCCCGGTCAGGATGATGCCGTGTGGCGGCAGGACATCACAGATGTGATGGCGAGCGGCGTGCACGGGGTTGATCTCTACCAGCTTATCGCCATGCCGGGCACCAATCTGGATCGGGCCGGGCAGAAGGGCAAGCTGGGCTGGGCTGCCGATGGTCAGCAGCGGGCCGCCATGTACGCTTACGGCAGCCAGCAACTGGAACGGCATGGTTGGGAGCGGCTCTCCTGCAGTCACTGGCGACGCACTCCAGCCGAGCAGAGTCGCTATAACCAGATGGCCAAGCGCGGTGCCGAGATCCTCCCCTTTGGTGCCGGAGCCGGGGGCACTATCCATGGCTATGGCGTGATGTACGGGCGGGATTTGGCCCAGTGGCACGAAGCGCATGAGAAGGGAGTTCGGGCGCCCGGCATGGTGATGGGGCGCAATCCGAATGCGCGGATCGATGGCCTGCTGCGTGGCGCGCTCGACAGCGGCGTGTTGGCTCTGGCACGCCTGCCAGCCTCACTGCGCAGTCATCTGATGCCGCTGTTCGATGCCTGGCGGCAAAACGGGTTGGCCGATCTTGCTGGCGATCAACTGGTACTGACGCTGGCGGGGCGATTCTGGAACGTCAATATGCAGGCCGGGTTGTTCGAGTTTTTGCAGCACAATCCGGCCGATGGCAGCGAGCCTGCGTTGCTGCATGGCAAGCATCCGGATGGTAAACATCCGGGAGTACGCCACTCGCTGGTGTAGGGGCTTTACCCGATTGCCAAAAGCACAAAGGGAGCCGACGAGGCTCCCTTTGTCTGGTCAATCAGCTGTTTGGCCAACCAGTCTGGCGTAGGCACGGGACGAATTACTCGTCGTCGCTATCCTGATAGCTGTCGCGCTGGGCTCTGGGCAGGCGGCGCATCGGGGTAAATCCGACGTCCTCACCCACCACTTCCCGTTTGCGGGACTTGTTTTGAGGAGACTGGGCAGGCTTCTTGGCGGTATCGCCTTTGGCTTTGCCTGCTGCCGGTTTGCCCTTGCCACCCTTGGCATTGGCTGCGCCACGGGCGCGCGGCGGGTTCTGCACCGGCTTGCTGCCGGGCAGGGTCTGGCGGCTTGGCTTGCCGCTCGGCTCATACCCTTCGAGGATCTCCACGGAGAGGGATTGACCGATCAGGGCCTCGATCGCCTTGAGCTGACCCAACTCATCATGGCTGACCAGCGAGATGGCCTCGCCACCGCGACCGGCACGGCCGGTACGGCCGATACGGTGGATGTAATCCTCCGCCATCTGCGGTAGCTCGAAGTTGATCACGTGGGGGAGCTGATCGATGTCCAGGCCACGGGCGGCGATATCGGTTGCCACCAGCACCCGCACCTTGCCTTCGCGAAAATCGGCCAGCGCCCGGTTGCGGGCTCCCTGACTCTTGTCACCGTGGATGGCGACTGTGTCCAGACCGTCTTTCTGCATCTGATGCGCGAGGCGATCGGCGATCTGCTTGGTACGGACAAACACCAGCACCCGCTGCCAGTTGCCACGGCCAATCATGTGGGAGAGCAGCTCGCGGCGGCGTTCCCGATCGACCTGAATGATGCGCTGGGTCACCTGTTCGGCAGCCGTGTTGCTGGGATCGACCTCAATGAGGGTGGGGTCGTTCAGCAGATCGTCCGCCAGCGCCTTGATCTCGCTTGAGAAGGTGGCGGAGAAGAGGAGGCTCTGCCGTTTGGCGGGCAGTGCCTTCATGATGCGGCGAATATCGACGATGAAGCCCATGTCGAGCATGCGATCCGCTTCATCCAGCACCAGCACTTCCAGCTCGCTCAGGGTCAATGCGCCCTGGGTCAGCAGATCCAGCAGACGGCCCGGGGTGGCCACCAGAATGTCGATACCGAGCTTGATGGCATCCAGGTTGGGCTTGATGCTGACGCCACCGTAGGCGATCAGGGTACGAAACGGCAGGTGGTGGGCATATTTGATGATGCTCTCGCCCACCTGGGCGGCCAGTTCGCGGGTCGGTGTCAGTACCAGGGCGCGCACCTGACGGCGACCGCGGCCATGGTTGGCCAGCAGCAGCTGCAGCATGGGCAGGGTGAAACCGGCTGTCTTGCCTGTGCCTGTCTGGGCTCCGCCGAGGACATCCTGACCAGCCAGAATAGCCGGAATGGCTTGCTGCTGGATGGGGGTTGGCTGTTCGTAACCCAGCTCCTTGACGGCCCGCAGGATGTGCGGGGAGAGACCCAGTTCGTTGAATGACATGTTCGAGAGAAACTCCTCTGGTGAGCCTTTGGCTCAGCGGATGACCGGCGCGGGCGCCAGCCACGATATGGAAATGATAACGGGGGCGTAATATAGCAAAAGAGCGGCCGGTGCGCAGTAGCTGTCGCACCGGCCGCTCTTTATGTGCCGCAAAAAGTAATCAGAGCAGGTCGCGGATGGGGGCGACCAGACTCTCCGGCTTGGTGGTGGGAGCAAACCGCTCTACTACGTTGCCGTCACGGTCGATCAGGAACTTGGTGAAGTTCCACTTGACGTTTTCCAGCCCCAGCAGCCCCGGTTTCTCCTTCTTGAGCCACCGATAGAGCGGGTGGGCCTGCTCGCCGTTGACATCGCACTTGGCCATGATGGGGAAGGTGACCGGGTAGTCAAGGGAGCAGAAACGGGCGATCTCCTCGGCATCCCCCGGCTCCTGCTGACCGAACTGGTTGCAGGGAAAGCCCAGGATCTCCAGCCCCTCGGGCCCCAGCTCGCGATAGAGGGCTTCCAGCCCCTCATATTGGGGGGTAAAGCCGCAGCGGCTGGCCACATTCACCACCAGGATCACTTTGCCGGCCAGTTGGGCGAGCGGGTAGGGGGTGCCATCCAGTTGTTGCAGCGTCAGGTCGGGCAGAGGCATCACATCATCCTTTTGTTGATTGCATGTCGTTGATTGTACATAAGTTGCACAGTGTGCTTGCAGGAGGAAAGGGGGGTATTCCCATGGTCGATACGGTATCGCTTGGCTCTTTTAACGGCAAGGCGTTACGTTAACGGGCACCGAAGCAATGGGGGGCGGCTCACACTTTTCCCCTCCATTACGCACCGGGTGAGGGCAGGATCACAATCGATCCGGAAAAAGGGGGGCGCGGCCTGCCAAATCGGGTATTGATGGTGGGACTTCTCAAGAGAAGCAAACCGGTTTGTGCCTTTAGCGGGAAGCCGCTAAAAAGCGCTCTCTTTTCCACATGTTGCGAGTCAATCTTGGACTATCAAGCCGTCATGGATGCCATCTATACCCGAGGTTGGGTGATAGTGGACGATTTTTTAACTGCCGCCGAGGTGGATGCCCTCAAAGGGTGTCTGCCAGAGGAGTGGCAACCGGCCGGGATCGGCCGTGAAGGGCTCCATCAAGGCAACAGCGAGATCCGCCGCGACCAGATCCACTGGTTGGAGCCGTCGCTCGGTGCGCCGGTCGCCGATTATCTCGCCCGCATGGAGGCGCTGCGTCTGGCTGCCAACCGGATGTTGATGCTGGGATTGTTCGACTATGAGGCACATTTTGCCCGTTATCGCAGCGGCGACTTCTACGCGACCCATCGCGATGCCTTTGCCGGTCGCTCCAACCGTCGCCTGACGACGGTGTTCTACCTCAATAACGACTGGCAACCCGAAGCGGGCGGCGTCCTGCGCTTTTATGACAACGACGAGCAGTTCTTGATGGATGTGAGCCCCAGAGGGGGGCGGCTGGTGATCTTCCTCTCCGAGGAGTTTCCTCACGAAGTGCTGCCCGCCAATCAGGAGCGTTACAGCATTGCCGGCTGGTTTCGCGTCAATGGCAGCGGCATGGGACGGGTCGATCCCCCTCGCTGACCCATGGGGCTGCGCGGTTTTTGACACAGGGCGCCCTTTTTCACCGCAAGATGTGGCTGGCAGGGCAGCCATCAGCTGACAAGGGTTTGTCTCCCTTGCTACACTGGCGCGCACTTATGTTCGTATCTGGCTTCGTCCGGTTTTGAATGCGGTGGTTTTTGAATGGTCATGACGAAGCCGCTTCTCCCAAGGGATCACATCTAATGAAGAACATGCATGTCTTGCTGCTGTGCGGCGGCGGTGGCTCCGAGCACGAAGTCTCTCTGCGCAGCGCCAATTTCCTCGAAAAACAACTCGCTCTCCTGCCCGGCGTCGAAGTGACCCGCGTCGAGATGTTTGCCGACCGCTGGCTCAGCGCCGATGGTCGCGAGTGCAAACTGGGGCTCGACAAGCTGCTCTCGTTTGACAGCGTGGCCCGTCCGGTAGACTACGTGGTGCCCTGCATCCACGGTTACCCGGGTGAGACTGGCGATCTGCAATCCTTCCTCGAGCTGGCTGGCCTGCCCTATCTGGGCTGTGACGCCGAAGCGAGCAAGATCTGCTTCAACAAGATCACCACCAAGCTGTGGCTCTCCGCCATCGGTATCCCCAACACCCCTTATCTGTTCCTGACCGAGCAGGGCGATGCGGCTCTGGCTGAGGCGAAAGCGGCACTGGCCAAGTGGGGCAAGGTCTTTATCAAGGCCGCCTCCCAGGGCTCTTCCGTTGGCTGCTACTCCGCCAGCAACGAAGCAGACCTGGTGAAGGGCATTGCCGATGCCTTCGGTTACTCCGAACAGGTTCTGATCGAGAAAGCGGTCAAGCCGCGCGAGCTGGAAGTGGCGGTTTACCAGTACGGTGACGAGCTGGTGGCCACCTATCCGGGCGAGATCTGCGTGCCGCAGGACAAGTTCTACACCTATGAAGAGAAGTACAGCAGCGCCAGCCATACCGAGACTGCACTGCGTGCCGAAGGGCTGACCCAGGTTCAGGCTGACGCCATTCACGAGTACGCCCTCAAGGCGTTCCGTCAGCTGAAACTGACTCACCTCTCCCGTATCGACTTCTTCCTGACCGACGAGGGCGAGATCCTGCTCAACGAGATCAACACCTTCCCGGGCATGACCTCCATCTCCATGTTCCCGAAACTGCTGGAGCATCACGGTCACGACTTCGCCCGCTACCTTGAGCAGATCCTGCGCAAGGCCAGCTAAGCCGGTCGCTCTTGCTGACGGGGGCTAATACCGTTCCAATAAAAATCCCCGCCAATTGGCGGGGATTTTTTATGCCTTTATCAAGCGGGATAGGGCAGCTTGAAGGGATAAACAGGCGGGGAGGGGATGCGCCTCCCTCACCTGTTGCTACCTGTGGGTATACCTGCCGTTAGCCGCGAGCCACCCGAAAGCGCACGCTGCGGGAGTGGCAGGGCGTCAGCTCGCCAAACTCACCAGCGGCCAACTCAAGGGGTAGGGGCTGCTCGTCCATCCGCACCGCTTGCCAGTCGCTCAGGGTGTGCTGGCTGGTCACCTTGCCACCCTCCAGCACCGCCTGCTCGCTCGGGTTGTAGACCCGGATCACCAGCGCCTCTTCATCCTCGGCCTTTTTCAGGGCGCTCAGCACCGGACCGGACGGATCCATGGTGAGCAGGCTGAAGTGGCGCGGGGTGGTGAAGCTTGCCTTGTTGAGCTTCATGGCATCGAACGGGATCTTGTTGTAGCAGCGCACCGGAGTGAGGTAGCTGCGCGCCGCCTGCATCACGTTGGCGCTGATGTGATCACCGGCAAACGCCAGCAGGCTGAAACGGCAGCTGAGCTTGCCGCGCACCTGGGAGTCCGGGGTGGGTAGCTTGATGCCGGAGGGGCGACCCGGGCGCAGCAGCAGCTCCTCTTTGCCGAGTACGCCGACCCCGCGCAGCAGGGTGAGTGCCAGGGTGTCGTACTGCTCGCCAATCACTTCAAACTCGCGCAGACCGTCGCTCAGTACCGCCAGCCCCTGCTTGCCATCTTGCAGGGCGACGAAGTTCATTAGCTGCCAGACCGGAATGGGGGCCTCTTTCCAATCTTCTGCCTCCCAGTCGGCCATGGCGCTGTCGCGGGTGGGGCGGGTGATGCAGCCAAACTGGTTGTCGGAGACCACTGTGTCGCTCGGGAAGGGGGTGGGGATCAGCACCCGCACTCTGTGATCGTCGGCCTGATTGTCGAGCTCCAGCTCGATGTCGATACGCGGACTCTGGTGCGCCAACGTGATGCGGCAGGTGACATCAAGGTGGCCGCTGCACTGGCGGCTGGCCCGCTCGGCGAGGTTGGCTGGCAAGACCATGCGCAATTTGAGAGTGGCGATGCTCTGCCACGCCTGATGGGTGACCTCGCGGGTCACCGCAAACTCGGTGGAGTAGCGGAGCCACTCGTCCCGCGATGGCGAGTAGTCATATTCGTCGCCATCATCGGAGCCCTCTTCCAGCGTGAGCACCTGATCAAAGGTGGTGCCGCGCAGCTTGTCCAGGATCAGCAGGGTGCCGTTGTCATTGAGGGCGATGCGGTAAAAATCGTTCTCCAGCAGCTCGCCGCTGGCCGTCACCGGTTGCTCCAGTCCCGGCTGGTTGCCTTCGATATGGAGAGTGCAGTAGCCCATGGCCGGCAGGGGATGGCAGAGCTGGATGTCGTACTCCATAAAGGGGTCGTAGTTGCCGTAGTGCACGATCTGTCTGTCTACCAGACCCGGGTCAATCTCGCGCTTGGCGCGGATGAAGTAGGGGATCGGCTGGCCCGCTTCATCGCGCAGGGCAAAGGATTGGGCGCGAATGCGGATGCTGGTGTTGATCACCTCCTGACGGGGGAAGGGCATCAGATTGAACAGGCAGAGCTTGTCGGCCACCTGTACCCCGTCTTCACAGAGCGCCACCGGCATGTTGTCGACAATCTTGCGCATGTAGAAGCGGATCAGGTTCTCGGCCATGTCGTCGGCCAGAATGAAGCGGGTCATCACCTCCTGATGCACCTTGTCGCTGCAGCAGCAGCCGATGCTGTCATGGGCGTGGTTCTTCATGATCTCCTTCCACATCTTCTCCAATAGCCCGTGGTGGTACTCAAAGCCGAGCGCCCAGGCGATGCTCGCCAGCGGTTCGAGGATGTTGACGATCTTGTTCTCGATGGCGGCATGGGCCAGCTTGATGTCCATCCGGGTGGAGGAGATGGTGCGGTGTACCCGCATATATTTGCCGTCGTTGAACTCCCCCTTGAGGGTGGCCAGCTGGTCGCGGCACGCCTCGATGCGCTCGAAGACCTGCTCGAAGCGGCTCATGTGGAATTCACGCTGGGGGTAGATCTCCCGCAGCTTGTCGATGATGGCGAAGATGTTCTGTTGCAGCGGCATCTGGTCGTGGCCGTTGGGCAGCAGGATATCCTGGGTCACCGAGGCCTTCTCCAGCACCTCGAAGTAGGATTCGAGCCGCTTGCGCAGACCTGCCTCATCTTCCGGCAGGTACTTGCCGATGGCGTAGCCAAGTGGTAGCACCTGGGCGGTCACCTCGCTGCCATCGTTGCTCTGCCAGAGGAACTCGGTCTTGTCGGTACCGTGGCGCTCGGAGCAGCCGCGCCAGAACATGGCACGGTCAATCCCGAAGCCGTTGAAGATGTGGGGCAGTTGGGAGGACATGCCGAACGAGTCGGGCAGGTAACCGATCTTCATCGGCTCGCCAAGGCTAAGGCAGTCGCGCATCCCGTAGAGCAGGTTGCGCAGGATGGATTCCCCGCTCACCTGCATGGTGTCGGTCTGGGTGTACCAGGGGCCAATGATGAGTTTGCCCGCTTCCACCAGTGCCTTCACCCGGGCCTTGTTCTCGGGCTGGATGGCGAAGTAATCCTCCAGCACCGCAGTCTGGCCGTCCAGCACATAGAACTTGTAGTCTGGGTCGGATTCAAGCCGCGCCAGGATCTCCGCCATATTGTTGACCAGCAGGATGCGGGACTCCTCGGTGGTGAAGTACCACTCCCGATCCCAGTGCATGTGCGGCGTGATGTGAACTCGTGAAACTGTCATGACAATGATCCTTTGCTGACGCACGGCGGCCCTTGCCTGCCGTGCGGAAAAATAGTCTGTTGAAAAAACGGTGGTGAAGATGAGCCTTACTCTGCGGCGACCACCTGATAGGAGCCGCGCTGCATGGCGTGACGGCGCCAGCCGATCAGCACCACAGTGGAGATAAGGGTGCCCACCAGCGCCGCACCGAGCCAGACGGCGGCAGCCATCAGGGCGCCGTGGCCGCCATCGTGGAGCAGGAACAGGGAGAAGATGCCGGCCCCCGGGGTGGAGAGACCAATCCCCATGGCCCCCACCATGGCGCCAGTGACCACCGAGCCTGCGAGGAAGGAGCCGATCACCCGGATCGGATCTTCGATGGCCATCGGAATGGCGCCCTCGGTTATCCCCGCCAGCCCCAGCAGCCAGGTCGATTTTCCGGTCTCGATCTCGAAGGTCTGGAACAGGCGTGGCGCCAGCAGGGTGGAGGCAGTGACGGTAAAGGCCGAGACCATCTTGACCGCGCCGAAGATGGCGTAGGGGCCGTAGACCCCGTTGGCCATGGCGCCGAGGCAGAAAGCGTAGGCCGCCTTGTTGACCGGGCCACCCAAGTCAAACGAGCACATAAAGCCGAGCAGGGCGCCCAGTACCAGCGCATTGGTGCCGGAGAGGCCGTTGAGCCACTCGGTGAGGCTGTTGTTGAGCCAGGCCACCGGCTGGCCGATGACAAACAGCATCAGGCTGCCCGCTACCAGGGTGCCGATCACCGGATAGAGGTAAAAGGTGAGAAAGCCGTTGAAGTTGGGGCTGAGGCGCACATGCTGCTTGACCCAGCGCATCAGGTAACCGGCGATAAGACCACCGACCACGCCGCCGAGAAAACCGGAGCCAATCATGTTGGCGGCCAGTCCCGCCGCAAAGCCCGGGCCCAGCGCCGGTTTGTCTGCCAGAGAGTAGGCGGTATAGGCCGCCAGTACCGGTACCATCAGGGTGCCCAGCATGCCGCCGCCCAGCTTGCGGTACATCCAGAGCCAGGAGTTCTCGGTGTCAAACAGATGTTGCAGGCCGAAGATCTGGGCCAGCAGCACAGAGACGGCGAGCACGGTACCGCCTGCCACGATCAGCGGTACGGCAAAGGAGATACCGCTCAGCAGCGCCTGCTTGAGCTCGGTCTTGAGGCTCACCTTCTTGCCGGTCGGCGCGTCGCTCTGGCTGGGGTTTGGCGTCGGGGCGGTGCGACCGGCCTTGGCCGCTTCCAGCGCATCATTGAGGATCCGCTCGGCATGGCGGATGGGCTCGGCCACCGGCGTCTCGATACGGGGGATACCGGCGAAACGCTCCTGCTCCTTGATGGCCACCTCGGCGGCGAAGATGCAGGCCACCGCGGCATCGAGCGCTTCTTGCGGCAGGCGATCCTCGATGCCATTGGCACCCTGCTTCTCGACCAGTACCCGAATGCCCAGCTTGCGCCCCGCCTTTTCCAGATACTCGGCGGCCATATAGGTGTGGGCGATCCCCGCCGGACAGGCGGTGACACAGACCACTGTGGGTTTATTTGTATCTAAATTGTCTTCTTTTGCTGGTTGCTTGTTGCTATCCCCTTCGCCATCGAGCAGCGCCATCAGCTGCTCGGCACTTTGGGCCGCCAGCACCGCCTCGCGGGTATCGTCATCCACCAGAGCGGTGGTGAGGGTGGTGAGCAACTGCATATGGGTGGAACCCGCCTGATCGGTCGGGATCGCCAGCATGAAGATCAGGTTGACCGGCTCGGGACCATCGATCCCCTCCCAGCCCAGCTCCTCGCTCAGGGTGGCGACGGCAAAGGCCGCTTCGCGTACCGCATCGCACTTGCCGTGGGGCACCGCCAGCCCTTCGCCAAGGGCGGTGGGGCCCTGCGCCTCGCGGGCCATGACCGCGGCCAGAAAGGCGGCCTTGTCGTGCAGCTTGCCGGCCTGATCGAGCCGATCAGCCAGGGCATGGATGGCCGCATCCCGATCGGCAAACCGGGTTTGCAGCGTGATGAGATGGGGGCCGGTAAGACTGGTCAGGTTCATGATGATCCTCTGTCAGGTTGGCTTGCCAGCAAGCCGTCATGGTGAAAGTGACAGCGATGCTAACAAACCGGCCGACTGATTTTTGTGAGTGGTATCATACAATTCGTTATTTGTATTGTTTTTGTATTGTTTGGTCAAGGGGATTTGTTAGGTCAAATGAGGCTGAGCCGTTTTGTCTGCCGGGCAACTGGGGTAGAATGGCGCCTCTTCCATTTATCATGGCGCAGAGCCGACGAGGTGGCCTTTCGTGTCGAAAAAACCCATGTATCGCCAGATAGCCGACACCATCCAGCAGTGGATTGCGCAAGGGGAGCTGGCCCCCGGCGATGCCCTGCCCACCGAAGCCGAGCTGCGCGAGCAGTTCGGGGTGAGCCGGGTGACGGTGCGTCAGGCCCTCAAGCAGCTGACCGAACTCAACGTCATCGAGAGCATTCAGGGCAGTGGCAGCTACGTGCGCCAGGAGAAGGTGAACTACGACATCTATCAGCTCACCAGCCTCTATGAGAAGGTGACCGATCCGGCGGCCGAGACCCACAGCGACATTCTCGCCTTCGAGGTGATCAAGGCGAGCAGCGAGCTGGCCGATCGGCTCAATCTGGTGGAGGGTGCGCTGGTCTATTACGTCAAGCGGGTGCGCTTTATTCGCCAGATCGCGGTAACGCTGGAGGAGACCTGGATGCCGCTCGCTCTCTTCCCCGATCTCAGCTACGCGGTGATGCAGGGCTCGAAGTACCACTACATCGAAGAGGTGAAGCAGCTGGTGATCGACCGCAGCGAGCAGGAGATCATTCCGGTGCTCCCCTCGGCGCAGGTAGTGGAGGCGCTCGGTATCGACCCGGCCAAGCCCATTATCGAGAAGGTCTCCCGTGGCTTCTTGCAAGATGGCACCGTGTTCGAGTTCAGTCGCAACTTCTTCAAGAGCGATGATTACAAGTTCACCCTGGTCGCCCGCCGCGCCAAGGGGTGAGGTCGCAAGCACCCGAGACCAAAAAGGCCACCACCGTGTTTGCGGTGGTGGCCTTTGTTTTTGGCAGATTGCCGAGCTGAATAGCAGATTGGCTGGTGGTTTGATGCAGCCGCTCTACTGCGCAGAGTCTTTGATAACTTCCTCGACCCGCACCTGCAGGCTCCCTTGCGCCAGAGTGGTGACGAGCTGGTCGCCGCTGCTGACCTGATCGGCGCGGCTGATGACTTCACCACGCGCAGTGCGGGTGATGGAGTAACCGCGCCCCAGAGTGGCGAGCGGGCTCACCCCGTCGAGGCGGGCGGTGAGCATGGCGAGGCGGTGGCTCGCAAGGTCTTGCCGCTTGGCAATCAGGGCATGAAGCCGCTCCTCGGCCAGCTGGTGGCGGCGCTTGCCAGCTGCCAAGAGGCGCTCCGGACTTTTGCCCTGCAGGCGCAGCTCAAGGTTGGCGAGGCGCCGCTCACCCTGATGCAGCCGCTGGCGTAGCAGCTGCTGCAAACGAGTAGATAGCTCGTCGAGGCGCTGGGATTGCTGCTCCAGCCGCCGTTTCGGATCCTGATGGTCGAGCCGTTTTTGCAGCAGGATGAAATCGTGGCGGGCGGCGGTCTGCTGGCGGCTCATCGCCTGCAGCAGCCGCTGCTTGAGGTGAACCAGACGCTGGGCACGGGCGCTCTGATCCGGCGCCACCAGCTCGGCGGCAGCCGACGGGGTAGGGGCGCGCAAGTCGGCGGCAAAGTCGCTGATGGTGACATCCACCTCGTGGCCCACTGCGCTCACCACAGGGATGGCAGAGTGGGCAATGGCACGCGCCACCGCCTCTTCGTTGAAGCACCAGAGATCTTCGAGCGAGCCGCCGCCACGCCCGACGATCAGCACATTCACCTCGGCGCGCTGGTTCGCTTTGGCGATCGCCGCGACGATCTGGCTGATGGCGGCGCTCCCCTGCACCTGAGTCGGGTAGATAAAGACCGGCAGATCCGGCGCGCGCCGTTTAAGCACCGTCAGCATATCGTGCAGGGCGGCGCCAGTGGCGGAGGTGACAAGGCCCACCGCCCGCGGTTCACGGGGCAGCGGCCGCTTGCGGCCTTCGTCAAACAGTCCCTCGGCGCCGAGACGGCGCTTGAGCTCTTCAAAACGCAGCGCCAGCACGCCATCGCCTGCGGGCTGCATCGACTCGATGATCAGCTGGTAGTCGCCGCGCGGCTCATAGAGGGAGACCCGCGCCTGCACCAGCACCTGCATGCCATCCTGCGGGCGGAAGGCCACCCGCCGGTTGTTGCCCTTGAACATGGCGCAGCGCACCTGCGCCGACATGTCCTTGAGGGAGAAGTACCAGTGACCGGAGCTTGGCATCGCCAGATTGGAGAGTTCGCCGGTCAGCCACACCAGCCCCAGATCCTGCTCCAGGATCATGCGCACGGCGCTGTTGAGGCGGGTGACGGTAAAGACCTGCTGCTCGCGGCCGTTCGTCGCACTGGATGGGGTAAATCGGTTCAATGGCGTACCTGTGATCTGCCCCGGCGGGGCGGGGATAAAACGATGGCCGCTATCTTACCCCAGCACGGGGCAGGTGCCGAGCCTCTATCAGCCCGAGCACCCGATATCGCCTTTGCAGGGCGTTCATTCGTTCTGTGGCTGGCTGACCAACGCGATCTTGTGCAGGCCGTGGCGAGACGCAGCTGCCATGACGTTGGCGATGGTGCCATATTCGACCCGTCGGTCGATGCGCAGCTGGATCTCGGGCAACTCGCCGGGAGCTTTGCTGGCGCTCTCCATGCGGGCCAGCAGCGCCGTTTCATCCACCTCCTGCTCGTTCCAGTAGGTCTTGCCCGCGCTGTCGATGGAGAGAGTGATCGCCTCCGGTTTGGGCTGATTGAGCTGGCTGCTCGCCTTGGGCAGATCGAGTTTGACCGCGTTGGTGAGCAGGGGCGCGGTGATCATAAAGACGATAAGCAGCACCAGCATCACATCGATCATCGGGATCATGTTGATTTCGCTGAGGGGCTGCTCATCCTCATCGCCGGGCAGGGAACCGAATGCCATTATTGACCTCCCGTTTTGGCTGAGCGCTGGGCAAGGCGGGTGACATTGCTTGCCGCCGGTTCAAAACCGGTCAGCAGCAGGGCAAACAGGTCGTGGGCAAAGGCATCCAGCTCAGCCATTTTCAGGCGGTTGCGTCGCACGAAGAAGTTGTAGACCAGCACGGCGGGCAGGGCGACAGCCAGACCAAAGCCGGTCATGATCAGTGCCTCGCCAACCGGGCCGGCTACCTTGTCGAGGCTGCTCTGGCCAGCGGCGCCGATGGCAAGCAGGGCGTGATAGATGCCCCAGACGGTGCCAAACAGCCCGATAAAGGGGGCTGCTGATCCCACCGAGGCGAGAAAGGCGAGCCCCTGCTCCAGCCGTATCTTCTCCTGAGCGAGCCCCTGACGCAGGGCGCGCAGCAGATACTCGTCAGGAGATCCCAGACCCAGTGAGCGGGGGCGGGCATCGGCTCGTTCCAGCTGGCCGATGGCTATCAGCGCCGCATTGGTCAAGCGGCTATAGGCGTCTTGCGGGATCTCTTTGGCCAGTCGCTGCTCCATCTGTTGCACGTTCTCGTGTTGCCAGAACTGCTCGACAAACTGTTTGCCAAGGCGTCGCTCGCGCCAGGCAAACCAGAGCTTGAGCAGAGCAAAGTAGCAGGTGCCGAGCGACATCAGTACCAGCAGCACAAATGGCAACAGGCCAACACCGCTGTTTTGCGTGAGCAGATGGGCAAGCCCCATCCCGTTGTTGGCAATCTCCGGATCCATGGTTAACCCCTTATCTGAAAAATGATGGTGACTCTTGCCCAGGCCGCGACGGCCACATTGTTCTGTTTGCCGGGAATAAAGCGCCAGCGGCTGACTGTGCGGCGCGCTTCCCTGTCGAGCCGGTAATACCCGCTGCTCTGATCGATCTCCACCGAACTTGCCGTGCCATCGGCGTTGACCCGTACCTTGAGGATGACCCGACCCTCTTCCCCCCGACTGCGCGACTCGTAGGGGT
Organism: Aeromonas jandaei; assembly: GCF_037890695.1. NCBI lineage: Bacteria > Pseudomonadati > Pseudomonadota > Gammaproteobacteria > Aeromonadales > Aeromonadaceae > Aeromonas > Aeromonas jandaei. The sequence continues at coordinate 3,412,047 of NZ_CP149571.1, read as the reverse complement.
AGGGGGGCTCGGGATTGTGCAGGGAGGGATCTCGCGCAATGGGGGCGCTGCTGCCAGTGGTGGCGTGTTGGTTGTTGCTGCCTGCCGGCGCCGTGGAGTGGCTGCTGCCTGTATTCGAACTGTTGTCGGTGACCGGACTCACGGGCATCGCTGCAGGCGTTTGCGATTGTTGGCTGACCGCTGATCCGGCAGGTTTGGCGGCCGCATGGGCAACCGGTTTGACGATGGGTTTGCTGACTCTCTTTTTGACCACCGGTTTGGGGCGCGCAGGCCGAACCTGCTTTGCTGCAGGTTTCGCGGTTGGTGCTGCCTTTCTGGCCGGTTGTTTGGCAGTCGTGCTTTCACCTGCCCAGCGAGCGGACAGAGTGATCGGCAGGGGCTGGGCAACAGGTGCGGGAGCTCGCTCATAGGCAAACCAGAAGATAGCGGAGTGCAGAGCGATGGCCATGGCCAGAGAGATAAGCTTGGCAGGCCCGATAGCACTATCCATTGGCAGCGAGATTGGCTCCGATCCTAGATAGCTGGATGCCATGACCTGATTCCCTTCCTGAACGTCATATTGATACTCAAATGGCAAGTATGAGACGCCTGACCCGGCGCAAAGGCTGCTAGCTTGCCTCACTCGATAGTCAGCAAACAATAACTATTATCAATCGCGTTTTAATCGGTTTGGCTTGATGAGAGGCAGACCGATCGAGGCTCAATGCGGCGCTTCGTCGGTGTTAAAAGCCCACTTGTCAGCCTGCTGCCTGTTACAAGAGGGCTTTTGATTCTGTTCCTGATGATGCCGGTGGTGCCGTGTCAAAGCTCCAGCAATACCCCCAGCTCCACCACCCGGTTGGCCGGAATATGGAAGAAATCGGTCGCCTTGAGGGCGTTGCGATTCATCCAGACAAACAGCCCCTCGCGCCAGCGGGCCATGCCCGGAATATCGGTGCTGACCAGATTCTCGTGAGAGAGGAAGAAGGAGGTCTGGCTCATGGCGACTTTGAGATCGTGCTGGGCGCAGGCTTGAAAGATCTCCTCCATGTCGGGGGTCTCCTTGTAGCCAAAATGGGCGACAACTTGCCAAAAACCCTCCCCAAGCTGCTTGAGCTGGACCCGTTCGCTAAAGGCGAGCCAGGGTTCATCCTTGATGCGAACGGTGAGGAAAATGATCCGTTCGTGCAGGATCTTGTTGTGTTTGAGATTGTGCAGCATGGCGTGGGGCACCACCATCTCGGAGCGTGACAAGAACACGGCTGTGCCCGGCACCCGCAGCGGTGGGTGCTCAAGCATGTTGTCGACAAAGCGGGTCAGGGCAAACGACTTGTTCTCCAGTTTGTCGAGCACCAGCTCGCGCCCCCGCTTCCAGGTAGTCATCACCAGAATGGCGAGCAGGGCAAACAGAATGGGGAGCCAGCCGCCCGCCAGCAGCTTGGTACTGTTGGCGGCAAAGAAGGTGGCGTCTACCAGCAGCAGCGGCGCGCACACCAGCGCAATCAGCCAGCGTGGCCACTTCCAGCGTGTGGCGGCTACCACCATCAGCAGCAGGGTTGTGAGCACCATGGTACCGGTGACGGCGATACCGTAGGCGGCGGCCAGATTGCTTGAGGTCTGGAACCAGAGGGTCACGATGACAATCCCTGCCAGCAGCAACCAGTTCACCAGCGGCAGGTAGATCTGGCCAATCTCCCGCTCGGAGGTGTGGCGGATCTCCTGACGGGGCAGATAGCCGAGCAGGATCGCCTGACGCACCACCGAGTAGGTGCCGGAGATAACCGCCTGCGAGGCGATGACGGTCGCCATGGTGGCCAGCACCAGCAGTGGCAGGGTGAGCCAGGAGGGGGCGAGCAGGTAGAAGGGGTTCTCGACGGCGGCGGGATTACGCAGCAGCAGCGCGCCCTGACCGAAGTAGTTGAGCAGCAGGGCCGGCATCACCAGCGAGCCCCACGCCAGTCGGATGGCACCGCGGCCAAAGTGACCCATGTCGGCGTAGAGCGCCTCCGTGCCCGTCACGCAGAGCACTACGGCGCCCAGGGTAATGAAGGCAACACCGGGTCGCTCGACAATAAAATCAATGGCATAAAGCGGATTGATGGCCTGCAGAATGACCGGATTCTGGATGATTTCGATCGCCCCCAGCAGGGCCAGCACGCCAAACCAGAGCAGCATGATGGGGCCGAACAGCTGACCTATCCCCGCAGTGCCGTAATGCTGGGCACCAAAGAGGATCACCAGCACGATCAGCGTCACTGGGAGCACGAAGGGGGCGAGATCCGGGGCGATCACCTCCAGCCCCTCGACGGCAGAGAGCACCGAGATGGCGGGGGTGATCACCGCATCTCCGGCAAAAAGTCCCACCCCGACCAGGCCAAGCAGCATGGCGATAGCACGGGCGCGGGGCGAGAGGCGGCGTGATGCCAGCGAGGCGAGGGTCAGTACGCCCCCTTCACCCTTGTCGTCGGCACTCAGCACCAGCAGCACATATTTGAACGAGACCACCACCATGATGGTCCAGAAGAAGAGGGATATGAGGGAGAGAACCTCCTGTGGGCCCGGCTGCAAACCGATGTGGCCGGCAAAGCACTCCTTGAGGGCATAGAGCGGGCTGGTGCCCAGATCGCCGTAGACGACCCCGAGCGCTGCCAGCGTAATCGCCGCCCGTCCTTGGTGAAGTTGTCGACCCATCATGAAATTCCATTTCAATTCAGCGTGTTAGTCATGATACGCAAGAGTCGGATGCAAAGGAACAGGATTATCGGGAAAGCACTTGCCAGTACGAAAACGGGCAATTTTTGCACCAGTGAAACCATCAAGGCAGACAGCGTTTCGTAGGTGCAACAGTGCAGTTTTATGCCTCCGAAGTGTGGCAATAGTGCGGCAATAACGGGGACCTGACTGCCTCTCCGAATCGGTGATTTTCGCTCTGGATTGCGGCTGTTTTTACCGGGAAAAGTGGTGAAAAAATAAGCGGTTTGGCGGCGCTGTTCGGGTGGTTTTGACAGGGGGAAGGGGAGCCATTCTGACCGCTTGGGGAGGAGCGTTTGGCAAACGGGCAGGGTGCATAAAACACCACTTTGCCAACTCTTTTGCCCCGAAATGGCGGTTTTCGTACTGATAATCTTGGTTTTTTGGCGTTTTGGCCTCCTAAATGAGGGCTACGCCATAAAAAATTCAAAAAACTTCTTTACCAGTGACCAATCCGTGAGTAAACTTCGTCGGCAATATTTTACACCCCCACTTCCTCAACGGTGAGATATTGCCATGCTCAGGATTGCCAAAGAAGCGTTAACCTTCGACGATGTACTGTTGGTTCCCGCCCACTCCGAAGTTCTTCCCAATACTGCCGATCTGCGTACCAAGCTGACCTCCGCCATCAGCTTGAACATCCCGATGATTTCCGCTGCCATGGACACAGTGACCGAAGCCCGTCTGGCTATCGCACTGGCCCAGGAAGGCGGTATCGGCTTTATCCACAAGAACATGTCCATCGAGCAGCAGGCTGCCGAAGTGCGCAAGGTCAAGAAGTACGAGAGCGGCGTGGTCACTGACCCCGTTACCGTGCGCCCTGACATGACCATCGCCCAAATCAAGGAGCTGAGCCACAAGAATGGCTTCGCCGGTTACCCCGTGGTGACTGATGGCAATCAGCTGGTCGGTATCATCACCGGCCGTGACGTGCGCTTCGTGATTGACCTCTCCCAGACCGTTGAACAGATCATGACCCAGAAAGATCGTCTGGTCACCGTGCGTGAAGGGGCCCCTCGCGAAGAGGTGGTTGCCCTGATGCAAAAGCACCGTATCGAAAAAGTGCTGGTGGTGAACGCCGACTTCAAACTCAAGGGCATGATCACCGTTAAAGATTTCCAGAAAGCCGAGCGCAAGCCCCACGCCTGTAAAGATGACAAGGGTCGTCTGCGGGTCGGCGCTGCCGTCGGTGCCGGTGCCGGTAACGAAGAGCGCGTTGCCGCGCTGGTGGAAGCCGGTGTTGACGTGCTGCTGATCGACTCCTCCCACGGCCACTCCCAGGGCGTGCTGGATCGCATCAAGGCCACTCGTGAAGCCTATCCGGATCTGCAGATCATCGGTGGCAACGTGGCGACCGCCGCTGGCGCCAAGGCGCTGGTTGCTGCCGGCGTCAACGCCGTCAAGGTCGGTATCGGCCCGGGCTCCATCTGTACTACCCGTATCGTGACCGGCGTGGGCGTGCCCCAGATCACCGCCATCTCCGATGCCGTTGATGCGCTGGAAGGCACCGGCGTACCGGTTATCGCCGACGGCGGCATCCGCTTCTCCGGCGACATCGCCAAGGCCATCGCCGCGGGCGCCAGCTGCGTCATGGTTGGCTCCATGTTCGCCGGTACCGAAGAAGCGCCGGGCGAGATCGAGCTCTATCAGGGTCGCTCCTTCAAATCCTACCGTGGCATGGGTTCTCTGGGCGCCATGTCCAAAGGCTCCAGCGACCGCTACTTCCAGACCGACAACGCCGCCGACAAGCTGGTACCGGAAGGTATCGAAGGTCGCGTGCCTTATAAAGGTCGCCTCAAAGAGATCATCCATCAGCAGATGGGCGGCCTGCGCTCCTCCATGGGCCTGACCGGCAGCGCCACCATCGACGACATGCGCACCAAGGCTGAATTCGTGCGCATCTCCGGCGCCGGGATGAAAGAGTCCCACGTCCACGATGTGACCATTACCAAAGAAGCCCCCAACTATCGGATGGGCTGATAAAACGGGGCCCTGCGCCCCGTTTTTCCACCCTTTTTTTATCCCGTGCCCTTTGTGACAACATCAGCCTGATGCAGGAATAAAATGACTAAAGACATTCACCAGCACCGTATCCTTATCCTCGACTTCGGTTCCCAGTACACCCAGCTGATCGCCCGCCGCGTGCGCGAAATCGGCGTTTACTGCGAACTGTGGGCCTGGGACGTAACCGAAGAGCAGATCCGCGAATTCAATCCGAGCGGCATCATCCTCTCCGGCGGCCCCGAGTCCGTCACCGAAGCGGGCAGCCCGCGCGCCCCCGAGTATGTGTTCAACGCCGGTGTCCCTGTGTTCGGTATCTGCTACGGCATGCAGACCATGGCCGAGCAGCTGGGTGGCAAGGTGCAATCCTCCACCGAGCGTGAATTCGGTTACGCCAAGGTGGAAGTGCTGGGCGAAGCTGGCAAGAGCAGCGCCCTGTTGCGCAACATCGAAGATGCCATCGCCGACAACGGCAATGCCCTGCTGGATGTCTGGATGAGCCACGGTGACAAGGTCACCACCATTCCGGCCGACTTCACCACCATCGCCCGGACCCCGACCTGCCCCCACGCGGCCATGGCCAACGAAGCCAAGCGTTTCTACGGCGTGCAGTTCCACCCGGAAGTGACCCACACCCGTCAGGGTGCCCGCATGCTGGAGCACTTCGTCAAAGACATCTGCGGCTGCGAATGCCTCTGGACACCGGCCACCATCATCGACGACGCCGTTGCCCGCATCCGCGAGCAGGTGGGTGACGATGAAGTGATCCTCGGCCTCTCCGGCGGTGTCGACTCCTCCGTGGTTGCCATGCTGGTGCACCGCGCCATCGGCGATCGCCTGACCTGCGTATTCGTGGACAACGGCCTGCTGCGCCTGAACGAAGGCACCCAGGTGATGGAGATGTTTGGCGATCACTTTGGTCTCAACATCGTCAAGGTCGATGCCGAAGAGCGCTTCCTCTCTGCCCTGGCCGGTGTTGACGAGCCGGAAGCCAAGCGCAAGATCATCGGCCGCGTCTTCGTCGAAGTGTTTGACGATGAAGCGAAAAAGCTGAAAAACGCCAAGTGGCTGGCGCAAGGCACCATCTATCCGGACGTTATCGAATCCGCTGCCAGCAAGACCGGCAAGGCCCACGTCATCAAGTCTCACCACAACGTCGGTGGCCTGCCGGAAGAGATGAAGATGGGTCTGGTCGAGCCGCTGCGCGAACTGTTCAAAGACGAAGTGCGCCGCGTCGGCCTTGAGCTGGGTCTGCCTTACGATATGCTCTACCGTCACCCGTTCCCGGGCCCGGGTCTGGGCGTGCGCGTTCTTGGCGAAGTGAAGAAAGAGTACTGCGATATCTTGCGCCGCGCCGATGCGGTCTTTATCGAAGAGCTGCGCAAAGCCGATCTCTACAACCAGGTCAGCCAGGCGTTCGCCGTGTTCCTGCCGGTGCGCTCCGTTGGCGTCATGGGCGATGGCCGCAAATATGACTGGGTCATTGCCCTGCGCGCCGTCGAAACCATCGACTTTATGACCGCCCACTGGGCTCACCTGCCGTACGACTTCCTCGGTCACGTATCGAATCGCATCATCAACGAGATCAACGGTATCTCCCGCGTGGTGTACGACGTCTCCGGCAAGCCGCCCGCAACCATCGAATGGGAATAAGCGGCACGCGCCCTGCTGCCCATCGAGCATAAAAATGCAAAAAAGACGCCCTTGCGGCGTCTTTTCTTTTTCCAATCGTTTGCGCCGCAATTTTCTGCCCGCTAGCAGCTTTGCCCGGGCGCGCCCCTGTCACATCTAACAGGAGGCGATTTCTGGCATCGGCACTAGGCTCTTTCATGCCCATTGCGACCGGCCCCTGATGATAGAGCGCCAGCAAGCCTTATCAGACAAGGCGGGCGGCAACAGGGCCGCGATGCGGCAAAGGGGAGTCAGCGTGCCTACCGGCAGCGGCTCCCGGTGGAGACCGGAAACCACTTGAATCAACGGGGCGCAGCCCGATCGGCCAAACGAATCGGGATCATAGAGCACGGAGAGTTTGATATGTCAGAACAAGCAGTGTTGGTAGGTGGATGGACCGCATATCACAAGCTGACCGCCGAAGATCAGGCAGTGTTCAACCAGGCGATGAAAGGATTTGTCGGGGTACAGTACACCCCCTTTGAAGTCTCCACCCAGGTGGTGGCTGGTACCAACTACCGCTTCAAGTGCAAGAGCACAGTGCCGCTCGCCCAGCCGATCCATGGCGAAGCCGTGGTGCAGATCTTCCAGTCTCTGGATGGCTCGGCCCATATCACCTCCATCACCCCGATCTGATTGGGTTGCGGAGCAAGACGGGGAGGGGGAGTAGCTTCCAACCTGCTTGCTCCGAATCCTGTAATAAGAAAGACGCCTTAGGGCGTCTTTCTTATTACAGGAGTTTGCATGTCAATATTTTTCAGACAACAGAACTGTGGAGGAATGAAACTCATGTGACTGTTAATATGGGTAGATTTTTTGGTCGAAATGCAATCACCTCCCGGTATAGGTCACACCATTTCCTGTACAAGTAGATAATTGATTTGTATGTGAATAACATAGTGGCCTTCTAACTCGGAAGCATCAGAGGGCATCGTGGCGATTTTTGATATTGAGAAAGATGACTTACTCCGGCTCTCTGATAGCCAGCTTGAAGAGTTAATAGCGCGCCTTGCCGAGGCGGAAATTGCAGCCCATGGTCATAGCCCTGCTTATGTACACTGGTCAGGCTCTATAAATGCTCCCGACGGCGGTATCGATGTGCACGTTAAAGTACCGGTCGAGCAAATGAGCACTGGCTTTATTGAAAGACCTGATACGATCTTTCAAGCAAAAATACACGATATGCCGAAATCGGCAATCAGCAAAGAAATGGCTCCCACAGGAAAATTATCACGTGCTATCGCAGGGCTAGCGGCAAAGCGCGGTAGCTATATCATCGTCAGCTTGGGTGATAATTGCTCTCCTCTTATGAAAGAGGACCGCCTGCAAGCAATGCAGTATGCGGTAGCGGATGATCCTAATCACTCCAATATTCACTTGGATTTTTACGACCGATCGAAACTGGTGCAATGGCTGCGGCAGCACCCGTCAGTCATGCTCTGGGCCAAAAAAATACTTGGTCAGGGATATTCTGGGTGGCAGCCATATGGGGCTTGGAGCAATCCTCCTCAGGGGGCAGAAGATACCTTGATTTCAGCACCAGGGGTGATAATTACTCTGCCATCAGGAAAAGGGCAAAAGCTAGCCATTCAGGACGCTATCGGGCCAATGCGTGAGCTGATTCGCTCAACCAATAAAGCTGTTCGGATTACGGGATTATCCGGTGTTGGAAAGACCCGAATTGTACAGGCTCTTTTCGATGAATCAGTCGGAGCAGATGCGCTCGATCGGACTATCGCAGTTTATGTTGATACTGGTGAAAACCCGGAACCCTCTGCAACAGCAATGTTGGATAGACTGATCGCTGAGGGACGACGGGCCATTATGATCCTCGATAATTGTCCTTCTGAATTGCATACCCTCTTGGCCAGTAAAGTGACGGCAAACGGCTCGCAGGTGAGACTTATCACAGTTGAATATGACATTAAAGAAGGTGATAGACCGCAATTTACAGAAGTTATTCATATAGAGACTGTTGGGCCAGAGGTTGCTGAACAGCTTCTTTTTCGTCGCTTTCCTGATATTGGTCGAAATAACGCCCGCCGAATAGCAGAGTTTGCTGATGGTAATGCGCGGGTTTCTCTGGCTATCGCTGAGAGAGTTGAGGAAGGTGAAAGTCTGGCTCAGCTTTCAGATGCACAGTTGTTTAACCGCTTGTTCGAGCAGCAGAAAAATCCGGATGATGGTCTACGGGAGCAGGCGGAAATATTGTCTCTGGTTTATTCATTTTCGGTTTCATCGGCGAAGGAAAGCCAAAACGAACTGGAAGTATTGGGTTCTATCTCGGGGTATTCCGTAAAGCAGTTGTTCCAAGCAACAAGCAAGTTGTCAGAACGCCATATCGTACAAAAGAGGGCTCATTGGCGGGCCATTTTGCCTCATGCAATTGCCAACAGGTTGGCGTCATCGGCACTGAATTGTATTCCGGTTAATCAACTCAGAGTTATTTTTGAAACTTCCGGCCACCAACGTTTACTCATGTCGTTCGCGCACAGGTTAGGGCTGCTGCACGAGCATCCCGTGGCTAAAGAGATTGTGGAGAATTGGCTTGAACCAGATGGGCTGTTAGGGAATATAACAGCGTTGAGCGAGATATCGGCACGAATGCTGGATTATATCTCCCCAGTTGCACCTGAATATTTGCTTGACAGGATTGAGGCTGTACTTACCTCCTCTGATTTTAATGGCATAAAATCGGGTTATAATTCACACCGAACATCAATTATTAATATTTTATGTCAATTAGCATATGAGCCAAAAGCCTTTGAACGTTGCATGAAACTCCTGATCCATATGGCTGATTATGAGAAGGGAAACGATGGTAATAACTCACTGACAAGGCAGATAACGAATTTCTTCCAAGCATATTTGTCTGGCACGCACGCTACTTTAGTTCAGCGAATTGCCATTATGAATGAATGTTTTTTATCTGATGTAGCTAGACGTAGATCATTGGGTTTCAAGATGCTTTCGACAGCCCTCGAGGATCGCTGGACTGGTTTTGGAATGAATGCGTTTGGTGCTCGGCCGAGAGACTATGGACTTCACCCTAATCATGATGAGCTTGTGCAGTGGCGCCGCGCTTTTATCGATGAGGCTGTACAATTGGGCACTTCTGGCGATCCTGCTCTTGAAGTCCCTGCACGACAGATCATGGCTAATACATTTCGAGGGATGTGGAACCAGCAAGCGATGAGGGAAATACTGATTGATGCAGCTCGAAAATTACATGCACATCATCCTTGGGGCGAAGGCTGGAAAGCCATCCGTACGATGATATATTTCCACCATCATACCAAGCATAAAATATCTAATTATTTTGTGCCCATGCCAGATGCCCTTGTTGCACTGGAGAAAGAGCTGGAGCCTCATGATTTGCTTCCGACAATCATGATGTATGTGCTCAGCAGAGTACATGGCCCTTGGACGCTGGATACGGATTTTGATCACAACGATCATAACAAGTATCAGGAAGCCGAAAGGCGACTTACAACCAAGGCATTCCAATTGGGTGAGGAGTTTGCAGTCTCAAATCATAATTTCGATGAACTGGGGCCTAACCTATTTTCTAATGACTACATGCCTTACCGTACAGCATTCGGGAGAGGTTTGGCCAAGGGAGGGCATGATTTATATTCTGCTTGGCTAAAACTTGTCGAGTATCTTGAGATACAGCCTGCAGGATATAAAAACTTGTTAGTGTTTGAGGGCTTTATCGAAGAAGTTGACAGTATCGACCCAGCTCTTTCAAAGGTATTACTTGATCAGTGTGCACAACATCCTCAACTTCGACACGGTTTGGTTGAGCTGCATCCTCGATGGAATTTCACTGAAGCCGATCTGGATCGTTGTATGAATATTATGGATGACTCTGATATTCACCCGAGTATGTATGAATCAATCCTATGGCGGGATGAATATGGGGATTTATCCAGAGACCGAGTAATTGATCTTGCGATTCGACTCCTGAGAAAACCGAGAGGTTGTGATGTGGTGCTGCGTGCGTTAAGTATGCGGTTACATGATAAAGAATCAGGAGATCAGCTTGGCCTTGATTTTCGTCAGATTGGTCTTAAAGCGGCGATTTTAAGTCTTCCAAAGGATCACTGTGATCCCTCTGGGATGGATGATTACAACATGGAATGCGTCATCAATGCTGCATTACGTTTCGATGGCAATGAGCCAGAAAAACAGGAGTGGTTGGACGCGATCTTTGCTGTTGTTGACTTGCACTATGGTGATGTCCATTCATATGAAAGCGCCATTGAGACAACCGCCTCGCTGATGCCAGAGGCATTTTTAAACCGAGTTTTTGAAGGCACTGAAGAGCAACAGAAACGACGGCGGTTTTTTATTTGTAACAGCGACTTACGATTCTCACCTCTCTCCCATATTAATATGGATTTTCTGATTGCATGGTGTTGTGCCCGAAATGAGCCACGCGTATGGGGAGCTATTGCAGCAAGCATTAACTTGTGGGACAAGGATGAAGAGATTGAAAAACTTGAGATATCAGAGTTAGCTCTCAGGCTGCTTGAGGCATCTCCTGCCCCTGCAATTGTTCTGGAAATATTCGCCGAGCGTGTCACTCCTTCATCTTATTCTGGCAGTCGAGCCGAAGTAATGCAGTCCAGAGAGAAGGCTATTCGTAAGTTGGTTGAACATGAAAGAGCAGATATTTCGACTGCGGCTCAAAGAGTTTCTGCAAACTTGATTCAGCTAATCGAGCGCCAGAAAGAACGAGAGCTGCGGGAGGATATGGAACACGAGCAGCGGTTTGAATAAAAACTATCTGTTTCGAGTCCGTAGGGTGCAATGAAATTGCACCGCTCATTTGGTTTCTGCTGTTTTGCTCAAAAGCCGCTCTGAAAACGGTGCAATGCGCTGCGCTTATTGCACCCTACGTATTTTCGTCAATCTGCAGGGGTGGGGCGGCTGAGCGCTGAGCCTTGCCAAAGCAACAAAAGGGGCGATCTGCGTCCCGAATTCTTTATAATGCCCCCCTTTAAAATCGCCGGACCCGGGTTCGGCGCGCGCTGATGGTCGCTGTGCCATCAGGCAGATCATCAGGATTGAGAAACGGTTATGCATACTCTGGAACAGCTGCGCGCAGGTGAACTGTGCGGTGCCCGCCATTTGAAGCTCTCTGAAAACCTTGCGGTTTTCCCCAGCGAGATTTTGAGCCTGAAAGAGACGCTGGAGGTGCTGGATCTCACCGGCAACCAGCTAAGCACGCTGCCGGACGAGCTGGCCGGGTTTGGCAAACTGCGCATCATCTTCTGCACCGAAAACCGCTTTACCGAGCTGCCCGAGGTGCTGGGGCGCTGTCCGGCGCTGACCATGGTGGGCTTTAAGGCCAACCAGATTGCCACCGTGCCGGCCAAAGCGCTGCCCGCCGGTTTGCGCTGGCTGATCCTGACCGATAACGCAATTGAACGGCTGCCCGATGAGCTGGGTCAGTGCGATGCCCTGCAAAAGCTGATGCTGGCGGGCAACCGTCTGCGCGAGCTGCCGGCCAGCCTTGCCAATTGCCGCAAGCTGGAGCTGCTGCGCATCGCCGCCAACCGCATCGAGCGCTTCCCCGAGTGGCTGCTCGCGCTGCCGCGCCTTGCCTGGCTTGCCTACTCCGGCAACCCCTTTAGCGAGGGGGCGGAGGCGCGCGCCATCAGCGATGAGCAGGTTGCCTCCTTGCCGTGGCAGCGCCTTGCGATCGGCGAGCTGTTGGGGCAGGGGGCTTCTGGCGTGATTCATCGCGCGGCCATGCACAGTGAGCCGCTGGTGGCCGAGCGGATAGCCGATGAGTCGCGCGATGCCATTGGCGCGAGCGAGGTGGCGGTCAAGATCTTCAAGGGGGCGGTGACCAGCGATGGCTTGCCCCAGTGCGAGATGGCGGCGTCGCTGGCGGCAGGCGCTCACCCCAACCTGATCCCCGTCTTGGGGCGGGTGGCCGATCACCCCTCCGGCATGCCGGCGCTGGTGATGGCGCTGATCGACCCGGCCTTTGCCAATCTGGCGGGGCCGCCGAGTCTGGCCTCCTGCACCCGCGATGTTTATGACGAAGGGCTGCGCTTTACCCTGGCCGAGGCGCTGACGCTGGCCCTGGGGATTGCCTCGGTGGCGGGTCATCTGCACCAGGCCGGCATCATGCACGGGGATCTCTACGGTCACAATATCCTCTTTACCCGCGGGCCCTCTGCCCACGCCCTGCTCGGCGATTTTGGCGCCGCTTCCCTCTATGACCTGCATGAGCGCGAGCTGGCGCAGGGGCTGGAGCGACTGGAGGTACGCGCCTTTGGCTGCCTGCTGGAGGAGCTGCTGGCACGCTGCGATGGCGATGTTGATGAAGCGCAGCTTGCCGGTTTGCACCAGCTAACGGCGGCTTGTCTCTCTGAACTTCATGGCGATCGCCCCGATTTTGCCGAGATCGGCCGTCAGCTTGCGGTTGCGCGCAGCACCCTGTTGTGACCTTGCGGGCCTAATTGGCCCGTTAAATCCTCCTCTTTTACTCATTAATCATCACCAACCCATGCCACTTTGGCATGGGTTTAAGCCCCTGTTTGCCTGCCGGAGAGGCCAGAGTACCCCGCAGGCCATCACGGGAGATGCGGTGAGGGGCCGCCCGATAAAAAGGGTGGGCAGAGGGTTGCGTGGTGCCGGTTAAGTTGTGATATTGAGGCATCTTTTAGTAAGCAATTTTTCGTAAGCAATGGGGAATCATGATGGAAGCTGCGTTTTGGCATCAGCGTTGGGAAGAGAACCGAATTGGCTTTCATCAGGCAGATTTCAACCGCTGGCTGCAATCCTGGTGGTCGGCGCAGCAGCCGGATGAGCCGGTGCTGGTGCCCCTGTGCGGCAAGTCTCGCGACATGCTCTGGCTGAGCGGGCAGGGTCATCCGGTCGATGGCTTCGAGCTCTCCTCCGTCGCCATCGCCAGCTTTTTCAGTGAAAACAGCCTAAAGGCGGCGGTGAGCGAGGTGGGCCCCTATCAGTGCCATCAGGTCGAGAGCCTGCGCATCTTCGAAGGGGATTTCTTTGCCGCACCCGAGCTCGGTCGCCGCTATCGGCTGGTCTATGACCGGGCGGCGCTGATCGCCCTGCCAACCGCGATGCGCCGCCAGTATGCCGCGCTGATGAGCCGGCTGGTGGAGGAGGGGGGCCAGATCTTGCTGGTGACCCTTGAATATCAGCCGGAGCAGCAGAGCCAGCCGCCCTTCTCGGTGGGGGAGATGGAGGTGCGGGCGCTGTTTGAACGGGACTTTCGGGTCGAGGTGCTGGGGCGGGCTGCCGAGGTGGATCACCCGCGAGTGCTCTCCGGTCAGCTCTCCTATTTTGACGAAGTGGCCTATCGCCTGATCCGCCGTGCCTGAGAGGCGGCAAAGAGTGATCCGGCAGGGCAAATGAGTCGTCAGGTGGACTCTTCGCTACCTCCTTTGACGTAGATCAACGTGGTTTTCGGGGGGAGTGCCTAAGATGTGGCTGTTTCTCAATCACTGTTGGCATTGTACGGCGAGTTCAAGGGGTTTCCTGCTTGCCTGTCATCAACTCAGTGTCTGATTTTCACGCTCATGTTCACTTTTGGCGGCTTTGTCGCAATTGTTATGGTTTTTCCAGCCGACCCTCGTGGGTCGGCTTTTTATTGGCTGCGATTTGCCGTGGAAGGAAAAACGGGAAGATGCGAGGCCTGATCAGGCCTCGAAGGTGGCGGCATTGAGCCGGAATGCTCGCGGGTCGTCGATAAACTGGCCGGTGATCCGCTCCTCGTGCTCGTGGCCCTGCCCGTAGCTGCAGAGGATCAGCCGATCGGAGGTGCGTGAACGCAGCTGGGTGATAAAGCGCACCAGATCGGCGCGCGTCAGCTTGCCGACCTCCTCGCAGACCCGTTCCCGTTGATCGAACCCCAAGTCCTTGTTGCCGATGCTGACCCACAGCCGCTGGCCGCGGCTGCGCAGATTGGCGTCGCGCTCGCTGAGCTGGGCCTGCAGCCCGGCCTTGCTCTCCTGCCACTGCTGCTCGGTAAATTCGAGCATGGCCAGCGGGAAGAGGTCGATAAACTCCTCCACCGCGTCGAGCAGATGCTGGGGCCCCGCCACCGGCGACTGGATATAGAAGATGAGACCCGGGTGGCGATTGAGCGGCAGGTTGCCTGCCCCCACCACATAACCGAGCTGCTGGCGGGTGCGCAGCTCGTGGAAGAAGGTGGAGGACATGATGTGGTTGGCCAGGGTAAAGCAGGCGAGATCCCGTGCCCGGGTTGTGCGGGACTGGTAGTAGACCAGCAGGGCCGAATCTTCGTGCTCGCAGCCCTGCTCGCGGATCAGGGTGCCCCTGTCCTGAATCGAGATAAGCGGGCGGCGGGTCTCGCCACTCGGTTTGCTGCTGGTGCCATTGATATCGCTCAGGTGGCGCTCCATCAGCGCCGCCAGCTCCAGCGCCTCGGCCGCGGTCCAGTCGCCGTGCACCAGCGTCTCGATATGCACCTCGGCAAAGAGGCTTGCCACGAAGTCAGGCATCTCGGAGAGCTCGACGGTGCGCAGGTGGCGCAGCAACTGCTCGAACGGCGGGTTATTGGGTTGCAGCAAACTGGTGAGCTGGTTGAACAGCTGGGAGATGGGACGCGCCTTGGACTGGTTGTCCCAGTTGCGAATGAGCGCCTCCTTGATCTCGCTAAAGCGGCCCGGGTCGGGATAACCCAGGGTGCGGTTGCCGAGGATCATGTCGAGCAGCAGCGGCTGCTTGTCGGCAAAGCCGCTCAGGTTGATGGTAAAGCCCCCCTGATGGGCATAGATCTGGTAGCCCAGCCCCGCCAGCTCCGCCGGATAGGTGAGGGCATTGAGGTGGTCGGCCAAAAGCTCCACCGCAAGGCGCGCCATGGCGATGTGGCGCGGGCTTTTGACCGCGTGTTCGCTGTCGATGGAGATGTAGAGGTTGCCCTTGGGCACGCTAAAGAGGTGCTCGTGAAGGTGCCAGAGGCGAAAGCCGGGGCGATCGATAAGGCAGGCCGGCATCTCGGCGGCGATCTCCGGCGTGCGCGGATCGAGTCGGCTGCTGATAAAGGGGTTGGGCTTGGGCAGCGCCAGTGCACTGTCCGGCTCGCTCTGCTGCCAGCGGATCTTCTCCGCCTCGGTGATGGTCGCCACGTTGTAGGGGGTCTGATACCAGCGGGCCAGCCGGTCGGTAGTCACCTCCGGCGCCGTGATGGTCATGCGCAGGTTGTGCGGGGTGAGTTTGGCGAGGAAGCGACGGATCAGCGCCTCGTCATACTCCCGCATCATGTAGTCACCGTGCAGCAGATCCTCCGGCTGGTAGCTAAAGAGGTTAAGCACCAGCCCCGAGACGGTATCGAGCGGGCGGCCGCGCTCCTGAAAACGGAATGCCGATTCGAGCACGGTGCGCTTCTCGTCGTAGCGCCAGGCCTGCAGCCCTGCTCGGTCGATAAGCTTGAGGTAGCCAAACAGGAAGGCCACGATCTCGTCCACATGTTCAAGGCCGAGCGGGGTGAGGCCGAAGTTGACGCCAAAATCCTTGAAGTTGGCGCCGCTGATGCCGCCGCCTGCCGAGAGCTGGTTGACCCAGCCTTTCGCTTTAAGCAATGAGAGCAGGCTGCCATCTCCTTCGTAGCCGATAAGGTGGCTCAGGAAGGTGAGGGGCTTTTTGTCATAAAAAGCGTCCACATTGGGCAGCGGGAAGGTGAGCGCCAGTTTGCGGGTCTCTTTCACCGGCTTGATCTGGATGCGGATGCCAAGATCGTCGAGCCGGTAGAGTGGCATATCGAGAGTCGGCGTTCCCAAATTGCGATTCAAAATGGGAGCGAAATAGCGACAGCACCACTGCAGCTGGGTGTCGATGTCGGCGGGCGACATCATCACCAGCGCCATGCGATCCGCGCTGTAGTGGCTCTCGTAGAAGTTGATGAGATCGGAGCGCAGATCCCGTCCCGGCAGATCGGCCAGGGTATCGAGGTTGCCCACCGAAAACTTGGCAAAGGGGTGAGCGGGATTGACCGTCTCCTTGTGTACCTGATAGCTGCGGCGCACATCATCCTGCAGTTTGAGGCGATATTCGGAGTCGACCGCGTTGCGCTCCTTGTCGACCCACTCCGGATCGAACGTGGGGCAGATGAAGAACTGGGCGAACCGGTCGAGACCCGCCTCGAAGAAGCCGTTGTCGATCTCGAAGAAGAAGTTGGTGAACTCGGTGCCGGTCCAGGCGTTGTTGCTGCCGCCATGACGGCTCATAAATTGCTGGTACTCACCTGGCTTGGGGTAGGTAGCGGTACCGAGAAAGAGCATGTGTTCGAGAAAGTGAGCCATCCCCTGCCGGTCGGCCGGATCGTCAAAATGGCCGGTATTGACCGCCAGAGATGCGGCGGATTTATCGGTATCGGGATCGCAAATCAACAAGACCCTGAGCCGGTTTGCCAGCTCCAGATAGTGGTATTGCCGATGGTCATTGGGACTGGCATATGGGCTCATTGGTGGGCGACTCACGTTGGATTTATTTGAATTTAAACATGATTATCGACCCCGCTACCCGGTGAGGCAAACCCTTTTCTGAGAGGTAGCGCAATTGTTTCAACACCCGTGGCGGGGTAAGATCCCCCGGCTATCAAAACAGGCCCGTTGGGCGAGGTTGTAATGAAGATCTATATCATGCGTCATGGCCAGGCTGGCATGAATGCGAAAACTGATGAACAGCGTCCATTGACCGAGCAGGGCATTGAAGAGTCCCTTCTGATGGCCCGCTGGTTGGCGCCTCAGCTGACCGGTCGTATCGATCGGGTGATCCACAGCAACTATCTGCGCGCCCGCCAAACCTGGCAGACCATATGCAAGGAATTACCAGACGCCGTCGTGGTGGAGGAGAGCGGTGACATCACCCCTTATGGTGATCCCGCCTTTGTCTCCAGCTACCTGACCGCGCTGGCAGAACGGCATCAGCAGATCATGCTGGTGAGCCATCTGCCGCTGGTGGGATATCTGGTGCAGAGCCTCTGCCCGGCCGCTGGAGCCCCCATGTTCGCCACCTCGGGCATAGCCTGCATCGAGTGGCACAATGGCAAAGGATCCTTGCTCTGGCTCGAAGGGCCGCATACAATAGGCTAAAAGTTAATAAAAAGTTATAGATTGAATTTTTTGGGAAGAGATGGGCGAGTTTTCCGGATTTTTATGATTATTTTACGGAATTAATTCGCAGAAGCTGCTGTCATACGGATACAACTGCAAGAGGTTGCAAACGATGAGAGTGTTCAAGAAGTACCTGCCACTGATGGTGGCAAAACACGTCAAAACCTTCTTTAAAGGTCGGATCTATATCCATGGTCGGGGGCGGTTTGATTTTCAGTCCGGTTTGTTACTCATGCCGAGCCAGGCGGACATTCCCCACCGTCAGACAGTCACCGAGGTCAATGAGCTGATCTCCAGACTGCACATGGATGCGGCGTGATAATCTTCTGAGCGTGTTTCTGCACGGATATGCCCGCGTTATGCGGGCATATTTGTTTTTGTCGATCCGCTTTTCTCTCTTGTGCCTGCCTTGATGGCGGCTTTGTTTCTCACCCGTTGCCCCCTATACTGCCTCGCTCAATTCTCGTTCGGGATGCCGGAGCCGTTGATGCCCCTTGCCTTTCTATTCCCTCTCTCCTGCATTGCCATCTGGGCTGGCAATGGTGTCGTCAGCAAACTGGCGGTGGGCGTTTTGTCGCCCGCCGCGTTCGCCTGGTCCCGCTGGGTGGTGGCTGCGCTGGTTCTGACCCCTTTTCTGGCTCGCCGGGTATGGCGCGAGCGTGCCCGCCTGCGTGCCGGTATCTGGCAGATCGCTGCACTGGCGCTGCTTGGCATGGTGCTAAACCAGACTTTCGGCTACTACGCGGCGCAAACCATGGGCGCCACCGAGATGGGGCTGATGATGGGGCTGACGCCGCTGCTCACCGTGTTGTTCAGCATCTGGTTGCTGCGCGAACGTCCCACATGGGGTGCCATCCTGGGGGCTCTGCTCTCCATCATGGGGCTGGCCATTTTGCTGGGGCAGGGGGATCCGACCCGGCTCTTTACCCACGGCATCCAGATTGGCTCGGTCTACATGCTGCTCTCGGCCGGCACCTATGCGCTCTACAGCGTGCTGCTCAAGAAGTGGGATCTGGGGCTCGACAACTGGTCGCTGCTCTACAGTCAGGTGCTCTGCAGCGTGGTGCTGCTGACCCCCTTCTATCTGCTGGTGGATGGTCAACTGCCTGAGGCTCGCGCGCTCTGGCTCATCTTCTATGCGGGGATCCCCGCGTCGGCGCTCTGCCCCTGGCTCTGGATGCAGGGGATCACCCTGATCGGTGCCAACCGCACTGCCATCTTTATGAACCTGTTGCCGGTGATGACGGCAGGGCTTGCCATCTCACTGCTCGGGGAGCGGTTGACCGCCTACCACCTTATCGGCGGTGGCCTGACCCTGCTCGGGGTGCTGCTGGCCCAGCTGCTGGTGCAGCCGGTGGTATTGAGACGTCGTGCTAGGCAGGAGATGGCCGTCTGTCAGGATGAGTGATGGTGTTTATCGCAAGAGCGAAAATGAAAGCGCCTGCAGTAATGCAGGCGCTTTTTATGGTCACATCTTGCCGAGCTGGTTACTGGGCAACCAGATAGAGCTCCTTGCTGTAGACCACATCCTGAGGGTTAAGGTGGGGATAGCCTTTCACGAAAGGCTTGAGCAATCTGGATTTGACCGAGAAATAGATAGGTGCGATGGGGGCATCCGCATCAATGAGTGCCTCTGCTTGTTGATACAGGGTGTTGCGTTCAGCGGGATCCAGCGAGTCGTGGGCCTTGGCCAGCAGGGCGTCGTACTCCTTGTTGAACCACTTGCCGCTGTTGGCACTGCTGCTGGAGGTCATGATGTCGAGGAAGGTGGAGGCGTCGTTATAATCCCCGTTCCAGCCATAGCGACTCACTCCGAAATCCCCCTCGTTGAGTGCCGAGACCATGGTCTTCCACTCCATGTTGTTGAGGGTGGCGGTGACCCCAAGGTTGTGTTTCCACATGGATGATATGGCCAGCGCGATCTTCCTGTGGCTCTCGTTGGTGTTGTAGAGAATGTCCACGGTGAGTGGCTTGTCCGGGCCATAACCTGCTTCGGTCAGCAGAGCTTTGGCCTGCTTGATCCGCTCCTCTTTGCTCTGCAGCTGGCTAGCCGGTTTTTTCAATTCAAAACCGTCCACAATGGGGGGCGTGAAGCTATATGCGGCAATTTGTCCCTGACCCAGGATCTTGTCGGTGATGGTCTCCCGATCGATGGCGAGCGACAGCGCCTTGCGCACTTTCGGGTTGTCGAACGGTTTGCGCTGGGTATTGAAGACATAGTAATAGCTGGCCAGCGTGGGGACGCTGACCAGCTCCTCCGGACTCTGGCTCTTGAGCTGTTTGTACTGCTCCAGTGGATAGGTGGTGTAGTGCAACTCGCCAGTGCGGTAGCGGTTGTAGGCGGAGGTCTCCGACACCACCTCCAGATAGATCACCTTGTTCAGCACTGTGTGCCGGTTGTCCCAGTAGTGCGGGTTGCGCTCGGCGGTCAGCCGCTCATTGGGGGTCCACTCCTTGAGCACAAAGGCGCCGTTGGAGACGATATTGCCGGGCTTGACCCACTCCTTGCCATATTTCTCGATGGTGGCTTTGGGGGCCGGGAAGGTGGTGTAGTGCGCCAGCGTCTTCAGGAAGAAGGGAACCGGTTTTTTCAGGGTCACCTGCAGGGTATGTTCATCCAGCGCCTTGACCCCCAGTGCATCGGGGCTCTTCTTGCCCTGAATCACCTCACTGGCATTGGCGATACCCATCAATTCGATAAACCAGGCGTAGTTGGAAGCGGTCTTGGGATTGGCCGCCCGCTGCCAGCCGTAGACATAGTCGGCGGCAGTGACTGGCTCGCCGTTTGACCACTTGGCCTCCGGCCTCAGCTTGAAGGTGTAGACGGTGCCGGTGCTGTCGAGCTCATAGCTGAGCGCGCCAGCAGGCTGGGTCTTGCCGCTGGCATCCAGCACATAGAGACCTTCGAACAGATCGTTGACGATGGCACTACCGGCGGTCTCTTCCACCAGTTGCGGGTCTATGGTGGTGGGCTCGGTGCTGATATTGGTGACAAAGATCTGTTGCTCCGGGGGCAGTAGCTTGGTGCCTGCCGGCACTTCGGCAGCCCAGACGGGCAGGGAGAGCAATCCGGCTACCGTGCCGGCAATGATAGTCTTGTTCATTGATAATCCTTATGTTTTTGCTTCCAACGGAAAACGAGTGTGCGTGATTGGCGTTTGGAACTCAATAGGGGAGAGGCCACCCGTATCTGGTGGGCGAAACGACAGGCCAAAGAGGGGGAAATGTCAGCAAGGTCGCTGTTTGGCGCCGTTTTTTGGCGCAAAATAAGAGGCTGAAAGTTACCGTATGGCCCCCTTTTTATGACTGGGACGAGTACAAATCGGGTTCAAATTGCCGTTTTATTAGCCCGCTTAATTCGCTGCAAAAACAAAAAACAGACGTTACATTAAGTTACAAAACAACACGGCCGAGGATCGGCTCTTTTTTTGTCGATGCTTGCAAACGTTTTCAACGCCAACGGAAACGCTCTTAAAGGACCAAAAATGCGAAACATGATCACCATGGGCGAGTTCATCGTCAAAAAGCAGGCTGATTACCCTACCGCGACCGGCGAACTGACCTCGCTGCTGAGCTCAATCCGCCTTGCCGCCAAGGTGGTGAACCGGGAGATCAACAAGGCCGGGCTGGCCGATATCATCGGCTCCATGGGGGCTGAAAACGTGCAGGGTGAGGTGCAGCAGAAGCTGGACGTCTACGCCAACGAGCGCTTCAAGGCTGCGCTGGAGGCGCGCGGTGAGGTGTGCGGCATGGCCTCCGAGGAGGAGGAGGACTTCGTCGCCTTTGACTCGCCGCTTTCCAAAAATTCCAAATACGTGGTGCTGATAGACCCCCTCGACGGCTCTTCCAATATCGACGTCAACGTCTCGGTCGGAACCATCTTCTCCATCTATCGTCGGGTCAGTCCGCAGGGCTCCCCCGTCACCCTCGAGGATTTCCTGCAGCCGGGCAACCGTCAGGTCGCGGCCGGTTACGTGGTTTACGGCTCCTCCACCATGCTGGTCTACACCACCGGCTTTGGCGTAAACGGCTTTACCTATGACCCCTCCATCGGCTGCTTCTGCCTCTCCCACGAGAACATTCGCATTCCGGAAGAGGGAAAGATCTACTCCATCAACGAGGGCAACTACATCAAGTTCCCGGACGGGGTGAAGAAGTACCTCAAATATTGCCAGGAGCGGGATGAAGCGACCCACAGACCCTACACCTCCCGCTATATCGGTTCGCTGGTTTCCGATTTCCATCGCAACCTGCTCAAGGGTGGCATCTACATCTATCCGTCCGGCACCAACTCGCCGAACGGCAAGCTGCGCCTGCTCTATGAGTGCAACCCGATGGCGTTTCTGGTGGAGCAGGCAGGCGGCAAGGCCTCTGACGGTTTCAACCGCATCATGGATATCCAGCCCACCGCGTTGCACCAGCGCACCCCCTACTTCGTCGGTTCTACCAAGATGGTGGAGCGGGCAGAGGCCTTTATGCGCGAATTCTCCTCCCACGAGGACCCGGCCAGTCAGGGGTAATTCTCTGATTTATCGCGAGTGAATAAAAAACGGGAGCCCTTGCGGCTCCCGTTTTGTTTTGGTACTTGCAGCCGTTACTGGCTGTGACTGGCAAGATCCGCCAGCAAGCCATCCACCAGCTTGAGGCGCATGGCTCTGTCCTGAGTCGGCACCTGGAAGCGCAGCCGGGTCGGCCCGTCCATCTTGTAGATGCGCGGCTGCTCGGAGAGGAGCTTGACCAGATAGGTCGGATTGACCTTGGTCTCCTGGGTGAAGTCGAGATAGCCACCGCGCTCGCTCATCTCCACCCGGCGAATGCCAAGGGCGGTAGCGCGCTGACGGAAGGCCGCCAGCTCCAGCAGGGTTTTGGTTGCCTCCGGCAAGAGGCCGAAGCGGTCGATCAGCTCCACTTTGAGTTCGCGCAGCTCCTGCTCGTCCGCCGCGCTCGCAATTCGCTTGTACATGGAGAGGCGCATGTTGACGTCCGGGATGTAGTCGTCCGGCAAGAGCGCTGGCAGGCGCAGCTCCACCTCGGTGTGCTGGCTCATCAGTTGCTCCAGCGACGGCTCCTTGCCCGATTTCAGCGCCTCGACCGCCTGCTCCAGCATCTCCATGTAGAGGGTGAAGCCGACCGATTCGATCTGGCCGCTCTGATCGTCGCCAAGCAGCTCGCCTGCGCCACGGATCTCCAGATCGTGGGTGGCCAGCGCAAAGCCGGCGCCGAGATCTTCAAGCGAGGCGATCGCCTCCAGCCGCTTGGCCGCATCCTTGGTCATCAGCTTGGGATGGGGGGTGAGCAGGTAGGCATAGGCCTGATGGTGGGAGCGGCCAACCCGGCCCCGCAGCTGGTGCAGCTGGGCCAGACCGAGGTGATCCGCCCGATCCATGATGATGGTGTTGGCGCTCGGTACATCGATGCCGGTCTCGATGATGGTGGTGCAGACCAAGAGGTTGAAGCGCTGGTGGTAGAAGTCCGACATCACTCGCTCAAGCTCGCGCTCGCGCATCTGGCCGTGGGCGATGCCGATGCGCGCCTCCGGTACCAGTTCGGCAAGGTCTGCCGCGCACTTCTCGATACTCTCCACGTCGTTGTGCAGGTAGTAGACCTGCCCGCCACGCTTCAATTCCCGCAGCACCGCCTCGCGCACCACCGCCGGTTCGTGCTGGCGCACGAAGGTCTTGATGGCGAGCCGCTTGGCGGGCGGGGTGGCGATGATGGAGAGATCCCGCATGCCCGACATCGCCATGTTGAGGGTGCGCGGAATGGGGGTGGCGGTGAGGGTGAGGATATCCACGTCGGCCCGCAGCGCCTTGATCTTCTCCTTCTGGCGCACCCCGAATCTGTGCTCTTCATCGACGATGAGCAGCCCCAGATCCTTGAAGGTGAGTTCGGAGCCGAGCAGCTTGTGGGTGCCGATGATGATATCCACCTTGCCCTCGGCCAGCTCCTGCATGACGCTGTTTTGCTCCTTGGCAGAGCGGAAGCGGCTCAGTACTTCGACCCGCACCGGCCAGTTGGCGAAGCGGTCGCGGAAGTTGTCGTAGTGCTGCTGGGCGAGCAGGGTGGTGGGCACCAGCACGGCAACCTGTTTGCCGCCATGGACTGCCACAAATGCTGCACGCATCGCCACCTCGGTCTTGCCAAAGCCTACGTCGCCGCACACCAGCCGATCCATGCTCTTGGCCTGACACATGTCCCCCAGCACCGCATTGATGGCGTTGAGCTGATCCTCGGTCTCCTCGAACGGGAAGCCGGCGGCAAACTGGCGATAGGCCTCGCGGTCGTGTTTGAAGGCAAAGCCGGCGCGAGCGGCGCGGTGGGCGTAGACATCGAGCAGCTCGGCCGCCACGTCGCGCACTTTTTCCGCCGCCTTGCGCCGCGCCTTGCTCCAGGCCTCGCCGCCGAGCTTGTGGCTGGGCGGGTTGTCAGAGCCGGTGTAGCGGCTGATAAGGTGCAAACTGGTAACCGGCACGAACAGTTTGTCGCCGCCGGCATATTCGAGGGTCAAAAACTCGGTGGGCAGGCCACCGGCGTCGATGGTTTCAAGCCCCAGATAGCGGCCGACCCCGTGATCGAGGTGCACCACCGGCTGGCCCTGGGTCAGCTCGCCGAGGTTTCTGATCACCGCATCGGAGCTTAAGTTTTTGCTCTTCTCCCGTGCCCGCTTGCTGCGAACCTTGCCACCCAGCAGCTCGGTCTCGGTGATCAGGGCCAGTGGCTGATTACTGGCATCAGCTCCGGCCTCTTGCCACAGGAAACCGCGCTCGAGCGGTGCAACCAGCAGGCCGTGGCGATCCTGGCTCGCCATAAAGGCGTCGAGGGAGGGGAACTCCTTGGGTTGCAGCGCGATGCGGGCCAGCAGCTCGCCCAGCACTTCGCGCCGACCCTCGGACTCCACCGCAAACAGGGTACGACCGGCAAAGCCTTGCAGGAACTGGTTGAGCGCCAGCAGCGGCTGCTCCTTGCTGTGGTCGAGTTGCAGGTCCGGCAGCGTGCTTGCCGGCATATCGTGTTGTCCCGCATCGCCGGCGGTCGGCCCCTCCTGCAACCTGACTGCACCGTAGTTACCCAGGGCGGCAAAGAGCTGCTCCACCGGCAGGTAGAGCTGGGCCGGGGGGAGCAGGGGACGGGTATTGTCCCAGCGCCTGTCCTCGTAGCGTTGCTCGATGTCGTTCCAGAAGCGCTGGGCGGCGGGGTAGATATCCCCCACGGTGAGCAGCAGGGTCTCTGCCGGCAGGTAGTCAAACAGGCAGGCCGTCTGGTCGAAGAAGAGCGGCAGATAATACTCGATGCCGGCAGGCCAGCGCCCCTTGCTCACCTCCTGATAGACGGAGCCCTCGGCTCGGGAGATCTCGAACTGCTCACGATAGTGGCCGCGAAACAGCTCGATGGCCCCCTCATCGGTCGGAAACTCCCGGGCTGGCAGCAGGCTGACGCTCTTGACCGGCTCACTGGAGCGCTGGGTCTCCGGATCGAACGGGCGGATGGAGTCCACTTCATCGTCGAAGAAGTCGATGCGATAGGGGCTGCTGCTGCCCATGGGGAAGAGGTCAAGCAGGGAGCCACGGGCGGCAAACTCGCCGTGCTCCAGCACCTGATCCACCGCCACGTAACCCGCTTCGGCTAGGCGCCCGCGCAGCTGTTGCAGGTTGAGGCGCTGGCCGCTTTTCACCATCAGGCTGTATTTGTCGAGATAGGCGCGCGGTGCACAACGCAGCATCAGGGTCGAGACGGGGACGATCAGTACGCCACTGCTCATCTGCGGCAGCTTGTAGAGGGTCTCGAGCCGCTGGGAGATGATGTCCTGATGGGGGGAGAAGGTGTCATAGGGCAGCGTCTCCCAATCCGGGAACAGCAGTACCGGGCAGCCCTTGTCGGCCAGCAGGTATTGCAGTTCCTGCTCGAGGCGCAGAGCGCTCGGGGTGTCTGCAGTGAGCAGCAGCACGGGCCCCTTGTTTTGTGTAATGAGGCGAGCGGCGATGAGCGAGAGGCTGCTGCCGACCAGTTGGCCGAGCGTGATCTTTTGGCCCGCTTTGGCGGGCAAGGCGGGGAGTGTCATTGGCATCGTTCGATTCTTTTAACGTTGTTGGCGCTCTTGGGCACGCAGTTTGAGCTGTTTGGATTGCACATGGAGGCTGGCACGTACCAGCAGTTCACGGTCATCTTCACGGATCCGCACATAGTCGAGCACCACATGGGTGCCATGCTCGCCCGGGGTGACCTCCCTGACCTGGCCATAGCAGTAGATGGCGGCAGCCTCTTCGCGCAGGAAGATCTTGAGGCGCACTATCTGGTGCGGATGCGGTGCATCCCCGTGGCCATGATAGGGGTGCAGGTAGGTGAGTTCGCCAGCGCCAAAGCGCAGGGTGTGGAAGCGCTGCTCGGGGTGATCCTGCATGGAGAGCACATAGCCCATGATCATGTCGATCTTGCGCGACTGCTGATTGACGATCTCGACCAGGTCGTGCATCGATTCGTTCTGATTGCGCAGCAGCCGGCTGGTCACCATGTCGATGGAGGTGATGGCCGAGGAGATGCGAAAAGGCTCCGGCAGCTCAGCGTCCAGCTCCGTGAGCGAAGGGAGATGGAAGTCTGCCGGCATGGGGATCACATTGACCGGCATGGCATGAGTAACGCTGAAGAACTGTTCCTGCATGGAGGCTATCCCTTGTTGTCATGGACGGTTTCCCTTTATTATCAGGTATCTTATTTTGTTGGCAACGTAGATATCCTTGAAGACCGGACTTTTTCAGCCCCTTTCGCTGGCCATCGGCCTGCGTTATGCAGGCTCGAAGCGCAGCAACCGCTTCGTCTCATTTATCTCCCTGTTCTCCACCTTCGGCATTGCTATCGGGGTCGCGGCCCTGATGGTGGTCATTTCGGTGATGAACGGTTTCGAAGGCCAGCTCAAGGGGCGCATCCTCGGGGTGATCCCCCATGTGGTGGTTACCAACGAGGCTGGCCGCATTGATGCCGCGCCGCAAGGGCTGCCGGACCTGGCCAGGCTGCCTCATGTGGTGGCCACGGCTCCCATGCTCGACAGCGAAGGGATGCTGCAAAGCCCCGGTCAGCTCACCGGCGTCAGCGTGCAGGGGATCGATCCTGCCCTCTGGCCCAAGGATGACATCCTGCACTCCCAGATGCTGGGGGGGCGCCTCGATACCTTGCAGGCCGGTCACTACCGCATCGTGCTGGGGCAGGGGGTGGCGCGTCGCCTCAATGTCACCATCGGCGATCAGGTTCGTCTGATCCTGACCGAAGGCTCCCGCTTTACCCCCTTTGGCCGGGTGCCGGCCCAGCGCCTCTTTACCGTCTCCGGTATCTTCGGAGTGGGTGCCGATGTGGATAACCAGATTGCGTTCATTGCGCTGGGGGATGCCCAGCGTCTGCTGCGGCTGCCGACAGAAACCGTCGGTGGTATTCGCCTCTGGCTCGATGATCCGTTTGCTGCTGATCAGGTGATCAAGACGCCGCTGCCCGATGGGCTGCTGTGGCAGGATTGGCGCCGTGAGCGGGGCGAGCTGTTCCAGGCGGTCGCAATGGAGAAGCGGATGATGGGGCTGATGCTGGTACTGATCATCGCCGTTGCGACCTTCAACATCCTCTCCGCGCTGGTCATGGTGGTGACGGACAAGGAGGGCGAAGTGGCCATCCTGCGCACCATGGGCATGAGCGAGTCGGGGATTGTCAAAATCTTCATGGTGCTCGGTGCTTCCAGCGGGGTGATTGGCTCCCTGTTTGGTGCGCTGGCGGGGCTTGGCCTGACCCTCGGCCTCAACCCGCTGCTCAACGCGGTGGGGCTCAACCTCTATATGGCTGCGGGCGGGAGCGGCTTGCCGGTGATCGTCGAGCCAGCCCAGGTTGTCACCATTTTGCTGGGCGCCGTGCTGCTCAGCTTCAGCGCCACCCTTTATCCAGCAGCCCGCGCGGCGCGCGTGAAGCCGGCGGAGGCGCTGCGTTATGAATAATTCATCTTCTGTTGTTACCTCTGGTGCGATTACTGGAGCAAGTGGAGCCCCCTTTATGAATGAAGCCGTATCCCGTGAGCCTCTGCTGCGTTGCCAGGCCCTCAACCATGTCTACAAAGAGGGCGAGCTGGAGACCCAGGTACTCAAGGGGATCGATTTGAGCGTCGCACCGGGCGAGATGCTGGCGGTAGTGGGGAGCTCGGGCTCCGGCAAGACCACCCTGCTGCACCTGATGGGGGCGCTCGATAACCCCTCCAGCGGCGCCGTGCTGTTCAAGGGGGAGGATATTCACCATTGGGATAGCCGTACCCAGGCCCGTTTTCGCAATCAGGAGCTGGGTTTCGTCTATCAGTTCCACCACCTGCTCTCCGAGTTCAGTGCGCTGGAAAATGCGGCCATGCCGCTGCTGATCGCCGGTGAATCGGTAGCGGTCGCTACCGAGAAGGCGACCCGGATGCTGGGGCGGGTAGGGCTCTCCCACCGTCTCAACCACAGACCGTCCGAGCTCTCCGGTGGCGAGCGCCAGCGGGTGGCGATTGCCCGTGCGCTGGTCAACGAACCGAGTCTGGTGCTGGCGGACGAGCCGACCGGTAACCTGGATCACGCCAGTGCTACCGCCGTCTACGAGCTGCTGTGCGAGCTCAACCGCGAGTTGGGCACTGCGTTTGTGGTGGTCACCCATGATTTGAGTCTGGCGGCCAAGCTCCATCGTCGGGTTACGCTGGTGAGCGGCGTGATGGCGGAGGTTGCCTGATGTTCAAACCGCTGCCCCTCTTTCTGGGCCTGCGCTATAGCCGCTCCCGTCGTCGCAACGGGTTTATCGCCTTTATTTCCGCTTCTTCCCTGATCGGTATCGCCCTCGGGGTGATGGCGTTGATTTTGGGCCTCTCCGCCATGAACGGTTTCGAGCGTGAACTGAAAGACCGGGTGCTCTCTGTGGTGCCGCAAGGGGAGCTGGATGCTGTCGAGCGGCCGTTGCCGGATTGGCCGCGTCTGCGCGACTACCTGCTGGCGCAGCCCGGGGTGGAAGCTGCCGCCCCCGTCATTCGTCTCAACGGTTTGCTGGAGCACGGCTCCGCCCTCAAGGGGGTTCAGCTGCGTGCCGTGCTGCCCGATCTGGAGGCCAATCTCTCCGATGCCGGCAAATACATGACGGGCCGTGGCCTGCGTGAGCTGCAGCCCGGCGAGCGGGGGGTGATCCTCGGCAAGACCATCGCCGACAAGCTGGGGGTGAAAGTTGGCGACACCCTTGCCCTGCTGTTGCCGCAAGGGGGCGATCAGACGGGGATCAAGAATCCCCGCCGGGAAACCCTGACCGTGGTCGGGTTGCTGGAGATCGGCGGCCAGCTCGATGGCCTGCTCGGTTTCATGCACCTGACCGATGCGCAAGCGATCACCGGCATGGGCAGCGATGTGGAGGGCTTCAGCCTGCGGGTGAGCGATGTGCTCAAGGCGCAGTCCATCACGGTCGCGGCGGCCCAGCGCTTCCCTCATCACGTCTATATCCGCAGCTGGATGAACAGCCAGGGTTACCTCTATCAGGACATCCAGATGGTGCGTACCGTCATGTATGTGGTGATGCTGATGGTGGTGGCAGTGGCCTGCTTCAATATCGTCTCCACCCTGGTGATGGCGGTGAACGAGAAGCGCAGCGAGATCGCCATCCTGAAAACCATGGGGGCGAGCCCGGGTCAGATCCGGCTTACCTTCGTCATTCAAGGGATGGTCAACGGCGTGGCCGGTGCCCTGCTCGGTGCGCTGCTGGGGGGCCTGCTCTCCAGCAAGCTGACCCAGATCCTGGGTGTTATCGAGAAGCTCATTGGCCACCGCTTCCTCAATCCGGATATCTACTTTATCGACTTCCTGCCGACCGAGCTGCATATGCAGGATCTGCTTATCGTGACGGGGGCGGCCATCCTGATGAGTCTGGTTGCGACCCTCTATCCCGCTTGGCGGGCGAGCGGTCTGGTGCCGTCTCGCGAGCTGGGCCACTGATGCGCTGCATCTGATCCGCTGATAAAGACGAAGAGCCCGCCGGTGTTAAACCGGCGGGCTCTTCTGTTTTTCTGTCTGTGTGTCGATGTGGTGAGCGGACTTAGTGGGCGTTAAGCTCATCGAGCGGCAGGGAGAAGCTCGCTACGAAGGTGTCGATAAAGTAGCGCATCTCCTCGCTCATCCGCGCAGCCAGCATCGCCTCGAGGCGTTTGCGAGCCGGTTCAAACTCCCGGTTGCCGGCGTTGATCTCCTCCAGACACTTGGTATAGGCGCAGAGGGTGTCGGCATCCTTGACCAGTCTGGCCAGCTCGCCATCCTGGGCTGCCGAATCGAGCAGCGGGCGAAAGTCCTCCACCAGTTCCGGCGGCAGCATGCCAAGCAGGCGCTGCTCGGCGGCCAGCTCTATCTTCTTGTACTCACGGGCGATCTCGGGGTTGAAGTATTTGACCGGGGTGGGCAGATCGCCGGTCAGCACCTCGCTGCTGTCGTGGTAGAGCGCCATCACGGCGGCGCGGTCGGCATTCACAGTGCCGCCAAAGAGCCGGTTTTTGATGATGGCCAGAGCATGGGCCACCATGGCGACCTGCAGGCTGTGCTCGGCGATGTTCTCCGGTTGGATGTTGCGCATCAGTGGCCAGCGGTAGATGAGCTTCATGCGGGCGAGATTGGCAAAAAAGTGGCTGGGGAGCATGGGATGCCTCGAATGGATGCAATGACAAAGGGCAGACCTTAGTCTGCCCTTTTTTTGCAATACAGGCACCGCCTGCCATCCGATTTTTAACCCGCTCAGCGGATATAGCGGCCTGATTCGGCTTCCTGATTGGTCACGATCATCTGGCCGATGGGGGCCAGACTGATGATGGCCAGCTTGAGGTGCTGGATGCCAAACGGGATGCCGACGATGGTGATGAAGCAGGCAAGCGCCGAGGCAATGTGGCCGATGGCCAGCCAGATCCCGATCAGCACGAACCAGATGATATTGCCAATCAGCCCGAGGGTGCCGGTGCCGATATCACCTTGACCCGTCATCGCCTTGCGACTGACCGCCTGCTTGCCGAAAGGGAAGAAGGTGAAGGTGCCGATGACGAAGCAGGCGCGCCCCCAGGGGATGCCGACCAGCGAGATAAAGCAGAGCAGACCGGCCAGCCACCAGGCCAGGCCCATAAAGACACCTCCCAGTACAAACCAGAGCAGATTGAACAAGAAGCGGAAAAAGGCCATGTGGGATACTCCAGACTTATCAAGTTGGTTGCCACCATAACGAGGGAGGGCAGGGGACGCAACGATTGATTGGCCCGGATTCATCGGGCTGGACAACCCGGGTCGTGATACCACCTATGGGCAGCGGGTATCCAGTTGCCGGATATTGACCAATAGATCGGCGTTTCAGGCAAATTTGCACAGAAAAGGTGAGCAAGCGCAAAAATATTGCGCAATGCCTGTTGAAGTTCGGGCTGCAACTCCCCATATAAAGAGCACTTTTGCACGAATTGTGCCTCTGCGGCGCCCAATGTGGGGGTTGTGTGGCTCGACTCGACCAGAGTGCGCCGCTATAATGCCGCGTCATATTTTCTCATCACAAAGACATATTGTTGTCTTTATAAACAGGAAGACTCCGGCTTTGCCCGGAGGCAATAAAGGGTCAGCACACAGTGCTGAGTTGAACGAGGTAGAAGAATGCAAGTTTCTGTAGAGACAACCCAGGGTCTGGAACGCCGTCTTACCATCACTGTACCGGCTGCTACCGTAGACGCCGCTGTGCGCAAAGAATTGAACGGCCTGGCCAAAACCCGTCGCATCGACGGTTTCCGTCCTGGCAAGGCTCCGGTTGCCATCATCAAGAAGATGTTTGGTGCCATGGCTCACGCCCGTGTTGCCGATGAAATGATGCAGAACAACTTCATCAAAGCCATCATCGAAAACAAACTGAGCCCGGCTGGCGCGCCGACCATGGATCCGAAAGAGATCAAAGAAGGCGAAGATTTCGAATTCACCGCCACTTTCGAAGTGTACCCGGAGTTCGAAGTTGCCGGTCTGGAGAGCATCAAGGTTGAGAAGCCGGTTGCTACCGTGAAGGACGAAGATCTGGCCAACATGATCGACACCCTGCGCAAGCAGCACGCTACCTGGGCTGAAGCTGACGTGGCTGCTGCCAACGGCATGCGTGTGACCATGGACTTCGTCGGTTCCATCGACGGTGAAGAGTTCGAAGGTGGCAAGGCTGAAGGTTTCAACCTGGTACTGGGTGCCGGCCGCATGATCCCTGGCTTCGAAGATGCCATTCTGGGCAAGAAAGCGGGCGACGAGTTCACCATCGAAGTGACCTTCCCGGCTGACTACCACGCTGAAAACCTGAAAGGCAAAGCGGCCAAGTTCGCTTCCAAGCTGAACAAGGTTGAAGAGCAGATCCTGCCCGAGCTGACCGAAGAGTTCGTCAAGCGTTTCGGCATCGAGAGCGGTTCCGTTGAAGAGCTGAAAGCCGAAGTGCGCAAGAACATGGAGCGCGAACTGGCTCAAGCCCTGAAAAACAGCGTGAAAGAGCAGGTTCTGAATGGTCTGGTTGAAGCCAACCAAATCGATCTGCCGAAAGCTGCCGTTGCGCAAGAGATCGACGCGCTGCGCCAGCAGGCTCTGCAGCGCTTCGGTGGTTTCCAGGGCGGCAACGCTCCGGAGCTGCCGGCTGAGCTGTTCCAGGCTCAGGCCGAGCGTCGTGTACGCGTAGGTCTGCTGCTGGGCGACGTGATCCGCACCAACGAAATCAAGGCTGACGATGCTCGCGTGACCAGCATCATCGAATCCATGGCGACTGCGTACGAAGATCCGAAAGAAGTGATCGAGTACTACCAGAAGAACGAACAGATGCTGAACGGCGTTCGTAACCTGGCCATCGAAGATCAAGCTATCGACCTGATTCTCTCCAAAGCGCAAGTGACCGAAAAAGAAGTTGCCTTTGACGAAGTGATCAACAAGTCTGGCGCCGCTGCCTAAGAACATTTGACTTAAGGTCAAGACTGTTAAGTATAATGGCTCGTGTGATCTCCACTCGGGCCATTTTATTTTAGGGACAATGCCTTATGTACAAGAACTATAACGATGTGACCGATTCTCCCAGCAATGCGCTGGTCCCCATCGTGGTCGAACAGACTGCCAAGGGTGAGCGTTCCTACGATATTTACTCCCGTCTGCTGAAAGAGCGGGTGATCTTCCTGACCGGTCAGGTTGAAGATCACATGGCCAATCTGGTGGTTGCCCAGTTGCTGTTCCTCGAGTCCGAGAATCCGGACAAGGACATCTACATCTACATCAACTCTCCGGGCGGCTCCGTGACTGCCGGCATGTCCATATATGACACCATGCAGTTCATCAAGCCGGACGTGAGCACCGTCTGCATGGGGCAGGCCTGCTCCATGGGCGCCTTCCTGCTGGCTGGCGGTGCCAAGGGCAAGCGTTTCTGCCTGCCCAATGCCCGGGTGATGATCCACCAGCCGCTGGGCGGTTTCCAGGGCCAGGCATCTGATATCCAGATCCACGCCCAGGAGATACTGAAGATCAAAAATACCCTGAACGAGCGTTTGGCTTTCCATACCGGTCAGGATATGGCTACCATCGAACGCGACACCGACCGCGACAACTTCATGTCTGCCGAGCAGGCAGTCGCTTACGGTCTGGTCGACGGTGTCTTGACTCAGCGCGGCTGAGCAGGGTGTCCCGGTCTGTTGTAAACTCAACAGGCCGACCCATCCTCTATTGATAAAACGAGGTTGCTGAATGACAGAAAAACGCAAGGGTGAGGGTGATAAGCTGCTCTACTGCTCTTTTTGCGGCAAAAGCCAGCATGAAGTGCGTAAGCTGATCGCTGGCCCTTCCGTCTACATATGTGATGAGTGTGTCGAGCTGTGCAACGACATCATCCGCGAGGAGATCCGCGAGATCTCTCCCAAGCGCGATGGTAACGAGCTGCCGACCCCTCATCAGATCCGCGCTCATCTCGATGACTATGTGATCGGGCAGGAGTACGCCAAGAAGGTGTTGGCCGTTGCCGTCTACAACCACTACAAGCGCCTGCGCAACAGCGGCGAAAACAGTGGTGTGGAGCTGGGCAAGTCCAACATCCTGCTGATTGGTCCGACCGGTAGCGGCAAGACCCTGCTGGCCGAGACCCTGGCTCGCCTGCTGGATGTGCCGTTCACCATGGCCGATGCGACCACCCTGACCGAAGCCGGTTATGTGGGCGAGGACGTGGAGAACATCATCCAGAAGCTGCTGCAAAAGTGCGACTACGACGTGGAGAAGGCCCAGCGTGGCATCGTCTACATCGACGAGATCGACAAGATCTCCCGCAAGTCGGACAACCCCTCCATTACCCGCGATGTCTCCGGGGAAGGGGTGCAGCAGGCCCTGCTCAAGCTGATCGAAGGGACCATCGCTTCCGTGCCGCCGCAAGGTGGTCGCAAGCATCCGCAGCAAGAGTTCTTGCAGGTTGATACCTCCAAGATCCTCTTCATTTGTGGTGGTGCCTTTGCCGGTCTGGACAAGGTGATTGAGCAGCGTTCCGTCAAGGGAACCGGTATCGGTTTTGGTGCCGAGGTGAAGTCCAAGGATGCCAAGGCTTCCTTGAGCGAAACCTTCGCCAAGGTAGAGCCGGAAGATCTGATCAAGTACGGTCTGATCCCCGAGTTTATCGGCCGTCTGCCGGTAGTGGCGACCCTGACCGAACTGGACGAGGCTGCGCTCATCCAGATCCTGCAAGAGCCGAAAAACGCGCTGACCAAGCAGTATGCCGCGCTGTTCGATCTGGAAGGGGTTGAGCTGGAGTTCCGTGAGGATGCGCTGCACGCCATTGCCCGCAAGGCGATGGAGCGTAAAACCGGTGCTCGTGGTCTGCGTTCCATCGTGGAAGCTGTGTTGCTCGATACCATGTATGACCTGCCTTCTCTGGAAGGGGTCAGCAAGGTGGTGATCGACGAGACCGTGATCAAAGGGGACTCCGCGCCCTTGATGATCTACGAAAATCCCGAGACTCAAGCTGCCGCATCAGAGTAACAGTCTGATTTTTAATCAAATGGAAGGGGCTTTTTGCCCCTTTCATGCTTTTTGCGGTTTAGACGATTGAATCTCGTTGGAGCGCCCCCATATACTCAGCCAAGCGCTTTGCCAACGGTATAACAAGCCGAGAGGACATATATGAACCTAGAGCGTTCAGAACGCATCGAGATTCCCGTCCTGCCTCTTCGTGACGTGGTGGTTTATCCCCACATGGTCATTCCACTCTTTGTGGGGCGGGAAAAATCCATTCGCTGTCTGGAAGCGGCCATGGAGCAGGACAAGAAAGTTCTGCTGGTGGCCCAGAAGGATGCGTCAACCGATGAGCCGACCGTGGAGGAGATCTTCACCGTCGGGACAGTGGCCAATATTCTGCAGATGCTCAAACTGCCGGATGGCACCGTCAAGGTGCTGGTAGAGGGTGGGCAGCGTGCTCGCCTGGAGCGGATGATCGACGACAAGGACTTCTTTGTCTGCGAGGCCCAGTACATCTCCTCCAAGGCCATTGACGACAAGGATCAGGAAGTTCTGGTTCGCTCCGCCATCGGCCAGTTTGAAGGTTACATCAAGCTCAACAAGAAGATCCCGCCCGAGGTGCTCACCTCGATTTCGGCGATCGACGATGCTGCGCGTCTGGCCGATACCATGGCCGCTCACATGCCGCTCAAGCTGGAAGACAAGCAGAAGGTGCTGGAGATTGTCTCTGTCTCCGAGCGCATCGAATTCCTGATGGCGATGATGGAGTCGGAGATTGACCTGCTGCAGGTTGAGAAGCGCATCCGTACTCGCGTCAAGAAGCAGATGGAAAAGAGCCAGCGCGAGTATTACCTCAACGAGCAGATGAAGGCCATCCAGAAAGAGCTGGGTGAGCTGGAAGATAGCCCGGATGAGTTTGAAGCCCTCAATCGCAAGATTGAAGAGGCTGGCATGCCGGAAGATGCTCGCGAAAAGGCCCAGGCCGAGCTTGCCAAGCTGAAGATGATGTCTCCCATGTCTGCCGAGGCTACCGTGGTTCGCAGCTATGTGGACTGGATGGTACAGGTGCCGTGGAAGGCGCGCTCCAAGGTCAAGAAAGACCTGGGCAAGGCGCAAGAGGTGCTGGATGCCGATCACTATGGCCTTGAGAAGGTCAAGGATCGCATCCTCGAATATCTGGCGGTGCAGGCGCGGGTGAACAAGCTCAAGGGCCCCATCCTCTGTCTGGTTGGCCCTCCCGGTGTGGGCAAGACCTCGCTGGGCCAATCCATCGCCAAGGCGACCGGCCGCAAATATGTGCGGATGGCCCTCGGTGGGGTGCGTGACGAAGCGGAGATCCGCGGACACCGTCGTACCTACATCGGTTCCATGCCCGGCAAGCTCATCCAGAAGATGGCGAAAGTTGGCGTGAAGAACCCGCTGTTCCTGCTCGACGAAATCGACAAGATGAGCTCGGACATGCGTGGCGATCCCGCTTCCGCTCTGCTGGAGGTACTCGATCCCGAGCAGAACAACAGCTTCAACGATCACTATCTGGAAGTGGATTATGACCTGTCGGACGTGATGTTCGTGGCCACCTCCAACTCCATGAACATCCCGGGCCCGTTGCTGGACCGGATGGAAGTGATCCGTCTCTCCGGTTACACCGAAGACGAGAAGCTCAACATTGCCAAGCAGCATCTGGTTGCCAAGCAGATCCAGCGCAACGGCCTGAAAGCCTCCGAGATCACCATCGAGGATTCGGCACTGGTCGGGGTGATCCGCTACTACACCCGTGAAGCGGGGGTGCGGAGTCTGGAGCGTGAAATCTCCAAGATCTGTCGCAAAGCGGTCAAGCGCATTCTGCTGGACAAGAGCATCAAGCATGTTCAGGTCAACCAGGAGAACCTCAAGGAGTTCCTCGGGGTGCAGCGCTTCGATTACGGCAAGGCCACCGACCAGAACCAGATTGGTCAGGTGTGTGGTCTGGCGTGAACCGAGGTGGGGGGCGACCTGCTCACCATCGAGACCACCAACATGCCGGGCAAGGGCAAACTCACTTACACCGGTTCTTTGGGTGATGTGATGCAGGAGTCTATCCAGGCTGCCATGACTGTCGTACGTGCCCGTGCCGAGAAGCTGCGCATCAATGCTGACTTCTACGAGAAGCGTGACATTCACGTGCACGTACCGGAAGGGGCGACCCCGAAAGATGGTCCGAGCGCCGGTATCGCCATGTGTACTGCGCTGGTCTCCAGCTTGACCGGTAATCCGGTTCGTGCTGATGTGGCCATGACAGGTGAAATCACCTTGCGTGGTGAAGTGCTGCCCATCGGTGGTCTCAAAGAGAAACTGCTGGCTGCTCACCGTGGTGGTATCAAGCGTGTGCTGATCCCGAAAGAGAACGAACGTGACCTCGAGGAGATTCCGGCAAACGTCAAACAAGACCTTGAAATCTATCCCGTTCGCTGGATAGACGAGGTGCTGGAACTGGCGTTGCAGGACAATCCGCAAGGGTTTGAGCGCGTTTCTGTCGTGTAAATTTTGATGCGCCGCAAATTTGGCGCATTCGGGGGGTGGTTAAGGCTTGCATGCATCCCATAACGGAAGTAGCCTTGACCACCGATCGGGTTCTCGTGATAAGTCGCAATGCGTTGTGTGGCGCGGGTTTGCGCCAGATTGTCACTTGCAACTGGTCAGGAGGCTTGCTATAAAACCTCCACTTGTTGTGGCCAGGGAAATCAGCGCCGCAGCGGTGTTCGATAAAAGGGGAATATAAGAGTGAATAAATCTCAACTGATTGACAAGATTGCAGACGGTGCTGATATCTCCAAGGCTGCTGCCGGCCGTGCGTTGGATGCCTTCATTGACGCTGTAGGTGAAGCTCTGAAAGAGGGTGACCAGGTTGCTCTGGTTGGTTTCGGTACTTTCGCTGTACGCGAGCGTGCTGCCCGTTCTGGCCGTAACCCGCAAACTGGCGCGACCATCGAAATCGCTGCTGGTAAAGTTCCTGCCTTCAAAGCCGGTAAGGCCCTGAAAGACGCGGTCAACTAAGTCGGGCGCCGATGATATGTCGGCTACCGTCCTTGGTCGCAGACCAGACAGGTTAGAGAGTCCTCTCTCATACTGATTGACCAAGGCGCATCGCAATCGGTGCGCCTTTTCATTATTTACGCCCATCGAGTCGGGAGCATAAGTACAAACATGATGTTGGATAAACTACGCGAAGGGGCGCAAGGCAAGGTAGCCAAGGTTATCTTGGGCCTGATCATCCTCTCCTTTGCTTTGGCTGGTGTAGGTAGTTACCTGAATGGTCCGGCCCGTACCGCCCCCGCCACTGTCAACGGCACAGATATCAGTGCAGCCGCACTGGAGAACGCCTACCGCAACGAGCGCGCCCGCATGGAATCCCAGATGGGAGAGGCATTCAGCCAGCTGGCCGCGAACCCCGATTACATGAAACAGTTCCGCCGCGGTGTGCTGGATCGCCTGATCGATCAGGCGTTGCTGGACAGCAAGGCTCGCGAGCTGGGTCTGCGGGTCAGCGATGAGCAGATCAAGCAGGCCATCGTTGCCATGCCCGAGTTTGCCGAGAACGGCAAGTTCAACAATGATCGCTACCTGCAGCTGATCCGTCGTGCCGGCATGACCCCCGAAATGTTCCGCGATTCCCTGCGCCAGGACATGGTGCGTCAACAACTGATGAGTGCCTTGCTGGGTACCGAGTTTTCCCTCAAGGGTGAAGCGGAGCAGCTCGACAAGCTCTACAACCAGACTCGCGATCTGCGTCTGGTGCGTCTGGCGGCTGCCAACTATGTGGCTGACGTACAGGTTTCAGACAACGAGCTGGAGCAGTACTACAAGGCCAATGGCGCCCACTTCATGAATGACGAGCAGGTGAAAGTAGACTACTTGCTGCTGGATGCGACCAACCTCGCCAAGGATATCAAGGTCACCGAACAGGATGCCCAAGATTACTACGACCAGCATCAGGATCTGTTCCAGCGTCCCGAGCGTCGTCATGTTGCCCATATCCTGATCCCGTTTGGCAAAGATGAGAAAGCGGCCGAGCAGAAAGCAGAAGCCGTGTTGGCCAAAGCCAAGGCGGGTGATGATTTCGCTGCGCTGGCCAAGTCCGACTCATCTGATACCTTCTCCGCCAAAAAAGGCGGCGAACTGGACTGGTTCGAGAAAGGGGTGATGGATCCGTCCTTCGAGAAGGCGGCCTTTGCCCTGAACAAGGCGGGCGATCTCTCCGCCGTCGTCAAGAGCCCGTTCGGTTTCCACATCATCAAGCTGCTGGGTGTTGAGCCTGCTCAGACCAAGCCGTTTGCCGATGTGAAGGAAGAGACCATCAACCGTCTGCAGAGCGACAAGGCCAAAGAGCGCTTCTTTGCCGAGCAGCAGAAGATGGCTGACAACAGCTTCGAAAACCCGGATTCGCTGGACATGACCGCCGAGGCCATGGGTCTGAAGGTGCAATCCTCCGACTACTTCAGCCAAGGTTCTGCACCTGCTCCGCTTAACGATCCCAAGGTGCTCTCCGTGGCGTTCTCCGAGCAGCTGCGCGATGACAAC
This sequence comes from Aeromonas jandaei, assembly GCF_037890695.1. Taxonomy (NCBI): domain Bacteria; kingdom Pseudomonadati; phylum Pseudomonadota; class Gammaproteobacteria; order Aeromonadales; family Aeromonadaceae; genus Aeromonas; species Aeromonas jandaei. Next base: position 3,372,983 of record NZ_CP149571.1, on the reverse strand, counting down.
ACCAACTCCGACGTGATCGAGCTGGCTGACGGCAAGGCGCTGGTGCTGCACATCACCGGTCACAAGCCCAAAGCGGTCAAGCCGCTGGCCGAGGTGAAAGAGCAGGTGATTGCCGCCATCAAGCATGACAAGGCCGGTGAAGTGGCCCGTGGCAAGGCTCAGGGCCTGCTGGACAAGCTCAAGGCTGGCAAGAGCATCGATGGCGATCTGGCTGCGCTGGGTCTGAAGGTACAAACCCACAAAGGGGTGTCCCGTTTCGATCGCGAGATGGATCAGAATCTGGTTACCGAAGCCTTCACGCTGCCCCATCCCAAGGATGGCAAGCCGAGCGTGGCTCTGGTTGCCGAGAGCAACGGTGACCGAGTAGTGGTGGCGCTGGACAAGGTGAACGTACCTGCCGAGCCTTCCAAGATGGTTGCCATGCTGCAAGGTCAGCTGGGTCAGGGCAAAGCACAAGTGGATTACAAGTCTCTGATCGACGAGTTGCGTAAAGCTGCCAAGATCGAGTACTTCACCAGCGTGGAAGCGACTGTCGAGTAATCGTCAGTTCAATCCAGTGAAAACGGCTCCTTGATGGAGCCGTTTTTTTATCTGTGGGCGAGTGGAATAATCAAGCCCTGCTCCCAGTGATCGCTGCGCAGCCGTAAGCCATATCAGTCGCCATAAACATGGGACACAAAAAAACCGGCACATAAGTGCCGGTTTCTCATTGCGAGTTTGTGCAGGGTAGGGAGTTACACCACGCCCTGAGTGCGCAGGTAATCCTCGTAGGTACCACCGAAGTCGCGGATGCCATCTTCGGTCAGCTCCAGGATGCGGGTCGCCAGAGAGGAGACGAATTCGCGGTCGTGGGAGACGAAGATCAGGGTCCCCTGGTAGAGCTCCAGCGCCATGTTCAAGGATTCGATGGATTCCATGTCCAGGTGGTTGGTCGGCTCATCCATGATCAGGATGTTGGGGCGCTGCATCATCAGCTTGCCGAACAGCATGCGACCCTGTTCACCACCAGAGAGCACCTTGACCGGCTTCTTGATGTCGTCCTGAGAGAAGAGCAGACGGCCCAGAATGGAGCGTACAGCCTGCTCGTCTTCGTTCTCCTGTTTCCACTGGGCCATCCAGTCGAACACGTTGAGATCGGTGTCGAAATCTTCGGCGTGATCCTGAGCGTAGTAACCGATCTGGGCGTTCTCGGACCACTTGATGGTGCCGGTATCCGGAGCCAGTGCGCCGACAAGGGTCTTGATCAGAGTGGATTTACCGATACCGTTGGTACCCAGGATGGCTACCTTCTCGCCCACTTCCATCATCATGTTGAGGCCCTTGAACAGGGGATCGTCGCCATAACCCTTGGATACACCTTCCACTTCCAGGATGTTGCGATAGAGCTTTTTGTCCTGCTCGAAGCGGATGAAGGGGTTCTGGCGGCTGGAGACCTTGACGTCCTCAATCTTGATCTTGTCGATCTGCTTGAGACGGGAGGTCGCCTGACGAGACTTGGAGGCGTTGGCGCTGAAACGGGAGACGAAGGATTGCAGATCGGCGATCTGGGCCTTCTTCTTGGCGTTGTCGGCCAGCAGACGTTCGCGCGCCTGGGTGGCGGCCAGCATGTAGTCGTCGTAGTTGCCCGGGTAGACGCGCAGCTCGCCGTAGTCCAGATCCGCCATGTGGGTACAGACGGAGTTCAGGAAGTGACGGTCGTGAGAGATGATGATCATGGTGCTTTCACGATCGTTGAGCACCTGCTCCAGCCAGCGAATGGTGTTGATGTCCAGGTTGTTGGTCGGTTCGTCCAGCAACAGGATATCGGGGTTGGAGAAGAGGGCCTGTGCCAGCAGCACCCGCAGTTTCCAGCCCGGCGCCACTTCGCTCATCGGACCGTTGTGCTGCTCGAGCGGAATGCCGACACCCAGCAGCAGCTCGCCTGCGCGCGCTTCGGCGGTGTAGCCGTCATACTCGGCAACCAGACCTTCCAGCTCGGCGGCCTTCATGTAGTCTTCGTCGGTGGCTTCGAGGTTGGCGTAGATGGCATCGCGCTCGGCGATGGCTGCCCACAGCTCGGTGTGGCCCATCATGACCACGTCCAGTACGCGCATCTCTTCGTAGGCGAACTGATCCTGACGCAGCTTACCGATGCGCTCGTTGACGTCCAGGCTCACATTACCGCCAGTGGGCTCCAGATCACCACCGAGGATCTTCATGAAGGTGGACTTGCCACAGCCGTTGGCGCCGATAAGGCCATAGCGGTTGCCGCCGCCAAACTTGACGTTGATGTTCTCAAACAGCGGCTTGGCGCCGAACTGCATGGTGATGTTGTTGCTGCTTAACAAGGTATGTGTCCCGGTTGTCTGTCAAATGGCGCGCATTATGGCACAGATCCCCCAAAAGTTTTAGCAAGAACTGTGATCTTGATCGGTGCAAGCGTGGCGCGTAGCCGATTGACGGGTAATAAAAAAAGCCGGCATGAAGCCGGCTTTTGCGTGATGGCTACCCGTTAGTGGGAAGTGGCACCGGAGGCGCCCAGCCCGGTCTGGGAGCGGACGAACTGCGGCAGGAACTTGGCATGCTCGTCAGCCGCGCTCTGGGAGCTGTCGGTGATGGAGAAGAACCAGATCCCGACAAACGCCAGCGCCATGGAGAAGAGCGCCGGGTACTCGTAGGGGAAGATGGCCTGGGCATGACCCAGCACCTTCACCCACACGGTCGGGCCCAGCACCATCAGGGTGACTGCGCTCGCCAGCCCCAGCCAGCCACCGTAGACGGCGCCTCGGGTGGTCAGGCGTGACCAGAACATGGAGAGGAACAGTACCGGGAAGTTGCAGCTGGCAGCGATGGAGAAGGCCAGCCCCACCATGAAGGCGATGTTCTGCTTCTCGAACAGGATGCCAAGGCCGATGGCGACCACACCCAGTACCACGGTAGTGAGCTTGGAGACCCGCAGCTCGTCCGCCTCGTTGGCCTTGCCATGCTTGATGACGTTGGCGTAGAGGTCGTGGGAGACCGCAGAGGCACCGGCCAGGGTCAGGCCTGCTACCACCGCCAGGATGGTGGCAAACGCCACGGCGGAGATGAAGCCGAGGAACAGGCTGCCACCCACGGCATTGGCCAGATGGATCGCGGCCATGTTGGTGCCGCCCAGCAGGGCGCCGGTGGCATCCTTGAAGGCCGGGTTAGTGCTGACCAGCAGGATGGCGCCAAAGCCGATGATAAAGGTGAGGATGTAGAAGTAACCGATAAAGCCGGTGGCGAAGAAGACGCTCTTGCGCGCCTCCTTGGCATCGCTCACGGTGAAGAAACGCATCAGGATGTGAGGCAGGCCGGCGGTGCCGAACATCAGTGCCAGACCGAGCGAGATGGCGGAGATGGGGTCAGCAACCAGACCACCCGGGCTCATGATGGCGATCCCTTTCTCGTGTACCTTCACCGCTTCGCTAAAGAGGGTGCCGATGTCGAAGTTGACCGATTTCATCACCATGATGGCCATGAAGCTGGCACCGGAGAGCAGCATCACTGCCTTGATGATCTGCACCCAGGTGGTGGCCAGCATGCCGCCAAACAGCACGTAGAGCACCATCAGGATACCGACCAGTACCACGGCCACATGGTATTGCAGGCCGAACAGCAGTTCGATCAGTTTGCCGGCTCCGACCATCTGGGCGATGAGGTAGAGGGCGACCACCACCAGCGAGCCGCAGGCGGAGAGGGTGCGCACCTCGGTCTGCTTGAGGCGGTAGGAGGCAACGTCGGCGAAGGTATATTTGCCGAGGTTGCGCAGCCGCTCTGCGATCAGGAACAGAATGATGGGCCAGCCCACCAGAAAGCCGATGGAGTAGATGAGACCATCGTAGCCGGAGGTGTAGACCAGCGCCGAGATCCCGAGGAAGGAGGCGGCAGACATGTAGTCACCGGCGATGGCCAGGCCATTCTGGAAGCCGGTGATGCGGCCACCCGCTGCATAGTAGTCAGAGGCCGAGCGGTTGCGCTTGGAGGCCCAGTAGGTGATGAACAGGGTGGCGGCCACGAAGACCACGAACATCAGAATGGCCGAGATATTGAGGGGCTGGCGGTGCACCTCGCCACTTATCGCATCGGCGGCCAGCAGGGGTGAAGAGGCCAGTGAGGCCAACAACAAGAGTTTGCCTTTCATTTTTTCACCCCCTTGAGGATCTTCTGGTTCAGCTCGTCAAACTCGCCGTTGGCGCGAAACACATAGACGCCGGTCAGCACGAAAGAGGAGAGGATCAACCCCACTCCGACCGGGATGCCACGGGTAATGGTCGACCCCTCGCTGAGCGGGGTGCCGAGCCAACCGGGATCAAAGGCGATGAGCAGGATAAACGCCAGGTAGAGTCCCAGCATCAGAGCCGAGAGGGCCCAGGCAAAACGCTGGCGCTTGGCGACCAGCTCCTGGAAGGTGGGATCTTGCTGGATCCTCAGATAGCTTTGCTGTTCCATTGCAGTTCTCCATGACATATGAGTGTCAGCGGTGGATGGGGTAACCCCGACGAGCAGGCAATCTGCTCATGTAAGCAAAATGTGAATTAAATGTTATTTGTCGACAATTAGACTTTGGGATAAGTGAGCGGCGAGCCACAGGTCAGGCGCAGGTAGATGAGCGCGGCCGTGGTGGCATCGGCAAGGGCATCGTGGGCTGGCAGGGATGGGAGCTCAAGGTGGCTGCAGATGGCATTCAAGTGGAGGTCAATCGCAGCATCGGGATAGCGGCGATAGAGGTGATCGTGATAGAGCTGGCTCACCTCTATGCCTCGTTGTGGCAAGGTCAGCCCCCACAATTTACGGCAAGCGAGGTTGAGAATACGCAGGTCATAGGCGATGTGATAACCCACCAGTTCGCGTGGGCCTATAAAGTCGAGCAGCAGGCGCAGTGCGGCTTCCAGCGTTATACCCTGTTGCAGATCCTGATGGCGCAGACCGTGGATCACCACCGACTGCTCGCTCAGTGTGGCGGGCGCTTGCACCTTGATGGTGAGGGCCTCGCCGGTCAGCAGCCGGTTGCCCTGGATGCGCACCGCACCGATAGAGACTATTTCGGCTTGCTCGGGATCAAGGCTGGTGGTCTCGAAATCGAGGGCGACCAGCTCATCATCGGGAGTGGGCAGGAATAGCCTGGCGAACTCCCCTTGCCGGAAATCCCGGCCATACCAGATGCGGCGAAGATGGCTCAACATGGCTACTGTCTCAGACGAAAGTGCAAGGTGAGCCACTGCTGGAATTTCTTCACCTGATGCAGAGCCTGACGCAGCAGATCCCGTTCGCTGTGGCTAAGCTCGCTGACCTGTACCCGGCTGTTGCCTGCCTTGAGCTGGCTGCGTAGCCTCAGCCGGATAAAGAGCCGAAACGCTTCGGCCAGGTTGGTGCCAAAGCTGGTGCTGAGCCGCTCGGCCGCTACCAGCGCATCGATGCGCCCCAGGGTTGAGGTCTCCAGAATGCCTGCCTCAAGGGCCAGCATCCGGATGCCATGGACCAGCGGGAACAGGCCGCCGCGTTTGAGATCAAGCCCTTCGGGGCGCTGCTCAAGCCGGCCAAACAGGGTAAGGGGGGCGTGAAAGGCCACCGCCGGTCGCACCATCTCTGCCAGCAGATCTCGCCGCTCGGCCAGCTGCTCGCGCAGCGCTCTGGCAACAGGCAGATGGAGTTGACGATCTCCGGCGATGGGGTGGGCGTCAGCCAGGGTGGCCAGCCAGAGCAGCTCCTCCTCAGTGGCCGTGGTGCAGGCGCTGGCAATGGCGCTTTGCCACTCATCGCCCGTTTTTACCCACGCCGGATTGTTCACCATGACTTGGCCCGGGCAGAGGGGATAGCCGAGGCGCTCCAACAGCGCGCTGAATGCGGCCAGATCGGCTGCCTGGGTGGGCCACGGCAGCGCTTCCGGCAGGATCAGGGCATTGTCCTGATCGGTTTTGAGGATCTGCTCGCCACGCCCCTCCGAGCCCAGCATCAGCAAACACACCTTCTCTTGCACCTCGGGCGGGATAACCAGCGCAAACGCCTTGGCGATCAGTTGCTCGTTGATGGTGGCGATGAGCTTCATCAAAAAGGCGGTGTGGATACCCTGGGCAAACAGCGAACGGGTCAGCTGTTGTTGTTCGCGGGCGACCGCCTCCAGCGCGGGTAGCGTGTCGGCGCGGGCGATACGCAACGTCAGTACGTGGGAGTGGGTCGAGAAGAGTCCCAGCACCTGGGTCAGCTGCAGGATCCCCGCCACCTCGTTGCCCTGCCAGATCACCAATCGCTTGATGCGATGACGGGTCATCAGCAGCAGGGCATCAAACAGATAGCTCTCCAGTGGCAGACCGATGAGCTGCGTGGGGGTCAGTACCGAGAGGGGCGCCGTCAGTGGCAATCCCTTGAGGGTCAGGGCGTGGAGCAGGGTCTTGCGGGTGACCAGCGTGAGCGAACCGTCATGGGCGGGGTAGAGCAGACAATCTGTCCCCTGAGCGACCATGGCTTCGGTGGCTGCCAGCAATGACAGCCTGCTGTCGACGATAAGCGGCGCTTGCAAATGACCGGGTTCGATGCGGGTCAGGATAAACTCCGCCAGATTCTTCTGTCCCAGCTGTTCGCGCTGCTCCTGTTGACGCTGGCGTTCAGCCAGATTGGCGGTGAAGTAGCTGGCAAACTGCGAATCTTGTTCGCAGAGAGAGAGAAAGGCCGAGCGGGGGATGAGCTGGCAGAGGGTGTCTTCCAGCGCAGTAAAAGTATGGCGGCAGCGGCCGTCAAACTGGGCGCGCACATCGAACAGATCGTCGACGCCATAGTCACCAAACTGGTGGTGGGGAGCCGACTCTTCCACCGCACCCTTGATGATGAGATAGAGCCCGGGAGGTTCATCTCCCGCGTTGAGCAGAGTATCGCCAGCACGAAAGTAGCAGAGCGAGAGGTGGCGGGCGAGCTGCTCACGCGCCTCTTCATCCAGCCGGTCAAACGGTGGTCTGGCAAAATTGAACAGAATTGACATGACGGCGTCCTCGGGCGGGATAGGGCACCCCTTGTGCCCAGTGTGACAAAGGGGAACAGCGCCGACCAGCCGACTTTAGTCTCAGCTGTACCGTCTGTTCACACTCTGATAACTTGGTGGTATGACCAGTGTGTTCATTATCGGGATCAAGGAGAGGACAGGGGAGATGGAAAAACCAAGGGTCAAGTGCGAGGTCCACGACGGCATCGCTGAAGTGGTGCTGTCGCGGGGAGAGAAGCTCAATGCGCTGGACAGGGCCATGTTCAGCGCTATCGATGAGACGCTGAAGCAACTTGCACAACTGAAGGGATTGCGAGCGGTGATCCTGCATGGCGAAGGGCGTGCCTTCTGCGCTGGACTGGATGTGAAATCGATGCTGCGCCAGCCGGTTGCCGCCCTCGATATTCTCAAGCGCGAGGCGGACGAGGCGACCAATCTGGCCCAGCGGGTCGCCTATGGTTGGCACCAGCTGCCGGTGCCGGTGATTGCGGTCACTCAGGGAGTCTGTTTTGGCGGTGGCTTGCAGATCGCCCTTGGCGCCGATTTTCGGTTCAGCACCCCCGATTGCCGTTTCTCGGTGATGGAGATCAAGTGGGGCATCATCCCCGACATGAGCGGCAGCGTCACCATGCGCAACCTGATGGGGTTGGATACCGCCATGGAGCTGGCCATGAGCGGGCGCGAGCTGGATGCGGTCGAGGCGAAATCTCTCGGGATGGTGAGCCGGGTCTGCGCTGATCCGCTGGTGGAGGCGCGGGAGTTTGCCCGCACTCTCATCACCAAGTCCCCGGATGCGCTGGCTGGGATCAAGCAGCTCTACAGTCAGGCCTGGGCCCGCAGTGACGAGGCGATGCTCAAAGAAGAGACCCGGTTGCAAAAGCAGATCCTGGGGCGCCCCAATCAGTGGCGCGCCACCTTCAACAGCCTGTTTTGCTGGCGGCTGCCCTTCGGGCCACGGCGCAACGCACTCTGAGGTGGAACAGCAGGAAAAGAAAATGGCAGCCGAAGCTGCCATTTTTTATACGTGTTTTAGTTGCTGGCATCAGGAGATCTTGCGATCCAGATCCGGCTCGAAGGGGTGACCTGATTTCTCCTGCTCCAGGTTGTCTTCGGAGCGATGGCCAGCCCAGTAGTCGGCGTTCTTGATACCGAGTTTCTCCGGGTGGAACACCGGATCCAGCCCTTTGGCCTGCTGTGCCTCATAGTCGCGCAGACAGGCAAAGGCGGTCTTTTGCAGCAGCAGGATGGCGATGATGTTGAGCCAGGCCATCAGACCTACCCCGATATCACCCATTCCCCAAGCGAGCTCGGCTGTCTTGACTGTACCGTAGACGGTAGAGGCCATCAGGGTCAGTTTGAGCACAAAAGTCAGCCAGGGACGGTTCACCTTGCGGTTGATGTAGGCGATGTTGGTCTCGGCGATGTAGTAGTAGGCGACGATGGTGGTGAACGCGAAGAAGAACAGCGCGATGGCTACGAACATGCTGCCAAAGCCCGGCATCATGCTCTCCATGGCGGTCTGCACATAACCCGGGCCCGCTGCCACGCCGGAGATGCCGGTGTAGAGGGCTGCGCCATCCGGTCCCTGCACGTTGTAGAGGCCGGTGATGAGCAGCATAAAGCCGGTGGCGGAGCAGACGAACAGGGTGTCGATGTAGACGGAGAACGCCTGCACCAGACCCTGTTTGGCCGGGTGGCTCACTGCGGCAGCAGAAGAGGCGTGCGGCCCGGTACCCTGACCCGCTTCGTTGGAGTAGACCCCGCGCTTGACCCCCCACATGATGGCCAGACCCAGAATGGCGCCAAAGCCGGCATCAAAACCGAAGGCGCTTTTCCAGATCAGCATGATCACGCCGGGCAGGGCATGAATGTTGAGGGCGATGATGACGCAGGCCACGATGATGTAGCCGAGCGCCATAAAGGGCACCACGGTACTGGCAAAGTTGGCGATGCGCTTGACGCCACCGAAGATGATGAAGCCGAGCAGCAGTGCCAGACCGGCCGCAGTCACGTTCGGATCGATATCAAACGCAGTCTGCAGACTGGCGCCGATGGAGTTGGCTTGCACGCCCGGCAGCAGTACACCGCAGGCGAAGATGGTGGCGATGGCAAAGGTCCAGGCATACCACTTCATGCCAAGCCCTTTCTCGATGTAGAAGGCCGGCCCGCCGCGGTATTCGCCGTTGATCTTCTCCTTGTAGACCTGACCCAGGGTGGACTCCACGAAGGCGGAGCTGGAGCCGAGGAAGGCGACCATCCACATCCAGAACATGGCACCCGGGCCACCGAAGGTAATGGCGGTGGCAACACCGGCAATGTTGCCGGTGCCGACGCGACCGGCGAGGGTCATGGCCAGCGCCTGGAAGGAGGAGACCCCCGCATCCGTGCTCTTGCCATCAAACATCAGCCGGACCATTTCGGCCATATGGCGCAGTTGCAAAAAGCGGCTGCGTACTGAGAAGTAGAGGCCTACCCCCAGGCACAGATAGATGAGCGCAGGGCTCCAGATCACACCGTTGATGGCATTGACGATCTCATTCATCTACAACAACTCCTTTGTTGTTTTGTGTTGTACTTCCGGCGAGATCTCTGTCTCGCTCGCTGTCATTGTGTTACGCCAATTGTTAACAAATGAATTAACAGTTTGACGCTGTGGTGAAGTGTTCGGCAGGGCACGATAGTGCGCCATGCATGGGCTGTAACATATCGAGTTGTTCCGGCGCTTCCCAGCGAAAAATGTTGCGTTGTTGCAATTTTGTGAATTGACAACTGAGGTGCGATAATGGCATGCGCTATTTTCTGTGACCAGAGAGACCCGCTACCATGCTGATCTGCGTCTGCTGGAACAGCCAGGATCTCGTTAGCAAACAAAAGGCCAATCATGCAAATGTTCCCTGCTCCACTCGTTATCCGCGCTCCTTTACCATCGGATGCCACTGCCATGGCCCACCTCTTTACCCAACTAGGGTATGCTGCAGAGGCTGATGAGCTGCTGCCACGTCTGTTGGGGCTGGATGTGGCCACCCGCGTCTTGCTGGCCGAACAGGCTGAGAGGGTGGTTGGCGTGCTGGTATGGCACTGGCTGCAACCACTGCATGTTGCACCTGCATGGGGCCTGATCTCGGCGCTGGTCGTCGATGATGGTGCAAGGGGAGGTGGTATTGGTGCTGCGTTATTGTGCGAGGCCGAGCGTCAGGCTCGCGGAGCCGGATGCAGTCAGCTGGAGCTTTCCAGCAGCATCAAACGCGAAGCTGCCCACCGCTTCTATCTGGCACAGGCATATCAGGAGCGGCCAAAACGATTCGTCAAACTGTTGTAACAGAGAAGGAGTGTACGTGCTGGGATTGTTCAACTGGTTTCGTGGCCGTGGCACGGTGAAAATGAGCGAAGAAGAGGAAGATCAGTGGCTACGGGCGCTTGCTGTTGTGCCGATCTTGCAGGGGCTTACCGAGAGTGAGCAACAAACGCTGATAAGCCTGGGCCGTCAGCTGCTCAAGCGCAAAACCCTGACCCAGCTTGGGGTTACCTTAAGCGAGCGCCAGCAAGCTATTCTGGCACTGCAGGCGGCTCTGCCTATCCTGCATCTTGGCGTTGACTGGTATCGCGGTTTTCACGAGATCATCATCATTCCCGAGCCCGTGACCCGGCGCCAGGAGGTGCAGGATGAGTTTGGGCTGGTGAGGGAGGTGGAAGAGGAGAATGCCGGTGAGTCCTGGCCCCAGGGGCCGCTGGTACTGGCCTGGAGCGAGCTGCAGCTGGATGGTGACTGGGATGGCTTCAATCTGGTGATCCACGAGCTTGCCCACAAGATAGACATGCTGGGTGGCGAGGCGGATGGTGCACCGCCACTGCCGGGACATATGAGCCGGCAGGAGTGGCAGCAGGTATTCCAGGGGGCTTTTGATGCGCTCTGCCAGCAACTCGAGCAGGGCGAGGCTCCTGCAATCGACCCCTATGCGGCCGAGCATCCGGCCGAGTTCTTCGCGGTCTGCTGCGAGCACTTCTTTACCGACCCGTTGCGCCTGCGCAGTGTCTATCCCGAGGTTTACCGCCAACTGACACTGCTGTTTGGTCAGGATCCGGCGCGCCGTTTTCCGCCGACCCGCCTGCTGGCTGGGGATGGCGAGGGCATGCTGTTGTAAATCCCGATCAACAACATGGCAGATAGAAAAAAGGCACCCGAGGGTGCCTTGTTTCAAGCTTGAGCGTGCGCCAATCAGGCGGCGGCTTTCAGCTGGACTGCAGCGGCTTTCTTGTGATCGCCGATCGGCAGGATGGTGCGGCCATACTGTTCGTTCAGTACGGTAGCCATGGCCAGATAGATGGCGCTGGCGCCACAGATGATGCCTTCGAAACCGGCGATGGTGCCGATCAGGGTGCTGCCGGTGAAGTCACGGGCGGCCAGCAGGAAGAACAGCACGGTCAGGGAAGCGAACACGAACTGCTTCACGCGCGGGTAGTTGACGGTACCGATCAGCATGAACAGGGTGAACATACCCCACATCAGCAGGTACCAGCCCATGTAGGCGTGCGGAGTCGCTTCGGCCAGACCCATGGTCGGCATGACGAGCAGGACAACCAGGCTCAGCCAGAACAGGCCATAGGAGGTGAAGGCAGTCACACCGAAGGTGTTGCCGCGCTTGTACTCCATGATGCCAGCGATGATCTGGGCAATGCCGCCATAGCACAGGCCCATGGCCAGGATCATGGCACTGATGGGGAAGAAACCTGCGTTATGGATGTTCAGCAGAATGGTGGTCATACCGAAACCCATCAGACCCAGGGGGGCAGGGTTGGCCAATTTTTCGCTCACGTGGCGTTCTCCAAAAATAGAGGTGGGGTTAACAAAAAGACGCGCGATTTTAGGCAGCTTGTAAAACCGCCGCAAGGGGGGGAAGGGACTAAACCGTAAAAAAATTACGTATTTATTTGCACTGACGCCCAATTGTTCAGCAGGTCAGCCGGTTTCGTGAGCAAAAGGTGTCAAAATAGTTGAAGGCTTGTATTTTTATTACGCGCAGGCGAACCGGATGAGGAGAAGCTCACTCATCCAGTGTCAGTACCACTTTGGCCTCCTTGTCCTCTTCCTTGACCTGACTGTCCAGCACAAACAGCCGCTCTGGCGTGATCCCCTGGGCATCCACCAAAAACTCCTTGGTGTTTTGTGCCCGGCGCATGGCGAGATTGCGCAGGGACTTGGCGGTGATGAGTTGTTGCTCCTGCAGCAGGGCAACCGCCTGAGCCCGCAGCGCAGCGCTCTTTTCATCAAGATGCAGACGGTCGGCGAGATCTCCCAGATCTTCTCCGAAGCGATCTTTATAGGCTTGTGCCAGGGCGTCTTGCATATCCTTATCCTGCTCCAGCAGATCGAGATCGACCTGATTACCGGTGAGTTTGGCAAGGGCCCGCTCCAGTTTTTGCCGTTGCAGGATAGGGCGCTCTTCATTGAAGTTGACCTTGCCGCGGATATTCATGCTGAGCTTGGGGCGATCCTTGAGGGCCTGCGCCAGCTTGGTCAGCTTCTCTTGCTGGGTCTGGGTGAGATCCGGATCGCCCGGCAGAAAGGTGATCTCGTCGAGATCTTCACTGCCGCCAGCCAGAGAGGCGAGCAACGAGAAGGGTGAGGTGATCGCCTTGCTCAGGGTGTTGCCAAGCACATCCCAGAAGATGTTGCCGAGGCTGAAGTCAGGCTGGTCAAGATTGCCCTTCACCTTGAGGTTCATCTGGATGACACCGTTGGCATCGCTCAGCAGCGCGATGGCCAGACCGAGTGGCAGATCCTTGGCCTGTTCACTCTTGATCTTCTCACCCAGTTGCAATTTTTTGATGGTGATGTCGTTGTCTCCTTCCAGCCGTTTGCCTTCCAGCTTGTAGTGCAGTTTCACCGAGAGCTGCCCCTTGTCGATGGCGTAACCGGCATAGGTGCCCGAGTAAGGGGTAAAGGTGGTCAACTCCAGATTGTTGAAGGCGACAGCAATGTCGAGCACCGGGTCGGCGACCAGCAGGTTAGTACCGCCACGGATGGTCACCGGGGCGTAGCGATCCACCTTGCCATTGAAGGAGAGTTCGGAGCGCTGGCCCGGAATGTTGCTGATATGGCGGCTCTGACCGCCCAGCGAAGCGATATCAGCCACGAAATCCTGGCTCAGGCTGCGGTCGGCAAAGCGCAGGTTGCCCTGTTCGGTGCGCAGCTCATCGATGGTGAATTGAAATGCGGGTGCTGCTTTGTTGCTCTTGCTCTGGTGGGGGGCGGTTTTACCCTTGGCCGATGCAGGGGCGGTCAGCAGCAGTTGCTGGATATTGGTGACGCCATTTTCGTTGATCTCGATGCGGGCGAAGGGCTTGGTCAGCGCCACATCCTTGATCTTCATCTTCTGGCTGATGCCGTCGTAATCGAGGCCGGTCAGCTTCAGGTCATTGATCTCGAGCAGTCTCTGGTTATCGGCCCGATCGACCACCTTGAGGGTATGGACATCTAGCCCTCCTTGCAGAGTCAGCTTGCCCAGTTCCCCTTGCTCTGTGGTCGCCAGCGCCAGCTTGGTTTTGCTGCTGAGCTCGCCCTCTTTCACCTTGATCCGCACCAGATCGTTCAGATAGGGCTGGGCCAGCACAAGAGGAAGTGCCTGCTGGGTTATCTCGCCAGCGAGGGTAAAGGGGGCCAGGGTCAGCTGGCCATCAAAGGCGAGGGGACTCTTCTGGTTGAAACGGGTCGAGAGCGCCACTTTGCTCTGCTGTTCGCTCTTGCTGCCCAGCGGGCCTAATGCCAGCTGCAGGTCGGATAGCTGTCGTGCTAATGGTTTGCCACTGCTCGCTTCGGTGAGGGTGATATCCCCTTTGCTGATGGCAATCTGGTTGATCTGCCACTGCCATGGCTTGCTGGCGGGGGCCGGTTTCTCTTTTTTCTCTTTGCTCGGCTTGGCTGGTGGCTGATCGATCAATAGTTCGGCCAGATCCAGCTCCTGCCGCTCATTGAGGGTGGCCTTGAGATGTGGCTGTTGCAGGGTAATTTTGCCGATATGCAGGGATTGTTTGCTGCCATCCACAGCAAGTTCAGCGAGCGCTAGCTGGCTGAAGCGGGCAAACTCCTCACCCTTGTCGTGCTTCATTTGCCAGTTGTCTAGCGCCAGCTTGCCTTTGGACAATTGCCACTCGATCCCTTTCTTGCCGTTTTTCAGTTGATATTCAACCTCTGCACCGGCATTACCCCGGGTCAGCGCCAGCTTGAGATAGGGGGCCCAGAGTGGGGCAAAGGGCTTGATATCGAGTTGCTTGATGCTTGCCTTGCCCTGACCCATGCCGCTGGTGATATCCAGCTTGCCTTGGGCACTCAGCGGGCTCTTGCCGTTGAGAGTGGCAGCCAGCTGGTAGGCGGTGAGGTGTCCTGCGGATGTGCTCAGTCCCTCCAGTTGCAGCGCCAGTTTATCGAGCTTGAGCGAGGGCACCCAGCCAGGTTCGCTCTCCTTGCGCTTATCCAGATAGGCAAGCTGGCCATCGGTAAGCGCAATCCTTGCGATATCGACAATAACGGGAGCGGTTTCCGGTTCCGGCTCTGTTGCGGGTGTCGGTGCAAACAGAGTTGCCAGCGCATCGGTCAGGTTGAGCCGAACGTCCCCCTTTTTGTCACTCAGTCGCCGCACCAGCACCACCGGCCTGGTCAGCGCGACGTCGCTGAGTACCACGCGTTTTTGCTGCCAGCTTGCTTTGAGCTCGGGGATTACCTGCAGATGGTCAAAGCTGACCAATGGCTGCAGCTTGTCATCGAGCAGTGCACTGGGGCCGATGGCCAGAGCGGGGTGGCGCAAGCTGACATCGATCTCGCCAAGTGTGAGGTGAATGCCGTAGCGATCGGCCAGCCAGCCGGGCAGGTAGCGCTGGATCAGCCGCGGAGTTTGCCACAGCAACAGGGAAACGAGGATAAGGAGTAGCAGGAGTGCGTAGACCAGGTAGCGCAACCGGCGAGCTCGGGGGGATGCGGGCATGGTGGTCTCCATTTGATGCACTCCCATTCGGTTCCCGTCATGGTACCGAAAAGTCAGATAGTAATCATGGGGTTGCGTACTCTGATACGCCGTACTTTGTCCAAAGTCGATCCAGATCACCTGTTTGGCGCAGCTTGGCCAGCCACAGTTCCAGCTGGGCAGGGGTAATGCTGGACTCGGGATCAAAGATAGCGCGGTGCTGGTAGCGCTGGTCCCACTTTTGCGACACAAGCAGCTGCGCCTTTACCTCGGGGTTGCTGAGCAGATACTGGTTCAAATAGGAGATATTGAGGATGGCGATATCACCGCGTCCCTTGAGCAGGGCTTGCAGGGCACTGACATTGTCTTTGAACAGCGTGATGTCGAGATGGTTGTGCAAATAGACCGGATCTGCATTGAACTGGCCGATGCCGTAGTGATAACCGGTTACACCAATAAGGTGGTGGAGGGAAGGATCCTCGAAAAAACGCTGGTCTCGCCCGGGGGCCTTGAGGGCAACATACACTTCACCGCCGCCAAGAAATGGGGAGGTCATCTTGAACTTGTCGGTTTGCCAGCCCCACTTGCTGTCTTCAAACAGCATCAGCGAGAAACGGCCCAGATCGAGCGCCTTGTAACGATTGGCAGCCGAGGTGGGAACAAACACGAATCTTACCTCTTGCTGGATCTCGTTGAGCTTGGCGATGAGGTCCAGCGTCAGTCCTTCATAGTGGTCATCCGACACTTTGACCACGAACGGGGCATAAGGATAACCGCCGACCTTGATAAGGGGATGGCTCCAACCGGACAGACTGAACAGAAGTAAAAACCAGCACCAATATTTCATGGACGTCCCAGGGCAATTGCATAACCCCAGATTCGGTTAATCTGCTGCGCTTTTCAAGTTGTTAAGGGAATTAACACAGCGCTGTTCGGCAGCCTCCAGCTCGGCCATCACCATCTGGATATCCTCCAGTTGCTGGTACAGGGCACTGCGCTTGTTTTCGATCAGTCTGATCATGGAGTTGAGCTGGTTTTTGCTCGATTTGTCGGTGTCGTACATATCGAACAGCTCGCGGATCTCGGCCAGGCTAAACCCCAGCCGCTTGCCGCGCAGGGTCAGCTTGAGCCGGATCTTGTCCTTGTGGCTGTAGATGCGGGTCTGCCCCTCCCGCTGCGGGGTGAGCAGCCCCTCGTCCTCGTAGTAGCGGATAGTGCGCGGTGTGACATCGAACTCGTGGGCCAATTCCGAAATGCTGTAGGTGATCTCCTTGCCGGGCAGGGAACGAGACATGGTCATGACTCCTGTTGCTGGGCGTGTGGCTGGCAGAGGCGGGCGCGCAGCCGTTCGGCATTGGCGTGCAGGGCCTGACCGACCCGTGAGCCGTTGGGGCGGCCGAGCTGCTCGCTGACCCACTGGCCGGTTGCCGCCAGTTTGTCGAGATCCACCCCGGTCGTCATGCCTAGGCCGTGCAGCAGGTAGACCACCTCTTCAGATGCCACATTACCGGAGGCGCCCGGGGCATAGGGACAGCCGCCAAGGCCTGCTACCGAGCAGTCGATGGTGCGAATACCCCGCTCCAGCGCGGGCAGCAGGTTGGCCAAGCCCTGACCGTAGGTGTCGTGAAAATGGACCGCGAGCCGCCCCGCCGGGATCTCGTGCAGCACCGCATCCAGCATGGGCGCCACCGTGCCCGGGGTGCCGACGCCGATGGTGTCCCCCAGCGAAATTTCGTGGCAGCCGAGATCCAGCAACTGCTCGGCCATGGCGGCGACCCGTTTCGGGCGGGTCGGGCCATCGAACGGGCAGGCGATGACGGTGGATAGATAGCCGCGCACCTTGATGCCGAGGCGGCGTGCTTCCTGCACCAGCGGGGCGAAGCGCACCAGCGACTCCTCCACGCTGATGCCGATATTGGCGCGGGTAAAACCGTCGGAGCAGGCGGTAAAGAGGCCAATCTCGTCGGCGCGGGCGGCAATGGCAGCCTGCAAGCCTTGCAGATTGGGTACCAGAGCGCCGTAACGGGTCGGCCTCTTGCGTGGCAGTGCCTGAAAAAGTGCGGAGGAGTCTGCCATTTGCGGCACCTTTTTCGCAGAGACAAAGGCGCCGACCTCGATGCGCAGCAGACCGCTGTCTGCCAGTCGGGCGATGAGCTCTAGCCGCTGCACCAGCGAGAGGGTCGCAGCTTCATTTTGCAGGCCATCCCGCGGCCCCATCTCCACCAGACTGACCTTGTCATCCGGCATGGCTGCTCCTCTGTTCATGATCTACTCGCTTGTTGGTTGATGGCGTTCTCCTCTGGGGCTGCATCGGCAAAGCGCACCAGCACGGCCCCCTGGCTCACCTGATCACCCTGTTTGCACTGCAGGGCTTCAATTACTCCGTCCCGCTCTGCACGCAACTGGTGTTCCATCTTCATCGCCTCCAGCACCAGCAGGGGTTGCCCCTTGCTGACCGTTTGGCCGGGTTCGACCATTACGGCCACCACGATGCCGTGCATGGGGGCGATGGCGCCTTGTGCCTTCTCGTTTGCCTGATCATGGTGGTGGCTGTGCTGCTGATCATCGGCTGCGAAACGGATGCGCTGGCCCGCCATGGTCATGATGAAGGTTGCTTCCGAGCCTGCGACCGTCTGAATGGGGATCTGCTGCCAGCAGCCGCCATGCTGCAGCCGGATATGGTCATCGCCTTTTTGGTAGCAAAGAGTCTCCCCTTGCCACTCAAACTGGCCGCCATGATCGTCAAGGGTCAATACCCGGCGCTCATCACCGATGCGCACCGCCGCTGTCCAGCAGCGATCCGGCCCTAGCCGAAATCCACAGGCTTGCTGCCAGGGGGAGGTGCCCACAGGGCGGCTCGCCAGCCCGAGGGCAGCGAGCGGCCAGGCAAGTTCAGGAATGGGTTGCGCTGTGGTAGGGATGGGCCACTGGGTATGGTGGCCCATGGCCAGGACGTCAGGCTCTTCACACAGGCGCAGCAGCAGCGGGCCGTTGTGCACCAGCGGGCCGAGATCCAGCGCCGCCAGTGCATCGGCCAGTTTGGCGAACGCCTCGGCGCGGCTCTGGCCGTGGGCGATCAGCTTGGCGATCATGGGATCGTAATAGGGGCTGACCTCATCGCCAGCGGTGACGCCGGTGTCGATACGCACGCTATCCGGCCAGTGGAGCCAGTGGATGGGCCCACTGGCCGGTAGAAAACCGGCCGCCACATCCTCGGCGTAGAGGCGCGCCTCTACCGCATGTCCGCGCAGCACCACTTCCTCCTGAGTCAGTGGCAGCGGCTTGCCTTCGGCCACAGCCAACTGCCAGGCCACCAGATCCTGCCCGGTTACCGCTTCGGTGACCGGATGCTCCACCTGCAGCCGGGTGTTCATCTCCATAAAGAAGAACTCATCCTTGTAGAGCAGGAACTCGATGGTGCCAGCCCCCTGATAGTGGATGGCTTTGGCTGCGGCCACGGCCGCATCCCCCATGGCGCGGCGCAGAGCCGGAGAAATGTCTGGGGCGGGTGCCTCTTCGATCACCTTCTGATGGCGTCGCTGCAAGGAGCAGTCCCTGTCCCCCAAATAGATGGTGTTGCCGAGGCTATCGGCAAAGACCTGTACTTCCACATGGCGAGCCCGGGGCAGATAGCGCTCCAGCAGCACCAGATCGTCGCCAAAGGCGGCCTTGGCTTCACGTTTGACTGCCGCCAGCGACTCGTCAAAGTCAGCCAGCTGATCGACCCGGCGCATCCCCTTGCCACCACCGCCACTGGCCGCTTTGATAAGCAGCGGGAAGCCAATCAGGCTCGCCTGATCGCGCAAGAAGTCCGGTCGTTGATCCGTGCCGTGATAGCCGGGCAGCACAGGTACGCCGGCAGCCTGCATCAGCGCCTTGGCCCCCGATTTGTCGCCCATGGCGAGAATGGCGGCGCCGCTTGGGCCGACAAAGCGCAGGCCACGCTGCTCGCAGGTGGTGGCAAAATCGCTGTTTTCCGACAGAAAGCCGTAACCGGGATGGATGGCATCGGCGCGCGCCTCTTTGGCAATCTTCAGCACTTTGCCGGTGTCGAGATAGCTCTCTCTGGCCGGTGCGGGCCCCAGATGCCAGGCCTCATCGGCCAGACGGGTGTGCATGGCGTGGGCGTCGGCATCGGAGTAGAGGGCGATGGTGTGGATGCCGAGGCATTTCGCCGTCTTGATGATACGCACAGCAATTTCGCCGCGATTGGCAATCAGCAGGCGCTTAATCTGAGAGTGATGGGTCATGTCTCATCCTTGAAACGGGGACGCCAGGCGGGAGGACGTTTGTCGAAGAAGGCCTGCATCCCCTCTTGGGCTTCGAGCCCCACCCGAACCCGGGCGATGGTCTCGACAGTTTTCTCTTCGTGCAGGCGGGAAGGGTGGTCTTCTATCGCCGCCAGCAGCCGTTTGGTCTCTTTCATCGCTTCCGGCCCGTTGCGGCACAGACGCAGGGCCTGCGCCCGTCCCTCCGCCAGCAGTTGATCCGGTTGGCAGAGTTGATGCGCCACATTGAGCCGACATGCGGTGATTGCATCGAACGGCTCGGCACTGAGCATGTAGCGGCGCGCCTGACGCATTCCCATGGCACGTACCACGTAGGGGCTGATCACCGCAGGCACTAGCCCGAGGCTTACCTCTGATAGGCAAAAGCGGGCATTGTCGCTGGCCAGCACCAGATCGCAGGCACAGATCAGCCCCAGCGCCCCGCCATAGGCGGCCCCTTGCACCAGCGCCACCGTAGGGAAGGGGAGCTCGTCGAGGGTCTGCATCAGCCGCGCCAGTACCCGGGCGTCTTCGCGATTGTGCTCGAAATCGGCGTGGGCCAGATTACGCATCCAGTTGAGATCGGCGCCCGCGCAGAAGTGCTTGCCCTCGGCCCGCAGCAGCAGGGCGTGAGGACGTTCGGCGAGATCATGACCATGGAGATGGGCCAGATCATCGAGGCAGTCGAGCAGCCCCAGCATCAGGTCGGCATCAAAGGCGTTGTGGCGGGCCGGGCGCGACAGCACCAGCTCGGCCAGTGGGCCGTGCCGCTCCAGCCGAAACGGGTTCTGGGCTGAAGAGCTGAGTGCAGGGGAAGTGAGTGGATCGGACATATGCTTGCTCCTTACATCCGGAAGATGCCGTACTGCTCGGGTGCAATGCGGGCACCCTGACAGGCGGCCAGCGCCAGCGCCAGCACGGTGCGGCTCTGGGCCGGGTCGATGACGCCGTCATCCCACAGGCGAGCGCTTGCGTAGTAGGGGTGGCCCTGGCGCTCATACTGCTCTATCACCGGCGCGCGGATGGCGGCTGCTTCTTGCTCGTTAAGGCTCTTGCCCTCGGCAGCCAGCTTGTCCCGACGCACCTGCACCAGTACCCCGGCCGCTTGCTCGCCCCCCATGACGGAGATGCGGCTGTTGGGCCAGCTAAAGAGAAAATCGGGTTCATAGGCGCGGCCGCACATGCCGTAGTTGCCGGCACCAAAGCTGCCACCGACGATCAGAGTGATCTTGGGCACCCGGCTGCAGGCCACTGCGGTCACCAGCTTGGCGCCGTGCTTGGCGATCCCTTCGCGCTCTGCCGTGCTGCCCACCATAAAACCGGTGATGTTCTGTAAAAAGAGCAGCGGGATGGTGCGGCGGTTACAGAGCTGGATAAAGTGAGCGCCTTTCTGGGCGCTGTCGCTGTGCAGCACGCCGTTGTTGGCGAGGATCCCCACCTCCATGCCGCAAATACGGGCAAAGCCGGTTACCAGAGTGGTGCCGAACAGCGCCTTGAATTCGTCAAAGTCAGAGCCATCCACCAGTCGGGCGATCAGCTCCCGCGCATCGTAAGGGCGTTTGAGGCTGGTGCCCACCAGACCGTAGAGATCCTCTATGGGGTAGGTTGGCTCATCGTAGGTCGATGCCAAACCCGAGAGCGGAACATGGTCACTGCCCAGATGGGTGAGCAGGGTTCGGGCGATGGCTAGCGCGTGGGCATCGTCACGGGCCATATGATCAGCCACCCCAGAGTGGGCGCAGTGCACCTCGGCGCCGCCCAGTGCCTCGGCGCTGATCTCCTCACCGGTGGCGGCCTTGACCAGCGGCGGGCCGGCCAGAAAGATGGTGGCCTGCTCCCTGACCATGATCGACTCGTCCGCCATGGCGGGCACGTAGGCGCCGCCTGCGGTGCAGAGCCCCATCACCACCGCCAGCTGGGGGATGTTCTGGGCCGACATGCGGGCCTGGTTGTAGAAGATGCGACCAAAGTGATCCCGGTCGGGGAACACCTCATCCTGCATCGGCAGAAAGGCGCCGCCGGAATCCACCAGATAGAGGCAGGGGAGGCGCAGCCGCTCGGCGATGGCCTGGGCGCGCAGGTGCTTTTTCACCGTGAGCGGGTAGTAGGTGCCGCCCTTCACGGTGGCGTCGTTCACCACCAGCATACAGAGCCTGCCCGAGACCCGGCCGATGCCGGTGATGATGCCGGCGGCGGGCACCGGCTCGTCATAGACCTGCCAGCCAGCCAGCGCCGACAGTTCGAGAAACGGGGAGCCCGGGTCCAGCAGCTGATTGATGCGCTCGCGGGGCAGCAGCTTGCCACGGGCCTGATGGCGGGCGTTGTTGGCCGCGCCGCCTCCTTGGGCGATCTCGGCAATGCGGGCATGGAGATCGTCGACCAGCCCCTGCATGGCGGCCCGATTGGCTGCATATTCCGGGCTCGCCGTGTCGAGATGGGAGTGGATACGACTCATGCGTTCTCTCCCATCAGCTCGCGACCAATCAGCCAGCGGCGGATCTCCGAGGTGCCAGCACCTATCTCGTAGAGCTTGGCGTCCCGCAGCAGACGGCCGGTGGGGTATTCGTTGATGTAGCCGTTGCCGCCGAGCAGCTGGATGGCATCGAGCGCCATCTGGGTGGCATTTTCGGCGGCAAACAGGATAGCGGCGGCGCAATCTTTACGGCTGGTGCGGCCCTGATCGCAGGCGCTCGCCACCGAATAGACCAGCGCCCGGCTGCTGGCGAGGCGGGTATACATGTCGGCGAGCTTGCCCTGTACCAGCTGGAACTCGCCGATGGCCTGGCCAAACTGCTTGCGCTCGCGCACATAGGGCAGCACCACATCCATGCAAGCCTGCATGATGCCAAGGGGGCCTGCTGCCAGCACTACCCGTTCGTAATCGAGCCCGCTCATCAGCACCTTGACCCCGCCGTGCAAGGGGCCCAGCAGGTTCTCCTGCGGCACCCGGCAGTTGTCGAACACCAGCTCGCAGGTGCTGGAGCCGCGCATCCCCAGCTTGTCGAGTTTCTGGGCGGTGGAGAAACCGGGAGTGCCAGCCTCGACGATAAAGGCAGAAATCCCTTTGGGACCGGCACTGGCATCGGTCTTGGCATAGATGACGAAGGTGTCGGCATCCGGGCCGTTGGTGATCCACATCTTGTTGCCGTTCAGCACAAAGTGCTCCCCCTCGCGCACTGCGGTGAGGCGCATGCTGACCACATCGGAGCCTGCGCCCGGCTCGCTCATGGCCAGCGCCCCCACATGCTCGCCGCTCACCAGCGGGGGCAGGTAGCGCGCTTTCTGCTCCGGCGTGCCGTGGCGGTGGATCTGGTTGATGCAGAGATTGGAGTGGGCGCCGTAGGAGAGGCCGACCGAGGCGCTGGCGCGGCTCACTTGCTCCATCACCAGCACATGGGCCAGATAGCCGAGATTCACCCCGTCATACTCCTCCGCCACCGTGATGCCGTGCAGCCCCAGCTCACCCATCCGGGGCCAGAGATCACGGGGGAAGGTGTTGCTCTGATCGATCTCGCTGGCGCGCGGGGTGATCACTTTCTGGCAGAAAGCCGCGACCTGTTCGGTCAGGGCATTCAGGGTCTCATCCATCTGCATCCATGCTCTCCTTGCGGATATGACAGTCGGGTAGGAAGGTTGGTTCGACCTGCTAACCTAGCTTCACAGTTGGCAGTGGTCGGTCCATTTTTGTACTTCACTTCTGCCACAAGTTTACGTTAGCGTAAACGTAAATCAATTGTTAATCTGATGTGTGTCGATAAAGCGGTGGTAGTGAGATAGTCATCAGCTACCACGACAGCAGCGCCATAGTGGCAGATCCGAATGACCAGTGTGTGGGCGCCGCGTCATAAAGCACTAACTCAGGAAAATAAGCGCAGGGCAACAAGGGAGCGAACGACAAGATGGATTTTACCCTGACCGATGATCAACAGGCGTATGTGGAGGCGGCCGCCGCCTTTGCCGATGAGGCGCTCAAACCCCATGCCGCGCGCTGGGACAAGGAGCATGAGTTTCCGATCCCGACCATCAAGCAGGCGGCCGGGCTAGGTTTTTGTGGCCTCTATACCCCGGAGCAGTTTGGCGGATTGGGGCTGCCTCGCCTCGATGCGAGCCTCATCTTCGAGCGCCTCGCCATGGGCTGTACCTCGACCACGGCTTATCTGACCATTCACAACATGGTGAGCTGGATGCTGGGCAGCTGGCTGCCCACCGAGGTTGCCAAGGAGTGGGTGCCCAAACTGGCCTGCGGCGAGCTGTTGGGATCATATTGCCTTACCGAGCCGGGGGCGGGTTCCGATGCTGCGGCACTCAAGACCCGAGCGGTGCGCGAGGGTGACAATTATCTTATTGAGGGAACAAAGGTCTTTATCTCGGGAGCGGGCAGCAGCGATGTGCTGGTGGTGATGGCGCGCACCGGTGGTGAAGGTGCGAAGGGGATCTCAGCCTTTATGGTGCCGGCCAATGCCCCTGGCGTGAGCTATGGCAAGGCAGAAGAGAAGATGGGCTGGAATAGCCAGCCGACCCGGGAGGTTGTTTTCAATGAGGTTCGCATTCCTGCCTGCTATCGGTTGGGCGAAGAGGGGGAAGGGTTCAAGTTCGCCATGCAGGCGCTTGATGGGGGGAGAATCAATATTGCCACCTGCTCGGTGGGCACTGCCCAGCAGGCACTGGACGATGCGCTGGCCTATGTGCAGCAGCGCCAGCAATTTGGTCACCCGATCAGCGAATTCCAGAGCGTGCAATTTCGCCTGGCCGATATGGCGACCGAGCTGGCAGCTGCTCGTCTGCTGGTGCGTCAGGCGGCTGACAAGCTGGATCGCGGAGATCCCGACAAGAGTGCCTGGTGCGCCATGGCCAAACGGTTTGCCACCGATGTCGGTTATCGGGTCTGTGATGAGGCTCTGCAACTCTTTGGTGGCTATGGTTATACCCGCGACTATCCGCTCGAGCGCTACCTGCGCGATACCCGGGTGCATCGCATTCTGGAGGGAACCAACGAGGTGATGCGACTCATCATCGCTCGTCGGCTGCTGGCCGAGCAGGGGTTGGCGCTCATGTAGTGCTGGATGACACCTCAAGGGCACCAGCTTTGTGAGCCAGTCACAGGTTGGTTCCATGCAACTCTGTCATCATGGCTATCGCTCTACTGACAAGGACAAACGCAATGACAAGGATCAGGCTCGAATACAACGGCCACGTGGCCTACATCACCCTTGACCATCCGCCAGCCAATACCTGGACGCTTGCCAGTCTGCAAGCTTTCCTGCGGATGATGGAGGAGCTTGACAGCCGCCCCGATGTGGTGGCGCTGGTGATCCGCGGGGCTGGCGAGAAGTTCTTCTGCGCCGGTGCCGATCTCAACCTGTTTGCCGATGGCAATGTCGAACAGGCTCGTGATGTGGCCGACGCTTTTGGTCGTGCATTCGAAGCGCTGGCCCGTTTTCATGGCGTCACCATTGCGGCCATCAACGGTTATGCCATGGGTGGTGGGCTGGAAGTGGCGCTGGCCTGTGATATCCGCATCGCCGAACAGCAGGCGTTGCTGGGGCTACCGGAAGCATCTGTAGGCTTGCTCCCCTGTGCCGGTGGCACCCAGCGTCTCACCGAACTGGTAGGGCCGGGCTGGGCCAAGCGGCTGATCCTCTGTGGCGAGAAGGTGAGTGCATCCCTTGCCTATGAGATTGGGCTGGTCGAGGAGGTGGTGAAAACCGGGCAGGCGTGGGAGGCAGCCCATCAGATGGCCCATCTGGTGGAGCGCCAGAGTCCGAGTGCCCTGCGCGCCTGTAAGACCCTTATCAATCAGGGGCGCAGCGGCCCGCGCGATGCGGCATTGCCGCTCGAGCGAAGCCTCTTCCTCGAACTGTTTAATGATGCCAACCAGCGGGAAGGGGTGGCCGCGTTTCTCGAAAAGCGCGCCCCGCACTGGCAGTACCAAAAGCCGGATGGTGCAACCCATGAGTGAGCCAGTAAGTATTGCAACCCATCCAACGGCTGATGGCCACCAGATCGGGGTGTTGATTCTCGACAGCCCTGCGTCTCTCAACGCATTGAGCCTGCCAATGATCCAGATCCTGCAACAGACGCTAACCCGCTGGGAGCAGGATCCCGCCATCGTCTGCGTGTTGCTGCAGGGGGCAGGCGAGAAGGCGTTCTGTGCCGGTGGTGATATTCGCTCCTTTTATTACCGCAAGCAGGAGGTGAGCGGATCGGAACTGTTTGAATATGCCCGCGACTTTTTCGAGCAGGAGTATCGGCTCGATCACCACATCCACTGTTACCGCAAGCCCCTTGTCTGCGTGGCGGACGGCATCTGCATGGGGGGTGGGATAGGCCTGTTTGCCGGCGCCGATTTTCGGGTGGTGACCGAGAAGAGCCTGTTCGCCATGCCGGAGGTGACCATCGGCCTCTATCCCGATGTGGGGGCCAGCTGGTTTTTAAGCCGGATGCCGGGGCGACTCGGGCTCTGGCTTGGTCTGACCGGTGCCCGCTTCAACGGGAGTGATGCCATCGGCCTTGGGCTGGCGGATCACGCCATCGCCAGCAGCGAGCGAGCCGAGTTGTTGCACCGATTGGCGGCACTCGATTGGTCAGCCGGTTGTGAGCCCCGTGAGCAGATCGATCAGCTGCTGCGCGGCTTTCATAAAGGTGCCGCAGCGCAGTTGCCTGCGCCCATCCTGCTGCCCCATCAACCAAGAATCGATGACCTGCTGGCGGGGCGAACGTTGGCGGGAGTGTTGGCAAGACTGTTTGCTGCCCGATTTGACGAAACGGCGGGAGAGAAAGCATTTGCCCTGGCGCAGGAGAGCTGTCGCACCGGTAGCCCCATCAGCCGTGCCATCCTCTGGCGCCAATATTGGCAGGCTCGCCGTCAATCCCTTGCCGAGGTATTTGCCGACGAACTGACTCTCTCGGTCAACTGCGTGCTCAAGGGCGATTTTGTGGAAGGGGTGCGGGCGCTGCTTATCGACAAGGACAGGGAGCCCCACTGGCAGGAGCAGCCTGCCGAGGGGGATTGGCTGGACGAATTCTATCGCTGGCCCCATGGGCACAACCCGTTGGCACGCAAGGGCTAGGCTCTGCTCTGGCAGCTGCGGTGCTATCAAGAACGCAAGGAGCAAGCAGAATGACAAGGATCGGATTTATCGGGCTGGGCAACATGGGGGGACCCATGGCAGCCAATCTGGCCAAAGTCGGGCATACGGTGCAGGTATTTGATCTGGTTGCCCACAGTGTCGAGCGAGCCATTGCAGCGGGCTGCATTGCGGCAGGAGATGCCCGCGAAGCGGTGACCGACAGTGATGTCGTCATCAGCATGCTGCCTGCCGGTGAGCATGTGCGCAGCCTCTGGTTGGGCGAGAGTGATGGTGAACGGGACGGGCAGGATCTGCTGGCCGCTTTACCTGCCGGTGTGCTGGTGATCGACTGCTCCACCATCGATGTGGCCTCTGCCCGCCTGGTGGGGAGCGCGGCCCGTGCACGCGGCCTGCGCTTTATCGATGCCCCTGTCTCGGGCGGAGTTGCCGGCGCAGCGGCAGGCTCACTCACCTTTATTGTTGGTGGCGATGCTGCGGATTTTGATGCGGCCAAGCCCGTACTGGCCTGCATGGGGCTGAATCTGTTCCACGCCGGCCCCCTTGGCGCCGGGCAGATCGCCAAGATGTGCAACAACATGCTGCTTGCCATCCATATGGCGGGCACCGCCGAGGCGCTGGCGCTCGGAGTGAAGGAGGGGCTGGATCCGGCAGTGCTCTCCACCATCATGGGCAAGAGCTCGGGCAACAACTGGAGTCTGGATC
Organism: Aeromonas jandaei; assembly: GCF_037890695.1. NCBI lineage: Bacteria > Pseudomonadati > Pseudomonadota > Gammaproteobacteria > Aeromonadales > Aeromonadaceae > Aeromonas > Aeromonas jandaei. The sequence continues at coordinate 3,345,988 of NZ_CP149571.1, read as the reverse complement.
GCTACAACCCCTGGCCCGGGGTGATGGAGAACGTACCGGCTGCCCGTAACTATCAGGGGGGATTTATGACCCGGCTGATGGTGAAAGACCTCGGGCTCGCCATGGCGCTGGCCGAGCATGCTCACAGCGCCGTGCCCATGGGAGCTCTTGCGCGCAACCTGTTTAATCTGCATGCGGCGAACGGAGAGGGAGAGCTGGATTTTTCCAGTATCGTCCGGCTTTATCTGGAAAAAGGCAGAGAGGGGTAGTGGTCGCCGGGCGCCATCTTGCGGCTTGCTGGGTTCAGACGATCATTACCGCTGGCATCACAAGGAGAGAGAATGGATATCAAGCAGAAAGTCATCGCTATTACCGGTGCCGGGCGGGGGCTGGGGCGGGCCATAGCGCTCAATCTTGCCGCTCAGGGGGCCGAGCTGGCGTTGATCGACCTGAATGCCAGCGATCTGGCCGTGACGCAGGCCGAGGTGCAAAGTCGTGGCGGACTGTGCTCCATTTTCGTCTGCAACGTGGCAAGCGAACCGGAGGTCGAGACCACCTTTGTCGCGATCAAGGCGCACTTTGGTCGGTTGCACGGGTTGATCAACTGCGCCGGCATTCTGCGTGATGGCATGCTGATCAAGGTGAAAGAGGGGGAAGTTGTAGAGAAGATGAGCCTGGCCCAGTGGCAGAGCGTCATCGACGTCAACCTCACCGGCACCTTCCTGTGCGGGCGCGAGGGGGCCGCACTGATGGCCACCGGCGGGGAGGGGGGGGTCATCATCAATATCTCCTCCATTGCCCGAGCCGGCAATATCGGCCAGAGCAACTATGCCGCCAGCAAGGCAGGGGTGGCTTCGCTGGTGGTGACCTGGGGGCGGGAGCTTGCCCGCCACGGTATCCGGGTGATGGGGATCGCCCCCGGGGTGTTCGCCACCGATATGACGGCCGCGATGAAGCCGGAGGCGATGACCCGGATGCAGCAGGCTATTCCGGTCGGCAAACTGGGTGAGGCGCAGCAGTTGGCCGAGACCGTTGCCTTCATCTTTGCCAACGATTACCTCACTGGCCGGATGATCGAGCTTGACGGCGGTCTGCGGCTGTAGACCTTTACCAAGATTTACATTGAGCCCTGACCTCGTGGTCAGGGCTTTTTTATGCACTCTTTTGAGTTCCAAAGGTACTGAATGGCGATGCATGGGCACCATCCGGGTCGCTCTGTGGCGGCAGAAATATGAGAAATATCAATGGGTCTCAGTTAATTTGAACCAGCTCACAGGCCCTTGAGGTCAGTGCTGTAAAATTGCGCGCGGTCAAGGTGGTGCATGTTTGACGATGCGAGGGATTGCGGTCGGAATAGTCATGCAATATAGTTGCCGCCTTTTTCACGGGTCCGGATTTTCAGCCCCTCCCATATCGCGCGCAGTATGAATACGGACGCTCTGCCGCCGCCTAATTAAACAGGATTGAGATGGACAAGAAACTAGGGCTTGGCGCCCTCATTTCGCTGGTGATCGGCTCCATGGTCGGCGCCGGGGTCTTCAGTCTCCCACAGAATATTGCTGCACATGCCAGCGCCGGGGCAGTCGCTCTGGGATGGGCCATCACCGGGGTCGGCATGATCTGCCTCGCGCTGGTCTATCAAAACCTCTCCATGCGTCGCCCGGATCTCGATGGCGGTATCTTCAGTTACGCCAAGGCCGGTTTTGGTGACTTCATCGGCTTCAACGCCGCCTGGGGTTACTGGCTCTGCCAACTGCTGGCCAACGTCTCTTACGCCATCGTGGTATTTAGCGCGCTCAGCTACTTCTTCGATACGCCGGGTCACGTCATCTTCGGCGACGGCAATACGCCGGTGGCCATCACGCTGGCCTCCATCCTGATCTGGTCGGTACACTCGCTGGTGCTACGCGGGGTGCAGGTGGCGGCTTTGGTTAACATCGTGACCACCATCGCCAAGATGGTGCCGCTCATCGTTTTCAGCGTGGCCATCCTGCTTGCCTTCAATATGAAGACCTTCACCCTGGACTTCTGGGGTCATGGCAACAGCGATCTCGGTTCCGTGATGGATCAGGTCAAGTCGACCATGAAGGTCACCCTCTGGGTCTTCATCGGTATTGAAGGGGCTGTGGTGGTCTCTGCCCGTGCCCGCCATCGCAAGGATGTCGGCCGTGCGACCGTGCTGGCCCTGCTGGGTGCGCTGGCGCTCTACGTGATGGTGACCCTCTTCTCGCTGGGGGTAATGACCCAGCCTGAACTGGCCCAGCTCAAGAACCCCTCTACCGCCATGATCCTGGAAGCGGTAGTCGGCCCCTGGGGCGCCTGGCTCATCAACATCGGTCTGGTGATCTCCGTGATGGGGGCTCTGCTGAGCTGGACCGTGCTGGCGGCCGAAGTGCCTTACATTGCGGGCAAGACCGGGGTCTTCCCGGCCTGGTTTGCCAAGGAGAACAAGAACGGCTCACCGCAGGTATCGCTCTGGTGCTCCACCTGTCTGGTGCAGACTTTCCTTATCATCATCTACTTCCAGAACAGTACCTATCTGGCGTTGGTCAACATCGCTACCTCGGCGGCGCTGGTGCCCTATGTCTTCTCCGGTGCCTATGGCCTCAAGCTGGCACTGAAAGGGGAGACCTATCAGGGTCAACCTCATCAGCGCAAGCGTGATCTGTTGCTGGCCCTGATGGCGACCATCTATGGCTGCTGGCTGGTTTATGCGGCTGGCGTCGAGTATCTGCTGCTGGTGGCGCTGCTCTACAGCCCGGGTATCTTCATCTACTGGAAGGCGCGTCAGCACCACGGTCTGCGTGGCCTCAACCGGCTGGAGCAGGGGATGACGGCGGCCTTGCTCGGTTGTGCCGTGCTGGCCTTCTACAAGGTGATGGACGGCACCATCCCCCTGAACTGACAGAGACAAGAGATGGCCCAAGGGCCATCTCTTCTTTTACACGCCGTCCGCGTCACAGGTGGTCGGCGTCGCCTCGGAAGGAATTTTTATGCTGTTTATGGGTTATCTGCTGCTGGGGGCTTTCGCCGGCATCCTGGCCGGACTGTTCGGGATCGGCGGCGGCCTTATCATAGTGCCGGTACTGGTGGTGAGCTTTCACGCGCAGGGGGTCGATCCCGATATCATCACCCATCTGGCACTTGGCACCTCGCTGCCGACCATGATCTTCACCGGTTTCAGTTCGCTGCGGGCCCATCAGGAGGCCGGAGCAGTCGACTGGGTGATGATCCGCAGGCTCGGTGCTGGCATGCTGCTTGGCGCCTGGCTCGGCGGCATGACCGCCAATCTGCTCAGTGCCAATACCCTCAACATCATCATTGGCTGCTTTGCCTGAACCATGGCGTTGCAGATGGGGCTCAACCTCAAGCCCAAAGCGGAGCGCCATCTGCCGGGAGCGCTCGGTACCGGTATCGCAGGTACCGTTATCGGCTGGATGTCGGCACTGTTTGGCATAGGTGGTGGTTCGCTCACCGTGCCCTATCTGAGCTGGAACAGCGTGCCGATGCGCAACGCGGTAGCGGCCTCTGCTGCCTGTAGCATGCCGATCGCGCTGGCGGGTAGCCTGAGCTATCTCTATGCAGGATGGGGGCATGCGGATCTGCCTGAGTGGAGTGTGGGCTACATCTATCTGCCAGCCCTGATTGGTATTGTGCTTACGAGTACCCAGTTTGCCCGGGTGGGGGCCAAACTGGCACACAGACTCTCTCCGCAGCGACTCAAGCAGGCGTTTGCCATGCTGATGCTGCTGGTGGGGGCGAAGTTCATGCTGTTTAGCTGAACCCTTGGCCAGTTTGTTGAAAAATAAGGCAAACGATCTGTTGAAAGGCAGAAAGCCATTGCATTGAACGCCCAGTTTGCCTATTCTCCTCGCCGGTGGTCCTATTGGTCCTCTCGCATTGATAACCCGTCGACCTGGTCAGGACCGGAAGGTAGCAGCCAAGGCGGGGGACTCGAGTGCCGGGATGTGGCTGGTAGGGCCACCACTTGTTTCTGCAATTCAATAAGTTAGCTTCCTAAAGCCCTTGGTCATCCACTTTGTGTGGACGATGAGGAGCTCATCAATGAATCTCTGGCTCAGTCCCCACGGCATCTGGTATTACCGGAAAGTCACCACGCTCCCCTGTGGTCGCCGCAAAGAGATCAAAAAATCCCTGCATACCCGAGACAAGCTGACGGCTTGCGCTGTTGTGGCGAAACCATGGCTTCTGTTGGTTCGACAGCACCTTGGCCTCTTGGTCAGGAGGGGCTAGGTTAATGGCTGCGTGATACCAAGTCGGAACAGCGTGGCTTCTGTCGTATCAGTCAGCTCACTGACCCCGACCACGCTCCATAGATCTTCCTCCAGCTTCTTCGCTTTGTGGATAGCAAATTTGGCTATGGTATCCAGCTCGTTGGCGACGAAATTGATGTCTGGTCGGCCGGTACGGGAGATGCCAACCAGCACTGAATAAAACTCACCCTGCTGTAATGCCTGCTCGATAAATTGCCGCTTTTCTTGCACGTTACCGAACGAGTTGGCGAGGCAGCTCTTGATTTGGGGCCAACCTGAGTTTGTTTGCTCGTACGATACGTAGACCTCTTCCTGCTTTGGTTTGTCATCTCGTTCCTGATGACGAAGCGGCGTCATCAGCACTTCTTTCAGCAAGTCCCCCTGAAACAGGGGATAGAGGTTGCCATGCTCCGGATTCGCAGTACAAACAGTGAGCACTCTTTGCAATGAACGTGGTTTGAGAGATTTGCCAATAGATGCCGGCTTCGGACTCCCATTGAGCTTGTTGACATAGAGTGGGGTGTTGAAAAGATGGCTGGTGTAAATATTGCGTAGAGCTCTGGCAAGTCCGCGATAGCGGCGGTGTTCCGGGGCTGTTTTCAGCTTTTTCTGGTTACTTTCGATAAGCAGAGTGAAGAACTGTCGGCCAATGTGGCGGGCTGTATCCCCTTCAACGCAAAGGTGCAACACAGTGCGTGTCATGTTGAGGCTGACCAACCGGTAAGGCAGATGCTGCAAGTCCATCGTTTTGGCCAGCTCCTGCAGCCGGGGCAGGGCAATGGTCACAACATCGTTTTTCTCACCGATAAAGGCCTCTTCCAGCTCAATTTGCATACCATGGGCGGAGATATCGCGGGTTAAGCCCTGCCAGGATCTGCCATTGTGGCTGATGGTTATCTCCGTTTTGTGGATGTAGCGTTGTTCTTTGCGTAGCTGAACATATTGCAGCAGCTCGATCTCGAAAGGCATGGGCTCTTGTTCATGACCAAATCGTTGCAGCTCGTTGGGATTGTTGATTGTCCCCCCTTCCTGACGGAACTCTTCTCGTTGTGCGTCGAGGCTGATCTCCTGCAATAAACCGCAATAACCTAGCTGTTTGATGCGCTCCAGCAACTGGATGTCATGTAATTGGGACTCTTCGAGCCCGACAATCTGGCCCAGATCCGCTTCTGCCAACTCACACAGTTCCAGTGAAAATTTATAGGCACGCCAGCTGGGGCGATGAGCACCCACCTGAAAGAACAGTTTGGTCAAACCACTTAGCCGTAACTCTTCTGATGTGGCCGAGAAGAAGTAGATTTTATTTTGTACTGTATGGGCAAAGCTGTAGATCAGCGTTTCTCTGGTGGCTCCCGGTGCCGGGCAGAGGCGTTTCATCCGGTCGGCCGAAAACAGTCCGGCCAGTGCGTCACGGTTTTTTTCGTCACGCCAGTACTCGAGAAGGTGCTGGTTGTTCTCGCTGCGCAGGGCTATCTCCAGCTTGGGGTTTGCACCCGAGCTAAAAAAGAGCGGTATGCCTGTCATGCGCGGTAGATAGAACTGCTCGTGCCCCTTGATGATCGCCGCGGAAAGCAGGTGATCGACGCTTATCCGATGATGGCCTTTATTGGCTTTGATAAACTCTTTGATAAAGGTATCAAAGGCCGGGTTGTCACCAGTTCGGATCAGTATTAGCCAGAATCGCCCCTCTTTATTCTCCTCACCCAGAATCTGGTACTGCACAGGTTGTTGTAATAGTGGATTGTTACTGTCGTGCTCCAAACCGGTAAAGATGACCTCTACCTGATCACCGGTTTGATAGGTCGGTAGATAAGGCACCGAGATACGAATGCCTTCAGGAGAAAGATCCGATGTTTTGGCCAGGAGTTTGGCACCCTCTTTGAGCCTGACCTCTACAGGTGAGCTGATATGCATACGCTCTTGGCGACGACCGTAATAACTGGCGAATGGGATAGTCTTGACTTCATATTGCTGGAAAGGGTTGGCCTGCGCCGTGGCTTTGCCTTTCACCCGGGCTTGCTGCCGCTGTTTTTGCCACAGCTGCATCACCTCGTAGACCCCCATCGTGTAGTCATCACGGTAAATGAAGCACTGGCTCTGGAACAGGCTGATCGCCTCAGCCGGCATGAAGTGGATCATGCCTTTAAATTCATATACTTGGCACTCATCTGCCAGGGCGTCCCGCATATCGATAACCCTGCGGCAGGAGGCGCATTTGCGCTGTAGCTCCATTTTGAGCAGAAAGCGTCCGTTATTGCTCTCAGACTCAGTGAGCTGTGCAAAAATGTCTGCGAAATTCTTTTTCCGCAGCTGGGGAATGAGTTGTTCAATCAACTTTTGTTGCTGTACTGGATCCATGTATTCCCACCGCAAAAGTCATTTTATGAACACAAATACAGATTATCTTGCCGTAAAAGTGAGGTGCAATCACGCTTGTTAGTATTGCATATCCTAACGACTCCTCATTATTCGCTAAAAGGCGTTAACAACACCGCCGGTATCTCATAAAGCTGCACTGTTCAACTTGTACATTTGGATACATATCGTCACCAACTACACACGGAAGTTCGTCGTACCCGGTCGTAGGATGAAGTCATGGAGAACGGCTCCATTACCCTAATAAGGAAAGTGACCATGAAAAAGATCATCCCCCTGGCAGTAGCTGCAGTTTTCGCCCTGACCTCTGGTTTCACCATGGCAGCTACCCCGACCAAGGCTGCAGCACCGCAAGCGACTCAAACCAAAGTCGTGAAAAAACAACATCATAAAACCAAGCATCATGCCAAAGCTCCGGCAGCCAAAGCAGCACCGGCAACCAAATAAGATTTTGGCTCCAGCAGAGTCACCAAGACCGCAAGCGCGAGTAAAGAGTTTGGTGGTAGTGAAGTAAGCGGAGAGTTGTAATAACAAGGGAGGCTGATGCCTCCCTTTCATATGTTTGTGCAACCGACAGAAGATCATGTCAGGCCGCTTTTCTGTATCTATCTCCACTCTGTAAAGCTCATGCATATCCTCTGATGTTTCATCATCTTCAATCAGTTCCACCTTTTTACTGCTACTTTCGCCAGCTTTAGGTTATCTCGCGCTTGCCGTCTCCTCCGGTTGCGTTGCAGGATTTCCTCAGCGCATTCGGGAGCAAACTGCCGCAGGAGCCGCCGCAAAATGGCTACATGGTCAACACCATGGCATAAATGAGCGCATTTTGATCAGCCAAGCCAGGGGCATCATTAACCTGGCTTTTCTTTTATCGACTTTTATCTTTCTTGATTCATCTCAAGTGAGCCCATGCAAACAAGAATAAATATCATTTTACAGTGTTGGTGCTCATATTTAAGTGCTGGTTAATTAACGTGGGTGACGTCAAGGTAAATATGGTGATGGATGTATTGTTAACAACTGCAACTATTTTTTGGTGTGTTCTATAAAAAAGGCATTGCCAAGCCGATGTCATTATCGAGACCAGTCGAATTGGTTCGGGTTTTTAAATGAATAGGAATGCATTATTGTGCGTAAAATGATCCAGTGAAGATATATTATCAAGTTGGGTCGGTGCAGTTTATAGAAATAGCCCTGTCGAAAAGGTATCACTCATGATGCAACCGATTAACCTGTTGCTGTGCTACTTGGAGAACCACTCCAAGCCGCCTCCGTGTTGGGCTCATGGGGCCTATGACAACTGGCGATGGCAAGGATGTATGCAAAATCGTGAGTAAAGGTATATGACATAAGGCATTTTTAACTTCGACTTCCCGCTTGTTGCATCCTCTTGTTATCTCTTCAGCTATTCATCTTGCTGCGGGGATTACATTAATCGAAAAATTCGACCTGGCTCGCTTCGCGATTAATTAAATTATATTCAATTAAAAACTTTAAATTTATGAAGGCATGATTATCCCTTTGGGGGTAAATGCGTTTGTTTGTGATATGACGCGCCCTGTAAATAGGTTCAATCCCTGTGGAATTGATAGAGATCAATACTGAGGAGTAGGTGAGTCCTTAGCATTTCCGCTGTTAAGCATTTATCAGACAAGTGCTCACTACGGGAATAAGAAGAATGGTCGAGGATAATTTTTTATCGGCTCATGGGATTAATCGCCGTGATTTTATGAAATTGTGCGCCGGGATGGCCGCAACCCTGGGATTAAGTCAGAATGCTGTCGCCAAGATGGCCACTGCGCTCACCAGCCCCGAGCGGCCGCCGGTGATCTGGATAGGGGCACAGGAGTGCACCGGCTGTACCGAGTCGCTGCTGCGGGCCACTCACCCCACCATCGAGAACCTGATCCTCAATACTATCTCCCTCGAATACCACGAGGTGCTCTCGGCAGCATTTGGCCATCAGGCTGAAGAGAACAAGCACAACGCCATGACCCGCTACAAGGGCAAGTATGTGCTGGTAGTAGATGGTTCCATTCCGCTCAAAGATGGCGGCATCTACTGCATGGTGGCCGGTGAGCCCATCGTCGACCATATTCGCCGCGCGGCTGCCGATGCGGCTGCCGTCATTGCCATCGGCTCCTGTGCCGCCTGGGGTGGCGTCCCTGCAAGTGGTGGTAACCCGACCGGCGCTGTCAGTCTTGAAGAGGCGCTCGGCAATATTGGCACTCCCATCATCAATATCCCGGGCTGTCCGCCCAATCCCCACAACTTTCTTACTACGGTCGCCTACTACATCACCTACGGCAAGCTGCCGGCGCTGGATGCCAAGAATCGCCCGCTGTTTGCCTATGAGCGGCTCATCCACGAAAACTGCGAGCGCCGTCCGCACTTCGACGCAGGTCGCTTTGCCAAGGAGTTCGGTGACGAGGGCCACCGTCAGGGCTGGTGTCTCTATCATCTGGGCTGCAAGGGGCCGGAGACCTACGGCAACTGCTCGACTCTGGAGTTCTGTGATATCGGTGGTGGCATCTGGCCCGTTGGTATCGGTCATCCCTGCTACGGCTGCAACGAACAGGGTGTCGGTTTCAGCAAGGGGATCTTCCAGCTTGCCAAGGTTGAGAATCCGACCCCGCGGGTCAACAAGCCCGATGTGGCCATTCAGGAGGGGGGTCATATCTCTCCCACTTCCACCGCGCTGATCGGCGGTGCCCTCGGGGTGCTGGTCGGGGTGAGTCTGATGACGGTGCGTGAACTCGGTCGCCAGCAGAAGCGCCATGAAGCCGGGCAGCATCCGTCACGGGAGGAGTAACCGTGAACAGACGCAACTTCCTCAAATTTGCCTCCGTCGGCGCGCTGGCAGCCGGGGCCACTGTGCCCGGCACAGCCCTGGCGGCTGCCAAAAACAAGCCACCCATTCCCGGTGCGCTTGGCATGCTCTACGACTCCACCCTCTGTGTCGGTTGTCAGGCCTGCGTGGCGGAGTGCCAGCGCCTTAACGGCAACCCGGCCAATCCGGCGGGCGAGCAGACCTGGTCCAACAACGACAAGCTGAGCCCCTACACCAACAACATCATTCAGGTGTGGAAGAGCGGCGCGGGCGAGCACAAGGATCAGCTGGTGGATGGCTATGCCTACATCAAGAAGCAGTGCATGCACTGCGTCGATCCCAACTGCGTCTCCGTCTGCCCGGTGCAGGCCCTTAAAAAAGATCCCAAGACCGGCATCGTTCACTACGACCCGAGCGTCTGTACCGGTTGCCGTTACTGCATGGTGGGCTGCCCGTTCGACGTGCCCAAATATGACTACGACAACCCGTTCGGGGCGATCCACAAATGCGAGCTCTGCAACCAGAAGGGGCTTGAGCGGATTGATCAGGGCAAATTGCCCGGCTGTGTCGAGGTATGCCCGACCGGTGCCGTTATCTTCGGCACCCGCGAGGAGCTGATGGCCGAGGCCAGGCGTCGCCTGCTGGCCACCCCGGGCAGCGAATATGCCTATCCGCGCCAGACTCTCAAGGCCAACGACCCCTACCTGCACGAGGTGCCCAACTACCAGCCTTACGTTTATGGCGAGAAGGAGGGGGGCGGTACCCAGGTGCTGGTGCTGGCCGGGGTGCCCTACACCAAGCTCGACATGCCCGATCTGCCGGAACTCTCCTCCGGTGCGCGCTCGGAGCATATCCAGCACACCCTCTACAAGGGGATGGTGCTGCCAATGGTGGTGCTGACCGGTCTCTCCGTCCTTATCCGTCGCAACACCAAGAACGGTCACGATGGTCACGATCAGGGCAAGGGGACGTCGGTCGATCAAGGCAAACAGCAAGGGGGCAAGGATCATGAGTAACCACAAGGCACATCCCCTTGGCGGCAAGCTGGTCAGCTGGCCTGTGCTGGTGCTGGCACCCTTTGCGGTGCTGTGCGGCATGCTTATCCTCAAGCGCCTGATCTTCGGGCTGGGCTCTGTGACCGATCTGAACGGGGGTTATCCCTGGGGTCTCTGGATCTCCTTTGACCTCTTGATAGGCACCGGTTTCGCCTGCGGTGGTTGGGCGCTGGCCTGGGCGGTTTACGTCTTCAACCGGGGCGAGTATCACCCGCTGGTGCGACCGGCCCTGCTGGCGAGCCTGTTCGGTTATTCGCTGGGCGGCCTCTCCATCACCATTGACGTCGGCCGTTACTGGAACCTGCCGTACTTCTACCTGCCCGGTCACTTCAACACCTCCTCGGTGCTGTTCGAGACGGCGGTCTGCATGACCATCTACATCGGGGTGATGGCGCTGGAGTTTGCGCCCGTGCTCTTGGAGAAGTTCGGCTGGAAAACCTCCATGGCGCGGCTCAACAAGATCATGTTCTTCATTCTGGCGCTGGGGGCACTGCTGCCCACCATGCACCAATCCTCGATGGGCTCGTTGATGATAGTGGCGGGGGAGAAGATCCATCCGCTCTGGCAAAGCTATGAGCTGCTGCCGGTCTTTTCGCTTCTGACCGCCTTCATCATGGGCTTTTCCATCGTGGTGTTTGAGGGCTCTCTGGTGCAGGCGGGGCTGGCGGGGCGTGGCCCCAACGAGAAGCCGCTCTTCTACAAACTGACCCAGGTGATCGACATCTTCCTGATCCTGTTTGTGGCGCTGCGCTTTGCCGAAATCGTCATCCATGACAAGTCGGAATACCTTTCCGAGTTCAACCGCTACTCCATTCTGTTCTGGAGCGAGATCGCGCTGATGATCTTCCCGCTGCTGGTGTTCCACTGGGACAAGAGCCGCCGGGACTCGCGCATGCTCTTTCTGGGAGCCCTCAGCATGCTGCTGGGTGCAGCCCTCTGGCGACTGGATTACTCCCTGATCGCCTTCAACCCCGGCAATGGCTACCACTACTTCCCCTCCGCGACGGAGGTGCTGATCTCCCTTGGCTTTGTTGCCATCGAAGTGTGTGCCTATTTGCTGCTGATCCGGCTGTTGCCGGTACTGCCATCACTTGAACGTGTTCACCAAGATTATCAGGCCCGAGGGAAAGCCAACGTATGAGCCAACGTATCACCATAGACCCCATCACCCGCATCGAGGGTCACCTGCGTATCGACTGTGAAATCGAAGGCGGCGTTGTCACCAAGGCCTGGTCGTCCGGCACCATGTGGCGCGGGATGGAGGAGATCGTCAAGGGCAACGACCCGCGCGATGCTTGGATGATAGTGCAGCGTATCTGCGGGGTGTGTACCTCCATTCACGCCATCGCCTCGGTGCGGGCGGTGGAGAACGCCATCGGCGCCAAGGTGCCGGTCAATGCCCAGTTCATTCGCAACCTGATCATCGCGGCCCACAACATCCACGATCACATCGTCCACTTCTACCAGCTCTCCGCGCTGGACTGGGTGGACATCACCGCGGCCCTTGAGGCCAATCCGCAAAAAGCGGCGGACATGCTCAAGGGGGTATCGACCTGGTCCCTCAACAGTGCCGACGAGCTGACCAAGGTGCAGGATAAAATTCGCGCGTTGGTAGCCAGCGGCCAGCTTGGCATCTTTGCCAACGGCTACTGGGGTCACAAGGCGATGAAGCTGAGCCCGGAGGTGAACCTCATCGCCGTGGCCCACTATCTGCAGGCACTGGAGTGCCAGCGCGATGCCAACCGCATCGTCGCCATCCTCGGTGGCAAGAGCCCGCACATCCAGAATCTGGCGGTGGGCGGCGTGGCCAACCCCATCAATCTGGATGCACCGAGTGTGCTCAACCTGGAGCGGCTGCTCTATGTGAAGAGCTTTATCGACCGGCTCGGCGAGTTCATCGAGCAGGTCTACAAGGTGGATGCCGCCATCATAGCCGCCCACTACCCCGAGTGGCTTAACCTGGGGCAGGGGGCCAAGCACTACCTGAGCGTGCCGGAGCTCCCCACCGACGCCAACGGCGGCAGCTTCCTGATGCCGGGCGGCTATATCGAGAATGGCAATCTGGCCGGCTATCGCCCCATCGAGAGCCATCAGGATGCTTGGCTGATGGATGGCATCGCCGAGAGCAACAAGCACTCATGGTACAAGGATGATGCCCCCCTCAAACCCTGGGAGGGCAAGACCGAGCCCGATTACACCGGCTGGCAGGATGACGGCAAATACTCCTGGGTCAAATCCCCCACCTTCTACGGCAAGGTGGTGGAGGTGGGGCCGCTCGCAGACCTCCTGGTCAAGCTGGCCGCCAAACACCCGGAGACGGTGGCGCACTTCGATCAGCTCAACGGCCTCTACAAGGCGCTCACCGGCTCTGCCATCAAGACTGAACAGCTGCACTCCACCATGGGTCGCATCATCGGTCGCGCGGTGCGCTGCTGCGTGCTCAAAGATACCCTGTCCCATCAATGGAAGGCGCTGGTGGACAACATCGGCAAGGGGGACACAACCGCCTACATCAAGGCAGAGATCCCGGCGGACAAAGAGTTTCGCGGGGTGGGCTTTGAAGAGGCGCCGCGCGGCATGCTCTCCCACTGGATCGTCATCAAGGGCGGCAAGATCGAGAACTATCAGGCGGTGGTGCCATCGACCTGGAACTCGGGCCCGCGCAACTTCAACGATGAACCCGGCCCCTACGAGCAATCTCTGGTAGGCACCCCGGTGGCGGATCCCGCCAAGCCGCTGGAAGTGGTGCGCACCGTCCACTCGTTCGACCCCTGCATGTCCTGCGCAGTACATGTGGTGGATACCCAGAGTGGTGAAACGACTCAGGTGAAGGTGCTGTGATGAACACCCTGATCCTGGGCGTGGGCAACCTGCTCTTGAGTGACGAGGCCGTCGGCGTGCGCATCGTTGAGGGGCTGGGGCGCGAATACCGTTTCGCCCCCGGCATCGAGCTGCTCGACGGTGGTACCGCCGGTATGGAGCTGCTCGAAGCGATGGCCAGTCGCGATCACATCATTCTGGTGGATGCGGTGCGCAGCGGTAATCCGCCGGGCACCGTCGTGACCCTGAAGGATGAGGAGATCCCGACCCTGTTTGGTCGCAAGATATCCCCGCACCAGCTGGGGCTGGCGGACGTACTCTCGGCGCTGCACATGACGGGGGAGTCGCCAAAGCGGCTCACCCTGATCGGGGTCGAGCCCGAATCCCTTGAGCCCCGTATCGGCCTCACCCCTGTGGTGGCGGCTGCCATGGGGGAGGCGACGGATCGGATTTTGACCCTGCTGGCCGCCGTTGGCGCGCCCGCCATTCCGCTCTCTGAGCAGGAGAAAGCTGAACAAGCACGGGAGGGCCTATGGCGCAGTCCCATTTAAGCGAGGTTGAGAGAGTGCTGGAGAGAGTACCGGAGACGGCGCAGGAATTTGCTGGTTTTGCCCGCGATCCCGCGCCCCTGCTGGTAGCCCAGTACGAGCGGATCGCTCGCGAAGAGATGCAGGCGTTGCCCTTCTATCACGCCACCATGCCCATTGTGGCGGAGTGCACGTTGTTTGAAGGTCAGTGGCTCGGTTGCGTGCTCACCCCCTGGATGCTGAGCGTGGTGGTGCTGCCGGGGCCGGATCAACTCTGGCCGGTGCGCAGCAGCAGCGATCGGATCGCCCTGCAACTCCCCTGCGGCAACATGACCTTTATGGTGGGTGAATTGCCCGAAAGTGGTCAGCTGTTGTCCTGTTCCCTGATGTCGCCGCTCGATCCCCATCTCGGGGCCGGGGAGGGGCGAGCACTGGTGAGCAGCACCCTCAAGATGCTGCTCTCCTTGCCGGTGCAGCAAGGGGCTGGCGGTGTGGACCTGGGCCGCAGACGGCTATTCGGTGCCCGGCGCGGTCAACCGGCATAGTCGCTAGGTTTCACGCGAAATCAAGTTTAGAATAGGGGGCCATTTTGGCCCCTCACTCCCATGTTAAATCACGCATTCCACCTCTTTTTTTGAGTGATGATCCGTGAGTGGTACAAAACAAGAAGGATCCCCATGACTGTTCCACGCAATTCCCTTCGCCATTACGCTAGATCCAGCGCTACCGCCCTGTTGACTCTGCTGCTGGGCACCGCCTCTCACGCGGCGCTGGCCGCTGCCCAACCTGTGCCTGCCGAGCTCAAGCTCGCCATCGGCGCTGAACCCACCGAAGGGTTTGACCCTCTGCTCGGCTGGAGCCACGGCAGCTACCTGCTGCTGCATAGCCCGCTGCTCAAGCAGAACGCAGATCTCAGTTGGCAGAATGTGCTCACCCAAGCGGTGACCCCGAGCAAGGATGGCAAGGGGTGGCTCATTACCCTCAAGCCGGATTTGAAATTCTCCAACGGTGCGCCGCTCACCGCCGAAGATGTGGCCTTTACCTACAACAGCGCAGCCAAGGGCGGCGGCAAGATCGACATGGGCAACTTTGTCTCGGCCAAGGTGCGCTCGCCCACCGAGGTTGCCATCACCTTGAGTGCCCCCCAGAGCACCTTTGTCAACGTGCTGGGATCTTTGGGGATAGTGTCGAAGCAGGATTACGACGCAAAAGCATATGCCCAAAAGCCGGTCGGCGCCGGCCCTTACCGGCTGGTAAGCTTCCTGCCCGGCCAGCAACTGGTGGTGGAGGCGAACCCCTATTACGCCGGCGGCAACAATGACTTCAAACGGCTGGTCTTTGTCTTTATCGATGAAGAGAGCGCCTATGCCGCGGCCCAGAGCAGCCAGCTCGATGTGGTGCGCATCGCCCCGTCGCTGGCGCCCACCGTGCCTGCTTCCCTCAAGCTGTGGGTGCGGCCGAGTGTCGAGAACCGCGGCATCGTCTTCCCCATTCCGCCTGCGGGCGGCAAGGATGCCAAGGGTTATCCCATCGGCAACGACGTGACCTCGGATGTAGCGGTGCGCCGCGCCATCAACTACGCCATTGACCGCAAGTTGCTGGCCGACCAGCTGCTGGAGGGGCACGCCATCCCCGCTTACAGCGCGGTAGAAGGCTTGCCCTGGCTGAACAAAGCCACCGCCTTCAAGGATGGCGATGCTGCCCACGCCAATGCCCTGCTCGACGAAGCGGGCTGGAAGATGGGCAGTGACGGCATTCGCCACAAGGGTTCCCTGCGCGCCGCCTTTACCCTCTGGTACACCAGTGGCGACAGCACCCGCCGGGATTTGGCGGAAGCGGTGCGTGCCATGCTCAAGCCCATCGGTCTTGAGGTGAGCCTCAAGTCCGGCAGCTGGGAGCAGGTGGAGCGGGAGATGCACGCCAATCCGGTGCTGATGGGGTGGGGGAGTCTGGATCCCATGGAGCTCTATCACCACTACCAGAGCGGCTCCGGTGGGGTGGAGTTCTACAACCCGGGCTACTACAGCAACCCTGTGGTGGATGGCCACCTCAAGCAGGCGCTGGATGCCCCGAACTGGCAGGCGGCCGTGCCGTTCTGGCAGCAGGTGGAGTGGGATGGCAAAACGGGCGCCGGAGTGCAGGGAGATGCCGCCTGGGCCTGGCTGCTCAATGTGCAGCACACCTATCTCGCCAACCGTTGCATTGACCTTGGCAAGGGGGCGCCGGAAATCCACGGTAGCTGGTCACTCCTCAACAACCTGCAGGATTGGCGGTGGACGTGCCGTTAAGTTCTCCCTTGAGTCACTCCGGTTATCTGTTGCTAAAAGCCCTGCTGCGTCTGGCAGGGCTGTTATGTCTGGTCTCGGTCGCCACCTTTGTGCTGCTGAGTTACTCCCCCATCGACCCCATCAAGGCCTATATCGGCAACGATCTGCTCCATGTGCCGCCGGAGCAGTACGCCCGCATCGCCGCCCGCTGGGGGCTGGATCAGCCGCTCTGGCTGCGCTACTGGCACTGGTTTACCCAGGTGCTGCGGGGGGATCTCGGTTACTCCATGCTCTACAACGCACCGGTGGGTGAAGTCATAGGCCAGCGCTTTGCCGCCTCCTTCCTGCTGCTGGCGGGCGCCTGGCTGCTATCCGGTTTTTTCGGGATTTTGCTGGGCCTCTGCGCCGGTCGCTATCTCAATCGCTGGCCCGATCGCCTTATCTGCCGCTTTGCCTACCTGCTCGCCTCCCTGCCCACCTTCTGGGTCGGCCTGTTGCTGCTCGCCCTGTTTGCGGTGCACTGGCCGCTGTTGCCGGTCTGCTGCGCCTGGACGCCGGGGCTTGCTGCTGATGAGGTGGACTGGGCCATGCGGCTGCGTCATCTATTGCTGCCGGTGACTACCCTGGCGCTGCTCGGGGTGGGCAACATTGCCCTGCATACCCGGGGGCGGGTGGCCGAGGTGCTGGATAGCGACTTTATCCGCTACGCCCGCGCTCAGGGCGATGGCGGCTGGCCCATGCTGCGTTTTCACGTGCTGCGCCACGCCCTGACCCCAGCGCTCTGCCTGCAGTTTGCCTCCCTTGGCGAACTGATTGGCGGATCGCTCTTGGCCGAAAAGGTCTTCTCCTACCCGGGGCTCGGCCAGGCCACTGTGGATGCGGGGCTGCGGGGCGATATCCCCTTGCTGATGGGCATAGTGCTCTTCTGCACCCTGCTGGTCTTTATTGGCAACACGGTGGCCAGTTTGCTGCTGGCGTGCATCAATCGGGGTTGGGAGGGTGAGCATGCTGTTTAACCCGCTTCCCTCCATACTGCGGCTGGTTTTTGCCCTGCTCGGATTGGCGCTGCTGGCCACTTACGGCTGGAGCCTCTCTCATCAGGATGTGCCAATGGATCTGCTGGCGCGCCAGCAGCCTCCCTCGCTGACCCACTGGTTCGGTACCGATCAGATGGGGCGTGATCTCTGGTTGCGGGCCTTTCAGGGCACCCTCACCAGTCTGGAACTCGGCATCAGCACGGCGCTCTGCAGTGGGCTGCTGGCCATGGTAGCGGCAAGCGTGTCGCTCATTCACCCCCGATGTGATGCGGCGGTGCGAATGGTGATCGACGCCATGCTGGCGCTGCCCCATATGCTGCTGCTGATCCTCATCTGCTTTACCGTGGGGGGCGGCATGCGCGGGGTGATCCTGGCGGTGGCGCTCACCCACTGGCCCAAGCTGGCGCTCATTCTCTGCGCAGAAGCGCGGCGGATCGTCTGCAGCGACTATGTGGTGCTGGCCCGCTGTCAGGGGATGGGGGCGCTGCGTCGCTGGCGCATCCACCTGCTGCCGGGGCTGTTGCCCCAGTGGTTTATCGGCACCTTGCTGATGTTTCCCCATGCGGTGCTGCACAGCGCGGCCTTGAGCTTTCTCGGTTTTGGGCTGGCTGCCCACGAGGCCTCGCTGGGCCTGCTGCTGGCCGATGCCCTGCGTTATCTGGCCGGTGGCGGCTGGTGGTTGGCCCTCTTCCCGGGGCTGATGTTGCTGACGTTGGTTTTACTGTTTGATCAGGCTACCCGCGCCTTGCAACAGCTGCTGTGGCATAGGAGTGAACCATGCTGAGTTTTGATCAGGTGACCATAGAGGCGGCCCACTACTCCTGGCTGGGGCGGCGCAGCTGGCAGCCTTTGCTGACCGATATCAGCCTGCAACTGGCGCCGGGGGAGATAGTGGCGCTGGTGGGGGGGAGCGGCGAGGGCAAGAGCCTGCTGCTGCAAAGCGCCCTGACCCTGCTACCGGACAACCTGCGGATGCACGGCTCCATCTCCCTCGATGGCACGCCTTTGTGCGATGCCAGCCGGGCCCGTCTGCGCGGGCACACCCTCTGCTATGTGCCACAGGGGGTAAGCGCCCTCAATCCATTGCTGACGGTGGAGCGTCAGCTGGGACGTGCGGCACGTCTCTGCGGCCAGAGCGGTTCTCGCGAGCGGCTCGGCGAGCAACTGCTGTGCTACCAGCTGCCCGCTGCCACTCTGGACCGCTATCCGCGCCAGCTCTCCGGCGGCATGGCCAAGCGCATTCTGGCCTGCACTGCGGCGCTCGGCGGTGCCCGCTACATTCTGGCAGACGAGATCACCGCCTGGCTCGACGAGGGGCTGGCCTGTCTGCTGCTCGGCCAGTTGCGTGAATTGGCCAATCAGGGCAGCGGTATCCTCTGGGTGACCCATGATCTGGCGCTGGCAGCCAGCTTTGCCGATCGCATAGTCGCGCTGCATCAGGGGCAGGTGAGCGATACCTTGAGCTGCCACCATCTGCGCCAGGGGCAGGGGAGCGAGATGCTCAGAGCCCACTGGCAGGCGCTGCCGGAGTTCAACGCGCTCTTCTCTGTGCCGGAGGTTTCCTGATGTTGGAAGTACAAAACCTCACCATCGCCCAGGGGGAACGTCCCCTTTGGCAGGGGTTATCGCTGACGGTGGAAGCGGGCGAACGGCTCGGCATTTCTGCGCCGAGTGGCCATGGCAAGACCACGCTGGGGCGGGTATTGGCCGGTTGGCAACCGGTTGGGGCCGGCGGGCAGATCCTGCTGGATGGGCTGCCGGTGCCTGAACAGGTAAAAGGCTATAACCCCATCCAGCTGGTGCCCCAGCACCCGGAACTCACCTTCAATCCCTATCGCACCACCGGGCAGGCGCTGTGGGATGTATGGCGCCCCGATGACGCCATGCTGGCCCGCTTTATGGTCAAGCCTGAATGGCTCGGTCGTAAACCCGGTCAGCTATCCGGCGGCGAGCTGGCCCGCATCGCGCTGTTGCGCGCCCTCGATCCCCGCACCCGGTTGCTGATTGCCGACGAGGTGACCGCCCAGCTGGATCCGCAAATTCAGCGCCAGCTCTGGCGGGAGTTGATGGTTGAGTGCGAGCAGCGCGGCCTCGCCATGCTTGTCTTCAGTCACCAGCAGGCACTGCTGCGTCAGATCTGTCATCGGGTGCTGCGCTTTGGTGAGATGCAGCCCGTGACTGGTGTATTGGCTGAAAATGCGGCCTGAGGGTTAGTTCCCCCTCATCCCCAGCCCTTCTCCCGCAAGGGGAGAAGGGAGCAGAAGGTGCCATTTCGCCAGGCTCGGGGTTTAGGGTTTGGAGAACCTTGGGGTTTGAAAATATGGCTGGTTGTTATGCTCGAAGCCCCCTGAGGGGTTTGAGGGCATCGTATAGCCGCGGCATCCACAAACCGATTCCCTTACCCTGGGGAGAGGGCCAGGGTGAGGGGAAGCGAGTGTGGGATGCTGGCCATTTTGGACGGATAGCATGACCGACAAGGTCTACAGATAAAAGAGAGGGAGGCATCAGCCTCCCTCTCTTGCTATCCGCCGTTGGTAACGGCATTTAACCGGTTCTGGTTCAGGCCGTGGCCAGCCAGTTGAGCCAGGCATCCATCCCTTCGCCTGTGGTGGCGCTGACCAGGATCACCTGAATATAGGGGTTGACCCGTTTGGCGTTTTCGATGCAGCGGGCCACGTCAAAGCTGACGTAGGGCAGCAGATCGATCTTGTTGATCACCATCAGCTGGGCGGCGGCGAACATGTCCGGGTATTTCAGCGGCTTCTCTTCCCCCTCGGTGACGGAGAGGATCGCCACCTTGTACTTCTCGCCGAGATCGAAGCTGGCGGGGCAGACCAGATTGCCGACGTTCTCGATAAAGAGGATGCCCCCTTGATTGTCAGGCAACTGATGGCAGGCATCGTGAACCATTTTGGCGTCCAGATGGCAGCCCTTGCCGGTGTTGATCTGCACGGCAGGCACGCCGGTGGCACGGATGCGATCCGCATCGGCGCTGGTCTGCTGATCCCCTTCGATCACGGCGCAGGGGCGTTTGTCGGCCAGTTGGCGCAGGGTTTCGCACAGCAGGGTGGTTTTGCCTGAACCCGGGCTAGATACCAGATTGAGCACCAGCTGGTCGGCGGTTGTGAAGTGCTCGCGGTTGTGGGCCGCCAGCGCATTGTTCTTTGCCAGCACATCCATCTCGATGGCGATCAGCTGGCGCTGCCCCATGCCCGGAACCGACAATCCCGCTTCCCCTTTGCCATAGTGCAGATCACCCTGCTGATGGTCATGGTCATGGTCATGGTCATGGTCATGGCTGTGATCATGGTGGTGCTCATGGGGGTGATCATGCCCCTCATGGCTTATGGGAGCCCGTACCCCGTGGTAGTGGTGATGGACATCCCCCTGATGGTGATAGTGGTGGTGAATGATCAGGGTGCGTGGCGCACTCTGCTCGTGATCATGATGGTGGTGGGCGTCATGACTATGATGGTGGTCGTGCTCATGACCATGTTCATGGTGATGTTCATGCTCGTGGTGATGCTCATGATCGTGCTCATGGCCGGCGATCCGCGCCTGGCCGCATCCGCATACGCTACACATATCAACTTACCTCGATGTCGGTGATGCGCAGGCTATCACCCTGCGCGACTCGTAATTTGTATCCGCCACACCCGGGGCAGGCCTGCCCGCGCTCGGTGAGGGTGACCGTCTGGTTGCAGTCGTAACACCAGGCCTCTGCCGCCTTGTGTTGAAAGTGAAGCTGGGCCCCTTCGACGGCAGTGCCCTTGGCGGCCGCCTCGAAACAGAACGCTATGGTGTCCGGGTCGACGCAGGAGAAGCTGCCGACCTCGAGCCAGAGGGCGGTCACCTTGTTAAAGCCCCGCTGGGTGGCCTGCTCGGCCGCCAGATCGATGGCGGCCATGGCCAGAGACATTTCGTGCATGGTGGCTCCTTAACCGATATGGGGAGGAGCAGTGACTCCTCCCTGTAATTGACGGAATGGCATGGCCGCTCAACAGATCCGCGGCAGCAGTTCTCCTTGCGGCAGCTCCAGATAACGGCGGCTGCCCCAGGGGTTGTTGAGGATCACCTTGTGGCGATCGCTCGCCTGCACCACGCCGATCTGGCTGGCGGCGGGGTTGAATTGCCGCAAGATGCCCAGTGCGTCCTGCGCCTGTTCGGCAGGCAGGGCCAGCACCATGGTTCCCTCGTTGGCGAGATCATGGGGCTCGAAACCGTAGAGCTCGCAGAGGCCGCGTACCGGATCGCACACCGGAATGGCGGACTCCTCCAGCTCGATGGCAACGCCGGAGGCGCTGCTCCACTCGTTGAGCACGGCGGCAAGGCCACCGCGGGTGGCGTCTCGCAGGGCGTGAGGGGTAATACCAGCTTTAAGCAGCGCTTCGACCTGTGGCCAGAGGGTGGTGCAGTCGCTCTTGAGATCGGAGCCCAGTTGCAGGGCGTCACGGGCCATCAGGATGCAGGCGCCGTGGCTGCCGATATCCCGCGACACCAGAATGGCGTCACCGGCCTTGAGGTTGCGTACCGAGATGCCCCGGCTCTGCTCAGGCAGCGGGAAGGTGCCGACCCCGCTGGTGTTGATAAAGATCTTGTCGGCTGCCCCCTTGGGCACCACCTTGGTGTCGCCGCAGACGATGCGGGCGCCGCTTTTGGCAAGCTCTGCTGCCATCGACTCGACGATGCGGGCGAGATCGGCGTAGGGGAACCCCTCCTCGATGATAAAGCTGGCGCTCAGATACTCGGGTTTGGCCCCCATCATGGCGAGATCATTGACCGTACCGGCGATGGCCAGCTTGCCAATATCCCCCCCCTCGAAGAACAGCGGCGAGACGGTAAAGCTGTCGGTGGTGAAGGCGATGGGGCCGCTCACCGGCAGCAGGGCGGCATCTTCACCGCGCAGCAGGATCTCGTTGCCAAAGTGGCGAAAGAAGAGCTGATTGATCAGCTGATTCATTTCGACACCGCCGCCGCCGTGGCTTAACTGAATTTCTCTCATTGGATCCCCATATATCGGTAGTAGGCATTGCAGGCCCCTTCGGAGCTGACCATGCAGCTGCCCATGGGCTGGGTCGGGGTGCAGCCCCGGCCAAAGACTTTGCACTGGTTCGGTTTGGCCAGACCGCGCAGGATATCGGCGCACTGGCACGCCTTGTGGTCATCGATGGGAGTCTGATTGAGCGCAAAGTGGCGCTCCGCATCGCGTTTGGCAAAGGCATCGCGCAGGCGCAGGGCGGAGGCGTTGATATCCCCCAGACCTCGCCAGCGAAAGTGCTCGCGGGTCTCGAAAAAGCGTTCGACCAGCCGCTGGGCGGCTTTGTTGCCGCTGGCGGTGACGGCGCGGCTGTACTGCACCTCCAACGCGTAGCGACCCTCCACCTTCTGGCGCACCATCATCAAGATCGCCTCCATCACGTCCACCGGCTCGAAACCACTCACCACCACCGGCACCTGATAGCGATCGACGATGGGCAGGTAGATATCGGCGCCTGTGATGACGCTGACGTGGGAGGGGCCGATAAAGGCGTTCACCTTGGCCACCCCGTCGGCCATCACCGCATGAATGGCGGGGGGCACCAGCACATGGTTGATATGAAACAGCAGGTTCTCAATCCCCTCAGCTTCAGCCGCTGCCAGCAAGGCGGCGGTCATCGGGGTGGATGTCTCGAAACCGATGGCGAAGAAGACCACGGTTTTCTCAGGGTTCTCACGGGCGATACGCAGGGCGTCTAGGGGGTCATAGACCGGGCGGATATCGCTCCCCTTGGCCCGCTGCTGGGCAAGCGTGCCCTTGGAGCCCGGCACCCGGATCATGTCCCCCAACGTCACCAGAATGACGCTGGGCTGGCTAGCCAGCTCGATGGCCTGATCGATGCGCTCTTTGGGCATGATGCAGACCGGGCAGCCGGGACCGTGGACAAACTCGATGCTGGCCGGCAGCAGCTGGTGCAGGCCGTACTTCATGATGGTGTGGGTATGGCCGCCGCACACCTCCATCACCCGCAGCGGTTCGGGCAGATCTTTGGCCAGTTCGGTGATCTGGGTTGCGAGGGCGCGGATAACGTCAGGCTGACGAAAGCCCTGAAACAGGTCATTCAAGGTCAGCATGGCAAGATATCCTGTTTGGGCATCAGGGCCACCATCTGGCGGAAGCTCTCGAGGCTGGCCTGCGCCTCCTCTTCGTCAATCTTGCTCATCACAAAGCCGATATGGAGCAGCACATAATCGCCCACCTGGAGAGGCTCTTCGAGCAGCATGCAGCTGACGCGCCGCTGCACCCCCAGGGTATCGACGGTGACGCAGTTATCTTCGGGGTGCAGCTGCACCACCTGAGAGGGGATGGATAGACACATGAATTTCAGGACTCCGACAAGGTGGCACAGCCGGTTGTAACAGGCTGATGCGTGGCAAGATGGTGGATGGCAAACCAGAGCTGACCGGCGGCGATGCCACCGTCATTGAGCGGCAGGGTTTCGCTGGTCAATACCTGCCGACCGGCGGCTTCGAGCGCGGGCACCAGCTGATCCATCAGCACCCGGTTTTGAAAGACGCCGCCCCCGAGCGCCACCGGATAGCCGGGGAAGCGCTCGGCCAGAGCGATGACCAGCTTGCTGATGGCGCGGATAAAACCGGCGGCCAGGCTGGCGGTGGAGGTGCCTTGGCGCCGCTCACTGACAAGGGTATTGATGAGCTCGGCCCACTCGATATGCAGTGGCCCCTCTGCTGATTGGCTGAGATCAAAGGCGAGGGGGAAGGGCTGTTCATCGGGGGCTAGCCGCGAGGCAGCCGCCTCTAGCAAGAGTCCCGCTTCGCCCTCGTAATCCGGGGTGTCGATCACCCCCAAGAGCGCCGCCACCGCATCGAACAGCCGCCCGATGGAACTGGTATGGGGGGCGTTGCGACCCAACTGCCAGAGCTGGTGCAGATTGCTGATCCGTTCAGCTGGCAACTTGTTGATCAGCGGAATATCGAGGGCGCTGATCTGCTCAGGAATGTGCGATTCAAACAGCAGCCCCAGTAGCTGGCGCACCGGCTCGCGAATGGCCGCCTCGCCGCCGATCAGCTTGAAAGGCTGGAGGCGGGCAACCCGCGTAAAGTCCTTCACATCGGCCAGCAGCAGCTCGCCACCCCAGAGGGTGCCGTCATCGCCAAGGCCGGTGCCATCGAAGGCAACACCCAGCACCGGGCCCGTGATGTTGTGCTCGGCCATCACCCCCAGCAGGTGGGCGTGATGGTGCTGCACCTCGAGGTGGGTTGCACCCTGATCCTGGCAATAGCGTTTGGCCCACTGGTGGCTGAGGTAGCCCGGGTGGCGATCCGAGACCAGAACTTCGGGTTTGAGATCGTAGAGATCGCGAAAGGTCGCCAGGGTCTGCTCGAAGTGCTCCTGCATCGGCAGGCTGTGCAGATCGCCGATATAGGGGCTGTAGATGCGCTGGCGGCCGAAGGCGAGCGCCAGCTGGTTTTTCTGTTGCGCCCCGACCGCCAGCAGCGGCGCCCTGACCGCCTCTTGCAGGCTGGGGGTGCAGGGGGCATAGCCCCGGGCGAGGCGCAACGTCTGGCGTCGCCCGCCTGCCCACTGCACCAGACTGTCGTCGCACGGGTGCAGGATGGGGCGGTTGTGATCCAGGATGCCGTCAATCTCGCTGCCGAGTTCCCTGACCACCGCCTCGCATTCGATCAGGATCGGGCTGCCGCGGCTGTTGGCGCTGGTGGCCACCAGCGGCATGGCGCAGGCATCCAGCAGCAGCTGATGGAGCGGGGTGTAGGGGAGCATGATGCCGAGGTAGGGGATGCCGGGGGCAATCCCCTCGGCCAGCGGCGCGGTTGTCAGTCGGGATTCTGAGAGCCGATCATCGTTAATGCGCTTGCGCAGCAAGGTGATGGGTCTGGCCTGAGAGGCGAGCAGTTGCCACTCGTCTTCGCTGCCGGTGACATGCAGTTTGGCCTCGGCAAGGGAGCCCATCATCACCGCTAGCGGCTTGCGTTCGCGCCGTTTGAGCATTCGTAATCTGGCAACACTCTGTTCATTGCGGGCATCACACATCAGGTGATAGCCCCCCATCCCCTTGACCGCAATCAGCGCCCCCGCTTGCAGGGCGCTTGCAGTGGCCTGCAGGGCATCCTCGCGCTCGGCCAAGGCATCGCCACGGCCATTTCGCCAACTGAGGTGGGGCCCGCACTCGGGGCAGCTCACCGGCTGGGCGTGGTAGCGTCTGTCCAGCGGGTTTTCATAGGCCGCAGCGCAGCGCTGGCACATGGCAAAGCCCGCCATGGCGGTATGGGGTCTGTCGTAGGGGAGGCGGCGGATGATGGTGTAGCGCGGGCCGCAGTGGGTGCAGTTGGTAAAGGGGTAGCGATGGTGGCGATCGTTGGGGTTGGCCACATCGTTGGCACATGCCTCGCACATTCCCTGATCCGGCGAGATGGCGACCGTGGCGGAGCTCTGCTGCTGGCTCGCTTTAATTCGAAACTGGCTATGAAATTGGCCATCGAAGTCGGGATCATGAGCAAGGGGCAGTTCCCGCTCGCTGAAATGATCGATGCGGCTAAGTGGCGGCGCCAGTTCCCGCAGTTCGCGGGCAAAGGCTGTGAGCTGCTCGGCTGAACCTTCTGCGCCTATGGTGACGCCGTTGGCATCGTTCAACACATAACCGGCAAGGCCGTGGCGCAGCGCCAGCCCATAGACGAAGGGGCGAAAGCCGACCCCCTGCACTATGCCGTCGATATGAAATTCGCGGCGCAGCCGGTTGGCCACCGGATTGGCAGAGCCAGATGGGGCGATGGTGGTGCTCATGCCGGCTCCATCTCATCTTGAGTCTGCGGCAGACGCAGCACCCGGCGCTCGTTCTCCTCGCGCCGCACCCAGCCATCCATCTCCATGCGCAGGCAGAACGGAATGGCGTATTTGCGCGACAAACCGGTGATCTCCTTGAGGGATGCCATGTCGATCAGATCTCCCACCTGCTGGCCCGCCAGCACGGCGGCGACCATCTGGTTGTAAAGCTCGGCGTCGTAGTAGATGGGGCCATCGAGCTGCACCAGATACTTGAGTCGCGCCAGATTGCGCAACTGCTTTTGCAACGCGCCTTTTTGTAGCAAGCCCTGCTGCAGGGCCGCGGGCAGCTTGCGGGTGATAAAGGGGTCCAGCTCCACGCCGCCGGGGCCCAGTTTACCGGGCTCATAACCCTCCTTGCCTTGATCTCGCACCACCTTGAGCACCAGCTGTGCCTCTTCCCCCAGATCATCTTCCGACTCTCCGCTGCCCTGCTGCCATTTGTCATGGTGCAGGCGAATGAGCTGCTCGCTTTTGAGCTGCTGGAGCAGGGCCTGAATGACCGGCAGGGCGATGCCAAAGCGGGTCGCCAGCTCGGCGGCGCTGAGCGGTTCGCTGGCCAGCGTGGCCAGCAGCTGGTCGCGGCTTTGGGCCAGCCAGCAGTTATCCAGCAGCCACTCACCGAGGGGGGTGACCTGCTCTGGCTGCTGGTCAAAGCGGCTGGCCAGCACATAGCCATTGAGGCCAAGCTGCAGGGTGGCGGGGTTGTAGCGCTCCAAGTCATCAGGTAGCTCACCCAGCAGGGTGTGCAGCGCCTTGCGTCTGGCGGGATGGATGTCGCCGCACCAGACGATGCGGGCGCCGTGCAGCAGTTCGCTGCTGCCGTGGCGAATGATGGCGAGCGGCTGGCCAAAGAAGCAGGGGATGGGGCTGGCAAAGATCAGCCGCGCCAGCCGGGTGTCCTTGATGGGGACAAAACGGGCCCGGCCATGCCAGCTGCCGAGGGCCACCTCCACCTCCTGCGTGCGCAGTATCTTGTTACTCAGGCTCTCGGCGTTGAGTCGCACGATAAGGTGGGTTGCCGCCTCGCACTGGCCAGCGGCGCTGGTCAGGCAGTGACCGCGGGCCACCTCCTTGTGGGGCACTTTTTTAAGGCCCACCGCTACCCGGCAGACGGCGCCGATCTCGTCGACGCTCTGGTGATAGGCCTGCAGGGAGCGCACCTGCACCTCACGATCGGCGGGGTAGAGGCGCAGCTTGTCCCCCACCTTGAGTCGGCCCTGTTGCAGGGTGCCGGTGAGCACGGTGCCGGTGCCGTTGGCGGTAAAGACCCTGTCTACATAGAGGCGCGGGGCGGTCTGTTCGCGGGCAGCTTGTGAGACTGGCAGATCGGCCAGCTGGCGCACGATGGCGGCGTGCAGGGCCGCCATATTGGCGCCGGTTTTGGCGCTGACGCTGACGATATCGGGCACCATGCCGCTCTCGTCCATTACCCGCTCCAGCAGGCTCTCTTCCAACAGCAAAAGCTCGTCGGGGGAGACCAGATCGCACTTGTTGATGCAGACCAAGAGGCGCGGCACCCCCATCGCCTTGAGCAGGCGCAGGTGATCGCCGGTCATCGGCATCCACCCCTCGTCGGCGGCGATGACCAGCAGCACCAGATCCAGACTCCAGAGCCCCGCCACCATGTTGCGGATATAGCGCTCGTGGCCGGGCACGTCGATGACGCCTATGGTGTTGCCCTGACCGTCGTCAAAGTGGGCAAAGCCGAGATCCTGGGTCATGCCGATGGCCTGCTCGTGGGCACGGGCCGTGGTGATGCCGGTAAGGGCCTTGATCAGCAGGGTCTTGCCGTGATCCACGTGGCCGGCAAGACCGATAACGGCGCGATAGGGGGTCATGGGATCAGGGCTCCTCGGTCGCTTTTGTTGCATTGAACGGGGCGGGCAGCAGCAACTCCCTGAGTTGGGCGATCAGCAGTTCCATCTCGGTCGGCAGCAGGGTCGCCATATTGAGCAGCACCTTCTGCTGGCGCACGGTGGCGATGACCGGTACCGGCAGGTCGCGCAAATCATCGAGCAGCAGCTGGGCCGGGCGCGGGTCGGTGCACTCCAGCGCTGGCGCCGGGTAAAACTCGTCCGGCAAGGTGCCACCGCCCACCACCAGCTGGGCTGGAACCGGCACAAAGCAGCCGGGCAGGGCGGCCATCAGCTGGGAGGCTCTCGCCTGCATGGCTGCCGGGTTGCTCAAGGTGCGCTGGGCGATGCCCTCGCCGACGGGGGATTTGTTGAGCTTGTGGATGAGCAGGCGTTCGAGCAGGGAGTAGACGATGCGGCTCGGGCGGAAGGTGCGCATCATGGGATGTTTTTCCAGCCGCTTGATAAGGTCGCTGCGGCCACTGATGATGCCCGATTGCGGGCCCCCCAAGAGCTTGTCGCCTGAGTAGCAGACCAGATCCGCCCCCGCCTTGATGTACTGGCGCACCGAGGTTTCATCCGGCGCAAACTCTTCGGTGGTCAAGCCGGAGCCCTGATCCACCGCCAGCACCACGTGCTCGGGCAGGGCGCGGGCCACCTCGCCGATATCGGGGGATTCGGTAAAGCCGCGAATGGCGAAATTGGATCTGTGCACCATCAGCACCAGCGCGGTCTGATCGGTGATGGCATCGAGGTAATCTTTGGCGGTAGTGATATTGGTGGTGCCCACCTCCACCAGTTTGGCGCCGGAGAGCGCCAGAATATCGGGAATGCGAAAGCCGCCGCCAATCTGGATCTGCTCGCCGCGCGAGACGATCACCTCGCGCCCCTTGGCCACCTCCTGCAGCAGCAAAAAGAGCGAGGCGGCGTTGTTGTTGACCACCAGCGAATCCTCGGCCTGGGTGAGGCAACGGAGCAGGGGGGCGATCAGCCCCTTGCGCCCGCCGCGCTTGCCGGTGGCGAGATCCAGCTCCAGATTGTTGTACCCGGTGTTGAGGTCACGCACCTCGTCCCACAGATCGGCACTTAACGGCGAACGCCCCAAATTGGTATGCACCAGGGTGCCGGTGGCATTGATCAGCCGGGTTTGACGCTGGCGCAGCTGCTGTCGGCAGCGTTTGGCAATCAGCGCCTCGATCTGCTCGGGGGCGACGCCATGCTGGCGAAAATCTTCGCTCTGGCGCAGCTCGCTCAGGGTATCGCGCACCGCCTGAGTCACCAGCGGGCGGCTCAGCGTCTCGATAAAACCGGCGAGAAAGGGTTGCTGCAGCAGCTGTTCCACTTGCGGCAGACAGCGCGTTTGTTGCTGGCCGGGCTGTTGCTGAGAATCTGGCTGTGAATCGTCGGCAGCCGTACCTGATGCGGGCTGGCGGTGGGGGATGGCTGACGCGTGAGACGAGTTCGGCATGGGATTACCAGTGCAGTGCGTGGGTTCGGGAGGCGCACCGGTTTGCCGATAGAGAGGCCGAGCTGACGGGTTATGGCACTGCTGGCGATTTGCGGATGACTGCAAACTGGGTGCATCAATGAGCGGGTATAAATTAATGCTGCATCGATGCTGATAAATTAATTTTTGGCCAGCGAGATAACCTGAGTTCGGATTATATTGGCAAGCGGCAAGCACCTTTTTTTAAGGTATTACTTCAAACATATTGAACAAACAATGGAAATAAAATCCAGGCCGAAAAATTCAGCGGGAGAGTATTTGTTCAATAGATAAATTTGGCGGAAGAGGCAGGAATCGAACCTGCCAAAGCCTTCTCGGCTCACATCGGTTTTGAAGACCGAGGAGGCCACCAGACCCCATCAACTTCCGTAACAGTCGCCATTTTGTGGCAAATTTCTGTGACTGGCAACGCTTTTTTTGTCATAAAAAAGCGAGAGTTAGCGATTTTTTGAAAAAATCAAAGAACCTTGTTTTATATCAAGTTCAGCACAATTAGCCCGATGTTTTTAATTTAACATCGGGCCTCGATCACATTGCCGGAACCGTCGGTCAATAACGGTCGTTAACAACTCGATAAATAATCACCGGTTGGCGTTGGCAATATTCCACTGATCCAGTTTATCTATTAACAGACTGGTGTCACTGGCGGCATCAAGATGCTGATAAAGATAATCCATCGCCTCGCTCACCATCTCGGTCATCGGGAAGGAGAACGCCACGATGGCCGGTTGTACCCCGACAAAGATCACCTCGGGGACAAAGGTCTTGAGCTCGTCGATCAGGAAATTGAGTGGCATATTGTGGGTCGAGAAGATAAACATCTCGGCGATGGTCTCGGGGGGGATCACCTGCAGGGTTCCCGCCTTCTCGCCGATCTCGGCGGCATCCACCAGCACCACCCGCTCAGGTTGCAGCTCCCGCACCTTGTAGACCACATTTTCCGGCGCGATGCCGCCGTCGATATGGATCCAGCCGGGCAGGGGGGCGGCCTGCAGCTTGTCGGCGAGATAGGGGCCGGCACCGTCGTCCCCCATCATGGCATTGCCCACGGTCAACACGAGATTGCAGCCCATCAGCGGCTCCTTACCATCAGGTACATATGGGGGTCGTTAAAGAGGGCAGTGAGCTGATCCATAAAGGTATTGGTCCAGCCCAGCTCCTGCTCATCGAGCACGCCTTCGGCTTTGCGCAGTCGGTCGAAGGCGCAGGCCAGCATATGGCAGTGCTCGCGATAGATGGTGATCTCGCCAAAGGTGAGAAACCCCTCCATCTTGCGGCGCGCTTCACTCACCTCTGGCAGCTTGGCTACCCAGTCGCGATAACCGGTCAGCGAGCAGACCAGGTCTGCTCGCAGGCAATCGACGATGCCGAGGTGGTGGCCGATGGCGAGGCTGTAGTACATCACCTCCCTGGCCTCTTCCGGCACGTCGAACTGCTCGTCGACGAACTTGCGCGAGAGGCGATAGAAGAAAACCTCGTCAGCCATGTACCGCCTCTCCCTTGCCGGCTGCCCGGTTGAGGCAGGCGTTGGCCAGGTTGTTGACGATCTCTGAGAGGCGCGGATCGTCGTGCTGATCGAGGTAGCTCTGGATGCGTAGATCCACATCCTGCTGGGTTGCCCCTTCGAGCAGGGCCATAAACTCGTCGGCGATGATCTGCCCCTGCCGGTAACCGGCCATGCGGCGCGCTTCGCGCTCGATCATCACCCGAATTTCATTGGGGATGCCGGTGTGGCGCAGCTCGACCCGTTCACCCGGTTGCACCTCGTGGCTGGTGGCTTTGAGTTTCTGCTCAAGCAGACCGAGCGCCACCGCAAAGCCGTAGATGGTGGCCGCCGGTGTCGGAGGGCAGCCCGGAATATAGACATCTACCGGTACGATTTTGTCGGTGCCGCCCCAGACGCAGTAGAGGTCGTGGAAGATGCCGCCGTCACAGCCGCAGGCGCCGTAGGCGATGCAGATCTTGGGATCGGGCGCCGCCTCGTAGGCGCGCAGTGCCGGTACCCGCATCGCCCGGGTCACCGCGCCGGTAAAGAGCAGGATGTCGGCGTGGCGGGGGGAGGCGACCACCTTGATGCCGAAACGCTCGGCATCGAACAGCGGGGTGATGGTGGCGAAGATCTCGATCTCGCAGGCGTTGCAGCCGCCGCAATCGACCCGATAGACATAGGCCGAGCGGCGAATGTCCTTGAGCAGGGTCTTCTTGAGTTTGGTGATCTCGGGATCCTGTGCCAGCGGCACGGCGCGGGTATGGGCATGGCCGACAACCGGTTCTATGCCTTTGATCTTGCTCATCACATCCACTCCTTTTGTGCGGCCATCGGTGTGGCTATCGGTGTGATCAGGGCCGAGTCAGGCTGGCTCAGCATGCTCTGTTTTCGTTTGCAGTCGGGGCAGTGGTGCAGTCGCTCCGGGGTGGCCAGCGGTGTGCCCGCCTGCTTGAGGGTGTCCTCCACCAGCGCCACCAGCTTGCTCGGGGCAAAGTAGGTGCCGCACAGGGTGCAGGGGGCCAGCGCGAAGCGGGCCTCCTCATAGAGATCCGCCTTGTTGGTCACCGCCAGCTCGAACTCGGGTGAGAGGGCGATGGCGCGGGTCGGGCAGACCTCCTCGCAGCGGCCGCAGAAGATGCAGCGTGCCATGGAGATCTCCCAGCGCCGTTCGCCGGTCTCCATGTCCACTTCCATCACCAGTGCATTGGCCGGGCAGGCCTTGGTGCAGGCGGCGCAGGCGATGCACTGATCCGCCTGATATTTCGGTTTGCCGCGAAAATCCCGGTTCACCTCGTAAGGGGCGAAGGGGTACTTGGCGGTCGGGGTGCCAGCCTTGAGGATGGTCTTGAACAGCTTGATCATGATGACCCCTTATTTCAGCGGAGAGTTTTTGCGATCGATGCCGTAGCGCTCGATCTCCTTGTAGGAGACCACGGTGGATTTGCCCTTCTTGGGGTCGACCAGGGTGACCCGGTCGGTACAGGAGTAGCAGGGATCCAGACTGCCGATGATGAGCGGCGCATCCGCCACGGTATTGCCGCGCAGCATGTAGCGCAGAGCAGGCCAGTTGGCGTAGGTGGCGGCGCGGCAGCG
Source organism: Aeromonas jandaei (assembly GCF_037890695.1). Classification (NCBI taxonomy): domain Bacteria; kingdom Pseudomonadati; phylum Pseudomonadota; class Gammaproteobacteria; order Aeromonadales; family Aeromonadaceae; genus Aeromonas; species Aeromonas jandaei. The sequence continues at coordinate 3,313,539 of NZ_CP149571.1, read as the reverse complement.
CCAGCGGAACAGCTTCTGGTTGTCCCCGGTCATGCTCCAGTGGACGTTCTCGCCGCGAGGCGCTTCGGTAAAGCCCAGCGCAAACTTGCCCGGCTGGTAGGTGAACCCTTCGGTCAAAAGCGGCCCTTCCGGCAGGTGCTCAAGGCCGAACTCAATCATGTCGAGGGAGTCGTAGAGCTCGTGGATCCGCACCAGCACCCGGGATTGCACGTCGCAACCCGCCTTGGTCTGGATCTCCATCGGCAGCTCGCGGTAGCCGGCAAAGTCGTGGACCCGACGCACGTCGCGCTTGAAGCCGCTCGCCCGCACCATGGGGCCGACGCAGCTGAAATCGCGGGCAATTTGCGGCTCGAGCTTGCCGATACCGATGAGGCGGGAGGAGATGTTGGCGGTATCCAGCAGCATGGCCACCAGGGGTTTGAGCTCATCACGGAGCTCCCGCACCAGCTGGGCACCCTTGATGCGATCCTCCTTGAAGATGTCGCGGCGTACCCCGCCAATCAGGTTGAGGCCATAGGTCTTGCGGGCACCGGTCAGCAGCTCGGCCAGGGTCATGGACTTTTCCCGCACCCGGAAGAACTGCATAAAGCCGGTGTCGAAACCGGTGAAGTGGCTCGACAGGCCGATGTTGAGGATATGGCTGTGCAGGCGCTCCACCTCCAGTAGCACGGCGCGGATCATCTTGGCCCGCTCGGGCACCGGAATACCCATGGCGTTCTCTACCGAGGTGGTGTAGGCGACGCTGTGGGTAAAGCCGCAGATGCCGCAGACCCGGTCGGTCAGAAACGCCACTTCGTTGTAGCCCATCCGGGTTTCGGCCAGCTTCTCCATGCCGCGATGGACATAGAAGAGGCGGTAGTCGGCATCGATGATATCTTCCCCATCGACGAACAGACGAAAGTGGCCCGGCTCGTCCGAGGTGATGTGCAGCGGGCCGACCGGCACGATGCGGTTGGCATCACTACCCAGCTCGTTGACGAAGGGGTAGGTCTCGGTGTCGGTGGTGGGCATCGGGCGCTGGCGGTAATCCATGGCGTCCTTGCGCAGGGGGTGGATATCCTCCGGCCAGTCATCCGGCAGTACCAGACGACGTTCGTCCGGCAGGCCGATGGCGCGCAGGCCGTACATGTCGCGGATCTCCCGCTCGCCCCACACCGCCGCCGGAATGGTCGGGGTGATGGAGGGGTACTCCTGGGTATCGGCATCCACCAGCACCTTGACGGTGATCCAGCTCTTGGTGTCGCCCTCCATGGAGAAGACGTGGTAGACGGCGAAGTGGCCGTTGAGGCTGCGCTCGTCATTGGCAAAGGAGAGGGGAAGCCAGCCCCCCAGCTGGTGGAAGATCAGGCTGGCGGTCTCGACCAGACTGGTGGGTTTGACGGTAATGGTGGCCTGATCGGCGGTTTGCCACTCCTCGTCGACGATGGCGTGGGGCAGTTGTGCTCGCACCTGCTGGATGTAGTCGCAGCCGATGCGATCCGAAATGGCGATGGTCATGCAGTTCTCACTTTAATGTTCGGGAATGAGCATTCACAAATGATGAAATCGGAAAAAGTTGCTGTGCTGGCGGGCATGGTTCAGACCCCGACCAGATAGGCGAGCAGCGCCAGCAGGGCCAGCCCCAACCCGTAGCGGGTGAGCTTGTGGGTGCGCACGAACTGGGTGCGGGCCATGGCGTTTTCGATGATGCCGGCCAGCAAAAAGGCCACCAGCAGCTTGCAGGCGAGGATCAGCGCCGCGCCGATGAGCGCAGGCAGACTCCAGTTGGCCGCCTTGCCGAAGGGCAGGAAAATGACCAGAAAGAGCTGCACCACCACCAGTTGCTTGAGGCCGATGGAGAGCTTGAGCAGGGCCAGGCCCGCACCGGAGTACTCGGTGAGCGGCCCCTCCTGCAACTCCTGCTCGGCTTCGGCGCAGTCAAAGGGCAGCTTGCCCATCTCGACAAACACCGCGAAGGCGCAGGCGGCGCCGGCCAGCAGGGTGGCGATGGGCGCGGCCAGCGGCTGGGTCGCCACATAGCTGCTGATATTGCCCAGATCCGAGCTGCCCACCATCATCGCCATGATGAAGCAGGCGAGCACCAGAATGGGCTCCACCAGAATGCCGAGGGTCAGTTCGCGGCGGGCACCGATCCCTGCAAACATGCTGCCGCTGTCGAGCCCCGAGAGGGAGAAGAAGAAGCGGAAGATGGCGAACAGATAGATATCGGTGATGAGATCCCCGGCGATGGGGAAGGGAGACTCATGAGTCAGGGTTGGCAGCGCCATCCCTACCAGCAAGAGGGCGGCGATGAGCAGCGCAGGCATCAGGTTGAAGATGATGCCGGCAGGCTCCGGGGTCACCTCCTGACGGCGCAGGAGCTTGGCGATATCCCGGTAATCCTGCAGCAGGCCCGGCCCCTGACGGGAGTGTATCTTGGCCCGCAGCACCCGGTTGAAACCGGTGGCGAGCGGCGCCAGCGCCAGCATGGCGATGGCCTGGGTCAGGGCGAGGGCAACCATGCCCCAGCTCGGCATTTCAAGAACAGGCATATCAGACTCCTACAGCCATCAGGATAAAGAGCGCCAGCACAACACCGTGCAGCAACCAGCCGGTTGTCCCGCTGGTATCGCTCACCCCGTGCAGGGCGCTGGCCAGATCGAGCTGCGGCTGCTTGCGATAGAGTGGCGCGCAGAGTTGGCGCAAGGTGTGGGTGACACCGCCGGAGGTGAGGCTCATGCGCTCCTCATAGGCGTAACCACAAGCCCACGGGGTGCCAGCGTGACGACGACCCAGCTTGGGCCCCTTGAAGATGGCGAGTACCAGCAGCGGAATCAGGAACAGCCCCAGTAAGGTGATGGCGATAACGGGCGGGGAGAGGATCGCCTGTGAGCTGTCGAGTGGCAGCAGGGTGGCGCCGGTGGCCACGTTCATTTGGCCGCTTACCAAGGCTTGGCCATAGCTGGCGATATGGGGGGCAATCCAGGGGGCGCCCAGACCCAGCACCAGACAGACCGCGGCCAGCAGCAGGGTGCCTGCCACCATGGCGCCCGGCACTTCGCGGGCGTGGCTCGCCTTCTCGCTGCGCGGGGCGCCGCAGAAGCAGATGCCGTAGACCTTGACGAAACACATCACCGCCATGGCGCCGGTTACCGCCAGCATCACTACCGCGAGCGGCGCGACGACAGAGGTGCCGAGTTTGGTCATGGAGAGCAGGGATTGGTAGATAAACCACTCGCTGACAAAGCCGTTGAGCGGCGGCAGCGCCGAGATGGCCATAGCGCCGATGAGGAACGCCAGCGCGGTCCAGGGCATCAGCTTGGCGAGGCCACCCATCTTGTCCATGTCGCGGGTGTGCAGGCGGAACATCACAGAGCCGGTGCCCATAAAGAGCAGGCTTTTGAAGATGGCGTGGTTGAGCAGGTGATAGAGGGCGCCGAGCAGCCCCAGCACTACCAGTGCCGGTTGCTGGTTGGCGATGCCGATCATGCCGATGCCCATCCCCATCAGGATGATGCCGATGTTCTCCACCGTGTGGTAGGCGAGCAGTCGCTTGAGATCGTGCTCGGCCAGCGCAAACAGCACCCCGAGCACTGCCGAGCAGGCACCGAAGATCAGCACCACATAGCCCCACCAGAGCTGGCTGGCGCCGAGAAAATCGATGCTGACCCGCAAGATGCCAAAGAGGCCCAGCTTCACCATCACGCCGGACATCAGCGCCGAGATATGGGACGGCGCAACGGGCTCGGCGACCGGCAGCCAGCCGTGCAGCGGCACGAAACCGGCGCGCAGGCCAAAGCCGCAGAAGCTGAGCAGGAACACCAGAGAAGCCAAGGCGCCCGCCAGATGGTGCTCGCGCAGCGCGGCGAACTCCAGCGAGCCAGATTCGCGGCAGAGCAGCCAGAAGGCGATCAGCACCAGTGCCATGCCGATATGGTTCATCACCAGATAGAGGCGGCTCTGTTTGGCGGCCTCGGGGTTGGTCTTGACCAGCCAGTAGGTGGTGAGGGTCACCAGCTCGTAGCAGAGCAAGAAACCGAGCGCGTTGTCGGCCAGTACCATACCTACCATGGCAAAGAGGAAGAGGTTCATCAGCGCGCCGATGGCCACATCCCCCTTGCCCTGATATTCGCGGATATAGGCAAAGGAGTAGAGGGCGACGGCGACGCCGACGGTGCTAATCACCAGCAGCATCAGCGCGGCCAGCATATCGAGGTGCACCGAGCCCAGCAGCCAGAGCTGGCCGTCGATGGGGGTGCCTTGAGCAAAGATCTGGATGGCGGCGACCAGACCCGCGAGCGAGCCCAGCAGGGCAAAACCGCTATTGAGACGGTTGGCCAGTGCGGGCAGCTTTTGCAGCAGCAAACCGGCGGCAGCGCCCAGCAAAAAGAGCAGGAGCGTAGCCATTACAAGGGGGGACAACATCAGCGAACTCCCTCTGTGGTGGATAAATCGGATGCAGGGAGCGCCGTGGCAGGCGCCGAGAAGGCTGAGGCCCCTTGCGGGTTGGTGTCGGCCGCTTGCTGGCGACGGATACGGGCGGCGCGTTCGGTGTCGCCGTCATTGACCAGCTTCAGTGCCTGGGAGGGGCAGGCTCCGACACAGGCCGGGCCATCGGCGCGAAACTCGCACAGATCGCACTTGACGGCGATGCTGCGCACGCCCGGCTCCCAGCTCAGCAGATCCTCGCCAAAGCAGCGCAGGCCGGCAGAGGTGGAGGGGTTGCTGGAGCGGATGGAGCAGGGGATATAGGTGTCGTAACTGGTGGCCACGGCCACCGGACGGCTGCCGCCGCTCTGGATGGCGCCAAAGGGGCAGGCCACGGCGCAGAGATTGCAGCCGATGCAGAGCGACTCGTTGAGTTGCACGCAATCGCCGGTTTGGCGAATTGCCTCGACCGGGCACACCTTGATGCAGGGGGCATCGTCACAGTGACGGCACTGAACCGGCATGGTCGCCTGCTCGTGTCGCATAACGGTTAAACGGGGGGCTTGCTGCAAACCTTGCGCCTTGTGTACCTCGCTGCAGGCCGCCATACAGGTGCCACAGCCGATACAAAGCTTGGGGTCAGCGATAACGAAGCGGTTCATAGCCTACCTTGTCGTGTCGCGAACGGAGAAAGTAGGGGCAGGTTGGCAAGATACGGGCCAAAATGGTTTTTACAGATAAATTGGTTTTAAGTAGCTGTTTTTAAATGAATAAAAATATTCTCGTGGTTGGGTGAAAGGGCTGGTGTGGCTGTCGAACTGTGACGTTCGTCACTTGTGACGAAGCCGCCAAGAGGGTTCGTCACCTTGGAAAACGCAGCATGAGTAGGGTGCAAAGAACGAAGTGAATTGCACCGCTATCAAATATGTTCGCGGTGCACGGCGCTGCGCTTGTTGCACCCTACGGCTGTTGTGTGAGGGGAAATGAGCTGGTTCGATTTGCCGTGGTTTGCCCCCTTCTCCCCTTGCGGGATAAGGGCTGGGGATGAGGGGGCGGTAATCGGGGTTAACGGAAAAGAAGAGGGAGGCCAATGCCTCCCTCTCTATTTGCTGAGGTTTTCTATGCCATCAAGAGGCCATCAACCCGCCATCAGATATCCACCTGGGATCCAAGTTCGATGACCCGGTTGGGCGGGATCTCGAACTGATCCGGGGCGCGCAGGGCGTTGCGCTGCAGCAGCATAAAGAGCTTGCCGCGCAGATAGAGATACCAGGGGCGGTCTTTCATGATGAGCGACTCGTGGGCCATAAAGAACGAGGTCTCCATCATCCGGCAGCTCAGCCCCTCGGCGTTGCAGCGGTGGAAGATCTCCTCCACGTTCGGGGTTTCGCGCCAGCCGTAGCTTGCCACCACCCGCCAGAAGGTGGGGGAGAGCTGCTCGATGCAGACCCGGCGCACATTGTGGACGTAGGGGACATCCTCCACCCGCAGGGTGAGCAGGATGATCCGCTCGTGCAGCACCTTGTTGTGCTTGAGGTTGTGCAGCAGCGCATGAGGGATCACATTGACCACCCGCGACATATAGACCGCAGTGCCGGCCACCCGGGTCGGCGGGGATTTTTCCAGCGAGGCGATCATCGGCTCCAGCGAGTTGCCGTGTTCGTTCAGGCGACGAATAAGCTGGAAACGCTCGCTCTTCCAGCTGGTCATCACGGTGAACATCACCGCGCCCAGAGTGAGCGGCAGCCAGCCACCGGAGAAGATCTTGGCGAGGTTGGCGGCAAAGAGCGGCACGTCGATACAGAGCAGCGCGGCAAACAGGATGGCCACCAGATACTTGTTCCAGTGCCAGCTGTTCTTGGCCACCGAGCAAGAGAGGATGGAGGTAAGCACCATGGTGCCGGTCACCGCGATGCCGTAGGCCGCCGCCAGATTGCTGGAGTGCTCGAAGCTCATGATGACGATCACCACCGAGATATAGAGCATCCAGTTGATGACCGGAATATAGATCTGGCCGGACTCCTGCTCGGAGGTGTGAACGATGCGGATGGGGGAGAGATAACCGAGGCGCACCGCCTGCCGGGTCAGCGAAAAGACCCCGGAGATCACCGCCTGGGAGGCGATCACCGTCGCCATGGTCGCCAGCAGCAGCAGCGGCACCAGCGCCCATTTCGGCGCGAGCAGGAAGAAGGGGTTGGCAATGGCGGCGGGGTTACTCAGCAGCAGCGCACCCTGACCGAAGTAGTTGAGCACCAGCGAGGGCAACACCACGATAAACCAGGCGAGGCGAATGGGATTTTTGCCAAAGTGGCCCATATCCGCGTAGAGCGCCTCTACCCCGGTGATGGCCAGCACCACGGCGCCGAGGGCAAAGAAGGAGGTGGTCTGGTACTGGACAAAGAAGCGCACCGCCCAGACGGGGTTGAGCGCACCCAGCACTTCGGGGTTGTGGATGATGCCGCGCAGTCCCAGCACCGCCAGCGTCATAAACCAGATCAGCATGATGGGGGCAAACAGCTTGCCCACCATGGCGGTGCCATGTTTCTGGATGGCAAACAGCATGGTCAGCACCAGCACCGAGAGGGTGACGATATAGGGGTCGAGGGCGGGGGTGAGAATGCTCAGACCCTCGATGGCCGACATCACCGACATCGCCGGTGTGATCACCACCTCGCCATAGAAGAAGCTGCCGCCAATCAGGCCGAGGATGATCAGCAGCGGCGTCCAGCGGGTAGAGGCGTTGCGGGTTGCCAGCGACATCAGGGTGAGAATGCCACCCTCGCCGGCGTTGTCGGCCCGCATCACAAAGGAGAGGTACTTGACCGACACCACCAGGATCAGCAGCCAGAAGATCAGCGAGAGAAAGCCGAGAATGGAGGCCGGCTCGACGCCGAACCCGAATTGACCTGACAGGCACTCGCGCAAGGTATAGAGCGGGCTGGTGCCGATATCGCCATAGACTACGCCAATCGCCGCCAGCATGACGCCGGACATGGCTTGTTGTTTATCACAGTTCATGAGTTCATCTTGTCAGTTTGATGTTTACACGTTTGCCACAGCAGATCGCCCCGAACACATCAGGTATGTGTGGATACAACATCGGGGGGAAATCAAAGGATTGCGATGGGAAGGGAGCTAATCGGATATAAAGATGCGTTTCATGGGACACAGTCTGTTCATCTGTCGTTAAGCTTATAATGACACACACTCTGCGGGTTCATGCTCAGGTATAAATAATCAAAACGCCCTTTTGAGTAAGGTTATTAATTGGCCGTTGATTGAAATATTCACCCGCTCTGCGGGCAACCGTTTGTTTTATCTGGGGAAGCGCTTTGGTCGCTATTTTTTATCGGGCTGAGTGAAAAGTAGACGATAAAATAGTGACTAATTAATTGCTGGCAGGATGGCAAAGGGGAGGGCGTTGGGTAGCAATGGAGTCTTTATTTGGAAGGAGAAAATGTAGGGTGCAATGAACGAAGTGAATTGCACCAAGTATTAAAATAGGCAAGAGGTGCAATGCGCTGCGCTTATTGCACCCTACGGTAATTATTACTCTCCATGATAGTGCTTCAATAAAAAGTAGCGGTCAGGACTATTTTTAACGCCGCTCACTTTACCGACTATTTTAAATCCCATTTTTTCATAAAATTTGGGTGCCTGAAATGAGAGGGTATCGACTTGAGCAGCAATACATCCCCGTTTTTGTGCCTCACGTTCAGCAATCTCCATTAATTGAATGCCGAGACCCTGTCCTCTCTTGTCATTGTGTACCCAAAGCACTTCGATCAACAGTTGATGATAAATAGTTCGTCCGGCAATGCCACCGACAACTTCGTCATTATCATCATGAATGGCAACAATTAAAGGTAGGGAGCGCTCCTCACCCATTTTATCAAAGTTAAATTGTCTAAGGTTATCAACAAGAACATTGAAAATGCCATCTTTATATTCATTGTATATCTTTATATTCATCAACTTTGACTCCATTCGAAATGCTATATGGCATGGCATGCTTTTCGGCAAGATAGTTTATTTTAATGATAGAACTAGCGCTATGAATTCGGATTTCTTTTGGCGGTATTCGCCCTGTGATAGCCCTTCACATGATTGTTTGAGTGCATTGTATTGATGTGCCAATTTGGTATTTTCTTTTAACTTATCACGGAAAGTCAAAAAGAACTCGAATTTGGAGCCATTGGCGACAACTTGTAATGCGACATTATCACCAGTAGTAGATTCTAACATGCACAGTTCTGGAGTTCTCAATGTGTCTATTTTTTCTTGGAGCTTCATTTTCGCCAATAACAAATCAACTGAAAAAGCAAGCTGGCTAGTCTCGACGCCGACGAATATATCTAAATCTCCTTTGGAAATCGCATTCGGGATAGAGGATGAGCCAACATGTTCAACTCTCGCGTTAGGAATAATTTTTTGTATATCTATCTTGTATCGGGAAAACAGCTCATTGCAAGACTGCTGGTATTTTTCTGCATTATAAAATATCATACCTTCTCCAAGGATACATTGTTATTAATATTCTGATTTTCTGCAGACTTGATAGTTGCTGATATCAATTTTTCGAAGATGTCTTGTTGACCAGCTGGGAGTAACTGATTTTGAATCATCCTTCGAGTATCCACATCAAATAATCTTTCTGCGAGCCAACCAATTAAATACATCAGAGAAAGACATCCTCCTGCAGTTGCAATATTACCATTAACAACTAGAGGTAAATCTAGTACATCACCACCAAGTGATTCCAAAGTAACTTTTGCATCAGGATTTGTTGTCATTTTTTTATTTTTAAGTAATCCCAGTTCATGCAAAATGAAGGAGCCTGCACATATTGAACCTATAAGCTGTTTGCTGGGGTCAAGTATTAATGAGGACATAAACTCATGATTCTTCATGGCTGCAGGGATACCACGTTTACCGCTAGTGATGAGTATGACATCTTGTTCAACAACCTCAGAAATCGCACCGTCAGTTTTCACTGCAATGCCAAGGTGAGATTGGTGAAATGGTTTGGTACCTAAAATTTTCACGGACACAACGGTCAGTTGTCCTGCCAAGCAAATCGTACATCAAGAAAAAATCTACATCTGTAAAATCATCAAATAAAACAATGCCTACCTTATACATATATCACCTATAAAATATTTGGCTCTTAATTTATCTGAGCAACGGTTAACCAGCCCTATATTATTTTTTATATGCATGGAGCTCGACCCTAATGGAGCTGGTTGCCAAGTGGCACATATTAACCGGAGGGATAGAAAACTGAAGGGGCAGGGGCCTAAAACCGGCTCTGGCTCAACAAATCAGTCAATAAGTGGCCTGTTTTTGTTCGGTTTTACTTGATGATGGCCTGCCAGCTCGATAGCAAAACCAAACAACTTGGCCGCCGCTCCAAGCCATTTTTGCATGCTGCACAGCCCATTTTTGGCCCTTGCTATGGTTTTTCTCCCCGGCTTTCCTTCCTCCGCTTGCCCGGTTTAGGGCGGCCGATCCTGGTTGCAAACGCCTTCGCACGGCTCCGTTATACGGCTGGGGCAGGGGCTGATCAGCCGGTGTCGAGCTCGTCACTTTTGTCGTGTCGATCACACTTCCCACCCCGTCGTCACCCTCGTCAGGGGTGGCATTCAGCACGTTTTTATTTCTGATTACTTCTTTATTTTCAGTCGCTTGTGAATTTTTATCGCGCCATTCGCCTGTTTTGGTCTGATAAATGCTTTGTGGGGGGCTGGCCGCCTCTTTGCCTGTCGGCGGGCGGCCCGGTGTAACGAACCATTTAGGATCCCTCTCTATGAACAGCTTCGTGATTGCAGATCCCAGTCTCTGTATTGGGTGTCGTACCTGTGAGGTGGCCTGCGCCGTTTCACACCAGTCAGGGTCTTGCAGCGGGACCCTTGAGCGGGAGGGCGGCCTGCATCTTGCCATCGAGGATGGACATCTGGTCTCCAAGGACAGCTACTTTCAGCCGCGCCTGAAGGTGATCGTGGGCAGCAAGGTGACCACGCCGGTGCTCTGCCGCCAGTGTGAAGACAAGCCGTGCGCCATGGCCTGCCCGAACAATGCCATCGTCAGCGAGGATGGTTGCGTCAAGGTGTTGCAGGAGCGCTGCATCGGCTGCAAGTCCTGCGTTGTGGCCTGTCCTTACGGCGCCATGGCGGTGGTACTCAAAGAGGTGGCACCCGCTGCCGATTCGCTCTTCAAGCGTCCGCAGACCAAGGCGCAGGCGCTCAAGTGCGATCTCTGCCGTCACCGCGAGGCGGGCCTGGCCTGTGTCGAGGTGTGTCCGACCCAGGCGCTGCGGCTGGTCACGCCGGAGCATCTTGAAAACCTGAACCGGCAGAAGCAGCTGGCCAGTGCCGAGGCACTGCTGGCGATGCCGGCGCGGGTATGAGCGGGCTTGCCGAGCCGTTTTTCGTTAACAAACAAGAGTGTGAGTCATGAAAAAAGTCATTACCGTGTGCCCCTATTGCGGCACCGGTTGCAAAATCAACCTGCTGGTTGAAAACGACAAGGTGGTGGGGGCCGAAGGCGCCAACGGCCGGACCAACGAGGGGCAGCTCTGCCTCAAGGGCTATTACGGTTGGGATTTTTTGAACGACACCAACCTGCTGACCCCCCGTCTCAAGAGCCCGATGATCCGCCGCGAGCGCGGTGGCAAGTTCGAGGCTGTCTCCTGGGATGAAGCGATCGAGTTCGCCAGCAGCCGTCTCTCTGCCATCAAGGCGAAATATGGCCCGGACGCCATCATGACCACCGGCTCTGCCCGTGGCCCGGGCAATGAAGCCAACTATGTGATGCAGAAATTTGCCCGTGCGGTGATTGGGACGAACAACGTCGACCACTGCGCGAGGGTGTGACACGCACCCTCAGTCTCCGGTCTGGAGACAACTGTAGGCAACGGCGCCATGAGCAACGCCATTCCCGAAATTCAAGAGACCAAGTGCCTGCTGGTATTTGGTTACAACGCTGCTGACTCTCACCCCATCGTCGCCCGCCATATCCTCAAGGCGAAGGCAAACGGGGCCAAGGTGATTGTGTGTGATCCCCGCATGGTGGAGACCGCCCGCATCGCCGATCAGTGGCTGCCGCTCAGAAACGGTTCCAATATGGCGCTGGTTAACGCTTTCGCCAACGTGTTGATCAATGAAGGGCTCTACAACAAGGCATTCGTCGCCAACTACACCGAAGGGTTCGAGACCTTCAAGGCGACGGTGGCCAAGTACACCCCGGAATATGTGGAGGGGATCACTGGCCTCAAAGCCGCCGATATCCGCGCCGCCATTCGCACCTATGCCGAGTCGCCTGCGTCCATGATCCTGTGGGGCATGGGGGTGACCCAGTACGGTCAGGCGGTGGATGTGGTCAAGGGGCTGGCGGGTCTGGCGCTGCTGACCGGCAACTTTGGTCGTCGCGGCACCGGCTGCGGGCCGGTGCGCGGTCAGAACAACGTGCAGGGCACCTGTGATATGGGGATGCTGCCGCACCAGTTCCCGGGTTATCAGTCGGTGGCCGATCCCGCCATCAGCGCCAAGTTCGCCAAGGCGTGGGGCGTGGAGTCTCTGTCCCAGAAACCCGGCTATCGCCTGACCGAGCTTGGCCACAAGGTGGAGGAGGGCAAGTGCAAGGCCTTCTACATCTTTGGTGAAGATCCGGCCCAGACCGAGGCAGATCTCGGTCAGTTCCGCCGGACTCTGGCGGGGATGGAGCTGGTGATCGTGCAGGATATCTTCATGACCCAGACCGCCGAGATGGCGGATGTCATTCTGCCCGCCACCAGCTGGGGCGAGCATGAAGGGGTCTACAGCTCGGCGGATCGCGGCTTCCAGCGCTTCTACAAGGCGGTGACGCCCCCTGAGAATGTGAAGCCGGACTGGGCCATCTTCTCGTTGATGGCGACCGCCATGGGTTACCCCATGGAGTACCACAACACCGAAGAGATCTGGGACGAGATGCGTGCGCTCTGCCCGCTCTACGCCGGGGTCAGCTACGACAAAATGGCCGATCTCAAGAGCGTGCAGTGGCCTTGCCCGACCGAGGATCACCCGGGCACCAGCACTCTGTTCGAGGGGAATGTGTTCACCACCCCGAGCGGCAAGGGTCAGCTGATTGCCTCCGAGTGGCGGCCGCCGCTGGAGCAGCCCTGTGCCGAGTACCCGCTGGTGCTCTCCACCGTGCGCGAGGTAGGTCACTACTCCTGCCGCTCCATGACCGGCAACTGTTCGGCGCTGCAGACCCTGGCCGATGAGCCGGGCTATGTGCAGATCCACCCGAGCGATGCCAAGAAGCTCGGGGTGAAGGATCAGGCGCTGGTCTGGATCTCGTCGCGCCGTGGCAAGGTGATCACCCGGGCCAACTACAACGACCGGGTCAACGCCGGGGTGGTCTACATGACCTACCAGTGGTGGATCGGGGCCTGTAACGAGCTCACCATCGAGCACGTCGATCCCGTCTCCCACACGCCGGAGTACAAGTACTGTGCGGTGAAGATTGAGCGCATTGACAATCAGCCTGAGGCGGAAGTGTACGTCCAGACTGAATACAGCGCGCTCAAGGCGAAATTGCGCAGCGCAGCCAAAGGCTGACCCGCCCTAAAAAAGGACGTTCTGCACAAATAAGGGAACCCGACTCGGATTTATCGAGTCGGGCACCCTTTTATTACCCAAAAACAGGGGATAAATGATGCAACATGAAATTGGTCGCTTATTCGGAATTTTCTATATTGGCACCTATCTGGCGGCGATATTGCTGGGAATAGGTTGCTATATTTGGCGCGACGAGATGATATTTCTGCTCGGCTTCGGTTTTTTCGGCTGTTTTATGGCTGCACGGCTCGCCATGGGCAGCGTATTTTCCGCCTTGAGTATTTCCAGTGCCTGGCTGATCGGGTTTATCTCCACCACCTTGATCAACTGCCTGCTGCTGGGGGTGATCACCCTGCTGGTCTACCTCACTCACCAGTGCGTCTCGGTTGAGCTTGCCGACAACGCCAGCTGGCTGCTGCTCGCCTTTCAGGGCTTCTCTGCGCTCTTTATTCTGGGCGGTTTGAAGTGCTGCCACACCCGCCTTGTCACCTCGTGAGTGGCCACCGGATCGTGTTTCGAATGATGCCTTTATTGCACGGCAAAGGGGAGGCAACAGCGAGATCTGACAGTTGACAATGGCCCCTCGCGCGGCCACCAATCCATTATTCAATCCGCGATGTAATTATTGCCTGAATATGGCAACCAGATATATTAAATCGGATTGTAATGAAATTTGAGCTCATCTATGATGAGTCGCCATTCCAATAATAATCACCCGATGACAATGTTATTTTTTGTTATCGTTCGTTAATAACAACGGTGGAATTGCAACATGCGACAAGTGTCGTCACCGCCTTCCTTTTGGCAGCGTGGATAGTGCGCTGCGGCTATTAATTCTGGTGAAACGCTTGTGTCGCGATGCGATGGCATGGACAGCCTGACTGGTGACTGAAATTGATATAACGTGAGGCCGCAATGCTTACTGTGAGTGCCATCCCCCTGGACGAGATCTCTCCCATCTGGGACGACGGTTTCCTCCTGCTCTCCAAATCCCTCCTGTCGGCCGTGACGCTCGATGACTTTATCCACAAACTCAACAAGATAGATGCCGGCTTTGGCGGCGTAACCCGGGTCAACCTGATCCTCAACCGGGGATCCGGCGAGGAGGCCACTTTCTGTTACATGGGAGAGAGCGGCCCAAAGCACCTTGTCTGCCGCAAGGCAGACCTGCACGCTCCCACTGATGGTACCGAGCAGGCGATCATCCTGCCTGCCGCCCGTTTTGCCAACCGCTGTGCCCCCCTCGCTGCCGAAGGGATTTATGAGGGGCTGCGCTCCTACTGCCAGCTCCCCATCACCACCGCCCGCAGCCATCTTGGCGGGGTTGAGTTCATCAACACCCGCCTCGACAGCTTCACTATGGAGACCTTGGCCAAGCTGACCCAGCTTGCCGCCATCATCGCCATTGCGCTGGAGAACGTGCAGGACAAGGAGCGCACTCTGGAGCAGGCCAACTCCCTGCGCCTTGAGCGCGACAGCTGCAAAATTCTGGTGGATGTGACCAACGCGGTGATTAAATTAGTGCGCATCGCCGAGCTGCCCAAGAGCCTGTTTGCCATCCTGCACCACCACTTTGGCATCAGCAGCCTCTGTCTGGCCGAGTACAACGCCACTTCCGACAGCTTCAAGAGCTATCTGGTCAACCAGCAGCAGAGCGAGCAGCCGGGGATCATCGATCACTCCTGCTTCGAGAAGAACTGCCTGCAGGGGGCGCTGCGCCACAGCGAGCCCTTCTTCGTTTACCGCGAGCAGGGCCACGGCTGCCAGTCGAGCTGCCGCTTTACCTCCCAGATCCTGCCGCCCGATGCCGACAGCTCCTGCATTTTGCCGCTGCGCTATCAGGGCAATCTGCTGGGAGTGCTGATCCTCTCTCACCCAGAGGCCAACTTCTTCGCCGATATCGACATCTCCCTGCTGGAGCAGGTGGCGGCGCGCACGGCCATTGCCATGAACAACGTGCAGGCGCAGCAGGAGATCTCCAACACCAACGGGGCCAAAGAGAAGACCATTCGCATCAACGAGCCGCAGATGCAGGGGGAGTTCCCCCACATCATCTACCAAAGCGCGGTGATGGCGAACGTGCTGGAGAAGGTGCGGCTGGTGGCCGAGAGCGACAGTACCGTGCTGATCCTCGGCGAGACCGGCACCGGCAAGGAGCTGATCGCCCAGGCTATTCACGCCCTGAGTGCCCGCCACGATCACGAGATGGTAAAGGTGAACTGCGCCGCCATCCCGACCGGCCTTATCGAGAGCGATCTGTTTGGCCATGAGAAGGGGGCCTTTACCGGCGCCCTGACCCAGCGTATCGGCCGCTTCGAACGGGCCCACAAGGGGACCCTGTTCCTCGACGAAGTGGGGGATATGCCGCTGGATTTGCAGCCCAAACTGTTGCGGGTATTGCAGGAGCACGAGCTGGAGCGGGTCGGCAACAGCAATCCTATCGCGGTGGATGTGCGGCTGGTGGCCGCCACCAACTGCGATCTGCTCTCCATGGTCAAGAACAAGCGCTTTCGCAGCGACCTCTACTACCGCCTCAATGTCTTTCCCATCGAGCTGCCGCCGCTGCGGGAGCGGCGCGAGGATATTCCGCTGCTGGTCAACTTCTTCGTCAGAAAGATTGCCAAGCGGATGCGCCGCACCATCACCGCCATCCCCGCCGATGCGATGAAGATGCTGGTGTCGCTGCCGTGGTACGGCAATATCCGCGAGCTGGAGAACGTCATCGAGCGCGCCGTGGTGATGACCCGCGGTCATGTACTCAACCTCTCGCCGGAGGAGCTGATGCCCCTCAAGGGCTATCACAAGATTGAGACCCTGGTTTATGACGAGCCCGCCACACCGCTCTTTGCCGAGGGGCAGGAGGATGAGCGCGAGGCGATCATCGCCGCCCTGCGCGACTGTAACGGCATCGTGGCCGGCGAGCGGGGGGCGGCCAACCGTCTCGGCATGAAGCGCACTACCTTGCTCTCCAAAATGAAGCGGCTCGGCATCTCGGCCCGGGATCCCGAAATCATTGACGGGGTAGCCCCATGAGAGAGGTCATAGAGCTTGAGGCGCGGAGCGAGCAGAACGAGCAGAGAGAACCGAGCGAACAGAACGAGCTGGCACGCTGCGCCATCCACCGCGAGGTGGTGCACTACCGTGCCGATACCTTGACCTGCGACAGCGAGATGGAGCTCCCCTCCGAGACGCCGGTGGCGCTGGTCTACAACGGCATCGCTCACAGCGTGATGATGTGCTCGGCCTCCGATCTGGAGGATTTTGCCATCGGCTTCTCGCTCTCCGAGGGGATCATCGACAGCCTGCTCGATATCCACGACATCGAGCAGATTGACGGCTGTCAGGGGATTGAGCTGCATATCACGTTGGCCAATCGCTGCGTCCATCGCCTCAAAGAGAAGCGGCGCACCATGGCGGGGCGCACCGGTTGCGGCATCTGCGGCAGCGAGAGTCTGGAGCAGGTGATCCGCACCCAGCCAAGCTTGCCCGACAGTCAGCGTCTGGCGGTGGGCCATATCGACAAGGTATTGAACGCGCTGCGCCCGCTCCAGCTGCTGGGCCAGCGCACCGGCGCTACCCATGCGGCAGTGCATCTGGATGGTGAGGGCAATATTCTTGCCATCCGCGAGGATGTGGGACGCCATATTGCGCTGGACAAGCTGGTAGGCCATCTGTGCCGCACTGGTCGCCGTGACGGTGCCATTCTGGTTACCAGCCGCGCCAGCTTCGAGATGGTGCAAAAGTGCGCCAGCGCCGGGGTCGAGATCTTGCTCGCCATCTCGGCTGCTACCGAGCTTGCGGTCGAGCGGGCCGAGCAGACCGGCCTGACGCTGGTGGGTTTTTGCCGCCCCGGGCGGGCCGAGATCTACAGTGGGTGCCAGCGTATCCTGCTCAAGTAATGGCAAGGCCGCAAACCCGCTAAACGGGTCACGAAAACCGGCAATAAAAAAGGGCGGGGAGTGTGGCTCCCCGCCCTTGTTGTATCTGCTGCTGTGGCGGATTAACGCGCCAGCAGGATACGCAGCATGCGGCGCAGCGGCTCGGCGGCGCCCCACAGCAGCTGGTCACCCACGGTAAAGGCGGCCAGATACTCCGGGCCCATATTGAGCTTGCGCAGACGGCCCACCGGAATGCTGAGGGTGCCGGTGACGGCCGCCGGGGTCAGCTCGCGGGCGGTGATATCGCGATCGTTGGGGATCACTTTTACCCAGTCGTTGTGGGCTGCCAGCAGGGCTTCGATCTCCGCCAGCGGCACATCCTTTTTCAGCTTGATGGTGAACGCCTGGCTGTGGCAGCGCAGGGCGCCGATCCGCACGCAGAGACCATCCACCGGAATGACGGCGTTCTCGATACCCAAAATCTTGTTGGTCTCGGCCTGACCCTTCCACTCTTCACGGCTCTGGCCGTTGTCGAGCTTGGTGTCGATCCAGGGGATAAGGCCACCGGCCAGCGGTACGCCGAAGTTGTCCACCGGCAGGGTGCCGGAGCGGGTCTTCTCGGTGATCTTGCGCTCGATGTCGAGAATGGCGGAGGCAGGGTCTGCCAGCTCGACCGCCACTTCGTCACGCAGCATCCCCATCTGGGTGACCAGCTCGCGCATATGGCGGGCACCGCCACCGGAGGCGGCTTGATAGGTGGCCACGCTGACCCACTCCACCAGATCGGCCTTGAACAGGCCGCCGAGGGCCAGCAGCATCAGGCTGACGGTGCAGTTGCCGCCAACGAAGGTCTTGATGCCGTTGTTCAGGGCCTGCTCGATGACATCGCCGTTGACCGGATCCAGAATGATGACGGCGTCTTTCTCCATCCGCAGAGCGGAGGCGGCGTCAATCCAGTAACCCTGCCAGCCGGCGGCTTTCAGGCGCGGATAGACATCCTTGGTGTAGTCGCCGCCCTGGGCGGTGATGATGATATCCTGCCTGGTCAGCGCCTCGATATCGAAGGCGTCCTGCAGAGTACCGGCATCGACGCCGAAGTTGGGGGCGGCCTCACCGGCCTGGGAGGTGGTGAAGAAGGTGGGTTGAATATGGGCGAAATCCTGCTCTTCCTGCATCCGGCTCATCAGAACCGATCCCACCATGCCACGCCAACCGACCAAACCTACTTTTTTCATAATGTCCTACCCTGGATTGCTGCTAATGAAAGGGGTGTTGCACGCCTGCGTCCCTGCTGGCGAAGGCCATTTACAAGGTCTTTACAAGCCATTTAAAAAATATGTGCTGCGAAAAATGCGTCTATCCACATTACGGATTGTGACGGCGGGTGCAAGTCGAATTGCGCAATATTCTGTGCCGTTCGCTGCAATAAGCGGCAACGGCGGAGCGAGGGACAAAACGGGACGCAGTAACGATGAAAAGGCCACCGCTTATGGCGGTGGCCTGTCAATAAAAGGTGTGAAACAGCCGGACAGCTTAGGCGCTTAGCCGTAACGGGCCAGGGTGAGCCCCTCATCGCTGATGGCGGGCTCGCTGCCGCTGATAAGATCGCACAACAGCTGACCCGAACCGGCCGCCATGGTCCAGCCCAGGGTGCCGTGGCCGGTATTGAGCCAGAGACCGGGAATGGGGCTGGGCCCTACCAGCGGGGTGCCATCCGGCGTCATGGGGCGCAGACCGGTCCAGAACTCGGCCTTGCTGATATCGCCCCCTTCGGGGAAGAGATCGCCGACCACCATCGCCAGAGTGTCGTGGCGCCTCGGATTAAGGGCGAGGTTGTAGCCCGACAGCTCCGCCATGCCGCCGACCCGGATCCGCTCGTCAAAACGGGTGATGGCCACCTTGTAGGTCTCGTCCAGCACGGTACTGCGCGGCGCGGCCTCGGCGTTGATCATCGGCAGGGTGAGGGAGTAGCCCTTGACCGGATAGACCGGCAGCTCCAGCCCGAGCGGGCGCAGCAGCGGCCGCAGAAAACCGGTGGCATAGCTGCCCAGCGCACAGACGATGGCATCGGCGCGATAGCGCTGCTCGCCCGCCCGCACCGCCACGGCGCGGCCGCGGGCTTGCTCAATCTCGTCGATGTCGCAGTTGAAGACGAACTTGACCCCGAGCTTCTCGGCTTCAACGGCAAGGGCCTTGGTGAAGCGGAAGCAGTCGCCGGTCTCGTCGCCGGGCAGGCGCAGGCCGCCGACGATTTTGCCGCGTACCCGCGCCAGCGCAGGCTCTGCCGCTTCGCAGCCGCTGGCATCAAGCGACTGGTAGGGGACGCCATACTCCTCCAGCACCTCGATATCGCGTTGACTGGCATCGAGCTGGGACTGGCTTCTGAACAGTTGCAGGGTGCCGAGCTGGCGCCCTTCGTAATCGATGTTGAGCTCGTCGCGCAGTGCCTTCATACAGTCGCGGCTGTATTCGGCCAGACGCACCATGCGCCCCTTGTTGGTGGCATAGGCGGTTGGAGTGCAGTTGGCGAGCATCTTCAGCATCCAGCGCAGCTGGAAGGGATCAGCAGTGGGGCGCACGGTGAAGGGGGCATGCTTTTGCAACATCCACTTGGCCGCCTTGAGGGGGATGCCGGGAGCTGCCCAGGGGGCTGCATAGCCCGGGGATATCTGCCCGGCGTTGGCATGGCTGGTTTCAAGGGCGACGCCCCCTTGTCGCTCCAGCAGGGTCACCTTGTGACCCGCTTTGGCCAGATACCAGGCGCTGGTTACCCCAATCACGCCGCCACCGAGAACCACTATCTCCATATCGTCTTTCCTTAGACTCGTTTTTATGATGCTTGGTTGATGGAAACCTTGATGTGGCCACCACCATAATCAGCCGCCACAGGATATTCAACCGCTCTGCGCAGGATTGGGATCTCCGTCTGCCTGCCAGTCACGGGGTGGTGTTTGGTGCGATGATGTGCCTGATTGCCAGCGTAAATCGCTGTGCTGCTGTCAGGGGTATGTGTCAGGGGGCATGGCCCGCTTACAGCTGCTCCAGCTGGATCAGGTACTGCTCCGCCGTCGCCAGAATGGCCTGCTGCTGTTCGGCGGCTTGGCCATCCCAGTTGGCATAGGGGAGGGCGAGGCGAGGATTGCTGCCAAGTTTGTCCCGATTGCGCCAAAGAAAGTGCCAGTAGAGGCTGTTGAAGGGGCAACTCCCATCGCCGTGGCGGGCTTTGACCTGATAATGGCACCCCTTGCAGTAGTGGCCCATCCGCTCGAGATAGGCGCCGCTGCTGGCGTAGGGCTTGCTGCCCATCAGGCCGCCATCGGCAAACTGGCTCATGCCGCGGGTGTTGGGCAGCTCCACCCACTCGATGGCATCTACATAGATACCGAGATACCAGGCATCCACCTCGTCAGGATCGATCCCCGCCAGCAGGGCAAAGTTGCCGGTCACCATCAGCCGCTGGATATGGTGGGCGTAACCGTGCTCAAGGGATTGGTTTATGGCGTGGCGCACACAGGCCATGTTTGTTTCACCGCTCCAGAAAAAGCCGGGCAGCGGCCGGTTAGCCCCGAGAAAATTGGTGCGCTGATAATCGGGCATCTTCTCCCAGTAGAGGGCGCGCACGAACTCGCGCCAACCGAGGATCTGGCGGATAAAACCCTCCACCTGCGCCAGCGTGATGGTGGCCTGATTGGCCTGCCAGTGGGCTTCGGCTGCGCGGATCACCTCAAGCGGATGAAGCATCTTGCTGTTGAGGGAAAACGACAGGCGGCTGTGAAACAGGCTCCAGCCGCGCTCGCTCAGGGCATCCTGATAGCGGCCAAAGTGGGGCAGGCAGTGCGCCAGAAAATGGGCCAGCAGCTCGCGACTCTGGCGCCTTGTGATAGGCCACGGTAGGGCGCTGGCATCCGCCTCGCCGATGGTGCTGACCCCGTGGCGGGTCAGCATGGTATCAATCTCGCTCACCTCGTTGGCAAAGGTGAGGGGGGCCGGGATCGGCTGACGCTCCGGCAGCTTGGCTCGGTTCTCGTCATCAAAATTCCAGCGCCCGCCAAGGGGTTGGCCGCGCTCATCGAGCAGCACTCGGTATTGCTTGCGCAAGGCGCGGTAGAAGAACTCCATCCGGCTATGGGGATAGCGCTGCCAGCCATCGCGGGGAGTGAGAAAATGCTCGCTCTCCACCTCGGTAGCAGGGATGGCAAGGCCCGCCGCCCAGCTTTTCAACTGGCTGGCGAGGCGCCATTCATCCGGGCTCTGCCAGGCAAAGCTGTCGGCCTGATGCGCCGCAATTTGGGCTGCCAGCAGGCTGGGCAAGTCGGGCCAGCGGGCGCTCTCATCAAGGGTCAGGTAACAGACGCAGTGGCCCGCTTGGGTGAGTGCCGCTGCGAAGGTGCGCATGGCGGCAAAGAAGGCCAGCACCTTCTGACGATGGTGGCGGCAGTAGTCGGTCTCCTGGCGCAGCTCCGCCATCAGATAGCAGATTGCCGGATCTAGGGTGCGAAACCAGCTGTGAGCGGCGTTCAGCTGATCGCCGAGAAGAAGGCGCAGCTCCATCACACTGGCTCCCCGTTATGTTGGCAGCTGCAGTGACGAGCGTGGCGACAACGCTCGCTGCAGTAGCGAACTTCCTCCCAGCTGCGCGCCCACTTGCGCCGCCAGCTGAAGGGGCGCTGGCAGACGGGGCAGATCTTCTCGGGCAGATGGGGTTTGCGATGCATGATGGCTTCCGGCCCTGGCTGATGGGGGATGTGGCGTGTGGGTAGGGAGAATAACGAACCGGGGGCGCGGGCGGATCAACCTCGCTGCCAGTTTGCCGCGCAGATGCGCACTTTGTGAGCGGGCGCACAGCCCGTCGGTGCACCCCTTGTTTGTCAATTAACCTGCCGTTAACGTGGCGAGGCTGCCTGTTGGCAGCATCCATCAATGGATCTTGTTGGCCACCGACTGTCTACAACCGATATGGAGGGGAGTGATGCCAATCATGACAGTTACGCCCCGGGCAGCTTGCCTGCTCGCCCACTGGTATACCCGGGATCCCATTCTCACCTTCGACTTTCCTCACCGCTGATTGGCGGCACCCGCCGTTTGAATTTGTCAGCCGGACGACCCTGATCGCCCCGGCCTCTTTGCCAATTCCAATCTCAAACACACTGGCCTTGCGCTGGTGAGGAGTCTTATATGCGTCGTATACCCGAGCCGTTTCGTATCAAGATGGTCGAGCCCATCAAACAGACCACTGGCGCCGAGCGCCGCGCCGCCCTCGAGGCCGCTGGCTGGAATCCCTTCCTGCTGCTGGCCGAGGATGTCTATATCGATCTGCTGACCGACAGTGGCACCGGTGCCATGTCCGACCGCCAGTGGGCCGGCATCATGATGGGAGATGAGGCCTATGCGGGCAGCCGCAACTTCGTCGAGCTGGAGCGCACGGTGCGCGAGATTTTTGGTTACCAGCATGTGATGCCCACCCACCAGGGGCGCGGGGCCGAGCAGATCCTCTTCCCCGAGCTGGTCAAGCGTTGCCGGGGCAAGGCGCCGGTCTTTATCTCAAACTACCACTTCGACACCACCAAAGCCCATGTGGAGTTGGCTGGCGCGCGGGCCATCAACCTGCTCACCCCGAAAGCCCTCGACACCACGGCCCCTTATGCCTGGAAGGGGGATTTTGATCTCCCTCGCCTGACCGACACCATCGAAACCCTGGGGGCCGACAACGTGGCGGGAGTCATCATTACGGTGACCTGCAACAGCGCCGGTGGCCAGCCGGTCTCCATGGCCAATATGGAGGCGGTTTCCGAACTGGCCCGTCGTCACCAGATTCCGGTGGTGATCGACGCCGCCCGCTTTGCCGAGAATGCCTGGTTTATCAAGGAGCGGGATCCGGCTTATGCGAAGTGCAGCATCAAGGAGATAGTGCGCCAGATGTTTGCGCTGGGGGACATCTTCACCATGTCGGCCAAGAAGGACGGGTTGGTCAATATCGGCGGGCTCTGCTGCTTTAAAGAGGATCTCGACCTGTTCCGTGCAGTGCAGGTGCGCTGTGTGGCGATGGAGGGGTTTGTCACCTACGGGGGCCTTGCCGGGCGGGACATGGCGGCGCTCGCCATTGGCCTGCGGGAGGGGATGGATGAGGAGTATCTCACCTACCGCATCAGTCAGGTGGCTTATCTCGGCGAGCGGCTGGCCGAGGCGGGTATCCCCATCCAGACCCCCACCGGCGGCCATGCGGTGTTTGTGGATGCCAAAAAGCTGCTGCCCCATATTCCGGCCGAGCAGTTCCCCGCTCATGCGCTCGCCTGCGAGCTCTATCTGGAAGGGGGCGTGCGCGGGGTAGAAATTGGCTCCCTGCTGCTGGGGCGTGATCCCGCCACCGGCAAGCAGGAGGCGGCGGACTTCGAGCTGTTGCGTCTCACCATTCCGCGCCGGGTCTACACCCGGGATCACATGGACTATGTGGCCGACTGCCTGATCGCGGTCAAAGCGCGGGCCAGCGACATTCGCGGGCTCACCTTTGACTACGAGCCGCCGCTGCTGCGCCACTTCACCGCGCGGCTAAAACCGGTCTGATCAGCAACCGGTTAGACGGGGTGATCAACCGCGTCAAGCAGTGAAGACCAAGAGCAGTTCCCGGTTAAACAGCCAAGTAAAAAGCCCCCGCACCAAGGTGCGGGGGCTTTCGTTTATCGAAGCAAACTGGGTCAGACCGCTTGATACTCCAGCTCGACCGAGCCCAGCGCCTTGAGGGTGGACTGGGCGGAGTCACGCTGGCTGATCTGGCCGTTTTTATTCTCCAGCAGTACGGCGCGGCGGATGGTGGCGAGATCTTCGCCGTTAAGCACCGCATGGGCGCAGGCCATCTGCATCGGCGGCAGGCTGGGGTTGAAGGCGGCGTTCTCGGCGTAGCGGCCAGAGAAGATGCGGCCATCGGCAAACTGCAGCGCCACCGCGGCATAGCCCTGGCTGTAGGGGGCGTAGCTTTGACGGGCGGCGGCCAGCGCGGCTTGCCACAGCGGGTCTTCGCTTTGAAGCTCAAGCTCTGCGTGATCCTGCGGGCTCATCAGCGCATCCGTGATGTCGAGATCCGCCGGGCCAAACGAGTGGGGCAGGAAGGATTGCAGGGCACTCAGATCATCGGGTAGAGAGACTTTCAGGATCTTGGCGGTGCTCAGCTCGTTCATGAACTGACGGCAGTGGCCGCAGGGGGTGTAGTTGACGGTGATTTCAGAGATCCCGGTCTCGCCACCCAGCCAGGCGTTGGAGATGGCGGACTGCTCGGCGTGAACCGAGTGGAACAGACCCTGGCCCGCGAACTCCATATTGGCGCCAAAGTACCAGCTGCCGCTCAGGCCGCAGGCGATGGCACCGACATAAAACTTGGAGATGGGCGCGACCGAGCAGGCGGCGGCCAGCGGCAACAGGGCGAGGCACAGGGCGCGATCATCGAGACCTGTGGCGGCTTTCAGGGTGGCGACTTGCTCCGGCGTGAAGCGGGCGTTGAAGTCGGCACTATCCAGCATGGGCTGCACGGCTGCTTTGAGCGGGGCAGAGAGGGTATCGAATGGCTTGGCAAAACGGGGATGCATAGTGTGTCCTCAAAGGCCAATTGGGCGGCCATTGTAGGGAGCAAGCTCGGGTAAATGTGTGAGCAGGCTCACGCCCTGACGGGCAAACGGAGGGGGATGGTAATGGAAACGTTTGTCTTGTGCAAATTGTGCGGCAGGTCGCACCCCGACAGCGCTGCAGAGCCGTCGGGGTGGTTAATCATCGGTCAGGTGAGCCAGTGATAGATGGCAAAGAGGAGGGGAGCGACGGCTGCGGTGAGGATACCGCACACCACCATGGCGAGCGACGCAAAGGCCCCCTGGGTGATGCCCTTCTCGGCGGAGGTGGCGGTGCCGATGGCGTGGGCACAGGCCCCCATGGCAAGCCCTTGGGCTTCCGGGTCGGTCACTTTCAGCAGTTTGAGCAGCGGGTAGCCGATCAGGGCACCGACAATCCCCACCACCACCACCACTGCGGCCGCAATGGCGGGAATGCCGCCGATGGACTGGCTGACGCTCATGGCGAGCGGGGTGGTGATGGATTTGGTCGCCAATGAGGCGAGCAGTGCCGGATCTGTGCCCATAAAATGACCGATCAGCAGAGTTGTGCACACCGAGATCAAGACGGAGGCGAGGGTACAGATTAGGATGGGCTTGAGCTTGGCCTGGATCTGGCGCGCCTGCTGATAGAGCGGCAGCGCCAGCGCCACCACGGCGGGCTCCAGCAGCATGGTAATGGGGCTGCTGCCGCGCTCGTACTGCTCAAGGGGCAGATCGAGCCAGAGCAGCAGGCCGATGATCACCGCGGTCGGCACCAGCACCGGATTGATGATGGGCCAGGGCAGGCGTCGATAGAGGGCGCGGGTGGCGAAATAGAGCGCCAGGGTCAGGGGAATGGCTAGCCAGAAGATCATTTGTTCATCCTCTGGTAGAGCCGACCGACGGTGGCGAGGATCAGCACGATCCCGAGCACGATGCAGAGCATGATGACGCCGAAGGATTGGCGCAGGGGCTCTAGCCAGGCCACCAGTCCGACCGCGACCGGCACGAACAAAACGCCCATGTGGCGCAGCAGCAAGCCTGCGCCCAGCTCGACCCAGTGCAGCTTGATCAGTTGCAGGGAGAGCAGCACAAACAGCAGCAGCATGCCGATGATGCTGCCGGGAAAGGCAAACGGCAGGATGGCTGCCACGGATTTGCCTGCCAGCAGGCAGGCGACGATGACCATAAAGTCACGAAAGTACAGCAAGGCGCGTTGCGCGATCACGTGAACCTCATCGACTGGGAAGAAAAATCGCAGTTTACCAGAGAGGCCGGGTCGCGGCATTAAAACAATAACAACTGAAATCAGTTCATTTGAAGCTGATTTGATTGGCATTTTTTGAAAAGTGCACGATAGAACCCTTTTCGAACTACAAGGAGTAGTGATGACATCCCTCTTGTCCCGAGTTCGCCAGCTGGCGAACGATACTGCGTTGCCACCCCATCTGTTGCAAACCCGTCAGTGGGAAGGTCCCCTGTGTCGGGTGCGACTCGACAACACCGGCGCTGATGCAACTCCGGTTGAGCGCTGGGTGCTGTTTGACGGCAAGCTTGGCCTGCCGGTGGAGAGCGCCATCTATGGCGAAGGATTCCAGATGCTGGCCCAGACCATGGGTAGCTGGCAATCACCGCAACATGTCGGCCGTTGCCCCGATGCCAGCGTCTATCGCATCACCGATGACAATGGCTACCACACCATTCACAACCTGTTGCTGGTGGAGCATAACAAGGGGTGGCTGCTGCTCGCCTTTGCCAGCTGTCACCGTTTTGGCGGGGAGTTTCGTCTCTACCCTGATGGTCGCTTGCAGATCCTGATGAACTGCGAAGGGCGAAAACTTGCGGCCGGTGAGCACTGGCAGAGCGAGGCGCTGATCTGCCTCGAAGGGCCGGAGCGCGAAGATCTGCTGGCTGATTTGGCGCGGATGATCGAGGTCGAGCACGGCTCGCTGATCGGCAAGGTGAGTGAGCGCCCGAGCGGTTGGTGCTCCTGGTATCACTACTACGCCGAGGTGAGTGCCGCCGATATTCGCGAGAACCTGCAGGTGCGTGCCGAGCGCTTCCCGGCCCTGCGCTATGTGCAGATCGACGACGGCTATCAGGCCAAGATGGGCGACTGGCTCACTCCGTCGGCCAAGTTCGAGCAAGGTGTAGCCTCACTGGCTGCCGAGATCAAACGGGCTGGCTGCGAGCCTGCCCTCTGGGTCGCTCCCTTTATTGCCGAACCCACTTCGCAGGTGTTTCAGGATCACCCCGACTGGTTTGTGAAGGGGGATGACGGTCTGCCGTTGCCCTCCGAGCGGGTCACCTATGGTGGTTGGCGTTGTACCCCTTGGTATGTGCTGGATGGTACCCACCCCGAGGTGCAGGCGCACCTTGAGCAGGTGTTCCGCACCCTGCGCGAACAGTGGGGCATCCACTACTTCAAGCTCGATGCCAACTTCTGGGGCGCCATCCACGGTGGTCGTTTCCACGATCCGGCAGCCACCCGGGTTGAAGCCTATCGGCGCGGCATGGCCGCCATCCTGCGTGGTGCAGGTGAAGGCGCTTTCCTGCTCGGTTGCAACGCGCCCATCTGGCCAAGCCTTGGCTTGG
Source organism: Aeromonas jandaei (assembly GCF_037890695.1). Lineage (NCBI taxonomy): Bacteria > Pseudomonadati > Pseudomonadota > Gammaproteobacteria > Aeromonadales > Aeromonadaceae > Aeromonas > Aeromonas jandaei. The sequence continues at coordinate 3,286,488 of NZ_CP149571.1, read as the reverse complement.
TGCACGGCATGCGGGTAAGCGATGACGTGGAGCGCAACGGCCACCGCTATCGCCAGATCGCTCGCGAAGCCTTCTGCCGTGCCTGGCAGAACGACAAGCTCTGGGCCCTCGACCCCGACTGTATCTGTCTGCGTGATCTACCGAGCCAGCAGGCAAGCAAGGCGGATTACAGCTTCCATCTGGCAGCGCTGGTGGCGAGTGGCGGCATGATGCTGGCGGGTGATCGACTGCAAGATCTCGATGAGGAGCAGGCGGCGCAACTGTGCAAGCTGCTGGGTCTTTGTGCTGTTCGTGCACCCTCTGCCCGTTTCGAATCGATGGACTTTGCCTGTGGCGAAGTAAGCCTGCCCGAGGGCGGCACTCTGCTCTGCCTCTTCAACTGGGAGGGGCAACCACAGGAGTTTCTGCTGCCGGAAGGGGGAACCGATTTTTGGCATGGGCAGGTAGTCGGTACGGCTGTGACCCTGCAAGGGGGCGAAGGGCGGGTGATCCACTACGTCTGATAAGGCTCGCCTCTCAAACAATTCAGGCTCCTTCGGGAGCCTGAATTGTTTGCTATTTAGGGGGCCTGTGTCAGTAACGCCACTCGACGCCAGCCGCGTATTTGGCTGAACCATAACCCGGGATATCGCTGCCCGAGGTGATGGCCTTGAGGGTGAGATTAGGGGTGATTGGCATACCAAAGCCAAAACCGATAGCCAGCCGATCGTTGGGGTTGCCCATCACGTCGACCCGCATCACCCGGTAAAGCGACATATCTTCGCTCAGGTGCATATAGGCCTGAGACGCGCGGTTATAGGCCTGACCAAACACCTCCAGCTGAAAACCGGATTGGGCGGAGATAACCAGCGGCACCCCGACAAATTTGTAGAGGTTGGAGTTGTTGAAGTAGCTGTTGGTGACCTGAGGCGTAAAGTCAGTCTGCTTGTACAGGGTGCTGAAGCTGTGCTCCACGATCCGGTAGGTTTGCTCCGGCAACAGCGCAAGGTAGTCCGGCACATCGAACCGGTATGCGGCGTTGGCTGCCAGCGGCAGCAGGGCCAGTAATCCCAGCAGAGCGTGGTGACGAGGCATCAGCAAATGGCTTCCGTTCGATAGAGGCATGACAAAGGGATGCAACACATTGGTTTTTGAGAAGATCCCCTTCGTCATTATGACCTGAAGAAGGGGATTGGCGAGGAGGATTTAGTGTGAAATCACTCACAACTCATAAATCTTCCAGATAGTGGTAGAGACTCTTAAGAATCGCAAAGTTTCGTTCGTTACCCTGATTCTGCTCGGCCAGCGCTTCCAGACGCGGTACATAGTCAGGCAGACGGCGGCTGAAGTAGTCGCTGCAATGCAGCCGCCAACGTTTCTGCTCCGCTTCGCTCAGAGTGTGCGGCCAGTTGCGGGCGCGATAGCGAAACAGCATCTCCGGCAGCCGTGAATCGGTAAAGGCGAACTCCCGCTCGCCCAGCAGGTCTGAGGGGGTGGCGCGCACCAGATCCATGGTGGACTTGTCGCCGTGACCGAAGAAGCCGGCGTAGAGCTGGGTATCAGGATCGCCGTCACTGCTGCCCGCAAACTCCTGATTGAACACTTCCACCAGTTTTTCCCGCACTTCGGGGTGGGCGCGCAGCAGATCCAGGCTCTTGCGGCACTGCTCCCGATCGATGCCCAGCTGGTCGGCCCGCTCTGCCGTCAGGGTGGCGGCCGGTGCAAGTACCGGACACTTGTTGATGTGCACCAGTTTGACCGGAATGCCCGCCAGATCCCCCAGCTCCTCTTTCTTGGTGTAGAGGCGCTCGCGGATCTCTTCGCTGGTGAGCTCGATAAGCGGGGTGGGGTCGCGGGTCAGATCTACCATGATCACCGCGTTCTGGTTGGCGGGGTGCCAGGCGAGCGGCGAGACCCAGCTTGCACACCCCTGCCACGGGGAGAACATGCCGGAGACGTGCACCAGCGGTTTCATGGTCACCACGTCGATCAGTGCCTTCACCTTGTTCTTGTTGCGAAGGTCAAACAGGTACCCGAACAGCTTGGGCTGGGCCTTTTTCACCAGCTTGGCCATCTCGATGGTGGCCAGCACGTCAGAGAGTGCATCGTGGGCATTGGCATGGGCGACGCCGTTGGCGATAGTCAGCTTCTCCAGCCGGAAAATCGGTTTGCCTTCATCATCAAAGGCCCACTCGATCCCCTCCGGGCGCAGGGCGTAGCAGGCCCGCAGCATGTCGAGAATGTCCCAGCGGGAGTTGCCGTTCTGCCAGCTGTAGGTATAGGGGTCATAGAAGTTGCGATAGAGGGTGTAGCGGGTCACTTCATCATCGAAGCGGATGCTGTTGTAGCCCAGCACACAGGTATTCGGAGTGGCGAACTGCTCGTGGATCTGGCGAATGAAATCCGCCTCGCACAGCCCATCCTTCATCGCCTTTTGTGGCGTGATTCCGGTGATAAGGCACGCTTCCGGATCCGGCAGGTAGTCCGCTGGCGGTTTGCAATAAATGACCAGCGGCTCGCCAATGATGTTGAAATCCGCATCGGTACGAATGCCGGCAAACTGCGATGGCCTGTCCTTGGCGGGGCTGATGCCGAAGGTCTCGTAGTCGTGGAAATAGAAGGTCGGCTCGCTGCCGGCGTGTGCTGTTTTGCTCATGTTGCTCGAGATGAGGTATCCGATGACGGCGGCTAGCGCCTGGGTGGGCGGTGCCATGCACCACAATTGTTTGCATGGTAAACCATAGCGCAGGCAGAGCGAAGGGCGAGCCGTGCAGGTGGTCGTTTATTGGGCGGTAAGTGCGGAGTGGTGGTGGGCGACAGTCTGCTTTGCGCTGACTTCTGCCTGAAAATGTGACATGTGAGTCTGTACAGTAGTTAAAATTCAGATTGCCAATCTATATAATCAGGCCATAACAAATTTGGCATGTTTGTTCGTTCAAGAGCGAACGCATAAGAAAATGCTACCAAAGTGTATTTTGGTACTAAAAATGAGCAAAACAAGGAAAAGTAATGCACGAGAATAATATCGAGTTGTTGTGTCATGAAGCTGAAAGATTGTTAGAGCTTAACATTGACTTGCTGCAAAAAATGTTAATAGAACCGACAGTTCTAGGTGACAGCAATGCTCAATTGTTTGATCGTATGAAAGCTGAAAAGAGAATTGAAGAGTTGCAGGGAGAGCAAAAAAAAATTCTCGGGAAAGAAATGGTCCTCGCAGTTGTGGGTACCATGAAAGCAGGTAAATCCACGACCATTAACGCGATTGTCGGCAAAGAGATCCTACCCAACCGCAATCGCCCAATGACATCGATTCCAACCTTGATTCGTCATGTGCCGGATAAAATAATACCAGAGTTGCGACTCGATAATATTGAGCCTATCCAGAAACTGTTCGTGACGTTGCAGAAAAAAATCGATACTGAAGATGGTAAAAAACTACTCACTGAGTTGAAAAAAGATCAGGCACAATGGAAGTTGCTGGATATTATTGCTGATAACACATGGCTTAAAGGCAATTACTATGGTGAAGATGATATATTTTCTTGTCTCGCTTCGCTTAATGATCTAGTTCGTTTAGCTACAGCGTTACGTGTGGATTTCCCTTTTTCCGCCTACGAAGAAGTCCATAAACTCCCAGTAATTGAGGTAGAGTTTAGCCACCTTGTCGGAATAGATGATTGCCAAGGTACGCTGACACTCTTAGATACACCTGGCCCGAATGAGGCAGGTCAACCTCAGCTACAAGCAATGATGCACGATCAGCTCCAAAAAGCTTCTGCTGTTCTTGCGGTGCTAGATTACACCCAACTGAAATCAGAGGCGGATCAGCAAGTACGTAAAGAATTAAACGCTATTGCGGAGGTTGCTGCTGGTCGTCTATTTGTACTGGTCAATAAATTCGATCAAAAAAATGCTAATAGCGACAACGCTGAGACTGTTAAACAGGCAATTCCCGCCATGCTAGATAGCGGTGCACTAAACAGTGGTCGTGTTTACCCTGGTTCATCTCTTCGAGCTTATTTGGCAAACCGAGCGCGCAGAGCAGTAGATCAAGCCGGTAAACTTTCTGACAGCGAAGAATGGGTTGATGATTTTGCCAAAATGGCATTTGGTCTCGACTGGAAAGAAGATGAAGATGATGTTCTTGCTGATGTGGGAGTTGTGCTCAAAAAGGCAAACACAATCTGGCGTACATCACTATTTGAAAAATTGATCACTGAAGTGATCCACGCTGCTCATGCCAAAGCCGCGGCGCTGGCGGTTGACTCTGCTGCGGCTAAGCTGGTACAGAATGCTGAAAATATCGACGAATATCTGTCGTTACGTCATCAGGGGTTGCAAGCTAGTATTCATACCTTACAGACACAAATTAAAAGCCTTATCAAAGATATTGAGGAGGTTGCGGCTTGTCAGCAAGAAGTTGATAAGGAGGTGAAGTGTGTCATGAGGAATATAACCAATGAAACTAAAAATTTGCTAGATAACACTGAAAGCGAGTTGGAAAAAGAACTGGATAAGTACTTCCAAGAAGGGAAACGCCAAGAAGAAGCTCTGAACAAGGAATTTGAACGTCATTCAAAACATGGCAAAAATAACAGTGAAGAAAGTGATAAACGTGGGGTTATCGGTACTATTTGGGGGACCTTAGTTGGAAGTACTGGGCAGCAAACTCGTGATTTTGATCCAGATAACCCAGAAGTTAAATTTTCTGAACATGCTGAAGCGACTCAGTTTATTAAAAAAATTGAAGAGTCAGTTATTGGTATTTTAGCTGAAAAAGAAAATGAAATTAAGCCAATGTTGACCGAGGTTGTGGGGGGGATTGAAGGAAGCTTTCATTCTAAAACAATGTTAGCAGTTGACAAAATTGCAAATCAAATTAACTCACGTCTGGAGGAAGATGGTTTTACTGTGAAAGTATCTTTCCCGAAGATCAGTGATTTGAAGACTCATCTTGCCACCGACACTCGTATAACCAATCTGCTAGAACAGAAAACATTTAGCGAAACAAGGCATCGTCGATCCAGTGGCATATGGGGAACGTTATGTGGTTGGTTTAACACTGATGATTGGGGCTGGGAAACCTATAAAGAAGATGTCACACGTAGTGTGGTAAATATTAATAAAATTAAGGATGCTGTCAGAAATCAGACCAAAGAACATTTTGAAAAGCTGAATAATGCTATTGATGAGCAAGTTAATATTCCAATTCTCAAAGAGATTGAATGCTTCTTCATTACATTCAAAGGCAAGGTAGAGCAACTTCGACATACTCTGATCCAGAGCACGGAGGATCATAAAAGTAGCCAGCAAGAACAAGAACAATTGACTGAGCGCCTTAGTGCACTGAGAAAGCTGACACCGGAGATGATCAGTGATAGCAAAATGCTCAAGAAAGATTTGGAGACGATGCTGTGAACACAATATTTCCTAAAACGTTTCCTAAGAGCGAGGCATGTCAAATCATGGCATGCTTGCCGGAGAAATTTATCGTTGACTTCGCCAACGGGATAGATGTAGTTCACGACCATGTGCGTCAACAAACGGATCGATCATTTTTCCGGCGTATTAAAGAAGGATTTAGCGGACGATCATCTCAGCGGCAACAAGCCATCAATGCTTCGTTGTTAGATGGTGTGGAGTCATCTCTCAATTGGCTTACAGAGTTAACGTCATCACTTGCCACTACTAATTATGCGCTTGCGCAGGTGAATGATAGAGTCACTTCATTGATCCAGGATACTGCTGCTATTGCGCACTATTCCGCAGACACGCGTGAACAATTGAACATGTTGGCGACGCAAGTTAATCAACAACTCAATCATCTGGAACTGCAGCTCCGTAGTGTCGATCGACTGCAACGTGGCCAACTGCATCTTGAACAAATATTTTCTACTTGGCAAGCCGGTCGATATTCGCTCCTACCGTTGGCCGGGCGTTGCTATGTTGCCCTAGAAGAACTGCGTTGGGGGGCATTTGGTGAAGTGATCCGCAATGGTGAACCGCAGCAGGCAAAGCAGTTGTTGGATATTCTCAAAAACCGAGCACTGGTTCAGCTTGCTGACGACCATAACAGCCAGTCATGGTCGCGTCATGACACGCGTAGTTGGCTGGCTTGGTCGGGTGATCATGAACAACATAGTGACTGGTTTTCCGCCGTTAACTGGTTAGCTGATTGGTGTAATCCAGATATTCATCCGATCATCTGGTCCACTACACAGAAATACGATGCTCTGCCTATACGTATGCCAAGGTTGTGTTCTGCAGAGCGTATTGCAGAGGCTATGGTCAATGAAATCTTCAGTAAGGAGTTAGTATGGAGCAGCCGATGAAAGTTGGGCTTGCGCTTTCCGGCGGCGGAGCCATCGGCGCTTATGAAGTGGGTGTTGTCAGAGCTTTAGCTGAATCTGGCACAGAAGTTCATGTTGTTGCCGGTGCCAGTATTGGTGCGCTCAATGGTGCGATTTTGGCTTCTTCACCGACCTTGGCACAGGCTGCAGAAAGGATGGCGGCTATTTGGTCGCATCTTGGCAGTAGCAAGGTGCTAGCGATCAACAAATCTGTCTATCTTTCACTGCTTACACAGTTTGGCTTGGGGTTCGGTACACCAGTACTGAGTAAAGCGGGAGGTATTATATGTGAGGCACTCCGTTGCGCAGCATTGGCAACCGGTGCGGTAGGGCCGCAAAATGACTCACTGCTTTCAGACCAGCCGCTGATCGATTTGATGAACAGCTATCTGGATATAGATGCTTTATCCTCAGGGTTGCCACTGTACGTTTCCTTATATCCCACTGAAGGTGGCATGACAGATATCCTTAAGTGCATAGCCGCAGAATTTGGGATCGGAGCGACTCGTATTTCGGAGTTCCATCACGTACAAAGTTTACCTGTCAATAAACAGAAAGAGGCGTTGCTAGCCTCTGCCGCGTTACCCTTATTGTTTAAATCACGTGAGATTAATGGTGTGCTTTACAGTGATGGTGGAATGGGAGGCTGGCATACAATGCAGGGCAACACACCAGTAAAACCTTTGATTGACGCTGGTTGCAATATGGTGATTGTCACCCACCTGAGCGATGGCTCGCCGTGGGATCGCCACAATATCTCAGACACTACTGTGTTGGAGATTCGCCCACAAAGATCCTTAAAACGTCATGATGGTTTATTTGGAGGTGGAAAGGATCTACTTGGCTTTACTGCCCAGCATATCGGTTCATGGATTGAGCAGGGCTACCATGACACAATGAGTGTAATAGGGCGAATCCAGAAACCTCTTCAAGCTCGACAGGCACTTCGTACTTCGGAAGTGATCGTTTCAGACAGCCAAGACAGGAATATTCAAACTGATATGGCGCTAAAAAACGCTATGGATAGGTTGAAGTAAACGAAAAAAATTAATATTTTTGAACTCAGGTAAATTGGGTCATAGTCCTGCGATATTAAGACTGTAAATGTGAGAGGCGTCATGCCTCTCTTTTTTGTCGTGGTTAACAATCTATATTTTTGAGCTTGAAGGTACAGCCTTGCTCGATGAGTTCCTCCCGGTTGGCCAGTACCAGCGGGTAGAGCAAGGGATGTTGTTGGTGTTCACCGTTATAGCTCACCTGCATCCGCTCCAATGCGTAGTGCATCAAAGGGATGCGCTGGTTAATCAACAGTTGGTCCCCTGTCATGGTATAGTCTCTGGCAATGATGGCCTGCTGTCCCTCGCTGAGGCTTTGATTCGGAACGACTACAGCGGTCACTTGGGTGTTCCACTCCAGATCTTGATCCCGGCCGTGAGGGGAGGCATCCAGCAGATCCGGTTCGCCGCGAAAACGACTCATCACAAAGTCCAGATATTCCCCCTTCTTCTCGCAGTAGGCGCGTACGTGCCAGCGGATTCCGTCATAGACCAGAGTGTGGGGCACGATATTGCGGCCACTCTGCTCCTCTGAACTGAGGGATACGTAATCGACATCGACCCGCAATTGGCCACGGGCCGCCTGCACCAAACCACGCACGATTTTCGGGTCGATATGGCGGTTTGGCACATCCAGGATCTCGATGTGGCCGTAGCGCAGATCCATCAGCGGCAGTGTCAACAGGCCCGCTTCATGTTGGCGCTGGTGCTGCTTTTCACGGTGTAGCAGCATCAGGTACTCATCCACTTTTCCCTCACTAAAGCGCGGGACAAAGTGCTCTGTGGGTTTGTATCCCTTCAGGCTTCTGTCATAGACCAGCCCTTCCGGTGAGTAGTGGGTCAGGTAGTGGTTGATATCCCGCGACGCCTGTTGGCGGCCGATATTGAAGGCGGTCATCAGATGGTTGGTGGTCAGCCGTCCCTCCCACTGCAAGACGATCTCCAGCAGACGAAAACGAAGGGTTTGATCCCAGGTGAGCTCTTTGGGTGCCATACGTGCTCCAAAATGCGACATGTTTATGTAACCAGTATCGGCATGAGTATACAGGCTACATATAATGAGTCCATCGAAATGAGCGCCAAAGGGGAATGCCATGAACGGGAAGCTGGATAGTGCGTACAGCCATCACGCCGCGTGCCGGATGCAGCAGCGCGGTATTGCTCCCGAGCTGGTAGAGCTGCTGCTGAGCATCGGACGTTCTTCTTATCACCAGGGACGCGAACTGGTTTATCTCGATCGCAAAGGCGTGACGATGCTGCAAGCCGAGTACGGAGTGCCAGCGGAATGCTGCCAGCGGCTGCGCGTTCACTATCTGGTACTGCAAGGCGGTGAGATTGTCACCGTCGGTCATAAAACCACCCACTTCAAACGCGATCGTCACTGAGGCGCTATGAACTCAAGTCTGTTATCAGGTCAGGCGGCCATGCCCCTGATCAAGGGGATATATTGCCTACTGCCAGCCGAGCGAGCTAGGGAGCTGACCGTTCTGCTTGCCAAAGGCACGTGTCACCAAGAGGGTGAGACTTCACCACTGGCGGTGGTGGTGGCATTGGCTATCCATGTCGAACAACATAGGCTGGATTGCACGTCACAGCCCATCTATCTGGGGCGTGAGCAACTGATGGTCGGTGCTGCTGATTTGCTGGGGGAGGATGCCTGCTTTGAAGATCAGGATGCGTTTCGTCTGTTGGCGCTGCTACTCGACAAATTGCTGCGAGGAGTGCGTGGCAGTCGCCAGGCCAAGCTGGATGGACTAACGGTAAGCGTCATGGAGCAGCGGGCGCTGGCAGCCACATCTCCGAATAGCGGCGCCGTGGTGCGCGGCAGCTGGCGGCGCAAGTCACGCAATCAGCTGGGCCATGCCAGCTGGCTGGATGTAGTGGAGGCAGCCCTCTGGTGCTTCTGGCATGGTGACGATTTGGCAAGCGGCGAAGTGCTACTCGGTGTGCTGCTGGGCAGGGATGAGCGGGTGCGGTTGGTCTATGGTCTGTTAACCGGGGCTTTCTATCTGTCAGATCGGACGGATTGAAGCCGAGGGGCCATCGCAGCCCGCCATCTTGCGACTGATTAACCAGCCAGCTCAACCACCGGATAGCAGGCATCTCCCCACAGGGTATCGGGATGGGCCATCATCAACTCGATGATCACCGGCACCAGTTTGCCGAGCAGGTTGGCGCAATCCTTCAGTTGTTTGCGATTGACCGAGCTGTTCCAGGTCGCACCGCCATGAATTAACTGGTTGCGCAGGGTATAGAGGCGGTTAAACACCACGCCCAGCAACTGTGGGGTGTTGCTGCTGGCGAGGGCCTGGGTTGCCATCTTCTTACCTTGTGCCAGCCGCTCCTTCCACTGAGCTTCGCTTATTTTGCCGCTGTGATAATCCCAGAAGCCTTGCAGCACAAACGGGGTGTCCAGCAGCATGCGGATACTGCCAGAGAATTCTTGCCAGACGAGTTGCTCGATCTGCTTATGCTCATCTAGGTCACACAGTTTCTCCAGAAAGCCTTTGAAGGTCTCCTGTTCCGAGAGGCGACGATCGTCATCGATTTCAGTGGCATAGGCCGCATTGAACGCAATCCAAAGAAAGATAAAGCGGCCATCTTCATCCTCGGCCATTTCGGCGCGTTGCAGCCAGCTTAATGCACGATGAACTCGTAGGTTGAGGTTGCTGGGAGCGTGTTCACGCAGCGTCCGGTGACGGTTTTTCAACTGTTCAAAATTCAACGACGATTTCCTTCTCAATCAGATGAATAGCCAGCTTTGATAACCAGACTCTCTGTCCTGCAGCTTGATCATCAGGTTGATGAAGAACTGGCTGGAATAGCAATGTGGCGATAGCAGCGGCTACTTGCGGATGACACCCTTCAGCGTTGCAATGGCTAGCTCCACCATGGTGGCCGACGATTGTTCCAGTGGGGCATGGTGGCACTCGGGACAGGCCTCAAACCAGGTGTGGCCACGTACCATAACATCGCTCTTGGGTACAACCGTCTTGTGCCAGCCACATGTTGGGCAGCGATAAGTAGAAGGGGGTGGTTGTATCGGCATGATATCCCTCAGGCAAGTTCCATTTGGCCTAGAGTAACACGGCTCAAATTATTGCAGTGAGCTCCTTGTTCACACTCTTTAGAGTCAAAGTTGTATCCGCCTGAAAACACGACATGTGCAAAACCCCAGTATCGAAGCTGTGCGGCTGGCCCGGTATAGTCAGCCGAGTTCACCTCAGAGGGGATATGCGATGAGTAACCAACCCGGCTTTTGGTTAGCGACACGCCTGTTGTCACTGATCGCTCTGTTGCTGGGCCTAACGCCGCAAATCGTGTTTGCCGCAGACTGCACCTATCGGGAGAATGCGCTGGGCAACACTATCTACCAGTGTGATGATGGCAAACAGGGCACTCTGCGTGAGGATGCACTGGGCAACATCAAAGACTCGGGTACCGGTATCACCTGGCGCACCGATCCGTTGGGCAACCTCAAGGGCAGCGATGGCACCACCTACCGCAAAGACGCACTGGGCCATGTGCGTGGCAGCAATGCCAAAACCGGCGAACGGGTGACGTGGCGTGAGGATAGTCTCGGTAACCTGCGTGCCTCTGATGGCACCGTCTGCCGAACCAACGCGCTGGGGCAACTCAAATGCCGTGGCGAGAGTACACCGCCAGCCTTGCTTGAAGGCAAATGATGGCTTTTGCAGCAAACGGTCGGCGCATCACCCTCTGATGTGATATCGGGCATGGTTGCAACAGGGCCAAGTGGGTAAACTCGTCGGCAATATTTGGCACCGCAACCGGTAAGGTTGTGAATCTCTGCCTCTTTTCGTTTTCCCTGCGCCCTTGGCGCAAACTGACTCTTATCGGAATACCTGACTCATGGCTATCAAGAAGAACGAACTCTACTCCTCCCTCCTGAAACAGGGGGTGATGCAGTGGTTGTTGACCGGCTGCATCTGCCTACCGCAGGAGGCATGATGGAGAGCATTCATAATCAGGTGCGGTCGGTACGCCAGTTGCTGGCCATTCCCCAACTTGCCATCCCAAACTATCAGCGACCGTACCGCTGGGGTGCCAAGAATATCTCGGATCTCTTTAGCGATCTTGCCGCACATCAGAGCAGGATTTCTGCTCTTTTTGGTGATGCCATTGCATATTCTGACAAGAGCGCCTACCGGCTGGGCTCAGTGGTGTTTCATCGGCACACTGATAAGGAGAGGCGCGAGATTCTTGATATCGTCGATGGTCAGCAACGTACCCTGACCCTGATGTTGGCCGTCAAGGCGCTGATCGAGGTGCTGGATGGCGAAAGTCGCAGTGGCAAAGAAAAGACTACCCGCTTCCAACGTCAGGATCTGCGTGAGCAATTGCTGGCCTTGCGGGGGCCTGTCGATGAATTTATGCAGCGCCAGCGCTTCCCAAGCCGGGATTCGGAGTACAACCTCAGACGCAACTATCTGGAGTTGCGTCGGCTGGTGGCCCGCCCTGAGTTTGACGAGCAACAAATCGACTTTCTGCTCAACCGCTGTCAGGTGGTCTGTTTTGTGCTGCAGGATATCTCGGAGGCGTTCCAGTTCTTCGATTCGCAAAATGCCCGGGGGCGCGATCTGGCCCCCCACGATCTGCTCAAGGCATTTCACCTGCGCGAGTTTGCCGAACATGAGGCCAACCTCAAGGCCGAAGCAGTTGCCCATTGGGAGCGTCTGCCAAGCGACGATCTGGCCAATCTGTTCGCCCTCTATCTCTATCGGGTACGCCAGTGGGCCGAGGGCAAGTCGGCTCGCTACTTTGGCAAGGGGGAGGTGGCTCTCTTCAAGGGGGTCAACCTAGATCGGGTGGGGCACTTCCCCTACGTGGAGTCGCTGCGCATCGCCCACCATTTTGTCGATGAGTACAACGGCCAGTATCAGCGCAAGATAGATGGCCAGCGCATGACGTTTCCCTTTCATCTCGACCAGATGATCATCAATGGCCGGCGCTTTTTCGAGATGGCCGAGTACTACCAGACGCGGGTGGCCGCCATCGTGGCCGAGGAGTCTGATTCCGGCAAGACGCAATCTGCCACCCTGCTTGGCGAAACGCTGACACCGATGGCCAGCAAAGTGCTCTCGACCCTGGCCAGCTACGAGCGCCGCCACCGCACCGGGGATCGTTATGTGCGGGCTATGTTCGACTGTGCCCTGATCTTCTATATCGACAAATTCGGCAGCCAGGGGCTATCACTGGCCATCGAGAAGAGCTTTATCTGGGCCTATCGCTGCCGCATTCGCCAGCAGGTGGTGCAACTGGCGACCATGGATAACTACGTGCTGGAGCACAATCTGATCCGTGCCATTCGTGATGCCCGCCTGCCGGGAGACTTGCACGGCTTCCCTTTACCTAGCATGAGCAGCCGAGAGAACAAGAACAATCGCAATGGCGCCGAAGATGAGCTGGTCGGGCTGTTTCGGGAGATGAAATATTATGAGTGATGCAGGCGTCCACCTCTTTTCCATTCGTGCACTGCTTGAAGATCGCGCCCGCTATCTGGTGCCCATGTACCAGCGCAACTACGCTTGGGGAGAGGGAGAGATCACCCAGCTGCTGCAGGATGTGCTGGATTATCAGGGTAAGCGAAACAGCGAAGATAAACACCAGCCCTACTACATCGGCACGTTGGTGGTATTTGCCCGAGGCGACGGTAGTTTCGAAGTGATCGATGGTCAGCAGCGCTTTACTACGCTCTCTCTGCTGGCTAATTGGCTCAAACATCGAGCGAAAGATGCGGTGGATATGAGCTGGTATAGCGCTATCAACCTCTCATTCGAAAGCCGCCCGGTATCGAGTCATACCTTCGAGCGCTTATGGAAGGGAGTTTCCCCACATCAAATAGTGGGAGATGACGTTAACGAAGGGCTGATCAATGGGTTCAAGCTCATCGGAGAGAAACTACCGGAGCTTTTGCGTCAGAAAGGGCTCGAGCTTTGCGACTTTTGCAATTATCTCTTTGATCATGTGCAGATCACGCGTGTCGAAGTGCCTGAGCATATCGACCTCAACCACTACTTTGAGGCGATGAACAATCGCGGTGAACAGCTGGAAAAGCATGAGGTGATCAAGGCGAAGCTGATGGCTGTGCTAAACGAGAAGATACCCGAGGAGGAGACTTGCCGCCAAAGCATTTATGCACTGACCCGGGTATGGGATACCTGCGCCAATATGGAGCGCTATATCCAGTACGGCTTTACCCCGCAAGAGCGTCACCGTCTGTTTGGTGAGAGCGACTGGGGCCAGTTTGTGCCCCGTGATTTTGCCCATCTGCTTGATCTGCTAGGGTCCCCTAACACGGCCGACACTGCCGATAAAAACGGGGCCGCTGCCGGTAGCCAGGGGCGCAACTTGTTGGCCATTTTGCAGGATGACAAGCTCGATGGAGAGCAGACGGTGGAGGAGGAGAGTGCAGGCTCCGAGCGCTTTAACAGCGTCATCAACTTCTCCAACTTCTTGCTCCATGTGCTGCGACTCGTTAGCCGCGACCCGGGTGATACGGAGGGGGTGCCGCTTGATGATAAACAACTGGTTGATCAGTTTGAGCTGCGAGTGATAAGACAACCGGATCCAGTAGCGGCAGTTCAGCGTTTTATCTATGGCCTGTTAAAGAGCAAGTATCTGTTTGATCAGTTCATCATCAAGCGTGAGTTTGCTGGTGGCAAAGATGGCTGGAGTCTAAAACGGCTACGTTGGCACGAGGAGAGCGCCAGCTACCCCAATACCTTTGGTAAGCACGAAGATGGCTTTGCCGGCGTCAACCGTCAGATTCTGATGTTGCTGTCGGCATTTCATGTGTCGACCCCGACCCTGGTTTACAAACATTGGCTGAATGGTGCACTGCGATATCTGTTCGACAATTGTCACCCTGATCAACCGGTGGAGGCCGGGGCTTATCTGTCCTATCTGGAAAGTCAGGCTCGCCGCTTTGTCTTCCAGCGCTTTTTGGCGCCGAGTGAAGGGGCTTCCTATTATCAGATGCTCTACCTAGATAACGCCCTGTTGCCCTCCATCAATGTGGATGAGAGCTGGCACGAGGTGATTACATCCAAACTTCGCTTCGGTCATATCGAGAACAACTTTGTCTTCAATTTTCTCGACTACCTGCTGTGGGTACGGGACCGAAATCGTGACAAAGTGGCCTATTCTTTTGAGTTCACGTTTCGCAGTTCAGTGGAGCATTTTGCCCCTCAGCACCCTATTCATAAAGTGCACAAGGTTTTGGATAAGTCACTCCATTCGTTTGGCAACCTTTGCCTTATCAGCCACAGCAAGAACTCGCGCTTGAGTAACTTCCAGCCTCAACAGAAGCAGGAGCACTTTGAAGCGAGCCTTGCCAACAACCAGATTGATAGCCTCAAGTTGCTCGCAATGATCAGGCTTATGAAAAAGAAGGGTCGCTGGCTGGAGGATGAGATAGCTGAGCATCAAAAGCAGATGTTGCAGGTGTTGTTATCCAGCCAGATTGTGCAATAAGAGGCTATTTGGCCTACTATCAACTAGTGATAGCTAAGCCGCTAGCATGATGGGTGTCTAGCGTTGAAATAGGTTTACACAATTTCAACTAGCATTTCTCCATTCAGAATCCCCGATGTTCCACATCGGGGATTCTGTATTTCAACATATGATATGCTCGCTCCACGTTGTATAGACTCACCGCCTCGCGCACCATCTCCCGCGTGACTAATAACATCCAGAGTCGCCAAGTTGAACTAGTCTGTATATTATAATTACCAGAGCTCGATATTAATGAAATTTTTTATACTCAATTTTTAGATGCAGGTTTATTCAATTCCCACTCTGGGCAATAATGCGTAATTTATTGTTTTTTTTCGCCAGCAGATAAATTTCATAGCCATATCACTTACCTTAATCCAATAATCAAATATATCATCACAGTGTGACACTAAGTGAGATAATATAAGTAGTCACTCAGTATTCATCTTGTTTAAGAAGGTTTTATATATAGATCGTATTTCATCTTGAAATACAGGGGATGCAAATGAAGGTCAGAATGAAAAGGTATAATTCTTGAGCATCTACAAGATAGCGTCGAAGACATACATGAAATGCATAATAACCCATCTCTTGGTTGGGATTCGATCGGGAGTGGCAAGACGGCTTGGTTATAATTAATGGTATCCCATTGTACTATCTTGGAACAAGATGCTGAGATGAGTATGGAGGGGTTGGTTATTGCATATCCAGTCGCTGCATCTTCATAATTTGATGATTTTTCTGAGTTGTCTGTATGGTGAACAGGCTCAGCAAGTCGTTGGGTGGGTAGAAGTGTCTGCCACCATATGGCAGCGCAAAATGTTCATTGCCATATAGTGGCACGGATTTTAGACATTGAGATAGTAGTGTCATTAGCTTAAGGCCTTGTTTTATAGGGCGCCATTTTTTAAAGATTAGGGTTTGTGTACATGATAAAACCATAACGATTTGCATGAAAAAATCTGGGGAAATTTTCGATAAAAATTGCCATAATATGGCAATTGACCCTTTATATGCCATCAAGCAAGGCTTGGAATTAACCTGCATGAAGAATGGTATTTTAATGGTGGTGGCTTGGTTTGTTGATGTCCCTTGCGGCATAAAAGCTTGTTGAACTAAATTGAACTAAATAGCTTTGCCGAATAGTAGAACACTGTACTCGTGCCGCTTCTACAGGTGGCATGGAGCACACATCTTCGCTGAACCTTGTCATTTCAGGCGTTGCTGTCAGATTGCACAAATTCCTTACGCGAAAGGCGTCCTGCAAGATGTAGCACTATCAAGAACAGTTGTTTAGGGCGTGACATTAAATTTTGCCATATAGGAACGGTCAATTTTTTTGTGGGTGATAAATGCTTAATGCTCAAGGAAATTGTGTTAAGTTTTAGAGGAAAAATGCTGTAGTATTGAGGGAAGGCTATTTTTATTAAGGTTTGAATGGTTTAATAATTGAGATCAGTTTATTTTAAAAGAAAGTGGCCGCGTTCTTTTTTTATTGAATACATCATATTGCCCTCCAATGAGGCTGAGCACCATCGATACGTTATTGATAATCCTAGACACATGTATGCTATTTATTGAAAACTAGCTTCTTTACTGACTACAATAAAAACTCAGTGCATGGCAATTTTGTCAGTTTTAAGCACTTGGCTTGCTCTAGCAAATTTTAAAGCAGTCAACATATCGCTGACCAATGTGAGATTTCGCGTCGCTCAGTGATCAGTCATATCGATGCGCTTTGCGCGGCGGGCCTTTTGATTAAGGAGGCCAGAAGAGGCCCCAATGGGAAGAGGTCAAATGTCTACATGCTAACACTTGATGGTGAATCTCCTGCACATCCAGATGTGCAAGAGATGCACATAGCATGTGCAGGAGTTGCGCATAGAATCAGTCACTCTTTAGATCCAGTCATTGATCCAAAGATCCCCCCTATATCCCCCCAGGGGGAGCGCGCTGCCGAGAGCTCAGCTCCACAACGAGGAACTCGTTTGCCGAATGACTGGTTCCTACCTGCAGAGTGGGGGAGGTGGGCCAGCCAAGAAACTGGATGGCCACGAGAGCGGATCCTCATCGAGGCCGCTACATTCGCCGATTACTGGCAGTCACTGCCCGGGGCCAAAGCAACCAAGTTGGATTGGGAGAAAACATGGCGAAACTGGGTTCGCCGGGCTGCCAGCTCGTTTAGGACGGCAGCACAGCGAAAGTCATTGGCAAATCTGCAGGCGGCCCAGAACGCAGCACAGGCACTCAGAGAGTCGGGGAGGGGGGTCTATGACGACAACACGCCCCTCTAACGTGACAGCCTTGCCTGGGATGCAGGAACGGCCATTGGTGAGCGACCGTATGGCTGCGTTTATGGCTGAGGAGCTGTTGCCGATGATGGCCGGTAGCTGGCCGGCAAGCGCAAACTACCTGGATGCCAATGCCCGCGGTGTAGTGTTGGCCTGGGGCTGCGTGGGTTTACACCAGCTCAGATCAGGGAGGTGGTGCTGGACATGGCTGCTGACATCGAGCGCCAGTTTGCACCGCGCCCGGCGGAAGTGAGGGCTGAGATACTGCGCAGATTACCTCCTGAGCCACGCCAGCTCCTGTTCTCCATGGGGGCGTGTGAGATGGAGGCGACTGTGGTCGTGCTAAAACGTGACGGTGAAGTTACTCGCGATGCAGTGAAGATGGAGATGGAGCGGATTCTCAACGACCGTCGAGAGCGTGGTTACACCATCACAGGGGGGCTTTGAGGATGTTCAACCAAGATGTGATCGCCGCGGTCAAGGCCGCGAAATTCTGCAGGGTGGTGGTCTACCCAGCAGTTCGGGGCTGGTGTGCCGAGCGTGTAGTGCTGGAGGTGGCAGATGAGGTTTCTGCATTGGGGCACACGGATTGCCTGCGCGGGGCAGGGCATTGGCTGGTTGTCGATACGCCTACCGAGCAAGTGGTGGAGGAAGTTGAGCTGTTGAGAAGATCGCCAGTGCAGGTGGTATTGGGGGCTGGTAGATAGAGACAAAAATGCGGGCGTATTCGCAGGAATAAACAAGCATATATATAAAGTGGCTAGGTAATTGCTGGAGGTCCTGAGAAGGCGCGGGTGCGCTATGACTGTTGCTAAAATTCACCATTAGGAGGCGAGGTGTCAGCAAAGTTCGGAATTATATCTGAATGAGAGCAAGGTAGACGTTGAAAGTGCAAGTACATTGTTCATGCAATAAGTTAGAGAGACACCGGCCTAGACCGGTGTCTGAAGGTTACTAGAACTGTAAATATGTGAACTAAAAAATTGGAACGTTATGATAGTGAAACTTTTCCTACAGGTATACACCCCCAAGATATAATCTCATCTCTGATTTCACCCCTGTGGGGTTTTAAAAAGTTGCATACATACTCCGTTAACTTTTGGTGGCTCATTTTATTGCATACATCAAATTGTACAGATCTAGTTATCACCTGACACCGGCCTCAAACCGGTGTCTTGTTTACGCTACTTTAGTGCGCACTTCCTTCGGTATCAATTTCAGACCCTTCCTGAACATGCTGTAGGGGGTTTGCCCCTCCATCATCCTGCCCTGATGTGGCCGCTGGGTGTTGTCGTGCTCTAGGTAGCTATCCAGGTCTGTCTGCATCTGCTCTACCGACTCATACCAGGTCGTTCTCCCCTTGATACGGAAGTGTTCATCCAACAAGGTTCGATGTAGCCGCTCGATAAAGCCGTTGCTCTGTGGCCTGCGTACCTTGGTTGTCCGGTGCTCAATCCCCTCCAGTTGCAGGAACAGCTCGTAGGGATGGTGGTCAGGTCGTCCACAGAACTCGCGCCCGTTGTCCGACAGGATGGTATAGACCCGTGCCTCGTGGGCCTCGAAAAACGGCAGCACCGTTTCATTGAGTACATGAACCGAGGTCACCGGCAGCTTGCTGGTGTAGAGCCGCCCCCAAGCGTGGCGACTGTAGCAGTCCAGCACGGTTTGCAGATACACCTTGCCAACCCCCTTGAGCGCGCCGACGAAGAAGGTGTCGACCGCCACCAGTTCTCCGGTGTAGTGAACCTCAATCTGGCGTTCGCGAAACTCGGGGCTGAAGCGCTCTAACAGGTGAATCTGCTCGTCATTGAGCTCAATGGTCTGCTCCCGGTGCGTTTTCTCGAGGCGCAATAAGCGGTCGTGTTTGGAGAGCAAGTCGTGACGTTGCCACACGCCACGCACACCACCCGCACTGACATTGATGCCTTGCAGAGCCAGTTCTTGGGCGACCCGCAGCGGGCCATGAGTTGGTCTGGTGAGGGAGTAATCGAGGATGGCCTGTTCAATCTCGGGAGCGACCAGATTGGGATGAGCCCCTTTACAGCCGGGCAGTTTATCGAGCAAGCCCTCGGCGCCATAGGTCTGGTAATTACGGCGAATTTCGTAGAACTGCTGACGACTATAGCCGATGAGCTTGCAGGCTTTGCTGACGTTATTGGGCTCTTTGGCAAGCTCTAGCAGGCTGAGTTTGCGACGTGCTACTTTCTCGTTGGTGGTCATACGGTGACTCCAGATAACACGGTAGGGGTACCGTTTTGTTATCCGGTTTGAAGCCGTATGACCACTCCCTTTTGTGGGCAACTGTCAGGTGAATACCATCTCCATACAGACAGTTGCCACGTCGGCTCATGCTGCAACTCAGGTTGTGGGCCTTCAGAAAGTCCTGCCATTCACCACCGGTAAACTGGCTGCCCTGATCCGAATGCACCAGTACCGGCTGCTTGGGCTTGCGCCGCCAGACGGCCATCAATAACGCATCCACCGCCAAGTCTGCCGTCATGCGTGATTTCATCGCCCAACCGACGATCTTGCGAGAGAACAGGTCGAGCACCATCGCCAGGTACAGCCACCCTTCTTGAGTGCGGATGTAGGTAATGTCAGTCACCCAGGAGATGTTGGGGGCTGGCACATTAAACTGACGAGCCAGTGTGTTTGGGGCCGCCTGTGGGTTCTTGCCGGCGTTGATAGCCTGTTTGCGAGCGCAGCCCTTCCCATCTCATTAAATTGGCCACACGGTGCTTGCTGCAGGCTTCCCCCCCGTCACGAAGGTCACGATGGATCTTGCGATAACCGTAGACAGCACCACTTTCCAGCCAGGATTGCTTGACCAATCCGGTCAGCCGTTCGTCCTCCTGCTGTCGTGGTGATACTGGCTGTTTCAGCCACGCGTAGAAGCCACTTCGGTGAATCCCCAAGGTCTGGCACAGGGGAACGACACTGTACCGGTCGAGTCGGGAGGTTATGAACGCGTACCTTTCCTTGACTCGCTGGCAAAGTACGCGGCATCCTTTAAAATGTTGCGCTCCTCGGTGACCTAGCGCAGTTCGGCTTTCAGACGGCGTATCTCGGCTTGCAAGGCAGACTCTTCGAGCAGCTGGTCAGCGGACTTACCGTACTGCTTGAGCCAGGCATACAGGCTGTGGCTGGATACCCCAAGGGCTCGTGCAACATCAGCTACCGGCCGCCCGCGCTGGGTAACTTGTTTAACCGCTTCGATTTTGAATGTTTCTGGATAACGCTGACGGGTCATAACACCTCCAATAGTTGCCTCATTTTAAGGCTGTGAGGTGTCTAGGGAACTGGGGGCGATTCATGTTGAACGTATTGCTGGGGTGGGATGAGCGAGTGCGGCTTGTTTATGGTCTGCTGGTGGGTGCTTTCTACATGAGGGAGCCTTTCAGGCTCGAGTGAGGTTGTTTGAATTCTTCAGCAAGTGATTTAAATATAAAAGTAAAATGAACTTCTGCAGTTTATGTCCACGAACTTCTGCATGTGGTGTTTCAAAAATGAAACAGCTGGACGGGTTTGGCTTGGTTCTATTACGGCAAAAACGGATGAAATCCTGTCGGTTAAGTTGCTCAGTCGAAGAGTGTTACTATCTGTAGCAATGTCTCTCAAATTTCACCACATCCCAATTGTGTACCACTCTCATCAGCCTTAGAACAATAAACCCTTATAAATCAATCCATTAAAAAGACATATTGAAAAACGTGGAAATAGAAAGTCGGCCGCTGCCGGCGTGTGCTGTTTTGCTCATGTTGCTCGAGATAAGGTGTCCGATGACGGTGGTTAGCGCCTAGGTGGATGGTGCCAGGCACCACAATGGCCAGCATGGTAAACCATAGCGCAGGTAGAACGAAGGGTTGGGCCCTCATTCGTCGTTTTATTAGACAATGGGGAACCTTTGTTCACCAGTAACAAAACGCAGATTCTCAAATGTTCCGGCGGGTAGGAGGCTGCATGGGTACTTTTCACGGTAATCCTTTGCCACATCACACTTTTTGTCTGTCCACCAAGGCCAAGAGGAGTGTTGTTGACTAAATTATTCATATGAGCGGAGTAAAACGGCTCTTTTTATAACAACATAGCTGCATGGGATAGTGATCATGGACAGAACGCCGACAGGGAAGAATTCGTTCTCGTTGCAGGTCGATATCAGACAGGTGGTATATGCCTTGTCTGCGTCGCTGGATCTGGTGGGTATTGGTGATGTTGCCCATGGTAAACGAGTCGGGATCATGGCAGCCGAGTGCAGTCGGGTACTGGGGATGGACGATGTGGAGCGCCGGCTGCTCTTCGAGTTGGGCGTCCTGCATGACATCGGCGTTTCCTCGACAGCTATCCACCACCACCTGGTCAGCGAGTTTGACTGGGAGTCGTCACAGCTCCACTGTGAAGTGGGATATCAGCTATTAAAGGATTTCCGGCTGCTCGCTCCTCTGGCGCTTCCCATCCGTTATCACCACACCCACTGGAAGTTGCTGCGCAATTTACCCGACGTGGACAAGAAAGTTGCCCGTCAGGCCAATCTCATCTTTCTGGTAGACCGTTGTGACGCGCTGGCGGCCCCTCACTATAGCGACGGGTCGCTCTTGTTGCATACCAACGAGATCCGCCAACGGCTACAGGGTTATAGTGGTGAGTTTTTTGACCCCGAGCTGGTGGCGGCATTCCTGCAAGCTTCTCGCTCGGAGGCTTTCTGGCTGCAGCTGGAAGCTCGTTCCATCAATGACTACATGCTTGAAATGCTGCAAGAGCGTGAGCCTTGCACGACGACCAATGGCGAACTGAAAGCATTGGCGCTGATTTTTTCGGGCATTGTCGATGCCAAAAGCTCGTTTACCATGGCTCACTCCTTCGGCGTTGCCCGTCTCTCGCGTCTGCTGGCCGAGCGTATGGGGGTCAGTGCCATCCATTGTGACATGCTGGAAATTGCCGGATTGTTGCACGATCTCGGCAAGCTGCGAGTGCCGGATGAAATTCTGGATAAACCGGGGCGATTAACCTCCGAGGAGCGGGCAATCATCAATACCCACAGTTTCGAGACCTATCAGATCTTGCGCCACATCGAGGGATTCGAAGAGATTGCGTGCTGGGCCTCCTATCACCATGAAGAACCGGACGGAGAGGGATACCCGTTTCATCTGCCAGCTTCGGCAATGGCACAGGAAGCGAGGATCTTGCGGGTGGCCGATATTTTTCAGGCCATGGTTCAGGACAGGCCTTATCGGCAGGGGCTCTCTGCTGGCGAGGCGCTCTCCTTTATGAAGCAGTTGGTACGAGAGGGGCGGGTTGATGGTGACGTTGTTGCCGTGCTGGCAGAGAATTTGCCACAGATGGTACAGGCCGCCATTCCAACGGTAGAGGAGGTGCATGCGTACTGCTGACCTGCTCTGGGTTCCAGCTATGCTTGGAATAAGCCGTGCATGGTGCTGATATCCACGTGCAATACGCAGGCTTGACTGACCACCATGGGGGAACAGATATGGAATCGCTAAAAGCCAAGGATTATATGCAGAGCAGACCCATCACCTTTAAAGCCGACATGATGGTACAAGCGGCAGTCGAGAAATTTTTAAACAGTCACCAGCTGGGTGGCCCGGTGACCGATGAGAAAGGACATCTGATCGGCTGGATCTCCGAGCAGGATTGCATCGCGGTAATGCTCAAGGAGGCGTATCACTGTGAACAGGTGGCACAGGTACGGGATGTGATGCGCAAAGAGGTGCTGACGGTGGGGCCAGATACCAGCATTCTGACTCTGGCTGAGATGATGATGGGACAGAAGCCCAAGATCTATCCGGTGGTGGAGGAGGGCCGGCTGCTCGGGGTGATCAATCGCCACAATGTGATGCAGGCGATCCACGCTCAGCTCACTACCTGTTTTGTCCATAGCCACGGTTGAGTGCTGCGTCTCTATGTTGGAGCAGGCCAATGGCCTGCTTCGTTATTTTGGGAGACTGCAAGTTCGCAGACCTGATGCTTTCAATGAAGTAAAGGGATCTACTCGTATGCCCCGAGCTTCATGTTAAGGCTTGCACCTCTCCTTCTCGCTCTTTAGGATCAGCCCCAGCTATCGATATGGCCCCTTGTCGGGCACTCTTTTAAGGAATTCGTACCTTGTCTCTCTCTATCGAGGCGCTGCGCCGCCGTCTCCCTGCCTGCATGAACCTTGACGCCCGCCGTCTCTCCAGCCGTCTGCACGGGGTCAAAAAGTTGCCTGAAGGCAAACAGGCTGCCGTGCTCGAGACCATCGCCGCCGATCTGGATGCGGCACAGGCGCGCTACCAATCCCGTCTGGCCGGAGTGCCCAAGGTCACCTATCCGGATAACCTGCCAGTCAGCCAGAAGCAGGCGGAGATCGCCAAGGCGATCCAAGAGCATCAAGTGGTGATCATCGCCGGCGAAACCGGCTCGGGCAAAACCACCCAGATCCCCAAGATCTGTCTGGCGCTCGGGCGCGGGGTGAAGGGCTTCATCGGCCACACCCAGCCGCGCCGTCTGGCGGCCCGCACCGTCGCGGCCCGTATTGCAGAAGAGATGGAGTCCGAACTCGGTCACTACGTGGGCTACAAGGTGCGCTTTACCGATCAGGTGAGCGAGCAGACCCATATCAAGCTGATGACCGACGGTATCCTGCTGGCGGAGATCCAGAACGACCGGATGTTAACCCAATACGACACCATCATCATCGATGAGGCCCACGAGCGCAGCCTCAACATCGACTTCATTCTGGGCTATCTCAAACAGCTGCTACCAAAACGCCCGGATCTCAAGGTGATCATCACCTCGGCCACCATAGACCCCCAGCGCTTCTCCCGCCATTTCAACAAGGCGCCGGTGATCGAAGTCTCCGGTCGCACTTATCCGGTGGAGGTGCGCTACCGCCCACTTACCAGTGACAAGAGCGAAGGGCTGGAAGAGCGAGACGAACTGCAGGGCATCTTCGATGCGGTGGAAGAGCTGGCCCGCGAAGGGCTGGGGGACATCCTCATCTTCATGAACGGCGAGCGGGAGATCCGCGATACCGCCGATGCCCTGCGCAAACTCAATCTGCGCGATACCGAGGTACTGCCGCTCTACGCCCGCCTTTCCAACGCCGAGCAGAACAAGGTATTCCAGCAACATGCCGGACGGCGCATCGTGCTGGCCACCAACGTTGCGGAGACCTCGCTGACGGTGCCGGGCATTCGCTACGTCATCGATCCGGGCACCGCCCGCATCAGCCGCTACTCCTGGCGCACCAAGGTGCAGCGCCTGCCCATCGAGCCGGTCTCCCAGGCCAGCGCCAACCAGCGCAAAGGGCGTTGCGGTCGGGTGGCAGACGGTATCTGTATCCGCCTCTACTCGGAGGAGGATTTCAATAGCCGTCCCGCCTTTACCGACCCCGAGATCCTGCGCACCAACCTGGCCTCGGTAATCCTGCAGATGCTGGCGCTCGGCCTTGGCAACATGGAGGCCTTCCCGTTCGTCGAGCCACCGGAGTCGCGCCATATCAAGGACGGTCTGACGCTCTTGAAAGAGCTGGAGGCGGTGCGCGAGCTGCCCGCCACCGGCGATCGCGAAGCGAAACTGCAGCTGACCGAGACCGGACGCCAGCTCTCGCGCATTCCTCTTGATCCGCGTCTGGCGAAGATGGTGATCAGCGCGGCGCAGACTGGCTGCCTGAGCGAGGTGATGGTGATCACCGCCGCCCTCAGCATTCAGGATCCCCGCGAGCGGCCCATGGAGAAGAAGCAGGCCGCCGACGAGCAGCACAGACGCTTTGAAGACAAGGATTCCGATTTCCTCGCTTTTGTTAACCTCTGGAACTATCTGAAAGAGCAGCAGGATGCCTTGGGCAGCAATCCGTTCCGCCGCATGTGCCAGAAGGAGTTTCTCTCCTACCTGCGGGTACGGGAGTGGCAGGACATCCATTTCCAGCTGCGTCAGACGGTGAAAGAGCTTGGTTTTAAAGCCAACCATGAACCGGCGGATTTCAAGACGGTGCACTGCGCGCTGCTGACCGGCCTCTTGAGCCATATCGGCAACAAGGATTTGGAAAAGCCCGAGTTTCTCGGTGCCCGCAACGGCCGTTTCCACCTGTTCCCAGCCTCGGGCTTGTTTAAAAAGCCACCCAAGTGGGTGATGGCCGCAGAATTGGTGGAAACCTCGCGTCTCTACGCCCGCATCAACGCCAAGATTGAACCCGAGTGGGTGGAACCGTTGGCAGGCCACCTCATCAAGCTGCACCACAGCGACCCCCACTGGTCGAAGAAAAACGGCGCCGTGATGGCCAAGGAGAAGGTGACCCTCTATGGTCTGACTCTGGTCAATGAGCGCACCATCAACTTCAGCCGTATCGATCCGGCGCTGTGCCGCGAGCTGTTTATCCGCCGCGCCTTGGTGGAAGGGGATTTCGAGACCCGCCACCGTTTCTTCAGCGATAACCGCAAGCTCCTGGCCGAGGTAGAGGCGCTGGAGCACAAATCCCGTCGTCGCGACATTCTGGTGGATGATGAGGACTTGTTCCGCTTCTACGATGCCCGCTTGCCGGAGGAGGTGATCTCCGCTCGCCATTTCGACAAGTGGTGGAAAGAGGCGCAAAAGCGGGACGCCGAGCTGCTCAACTTCGAAAAAGAGATGTTGATGAAGGGGGATGCTGCCCACATCAGCGATCTCGACTACCCCAACTTCTGGCAGCAGGGTCGCCTCAAGCTCAAGTTGACCTATCAGTTCGAGCCGGGGGAGGCCGCCGATGGCGTGACCCTGCATATTCCGTTGCCGCTCCTGAATCAGGTGGAGGTGAAGGGGTTCGAGTGGCTGATCCCGGGTCTGCGTCATGAGCTGTTGGTGGCCCTCATCAAGTCGATGCCAAAGCCGATGCGCAAGAACTTCGTGCCGGCACCCAACTATGCCGATGCACTGCTCGCCAGTATCAACCCCGAGCAGGGGCCGCTGCTGGACGAGATGGAACGCCAGCTGCGGCGGATGACTGGCGTGACCGTGCCCCGTGAATCCTGGGACTGGAATGCGGTACCCGATCACCTGAAACTCACCTTCCGGGTGGTGGACGACAAACACAAGAAGGTGGCGGAAGGCAAAGATCTGGAGGCCTTGAAAGAGTCGCTGCGCGGCAAGGTGCAGGAGACCCTGTCACAAGTGGCGGACGATGATATCGAGCAGTCCGGCCTGACCCTGTGGAGCTTTGGCGAGCTGCCCCAGGAGTACAGCCAGAAACGCGGCGGGTTCGAGGTGAAGGCCTATCCGGCCCTGGTAGATGAGAAGGACTCGGTCGCCATCCAGCTGGTGGAGAGCCCGGTGGTGCAGCAGCAGCTGATGTGGGCCGGTCAGCGTCGGCTGGTGCTGCTCAACGTACCATCACCCATCAAGTACCTGCAGGAGAAGCTGCCTAACAAGGCCAAGCTGGGGCTCTATTTCAACCCGTTTGGCAAGGTGGCCGAGCTTATCGATGACTGCATTGCCTGCGGTTGTGACAAGCTCATCGAGCAGCACGGGGGCATGGCTTGGGACGAGGCCGGTTTCGAGGCGCTCAAGGAGTATGTCCGCGCCGAGCTCAACGATGCGGTGGTGGAGGTGGCCAAGCAGGTGGAAGCCGTGCTGACCCTCTCCCACGAGATCAAGAAACGGCTCAAGGGCAAGATGCAGCTCGACACCGCCTTTGCCATGTCCGATATCCAGCAGCAGTTGGGCAACCTCATTCACAAGGGCTTTGTCACCGAGACCGGCTGGCAGCGGCTGCCTGACTTGCTGCGCTACCTGCGGGCCATCGAGCGTCGTCTTGAGAAGCTCGCCATCGATCCCAACCGGGATCGGGTCTACATGCTCAAGGTGCACAGCGTGGAGTCGGAGTACAAGGCGCTGCTCGCCAAGATCCCCAAATCCCAGCTTATTCCCACCGAAGTGGCCAATATCCGCTGGATGATAGAGGAGCTGCGAGTGTCGTTTTTTGCCCAGAATCTGGGAACCCCCTATCCGGTCTCCGATAAACGGGTGCTGAATGCTATCGCCCAGTGCTAAGCTGCTATCTGTCTGTTTTAACTGCGTGATATAGAGTGTGGGAAGGGGTTGTCAAGGTGGTGGGCCCTTTTAAACGGAAGTCAGGGAGGCAAGGATGCTGGGGATCTGGTTGAGTGTGGCGCAGGTGGTGATCAGCGGTTACCAGCCTATTGCAGAGCAAACCTGGGTGCAGTTGAACCCGGAGTATTACCCTTTAGCGCGCACGCCGCCCGCCATGTTTGTGGCATGGCACGGCAACCAGTTTCCGCCGCTGGCCCAGAAACAAAAAAATGGTCGCTGGCAGATCCTCTTTCCTGCCCGTCTGGTACCCCCTTTTGATCTGTTCGAGGGGGAGGCCGAGCTCTCCAAAGCTTATCTGGCAAGGTTGCGGCGCATCGACGAGATGGCTTATGGCGTCGCATCCGTTCAGGCTGTTGCTGCAGTGCAGCAGCAGGGTCTCTCTCCGTTGGATGAAAATGGGCCGCTTGCTCCCTTTATTGCCGAGTTCAGTGCCGCGCATACCATGCCGGTTCAGCGTGCGGTAACGCCTCGCTACGAGGCGGAGCCGTTGCTGGCGATGCTGGGGAGCGTTGCGCGTGAATCGGTAAACAATGCTGATATCCAGCTTGCTGCTGCTACCACCACCGATAGCGCCACCCTTACCCTATCGGCCCCGGCGGCAGGAGGTGAGCGTGCTGTGTGTCATCAGGTGGCGGCCGGTGAGACGCTGTGGCGCATAGCGAATCAGCTCTCCAGTGCTATGGGGGCCGATACGTACAGCTATTTGCTGGCGTTGGTGGCTGAAAATCAGGCGCGACTTGGCCATAGCATTCGGGTCAAAACCGGGGATGGCCTCTACTGTCCCCGCGCCGAGACGCTGGCGCAGTTTGATGCGCTGAGCCCGGCCCAGCGGCAGCAGCAATTTGCCCGCCTTGAGCAGGGGCGTTAAAGCGCGGGATGAGCCTTGTATCCGCTATTGGCCCATGGTAGTATTCGCGCTCGTTTTGCGAGGTGCTGACCGGTCGCAGTTAGCACCATAAATTCATCAAAAAGAGATACATACTATGTCTTTCGTATTCCAAGCTGAAGTCCGTTCTGACCTGGGGAAAGGTGCGAGCCGCCGCCTGCGTCAAGCTGACCAAGTTCCTGCCATCGTTTACGGTGCAGGCAAAGAAGCTCTGTCCGTAGCTGTTGACCACAAGAAAATGATCCTGGCTCAAGAGAAGCCGGAATTCTATGAGTCCGTACTGACTCTGGTCATCAACGGCGAAGAAGTTAACGTAAAAGTGAAAGCTATCCAGCGTCACCCGGTACGTTACAAGCTGGTTCACCTGGACTTCGTTCGCGTCTAATCGCGAGCCGTCAGGTTGAAGAAAAGCCACTCTCAGGAGTGGCTTTTTGCTATGTGACGTTTGGTTGTTTTCACTGTGTGAAAAGAGGGCATGTTTGCCCTCAGGCCTTATTACCCCAGCTGGTTCAGCGCCTGCTGACAACGCTGTTCGGCGGCATCCAGCTCCAGCAGCACCATCCTGATATCTTCCATCTGTTGCTGCAGTGTTTCACGTTTATCCGTTACCAGTCCCAGCATGGTTTGCAGCTGGGTGCGGCTGCTCTTGTCGGCATCATAGAGATCAAACAATTCGCGGATCTCGGCGAGGCTGAAACCAAGACGTTTGCCACGCAGGGTCAACTTGAGGCGAACCCGATCCTGCTTGCTGTAGATGCGGGTCTGGCCCTCTCGCGCGGGATTGAGCAATCCCTGATCCTCATAAAAGCGGATACTGCGCGTCGTAATATCAAATTCCCGAGCCAGCTCACTGATGCTGTAGCGCCGGGCTTCATCCCTGTTTTTGTTCATACAGACTTCTTGGCGAACTAAATCCTGCTGGCACCTTACCTAAACGTAAACTGCACTGCAACTCTTGTTCCCGTGACGCAGAAAACCTATGTTATGGCCATGTAACAAAAAGAGGTTGGCAAATGGATATTGCGATTGTGGCGGCAAAGCGGACCCCGATGGGGGCATTTCAGGGCGCATTGGCAGAGGTGACTGCGCCTGAGTTGGGGGCGTGTGTCATTGAGGCAGCGTTGCAGCAAAGCGGCCTGCATCCGGAGCAGGTTGACGAAGTGTTTATGGGCAACGTGCTGTCGGCCGGGGTGGGGCAGGCTCCCGCCAGGCAGGCGATGTTGAAGGCGGGTTTACCGCCATCCATACCCGCAACCACAGTCAACAAGGTGTGTGGTTCTGGTATGAAGGCTGTGATGCTGGCGGCAGATTCTATCCGGCTTGGCGACAACCGGGTTGTGGTTGCTGGTGGCATGGAGAGCATGAGTCGTGCCCCCTATCTGTTGGATAACGCCCGTAGCGGTTTTCGGATGGGACATCAGCGGGCGCTGGATCACCTCTTTCTCGACGGATTGCAGGATGCCTACGATGGCCAACTGATGGGAATCCATGCCCAGCGCAGCGCTGATCTGGCCGGTTTGACCCGCAGTGCCATGGATGAATTTGCCCTGGCATCGCTCCAGCGTGCCCTTGATGCCCAGCAGGCTGGCTCGTTTAGTTCGGAGCTGACGCCTTGCCATCATGAGGGGCGCTTGCTGCTGGCAGAGGATGAGCAACCTGGCCGAGGACGGCCGGAAAAGATACCAACACTAAAACCTGCGTTTGGTAAAGAGGGAACCATTACTGCAGCCAATGCTAGCTCCATCTCGGATGGTGCGGCGGCGCTGATATTGATGGATAGCGCTACGGCAGTTGCCCGGCAGGTGCCGGTATTGGCAAGGATCGTCGGTTATCAGAGCCATGCAGCCTTGCCAGCCGAGTTTACCTCAGCACCCATTGGCGCAATATCCAAATTGCTGGTGCGGCTTGACTGGTCAGTGGAGGAGGTGGATCTCTTCGAGATCAACGAGGCATTTGCCATGGTGACCATGTTGGCCATGACGGGGTGTGGTATTCCCCATGACAAGGTCAATGTATACGGTGGGGCCTGTGCACTGGGGCATCCGCTCGGAGCGAGTGGTGCCCGTATTCTGGTCACCCTGATCTCGGCCCTGCGTCAGCGGGGAGGAAAAAGAGGGGTCGCCTCTCTGTGTATCGGAGGGGGAGAGGCTACAGCGATTGCGGTGGAGATCGATTAGTCGGTTGCTTCCATCGCCTGCAGCTGCTCGTTGACCCAGGTGGTTGCAGCCAGATAGAGGTGGCTGACCTTCTCCTCGCTCAAGCCCAATTTGGCTGTTCTGGCTGTGACTCGTGACCAGTTGGCATTCTCGTAGTCTTCACAAAACGCGAGGTAGAAGCCGAGATTGCCCTTGCGCTCAAGCAGCGCCAGCCGGATGGCATCGATCAGCGGAATGGTGCCGAGCAGCTTGTCCATCGGCTGCTCCATCAACACATCCAGCAGGGAGAAGAGGCCGGTGATAAAGGCCTGTGGCGCCTGCTGGGTCGGTGCGTGAGCATGGGCCAGCAGTTCACAGAAGCGGGCCCTGATAAGCGACATCTGATAGAGCTCTGCACTCTTGCCCTTGCCTGCACTGGTGGCTGCCACCAGCGAGACAAAACGCTTTAGCTGGGTGTTGCCAAGGTAGATGGCGGCCTGGCGAAATGAAGAGATGGGATTGGTGTGTCCTTTAAGATGGTTGACGTAGCGCAGTAGCTTGAGGGAAAGGGAGATATCTTGGCTTAGCAGCTGCTCGATACGGTTGATGTCAGGTTCAGACTGATTGACCACGTTGAGCAGTTGCATCACGACGACCTGGGCTGGTTCCATGGTCGCTTGCTTGACCATCTCGGGGCGACTGAAGAAAAAGCCCTGAAATAGCTGGATCCCAAGCTGCTTGACCCGCTCGAATTCCGCCTTGTCCTCCACCTTTTCGGCCAGATAGGTGAGATTCATGCTTTGGTGGCGCTGGATGAACACCTTGATCTGCAGTAGCGGTGTTGCCCGCAGATCGAACTTGATGATCTTGATAAATGGGAGGAAACGCTCCCAGTCTGGCGACATGGTGAAGTCATCGAGCGCCAGCGTATAGCCCAGTTTATGGAGCTGTTTAACCTTCTCCAGCAGGGCATCGTCCGGTGCTGCATCCTCCAGAATTTCAATCACCACCTTCTCGGGTGGCAGACACTCTGCCAAGCCATCCAGCAACAGGGAGTGGGGGAAATTGATGAAGCAAGGGCGGCCGCCCAGTAGCTGATCGATGTTTTGTTGCAGGAACTGTTCAACGACAAGACTCGACGTTGCTTGCCGTGAGGAGATGCTCGGGAAGACATTATTCAGGCTATCGCGAAAGAGCAGCTCATAGGCGTAGGTATTAAGGTCTCTGTCGAGAATGGGCTGTCTTGCAACGTAGGAATACATGCCTGGCTCCGATATGGGTACTGGCTTGATTTTATGGTGTTGCAGAACACTATGCCAGTCCTGACCCTATTGAGTAAGGCAATAATTGGCATAGTGTTTTTCTGTCAGAGCCTAATTTAGAAGAGATAGCTCATTTGTAAGCCAGCCAGCCAGGCATCCCCTTCAGAAGTGCCTTGGAATGTAGAGGTTGCTACTTTGTTTGTTCCTGGGATAGGTAGCTGCATTGTTTCAGTGACATCGACCTTTTTACCGTCGATCAGGGTCAGGCCCAGATCCACAGTCAGGTTGGGGGTGAACTGATAACCCATGCCAAGGCTGTACCAGAGGCGGTCAGCATCGGGTATGGAGATGGTACGGCGATCTGCAGGTACTGGACTTGC
Organism: Aeromonas jandaei; assembly: GCF_037890695.1. Classification (NCBI taxonomy): domain Bacteria; kingdom Pseudomonadati; phylum Pseudomonadota; class Gammaproteobacteria; order Aeromonadales; family Aeromonadaceae; genus Aeromonas; species Aeromonas jandaei. Next base: position 3,254,552 of record NZ_CP149571.1, on the reverse strand, counting down.
ATCATAAGCGACCCCGGAGCGCAGTTGCCATTGGGGGGTCAGCTGATAGGTCATGCCAATCGCATAGCGCCAGCTATCTTCCCAGTGTTCATCCTTGATATGCATGGCGCCTTGATGATCTAACGCGGCCTCAAGTTGGACAAATTTGCTCCAGTTGGTCCAGTTGACACTACTATGTAGTGCCAGTTTGCTAGTCAGTTGGTGAATTACGGCTAGTTCAGCGGATGCTGGCAAAGGGAGATCAAGGTGACCGGTATCTTCATAGGGTGTTATACCGTTTGCCCCTTGGGCATCCCCTTCAAGCCGTAGGGTCGTATCGTGACGGTATGAAAGTCCCAGCCGTGTATTTTCTGACGGGGTCACAAGTAGACCCAAATTCCAACCAAGTGCCCATCCATCACCTTCGAGGTGTTTAACTATTTTATACTGACCTGCCTTGAATATTCCCCCGACTTCCCCTTCACCTTTAATGGCTGAAATACCAGCGCCTACAGACCAGATTTCATTAATGCGATAGGCAATGGACGTACCCAGATCCATGGTCTTGATATCGGAGACATTGCCAAAGTGGCCAGCACTGTAGTTGTCCGGCATCTCGACGCCTAGGCCGTAATAGGAAGTGGCCGAGAAGCCCAAGCGCCACTGCTCATTGAGTGGAATGATGAGATAGGCGTTGGGAACCCAGGCATCTGCCGCGATATCTCGTGCCGTCGCATCGGCATGGGTCAGCAAGCCCGTCGTTTTTCCTTCGATATTGACGTCAGGGCTGACGTAAATTGCTCCGCCCGAAAATGCCATTTTGTCGAAGCGGGTCATGGCTGCCACGTTGCGGGATAGAACGCTGGCATTGTCTGCGATAGCCGCTTCTCCGGCAAAGGCTCGGCCAAGCCCGGTTGCCGATTGTTCAGCCAGCTGGAAACCGGCTGCATGGGCGTGACCAGCAATCACCAGCAGGGAAAGGGCGGATAGTTTGAGGGTTGAATGCATGAGTTATCCTTGCGTGAATACCGAATGTTCAGTCGGCCATATCATTGAGGGCGGGATTTTATATGGTACGACCAGCAAGGCAACGGTGAGGGAGTACATCAGGGAAAAACGGGATTAAATGCTGATGAAACTAGCTCTAATAGATTGATTAAAAAAGAAAAATAAACAGGTGTGTGCTACATGTGTGCGCTGAAAGCGAGATCTTGCATAAAAAAAGAGCGCCTGACGGCGCTCTTTCAATTCTATCAATAATCAGAACTTCATGTTGAACTGGGCAGAAGCCAAGAAGGCGTTGCCGTGGGAAGTACCTTTCCAACGCAGGCTGTCGGAGTGGCTACGCAGACCTTCGTTGACGTCAACTTCTTTACCGTCCAGATAAGCCATACCAAAGTCAACGCTCATATCGGTGCTGATATGGTAGGTGGCACCGGCGCTGTACCAGATACGGTCTGAGTCGGGAATGCTCAGGCTGCGGTAGTCAGCTTCGATCGGGGTGTTGTCATAGGCGAAGCCCATGCGAGCTTCCCATGCCGGGTTGATATACCAGGTACCGCCGATGGAGTAGCGAGTAGAATCTTTGAACTTCTCATCTTTTTGCAGACATACGCCGCCAGCACATTGGCTGCTGGTTGCTTTCAGCTCCTGGAAGGCGCTCCAGTCAGTCCAGTTTACAGAGTAATGAACAGCAAACTGAGGGCTCAGGCGATGGTAACCGGCGAACTCGGCTTGTGCAGGCAGATCCAGTTTCAGGTTGCCATCCACGGTGCGATTCAGTGAGCTTGCGCCTTGGAAATCACCGTCAAAGCTCATATCGACTTGTGAACGGTAGGTCAGTGCAAAGCGATGGTTTTCATTGACTTCATACAGGGTACCAACGTTCCAGCCAAAGCCCCAGGTGTCGCCTTTCAGGTGAGCCAGACGAGTATCTTTCGGCAGCGGGCCACCTTGGCTAGGTGGGTTCAGCGGGCCCAGCAGACCGGCATAGCGGTTGAGTTCGGCGGCACCGTAAACGGCGTTGATACCGGCACCGACACTGAAGTGTTCGTTGACACGATAGGCAATGTTCGGGTTGATATTGAAGGTCATCAACTCGGTATCACCTGCACCGGCACCAGCCGGGAAGGTTTTGGAGTATTCGGTGGAGAGACCGTAGTTGGAGAAGATGCCAATACCCCAAGCCCACTGGTCATTCAGTGGCTGAATAAAGTAGGAGGCGGGAACGAAGGCTGCCGGAGCAATGCCACTTTCGCTGGCTGGAGCCATTTTGTTCGCGCCAGCGTAAACAGCACCATCCACATCCACATCCGGTTTGATGTAGGTGCCGGAGACAGAAACTGCCATCTTGTCGAAGCTGGTCATGGCGGCCGGGTTACGGGCCAGAACGGAGGCGTTGTCGGCAATGGCTGCTTCACCAGCATAGGCGCGACCCAGACCGGAGGCTGAGTGCTCGTTCAACTGGAATGCCGCTGCATGGACTTGACCGGTGGCCAGCGCAATGGTGGCGGCAATCAGGCTCTTCTTAAACATAGTTGTCGTCATGGTGGTCTCTCTTGTAGGCAGATTTTTTTGTCGATATTGGCGGCATGTTCAATGCAAACCTCGACAAAATCCGTTTTTATTTCAGCTTCTTCCGAATCAATTCTGGCGTGATTCTATGTATCTGGTAGGAGGTAAGAAATCAGACCAGTGACAGCAGAATACATAAAAGTGATCGATCTGTTAATCATTTGTTTTAACTTGATGTTTAATTCATCATTTACGGGGCAGGACAGGGTGTTTTTTAGGCGAAACGGTTGATCCTGCTCACAAAAATAATTTTGCTGTTTTTCGCAATTTTGCGACAAAAAGCAGGTAATGGGTCGGGAAAGAGAGGGGAAACAGGCAGCTGGCCGGTGTCACTGCCTGTTTTTACCGATGGAATCGGTTCGTTAAATGTTCCAGTGAAGTCGGGATTGCAGGGCCGTAGCGACGGGGGCAAGCGGCTCCTTCATCTGGCCAATCAGTACCATATTTCCTCCTTTAAACTGGACGATCTCTCCTTTGAGGGTGCCATCTGCAAAACTGGGCTGCAGAGAGAGAGGAACATGCTTGGGAACCAGAAAGAGGGTAACGGGCCCCATCTTGCCCTGGATCACCATATGCAATGCCGGCCCCTGATAGAAGGCGCAGTGGTTGACATAGGTCACCCTGAGACCATCCATGCCACTCAGGGTCGCGCCATATTTCTCCATCTTGGCGTTGATGCTCTGCAAATTGACCCGCTCATCGATACCTTCGATAAACGGCTCCTCACCATAGACATGGGCCATCGCCACCTGAGCGAGGGAGAGTGTTTGATCGGAGCTGGCAGGCCAACTTATCCAGCGGGTACTCACTCCAAGTAGAAAAGTGACGGATGCAGCCATGGCCACGGCCCGCCAATGGGATTTCGGCACCGTGCTGCTGGCTACATGCCGTGTGTTCTCCTGTTTCTCTTCGCTCTGTTGCAGAGCTTGTTTGAGCAGGATCCGCTCTGCCAGCCCCGACGGCGGCTCGATACTCATGGTGCGCGCAATCTGTTGCTCGAGAGTTTTCATCTCGTCGAGATAGCGCAGGTTGGCAGGATTGGCACGGGCAGCCTCGAGGAAGTCGGGTTGCTGATCGCCGGGCTGGATCATGGCACGACGGCGAAATTCGAGTTCATCCATGTCCATCTCCTCTTGATAATTTCTTCTGCGCCATCGCCTCTTTCAGCTGGTTGCGGGCGCGAAACAGTCTTGTCATCACAGTGTTTTTGTTGAGCCCGAGCAGTTCGGCAATGTCCTCACCGCTAAATCCGCCCAGCACCTGCAGCATCAGGGGCTCCCGATACTCTTCGGGCAGGCGGGCAATGTGACGATGCAACCACTCGTTCTCCATCTCCTCTTCGCTGTGTAGCGCATCGGGCTGGGGTTGGGGATGGTCGTCCAGATCCACCAGATCAAACTGTTTACGCTCGAAACGGCGGGCATTCTCCCGGCGCAAGATAGTGATCAACCAGCCTTTGGCTGCCTGATCGTCCTGCAGGGCGTCGATACCCTTCCAGGCTCGCAGGAAAGTCTCCTGCACCAGATCTTCCGCGATGTGAGGATCCCTCACCAGCCAGTAGGCGTAGCGATAGATATCCTTGTGCAGCGCATGAACCAGCGCTTCGAATTTGGTTTGTTTGTCAGCCATAGGGTCATAGACCGGCAAAGTGGCCGGATCATTTCCACTTTTATGAGGCTGACCCCGCTTTTTTCTAAAAAAGAGCAATGGGAGTGTCTCCTGTTGTGGAGGCTGGGTTAACCCCGTAAGGGGAACCGGTGAGCAATCAGGGCAAGCAGCTGAGAAATCCCCGCTGTTTCAACATGGCAGAGATCACGGGAGATTGCGTGCCATTGCACGATCGGTGCCGAGGGGGCAAAGCAGGCGCGATCCAGCTCGGCTTGCCATCTTTGCAACTGCCCTGTATTGGCCGGTTTGGCCCAAACGGATGGGCCGGTAAGCGAGACCCAATGGCGCAGGGCCAGGCGGCTTTGCTCGCTCTGCTGGCTGGCAAGTGCTCGTTGCAGACGATAGAAGGCGAGCCAGCGCGGACTGTTGCGCCTTATGTCTCGCAGCAGCAGCGCCAGCAATACCCACCAGAGGCTCTCGTTGGCCAGTGGCAGTGACTCGCCCACACCTTGCCGGCTGGCCGGTTGGAAAACGAGGCGAGTGGCAGGCAGCTTCGCCTGTTCTATACGACCGCTTGCGGTATTGAACCAGGGCAGGGTGATCGCTGGTAGCTGATACTCTCCTGCCTCGCCGGCCAGCAGAGTTTGGCGCCACTCCCGTTCAAACAGCAGTTTGCCCGCCCGATAACGCTCCTGCTGCTGCTCGCCATCGGGGTGCGCTTGCAGCCCGGCGGGGAGCTGCTGCGCCATAAGAGGGGCAAGCTGCACCTGACTGCTGTCGCCATTTTCGAGCGTGATGGTAATGACCCGGATCAGCGGCTCCCCCGCGTGCCCCTCTGCCGAGGGCTCTATCCGCTGGGCCAGCAGCAAGCGACTGGCTACCGGCGTTGCGGGAGCTTGATCAACACGTACCTGAAGGGGGGCTGCTCGGGCGGCAAGGCGCTGCAGCTGGCCTCCGTTTTGGGGCAATTGTCCCTGTAGCCGCGGGGAGTCGATAAGCCAGAGGCCCGGTGCCTTGGCCTGGATCAGCCAGCTGCGGGTCAGTCTGCCAGGCAGCCCGCTCTGCACTGGGGGAAGCCACTCATCGCTACCAAGGCGGCGAATGATGAAATGGGGCGAGTTGAGTTCACTGAGCCCGGGTTGCTGCATGGTGGTGGGGAGCCAGAGTGTGAGCCGATAGATCACCGGCTGGCCGGGATAGAGGGGGCCCTGATGATCAAGTTGGGCTTCCATCTCCAGTACGGCTGGGGGTAAAGGCAGAGTCGGTTGTGGTGCTGGGGCCTTGAGTGTCAGCTCGGGTGTCCACTCGTTGCCAAGCTTGAGCGGAGCTATCACCATGCCGGCAGGATCATCTGGCTGCCTGGTCAGGTGCAGCGGGATCTGCCAGCGGGTCAACTGCTGCACCGGGGTGGATACCCGACTCATGGTGACTCTGCCCACAGCGAACTGGCGCAGCAGCGGTGTGATCTCGAGCTCGTTGCCCTGACGCACGCCATCCGCCTCGATCACCAGCAACCAGTCTGCCGGGGTGGCACCAGGCAGCAATTCGGCCCGTGGTTGTGCCCAGCCGGGGAGGCTCAACATCACAAGCAGTAGCCAGCAGAGCATGTGCTGCTTCACCATGGCTCTTCTACCTTGATGAGCTCACGGCGCAGCGCCTCTTTGCGCAGCCGCTGTTCCAGCAACAGCACTGGCGGCGCAGGGGGCAGTGGTACCACATCGACCTGTGTCTTTTCTGGTTTGCTGGATGCGCTGCTGGGCGTTGCTTCTGCAGGGGCTGCCGACTCACCGCCTTGCAGTAGCGAGAGGTTATAGAGGGCATCCTCATGGCGTGGTTCAAGGGCCAGTGCGGCCAGATAGGCCTCTTTGGCTGCGGCCAGTTCCCCCAATTGGATCAGCGCATTGCCCCGGTTGTAGTGGGCGGTCGCGCTTGTTTCCTGCTCGTAGGCCGCGACGGCTTGCCGATAATCGCCAGCGCGATACCAGGCGTTGCCGCGCCATACCGGGTTGCCGAATGTGCTGGCTGCCAGCCGGTACTCTCCCTTCAGATAGGCTTGCATGGCCTGCTCGTCTGGTGATGGTGGGAGGGGGGAGGCTTGCGTCGGGGCAGGCGCCAGCAGTGACCAGCCGATGGTTATTGCAATGAGCAGTTGGGTTCCCACCCGGGCAAGCAGCGCCAGGGGCAGTAGCGGCAACAACAGCCAGGGGCCGAGATCGCGCGGCGCCGGGGCGAGCGCCACGGTAGTGGTCGGCAGCGGGGCAAAACGGGGAGGCTCGCTACCCAGCCACTGCAGTTCGCCACCCAGCTTGCGCGCCAGGGTTGCCATGGCTTCGCTCTGTGGTGCGGCCAGCTGGGCTGGGGGGCGCGTGGCAAAACCCAGTTCATTGGCCGGAATGGGTGGCATGACCGCAGGTTCTGCACTGCTGGCAAGGAGAATATCGAGTCGCGGGCTATTGCTGTTGTGACAGAAAAGGCTCTCCTGACAGGGCCACTGCGCGGCAATCTCATCCATCTGTTTGTTACTCAGGCCGTCGGTGATGAGCAGCAGACGTGCCTGCTCACCGGGGGCGATCTGTTTCATGGCAAGGGCGATGGCCCGCGCGGGGTTACTGCCTTGCAACGGCATGATGTCGGGGCGCAGGTCGGGCAGCAGCAGGGCGATGGCTTGATGATCCCGGGTGGGGGGCATGGCGAGATAGGCGTCGCCAGCGTAGAGAACGAGTGCAATCCGGGCGTTGTTGGCAGTGCCAAGCAGTTGCTGAAGTTGCAGTCTGACCCGGGTAGCACGATCCGGTTTTAGGTCGGTGGCCTGCATCGAGCGGGAGAGATCCAGGAGCCAGATATCGAGTGGCGCGGCCGGTTGCGCTTGCCACTCACTGCGCAGGGCGGGGCCGCTGAGGGCCAGAATGACCGGCAGCGTCGCCAGCCAGAGCCAGGGACGAGCCGGTTTAGCTTCTGGCAACAGGTAGGCGCGCATGGCCGGAGCCAGCATGGGGGGATGGCGACGCCGCCGCCATCCCAGCAAGAGCCAGGGAATGAGCGCCAGTAGCCAGAGCGGTCTGAGCAGGATCAGATCCATCGTCTCACTCTCAGCAGCAGGGCGCGGGTAAATCGGTTATCTACCCCACCATGGCCTGCGGGCAGCAGTAACAGCGCACAGGCCAGCGCCAGCGGCCAGGGATAAAGCTCTGTCACCGGTTGATAGTGGGCGACGGGATGGGCGGTCGGTTCCAGCTGGTTGATGGCCTCGTTGATCGCCTCCAGATCGTTCTGGCTGCGGGCGCGAAAATAGCGCCCATTGCCAATCTGGGCCAGCTGCTTGAGCAGGGGCTCATCAAGCTCGCTGCTGGGATCGCTCTGATCTGCGCCAGCGTCATTGAAAGGCTGCACAAAGGTATCGGGATCGGCTCCGACCCCCAGGGTGTAGATACGTATCCCCTGCGCTGCGGCGAGTTTGGCCTCTTGCTCCGGATCGGCACTGCCTGCGGTATTGCGCCCATCGGTTACCAGCAGCAGCGCCGTCGGGCGACCCCGCTCGGCATGCTGGCGTACCAGCAGGATCGCTTCACCAAGGGCGGTGGTGCGGCCAACCAGATCAAAGTCGAGCTCGTCGCTCAATGTCAGCAGCGCAGGTATCTCCTGGGTCAGGGGAGAGAGCAGGTAGGCGTGATCGGCAAAGACGACCAGCGCGATCCGATCGCCGGCGCGCTGGGCGATCAATCTCTTGATTTGCTGGCGAACCGCAGTCAGGCGCGCCAGCTGCTCGCCGCTATCGAGCATATCCTGGGTGCGCATGCTATCGGAGAGATCGACCGCCAGCAGCAGATCACGGCTCCCCTGATAGCGCACCACCGGCTCTTCCCACCACTGGGGACGGCAGAGCGCCGCAATCAGGGCGCACCAGATAAGCCCTGCTCGCCACAAAGACATACCTGCATGGGCGCGCAGCAGGGGAAAGCCGGGGTGGGCAAGATAACCGTGGCGCAGGGGCGGCAGGCCGAAGCGCACCAGCAATGGTAGTACCAGCGCGAGAGCAAACCAGGGCCAGGCAAGGGTCATCGGTTTCCCCTTGTTCGGCTCTTGCTCGCCTGCCGTGGCTTGTACAGAAAATAGGTGCGTCCCCAGCGGTAATAGTTTTGTTTGAGCTGCTCGCTCTGTTCGTGGTCGGGTGCCTGATTGCCATAGAGCCAGCTGCTCCAGTTGTGGGCAAACTGGCTGAAGCGGGTACTGCCCTGACGATCCAGAAACGCGAGCCACTCCTCTCCCTGCAGCAGGCGAGACTCGGGCCAGCGATGCAGCGCCTCCTGGCGCAGGTTATCCTGGATGCGGTTGACCAGCAGTTGTGGATCGCCTTCCAGCTGCCTGCACCAGCGCCTGTATTGTTGTACTCGCATTGCCAATCTGATGATCAGCACCAGTAGCAAAACGAGGATCAAGAGCCATAGCAGGGCCTGCAAGCGGGGATCGAGGAGTTGCTCGCCAACCTCGGGGCCTGGATGAATGTCCCGGATCTTGTCTTTCAGCAGGGCGTTCAGGGGGGCGGTAATGGCCTCTGATGCAGGACTGCTGGTCAGGAGTGGCGCTATCCCTGATGACATAACCCCTCCTGCCACTGTTGTTGCAGTGTCCGACCGTTATCGAGCAGATAGAGCCGCTGTACCAGCGGCAGCAGCTGTTGCCTGCCCAGTTGCAGTTGCTGCTCGGCCGCCTGCTGGTAGCGATGGGAGAATCCACTGTGCTGACCATCGAGCCAACCCTGATAGGGGGCTGAAGCCCGGTTGATGGCCACCGGCAGCAAACCGCTTGGCGGCAGCGTGGCTTCCAGCGGATCACGGACCTGCCAGTAGTGAATATCGTGACGCAGCGAAAGTTGTTGCAGCCGTTGGCAGAGCGCTGATTCACAGGGGCGGTGATCGGTAATGACGGTCAATCTGGCGCCATGGGGGAGTGCCGTTTGTCCGAGAGTATCGGCCAGTGTCTGGGAAAGTGGCTGGCGGGCCAGCCCCTGCCGGTAGTGATGGCAAAGGGATTCGAGCAGCGGCAGCACGTTGCCCCGCTGGCTCTGGCGATGGGGGGCTATCCCATGGCAAATCAGGGTGTTGTGCTGTTTCTCATGTCGCCAGATAAGGGCGGCCGCCAGCTCGCAGCCAAGGCGAGCCTTGAGCTGCATGGTGGAGCCGAAATACATGGCGGGGGAGAGATCGAGCAACAGCCAGTGCGCCTGATCCTGCTCTTCACAATAGAGACGGGTGTAAGGGCGCCCAAGGCGCGCCGTCACCCGCCAGTCGATATGACGAACCTCGTCACCCGCCTGATAGGCGCGCAGCTCGCGAAAGGTGAGCCCGGGAGTGCGTCCCGGTTTGCCACGCTCGATGCTGCTTCTGCCCGCGCGCGCGGGGGCCTTGGCCTTGGCCCAGTAGCGGATCTTGAGCAACTGTGGTAGCGACAGGGCGATATCAGGATGGAGGTCCGGCGCTAGGGGCATGGCACCTGATCCAGTAGCTGGGCGATCAGGGTGTCGTTATCCAGATTGTCCGCCAGGGCCTGATAGCTTGGGATAAGGCGGTGACGCAGCACCGGATAGGTTTGCAGCTGGATATCTTCCGGCAGCACGAAATCCCGTCCCGCCAGCCAGGCGCGAGCACGGGCTGTACGGGCCAGTGCCAGCGTGGCTCTCGGGCTTGCCCCCACCGCGAGCAGTGGTTCAAGGGCAGGGCAGAGGCCGCTACCGGGGCGAGTTGCGCAGACCAGCTCCACCAGATAGTGTTCAAGCCTGCTCTGCATGTTGACCGCCAGCACTTCGCCGCGAGCACCTTGCAAGGCGGCCTGGCTCAGGGTCACTGGCGCTGCGCCAAGCTGTTCGCCACCGGCATTGAGCTGCAAGATGGCGAGCTCCATGGCCGGGCTCGGATAATCGACTATCAGCTTGAGCAAGAAACGGTCGAGCTGTGCTTCCGGCAGGGGATAGGTTCCCTCCTGCTCGATGGGGTTCTGGGTGGCGGCCACCATAAAGAGCGGCGGCAGGCGCCAGCTCTTTTTGCCCACGGTAATTTGGTGTTCTGCCATCGCCTCCAGCAGCGCAGATTGCACCTTGGCCGGCGCCCGGTTGATCTCGTCCGCCAGTATCAGATGATTGAACAGGGGGCCGGGCTGGAATACAAAACTGGCATCCTGCGGGTGAAACACCTCGCTGCCGGTCAGATCTGCCGGCAGCAGATCAGGGGTGAACTGGATGCGAGCGAAACGCCCCTCGACAGCGCCAGCAAGCGCCTTGACTGCACGGGTTTTGGCAAGGCCGGGAGCGCCTTCGATTAATACATGTCCTTCACATAACAGGGCGATCAACAGCCCTTCGATGAGCTCATCCTGTCCCAAAATTTGACTGGCAAGATAGTCTCTCAGTTGTTTGAACTCCGCCGCTGCCATGCGATAAACCCGTTGTTTTTATGGAAGTTGATCTTTTTATACTCCAGTTGAGCCACAAGGGCGAGTGAAGGGCGCCAGCCTTGCTGAATTTAGTTTCAATCAGCTGTATGAAACTTGTGATTGGATTGTTAAGATGTGGCGCAATGAGGTCAGACCTCTCCCTTATAAACCCAAGGAGCCAGGATGAAACAGCCATTGAAACTGACGACTCGCCAGGGCGAACGGATTGCCGTCGTGGCGGGGCTGCGCACCCCATTCGCCAAGCAGGCGACCGCCTATCATGGCGTCCCTGCGGTGGATCTCGGCAAGCTGGTGGTGAGCGAGATGCTCGCCCGCACCGATCTCGACCCCAAGCTTATCGACCAGCTGGTGTTTGGCCAGGTGGTTCAGATGCCGGAAGCCCCCAACATTGCCCGTGAAATCGTGCTTGGCACCGGCATGAGCGTCAACACTGATGCCTATAGCGTCTCTCGTGCCTGTGCCACCAGTTTTCAGGCGGTGGCCAACGTCACCGAATCCATCATGGCCGGTACGGTGGATATCGCCATTGCCGGTGGTGCTGACTCCTCATCCGTGCTGCCCATCGGGGTGAGCAAGAAGCTGGCACGCGCTCTGGTGGATCTCAACAAGGCGCGCAATCTGCAGCAGCGCTTCAATATTTTGCGCCAGTTGCGGGTCAAGGATCTGCTGCCGGTGCCGCCCGCTGTGGCGGAATATTCCACCGGCCTCTCCATGGGGCAGACCGCCGAGCAGATGGCCAAGAGCCACCAGATCAGCCGTGAAGCGCAAGATGCGCTGGCACACCGCTCCCATACCCTGGCTGCGCAAGCATGGGCCGAGGGCAAGCTCAGCGGCGAGGTGTTTACTGCCCATGTACCGCCCTACAAGTCGCCGCTCGAGCGGGACAACAATATCCGTGAAAGCTCGGACTTGGCGAGCTACGCCAAGCTCAAGCCGGTCTTTGATCGGATTCATGGCACAGTAACTGCCGCCAATGCCACCCCGCTTACCGACGGCGCCGCTGCCGTGCTGCTGATGCGGGAAGGGCGAGCCAAAGAGCTGGGTCTCGAGCCGCTTGGCTATATCCGTAGCTTCGCTTTCTCGGCCATCGATGTGTGGCAGGACATGCTGATGGGCCCCTCCTATGCCACGCCGCTGGCGCTGGACAGAGCCGGCATCACGCTCAGCAATCTCACCTTGATCGACATGCACGAAGCCTTTGCCGCCCAGACCCTGGCCAACCTCAAGATGTTTGCAAGCCACGAGTTTGCCCGTGACAAGCTGGGCCGCGATCAGGCCATCGGCGAGGTGGACATGGAGAAGTTCAACGTCCTCGGTGGTTCGCTGGCCTATGGCCACCCCTTTGCCGCGACCGGTGCGCGGATGATCACCCAGACCCTGCATGAGCTGCGTCGCCGTGGTGGGGGATTGGGACTCAACACTGCCTGTGCGGCGGGTGGATTGGGCGTGGCTATGGTGTTGGAGGTTGAATAATGAGCGCTAAGACTTTTTCCCTGGATGTTCGCCATGATGGCATTGGTATTCTCACCATGGATGTGCCGGGCGAGAGCATGAATACCCTGAAAGCCGCCTTTGTGGAGGAGATCCGCACCGTGCTGGCCGAGGTTAAACGCAACAAGGATTTGATCGGTCTGGTGATCGCCTCCGGCAAGAAGGATTCCTTCATCGCCGGAGCCGACATCACCATGCTGGCCGCCTGCACCAGTGCCAAGGATGCCGAGACCCTGTCGCGGGAAGGGCAGGTTATCTTTGCTGAGATCGAGTCATTGACCATTCCGGTGATCGCCGCTATTCACGGTCCTTGCCTCGGCGGCGGGCTGGAGCTGGCGCTGGCCTGTCATGGTCGGGTGGTGACCGATCACGGTAAAACCGTGCTGGGTCTGCCCGAGGTGCAACTTGGCTTGCTGCCGGGCTCCGGTGGTACCCAGCGCCTGCCGCGCCTCATCGGGGTGGCCAAGGCGCTCAATTTGATGCTGACTGGTAAGCAGGTGCGGGCCAAACAGGCCAAAAAATTGGGGCTGGTGGACGATGTGGTACCGCCTTCGATCCTGCTGGATGCCGCCATCAAGTTGGCCAAGAAGGGCAAGCCCCGCCACGAGTTGAAGCGGGATCTGCAGGGCAAGCTGCTGGAGACCAACAAGCTTGGCCGCAAGGTGCTGTTCGATCAGGCACGTAAAGGGGTGATGAGCAAGACGCGTGGTAACTACCCTGCGCCGGAGCGGATCCTGGATGTGGTGCGCATCGGTGTGGAGGAGGGGATGCAGGCTGGCCTCGCCGCCGAGTCCCGCCACTTCGGCGAGCTGGTGATGACGGCCGAGTCTGCTGCCCTGCGTTCTATCTTCTTTGCCACCACGGAAATGAAGAAAGAGGTCACCTATCAGGGGGCCGAGCCTCGTAAGGTGGGTCACGCGGCCGTGCTGGGTGGTGGTCTGATGGGGGGGGGCATCGCATTCGTCACCGCCACCAAGGCGGGCGTACCGGTCCGGATCAAGGATGTGGCAAGCGCCGGGATCGGCAATGCCATGCGCTACAGCTACGACATCCTGGCGAAGAAACTCAAGCGCCGTCATATCCTGCGCAGTGAGCTTGAGAAGCAGATGAGCTTGCTGACCGGTACTCTCGACTATTCCGGTTTCCACCGGGTCGACATGGTGGTGGAGGCGGTGTTTGAAGATCTCAATCTCAAACACCAGATGGTGAAGGATGTGGAGCGTGAGTGTGGTGAACACACAGTGTTTGCCTCCAATACCTCGTCACTGCCCATCAACCAGATAGCTTCTGTGGCGAGCCACCCCGAGCGGGTTATCGGTTTGCACTACTTCAGTCCGGTCGACAAGATGCCGCTGGCGGAGATCATCCCCCACGCCGGCACCAGTGCCGAGACCGTGGCCACCACTCTGGCCTTCGCCCGCGCACAGGGCAAAACGCCTATCGTGGTGAAGGACGAAGCCGGTTTCTACGTCAACCGTATCCTCGCTCCCTACATGAACGAAGCAGCACGTCTGGTGCTGGAAGGGGAGCCGGTAGAGGTGCTGGATAGCGCGTTGCTCGACTTCGGTTTCCCGGTTGGCCCCATCACATTGCTCGACGAAGTGGGCATCGATGTGGGGGCCAAGATCTCCCCCATCCTCGAAAAAGAGCTGGGTGGCGAGCAGTTCCTGGCACCCAAGGCGTTCGACAAGCTGCTGCAAAACGATCGCAAGGGGCGCAAGAACGGCAAGGGCTTCTACCTCTATGGCAAGGCAGCCAAAGGTAAGAAGACGGTGGATGAGAGCGTCTACGATGTGCTGGGGATCAAGCCGGTGGCCAAACTTGCCAAACAGGAGATTGCCGAGCGTTGTGTGCTGCTGATGCTCAATGAAGCGGCCATGACCCTTGACAGTGGCGTGGTGGCATCGGCCCGTGATGGCGATATCGGTGCCATCTTCGGTATCGGTTTCCCGCCCTTCCTCGGTGGCCCGTTCCTCTATATGGACAAGCTCGGTATCGACCATCTGGTTGGCCGTCTGGAGTATTACCAGAAGCGCCATGGTGATCGGTTCGCCCCTTGTGCCCGTCTCAAGGCGATGGCCGCGGAGCAGCAAACCTTCTACTGATCACCACTGCAGATTGATCGCAAGCCAGAGAGGCCCGCACACCATGCGGGCCTCTTTCTATGTTGTGGTTTGTTCGGGTTATTCAGGTGGTGCTGCGATGATGCAGGCAGAGGCGAAGGCCGAAAAAATGGCCCACCGAAGTGGGCCATTTGCGAGGTAGCATGGTTCAGATACCCGGCTTACGCTCCGGGCAGCGGCCGATGATATCTGCAGGCAGATCGCCGTTATCCTGTTCCAGCACCACGTCGAATCCCCACAGCTGATGCAGGTGTTTGAGCACCTCATGGCGTGAGTCGCCAAGGGGGATGCGGTTGTGGGGAACATAGCGCAGGGTAAGGGAACGATCCCCTTTTACTGCCACGTTGTAGACCTGAATATTGGGCTCCAGATTGCTGAGGTTGTACTGGGCCGACAAAGTATTGCGCACTTGACGATAGCCTTCGTCATTGTGAATGGCGGAGACCTTCAGATAGTTCTTCAGATCATCGTCATCAATGGCGAACAGCTTCATGTCGCGCATCACCTTCGGACTCAGGAACTGGCTGATAAAGCTCTCGTCCTTGAAGTTCTGCATGGCAAAATGCAGCGTCTCCACCCAGTTGCTGCCAGCGTAATCGGGGAACCAGTATCTGTCCTCCTCGGTCGGGTTCTCGCAGATGCGGCGCAGGTCGGTAAACATGGCAAATCCAAGCGCATAGGGGTTGATCCCCGAGTAGTAGCGACTGTTGTAAGCCGGTTGATAGACCACATTGGTGTGGCTGTGCAGCACCTCCATCATGAAGCGATCGCTCAGCTTGCCCTCGTCATAGAGGTGATTGAGGATGGTGTAGTGCCAGAAGGTGGCCCACCCCTCATTCATTACCTGAGTCTGCTTTTGCGGATAGAAGTACTGGCTGATCTTGCGCACGATGCGCACTATCTCGCGCTGCCAGGGCTCCAGCAAGGGGGCATTCTTCTCGATGAAGTAGAGAATGTTCTCCTGAGGTTCGGCGGGGTAGCGCCTGTCCTCGATACCGGCTGCTTTATGTTGCTTGGGCAGGGTGCGCCACAGCTCGTTGACCTGGGTTTGCAGATAATCTTCCCGCGCCTTCTGACGCCGTTTCTCCTCTGCCATCGAGATCTTCTGGGGACGCTTGTAGCGATCGACCCCGAAGTTCATCAGGGCATGGCAGGAGTCGAGCAACTGCTCCACCGCTTCGATACCATGCTTCTCTTCACACTGGGTGATGTAGTTCTTGGCGAACAGCAGGTAGTCGATGATGGAGGAGGCATCTGTCCATGCTTTGAACAGATAGTTGTTCTTGAAGAAGGAGTTGTGGCCGTAGCAGGCGTGGGCCATCACCAGTGCCTGCATCGGCATGGTGTTCTCCTCCATCAGGTAGGCGATGCAGGGATCCGAGTTGATGACGATCTCGTAGGCCAGCCCCATCTGGCCACGCTTGTAGTTGCGTTCGGTATGGATAAAGCGCTTGCCGAATGACCAGTGCTGATAGCCGATGGGCATGCCGACGCTGGAGTAGGCATCCATCATCTGCTCGGCGGTGATCACCTCGATCTGGTTGGGGTAGGTATCCAGCTTGTAGAAACGGGCGACCCGGGCGATCTCTTGGTGATAGGTCTCCAGCAGATCGAAGTTCCAGTCAGGCCCATCGTCCAGTGGCGCAACACGTTTTTCAGTTTCGATCATGTGACCTCCTCACGCCGCTTGCTTCTTGAACAGCTCCCGGAACACCGGATAGATATCCTCGACCTTGCGAATATGCTCCATCGCAAAGTGGGGGAACTGGCTGGCCACTGATTCATATTCGTGCCACAGGGTCTGGTGGGCACGGGTGGTGATTTCGATGTAGGAGTAGTAGCGCACCCTTGGCATGATGTCCCGCGCCAGAATTTCACGGCACTGCGGTGAGTCATCTGCCCAGTTGTCACCATCCGACGCCTGCGCCGCATAGATATTCCACTGGTTTGCCGGATAGCGTTCGTTAATGATGTCGTTCATCATCTTGAGCGCACTGGAGACGATGGTGCCGCCGGTTTCCTGGGAGTAGAAGAACTCGTGCTCGTCCACCTCCTTGGCCTGGGTGTGGTGGCGGATGTAGACCACCTCTACGTTCTTGTAGGTCCGGCTCAGAAACAGATAGAGCAGGATATAGAAACGCTTGGCCATCTCCTTGGTGGCCTGATCCATGGAGCCCGAGACGTCCATCAGGCAGAACATCACCGCCTGACTGGAAGGGACGGGACGTTTGACGAAATTGTTGAACTTGAGATCGAAGGTGTCGATAAATGGCACCGCATCGATCCGCCGTTTCAGCTCGCGGATCTCCTTCTCGAGCTGGGCAATTTCGGCAAAGTGTTCGTTGGGATCGGCGGCCAGCAGTGCCAGTCGCTCTTCCAGTTCATGCAACTGGCGCTTTTTGCCAGCTTGCAACGCCATGCGCCGTGCCAGCGAGTTTTGCAGCGAGCGCACCACGTTGATATTGGCGGGCACCCCGTTGGAGGTGTAGCCCGCCCGATAGGTTTTGACTTCCATCAGCTGATTGAGCTGGGTTTTCTGCAGCCTGGGCAGCTCCAGATCTTCAAACAGCAGATCGAGATACTCATCCTTGGAGATTTGGAACACGAAATCGTCCGCTCCTTCCCCCTGATTGGATGCCTGCCCCTCGCCGGAACCCTGTCCGCCGCCCCCTCCTTTGGGGCGGTCAATCTTGTCGCCGGAGACGAATTGATCATTGCCGGGATGCACCATCTCCCGTTTACCGCCTTGCCCCTGATGAAAATGGGGCTCGCCGATGTCCTTGGTCGGGATGCTGATACTCTCGCCCTTGTCTACGTCCTGAATGCTGCGCTTGGAGACAGCATCAGAGACCGCTTGTTTTATCTGCTTCTTGTAACGGCGGATGAAGCGCTGCCGATTGACAGCGCTTTTGTTTTTGCCGTTGAGCCTGCGGTCGATAAAATGCGCCATAACTCCCCCTTGAACAGTCAGGGTCAGGATGACTTGCGTACCCTGAGATACCATTCGGAGAGCAGTCGCACCTGTTTACGGGTGTAGCCTTTCTCCATCATCCGTTCGACAAAGTTATCGTGCTTCTTCTGCTCCTCGGCCGAGGTTTTGCTGTTGAAGGAGATAACCGGCAGCAGCTCTTCCGTGTTGGAGAACATCTTCTTCTCGATCACGGTGCGCAGCTTCTCGTAACTGGTCCAGTTGGGGTTACGGCCTGCATTGTTGGCCCGGGCACGCAGCACGAAGTTGACGATTTCGTTACGGAAATCTTTCGGGTTGCTGATCCCGGCGGGTTTTTCAATTTTCTCCAGCTCGCTGTTGAGGGACGCTCTGTCAAACAGCTGGCCGGTTTCGGGGTCACGGTACTCCTGATCCTGGATCCAGAAGTCGGCGTAGGTGACGTAGCGATCGAAGATGTTCTGGCCGTACTCTGAGTAGGACTCGAGATAGGCGGTCTGGATCTCCTTGCCGATGAACTCCACATAGCGCGGGGTCAGATAGCCCTTGATGAACTCAAGGTAGCGATCGTGCAGCTCTTGCGGGAACTGCTCGCGCTCGATCTGCTGCTCCAGCACATAGAAGAGGTGCACCGGGTTGGCGGCCACTTCCGCGTGGTCGAAGTTGAAGACGCGGGAGAGGATCTTGAACGCAAAGCGGGTAGAGAGACCATTCATCCCCTCGTCCACACCGGCGTAGTCGCGATACTCCTGATAGCTCTTCGCCTTCGGATCGGTGTCTTTGAGGCTTTCGCCATCATAGACCCGCATCTTGGAGTAGATGCTGGAGTTTTCGGGCTCTTTCAGCCGTGACAACACCGAGAACTGGCCCAGCAACTCGAGGGTACCCGGGGCGCATTTAGCCTCGGTGAGCTCGCTGTTAACCAGCAGCTTCTCGTAGATTTTCACCTCTTCCGACACGCGCAGGCAGTAAGGCACCTTGACGATGTAGACCCGGTCGAGGAAGGCCTCGTTGTTCTTGTTGTTGCGGAACTGCTGCCACTCGGATTCGTTGGAGTGAGCCAGCAAGATGCCGTCAAAGGGGAGGGCTGAGAGCCCTTCGGTACCGTTGTAGTTCCCCTCCTGAGTTGCAGTAAGCAGCGGGTGCAGCACCTTGATGGGCGCTTTGAACATCTCCACAAACTCCATCACCCCCTGGTTCGCCTTGCACAGCGCACCGGAGTAGGAGTAGGCATCGGCATCATCCTGGGCGAAGTGCTCCAGCATGCGGATATCGACCTTGCCGACCAGAGAGGAGATATCCTGGTTGTTGTCATCACCGGGTTCAGTCTTGGCGATGGCAATCTGATCGAGGATGGAGGGGTTGACCTTCTCCACCTTGAACTTGGTGATGTCGCCGCCAAACTCGTGCAGGCGTTTGGCAACCCAGGGCGACATGATGGGGCGCAGATAACGGCGCGGAATGCCGTACTCTTTTTCCAGAATTTCGCCATCCTCTTCGATGTCAAACAGACAGAAGGGGTGATCGTTGACCGGTGAGCCCTTGATGCGATAGATAGGCACCTTCTGCATCAGGGATTTGAGTTTTTCTGCCAGCGAGGATTTACCGCCGCCAACGGGGCCCAACAGATAGAGGATCTGTTTCTTCTCCTCCAGCCCCTGGGCGGAGTGTTTTAGGTAGGAGACAATCTGCTCGATCGCCTCTTCCATACCGTAGAAATCTTTGAATGCCGGATAGCGTGCCACGACGCGGTTGGAGAAAAGCCGGCTCAGTCTGGGGTTGGCAGAGGTGTCTACCATCTCAGGTTCACCGATGGCGGTCAGCAGACGTTCGGCCGCAGAGGCGTAGCAGGCTTTGTCCTGCTTGCACATATCCAGAAACTCCTGGATGGTGTACTCCTCTTCCCTTGCCTTTTCGTATCGCTGTTGGTAGTGCTCGAAGATGCCCATAACTTTGCCCTCGTTATAGTCGCTTGCCCTGAAAAAGTTGGATGACTGCTTTTGTGTTGTTTGCAATGTTAAGCCTAGTCAACAGCCCCCAGTAATCCATCAAGGTCGATTGGTTAAATGCGGAGGAAACCTGCCCGATCCTTGTGCGGGAGGGTCAGTCAACAACACACCTATGTTACTGACTGTTAAATTATTTTTGCCACGATAGTGAGGTAAATGTCAAAGACATAAAAAATAAATGTTTATTGGAAAGTGGAAACTGCCAGTGTTGCCTGAAAGGTGAACAGTAAAAGATGAGGCGGGGGTTGGCTTGCACAGATATGGATAAAAATATCATTACGTTCACGTCAACGTAAACTCAATGGGTTAGACTATTGGCTCTAATTTTTACATTGACGCTACATTATTGCTGCCCTAGATTGGCCATGTGTGAGCAGCGAGACGCTTTAGCAAGAGAGTGTATCGTGATCTCACCAAGCTCTGTTTAAGCACGTTTCCGTTGGCTTGACCCTCGCAATAGCGAGGGTCTTCTTTTTTCAGCTTGTGTGAGCCGTTGCGGGATGTAAGAGGTGTACGAATGGTCAGGCGTAGGCTTGCTCGACCGCCAGCAGCACGTCAGCAAATGGATGTTGGGCTAGCTGGCCGAAGCCGGCCAACGATCTTGCCTTGATTTTGCTGGTGAGCGGCGTGGTGATGCCGCACAGAAAGCGGGTGAGCATGCGAGCATCCTGTGAGCCAGCCTTGGCGATGAGTGGATCGCACCAGGCGCGGATCCCCGCATCATTTGGCATAGTCTGCAGGGGCAGGGGAGGCAGTACAGCAACCTCGCTACGACAAACCGAGCAGTGACCACACTGGGCTGGCGCCGCCTCATCTGCGAAATAACGGGCGAGACGGTGGCTCAGGCACTCATCCGAGGTGAAAAAGTCGAGCATGGCTTGCAGTCTGGCCAGCTCGCTCTGCTCTTTTTGCAGGAATAGAACGTGCAGTGCGCTGGCCTGTGCAGCGGGTTCCCAGTCATGGCGGTTGATCCGGTAGACCTCGGTCATCTGCTTGCTCTCAAGCTCGATCCAGCCCTGTTGCTGCAAATAGTCGAGGGCAGCGACCGCCCGTTGCCGCTCTCCTTGGTAACTCTGCCAGAGGGCATCGAAATCCATGGTGCACCAGCTGCGTGCCAGTGGCGCGCAGGCGAACAGCTGCTCCAGAAACTGACGTCGTTCCGGGTTGAAGCGGGCAAGAATGTCGCGCTTCTCCAGCACGAATTTGAAACGGTAGTCAGCGTAGTAGCTGTAGGCCGGGGTGATGATGCCCGCCATCTCCAGATAGACCAGCAGGGTTTTAAGCGGCAACTGGCGGATATTGGTATCGTTCGAGAGGCGCAGCAGGGGGAACTCCCACTCGGGTCCGCTTTGGCGGATCTGGCCGAGGAGTTGAACAATGGCGTTCAGATCGGGCGTATCGCCATAGACAAAGTTTTCCAGCACCGGCAGCTGGCTCTGGTTGGCCAGCACAATGCAGCGTGATGGCTGGCCATCTCGCCCGGCGCGGCCAATCTCCTGGCTGTAGTTCTCGATGGACTTGGGCAGGTCATAGTGGATCACCTGGCGGATATCGGCCTTGTCGATCCCCATGCCAAACGCGATGGTGGCGACGATGCAATCCACCTTGCTGCTCATGAAGTCGAGCTGGATCTGGCTGCGCAGCGCCGCATCGAGCCCGGCATGGTAGGCTCGGGCGTTGATCCCCCGTCTGGCCAGCACCTCGGCGCACTCCTCTGCCGTATGTTGCAGGGTGACATAGACGATGGTCGGTGCCCCTTGAGAGTGTGCCAGCGTCTGACAGAGCCATTCGCTGCGCGCCTCCGGTAGCATCGGGATGACGGACAAGTCGAGGTTGGGCCGGTAGAAGCCGGTGACAACCACCCCTTGCGGTTCAATGGCGAATTTGGCTTGCATGTCGTCAATAACGGCTGGAGTCGCGGTGGCTGTCAGCAGCAACACCTGCGGGATCTGCAACTCTTGGCGGTAGTCCGGTAGTTTGAGGTAGTCGGGGCGAAAGTTGTGTCCCCACTCCGAGATACAGTGCGCCTCATCGACGACCAGCAGCGAGAGCGGCACCTGCTGGATGAAGCGGCGAAAGCGCTCGTTCTTGAGGCGTTCCACCGAGATCATCAGGATCTTGAGCTGGCCAGCCAGCGCCTGTTGCATCACCTGTCGGCTCTCTTCCGGACTCTGGCTCGAGTCGAGAGTGGCGGCGCTGATCCCCTTGCTTTTAAGGAAGGCGAGCTGATCGTGCATCAACGCAATCAGGGGCGAGATCACCAGCGTCAGGTGGGGTAGGGCAAGGGCGGGCAGCTGATAGCAGAGGGATTTGCCAGAGCCGGTGGGGAAGATGGCGATAGCACTCTGGCCAGCCATGATCCGGTTGATGACCGCCTCCTGGCCAGGCCGGAGACTGGAGAAACCGAAGTGTCGGGTCAGAAGGGAGGGGATCATGGCAAGGCTCCGCAGCAAATGGTGGATGATACCACAGTTGGCCATCCGCCCGGGTGTTGATAAAACGAACAAAAATGGATGGTTACTCTGTTGTTGTGTTTTTGTTGCGGTTATTTGTGCCGGATACTGGATATTTTTTGGTAGGTCTCTGGAAAAAAGCGGTGGTGAATGGGATATTCCGTCATGCAATCCGGTGACCGGCGGATCGGCCCGACAGAAGGCTGGCCGCAGGCAACCCGTCAGAACGGAATCATGCTGGCGGGAGGGTTGCAGACAGGACTCATGAATCGAGCACTACGGTGCCTAGGGACTTTTTTGATGACACAACAACACCCCCTCCTTCGGCTGGTCAATAGCACCAGTCTGGTCAGCCAGATCCTGGTTGGTCTGGTTTTCGGTATCTTGCTGGCGATGTTTGCCCCCGAGTGGGCCAAAACGGCAGGTCTGCTTGGCAGCCTGTTTGTGGGCGCACTGAAAGCGGTGGCCCCGCTGCTGGTATTCGTACTGGTCATGGCAGCCATCATTGGTCACAAGCAGGGTCAGAAGACCAACATGCGACCGATTTTGCTGCTCTATCTGTTTGGCACCTTCTCTGCGGCCGTGGTCGCGGTGATTGCCAGCTTCCTCTTTCCCTCCGATCTGCATCTGGTGGCCAATACGGCCGAGATCACTCCACCTGGCGGCATCACCGAGGTGTTGCAGACCCTGCTGTTCAACGTGGTAACCAACCCGGTGAAGGCGCTGATGGATGCCAACTATATCGGTATTCTGGCGTGGGCCATTGGTCTGGGCATCGCCATGCGCCATGCCAACGAGAGCACCAAGGCGCTGATCACCGATTTGTCCCACGGCGTCTCGGCCATCGTGAAAGCGGTGATCCGCTGCGCGCCGCTCGGGATCCTGGGTCTGGTCGCCTCCACCCTGGCGGAAACCGGCTTTGACGCCCTGTTTGGTTATGCCCAACTGCTGATGGTGCTGATCGGTTCCATGCTCTTTATCGCCTTCGTGGTCAACCCGCTGATCGTGTTCTGGAAGATCAAGCGCAACCCTTATCCGCTGGTGCTGACTTGCCTCAAAGAGAGCGGTGTGACCGCCTTCTTTACCCGCAGCTCTGCGGCCAATATCCCGGTCAACATGGCGCTGTGTGAAAAGTTGCGTCTGCCGGAGGATACCTATGCGGTCTCCATTCCGCTGGGCGCCACCATCAACATGGCGGGTGCAGCCATCACCATTACAGTGCTCTCCATGGCGGCGGTGCATACCCTGGGTATGGAAGTGGATCTTGCAACGGCGGTGCTGCTCTCCGTGGTCGCAACCATTAGTGCTTGTGGCGCGTCCGGCGTAGCCGGTGGCTCCCTGCTGCTGATCCCGCTCGCCTGCAGCCTGTTTGGTATCGGCAACGATATCGCCATGCAAGTGGTTGCCGTCGGCTTTATCATCGGCGTGCTGCAAGATTCGGCGGAAACGGCGCTTAACAGCTCCACCGACGTGCTCTTCACCGCAGCGGCCTGCATGGCCGAAGATGAAACCCTGCTGGAACCTGCCGCGCTGCCCAGTAGCGAAGCCTGATTTCAGCCTCACTGGCTAATGCGTTTTTTTGGCGCCCTCTTCGGAGGGCGCTTTTTATTGCCTCAATTTTGCCTGGTTTCGTGGGTTTGCCACAACTATGTGGGGCTTGGCAAATGGATAGACAGACAGTCAGAAGGCTGTTGCGTAGTGACGGGTGGGGATGTGTTTACCCCACAGGGCGAGATAAAAACGGGTTCTTATGATGTGGGAGGAGGGCTGTGATGGCACAGATATGCAGTAGTGCAGGGAGCTTGGTTAACCGGGGCAACTGAGTAAAGGAGCTGGGATTTCCAGAGAAGAACGCAGAATGACGCAATAAAAAAACCAGCCGTTGCCGGCTGGTTTTTGACTATCGGAGGCGGGATTAACCGACCAGCTGATAGAGGATGGCGGAGATGGCTGTCAGGCCCATCACGGTCACGAAGACGTTGCTGATGTGGCCCTGATACTTCGCCATGGCCGGGACGCGCTTGATGGCGTACATCGGCATGATGAACAGGATGGTCGCTATGATGGGGCCGCCCAGCGATTCAATCATGCCCAGGATGGAGGGGTTGGCAATGGCAGTGCCCCACAGGGTCAGGATGAAGAAGGCGATGATGAACATCTCGACTTTCTTGGCGTTCGGCTCTTTGCCGGATTTGCGCATGTTCTGCACGATCATCCCTTTCAGACCTTCACGGGCACCCAGATAGTGGCCGAAGAAGGAGGAGACGATGGCGACGAACGCAACTAGCGGACCGAAGTAGGAGATGATGGGGCTCGCATGCTGGTTGGCCAGATAGGAGAGCACGGCGATGTTCTGGGCTTTGGCTTCAGCCAGCTGAGCCGGTGTCAGGCTCATCACGCAGGAGAAGACGAAGAACATCACGAAGCCCAGCAGCACCATGGCGGTACGCTTGAGGATGGCATCGGCTTTCTCGACGGCCTGATCACCGTGGTCGCGGCGCTGGGCCAGCGAAAAGCTGGAGATGGCCGGGCTGTGGTTGAAGGAGAAGACCAGTACCGGGATGGTCAGCCACAGAGTGACGGCGAAATCCTTGGCAGAAGGCACTTGCTCCAGAGCGGCGCCAGTCCAGTCCGGGATCAGGTAGAGGGAGATACCGGCCAGGATGGCGATCAGCGGGTAGACCAGTACTTCGGTCACTTTCAGCATCAACTTTTCGCCTGCCAGCATCACGGACATCATGCCCATGATCAGCACAATGGAGAGGATCCAGCGCGGCGGTGCACTCATCTGCAGCTGGTTGACCATGAAGCTTTCCACGGTGTTGGTGATACCCACGCCGTAGATCAGCACGATAGGGTAGATCGCGAAGAAGTAGAGCAGGGTGATCAGCTTGCCTGCACCGGCACCAAAGTGCTCTTCTACCACCTCCGTGATATCCGCATTGGGCTTTTTGGAGGAGAGAACGAAACGGGCCAGACCACGGTGAGCCAGGTAGGTCATCGGGCCAACCAGCAGCGCCATCACCACCAGTGGCCAGAAGCCGCCCATGCCTGCGTTGATCGGCAGGAACAGGATGCCTGCGCCAACAGCAGTACCAAACAGGCTGATAACCCAGGTTGAATCTTGTTTTGTCCAGCCTTTACTCTGGACGAAGCTCGTGCCTTGCTTCTTTACGGTCGCGACATCCTGTGCGCCAGTGACAGTATTTGACATCTATCTCACCCCGAATTGTGGTTCTTATTAAGTCGGCGGCAAGGATACGGTTTTTTTAATCAAAAATGTTGATCAAATTCATCTTTAACAGACGAAAACCCCGAGTTTCTTATAGAAACGTGATCAAAACAGTAAAAAATCAATTTTTGTTTATCATTTGGCACGTTAGTTTAATGTTAATGATTAAATTCCGCTCTGCCAGAAGTTGTCAAATTGTTATCGCTCGAGGTGCTGGGCCAGCTGGCAGATCATGCTGGCTGTGGCTCCCCAGATGTAGTGCTGTTGCCAAGGGATCCAGTAGACGGTGTGCTGTTTACCCGCCCGAACAAAGGTGAGGGCGATATGATTGCGGCGATCGAGCAGGTGGTTTAACGGTACCTCAAAGGCATGCTCCACCTCATCTGCACTCAATTCGAGGGGGTAGTCGGCATCGAGCAGAGCCAGTACCGGCAGCACCTCGAAGCGCGAGATGGTATTGAGCGGATTGAGGGTGCCGATCACCTGCACGAGATGAGAGGGGATGCCGAGCTCCTCTCTGGTCTCCCGCAGCGCGGTGGCGATGAGATCCTGATCATCGGGGTCCTGACGCCCGCCCGGAAAGCTTATTTGCCCGGCATGATGGCGCAGCCGGGCACTGCGGCGGGTGAGCAGCAGGTGAAGGCCATCGCAGCGCTCCACGACAGGCACCAGCACCGCCGCCGGGCTGAGGCCGGCGATGGCAAGGCGATGTGCAGGCGCCGGCCGTTGCAGGGAGAAACGGGTCAGCAGTTCGTGGCGATCCATGGCGTAACGTGGTTCCGTGGCAGTTTATCCGGGGCTCAAGCTCACAGTGCGGTGAGCAGTGGCAGAATGCGGGCGACCTTGTCATAGGTCTCCTGATATTCGCTGTCGGCATCGGAGTCGGCGATGATGCCACCTCCAGCCCAGCAGTGCAGACGGCCCGCTTCGGCAATCAGGGTGCGAATGCAGATGCTGGTGTCCATCCGGCCATGCTGGCTGAGGTAGCCGATGCTGCCGCAGTAGGCGTTGCGTCGCTGGGGCTCCAGCTCCTCGATGATCTCCATGGCGCGGATCTTGGGCGCACCTGTGATGGAGCCACCCGGGAAGCAGGCGCGCAGCAGATCGACCCCTTGCCAGCGGCTATCGAGTTCGCCATGAATGGTGGAGACCAGATGGTGCACTGCCGGAAAGGACTCTACCGCAAAGAGGTGAGGGACGCTGACCGAGCCCGGCCTGCTCACCCGCCCGATATCATTGCGCAGCAGATCCACGATCATCAGATTCTCTGATCTGTCCTTGTCCGCCTGTGACAGCTCTTGGGCTATATCCAGATCGATGGCTGGATCAGGATGGCGCGGGCGGGTGCCCTTGATGGGCTTGGTCTCGATATGGCGACCATCGAGCAGCAAGAATCGCTCGGGGGAGAGGCTTAAAATGGCGCTGTCCGGCAAGCGCAAAAAGGCAGAGAACGGCGCCTTGTTGGCTGCCGCCAGCGTGCAGTAAGCCTGCCACTCATCGCCCTGATAGGGGGCACTGAAGCGCTGGGTCAGGTTGATTTGGTAGCAATCTCCCGCCGCGAGGTACTCCTGAATGCGGGCAAACTTCTCGCCATAAGCTTCCCGGCTCATGTTGCTTTGCCAGCTGCCTTGCAGGTGGAATGGCGGTGCCGGCTCGGCCACTTGCTGCTCGAGCCAGGCGATACGTCTGGCAAGACCCGCTTCATCTCCCCAGTGCACCAGTTGCCAGGCGCCGGTCTCGACGCTGCGCAGCAGCGCCCAGTCATAGATCCCCACCGCCATGTCGGGCACCTTGATATCGGCGGCAGCCTGACTTGGCAGCTGTTCAAAGTGGCGGCCCAGATCGTAGCCAAACAGCCCGAGTGCGCCGCCTATAAAAGGCAGTTTACTGTCGTGTGCGACCGGTTGGCCAAGCAGTTGCTGCTGAAGTTCGGCCAGCAGGGTGAGGGGGTCGCCATGATGCTCTTTTTCTATATTGCTGCTGCGCACCGTGGTGAGCTGGCCGCAGGTTTGGAGAGTGGCCAGCGGATCGGCGGTGATGATGTCGAAGCCATTGTCGGCACCAAGTGGCCCGGCTGACTCCAGCAGCATGGCCCACGGCTGATGTTGCAGCCGTGCAAATAGCGCGTGGAGAGGAGTGTGATGATCTGGATAATGGATATGCAGTGATGGCGTCATTTTATGTTACACAGGCAACAGTTTGATTCCCGAACCCTAGTCGGTGCTGGTGGGCAAGCGTATCATAGGTGTCGGTGACTAAAGAAAAAACTGCTGTGCTTCAGGTTTTTTGCTGACCGATAGTGTTTGGTTTGCGCCTCTGTACAGCCATCATATGGAAGCCCTTGTCCATCGCACCCGTGCGACGCAAGGACCAGTGAGGATGATATGAGCATTATAAAAAAACAGGATTTTATCGATTCCATCGCAGATGCCCTCCAGTACATCTCCTATTACCACCCGCTGGATTTTGTCCAGGCCGCCAAAGCTGCTTATGATCGGGAAGCCAACCCCGCAGCCAAGGATGCGCTGGCTCAGATCCTGATCAACTCCCGCATGTCTGCCGAAGGCCACCGTCCGCTCTGTCAGGATACCGGCATCGTCACCTGCTTTGTGAAGATCGGCATGCAGGTGCAGTGGGACAGTGACATGACGGTGCAGGAGATGGTGGATGAAGGTACCCGCCGTGCCTACACCAATCCGGACAACCCGCTGCGCGCCTCGGTGCTGGCCGACCCGGCCGGCAGTCGCAAAAACACCAAAGACAACGCTCCTGCGGTCGTCCATATCGACATGATCCCGGGTGACAAGGTCGAGGTGAGCATCGCCGCCAAGGGCGGTGGTTCCGAGAACAAATCCAAAATGGTCATGCTCAATCCCTCCGATGATATCGTCGAGTGGGTGCTCAAAACCGTGCCGACCATGGGCGCAGGCTGGTGCCCGCCCGGCATGCTCGGCATCGGCATCGGCGGTACTGCCGAGAAGGCCGCCGTGCTGGCCAAAGAGGCGCTGATGGAGCACATCGACATTCAGGAGTTGATGGCCCGTGGCCCGCAAACCACTGAAGAGAAACTGCGCGTCGAGCTCTACGACAAGGTCAACAAGCTGGGGATCGGTGCCCAGGGTCTGGGCGGCCTCACTACCGTGCTGGATGTGAAGGTGAAATCCGCGCCGACTCACGCTGCCTCCAAGCCGGTAGTGATGATCCCCAACTGCGCCGCGACCCGTCACGTTCACTTTGAACTCGATGGTTCAGGCCCCGCCGAGCTGACTCCGCCGAAACTGAGCGACTGGCCGGAGATCACCCGTGAAGCGGGTGGCAACGTGCGTCGTGTCAACGTCGATGGCATCACCAAGGCCGAGCTGGCCAGCTGGAAGAGCGGTGATACCGTGCTGCTCTCCGGCAAGATCCTCACCGGCCGCGATGCTGCCCACAAGCGTATCGCCGATATGCTGGCCCGTGGCGAAGGGCTGCCGGAAGGGGTCGATTTCACCAACCGCTTTATCTATTACGTTGGCCCGGTCGATGCGGTGCGCGACGAAGTGGTCGGCCCGGCAGGTCCCACCACCTCCACCCGGATGGACAAGTTCACCGATATGATGCTGGGTGAAACCGGCCTGATCGGCATGATCGGCAAATCCGAGCGCGGCCCGAAAACCGTCGAGAGCATCAAGCAGCACAAGGCTGTTTATCTGATGGCCGTTGGTGGCGCCGCCTATCTGGTGGCCAAGGCGATCAAGAAAGCCCGCGTGGTGGCCTTTGCCGATCTCGGCATGGAAGCGATCTACGAGTTTGAAGTGGAAGATATGCCGGTGACCGTTGCGGTCGATTCCGAAGGCAACAATATCCACGAAACCGGCCCGGCCTACTGGTCTGCCAAGATTGCCGAACTGGATGGCAAACTCTCCTCCTGATCCGGCGTGCGGTCATAGTGCCGTGATTGGTTGGATAGCGCAGATAAAAAAGATGGCCCACAAGGCCATCCTTTTTGTTATCCACTCTTCCAGTGATGAAGTGCCGGAACCGGTAAAAAGAAAAAAGGCGGGATAACCCGCCTTTTGTCGTCATGCCAGTGGCTGCTTAGTCGCAGGCAACCTGCATCACCTTGATGGCCAGACCGCCACGGGAGGTTTCACGGTACTTGGAGTCCATGTCCTTGCCGGTGACGTACATGGTGTCGATCACCTTGTCCAGCGAGACGCGCGGCTTGGAGGTACGACGCAGGGCCATACGGGAGGCGTTGACCGCCTTCATGGCTGCGATGGCGTTACGCTCGATGCAGGGCACCTGAACCTGGCCGGCAACCGGGTCACAGGTCAGACCCAGGTTGTGCTCCATACCGATTTCAGCGGCTTCGCAGACGTGCTCCGGGCTACCGCCCATCAGCTCGGTCAGGCCGGCAGCGGCCATGGAGCAGGAGACACCCACTTCACCCTGACAGCCCACTTCGGCGCCGGAAATGGAGGCGTTCATCTTGTAGAGGATGCCGACGGCACCGGCAGCCAGATAGAAACGGGTGTACTCGTCGCGGCCAACCGGCTGGATGAACTTGTCGTAGTAGGCCAGTACGGCCGGGATGATGCCGGCAGCGCCGTTGGTCGGAGCGGTGACCACGCGGCCACCGGCAGCGTTCTCTTCACTCACGGCCAGAGCGAACATGTTGACCCAGTCAACGATGTTCATCGGGTCGCTCGAGAGATTCTCGTTGGTGTTGAGCTGACGGTAGAGCGGAGCCGCACGACGGGGCACGCGCAGCGGGCCGGAGAGAACGCCTTCGGTACGGCAGCCGCGCTCGATACCTTCACGCATGGTGTTCCAGATCTTGCCGAACTTCTTGTAGATCTCTTCCGGAGTGTTGAAGCATTTCTCGTTTTCCATCATCAGGGCAGAGATGGAGAGACCGGTCTGGCTGCAGTGGGCAACCAGTTCAGCGGCGCTCTTGAACGGGTAACGTACGGACATGTCGCCGCTGTCAGCCTTGCCGAAGTTCTCTTCGTCAACGATGAAACCGCCACCGATGGAGTAGTAGGTCTTGCTGTAGACCACTTCATCTTCGATCAGCGCAGTCAGCTTCATGCCGTTTTCGTGCAGCGGCAGGGCTTCGTCGTGGAATACCATGGCATCGCGCGGGAAGCTGACGGTGTGGCAGTGCAGGCCGATCGGCAGGCGCTCGGTCTGTTCTACGCGGGAGATAAATTCAGGGATGGCATCGATATCGACGTTTTCCGGCAGGTTGCCGGCCAGGCCCATGATGATGGCGGTGTCGGTGTGGTGGCCTTTACCGGTTCAGGAGAGGGAGCCGTAGACATCGACATTGATGCGGGTGATATCGCGGATCTTGCCGCCTGCGCGCAGTTCGTCAACAAACTGTTTGGCTGCTTTCATCGGGCCAACAGTGTGGGAAGAAGAGGGGCCTACACCGATTTTGAAGATATCAAAAACGCTGATCATGTCACTATTACCTCAGGGTAGAAGGGGGCGGCATGCCCACTCACAGAAATTTGGGAGATCCATGGAACGCGCTGGTTTGCGCAGGTCACTTAACCAGATAACCGTAGTGTAACGGCTCGCGACCTAAAAAAAGTTGAAATAGATCTATTTTTGTTGAGTTTGAGGCGCGAGTATAAAATTTATTTTGGTGCTTATCCATTTTGTTAAGCGTTTACCCATAAAAATACCCGGCGATGCCGGGCATTTCGGAACCAAATGGAGTCAATTGCCGTTTTTTAACATTCGGTAATGTTAACGGCGAGGCCACCCCGGGCCGTCTCCTTGTATTTTGTCTTCATGTCGTTGCCGGTCTCCCACATGGTTTTGATCACCTTGTCCAGCGACACCTTGTGCTCCCCAGTGCCGCGCAGGGCAAGACGGGCTGCATTGATCGCTTTCACTGCGCCCATGGCGTTGCGCTCGATGCAGGGCACCTGTACCAGCCCGCCGATGGGATCGCAGGTGAGCCCGAGGTTGTGCTCCATGCCGATCTCGGCGGCGTTCTCCACCATGGCCGGACTGCCACCCAAGAGTTCGGTCAGCGCGCCGGCCGCCATGGAGCAGGCCACGCCCACTTCACCCTGACAGCCCACTTCCGCTCCCGAGAGGGAGGCGTTCTTCTTATATAAGATGCCGATCGCTGCCGCAGTGAGGAAAAAGCGCACCAGCTCGTCGTCATCGACCTTGTGGACGAAGCGATCATAGTAGTGAAGCACCGCCGGAATGATGCCGGAGGCGCCGTTGGTGGGGGCTGTGACCACCCGGCCGCCTGCCGCATTCTCTTCGTTGACGGCCAGCGCAAACAGATCGACCCACTCCATCACCATCAGTGGATCCTTGTTGAAGTTGGTCTCGCAGCTGAGCTGGCGAAACAGCCCCGGAGCACGGCGCCGTACCTTGAGCCCACCCGGCAGTACCCCTTCACTCTTGCAACCCCGCTCGACGCAACCCTGCATCGCCTGCCAGATCTTGCGAAGGCCGCTCTTTATCTGTTCGTCGCTGCGAAAGACCCGCTCGTTGGCCAGAATGATGCCGGAGATGGAGAGACCGCTCTCCTGACAGTGGGCCAGCAGCTGGGCGCCGCTCTCGAAGGGGTAGGGGATGGGATGCTCGCTATCCGTTCTGGCGGCCTCCTCCTTGGCGGTAGCGAAGTGGCTCTCTTCAATGATGAAGCCGCCGCCAATCGAGTAGTAGGTCTGGCTGAAGCGCAGGTTCTCATCTTCGCCAAAGGCGCGCAGAGTCATGCCGTTGGTGTGGGCCGGCAGGGTTTTGCGGCGGTTGAAGATGATGGCACCGGTGCGGGGAAAATGGCTTGGTTGCTCGCCTGCCAGTTGCAGGCTCTGCTCCTTTTCCACTCGCGCCAGAATGGCGGGGATGGCATCGATATCGACCGATTCCGGTTCAAAGCCCGACAGCCCCAGAATGATCGCCTTGCCGGTACCGTGTCCCTTGCCGGTTTGGCCCAGCGAGCCGTAACACTCCACTTCGACCCGCGCAGTATGAGACAGATGACCATGGAGCTTGAGCTGCTGCACAAAAGCATAAGAGGCGCGCATGGGACCGACTGTATGGGAAGAGGAGGGGCCGATACCGATAGAGAAAAGGTCAAACACACTGATCATGACACCACTCCGATGATGGTTTATGTCTGTTTATTCTAGGATTTTTGCCATGGATGAAAAGCGGGGATGTGCCGCGCTGTGACATGGGTATAGATATGAAGAGCAGGAGGGGAGAGAGGGCTGAAGGGATGAGCCCCTTCAGCCGGGCTGATCAGTCGAGAAATTCACACAGGTAGGCGGTGGGGGTAGTCACTTCCAGTTTGAAGGAGGAGTGGCCCGCAACCAGGAAGGATTCACCCTGGCTGTAGGTGTGCCACTCATCTTCATCCGCCAGCTGGATGGTCAGGGCGCCCTTGATCACCGTCATACGCTCGGGGGCGGCGGTATTGAACAGGTATTCACCGACGTTCATGACGCCGACAGTAGATTTCTCGCCTTTTTGCTCAAAACCGATGGATTTTACATTTCCGTCAAAATATTCGTTAACTTTCAGCATCTTTACATCCTTGTATATTCGGTTGTGCAGCCAAGCTAGCACAATATTTTGCCAGTTGTCATTGGGCTGACTGCAAAAAAACGCAACCAAAGGGTGGGAAATGCGCTTTTTAGAAAATTATTAATAGCTTCTGTTAACGATTTGTCGATTTCAAACAGCAATGAAATATGCGATAACACGCCGCAGCAGGGGAATGTGCAGGAGCTCATTCCCCTGTCTGGTTTATTGCACTGGGAAAGTGCGAATGTAGCTACATAAAGGAAAGTACTGTGTTGACTAAAGGACTCATAAAAAATATTGGCTTCCAGGTTGTGGTGGCCATGGTACTGGGGGCTGTGGTCGGGGTGCTCATGGGTGAGCAGGCCACCATCTTTGCCCCACTCGGTACTCTCTTTATCCAGTTGATCAAGATGCTGGTGATCCCGCTGGTGGCGGTTGCCATCCTCTCCGGTGCCGCCAATCTGGGGGCAAGCCCGGCAGCGGGCAAGATAGGGGTGGCCACGCTGGCCTTCTTCCTTGTCACTTCGGCACTGGCCGTGTTGCTGGCACTGGTGATGGGACAGATCTTCAAGCCGGGTGTCGGTGTCGATTTTGGCTCTGTCTCCTCCATGTTTGGCGGTGATTATGCCGATAAAGGGGCGCTGCCGGATGCCGTCGCAACCCTGCTTGGCATGATCCCGACCAACGTGTTCCAGTCCCTCAACGAGGCGAACATTCTGCAGATCCTGGTGTTCTGCATGTTCCTCGGCATTGCGCTGGCCAAACAGCCGCGCGAGCGGGCCAAGCCGCTGGTCGATGGCCTCAATACGTTGGTGGATGCCTTTGTCTGGATGATCAACAAGGTGATGATCATCGCGCCGCTCGGGGTATTCGGTCTGATGGCTGATGCCATCGGCACCTATGGCTTCGATGTGCTGACGCTGGTGCTCAAGCTGTTCGTGGTCTATGTTGCCGCGATTTTGATCTTCGGCTTTGTGGTCTATCCGCTGCTGGTGGCGCTCTTCTCCAACACGCCGGTGATGACCTATATCTCGGCGATGAAGAAGCCGCAGATCGTGGCCTTCTCTACCGCCTCCTCCATGGCGACCCTACCGGTCAATATGGAGACCTGCGAGCAGGATCTGAAGGTGACCAATGCAACGGCCTCTTTCGTGTTGCCGCTGGGGGCCACCATTAATATGAGCGGCAACGCCATCTATTACGGGCTGGTCGCCATCTTCTTTGCGCAGGTTTACAACATTGATCTGAGCGTTGGTGCCTGGGCCGCCATCATAGTGACGGCCACCCTGGGCGCGATTGGCCAAGCCGGTGTGCCGGGCCCGAGCTTCCTGGTGGTGGCGGTGCTGCTGGCGGCAGGGATCCCCATCGAAGGGTTGCCGCTGCTGTTCGCGCTGGATCGTCTGTTCGACATGATCCGGACTTCCCTCAATATCACCGGCGACGCAGCCTGCGCCGTGATCGTTGATCGCTTTAGCCCGGAGTATGACCCGCAGCGCTGGAACAAGGTATAAGCGGGATTACCCTTCTGGTTATGCCACAAGCCTCCACCTTCGGGTGGGGGCTTTTTTGTGCCCGCTGGTTACTGGAAAAATGGATTGGTCAGAACAAACAGCAAAGCGGTAGAAGAGGAGGAAAGGATAAGGAGAGAGCAAAGGTGTTGTCAGACGGCAGGTAGCAAAAAGGGGAGCTTGGCTCCCCCGAGGATGGTCTGACGTTGGCTCAGTCAGAAGTGTGATTAAACAAGCAACCACAATAGCTTGAAATCATATCCATGTTGACCATTTCGGCGCTGATGGCTGAAAACACCAGTTTGTGGCGATTAAAGCGTCATGCCAGAGAGGCTCGTTCCCGATTGATGCCTCTCTATCCGACTCAGAGCTGTGACAGCGAGGGCAGAGAGACAGCAACCAGGGTGAAAAACACGGTAAAAACAGCGGTAACAACAAACTCTTTCATCTTTTTTCTCCCCAGGTTGTTGGTTGATGAGGTCAAGATACCATAACAGGAGCTTAAAACAAGGGTTTAATTGATAAAAGTGAGCTTTGTATTCTTCGTGGTAATGAAAGCTCTGTTTTTGCAATCCTTTGGCTGTTTTATCCTCTATGTTTGAGGTGCTGGTTGTTTTAATGGGGTTGTCATATTAAAAGCCCTTTATTTTCAGTGCTTTAGTTAAGTGCATGGAATCTGGATTCGGGGGGGGGAATGGAGCCATTAATTGGTTTTATATTTTTTGTTGGGCTAAGCAGCCATTTTTAGCGTCAAAAAATGGCTGTGAATCTGGTTTTACCGCTTCTGGCGAAGATAATCCCCTTCTAAAAGAGAGTAATGCCGGTATCGGCATGCAATCCAGCGCCATGGTTAGGGTTTTATCACGATCTTCTGTTCATGGATCTGCATAAATAGCCCTGCTTTTAGCGATGTAGCCGGATCTGAGAGAGGAAAAATGCAGAGGTAGCCCATTTTTTAACCTCTGACTATGGAGGAGATAGCGGGATTGATATTGGTTGGTGCAATAGTGGCTTGGGAAGCGGTTTTTCCCTCAAGGGGAGAAGTTGCAACCTGCAGGGGGGGGGAGCGAGATAGGCCCCCGATCTGCGACTGCCTGTATCTGTAGCCAATGTTGAGCCCCGTCGGTGCGGATTAGAGATAACGCATCGCCTAACAGGAGCACCAGAGGACAATAAGTAACAGTGGGGGAATAAGATAGAGCGGAAGAGATGATGCAGAGAGGAGGCTGGGCAAACTGTCGGTAGCGACTGCAACGGTGGGGTAATTGGCCGAGCTGAAGCGCAACCTCAATCCCAACCTCAAGCCGGTCATATAGGTATTGTTGTTATTTCACAGTTGGCAGACCTGCCTGATGACATTGCCAAGTGTATTGGCACCAATCCATTTTCTGAGCAGCACGGTGATCTGCGGCTAGAAATAGAAAAACCCTCCGGATGGAGGGTTTTTGCATAACCAGCTTGTTCCTGCGGTGCTTAGAACAGGGTAGTGGAGAGGTTGTAAAGCTCCTGATCGAATGGACGCTTCATGTTCTCGATGCAGTCGATGATGTCGTGGTGTACCAGCTCGTTGCGCTGGATACCGACGCAGCGACCACCGTGGCCAGCCAGCAGCTGCTCAACGGCGTAAGCACCCATACGGCTGGACATGATGCGGTCACGGGCAGTCGGGGCACCGCCACGCTGGATATGACCCAGGATGGTGGCGCGGGTTTCACGACCGGTCAGGGCTTCGATGTCCTTGGCCAGCGCGTTCACGTCGGTAACGTGCTCGCAGATAGTGATGATGGCGTGCTTCTTGCCCTTGGCTTCGCCTTCCTTGATCTGCTTGAGCAGCTTCTCTTTGTCGAAGGCCACTTCCGGCACGATCACATACTCGGCACCACCGGCAACGGCGGCAGACATGGCCAGATCGCCACAGTGGCGGCCCATGATCTCGACCACAGAGATACGGTGGTGGGAACTGCAGGTATCGCGCAGACGGTCGATGGCGTCAACTACCACGTTCAGAGCGGTATCAAAACCGATGGTGAAGTCGGTACCGGCGATATCGTTGTCGATGGTGCCCGGCAGGCCGATGCAGGGGAAGCCCTCTTCGGTCAGCTTCTTGGCACCCATGTAGGAGCCGTCACCACCGATGACGACCAGCGCATCGATACCGTGCTTTTTCAGGTTCTCGATC
Source organism: Aeromonas jandaei (assembly GCF_037890695.1). Taxonomy (NCBI): domain Bacteria; kingdom Pseudomonadati; phylum Pseudomonadota; class Gammaproteobacteria; order Aeromonadales; family Aeromonadaceae; genus Aeromonas; species Aeromonas jandaei. The sequence goes on along the minus strand of NZ_CP149571.1, from coordinate 3,218,457 downwards.
GCTTCGGCGCGCACTGCGGGGTCTTTGAAGGCAGGGAAACGGGCGGAGCCGAGGAAAGTACCACCACGGTTGACCACATCGGAGACGCTGTGACGCTCCAGCTTGACGATGCGATCCTGGTGCAGACCGAGGTAGCCATCATAAATACCGTAAACTTCCAGGCCGTAATGCAAACCGGCGCGAACCACAGCGCGGATGGCTGCGTTCATACCCGGCGCGTCGCCACCACTGGTCAGAACACCAATACGTTTGATTTGTTTGGTCATGAGTGCCTCTGGATCTGAGTTGTCAAATACGAATGTTTGGAAATAGACAAGCCACTTTTACTATATCGGCTTTCGTATGGGATGCGGGGGCCACCATAGGAAAAGCGATACAAGAGAGGGAACCAGCCCCTCTCTTTGCCGTAATCAGCGATTACTTGGCTGCACCAGCGATGATCTGGGAGAAGTCGTCCACTTTCAGGGACGCACCACCGACCAGGCCACCGTCGATGTCCGGCTGACCGAACAGGTCGGCAGCAGTGGCGCCAGTGACGGAACCGCCGTACAGGATCTGTACTTTGGCAGCAACGGCGGCATCAAAACCGGCCAGGTACTGACGGATGTGAGCGTGAACGGACTGAGCGATCTCCGGAGTGGCAGTCTTGCCAGTACCGATGGCCCATACCGGCTCGTAAGCGATAACGGCGTTGTTGAAGGAGGCGATACCGCAACGGTCGATAACAGCTTTCAGCTGGGTCTCAACCACGTTCTTGGTCACGCCGGCTTCGAACTGCTCCAGAGTTTCACCGATGCACAGAACCGGCACCAGGCCGCCTTTCTGGATCGCTTCGTACTTGGCAGCAACCACGTCGTCACTCTCTGCGTGCAGGGTACGACGCTCGCTGTGGCCGACCAGGGAGTAGGTGCAACCGAAGGCTTTCAGCATGGAGGGGGCGTTTTCACCGGTGAAGGCGCCGGACTCGTGTACGTCAGCGTTCTGGGCACCGTAGGCGATTTTGGTGCCAGCGGTCAGCTGCTCAACCAGACCCAAAAAGATAACCGGCGGGCAGACGGCAACTTGCACAGAAGGATGAGCGGCAGCAGCCGGGGTCAGTCCTTTGATCAGAGCTTCTACAGAAGCCTTGGTGCCGTTCAGTTTCCAGTTACCCATTACCAGGTGCTGTCTCATCTTCTTAATCTCCTAGGCATTTGATTGCGCAACATTATATGAATTGAACCGAGCCCAAGATAGCTGACCCGGCGGCAAATGACGTAATTTTTTTTCGCTTTCCTGATCCAAATCAGGAATGAAACGCTTGATTGCTCATTCGTTAACCTGCCCCCGCAAGCGAGCCCACCATACCCCAATCCATTCGTGGATGGCAGCTTCGGAATACATCAGATAGCGCCCTTTGGGTAAATAACTGTAGAGCGGTTGGGCCACCTGGCTCTGCTTGGCGGTGTAATCGGTGGGGGCCGGCACGGCGTTGAGCCCCTGACCCTGATAGAGGGCCATGGCGCGCGGCAGGTGGGTGGCAGAGCTGACCAGTGCCACCTCTTTTCCTTTCAGATGGCGGCTGATACTGACCGCCTCATCATGAGTGTCTTTGTTGTTTTCAAACAACGTCATTCGCGAACGGGGTATGCCGAGGCTCTCGGCCATCCGGGCATTGACCTCGGCATTGGAGAGGGTATCCCCCGACACATAGCCGGAGAAAACCAGCTCGGCTTCGGGATAGGCCTGGGCGAGGCGAACCCCCTCCAGAGTTCGTGCCAGCGAGATATTGTTCTGCCAACTGCGCATCGGCACCGCCGGATCGCTGACATGGCCGTTGCCGAGCACCACGATGGCGTCGATTTTGGGATGCTGGCTCACCTCGAACGGCGGGAAGGTTTGCTCCAGCCCGCGGGCCAGTTCGTAGCTCACCGGTCGCATTCCCAGCAGGGCGACCAGCAACAGCGAGAGAGTCGCCAGCAGCTTGCCGGTTTTCTGAAAACGGGTGAACCAGAGCAGCAGCAGGGCGACCAGCAGCAGGGAGAGGGAGAAGGGGAGCGGCATCAACAGCTGACCCAGCCACTTTTTGAGCACAAACACGGCAGACACTTCCTTGAGTTTTCAGCAAATTCGGGATGTGACAGAATACCTCTCTTTTTTGGGATGGCCACAACCCTGTGGCGCTAATGTTGAGTTTCTCCTTGAAGCACGATCAGAGTTTTGACGGGCGCGCTGACAAGTTCGCCCGCAACATTTACGACTCCACCAAGGGGCGCATCCGCACCACCATTGTCTGGAGCGACATCGAAGCCTGCCTGGCCCGCCTTGGCAACCGACCGCTGCGCATCCTCGATGCGGGGGGCGGTTTTGGCTATTTCGCCCAGAAGCTGGCGGCCATGGGTCATCAGGTGGAGCTGTGCGATCTGTCAGCAGAAATGCTGGAACTGGCCCGCAGCCAGATCGCCGAGAAGGGGCTGGAAGACAAAATTCGTCTCATCCATTGCCCCATCCAAGATCTGAAGCAACACGTGACCGGTACCTTTGATCTGGTGCTCTGCCATGCGGTGCTGGAGTGGCTTGCCGAGCCGCGTCAGACCTTGCTGGGTCTGTTCCCTTTCGTCAATGCCGGGGGCATACTGTCGCTGCTTTTTTACAACCGTCATGGCTTGCTGTTCCAGAGCCTGGTGGTGGGCAATTTTGACTATGTGCGCCTTGGTCTTCGCAAGAAGCGCCAGACTGCGCTTACGCCCACCAATCCCCAGCTGCCGGAGCAGGTCTATGACTGGATTGGTCGCGGGGGGCTGCGCATCATCGGCAAGACCGGGGTGCGGGTGATCCACGACTATATGCGTCACAAGCAGGATCAGGTGGAGAAGTTCGACGATCTGCTGGCCATGGAGCAGCAATATTGCCGTCAGGAGCCTTTTGTCTCCCTCGGCCGCTATATCCATGTGATGGCCCAGAAGCCGGCCAGTTGATTGCTCGCGGTTCACGTCGATGTGAACCATGTTTTCGATGCTACCGGATGTAGCCGCGCGCACGATTTTGCGCCCAATACAACAACGAGATGACAACATCATGATGAGTACATCCCGTACCCTGCCAGAGATGGTGGGATGGGTCAGGCAGGAGGGGTTGGCGTTGAGCCTGCCGACCGACCGGCTGGCCTTTCTGATTGCAATCAAGACCCTGTCCGAAGATGAGTCGGACCTGTCGGAAGCAGCGCTGCACGACGCCTTTGGCTATGTCAGCAGCGCTTTCGGCCAGATGGACGAGACCCTCACCGGTCGCGCCAACAACGCCATCAACGATCTCATTCGCCAGCAGCTGCTGTCGCGCTTTAACACCGACATGGTGGCGGGGGAGAGCCTCTACCGCCTGTCTCGACTTGGCGTGAGCATCGTCGACTTCTTTATGGATCAGCGTCAGGTTGACTCCATCAAGCTCTCCATTCTGCTCGAGCACCTGGCTTCCGAGCTCGACACCGCCCGCAAGGCGGCGCTCGAGACCAACACCCGCGAGCAGTGGGATGCCGAGGTGCTGCCGCGCCTCACCTTCTCGCTGGAAGAGACCCTGGGGCGCATCGATCTCACCCAGCGCGCCATGGATGAGCAGCAGAATCAGGTCAAGAGCGAGATTGCGGCCCTGCTGACCCAGAACTGGGTCGATGCCATTCACAGCTGCGAAAAGCTGCTGCACGAGACTGGCCAGACCCTGCGCGAGCTGCAGGATACCCTGGACGCTGCCGGCCACCGCCTGCAGGCGGGGCTGCTCAACATTCAGGAAGCGGCGCAGGGGCGCGACGATCTGTTCCACGTCGAGGAGCTGACTCACGCCTTGCAGGGGCGCCTTGACGTCATCACCAGCTGGGGTCAGCAGTGCATCGAGCTCTGGTCCCGCTACGACAGGCACGTCCACAAATTTATCCGCAACGCCATCGACATGGACAAGAACCGCGCCTTCAGCCAGCGGCTGCGCGAGTCCATCCGCAATTTCGAGCAGCACAACTGGCAGCTGCGGGTGGCCGAAGAGCCCCGTCTGCTGGAGCTGCGCGACGAAACCATCGCCATCCACGACGAGGAGGTGACCGGCGAGGTGCCCCTCGAGATGGAGTACGTCGAGATGGTGGACATCAACCAGGAGCTGGCCGAGCGTATCGAGCGCTATCTGGCCCGCTACCCCGAGCAGGGCCAGCAGCTGGACTTGGCCGATGTGCTGCGGGAATATCTGCTGGACTACCCGGCTCATGCCCACTTCGATGTGGCGCGTCTTCTGATCGACCAGGCCGTGCGCCTGGGCCATGCCAGCGGCGAGCGCGAACTGCATCGCCAACCCGCATGGAAACCCATTAACCAAGCTGGATCCAAGGTTCAGGCCTATGTCATTGATCAATTCTGAGTTTCCCTTGCCGCTGCGCCTCGCAGAGGCGATTGCCAACCCCTTGTTTCCGCGCATCGACACCGCCTTGCGCTCCGGCCGTCACATCAGTGCCGACGAGTTCGAGCAGCATTCGGCGCTGGTCGAATATCACAGCGAGCTGGAGATCTTCTACGGCCGCTATCAGGTGGAGCTGATCAAGGCGCCGGAAGGCTTCTTCTACCTGCGCCCGCGCCCGAGCTCCGACATCGGCACCACTGTGCTCTCCGAGCTCGATATGCTGGTGGGCAAGGTGCTCTGTTACCTCTACCTGAGCCCGGACCGTCTCGCCTCGGAAGGGGTATTCGCCATGGCCGAGCTGCAAGAAGAGGTGCTGAGCCTCGCCGACGAGAAGCAGCTGCTGCGGATGGTCAACAGCCGCTCCGGCGGTACCGATCTCGACAAGAAGAAGCTGCTCGAAAAGATCCGTACCTCCATGCGCCGTCTGCGTCGCCTTGGCATGATCACAGCCCTTGGCAACGGGGATAAATTCCGGGTCAACGAATCGGTGTTCCGTTTCGCCGCCGATGTGCGTTCCGATGAAGATCCGCGCGCCGTTCAGCTGCGGATGATCCAGGAGGGTGAAGCCATCTTCCACGACGACGAAATGCCGAGCAGCGACTCACTCTTTGATGACATCGAGGCGGATCTCGATGAAGAACAACTGGATCTGGAGGTATAACCGGTGCGAGGCAAGTTCAAATCCCTGACCATGGTCAACTGGAACGGCTTCTTTGCCCGAACCTTCGATCTCGACCAACTGGTCACTACCCTTTCCGGCGGCAACGGCGCGGGCAAGTCCACCACCATGGCGGCCTTTATCGCGGCGCTCATCCCCGACCAGTCACTGCTCCATTTCCGCAACACCACGGAAGCGGGATCGAGCAGCGCCTCCCGTGACAAGGGGCTCTACGGCAAGCTGCAGCGCGGCCACTGCTATTCCCTGCTGGAAGTGATGAACAGCCGCGAACAGCGGATCTGGGTCGGCGTCCACCTCGAGCAGGTGGCCAACCGTGACAACAAGGTCAACATCACCCCGTTCGCGCTGGTGGATGTGCCGGAGAATCTGGCTCCGACCGATCTGCTGCTGGAGAAGCTCGATGGCGGCAAGGGGCGGGTACGCGCCTTTACCGATCTGAAAGGGGCGGCCGCCGAGCTGGGGGCGCTGAAAGTCGCCAAATTCAATACGGTGACCGATTATCACAACTTCATGTTCGAGTTCGGCATCACCCCGAAGAAGCTGCGTGATCAAAAAGATCGCGGCAAGTTCTATCGCCTGATCGAAGCCTCCCTCTACGGCGGCATCTCCTCGTCCATCAGCCGTTCCCTGCGTGAATACCTGCTGCCGGAGAACTCCGGGGTGCGCAAGGCGTTTGCAGATATGGAGGCGGCCATCTATGAAAACCGCCGCACGCTGGAGGCGATCAAGGAGACCCAGGGTCAGCGGGATCTGTTCAAGAACCTGATCACCGAGACCACCCACTATGTGGCGGCGGACTATGTGCGCAACGCCGCCGAGAAGAGCCGCCTCTCCGAGCTGGCCCTCAAGGCGCGCCAGGAGCTGGCCGACAAGCGCCGCATTCTGGCCGAAGAGAAGCAGCGCGCCATCTATCTGGCCGACGAGGTGGAGCAGCTCACCAACCGCGAAAAATTGCTGACCGACGAGCTGGAGTCTGCCTCCGAGCATCTGGCCAAGGTGATGGCGGCTGTCAGCTTGCAGAAGAAGATCGAGATGTATCGCGCCGATCTGGCGGATCTCTCTGACAAACTCGAACAGCAGCAGGCGGTGGTGGAAGAGATCCACGGCCAGCTGCTGGAAGTAGAAGAGCGCAAGGAGCTGGCACAGGCAGAAGTCGACAGCCTCAAGACCCAGCTGGCCGACTACCAGCAGGCGCTCGATATCCAGCAGACCCGCGCCATCCAGTACCGTCAGGCGGTGCAGGCCCTCGATGCTGCCCGCGAGCAGTGCGAGCTGCCGGGGCTGATCGCCGAACAGGCGAGCGACACCCTGCATCAGTTCCGCGCAGCCGAGCAGAGCCTTACCAGCCGGGTGCTGGGGGCCGAACAGCAATTGGCGCTGGCCAAGGCGGCAGTGGCCGAGCACGAAGCGGCGCTGGCGCTGCTTTTGAGCATCGCCCCGGAGACAGTGCGCGAGGCCGCCTGGCCCACAGCCCAAGCGCTGCTCAAGCGTCATATCGAAGACAAGGCTCGCATTGCCCAGGGGCAGGGGCTGCGCGCCGCGCTGGCTCGCCTCGAGAAAGAGAGCGAAAGCCAGAAGAGTCTCTTCAAGCTGCGTGACGAGCTGCAGCAGGCCTGTGGCCAGCTGATTGCCAGCAGCGATGAGCTGGAGATCTTCCTCGAAGCCCAACGCACCCGTCAGGAGGAGCTCTCCGAGCAGCAGGCGGAGGTGAACCAGCGCCGCGCCAGCCTCGAGCATCAGGGCACCCAGCTCGGCCGCGATATTGCGGAGCTCACCAAGCTGGCGCCGCGCTGGCTCAAATCCTTTGAAAAGCTCGAGCAGCTGCGCGAGCAGAGCGGTTTGCCGCTCGCCACCGCCGAAGAGCTTTCGGCCGGTATGCAGACAGTGCTCGACAAAGAGCGCGAGTTCGAGCAGGAGAGCAATCGCATCGCGGCGCAGAAACAGGCGCTGGAGCTGCAAATTCGCAACCTGCAGCTGGGGGCAGGCGAAGCGGATCCACGTCTTGCCCGTATCGCCGAGCAGGTGGGGGGCGTGCTGCTCTCCGATGTCTACGACGACATCTCCATCGACGATGCCCCTTACTACTCCGCGCTCTACGGCCCGGCTCGCAGCGCCCTGGTGGTGCTCGACCTCGAAGGCGCCATCGAGCGGTTGAAAAAGCTGGAAGATTGCCCGGAAGATATCTACCTCATTCAGGGCAACCCCGACTCCTTTGACGAGGATCTGGTGGAAGCGGACGAGCTGGGGGACGCCGTGCTGGTGCGCACCAGCAAGCGTCAGGTGCGCTTCTCCCGCTACCCCGAGCTGCCGCTGTTTGGTCGCGCCGCCCGGGAAAAACGGATCGAGCAGCTCGACCTTGAGCGCGAAGGGCTCATCGAGGGTTACGCCAAGGCCGCTTTCGAGCAGCAGAAGTACCACCGTCTCTACGGCCACTTCCGCGACTTTATCGGTCAGCATCTGGATATCGCCTTCCGCCCCGACCCCGAAGCCGAAGTGCAGGCCAAACAGGCCGAACTGCGCGCGCTGCAAGGATCCATCGGCGAGTGCGACAAGCAGCTGGCCGAGGCCAAAGCGGCCGCCGCCCAGCTGACTCGCCATATCCAGCTGGTGCAGGGGATGCTGCCCTTTGCCCACCTGTTTGCCGAAGCCGATTTGGCGGCTCGCCTCGAGGCGGCCCACGCCGACGTTGAGGCGCTGAAACAGGCCGAAGCCTTTATCGCCAAACACGGCAAGTCGCTGGAAAAACTGGAAACCATGGTACAGGTGCTGCGTCAGGATCCGCAGGATCTGGCTGCGCTACAGGCAGCTTACGATGAGGTGAGCGACCTGCTGGCCGAGCAGAAACGCCGGTGCTACGCCCTCGATCAGCTGGTGGCCCGTCTGCCGCACTTTGCCTATCAGGATGCGCAAGATCTGCTGGGCAAAGCGTCCGAGATGAGCGAACGACTCAAAGAGAAGCTTAAAGCGGCCGAGCTGGCAGCCCGCACCGCCGGTGAACAGCACAAGCAGATAGCCCAGCGTCACACCGAGGCGCTGCAGCTGCGCACCGCGCTCAACTCCAGCGTCGAGGCCAAGCGCCAGACCCTGACCGAATTCGAGCAGGAGCTGGCGGCCATGGGGCTGACCCTCTCTGACGATATGGAAGAGAAGGCGCGCGCCCACAAGAAAGAGATCGAAGAGCTGCTGATCCGCACCCGTTCCCGTCGCACCAGCGCCGAGGCCCAGTTGCAGGTCACCAAGCGCGAGATCGAATCCCTCGGTGGTCGTCTCAAGCTCGAAGGCAAGGATTACTACAGCGCCCGTAAATCCCTGGTGGGTCATAAGGCGAGCTGGTCGCGGGTGGTGCGTCTGGCGCGGGAGACCGACGTCGAGAAGCGCCTCAACAAGCGCGAGCTGGCGTACCTCGACAGCGACGAGCTGCGTTCCATGTCGGACAAGGCCCTCGGCGCCCTGCGGGTGGCGGTGGCCCACGACGAGGCCCTGCGCGATGCGCTGCGTCTCTCCGAGGGCAACCGTAGCACCGAGCAGAAGGTGGCCTTCTATGTGCAGGTCTACCGTTACCTCAAAGATCGCATTCGCAACGACATCATCCGCTCCGATGATCCGGTCGAAGCGATCGAGGAGATGGAGATCGAGCTGGCCCGTCTGGCTGACGAGCTCAAGCAGCGGGAAACCCATCTGTCCCTCTCCTCTCACGAGGTGGCGGCCAAGATCACCAACATCATCCGCCGCGAGCAGAACCGCATCCGGGTGCTCAACCAGGGCTTGCAGAACATCGCCTTCGGTCTGGTGCGCGGGGTGCGCCTCAACGTCAATATCCGCGAGGCCCACACCCGTCTGCTGACGGCGCTGGCCGACCAAACTGCCATGCACAACGATCTGTTCGCCGACAAGGAGCTCAGCTTCTCCGAGGCGATGGCCAAGCTGTTCCAGCGCCTCAATCCGCAGATCGAGCAGGGCGATCGCAGCTATCAGGTGATGGGCGATGTGCTGCTCGACTATCGCAACTATCTGGAGCTGGAGATCGAGGTGCAGCGCGGGGCCGATGGCTGGCTGCGTGCCGAGAGCGGTGCGCTCTCTACCGGTGAGGCGATCGGTACCGGTCAGGCCATCCTGCTGATGGTGCTGATCAGCTGGGAGGAGGAGTCCCGCCGTCTGCGCGGCAAGGATATCGCCCCCTGCCGTCTGCTGTTCCTCGACGAAGCGGCCCGTCTGGATGGCAAATCCATCGCCACCCTGTTCGAGCTGTGCGAGCGGCAGGATATGCAGCTGCTTATCGCAGCGCCCGAGAACATCAGCCCCGAGAAGGGCACCACCTACAAGCTCATCCGCAAGGTGCAAGGCAAGCACGAGCATGTGCATGTGGTGGGTCTGCGCGGCTTCGGCTTTGCCGACGACAAGCTGATCGCCTGACTCTGATGGGCAAATAGCAAGAGAAAAGGGAGGCAGTCGCCTCCCTTTTTATTGGGAAAGTATGGCAAAGTAGCGGCGCTGCCCCTGATGGGATAAGGCTGCGGATGAACGGGCTTGCCCGGTTCTGGTTAAGTATCCCTCTTGTTGTGCTGCATTGCGGACGCAGATCGGAGGGTGTTTGCGTGCTCTTGTTGGCAAACGCGAGCAGGGAAGTGGCCCCTTGATTGTCTCTTGGGTGCAACAGTGGTGATTTAAAGCCAGTAATTATTGCAACAATCGCGGTGGCCACGGCGTTGGCAACAGGGCTGGGCGCCATGATGGCAAGGGGCCGCCTACATTGCAGTAGCTTGCCGGTATGGGGAGAATCTCCCCGTTACTGCGACGCGATATGATCAGCCGGGCTATCTATCCGGCAAGGTGAGCGAGGAGAAGTAGATGCGCGGCATCGGGAGAGAAGGAGTGGTGCAATCGGCCTGCAAAGGGGGGCTGCTGTTTGTCTGCCTGCTGCTGGCCGCCTGTAGCAGCCGTTATGATGAGAGCCACGGCGGCAGCTGGCGCGGCTATAGCGAGACCGGTTACGCCAGCTATTATGGCGACCGCTATCACGGTAAAAAGACCGCCAGCGGCGAGCTCTATCGCAACAACCTCAATAGCGCCGCCCATATGGAATTGCCCTTTGGCTCCATGGTGCGGGTGACCAACCTCGCCAATGGCAAGAGCGTGGTGGTCAAGGTCAATGATCGCGGCGCCTTTAAAAGCGGGCGTATTATCGATCTCTCCAAATCCGCCTTCGGCTCCATCGCCAATATTCGAGATGGGATTATCAAGGTGAAGGTTGAGGTGTTGTGACCGCTCGTGATGCTTCAGAATCTGCAGTCGTTTGGAAAAATCGTAATAGGGTAATTGTGCGCTAACAGCGTCTCCAATATGGCTTGAGCAGGGAAAGAGATGGATATTGAGCTGATTAATGTGCCGCAAAGTGAATTGGAGCAGGTCTTTACTGCCGTCAAAGAGGGAATATTTCCCTATGTTGAGGCGCTCTTTGGCTGGGATGACCAATTTCAACGCGAGCGACTAACCAGCTCATATCTGCCGCAATGGTTTTCGTGGATCCTGCATGGGGGAGAGCGCATTGGTCTGTTATGTAGCAAGCCATATGAGGATGCCCAGCATGTTCATCTGCTGATCATTTTCCCTCAGTATCAGGGGCGGCAGCTTGGTGCTGCCGTGATGGAACGGCTTCATCAGGAGGCTGAGCGTGAGGGCAAATGCCGGGTCACCCTGTCCAGCTTCACAGAGAACCATGGGGCGATACGGTTTTATGAGCGCCTTGGTTACAACGTGGTCGAAGAGGAGCAGGCGTTTGTCTCCATGTCCCGGCCGTTGGGCTGTGACCTCGGATTGAAAAAAGTGGTTAATGGAGAGTTGTGATGGCGATTTTGAATATTTTGACGGCTCCCGATCCCAGGTTGAGGCTCAAGGCCGAGCGAGTTGAGGATATCGCTGCCGTACAGGGGCTGATCGATGACATGCTGGCAACCCTGTATGCGACGGAAAACGGGATTGGTTTGGCCGCGACTCAAGTCGGGCGTAAAGAGGCAGTCGTTATTATCGACTTGTCCGAGAGCAGGGATCAGCCGCTGGTTTTGATTAATCCACAAGTGATAAGCGGTACTGAAAAGGTGCTTGGACAAGAGGGCTGTCTCTCCGTGCCGGATTACTACGCGGATGTCGAGCGTTACAGCTCGGTGGTGGTATCTGCTCTGGATCGAAAAGGCAATCCGATCACCATCGAGAGCAGCGATTTTTTGGCCATTGTCATGCAGCATGAAATTGATCATCTGGATGGCAACTTGTTCATTGATTACCTGTCACCGCTCAAGCGGCAGATGGCACTCAAACGCGTTAAAAAATCGCTCAAGTCCGCCAGCTAATGTCTGCGGATAGTGGCTGGCCGTTTTAGTTATGTGGAGAGCAGGCAGAATGAAAGTGGCAAGATGGAATGTCAGGGCGCTGTTTAGCCGCAATAGCAATGAGGTGCGGGGACGTTATGGGCTGAAGGCTCTGCTGTTGCTGGGAACCTTGTGGGTCGCACTCCCCGTATCAGCCGATGAAGAGCAGCTGCCGGCCGAATATCGCCCCTTTGTGCAGCAGTTGGTCGATGCGGCAGAAGCCCGTGATCATCAGGCCCTTGCCAACCAGATGAAGTACCCCTTCAAGCAGGAGTATCCCATTCCCGCCATCAAAACCCCGGCGGAGATGCTGACCCGTTTTGGCGAGGTGTTTGATGACGCCATATTAAAAAGCATCGCTACATCCCGGGTCGTGCAGGATTGGCAGACCATGGGCTGGCGCGGCATCATGCTGGGCAGTGGCGAGGTCTGGATGGACTTTGATGGCAAGGTGATCGGTATCAATCATCAGACGGCGCAGGCCGCCAAATTGAAAGCCGAGCTTATCGCCAGGCAGAAGAGCGGTCTGCATCCCAGTGTGCGAGAGTACAAGAGCCCCGCGCTGATGTGGCAGACCGAGAAATTTACCATCCGCATCGACGAGCTGGACGATGGCCACTATCGCTACGCCTCCTGGGCCAGGGGCAAGACGCTCGCTGACAAGCCGGATCTGGTGCTGAAAAATGGCACCGTCAGGGTGGAGGGGACGGGGGGAAATCATACATACCTCTTCACGAGCGGCCCCTATCGCTACGAGTGCGTCGTCACCGTATTGGGTGAGCGAGGCATGCCACCGGGTGAGCTGGTGGTCTATAAAGACGACGTCGAGATAGTGCACCAACCGGTGATCAAGGTGCTGTGACAGCAAATCCACATAAAGAGAGAGCAAAGAGCGGCCAGGTGCCGCTCTTTTGCTTTCGCTAACTGACAGATGATTCGCTAGCTTTGCGGCACCCTGACCCCTTTATCGAGATAGAGGCTGCTGTAGTTGGCCCTGTGGGTGACAAACATCACCTGATGGCGGCTGCCGTCGGAGAGGATAATAAAATCACCCGCCTGGGCAGGGCTTTGCAAGGAGACCTCCTGCTCGGGGGCGGTCAGGCGGTCGACATCATCCTTGAAGGTGAGGGTGTAAGAGAACATATGGCGCTCCACTGCTGGCTCATATCAAACACTGCCTCCAAGGCTAGTTGCTGCGAGCACAGCATGCGGCGCCCGATTGGCGCTGTTCGACCAAATTTTTGAAACGGCATGCAAAGAGAAGCGGGATCACCTGGCATCGTCAAGCCAGTCCAGCAGTTGTGCACCGACCTCCGGGCTGCCGAGCAGGGCCATATGAGTGGTGCGATAGGCGATCAGGGTATGTTCGGGAGGAAAGTCGAGTTGATGTGCGCGCTCCCGGTGCAGTCCCAGCGCACTGCGCAGGGGGACCAGGCCATCGCCAATCAGCCGCTCTGCCAGCAGGGTGCGTTTGGCGGATGTGGTGCCGGCGATGGCAAAGCAGGCTACGCCGCTTGGAAGCGGGAGCGGTTGGCGGGGATCGCGCCCTATGGTGCGCTCCCTGTTATTGCGGGAGGCGTCGATGACCTTGCCGTGGCGCAGATCCCGAATGCCCTGGCTGCGTATGCGGGTCAGCTTCACAAAGGGCATGCTGTAAGGGGTGACTGGCAGCAGTTGCTCCAGCCAGTGGCCGGCCGACTCGAGCGGCGCGCCGTGGTGCGGGGTGCCAAGAAAGATCAGATGCCGCAGTCGCTCGGGCCAGCGCAGTGAGTGGGTTTGGGCGTAATGGCAGGCACTTCGGATAACCAGTCCCCCCATGCTGTAGGCCAGTACGCTGAGCTGCTTGATGGCCCCCGGCCATCGGTCACACAGATCCTCCAGCTGCAGCGCCAGCGCCTGCCCGTTGCTGGCAATGGAGAGCCCTGAGTTGTAGCGCAGATAGAGAGGCAGATAGCCAAGCTTTCTGGCCACCGCTTCGCCATGATTGACGGACTTCCCCTGATAGCTGGTGTGCCACTGCAGATCGTTCATGCAGAGGCCATGGATCATCAGCAGCACTCGCCCCGCGTGGGGAAGGTCGGCTGGCATGGTCTGCCAATCGAGCGGTTTGCCCTGATAGCGCAGAGTCATCGGGGTGGCGAGGGCGTTTTGCTGCTCGACCAGCTTATCCCCCAGCACGCCATTGAGGGTGGCAAGCAGAGCGGCGCGCTTGGGCGTCTCTGCCACAGAAGGTTGCGTCGGGAGTGGCAGGCGGGCCAGCAGGCCATTGATACCACTGCCGAGGCTATTGGCGGCTCCGTGAACGCCCTTGTAAATAAGCCCGGTGAGCCCCGCCGTTTTACCTTTCTCTCGCCCCTTGATACCCATACCGCCCAGCACCGCCTGATGCACCGCTTCCGTTATCTGCACGGTAGCGGGCAGTGCCTGGGTCAGCAGTTGCGCCAGCTCGCGGATATCCGAAAGCTGCCAGGAGGAGGGCGACTTGTCGGCGGCATCGGTCATAAGCACTCCTTGCTGTGGTGGGTAAAGTGGATGGGCCATGCTGCGAATGGTCTGCAGGCCAAACCAGCTTGCGCCCTTTGGTTTGTGTTTACCAGTCTCGGAAAGGCGCTCGGGTATTCGGACAGATGTGGCATATATAGCTCAATGCCCTTTGCAAGGCGGCATGGAGGAGGGTGGGGCTGTCACCTCCCGGCTGCTTATCATAATGATAAAGTTGGTCTGCTTTATATCATTTCAGCCCTGAGCGATGTGTCCGGGTGATAATTATCTCTACCGTTACTCGGTTTTATCACCCCATGAGATGTGGTCGTAGCAGGATAAATTCAGTGAACGCATAACCTCATCAGCCAAATAGGGCTAATCGCTGCTATTTTTGTGGCGCTCATCACATACTTTTGCCATTTCTTATTATTCCGCCGCAAATCTTTACCTTGGCACGCTTATTGATTGCCCTATATCGACGCTAACCGATGAGCTCACCCATAACCGGGATGCTGGTGACATCGTGAGTGACTGGGGAGCTATTCATATATCATCCAACGAATTGGGGCGAACGATGAAAGCAGTGAACGAGTTAATCAAAGAGATCAAAGCACTCAAATCCAACCTGCATGAAAAAGATTTTCTGCTGACCTGGGAGCAAACACCTCAGGAGCTTGAACTGGTATTGAAACTGGCCGAATCCCTCAAGACACTGCGTGCCGAAAATATTGCTACCAAACTGTTTAACAGCGGGCTCGGTATCTCGGTTTTCCGCGATAACTCCACCCGAACCCGCTTCTCTTATGCCTCTGCACTGAACCTGCTCGGTCTGGCCCAGCAGGACCTGGATGAAGGCAAATCCCAGATTGCCCACGGTGAAACCGTCCGTGAAACCGCCAACATGATCTCCTTCTGCGCCGATGCCATCGGTATCCGCGATGACATGTATCTGGGCGCTGGTAACGCCTACATGCGCGAAGTGGGTGCCGCACTGGATGAAGGGTTCGAGAAGGGGGTGCTGCCCCAGCGTCCGGCGCTGGTCAACCTGCAGTGCGACATTGATCACCCGACCCAGTCCATGGCTGATCTGGCCTGGTTGCAGGAGCACTTCGGCAGCCTGGAAAACCTCAAGGGCAAGAAGATTGCGATGACCTGGGCCTACTCCCCGAGCTACGGCAAGCCGCTCTCCGTGCCGCAGGGCATCATCGGTCTGATGACCCGCTTTGGCATGGATGTGACCCTGGCCCACCCGGAAGGGTATGACCTGATCCCGGACGTGATCGAAGTGGCCAAGGAGAATGCCAAGGCATCCGGCGGCAGCTTCCGTCAGGTCACCTCCATGGAAGAGGCGTTCAAGGATGCCGATATCGTTTATCCCAAGTCCTGGGCCCCCTACAAGGTGATGGAGCAGCGCACCGAACTGCTGCGTGCCAATGACCATGCCGGCCTCAAAGAGCTGGAGAAACACTGCCTTGAGCAGAACGCCAAGCACAAGGATTGGCACTGCACCGAAGATATGATGAAGCTCACCAAGGGTGGCGAAGCGCTCTATATGCACTGCCTGCCGGCCGATATTTCCGGTGTCTCCTGCAAGGAAGGGGAAGTAACCGAAGGGGTATTCGAGAAATATCGTATCGCCACTTATAAAGAGGCGAGCTGGAAGCCCTATATTATCGCCGCCATGATCATGGCTCGTAAATTCTCCGCCCCGGGAGAGACCCTCGAAACGCTGCTGAAAGAGGCCCAGAAGCGGGTTAAATAAGTCGCGTTGGCTGAAATAAATAAAAGAAAGGGCAGGGGTAATCATTCCCCTGCCTGCTACAACAGCGGAATTGTCGTGAGTTTTCTCCCCGTGGTATCTGAATATCGGATTTCTCGGTGAGATGGCTCCCGACCCCATAATCTGGATGAGGTACGCATGTCCCAATTTTCTCTGAAGATGGATATTGCCGATAACCGTTTTTTTACCGGTGAACCATCTCCCCTGTTTTCTCGCGCCGAAGCACAAAAGGCCCGTGCCTTTCATAAAAAACTGGCCGGTTATGAGCCAACCCCCTTGTGTGATTTGAAAGATCTGGCCGCCTATATCGGGGTAAAAAATATTCTGGTCAAGGATGAGTCAAAACGCTTTGGTCTCAATGCCTTCAAGATGCTCGGTGGCGTCTATGCCATCGCCAACCTGCTCTGTGAAAAATACGGGGTGGCCATCGAGGATTTCTCCTTCGATCTCATCAAACGCACCATCAAGGAGCCGATGACCTTCGCCACCACCACAGATGGCAACCACGGTCGTGGCGTCGCCTGGGCCGCCAAGCAGGTGGGTCAGCATGCGGTGGTCTACATGCCCAAGGGCTCTGCCCAGGAGCGGGTTGACCACATTCTCAATCTCGGTGCCGAGTGCATCGTCACCGACATGAACTATGACGACACCGTGCGCCTGACCATGAAGATGGCCGAAGAGCGCGGTTGGCACATAGTGCAGGACACCGCCTGGGAGGGCTACACCAAGATCCCGACCTGGATCATGCAGGGTTACTCCACTCTGGCCGACGAAGCGGTCGAGCAGATGCGGGATCTGGGCATCAAGCAGCCGAGCCACGTGCTGCTGCAGGCAGGGGTAGGGGCGCTGGCGGGTGGAGTGCTCGGTTATCTGGTGGACTGCTTCGGGGCGAAAAACCTGCACAGCATCGTGGTCGAGCCGGATCAGGCCGACTGCATCTATCGCTCCGGCGTGGCGGGGGAGATGGTCAACGTGGGGGGCGATATGCGCACCATCATGGCCGGTCTCGCCTGCGGTGAACCCAACCCGCTTGGCTGGCCGCTGCTCAGGGGCTGCACCACCCAGTTCATCTCCTGCCACGACAAGGTGTCGGCATTAGGGATGAGAGTGCTCGGCAACCCTCTTGGCAATGACCCCCGCATCATCTCCGGTGAGTCCGGCTCGGTCGGTACCGGCGTGCTGGCGGCCGTGCGTCACCACCCGGATCGCGCGGCACTGATGGAACGTCTGGGGCTGGATAGCAACTCGGTCGTACTCATCATCAACACCGAAGGGGACACCGATGTTAAGCACTACCGGGAAGTGGTGTGGGAAGGCAAACATCCTGCCTGCGATTAACCCCGGCTGTGAATAATCCCTGCGAGAGCAGAGAGACGAATTGAAGCATTGATCGCGCCTCGCCAACGGGGCGCGGTAACGGGCACAGGGCGCTGCCGACGAACAGGCCGCGCACTCTCAGTTGTTATGGAGAATCACAATGAGCAAGCAAATTCCGTTTGAAATGGTGTTGGAGAAGGCCTACCAGTACAAGGCCGAGATGAGTCAGTTCCTGCGCGACATGATCGCCATCCCGAGCGAGAGCTGCGATGAAGAGCGCGTCGTGCTGCGCATCAAGCAGGAGATGGAGAAGGTTGGCTTTGACAAGGTCGAGATCGACCCTATGGGCAACGTGCTGGGCTATATCGGCCACGGCCCGCACCTGATCGCCATGGATGCCCACATCGATACCGTGGGCGTCGGCAACATGGCCAACTGGAAGTTCGACCCCTATGAGGGGATGGAAGATCACGAGATCATCGGTGGCCGCGGCGCATCTGACCAAGAAGGCGGCATGGCCTCCATGGTCTATGCGGGCAAGATCATCAAGGATTTGGGGCTGGAAGATCAGTACACCCTACTGGTGACCGGTACCGTACAGGAGGAGGACTGCGATGGCCTCTGCTGGCAGTACATCATCGAGCAGAGCAAGATCCGCCCCGAGTTTGTAGTCAGTACCGAACCCACCGACTGCCAGATCTACCGTGGCCAGCGTGGCCGCATGGAGATCCGCATCGATGTGCAGGGGGTCAGCTGCCACGGCTCCGCACCGGAGCGCGGTGACAACGCCATCTTCAAGATGGGCCCCATCCTTGGCGAGCTGCAGGAGCTGAGCCACAACCTCGGCAATGACGACTTCCTCGGCAAGGGGACCCTGACCGTCTCCGAGATCTTCTTCACTTCGCCAAGCCGCTGCGCCGTGGCCGATAGCTGCGCCGTCTCCATCGACCGCCGCCTCACCTGGGGCGAGACCTGGCAAGGTGCGCTCGACGAGATCCGTGCCCTGCCTGCGGTGCAAGCCGCCGGTGCCGAGGTCTCCATGTACCAGTACGACCGTCCGGCCTATACCGGTCTGGTCTACCCGACCGAGTGCTACTTCCCGACCTGGAAGGTGGAAGAGGATCACATCACCGTCAAAACCCTCTCCAAGGCTTATCGCGAGCTGTTCAACAAGGAGCCGGTGGTGGACAAGTGGACCTTCTCGACCAACGGGGTCTCCATCATGGGTCGCCACGGTATTCCGGTGATCGGTTTTGGCCCGGGTAAAGAGCCGGAGGCCCACGCCCCGAACGAGAAGACCTGGAAAGAGCATCTGGTCAAGTGCGCCGCCATGTACGCCGTGATCCCCATGCTCTATCTGGCCGAGCTGGACAAGTAAGGGGGCTGCCGGGTGGTGACTGCCATCGCCGCCCAGCTGTCGCAAGTGCCCCGTCTCCATTGAGGCGGGGCTTTGCTGTTTGAAGTGATGTTCGAGGTGGTGGGGATGAAACGGCTGATCAAAAACGGTGTGCTGGTCGATGCACAGGGTGAATATCGTCAGGATCTGCTGATCGATAACGGGGTGATCCGCGCGCGAGCCGCCGCTATCCAGCCCGATGACGAGACCGACGTGATCGATGCCAGCGGCTGCTACGTGATGCCGGGCGGTATCGACGTCCATACCCACTTCAACATCGATGTGGGCATTGCCCGCAGTTGCGATGACTTTTTCAGCGGTACCCGTGCCGCCGCCTGTGGTGGCACCACCACCATCGTCGATCACATGGGATTTGGCCCGGCGGGGTGCAATCTGCATCACCAGCTGGCCCGCTATCACGACTATGCGGCCGATCAGGCGGTGATCGATTACGGCTTTCACGGCGTTGTCCAGCATGTGGATGACGCCATCCTCCACGAGATGGCCGCCATGGTGCAGGAGGAGGGGATCAGCAGCTTCAAGCTCTATCTCACCTACCAGTACAAGCTCGGAGATCACGATGTGTTGCGCGCGCTGGCCCGCCTCAAGGAGGTGGGGGCGCTCGCCACCGTCCATCCCGAGAACGATGCAGCCATCGCGGCGCGCCGGGCTGCCCTATTGGCCGCAGGCCACTGTGAGCCCTGGTATCACCCGCAAAGCCGACCGCTGGAGTGCGAGGCAGAGGCGATCGCCCGGATGATCAATCTGGCGGGGCTCGCTGGCAATGCGCCGCTCTATATCGTCCATCTCTCCAACGGCTTGGGGCTGGAGTATCTGAAACTGGCGCGCCGTCAGGGCCAACCAGTCTGGGTGGAGACCTGCCCGCAATATCTGCTGCTCGATGAGCAGTGTTATTACAAGGAGAACGGGGTCGATTACCTGTTGAGTCCGCCGCTGCGCTCGCGCCGCGAGCAGGACAAGCTGTGGGTCGGCATCGCTGCGGGCGACATCGATACGGTGGCGACCGATCACTGCAACTTCTCCCACGCCCAGCGCATGACCCTCTCGGGCGGCGATTTCAGCCGCTGCCCCAACGGCTTGCCCGGGGTCGAAAACCGGATGCTGCTGCTCTTTGCCCACGGGGTGCTGGGGGGGCGCATCTCGCCGTCCCGCTTCGTAGCTCTCACCAGCGCCAACCCGGCGCGCCTGTTTGGCCTCTGGCCGTGCAAGGGCAACTTGCAACCGGGATCTGACGCCGATCTGGTGATCATGGATCCCCGTGGTGACACCCTGATTTCCCATCAACAGTTGCACGACAACGGCGACTACAGCCCCTACGAGGGGATGCATTGCCCCGGCCGGATCAGGCTGACCCTGAGCCGTGGCGAGATAGTCGCCCGCGACGGCGAGTTCCTGGGGCGGCGTGGTCACGGCCGGTTTTTGGCCAGAGCGCCCTTTGATCCGGCCTTGGCGCCGGATCTGCACTCGCCTTGCCCCACAGTGGCCGGCTGACAATCAGTTCGAAACACGCAGAGCAGCAAGGTTATGTGAACAACGAAAGGTGGGCCGGTATTGCGCCGGCTTGTCCCCTCACTGGAGATAACAAGATGAAACAGAGAATCGTACTGGCCCTTGGTGGCAATGCGCTGGGCAACAACCTGCCCGAGCAGATGAAGGCGGTGCAGAGCACCGCGCACACTATCGCCGACCTGATCGCCCAGGGGCACGAGGTGGTGGTCACCCACGGCAACGGGCCGCAGGTGGGGATGATCCAGCAGGCGTTCGAAGTGGCGGCACGCCACGAGCCAAAATCCCCCCATCTGCCCATGTCGGTCTGCGTGGCCCTGAGTCAGGGCTACATCGGTTATGACCTGCAAAATGCTCTGCGCGAGGCACTGCTTGAACGCGGCATCCACAAGCCGGTTGCTACTCTGGTGACCCAGGTGGAGGTGGATAAAAACGATCCCGCCTTCCTTGACCCGAGCAAGCCCATCGGCGGCTTCTTCAGCAAGGAGGAGGCCGAGGCGCTGATGGCCAAGGGCGAGCGGCTCAAAGAGGATGCCGGCCGTGGCTATCGCCGGGTAGTGGCATCCCCCAAACCCGTCGATATCATCGAGAAAGAGACCGTCTCTGCCATGCTGGCTGCCGGTCAGGTGGTGATCACCGTCGGTGGCGGCGGCATTCCGGTGCTGCGGGAGGGCAATCACCTGCGCGGCGCCAGCGCAGTGATCGACAAGGATTGGGCCAGTGCCAAGCTGGCGGAGCTTATCGACGCCGACATGCTGATCATCCTTACCGCGGTAGAGAAAGTGGCCATCAACTTCGGCAAGCCCGAGGTGCAGTGGCTCGATCAGCTGAGCGTGGGAGATGCCAACAGCTTTATTGCACAGGGGCAGTTTGCCAAGGGTTCCATGCTTCCCAAGGTGGAGGCGGCGCTCTCGTTCGCGACCTCCATGCCGGGGCGTAAATCCCTGATCACCTTGCTGGAGAAGGCCGCCGACGGCATTGCCGGCAAGACGGGAACCCTTATCAGCCGCTAGGTGTTCCAGCTCGGGTTGAGTGTGATTGCGGGGGCCATCGGCCCCCTTGTTCATTTCGGGGCAGTCATGGTCAGCGGAGGATGAGCGGCGTAAGATGGCCGCCTTCAAGCGCGGGCAAGACGCCGAGAGCAGACCCGGCGCAATGAGTGATAAGAGGTGAGTGACAAACAAATGAGCGGAAAGATCAATATGGCGGCGCTGGGGGGATTGATCCTGCTCACCGCCATCTGGAGTTACAGCTGGATCGTGATGAAGCAGGTGATGCTCTACGCGGGGGCCTTCGAGTTCACCGCCCTGCGCTGCCTGTGCGGCTCTCTGGTTCTGCTGCTGGTGTTGGCCCTGCGCGGGCGCCGTTATCTCAAGCCCACCCCGTTTCGCTATACCCTCGCCATCGCCCTGTTCCAGACCTGCGGCATGGTGGGGTTGGCCCAGTGGGCGCTCATCAGCGGCGGGGCGGGCAAGGTGGCTATTCTGAGCTACACCATGCCGTTCTGGGTGGTGATCTTCGCGGCGCTCTTTCTCGGCGAGCGGATGCGCAAGCTCCACTATCTGGCGGTCGGGGTGGCCGCCTGCGGCCTGCTGCTGGTGATCGAGCCCTGGCAGCTGCATTTGGATTCCATGAAGAGTGCGCTGCTGGGGATTGCCTCCGGTATCTGCTGGGGGATCAGCGCCATCATCGCCAAGCGGATGTATGCCCGCCACCCCGGGGTGGATCTGATGTCCCTTACCACTTGGCAGATGATCTACGCCACCATGGTGATGGCCGTGGTGGCGGCGCTGGTGCCGGAGCGACCCATCGACTGGCAGCCCTATGTGTTTGGCGCGCTCGCCTACAGCGCCATCTTTGCCACGGCGCTGGCCTGGAGCCTCTGGTTGTTCGTGCTGAAAAAGCTGCCTGCCGGGATCGCCAGCCTCAGTACCCTGGCGGTGCCTGTAAGCGGCGTGCTGCTCTCCTGGTGGCTGCTGGGCGAAAATCCGGGGCTGGTGGAGGGGAGCGGCATCGCCCTTATCGTGCTGGCGCTTATCGTCATCAGCCGCAAGGGCAAGCGTTCTGTGGTGTCGGTGGCGGGGGAGACCCGCATCAAGCACGGCTGAGTTGATTGTCGGCAACGAAATAAAAAGGGCCCGCCATCATGGCGGGCCCTTTGTGTTGGTGGCTGCCTTATCTGCGCTGGGCCAGATGCATCATGGCTTCCAGCACGGCGCCGCCGATGGCGCGTGCCTTGTCCGATACCGTGGTGGCGTCGGCCCGCTCGCCTCTGGGGTCGATGTCACCGATCTTGAAGCCGACGGTCACCTCTATACCATCGCTGAGCAGACCTCGCACCATGCCGGAGAGCGGCGCGATAATGGGGGCATCCCCCACATGGGCGATCACATCCCCCTCCTGCACCAGATCACCTAGCCTGATAATGCTCTTCATCACCCCGGCGACAGGGGCGCGCACCACCCGGCGGGCGGAGTGTCCCTCGATCACCCCGGGAATGCCGGTATTGGGCTGGGCAGGGCCCTGATAGATGACCCGGCCCAGATGATGGCCGCGGTTGGTCTCGATCACCGCATCGCAGTCGCGCCCCGCCTCAAAACCCGGGCCAAGGGCCACCGTAATGGGGGCCATCTCCTTGTGGGTGCCGAGATTCTGCTTGGCGAGGATGGCATCCACCAGATAGCGGGGCTTGAGCTCGGCAAGGGTGGCACAGTCGGGGTCAACCAGCAGCGGAATGACGCCCCGATCCAGCTGCTCGAACGCCTGCTCGACGCTCTCGACCCGCTTGGCACGCACTCCCTCGACACTTGTTTCACCGTCGAACATCCCCTGAGCGAAGGCGACAGTGCGGCGGATCACCGTGGGCTTGTCGAGATCCAGCATCACCACCTTGAAACCGGCATTGTGCAGGCGCAGCGCCACCCCGGTGGCGATATCGCCGGAGCCGCGCATCACCACCAGCTGATCCCGCTTGAGGCGCACATCATCCTGCATCAGACCGCCTGCCTTGCCGTTTTTCACCTGCAACAACTCGGCGAGAATGCTGATGGCGATCTCCTCGGGGGTCTCGGCGCCGATGTTGTAGCCGATGGGGGCGTGCAGCTGCTGCAGTTGCTCCTGGCTCACCCCTTGCTGGCGCAGCGCCTGGGTGAAGGTCTGCACCTTGCGCTTGCTGGCGAGCAGCCCCAGATAGGCGAGGGGACGGCTGATGAGCCGATCCAGCGCCTCCTTGTCCTGATGGTTGGTGGCGATGATGACGAAGTTGGCGGGCTCGATGGCCAGTTTCTCGATCACCGCGCTGATGGTATCGGCCTGCACCAGATGGGTACCGGCCGGGAAGAGGTCAGGGTTGAGGCTCCCCTCGAAGCAATCCCCGACATGGACATCAAAGCCGAGCGGCGCCGCAGCATGGGCCACAGCCCGGTTGACGTGGCCTGCACCAATGAGCACCAGCCGTGGTCGCAGGCCATAGACATCGATATAGACCGACATGGCACCACCGCAATCCGACCCGACCGCATGCTCACCGTTGCGTGCCATCCGGCCGTGGAAGATACGCGGCTTGCGTTCGGCAATGGCAGCCATCGCTTCCTCGATCACCAGCCGCTCGATCATGCCGCCGCCGATGGTACCGAGGATCTGGCCATCGGCCATTACCAGCATCTGGGCTTGATGGCGCGGGGTGGAGCCCCGGCTCTCGATGATCTGGGCCATGGCAAACGGAGTGTTCTCCTGTTCCAGTCGGGCTGCGTGTGCAAACAGATTCATAAGGTACCTCTTTTCATCCTTAAAACGTCAGGGGCGAGGCTAAAGCGCCTCCCCGTGCGGAGCTGTGCAGATCAGGTGACGGATGGGGGGGGATTCGCGCACGGCCCCCTGCCAGATGGCGTGGATCTCGGGGTGGCGGCTCTGCAGCTTTATCAATTCCGCCAGCCACGACGCCTCATTTTGATAATCGCCATTGATAAACCAGATCCGGCGCGCCCCGGGCGGGGTGCCCTTGAACACCCCCTCGGGGTGGGAGAGCAGCCTGTCAAACAGTGCCCAATCCAGTGGCTCACCGGTCGCAATCCCGCACAGGGCCTGCAATTCAGTCCAGCGGTGGATCTGCGCCGGTTCGGCATTGGCTCCCACCATGGCACCGCCCAGCAGGGCGATCACCCAGTCACTCTGGTGTGGAATGCAAGGTTCATGCAAAGCGGGCACTTTCAATAACTTGTGATGGGCGCCATCCGCTTCGACCAGGATGAGATCGAAGCGCTGCTGTCCTTTGAGCAGGTCGATTTGGCGCAGATCCGGCCCTGCAACCTTGCCGGTGCGCTCGTCGAGATGGCTGAACAGGGCAACCAGGGTCGGGCCATCCGGCAGAGCCTGACAGCGGGTAAGTTGACGAACGGGATCCGTCTCGATAATCAATTCCCGATAGTGTGACGGGGCTGGCAGAAACATCCGGGTGGTGGTGGTAATTAGCACCCTTTTACCCTGCTTATAAAAATATTCCGCCAGCCAGAACAGGGTGCTGGTTTTTCCGCCGGCACCACAAAGGCTAATTAGCGTGGTATGGTTGTCACTATTTTCAAGCAGTGGATTTAAAAGCGAACCAATATCCGGAAACGCGTGAATAACAGATTGTGGCAAGGACATGGCAATGACCGAAGTAAATAGCGAGGTGAATGAAAAGGTGCAGGCTCGGGGGCGTGAACAGTGTGACTGTATAATTACCGCAGCAGGTTTGTCATCCCGCATGGGGGCATGGAAAATGATGCTACCTTATGGCTCGGGGACAATTCTTGATGCAAGTCTCAAAAATGCCCTGGCCTTCTGTTCCCGGATTATTTTGGTCGTGGGCCATCGCGGGGCCGAGCTCGCTGCCTGTTATGGGAATCTCCCCGACATCCTCATCGTCCACAACCCGGACTATGAGCAGGGGTTGGGCAGTTCCATCCGCTGCGCTCTGGCGGCCAGTGATGCTGACTACCTCTTTATCAGCCACGGAGATCTGCCCTGTATCCCGCGCGAGGTCTATCAACAGTTGTGGCAGGCGCGCGGAGATCTCGCCCTGTTCCCGAGCTTTGAGGGGGAGGCGGGTCATCCGGTCTTGCTGCCAAAATCCCTCGCAAGGGAGCTGGCTGCCGCGCCGGCACAGGGTTCGGTGCGCCGCTGGCTGCTGCAACGCCCCCATCGCACCATACCGGTCGAGAGTCCTGCCATCCTCTTTGATATCGATACCCCCGAGCGCTATCAGGCGCTGATCCGCGGCGAGCTGGAGCTGCGTTCTGCCGACGAGTTTACGACCGAGCAGGGCTGAGTCGTATCGTTGGAGCACCACCACCCTCTGCATACAATGGCAGCCAGAGGGGGCGGTAACGCGAGTCATCTCGCAGCCTTTGGATAAACCGAAATAGCGACGACTGCCTTTTATATGGCTGTGACTTTTAAGCCAGCCCCGGCCATATTGGCCGGGGCTGGCTTGCGATAATGCTGGATGATTTTCACCCTATCAAAGTGATATTTATCGCTGCCGATTTGATACTTCTCTTTTTTCTCTGGCATTGCCTTGAATAAAATTTCAAGTGAGTGATAACCACTCTCATCAATCATAATGGCGACATGCCAAACAGCCTTCATTAATTCGAGCCATCTCACGCTTTTACCCTAAAAAATAGTTTTGCCGATGGAGTGGCCTGATAGTTGCTCCTCTCCTTACCAAGGGGTAATGCCCGTGCGGGATACCCCATTTATTCATGCTGCCAATGCGCAGAACAGCTGCAAGGAGATAGCCATGGGCGATATTATGCGACCCGTTCCCTTCAAGAACCTTCTGACCCGTATTTTTGCGGAATATAAAGAGAGTCAGACTATTTTCGGTATTCCCGCCGCACAATTTTATCGCAAGCAGGACGAGCGCAAGATCAAGGTGTTCGGTGAAACCTGCGAGACCCCCATTGGCCCGGCAGCCGGCCCCCATACCCAGTTGGCCCAGAACATCGTCACCTCCTGGCTGACTGGCGGGCGCTTTATCGAGCTCAAGACGGTGCAGATCCTGGACCGTCTCGAACTGGAAAAGCCCTGCATCGATGCCGAAGACGAGTGCTTCAATACCGAGTGGTCTACCGAGTTCACGCTGCCCAAGGCGTTTGACGAGTATCTGAAAGCCTGGTTTGCCCTCTACCTGCTGGAGGAGGTGTTCGACCCGCGTCTCGACGGAGAGGCCAAGTCCTTCATCTTCAACATGAGCGTGGGTTACAACCTCGATGGCATCAAACAGCCACCGATGCAGCAGTTTATCCACAGCCTGATGGATGCAAGCCAAAGTCCGAAATTTGCCGAGTACCAGCAGGTGCTGCGCGAGCTGGTTGCCGACGAGCAGTTTATCGCCGAGCTGGGACTGGGGGCGCGGCGCGATCGCCTGCAACAGCTGGTGGAGCGCATCCCGGCTGAGCTGGTGCACGGCGTTACCCTCTCCACCATGCACGGCTGCCCGCCCAACGAGATTGAGGCCATCTGCCGTTACATGCTGGAAGAGAAGGGGCTCAACACCTTCGTCAAACTCAACCCGACCCTGCTGGGTTACCCGCGGGTGCGCGAGATCCTCGATACCTGTGGCTTTGATTACATTGGTCTGAGCGAAGAGTCGTTCGATCACGACCTCAAGCTGGATCAGGCCAAGGCGATGCTGACCCGTCTGATGGCGCTGGGCGCCGAGAAGGGGCTCACCTTCGGGGTCAAGCTCACCAACACTCTCGGCACCATCAACCGCAAAGGGGCGCTGCCGGGGGATGAGATGTATATGTCCGGCCGGGCGCTGTTCCCGCTCTCCATCAACGTGGCGGCCGTGCTGTCCCGCGCCTTCGATGGCAAGCTGCCCATCTCCTACTCGGGCGGTGCCAGCAAGTTCAACATCGCCGAGATCTTCGAGACCGGTATCCGTCCCATCACCATGGCCACCGATCTGCTCAAGCCGGGTGGCTACCTGCGCCAGATTGAGTGCCTCAAAGAGATCGACGCCTCTGACAGCTGGCGCATGAGTCAGGTAGATGTGGCCAAGCTGGAAGCGCTGGCCGCCAAGGCCCTCACCATGGATTACACCCAGAAGGAGTGGAAGTCCGAGGATCGCATCGAAGTGGGTGGCGGCCTGCCGCTGACCGATTGCTACGTGGCGCCCTGTGTCACTGCCTGCGCCGTGCATCAGGATATCCCCGAGTACATTCGTCTGATGGGCGAGGGAGAGTATGTGGCAGCCCTTGAGCTGATTTATCAGCGCAACGCCTTGCCTGCCATCACCAGCCATATCTGCGATCACCAGTGCCAGTACAACTGCACCCGTCTCGACTACGACAGCGCGCTCAATATCCGCGAACTGAAAAAAGTGGCGCTGGAGCGCGGCTGGGAAGGGTACAAGGCCCGCTGGCACAAACCGGCCGGCAGTGGTGACAAGCACCCGGTGGCGGTCATTGGCGCCGGTCCGGCCGGTCTCTCCGCCGGTTACTTCCTGGCCCGTGCCGGTCACCCGGTCACCGTGTTCGAGCGCGAAGCGGATGCCGGTGGCGTGGTCAAGCACATCATCCCCGAGTTCCGCATTCCGGCCGAGCTTATCCAGCACGATATCGACTTTGTTGCAGCCCACGGGGTCAAGTTCGAGTTTGGCTGCGATCCGGCGCTCACCGTCGACAAGCTGCACGCCCAGGGCTTTAGCTATGTCTTCGTCGGCATCGGCGCCGACAAGAATGGCGGCATGCGCCTTGAGGGGGGTCACGAGCGGATTTACAAATCCTTCCATTTCCTGCGCAGTTTCAATCAGGGCAAACCGCTGCCGCTGGGCCGCCATGTAGCGGTGATCGGTGCCGGCAACACCGCCATGGACTGCGCCCGCGCCGCCCTCAAGGTGCCCGGTGTCAGCGATGTGACCGTGATCTACCGTCGCAGCGAAAAAGAGATGCCCGCCTATCGCGAGGAGTATCTGGAAGCGGTGGAGGATGGGGTGCGTTTCTGCTTCCTCACTAATCCGGAGCGTTTTGAGAAAGATGGCAAGCTTGTCGTGCGGATGATGGCGCTGGGGGAACCTGACGAGCAGGGCCGCCGCCGTCCGGTGCCCACCGAGCAGACCGAAGTGATGCAGATGGATGCCCTGATCACCGCCATTGGCGAGCAGCCTGATTGCGAAGTATTGAAAGCGATGGGCATTCCTCTTGGCAGCGATGGCTGGCCCGAGGTGGATGGCCAGACCGGCGAAACCAGCCGTCGCAACGTCTTCCTCATCGGTGACGTGCAGAGCGGCCCGTCCTCCATCGTCGGTGCCATCGGTGGTGCCCGCCGCGCCACGGATCTGGTGCTCTCTCGTGAGCATATCGCCAGCCAGCAGCGTGAAGTGACCATCCTGCCGTCGGGCAAGGATGAGATCTACCGCCGCAAGGGGAGCATCGCCGTCACCCTGGTTGACAAGAATGAGCGCGATGCCTTTGTGGCGCAGGAGGCGCACCGTTGCCTCGAGTGCAACTACCTCTGCAGCAAGTGCGTGGATGTCTGCCCCAACCGGGCCAACGTCGCCATCGCGGTGCCGGGCTTCAAGGATCAGTTCCAGACCCTGCACCTGGATGCCTACTGCAACGAATGTGGCAACTGCGCCCAGTTCTGCCCGTGGCAGGGCAAGCCCTATCAGGACAAGGTCACCATCTTCAGCCTGGCCGAGGACTTCGACAACAGCCGCAACCCCGGGTTCTATCTGGCTGACGGTGGTGAACTGCGGGTGCGTCAGGATGGCGAAACCTATCGCTTGACCATAGACGCCCAGAGCCGGATCAAGGACGCGCCAGCAGCCCTTGGCGACATGTGCCGGATCATCAGCCATGTCCATGCTCATCACCACTACCTGCTGGGGGCCGTCGAGGCCTGAGCGAACCACGAATAAGCGAAGGAGCAAACCATGTTTATTCTGAAGAACGTCACCGCTGTCCAGCTGGAGCCAACCCGGGTGCTGGAAGGGGTGGATATCGCCATCGAAGGATCGCTTATCAAAGCGGTGGGGCCCAATTTGCGGGCCCTCTACCCGGAGGCCAACTATCGGGAGATGGGGGGCAAGCTGGTGATGCCGGGCATCGTCTGTGCCCACAACCACTTCTACTCCGGCCTGTCGCGGGGGATCATGGCCAATATCGCCCCCTGCCCGGACTTTATCTCCACCCTGAAAAACCTCTGGTGGCGGCTCGATCGGGCGCTCGATGAAGAGTCCCTCTACTACAGCGGTCTCATCTGCTCGCTGGAAGCGATCAAGAGCGGTTGCAGCGCGGTGATCGACCACCACGCTTCGCCCAACTTCATCAAGGGCTCCCTGAACGTACTGCGCAAAGGGTTTATGGAGGCGGGTCTGCGTGGCATGACCTGCTTCGAGACTACGGATCGCAACGGCGGCCTCGCCGAGCTGCAGGCCGGGGTGGAGGAGAACATCCTGTTCGCGCAGGCCATTGATGCCGCCAAGGCCAAGGGCAGCGAACCCTATCTGGTGGAAGCCCATATCGGTGCCCACGCACCCTTCACCGTGCCCGACGAGGGGCTCGCCATGCTGCGCGAAGCGGTGCAGGTCACCGGTCGCGGGCTGCATATCCATGTGGCGGAAGACCGTTACGACATGGCCCATGGTCACCACCACTATGGCAAGGAGCCCATCGCCCGGTTGGATGCGTTTGGCCTGATCGACAGCAAGACCCTGATCGCCCACGGCATCTACCTGAGCCCGGCTGACATCGAGCTGCTCAACAGCCGTGATGCCTTCCTGGTGCATAACGCCCGCTCCAACATGAACAACCACGTGGGCTACAACATGCACCTGCCGGAGTATCGCAATCTTGCGCTGGGCACCGATGGTATCGGCTCCGACATGCTCGAAGAGCTCAAGTTCGCCTACTTCAAACACAAGGATGCCGGCGGAGCGCTCTGGCCCGATAGCTTTGCCCGCTTCCTCTGGAACGGCAACACCCTGCTGGAGCGCAACTTCGGCGCCAAATTTGGCCGCCTGGAGCCGGGTTACAAGGCCGATCTCACCATCTGTGACTACGCCGCACCGACCCCGCTGGCGCCGCGCAACCTCGGCGGCCATCTCGCCTTCGGTATGGGCTCATCCTCGGTCAACAGCGTGATGGTAGAGGGGCGTATGGTCTATCAGGATCGCGAGTTCGCCTTTGACGTCGAGCCCATTTATCAACAGGCCAGCAAGGTGGCGAGCCGCCTGTGGCAACGGATGGATCAGCTGGCCTGAGGCCACCCTCCGCACGTTTGGACTGGATTGCCCGCCCTGTGGATTTGCCCGGCGGCGGGCTGCAAGAGTAAGGACGACACATGATTGAGCAATTCTTCCGACCCGAGCAACTGGGTCAGGCTTTGGAACTCAAGGCCCGCTTTGGCAACGACGCCGTCTACATGGGGGGCGGCAGCAAGCTCAACGCCGCCCCGACCCGCACCGACAAGAAGGTCGCCATCTCGCTGGACAAGCTCGGACTTGGCCAGATTGAGCAGCAGCACGGCCAGCTCCATATCGGTGCCACCGTCACCCTGCAAGCCCTCAAAGACGACCCTCGTACCCCGACCGCCCTGTGCGAGGCGCTGGGGTTTGTCTACTCCCGCCATGTGCGCAATCAGGCCACCCTCGGCGGCGAGATTGCCTGCCAACAGCAGGACTCCCCGCTGCTGCCGGTACTGCTGGTACTCGAAGCCGTGGTAGTGCTGGAGAACAATCAGTTGCAACCCATCGATACCTATCTGGCGGGCCAGCGTAAGGAGTTGGTGTTGGGGGTGGTGCTGCCGGAGCCCGCGCTGCGCTGCGCCACTCGTCGCATCAGCCGTAACGCCGATGGTCTGGCGGTGATGACTGCCGCCGTGGCCCTTGATGCCCTTGGCGAGATGCGGGTCGCCGTTGCTGGCGTTACGCCGCAGCCGATGCGCCTGCGTGATGTGGAGCGCCGCGATCTGCACGATGCCGCGCTGGAAGCGGCCGTGAGCGAGCTGGTTGCACCGCGCGAGGATCTCGGCGGCAGCGTGACCTACAAGCGCTATATCAGCGGGGTAGTGGTGGCGGATCTGCTGGTCGAGTGCCAGCAGCAGGAGGTACAGGCATGATGGAACTCAACTTCACACTGAACGGTGCCCTGCGCACCGTTATCACCCTGGCTGGCGAGAATGCCCAGCGGGTGCTGTTCAACCAGTGCCGGATGCACTCGGTGCGCAACAGCGACGACGGCTTTGGCTTTGCCGGCTCCGACGCCATTCTCTTCAACGGCAAGGTGATCAACGCCTCCCTGCTGATCGCCGCACAACTGGATGGAGCAGAGGTGCGCACCGCCGAGTCGCTGGGCAGCTGGAACCAGCTTAGTCTGGTACAGCAGGCGATGGTGGACGTGGGCGTGGTGCAGTCCGGCTACAACGATCCGGCTGCGGCGCTCATCGTCACCGACCTGCTTGATCGCCATCCCAACCCCACTCGTGATCAAATCGACGACGCCCTCTCGGGTCTCTTTCACCGGGACGGCGGCTACCAGCAGTTCTATCAGGCTATCGAGCTTGCCAGTTCACGGATGAAGGATCCCGATTACCTGTGCCAGATTGCCCCCGAGTTTCGCGACGATCTGCGCCATATCGGCAAGAGTTGCCCGAAAGTGGACGCAGCCAAGATGGTGCAGGCCAAGCCCTGCTACGTGGAGGATCGGGTCACCGAGGATGCGCTGGTCATCAAGATGCTGCGCAGCCCCCATCCCCATGCGGTGATCACCAAACTCGACGTGAGCCGCGCCGAAGCCATGCCGGGCGTTGTGCATGTGATCACCCACCTCAACTGCCCCGATATCTACTACACCCCGGGTGGCCAGAGCGCGCCCGAGCCGTCACCGCTGGATCGCCGCATGTTTGGCCGCAAGCTGCGTCACGTAGGTGACCGGGTGGCCGCCGTGGTGGCCGAGAGCGAAGCCATCGCATTGGCCGCGCTCAAGCTCATCGAGGTCGAGTATCAAGTGCTGCCGGCGGTCATGAGCATCGATGAGGCGATGGCCCCCAATGCACCGCTGGCTCACGACGAGCCCATCGTCTATATGGCCGGGGCGCCGGCGGATCTGGAGCAGCAGAACGCCTGCTCGGTGCGTCGCGGCGACGAGCACATGATCATAAACTTCCCCATCGGTTCCCGTCCGCACGAGAACCTGGCTGCCAGCGTCCATGGCCAGATCGGCGATGTGGCCAAAGGCTTTGCCGAGGCGGACGAGATTGTCGAGCGCACCTACGAATCGACCCAGGCCCAGCAGTGCCCGACTGAGCCGCACATCTGCTTCACCTACATGGATGGCGATCGTCTGGTGATCCACGCCTCCACTCAGGTGCCGTGGCACGTGCGCCGTCAGGTGGCGCGCATCGTCGGCATGAAGCAGCATCAGGTGCATGTGATTAAGGAGCGGGTAGGGGGCGGCTTTGGCTCCAAGCAGGATATCCTGCTGGAAGAAGTGTGCGCCTGGGCGACCAGGGTCACCGGCCGTCCCGTCACCTTCCGCTACACCCGTGAAGAGGAGTTCATCAGCAACACCTCCCGCCATGTGGCCAAGGTGAAGGTGAAAGTGGGGGCCAAGAAAGATGGCACCATCACAGCCATCGAAATGGATTTTCGGGCCAACACCGGTCCTTACGGCAACCACTCTCTGACGGTGCCGAGCAACGGCCCGGCGCTCTCCCTGCCGCTCTATCCGTGCGACAACGTGCGCTTTACCGTCAACACCTACTACAGCAACATCTGCCCGACTGGCGCCTATCAGGGTTATGGCGCGCCCAAGGGCAACTTCGCGCTGACCATGGCCATTGCCGAACTTGCCGAGAAACTGGGCATCGATCAACTCGACATGGTGGAGCACAACCGGGTGCATGAAGGGGACATCCTCAAGGTGCTGGGTGCAATCGGCGAGGGCAAGATGCCGACTTCTGTGCCCCACGCAGCCAGTTGTGCCCTCGAACCCATCCTCAAACAGGGTCGCGAGTTGATCGCCTGGGACAGCCCCAAACCCGCCGACGGGGATTGGCGCATCGGTCGTGGCGTCGCCATCATCATGCAAAAATCGGGGATCCCGGATATCGATCAGGCCAACTGCATGGTCAAGCTGGAATCGGACGGCACCTTTATCGTCCACTCCGGTGGCGCCGATATCGGTACCGGCCTCGATACCGTGGTGGCCAAGCTGACCGCCGAGGTGCTGCACTGCCCGCTTGGGGATGTGCACGTCATCTCCGGTGATACCGACCACGCCCTGTTTGACAAGGGGGCCTACGCCTCGTCAGGTACCTGCTTCTCCGGCAACGCGGCCAAGAAGGCGGCCGAGAACCTCAAGGAGAAGATCCTGTTCCACGGCGCCGCCATGCTGGGCGAGCCGGTAGCAGATGTTGAACTGGCGTTCCCGGGCGTGGTGCGCGGCAAGCTGGGGGAGGTGAGCCTCGCCAAGTTGGCCCACAAGGCCGAGACCGGTACCGGCTTCGGTATCCTGGTGGGCACTGCCAGCTACATCACCTCTGAGCTCGCCTTCCCGTACGGCGCCAACTTCGCCGAGGTGGCGGTCAACGTCAGAACCGGCGAGATCCGGCTCGACAAGTTCTACGCCCTGCTCGACTGCGGCACCCCCATCAACCCGGAGCTGGCGCTCGGCCAGATCTACGGGGCGACCATGCGGGCCATCGGCCACTCCCTGACCGAGGAGATCTGCTACGACGGCAAGGGCATTCCGCTGACCCGGGATCTGAAGAGCTATGGCGCGCCCAAGATTGGCGACATTCCGCGCGATTTTAGGGCCTTCCTGGTACCGAGTGATGACAAGGTCGGCCCTTACGGCGCCAAGTCCATCTCGGAGATCGGGGTCAACGGCGCGGCGCCCGCCATCGCCACCGCCATCCACGACGCCTGCGGTGTCTGGTTGCGCAAGTGGCACTTCACGCCGGAGCAGATCCTGCGCGAGCTGGGCAAGCTGGAGCAAAAAGTGTCGGCATAACAAAAAAAAGGTGAGGGGCGGGCGCCAGCTCGCCCCCAGCGCCTGACGGCGGAATGAGTACTCCGCCTACATTCTGTGTGATGGGACAAACACGATGTCTAAAACAACACGCAAGCACTCGGATCTCATTTACGAGCTGGAAGACAAACCCCCGTTTTATCAAACCCTGATGGGTGCAGTGACCCATCTGCTGGCCATTTTTGTCCCCATGGTGACCCCGGCGCTGATCGTCGGCGGTGCCCTGGGTCTATCCACCGAGATCACCGCCTATCTGGTCTCCATGGCGATGATCGCCTCCGGTATCGGCACCTGGCTGCAGGTGAACCGTTATGGCCCCATCGGTTCGGGGCTGCTCTCCATCCAGTCGGTCAACTTCTCCTTCGTGACCGTGATGATCGCCCTCGGCGGCGCCATGAAAAAAGATGGTATCCATGAGGAGCTGATCGTCTCGACCCTGCTCGGGGTCTCCTTTGTCGGTGCCTTTCTGGTGATGGGCTCCTCCTTCGTGCTGCCATACCTCAAGCGGGTGATCACCCCGACCGTGAGCGGGGTAGTGGTACTGATGATTGGCCTGAGCCTTATCAAGGTGGGGATCATCGACTTTGGCGGCGGCTTTTCCGCCATGAGCAGTGGCACCTTTGGCAAATACGAGCACATCGGGCTGGGGCTCTTGGTGCTCTGCGTTATCGTCGCCTTCAACTGCAGCCGAAGCCCGCTGCTGCGGATGAGCGGCATCGCCATCGGCCTGATGGTGGGCTATGCGGTGGCCCTGATGCTTGGCATGGTGGATTTCTCCGCCCTTGAGGACCTGCCGCTTATTACGGTGCCTATCCCGTTCAAGTACGGTTTTTCCTTCGATTTTCACGCCTTTATGTTGGCGGGCACCATCTATCTGTTGAGCGTGCTGGAGGCGGTGGGGGACATCACCGCCACCGCCATGGTCTCCCACCGGGATATTCAGGGCCCCGAGTTTCAAAAACGGCTCTCCGGCGGAGTGTTGGCTGATGGGTTGGTCTCGGTGATCGCCTCGGCGCTCGGTTCCCTGCCGCTCACCACCTTTGCCCAGAACAACGGGGTGATCCAGATGACAGGGGTGGCCTCGCGTCACGTGGGCAAGTTTATTGCCGTCATTCTGGTGCTGCTGGGGCTCTTCCCGGTGGTGGGGCGCTTCTTTACCACCATACCGTCACCTGTGATGGGGGGAGCCATGGTCATCATGTTCTCCATGATCGCCATCGCTGGTGGTCGCATCATCATCAGCCACGGCTTCGATCGGCGGGAGACCCTGATTGTCGCCACCTCCCTGGGGCTTGGGCTTGGTGTCTCCTATGACCCGAACGTCTTCAAGGTGCTGCCGGCGGGTATCTACATGCTGGTGGAGAACCCCATCTGCGCCGGCGGCATCACCGCCATCATCATGAATCTGGTATTGCCCCAGAGCCGCACCCGCAAGGCAAAGGCTGCTGCCAAAGCGCTCAAGACGGCCGATGCGGTAGAGGTGATCCAGCTGAGCGACAAACCGGATGTGACCTTCACGGCCCGTCCTGTCAGCACCGCGAATCGCCGCGATGAAGAGGCGCTGGCCGATGCCAAACCGGTCGCAGCCGTCCAGGTCGAACGGGTTTGATGGTCACAACAGAACAATAAAAAGTAGGGGAACGAGGTATGAAATACGACAACTCCGTCAAAGCCGTGCGCGGCAGCTTCTTCGACATCACCCGGGTGGTGGATCAGCCCGAGGAGATTGAGTCCAACGCCCGTCTTATCGAGGATGGTCTGCTGATCATTCGCAACGGCTGCATCGACTGGTTCGGTGAGTGGGAGGAGGGGAAAGATCGCATTCCGGCCGAGGTGCGGGTGCGCGATTATCGCGGCAAGATGATAGTGCCGGGCTTTGTCGACACCCACATTCACTATCCTCAGAGCGAGATGGTGGGTGCCTATGGCGAGCAGCTGCTGGAGTGGCTCAACCGCCACACCTTCCCGGCCGAGCGGCGCTACAACGATCTCGAGTATGCCCGCGAGATGTCCACCTTCTTTATCAAGCAGTTGCTGCGTAACGGCACTACCACGGCGCTGGTGTTCGGCACCGTTCACCCCGAGTCGGTTGATGCTTTGTTCGAGGCGGCCAGTCGCATCAACATGCGGATGATCGCCGGCAAGGTGATGATGGATCGCAACGCCCCCGACTATCTGCTCGATACCGCCGAGAGCAGCTATGAACAGAGCAAGCAGCTTATCGAACGCTGGCATGGTAACGGTCGACTTCTATATGCCATCACACCAAGATTTGCACCCACTTCGACATCCGAGCAGCTGACGATGGCGCGGCGGCTGCGCGAAGAGTTTCCCACCACCTATCTGCACACCCATCTGTGCGAGAACAAGGACGAGATCGCCTGGGTAAAATCCCTCTTCCCGGCGCACAAGGGATATCTCGACGTCTATCACCAGCACGGCCTCACCGGCCACAACTGCGTGTTTGCTCACTGCGTCCATCTGGAAGAGCAGGAGTGGGATTGCCTGAAAGAGACCAATTCCACCATCGCGTTTTGTCCCACCTCCAACCTTTATCTCGGCAGTGGTCTCTTCAAGTTGCACAAGGCGTGGCGCAAGCAGGTGAAAGTGGGGATGGGCACCGACATCGGCGCCGGTACCACCTTCAACATGCTGCAGACCCTCAACGAGGCCTACAAGGTGATGCAGTTGCAGGGCGAGCGCCTTTCGGCCTATCAGGCCTTCTATCTGGCGACCCTGGGCGGCGCCCATTCGCTCGGGCTGGACGAGAAGATCGGCAGCTTTGCGGTGGGCAAGGAGGCTGATTTCGTGGTGCTCGACCCGGTCGCCACCCCGCTGCAGCAACTGCGTTATGACAACTCCACCACTTTGCGCGACAAGCTCTTTGTGCTGCTGACGTTGGGTGATGACAGAGCCATTTACCGTACCTATGTGGATGGTCAACTGGTCCACGAACGGGGCTAGCGAGGAAATGGGGTAACAGGCAGAGCTGTAGAACGGCAGCTCTGCTAGGAATACGGAGGCTGGCGTGCCCGCTCGGGGGGCCAGCACCGCAACAGATCAGGGGAAACCCCTTGATTGATAACTTGAAATGGCCCGGTTTTTTGATCAGTCAGGCAAACGTTTGAGTCAATTGCTGCCTCCTTGGTCAGTCGGTCTCTCTACACCAGCACACAGTGTGTTGGCGTGAGACTTGAAGATCCTGTTGCCATTTCATCATGGAACACTCAGGCGCTTGTGAAGGAGTTGGGTATGACCCAAGCAAACAGCAGGACAAACAGCGTGGAAGGGCTGGCCAGTCAAGACACCGGCAAGACCGTATCACAACAGCAACCGCTCACCGCTCTCGATCGCTATTTCATGATCAGCGAGCGGGGCAGCAACGTCAGACAGGAGGTGCTGGCCGGCCTCACCACTTTTCTCGCCATGGTCTATTCGGTGATCGTGGTGCCCAGCCTGCTCGGCAAGGCAGGGTTTCCACCGGGCGCCGTCTTTGTTGCCACCTGTCTGGTGGCGGGGTGTGGTTCATTGTTGATGGGGCTCTGGGCCAAGCTGCCGATGGCTATCGGTTGTGCCATCTCGCTCACCGCCTTTACCGCTTTCAGTCTGGTGCTGGGGCAGCAGATCCCCATTCCGGTCGCGCTCGGTGCCGTCTTCCTGATGGGGGTGCTGTTTACCGCCATCTCGGTGACCGGGGTGCGTAGCTGGATCCTCGACAACCTGCCGATGGGGATTGCCCATGGCACCGGCATCGGTATCGGCCTCTTCCTGTTGCTGATTGCGGCCAACGGGGTAGGGCTGGTCATCAAGAACCCGCTCGAGGGGCTGCCGGTCGC
Source organism: Aeromonas jandaei (assembly GCF_037890695.1). Lineage (NCBI taxonomy): Bacteria > Pseudomonadati > Pseudomonadota > Gammaproteobacteria > Aeromonadales > Aeromonadaceae > Aeromonas > Aeromonas jandaei. The sequence goes on along the minus strand of NZ_CP149571.1, from coordinate 3,180,636 downwards.
GCTGGGGGCCTTTACCTCTATGCCGGTCATCATGACCCTGCTCGGTCTTGCAGTGATCTTCGGCCTGGAGAAGCTCAAAGTCCCGGGCGGGATCCTGCTGGTGATCATCGCCATCTCCATCTTTGGCCTTATTTTTGACCCGGCGGTGAAGTATCAGGGCTTGTTCGCTCTGCCGAGTCTCTCCGACGATCAGGGCAAGTCTCTCATATTCAGCCTGGACATCATGGGCGCCCTCTCGCCGCTGGTGCTGCCCAGCGTGCTGGCACTGGTGATGACCGCAGTGTTTGATGCCACCGGCACCATTCGTGCCGTGGCGGGGCAGGCCAATCTGCTGGATAAGGATGGCCACATCATCAACAGCGGCAAGGCGCTGAGCGCCGACTCGGTGAGCAGCATCTTCTCCGGTCTGGTGGGGGCATCTCCGGCCGCCGTCTATATCGAATCGGCGGCGGGCACGGCGGCGGGGGGCAAGACCGGCCTCACTGCCACCGTGGTGGGCGGCCTCTTCCTGCTGATGCTGTTTCTGGCGCCGCTCTCCTATCTGGTGCCTGCCTATGCCACCGCACCGGCACTGATGTATGTGGGTCTCCTGATGCTGAGCAACGTCACCAAGCTCGATTTCAGTGACTTCGTCGGGGCCATGTCCGGTCTGCTGTGCGCGGTCTTTATCGTGCTCACCTGCAACATCGTCACCGGCATCATGCTGGGCTTCAGTGCGCTGGTGATTGGCCGCATCTGCTCCAAGGAGTGGCACAAGCTCAACACGGGCACCGTCATCATCGCCCTGGCGCTGGTGATTTTCTATGCTGGGGGGTGGGCTATTTAGGGATAACCCGCCCGTTTCGGGGCTGCCATCGGCAGCCCCGCTTTTCTTTGCCAAACCTGCATGTTTCTTTGATTTTCACCCCGTACCATTTTGATAAATCCCCTTACCAGATTGATAGCGCTGCGGGCACTGGCTGCATCGGGGGCTGCTGCTTCGTCTTCGGCAGGCACCTTGCCGGCCAGAAAAAGGGAGACAGATGGGATCCTCTTCACACTTCTTCCCATCGCCGGGGAGAGAGGGGGAAACAGGCGCATATCTTGCTGTTTTTTATCCCGGTTCTGGATTTTTCTTCCCTGAAAAAGGACTTGATCATGTCCATAGGATTACCGCTCAAGCGGGTGGATGCCGAGGCCAAGGTGACCGGCAGTGCCCGTTATACCGATGACAACATCATGCTCGGCATGCGCCACGCCAAGTATGTGCGAAGCTCCATCGCCCACGGCAAGGTGCTTGCCATCGACGCCAGCGAGGCGCTGGCGCTGCACGGGGTCGAAGCCGTGTTTACCCACGAGGATGTGCCCACCACCTGTTTTCGCACTGCCGGCCACGCCTGGTTCCTCGATGAGGCCAAGCGGGATGTGAAAGACCGCCGTCTGCTCACCGACCATGTGCGCCACTTCGGCGATGGCGTCGCCATCGTGGTGGCGCGCGATCCGCTGGTCGCCGAGAAGGCTGCCGCCCTGGTCAAGGTCACCTACGAGCCGCTGCCGGTGATGACGGATGCCCAAAGTGCGCTGGCCGAGGATGCTTATCCCATCCATCCGAATGGCAACCTGCTGCGGCAAAGCCAGATCCGGGCGTGTGAGCCGGAACAGGCAATCGCAACAGCGGATCTGCAGTTCCAGGCGCACTATCAGACGCCGGTGGTACAGCATTGCCATCTGGAGACGGTGACCTGCTACGCCTACATGGATCAGCCGGACCACATCATAGTGGTCAGCAGTACCCAGATCCCCCAGATCGTGCGCAGCCGGGTGGCCAAATCCCTCGGTCTGCCCTGGTCGAGCGTGCGGGTGATCAAGCCCTACATGGGCGGCGGCTTTGGCAACAAGCAGGATGTGCTGGAAGAGCCGATGGCGGCATTTTTGAGCTACAAGCTCGGCGGCGTGCCGGTCAAGGTGACCTTGAGCCGGGAGGAGTGCTTCTTTGCTTCCCGCACCCGCCACGGCTTTGCCATCGACGGCACCCTCGGTATCAACCGGGATGGCACCCTCAAGGGCTATCAACTCGACGTGCTCTCCAACACCGGCGGGTATGCCTCCCACGGCCACTCCATCGCCAGCGCCGGCGCCAACAAGATCAGCTACCTCTATCCGCGCAGCGCCTTTGGCTACGACGCCAAAACCTTCTACAGCAACCTGCCCACCGCCGGTGCCATGCGTGGTTACGGCGCGCCGCAGGTGGTGTTTGCCCTTGAATGCATGCTGGATGATGCCAGCGCCGAGTTGGGTCTGGATCCGCTCGAAGTACGCATCGCCAACGTGGCGCGCGAGGGGGATGTCAATCAGGTCAACCAGAAGACAATCTACAGCGCAGGGCTCCCTGAGTGTCTGCGCCGGGGCGGCGAGCAGTTCGAGTGGGAACGGCTCAAGGCCGAGTGCCTGGCGCAGGATCCGGCAAGTCGGGTGCGCCGTGGCATCGGGGTGGCGTGTTTTAGCTACGGCTCCAACACCTATCCGGTGGGGGTCGAAATTGCCGGTGCCCGCATGCTGCTCAATCAGGATGGCACCGTCAATCTGCAGATCGGCGCCACCGAGATAGGGCAGGGGTCGGATACCGTCTTTGCCCAGATGGCGGCCCAAACGTTAGGCATTCCGTTTGATCAGATCCGGGTCATCTCGACCCAGGATACCGACATTACCGCCTACGACCCGGGCTCGTTCGCCTCGCGCCAGAGCTATGTGGCAGCCCCTGCCATTCATCAGGCGGCGCTGCAGTTGCGGGCCCGCATTTTGTCGCTGGCAGCCCAGCTCTGCCATCAGGATGTGGGGTCGCTCACCCTGATCGACGGCTACGTGGTGCTGGCCGGCGCACCGGACAAGGTGCTGATCAGCGTCGCCGAGGTGTCGGTCAACGCCTATTACCATCTCACCATCGGCGGCCAGATCACTTCGGAAGTCTCCCACAAGACCACCACCAATCCGCCGAGTTTTGGCTGCACCTTTGTCGATCTCAGCGTCGATATCGATCTCTGCAAGGTGACCATCAATCGTATCCTCAACTTGCACGATGCGGGCAAGATCCTCAACCCGCAGCTGGCGGAGGGGCAGGTGCACGGCGGCATGGGGATGGGGATCGGCTGGTCGCTGTTCGAGGAGATGATCATCGACGCAAAGACCGGCGTGGTGCGCAACCCCAACCTGCTCGACTACAAGTTCCCCACCATGCTGGATTTGCCAGAGCTTGAGTGCGACTTCGTACAGACCTACGAGCCCCAGTCGGTCTATGGCCACAAATCCCTGGGGGAACCGCCCATCATCTCGCCGGGTCCGGCGATCCGTAACGCCATCCGCATGGCGACCGGGGTGGCCATCAACGAGCTGCCCATCACCCCCAAGACCCTGTACCGGGAGTTTGTCGCGGCGGGTTTGATTGGCGAGGGAGCAGGGGAGGAGCAACACCATGTTTGATATTGCCCGTTACTACAAGGCGCACAGTGTGGCCGAGGCGGTTGCCCTGCGTCAGGCCGACCCCGAGGCGCGCCTCCTGGCCGGTGGCACCGATGTGATGATCCAGCTCCATCACCTCAACGCCGCCTATCGCCATATCGTCGATATTCACGACTTGCCCGAACTCAAAGGGGTGAGCGAGTTGCCTGATGGGTCGATCCGCATCGGCTCCGGCACCACATTTACCGAGCTCATCGAAAACGAGCTGGTGCAGCGCCGTCTGCCGATGCTGGCCGAAGCGGCTGCCACCATCGCCGGCCCGCAGATCCGCAACGTCGCCACCTATGGCGGCAACATCTGCAACGGCGCCACCAGTGCCGACTCGGCGGCGCCTACCGTCGCGCTGGAAGCTGAGCTGGAAATCGCCGGGCCCAATGGTACGCGCCGCATCCCCATCGCTGGATTTCATACCGGCCCCGGCAAGGTGGCGCTGCAACCGGCGGAGATCCTGGTGGCGTTTCACTTTGCCCCAGACGCGCACCCCCAGGTGGGCTCCCACTACTTCAAATACGCCATGCGCGATGCCATGGATATCGCCACCATCGGCTGTGCCGCCTACTGCCAGATTGAGGATGGTCACTTCAAGAGTCTGCGGCTGGCCTATGGTGTGGCGGCCCCGACACCGGTGCGCACCCCCCACGCGGAAGCGGCAGCCGAAGGGCAACCGCTGACTCGCGCCACACTGGCAGCGATTGCCGAGGCGGTGGTGGCCGATGTGGCGCCGCGATCCTCCTGGCGGGCAGAGAAGGAGTTTCGCCTGCACCTTATCAAAACCCTGGCGCAGCGGGTGGTCGCCTGCGCAGTCGAACGTGCCGGAGGCAAGATCCTATGATGCAACCGCAAAGCTGTCCTGCAGTGGAGATCCAGTGCGAGATCAACGGCAAACCTTACTCCTATGCTGTGCCGCCCACCATGTCGCTGCTCCACTTCCTGCGCGGGCAGGGGCTTATCAGTGTGAAAGAGGGGTGTAGCGTCGGTGAGTGCGGCGCCTGTACCGTGCGGGTGAATGGCACGGCTATCGACAGCTGCCTCTATCTGGCGGTCTGGGCTGATGGCAAATCCATTCGTACCGTGGAGGGAGAACGTAAGGGGAATGAGCTCTCCGACGTGCAGCAGGCCTTTATCGACGAGGGGGCGGTGCAGTGCGGTTTTTGCACCCCGGGCCTCGTGATGGCGAGCGCCGCCCTGCTCGACAAGACCGAGCGCCGCCCTTTGACTGATGCGGAGATCCGCCGCGGCCTTTCAGGCAACCTCTGCCGCTGCACCGGTTATCAGAACGTGGTGCGGGCGGTGAAGAAGTGCTGCAAGGGTTGATCAGCCGTTTGTCCCTTCGGTGACGAAAGCCGCGTAACCGCGTAAAAAGTCATAAAACCAAAGGCCCGTCTCGCAAGAGGCGGGCCTTCTCTCTTTGTCTGTAACCGGGGCGATTACTCTTTTTGCGGCTCGATCACCAGTTTGCCATCCTTGACCGGAATTGTGGGGCCGGGCGCCTGTTTCATCCGGATCACCCCCTCCTGACCGGCAAGGCGGTAGGTCACGTCATAGCCGATGGTGCGGGTGCTGCTATCCTGCACCATCTTGCAGCGCTGCTCGGTAGTGGTATAGGTGTCGCCCGCCTGCATATTGCCCTGCACCTGATTGCCAGCGTAGCCACCCGCAACCGCTCCGGCGGCTGTCGCAACCTTCTTGCCGCTGCCACCGCCAAACTGGTGGCCGAGCACACCACCCAGCGCGGCGCCAACCACGGTGCCGAGGATCTTGTTCTCATCCTGCACCGGTTTGCGGTGGGTGAGCGTGACGTTACGACACTCCTGACGTGGAGTCTGGATGGTCTCTGTGACCGGCTTGCTGGCAATCACCTCGGCAAAGGTGGGGGTTGGTGTAAAGAGCGAGCCACTGGCCGCCGCCGACAGCGCCAGTGCGGAAGCGACGCCAATACCGATACCTGCCATCATGGATCTGTTCATTTTGTTGTTCTCCTGCAATGTCCATTCGAGCTGTTCCAATCTGGCGCCATCTTGTCATAGCCGCTACAGCGGACAAGGCGAGAGGGACGAGGGTGCGACAGCCGGTGACAAGGTCAAAAAACAGCCACCATGAAAAAGTGTCTGACTTTGGCGACAGCGCCGTAAAAATGACCATTTTGGCGATATTGAAAAGGAGGTGAGGGGGTGAACGGCCCATTATGAGTCGCAATTTGCAATGAAAAAATGACGGTTGTCTGGCACGTGGCAAACTGCTTCCGCCCGCGAGGTCAAGTGGAGAGTGTGAGTCCCCATATGCTGCCGCCAACTCATTGATAAAACACTGCAGCCAGATCGTCTTTGTGCCGATAAGAGAATACGGCAAGCCTTTTGCTTGGATTGGGGTAAGGAGAGTGGGGCGTTAGGCACCAAGGGGTCGCGCCAGACAGGAGACCACCTCCGAACCGGAGCAATGAGGGGGGAGATATGTCAATGTTACCCAGGTGGATCACCCCGGCCATTCAGGCCAACATCATCACGGTGCAGCAAGCGGAGCGCCTGCTCGCCTCTCTCTATCAGCCACTTGCCGAGCAGGGTGAAGAGTTGCCTGCTGAGCTGGCCGACATCAGTCTCAAACTCTACTGCTTCCGTCAACAGGGGCGGGTACGTCATTAAGGCTGACAAGAGAACACCCCGCGCCTAGCACGGGGTGTTTTGTTGGGGAAGCACAAAGCTATCCAATCAGGCCATCATCACCTGCGCCACCAGCATCAGGGCGCCAAATCCCAGCACAAAGCCCACCATGGGCAGCACGAACTTGACCCACTTGTTGAACTGGATGCCGAGCATCTGCAGAGTGACCAGCACCAGTCCGGTGGGGGCCAGGAACAGCATGGCGTATTGCCCCCAGTTGTAGGCTGATACCACGATATAGCGGGGGATCATCACGGTATCTGCCAGCGGCGCCATGATGGGCATGGAGAGCACTGCGAGCCCCGAGGAGGAGGGCACCACCAGCCCCAACAGGGTGAACACCAGCATCTGCGCCACCGCAAACACGGCGCCGTGCATGCCGGCCACCAGACTGGAGGCATAGGCCAGGATGGTGTCCGAGATCATCCCCTGATCCAGCACCAGATTTACCCCCCGCGCCAACCCGATGATAAGCGATACCGCCACCAGTTCCGACGCCCCTTGGGTGAAGGCTTCGACCGCCTCTTTCTCTTTCAGGCCCGAAATGAAAATAATTATGATGGCGACGGCAAGGAAGGAGGCCGCCATCTGTGGGAACCACCAGCCAGCCATAGATACGCCCCATACCATGAGCGGAAAGGCGAGGATAAACAGGGTCAGGATGATCTTGCGGCGCAGGGTGAAGGGGACCCTTCATCAAGAGAGCCCTCTTTCAGGAAGCGGGCCCGGAAGCTCTCTTTATCTTCATAGGTGTAGGAGAAGGCCGGGTTGGCCTTGATCTTCTTGCAGTACCAGTAGAGATAACCGATTACCACCAGGGTGCCCACTAGACAGCCGACGGCGCGAAAGATCAGCCCCTCGGTAAAAGGGATGCCGGCGGCGTTGGAGGCGATCACCACCGAGAAGGGGTTGATGGTAGAGAAGGTGGTGCCCATGGAGGCGGCAAGGAAGATGGCCCCCACACAGACAATGGAGTCATAGCCGAGCGCCAGAAAGATGGGCACCAGGATGGGATAGAAGGCGACAGCCTCTTCCTCCAGCCCACAGGTGGTGCCCCCCAACGCCATCACAAAGCAGACCAGCGCCACAAACAGGAACTCATTGCCCCGGGTCTTGCGCGAGAGGGCGACCAGCCCGGAATTGAAGGCGCCGGTCTTGTTGATGACGCCGATCAGTCCCCCCAGTACCAGGATGAAGACAATGATGTCGGCCCCCTCTATGGTGCCCTTGACCATGCTCACCGCCACGTCGGAGAGCCCCTTCGGTGCTTGGGCCAGCCGCTCATAGGTACCGGGGATAGCGATGGGCTTGCGGATGGTGCCGTTGACGAACTGCTCCACCCCGATATTGATGTCGAGTCTGGTCAGTTCATCCTGAGTGGCGGGCACTCGCCGGATTTCCCCTTGCGGCGTATTGATGGTCAGCATATGGCTGGCGGCATTATAAGAGAGCTTGGCATAGGCTCCCGCCGGAATTATCCAGGTCAGCCCGATGGCCAACAACATGATCAAAAACAAAATGGTAAACGCGGTGGGAAATTGTCTGCGGGTCTGGGTATTCGGCTCGACACACATAAAATGCTCCTCGATAAAGCAGGTTCGGGCTCGGCGGAATATCGGGTCGATAGGGTTCCTTCGTCATGCAGCGGGAGTGCGTAAACTCACTGGTTGTGGTGCATCGTATGGCGAGAAATCTGGCCTGATATTGAACATCCGGTAGATTGTTTCACCAAGAAACCATAACCCGCCAAGGGGACGCATGAACAGCGCTGCGGGCCTGCTTTATGGAAGCCGTCACAAAATATATTTAATGGGAGGTTTGTTATTAATTCATTGGCAATAAATAGACACGCTTGTTTATGCCATAAATATCCGTGCAAGCGATCTTGGTTAATATGTCAATATTAATCCTCCTGCAACCTAATATGGTTTGGTTGCATGCCAATATCAGCGTATTCATTATTTGGCGGGTTTTATGCTGAGGATATTGGCCGTCGACATTTGTCGTTGAAAAAACAGGCACCAGAATGCAGTTCGGTCAGATTAGCGTCGTCGGCGCAGCGCCTCTAAGACGTTTTGCTAATACCTGTGGCCATCACCTCGCGGTAGGCTGTGATCCCCGATACGAGCACCATCTGGCAGGATGCCAGACGATGGTTGCCGGCGCTCCCTGGAGCGCACCGCTTTTGCTACCTGCGAGGAAGGAACCCGATGACAGAGCAGAACATCTATCAGCGCGATCTGGAAAAAAATCCCGCCAATTACGAGGCGCTGACCCCCATCAGCTTTCTGGGACGGGCTGAGCGGGTCTACCCCGACTATCCGGCGCTGATCCACGGCCCGTTGCGCCAGAGCTGGGCTCAGACAGCCCGCCGTTGCCGCCAGCTGGCCTCTGCCCTGCGGCTTCACGGTATCGGGGAGGGGGATACCGTCTCCATCGTCGCGCCCAATATCCCGGCGATGTTTGAGGCTCACTTCGGGGTGCCCATGAGCGGCGCCGTGCTCAACACCATCAATACCCGGCTCGATGCCGAGTCGATGGCCTTTATCTTCCAGCATGCCCAGAGCAAGGTGGTGCTGGTGGACAGGGAGTTTGGCCCTGTGGTGCGCAAGGCATTGGATCTGCTGGAGAGCCAACCGCTGGTCATCGCCATCGACGATCCCCTCTACCGGGAGGGGGCGCTGATCAGTGACCTCGACTATGAGGCGTTTCTTGCAGAGGGGAATGGGGATGAGCCTGGCTGGCTGCCGCAAGATGAGTGGCAGGCCATCTCCCTTAACTACACCTCCGGCACTACCGGCAATCCCAAGGGGGTGGTCTATCACCACCGTGGCGCCCACCTCAATGCCATCAACAATGTGCTCTCCTGGGAGCTACCCAAACACCCCGTCTATCTCTGGACCTTGCCGATGTTTCACTGCAACGGCTGGTGTTTCCCCTGGACGCTGGCGGCCACTGCCGGGGTGAGTATCTGCCTGCGTCATGTGCAGGCGGCCGCCATTTATGAGGCGTTGCACGAGCACAAGGTGAGCCACTTCTGCGCTGCGCCCATCGTGCTCAATATGCTCAACAATGCCGATCCGGCGCTCAAGCAGGGGCTGGATCACCCCATCAAGGTGATGACCGCTGGCGCAGCGCCTCCCGCCACCGTGATCGCCGGTATGGAAGCGATGGGGATCGCCGTGACCCACGTCTATGGTCTCACCGAAACCTATGGCCCCTGCGTGTTGTGCGAACCGCAAAGAAGTTGGCAAGGTCAGGATGCCACCATGCTGTCGCGTCTCAAGGCACGGCAGGGGGTAGCATCCCCCCTGCAGGGGGAGATGCGGGTGGTCCATCCGGTCAGTGGTGAGCCGGTGGCCAAAGATGGCAAAACCATGGGCGAAATCGTGCTGCGCGGCAATGTGGTGATGAAGGGCTATCTCAAGAACCCTTCTGCCAGCGCCGAGGCGATGGCGGAGGGGTGGTTTCGCAGTGGCGATCTGGCGGTGTGGCACCCGGACGGTTATGTGGAGATCAAGGACAGATCCAAGGACATCATCATCTCCGGAGGGGAAAACATCTCCAGTCTGGAGGTGGAAGATGTGCTCTATCGCCATCCCGATGTGGACGAAGCGGCAGTGATCGCCATGCCCGATGAGAAGTGGGGGGAGGTGCCCTGCGCCTTCGTGAAATTGAAAGAGGGGCGAGAGACCACCCAGGCGGAGCTTATCGCCTTTTGTCGCGAGCAGATGGCCCACTTCAAGGCGCCCAAGCGCATCATCTTCACCCCGTTGCCGAAGACCTCCACCGGCAAGGTGCAAAAGTTTGTGCTGCGCAAACAGCTGGGCTAGGCGCTAATCGGGCGTGAGTAAAAGCAGCGTGCAATAGGGTGGATAAGCTGTCGGGATAAATGCAGCAAGGGAAGTGGGAGAGCCTGACTGGCCGCCAGCTATCGCACCTTGCACGCGACGCAGTTGCGGCCGCTCTGTTTGGCCTGATAGAGCATCTGATCGGCGCGGGCGTAGAGGCTCTCCATCAGTTCCCCCTCGCCATTTTCCACCAGTCCGGCGCTGATGGTGATGACCAGCTCATCCCCATCGGGCAGGGGCAGTGGGCTTTGCATCACCTGCAGGCGCAGTCGCTCGGCTAGAGATGCGGCGGCCTGGAGGGTGGTATTGGGCAGTAAAATGGCGAATTCGTCGCCGCCGATACGAGCCAGCACATCTTCGCTGCGCAGCACCGATTGCATCACCCTGCCCAGATGCATCAGCGCGCTATCCCCAAGGGGATGGCCGAAGCGATCGTTGATGCACTTGAACTGATCCACGTCCAGCACCATCAGCACCGAGGTGAGGTGGTGGCGCATGTCCAGACTGAGGTTCTTCTCGCACATCTCGAAAAAGAAGCGGCGGTTGTAGAGGCCGGTGAGGCCATCGCGTACCGACTGCTGGTGCAGCTGCTCCTTGAGCTGGTGCAGTTCGGTGATATCTGAGGAGATACCGATCAGGGTCGGGGTGCCATCCCCCAGCAGAAAGGGTACCTTGACCGACCAGTAGTAGTGCTGATTGCCCTCGATATCGGTCAGCGTCTCTTCGCCGGCTTGCAGTTCTCCCGTTTCGAATACCCGGTTGTCCAGCCGCCACAGCTGGCAGGCGCTGGCAGCCGGGAACACCTCATCATCGCGCCGGTTGATGATCTGCTCGGCAGGAAGGCCAAGCAGCTCGGCGACCTTTTGATTGACGTAAAGAAAGCGGTGCTGACTGTCCTTCATGTAGATATGGGCATCGACATTGGCGAGGATGATCTCCAGCAACTGGTGCTGCTCGGCCAGCCGCGCTTCTATCAGTTTTTGCTCTGTGATGTCGGTGGAGATGCCGCATAGTCCGATAAGTTGTCCCTCACCGTCGTAGAGCGGTTTCTTTACACTCCAGTAAACCCGCTTTTCTCCGGTGAGTTTGAGGTAGTTCACCTCTTCTCTGGCGATCGCAACCTGTTGTTCCAGTACCAGCCGGTCGTTGCGGGAGATGGAATCCGAAATATGCAGATCGAAGAAGGCACTGTCATCCTGCCCCTGCAACTCGCTCAGTGAGCAACCAAACAGGTCGAGGACTGCCTGATTGGCATAGGTGTAGCGCCCCTCCAGATCCTTGGTAAACATGTAGGCGCCCGTCTCGTTAAAGATGGATTTAAGGTGATCCAGCTCATGCTGCAATCGGGTAGAGAAGGAGGGAGCCTTCATGTTTGTCTGGTCATCCTTGAGCAGAAACGATGGAGTTCGAACAGTGACGAACATTTCCATCAACTGCTTTAAATTAAGCACTATCCCCCTCAATTTTCGCGGATTTTGTGAGGGATCTGCGGTATATCACACAGTTATTGTCATGTTCTGATATCGAAGGAAATCAGCTGAGTCCTGCCTTCTGTGAATGATGGAAGCTGAATGACAACGTGCGTGGGAAGGAGTGGCAAACAAGTAAGAAAGCCGGGGTTTTAATCCCAGCTTTGCTGATGAACACTATTTTTGATGCCGCTCATAAAGCCGCTGCACGACATCTTGTAATCCCAGCCCTTCATTTTGCAGCAGCACGGTCAGGTGGTAGAGCAGATCGGCGGATTCGTTGATGAGCTCCTCCCGATCCTTGGCCATAGCGGCCAGTGCCACTTCAACACCTTCCTCACCTACCTTCTGGGCGATGCGCTTGGTGCCTTTGCCGTAGAGGCTGGCGGTGTAGCTGGTGGCCGGATCGGCCCCTTTGCGAGAAGCCAGCACCTGCTCCAGCTCCGCCAGAAAGCCGAGCGGCGGCAGTGGGTGACCATGGAAGCAGGAAGTTGTGCCCTTGTGGCAGGTGGGGCCGACGGGGTTGGCGGCGATCAGCAGAGAGTCCTGATCGCAGTCGGTGCTGATGGCCACAAGTTGGAGCACATTGCCCGAGCTTTCACCCTTGGTTCACAGTCGCTGTTTGCTGCGGCTAAAGAAGGTGACCTGACCGGTGGTCTGGGTCTTTTCCAGCGCCTCGCGTGTCATAAAGCCCTGCATCAGCACCTCGCCGCTGGCGGCGTGTTGGACGATGGCAGGGATCATGCCGTCACATTTTGCCCAATCGAGTTGTTCGGCAAGGGGGCGCGCACTGGCGGTTGTTTGTATGTTATCAGAGAAGTTATTCACGGATGGCGACTCCTTCGGTTTTCAGCCAGCGTTTCAATTCGGGAATGGGGATAAGGCCCTTGTGGAACACAGAGGCGGCCAGCGCCCCGTCCACATCGGCGAGGGTAAAGGCATCGCGAAAGTGCGCCATGGCACCGGCGCCGCCGGAGGCAATCAGCGGCACCTTGCAGACACTGCGCACCAGCTTGAGCTGGTCGAGATCATAACCTTGGCGCATGCCGTCCTGATTCATCACGTTCAGCACGATTTCGCCCGCGCCGCGCTTTTGCACCTCCTGCACCCAATCGAGAGTGTGCCAGGCGGTGGTGCGGGTGCGACTCTCGTCACCGGTAAACTGTTTGACCTGATAGTGGCCCGTTTCGGCGTCGAAGTAGGAGTCAATGCCCACCACCACGCACTGCACGCCAAAGCGCTCGGCCAGTCGGCTGATGAGGGTGGGATCGGCAAGGGCCGGGGAGTTGATGGAGACCTTGTCGGCGCCAAATTCGAGGATCTGGCGGGCATCTTCCACGCTTTTGATGCCACCGGCGACGCAGAAGGGGATATCGATCACCTCCGCTACCCGGCTCACCCAGCTCTTGTCCACCACCCGGGCATCGCTGGAGGCGGTGATGTCATAGAACACCAGTTCGTCAGCGCCCTCTTCGGCGTAGCGGCGGGCCAACTCGACAATGCCGCCCATCACCTCGTGGTTGCGAAACTGCACCCCTTTGACCACCACGCCATCTTTCACGTCGAGGCAGGGGATAATACGTCTTGCCAGCATCAGTTGCCTCCTGTGGTATCGGCTGCGGGAGCTTGCCAGCAGGCGATGGCGTCACCTACCGAGAACTTACCCTCCAGCAGGGCGCGGCCAAGGATGATCCCCTTGACGCCGGAGCCCTTGAGTGCCTCGATATCCGCGATGCCGCCAATGCCGCCGGAGGCCTGAAAGGCGACGCTCGGGTAGCGGGCGCAGAGATCACGATAGAGCTCGACGTTGGTGCCAGCCAAGGTGCCGTCACGGCTGATATCGGTGCAGAGCACATGCTTGAGCCCGGCGGGGAGGAAGCGCTCGATCAGCGCCTCGATGGTCACACCGCTGTTCTCCTGCCAGCCTGCTACCGCGATATGGCGATTGCCCTGCTCATCGATATTGACGTCCAGCGCCAGCACGATCTGCTCGGGGCCATATTTCTCCATCCAGCTCGCCACCAGATCCGGGGATTTGACGGCGGTGGAGCCAATCACCACCCGGCTGGCACCGGCGGCCAAGAGGTCTGCCACATCCTGTTCGGTGCGCACGCCGCCACCGACCTGCACCGGTGCTTCGGTGGCCGACAGCAGTTGGGTCAGCAGGGGCAGCTGGCGCGCCTTGGCATCCTTGGCACCGTCCAGATCCACCAGATGGAGCTGCACCGCCCCCTGGGAGACATATTCATCGAAGCGGGCCTGCGGGCTGCTGCTGTATTCGGTCTTCTGCTCGTAGTCCCCCTGATAGAGGCGAACTACTTGACCGTTGATAAGGTCAATTGCGGGAATGATCATTCAAAGCTCCAGAAAATTTTGCAGCAAACGGGCACCGGCTGCGCCTGAGCGCTCCGGGTGGAATTGAGCGCCGAAGAAGTTGCTGTGCTCTGCAACCCCACCGACGATGGCGGTAAACGGCTGGCCGTAGTCACAGGTCGCCAGCGTCGCCTCGGTCACCTCCAGCGCATAGGAGTGGACGAAGTAGAAGTAGCTGCCGCTCGGGATCCCCTTGAGCAGAGGATGGGTCTCGTCGTGCTCAATCTGGTTCCAGCCCATATGGGGCAGGCGCAGATTGCCGACCTCCATCAGCCGGATCTTGCCCGGCACTATGCCAAGGCAGTCGATGAGATCGCCTTCACTGCCATCGGCACTCATGCTCTCTTCGGAGGCCTCAGCCAGCATCTGCATGCCGAGGCAAAAGCCCAGCAGCGGCTGTTTGGCGGCGCGAATGAGCGGCACCAGCCCGCGCTCATTGAGGTTCTTCATGGCGGCTACCGCGGTGCCGACACCGGGCAGGATCAGCTTGTCCGCTTGCTCGATATCGGCGGCCAGGCTGGAGACCAGTGGCTGTACGCCGAGGCGCTCGAACGCCATTCTGACCGAGGCCAGATTGGCGCAGCCGGTGTCGATGATGACAAGTTTTTGATTGTTCATCGTCTGCCCTTACTCATATCGATTGGCGAGATTCGCACCATCAATGCGGTGTCGATAATGGCCAGCTTCTGCTTGCTCACATCCATCACAGCACTCCCTTGCTGGAGGGAAGCTCGCTCCCTTCCACCCGAATGGCCTGACGCAGGGCACGGCCAAAGCCTTTGAACAGCGCCTCCACCTGATGGTGGGTGTTGCCGCTGCCCACCTTCATCTGAAGGGTGATGGCCATGGCGTCCGACAGCGAGCGGAAGAAGTGGGGCACCATCTCGGTGGCCATCTCGCCCACGTTGTCGCGGCCAAAGCCGCTCGGGCAGTCGAACACGAAGTAGGGGCGACCGCTCAAGTCCAGCGCCGTGCTCACCTCCTGCTCGGTCAGCGGACGCGCATCGATCACTGCCTGCACCTCGTCCATCGCCAGCACAAAGCCGAAGCGGCCGATGCCGCGCTTGTTGCCAAGGGCCTGACGCAGCGCCTGACCCAGCGCCAGCCCCACATCCTCTACCGTGTGGTGATCGTCGATATGCAGATCACCGCTGACGTTCAGCTTGAGCTGGAAACCGGCGTGGGTGGCGATCTGATCCAGCATGTGATCAAAGAAGCCGATGCCGGTGGCGATCTGGTTGCCGCCGCTCTTGTTTGTGGCAGAAGGGTCCAAATCCACCGCAACCTGGATGCGGGTCTCTTTGGTGTAGCGCTCCACCGAGGCTACGCGCCCCTTGGATAACAGCTGATCACGGATGGCGAGCCAGTCGTGATCTTGCGGGTGGTAGCGAATACCGCCAATGCCCATGTTCTCGGCAAGCTGCAGATCGGTCTGGCGATCGCCAATCACGAAGGAGTTGGCAAAGTCGATACGACCGGAGGCGAGATACTCCTTCACCAGCCCGAGGTGGGGCTTGCGGCAGCTGCAGCCGTCGGTGGGGAAGTGGGGGCAGATCAGCACCTGTTCCCACTTCACCCCTTGCGATTCAAACAGGTGCATCATCAGGTCGTGGGGCGGCTGGAAGTTCTCCAACGGCAGGCTGGCGGTGCCCAGTCCATCCTGGTTGGTCACCATCACCAGCACGTAGCCAGCGGCCTGCAACTCGCGCAGCACAGGAATGACCATGGGTTCGAAGCGCAGCTTGGCGAGGCTATCCACCTGCTTGTCGGTCACCGGCTCTTCAATCAGGGTGCCGTCGCGGTCGATAAACAAAAACGGGGTCTTCATCGCTACATCCTTGTCTTACAAAGTGGGAGAGGGCAGATCACGCAGTACCGCCAGCACGGCATCCATCTCGCTCTGATAGCCGATGGTGACGCGAATGCTGTTGTCCAGACCCGGCTTGCTGGAGAAATCCCGTAGAATGATGCCGGCGGCCTTCATGGCGGCAAAGACGGCGGCGCCATCCACAAAGCGCACCAGCACGAAGTTGCCCTTGTCCTCGAATACTTCCTTCACGCAGGCAAGCTTGGTCAGCTCTGCCTTGAAGGCGGCTTTTTGCTTGTTGAGCTCTATCACTCGCTCTTGCATCAGCTCCAGTCCCATGGGGGAGAGGGCTTGTGCCGCGATCTGGGCGATGGGCTCGGGGATGGGATAGGGGGCGATCACCTTGGCCAGCATGGCGATCACCTCGGGGCTTGCCAGTGTAAAGCCGCAGCGGATCCCCGCCAGAGCAAAGGCTTTGGAGAGGGTGCGGGTCACCACCAGATTGGGGAAGCGGGCCAGCAGGTCCACCACGGACGCCTCGGGGCAGAACTCGATATAGGCCTCGTCCACCACCACGATGGCGCGATCCCGCGCTTTTTCCAGCAGGGCGATGAGGCCGTCGCGACCCACCAGATCCCCTGTGGGGTTGTTGGGGGAGCAGAGAAACACCAGTTTCACATCACTGAGGCGATCGGCGATGGCGGGCCAGTCCGGTTGGCGGCTGGCGGTCAGCGGCTGCTCGACGATGCCAACGCCACAGGTTTCGGCGCTGATGGCGTACATGCCGTAGGTGGGCGGGCAGATGAGGATCTGATCTTCACCCGTTTCGCAGAAGGTGCGGATCAAGAGCTCGATGGCCTCGTCGGCACCGCGGCTCACCAGCACCTGATCCGGATTAACCCCGGTATAGGCGGCATAGCTATTCACCACCTCGGCCGGTTGACACTCGGGGTAGCGGTTGAGGCGGCTCCCCTCGATGGTGAAGGGATAGGCCTGCGGTGCCTCGTTGGCGTTGAGCCAGACGTGGCCCTTGCCGCCAATGCGGCGAGCAGATTGATAGGGGGTGAGGGCCCGCACCACGCGGCGCGCCAGATTGGCAATGCTCATGACAAATCCTTCTGCTGTGCTGTTGGTTGGGGCGCGGCGGCCAGGGCGTTCAACCTGAGGGTGACGGCGTTCTTGTGGCCATCGAGCCCTTCGGCCTCGGCTATGCGCTCGACGATAGGGCCAAGGCCGCGAATACCTTCGGCGCTCAGCTCCTGCACCGTGTAGCGGCGCTGATAATCGGCGAGGCCAAGGCTGGAGCAGGTGCGGGCATAGCCATAGGTGGGCAGGGTGTGATTGGTGCCGCTGGCGTAATCGCCGACCGACTCGGGGGTCCATGCTCCCAGAAAGATGGAGCCGGCGTTCTCGAGTTTATCCAGCAGGTCACGAGGCGCTTGGGTCTGCACAATCAGGTGTTCCGGCGCATAGGCGTTGGAGATGGCGCAGGCTTCTGCCAGATCGTCACAGAGGATCACCAGACTGCTGCCGAGCGCCTGCGCGGCGATATCGCGGCGGCTCAGCTTGGTTAGCTGGCTCTTGATTTCCCCTGCGATGGTGTCGGCCAGTAGCGGCGAGGTGGTGACCAGCACCACCTGGCTGTCGGGGCCGTGCTCGGCCTGGGAGAGCAGATCCGCCGCCACGAAGGCGGGGTTGGCGCTCTCGTCGGCGATCACCAGCACCTCGGAGG
Organism: Aeromonas jandaei; assembly: GCF_037890695.1. Classification (NCBI taxonomy): domain Bacteria; kingdom Pseudomonadati; phylum Pseudomonadota; class Gammaproteobacteria; order Aeromonadales; family Aeromonadaceae; genus Aeromonas; species Aeromonas jandaei. The sequence continues at coordinate 3,163,252 of NZ_CP149571.1, read as the reverse complement.
GGCCGGCCGGCATGTCGATAGCGGCGCCGCGCCAGTCGCGGGATACCTGCCCCTTGGCTTCGGTCACATAGGCGTTACCCGGTCCGAAGATCTTGTCCACCTTGGGAATGCTCTCTGTGCCGTACGCCATTGCCGCGATGGCCTGGGCGCCGCCGATGGCGAACACCTTCTCGACGCCGCAGGCGCGGGCGGCAAACAGGATCTCGTCGCTCGCCGGAGACGGGGTGCAGAGCACCACTTCACGGCAACCGGCGATAGCAGCCGGAATAGCCAGCATCATCACGGTGGAGGGGAGCGGTGCGCTGCCTCCCGGCACATACAGGCCGACCCGGCTGATGGGCTGGGTGCGCAGCTCGCACACCACCCCTGGCTGGGTCTCGACTCGTACCACCGGCTGCAGTTGTGCGGCGTGGAAGGTGCGAATATTGGCAATCGCCGCTTCGATGGCGCTTTTTATCTCGCCATCCAGCCGTGCGCAGGCGGCTTCAATCTCATCCTCGCTGACGCGCAACTGTTCACGGGGGGCACGCTCGAAGCGCTGGCTCAGCTCGCGCAGGGCCTCGTCGCCACGGCTTCGCACCGCTGCGATGATCTCTTTGACCACGGCGCCGATATCGGCCTCGTCATTGAGAGCGGGCCGGGTCAGTACATCGGCCTGCTGGGCGGGGGAGAGGGTCTTCCAGATCAGGGTCTGCATGATGTCCCTTCCTTATTCCATCATTTTTTCGATGGGCAGCACCAGAATGGAGCTGGCACCGAGCGCCTTGAGCTGCTCCATGGTTTCCCAGAACAGGGTCTCGCTGGAGACGACGTGCAGGGCCACCTGATTGGTGTCACCGGCCAGTTGCATGATGGTGGGGCGCTCGGCACCCGGCAGCAGATCGGTGATGGCATCGAGCTTGTCTTTGGGGGCGTGCAGCATGATGTATTTGCTCTCGCGCGCCTGCTGCATCCCCTGAATACGGGGCAGCAGTTTGTCGATGAGTTTCTGCTTGGCATCGGACAAGGGGTTGGGGGACTGTACCAGTACCGCCTTGGAGCGGTAGATCACCTCTACTTCTTTCAGGCCATTAGCTTCCAGGGTTGCACCGGTGGAGACCAGATCGCAGATGGCATCGGCGAGACCCGCGCGGGGCGCCACTTCCACCGAGCCGCCCAGCATCACGCTCTTGAAGCCGAGACCCTTTTCGTCGAAGAAGCGCTTGAGCAGCCCGGGATAGGAGGTGGCGATGCGTTTGCCAGCCAAGCTCTCTGGCCCTGTGTAGGTTACGTCTTCCGGCACCGCGAGCGAGAGGCGGCAGCCGCCAAAATCGAGCTGCTTGAGAGTCTTGACCGCAAAGGGCTGACCCTGAGAAGCGCGGATCAGCTGCACCTCTTCCAGCACGTTCTCGCCGATGATGCCAAGGTCGACCACCCCTTCCATTACCAGCCCCGGGATGTCGTCATCGCGCACCCGCAGGATATCGATGGGCATGTTCTCGACATGGGCGATAAGGCGCTGCTCGCGCAGGTTGATCTTGAGGCCACAGCTCTTGAACAGGGCCTGAGAGTCCTGGCTAAGACGACCGGACTTTTGCATGGCGATACGCAGACGTTGTGTTTCCATTGCTCGATTTCCTTCTAGTCAAAAACGAAAAAACCCTCGGAAGTGGGTGCTTCCGAGGGTTTATGAATCTTGCGGTCCTTTTGGAAGTCACCAGTAACGTGTCTTCCAGCTGTCAACCTCCTGAAAGACTATTCGGGATGATGATGGTGGTGATGAGTCTTCAGGCTGGTGAACTGCATGTAATCAATCCTTTACAAATAAGATGTCGTTGTTGACGCCCGATTTAAACTACCTGCCTTGACGGAAAAAGCAACCGGAAAATGTGATTTGGTCGATTAAAGTTGAGAAAACGGTTTTCTGGTCGATAACTAGACAATAACCCCTTGCAGGAGTTCGTATCATGCCGAGCCAAGACCTGTTGTTCCCCATTTTGCCCCGGGCCCCCGCCACCCCCGGTAGCGAAGAGATCAAGCGGGAAGTGAACCAGATCAGCAAGAAGCATCAGCTGCGCAAGACCAGCACTGACAACAGTGACTCCCAGCAGCGCGAGCAGGCTTATAGCCAGAAAAAGAACGATCAGCAGAAGGTGGAGGATAGTGATCACAAGCCGGATCCCGACCACCAGATCGATCTCTTCGTCTAAGCAGATTATCTGTCCCGCTTTTGCCGCACTTTTGGCATAATGGCCGCTTTGACCGCGGGACGCCCCTTTGACCATCCAGACCCTGTTCAAGCCAGATGGCCCTCTGGCCAGCCATATCGACGGTTTCAAAGCTCGCGCTCCCCAGCTGGAGATGGCCGAGGCGGTCGCCCGCACCATCAAGAATCATGGTCGCTTGCTGGTGGAGGCGGGGACAGGTACCGGCAAGACTTACGCCTATCTGGTGCCTGCGCTGGAGTCCGGCAAACGGATCGTGATCAGCACCGGCTCCAAAAACCTGCAGGAGCAGCTCTTCTATCGGGATCTCCCGACCATCACAGGCGCACTCTCCTACACCCCGCCGGTTGCCCTGCTCAAGGGGCGCAGCAACTATCTCTGCATCGAGCGGATGAACCGGCTCTTGAGCGAATCCCATCTGCAAAAACCGGAAGTGCTCAATGATCTGGTCAAGGTGAAGTCCTGGTTCACCGCCACCGACAACGGCGACGTGGGGGATATTCCGGGGCTGCAGGAGAGCGCCGAGATCCTGGCTCATGTCACCAGCACCAATGAAAACTGCCTCGGTCGGGATTGCCCCTATTACGACGACTGCCATCTGGTGGTGGCCCGCCGCCGCGCCATGGACGCCCAGGTGGTGGTGATCAACCATCACCTCTTCTTCGCCGATATGGCGGTCAAAGACACCGGATTTGGCGAGCTGGTACCGGAAGCTCAGGTCTATGTCTTTGATGAGGCACATCAGCTGCCGGAGATCGCCACCAGCTACTTTGGCAAGTCGGTGGGCAGCCGTACCATTCTGGATTTGGCACAGGATATCCAGCTTGCCTATCGGGCCGAGGCCCACGACATGGCCCAGCTCGGCAAGGCTGCCGACCGGCTTGCCATTGCCAGTCAGGATCTGCGGCTCGCTTTTGGGGTGGATGGTGGTCGCGGCAATACCCGTGACATGCTGCGTCAGCCGCTTTGGGGCCAGGCACTGGCTCGTCTTAACGATGCCATCGGGCTCTGCTATGAAGTGCTGAAGCTGGCGCTGGGACGGGGTGAACAGCTGGATCACGCCTTCGAGCGGATCAGTGAGCTGCGCACCCGCCTTGGCGAGGTGCTGGCGGTCAATCAGACCGGATTCTCCTACTGGTATGACTGCTCACGGCTGCACTTTACCCTCAACCTGACTCCGCTCTCGGTAGCCGAGCGCTTTGGCTCAGAGGTGCTGCGCCCCGAGGTGGCTTGGGTCTTTACCTCTGCCACCCTGACTGTCGATCAACGTTTCGATCACTTCAAGGCCGAGCTGGGACTGACGGGCAGCGCCGAACTAATCCTCGACAGTCCGTTTGACTATGGCGAGCAGGCACGGCTCTGCGTGCCGCGTTTCCTGCCCGAGCCCAACGCCTTTGGCCGCGGTGAGCAGCTGGCCAATCTGATGATCCCGCTGATCAACAAAACGCCGGGGGGCTGTTTCTTCCTCTGCACCAGCCATCAGGTGATGCGTCAGGTGGCAGAGGTGCTGCGTCGGGAGATTGGCCGTACCGTCTTGCTGCAGGGAGAGGACAACAAGCAGCGGCTGCTCAAGGAGTTTGTCGAGAATGGCCGTGCCGTGCTGGTGGCGACCAGCAGCTTCTGGGAGGGGATCGACGTGCGAGGCGCAGCGCTCTCCTGTGTTATCATCGACAAGCTTCCCTTTGCGAGCCCCGATGACCCTCAGCTCAAGGCACGGGTAGAGGATTGCAAGTTAAAGGGCGGTGATCCCTTCGCCGAGCTGCAGCTGCCCAAGGCGGTGATTGCGCTCAAACAGGGGGTAGGGCGGCTTATTCGTGATCGCAGTGATCACGGCGTACTGGTTATCTGTGATCCGCGCATGGTCAACAAACCCTACGGCGCCACCTTCATCAAGAGTTTGCCCGCCATTCCGCGAACCCGCGAGCTGGCGACGCTGGGCAATTTTTTTGACCGCAGTTGAATATACCCGCCTGACATGTGGCCTGTCGCAGCCGTTCAGGCGGGGGATTGTCGCTAACAAACGATTTGAACAACGGGCGAGCATCTCTCGCTTGCTCGTTATGTAATTGACTGATTTTATAGAGATTGGAAAGCATGAACGAGTTGAAGATCCTGGCCGTTGATACCGCCACCGAAGCCTGCTCCGCCGCCTTGCTGGTGGGTGACAAGGTATTCTCCCGTTGGGAGGAGGCGCCACGGGATCATACCCGCAAGATCCTGCCGATGGTTCAGGCTCTGTTGGATGAAGCGGGGATAACCTTGGACAAGCTCGATGCCATCGCTTTTGGCCGTGGCCCGGGCTCTTTTACCGGCGTGCGGATCGGTATCGGCGTCGCACAAGGGCTGGCGTTTGGTGCTGGCGTGCCGCTGATTGGCATCTCCACTCTGGCGGCCATGGCGCAAGGGGCTCATCGGTTGGAAGGGGCCGAGCGGGTGCTGACCGCCATCGATGCGCGCATGGACGAGGTCTATTTCGGTCACTACGAGCTGATCGATGGTCGTATCCAGCTGGTGGGTGAAGAGGTGGTGAGTGGCCCGGCCGCGCTGGTGGAAGCCCGTGGCAAGCACTCTGGCTGCTTTACCTGTGTCGGCACCGGTTTTGAGACCTACGGTGAGACCCTCAAGGGCCTTGCCGACGAACTGGTGGTCAGCCAGGTGCGTTTCCCGGCCGCAGAAGACATGTTGCCGCTGGCCCGCACCGCCTGGCTGGCGGGTGAAGCTGTAGCGGTCGAGCAGGCGACCCCGGTATATTTGCGTGACAAGGTGACCTGGAAAAAGCTGCCGGGTCGCGAATAAGGGCAAAGGCGCCATGGCTTTCATGTCGCCTCTGCCACCGAGACTCGCCCTGTCATGGGTTGTGTCGTGGCCTTGGGGCCGTTCGGCGAGAGGAGAGTGACATGTTGAAACGTGCGATGGTGATTGGGGCGACAGCCCTGCTGCTCGGGGCCTGCAGTACGGTGCCCAAGGAGCTGGTCTATCAACCGGAGAACCAGCTGGTGGCCTATCAGCCGGCCCTCGGCGGTATGGAAGGCAAGCCTGCCCGCTGGAGCGGGATCATTTCCGCGGTGCACAACAAGGCGGATCAGAGCGTCATCGAGGTGGTCTATCTGCCGCTGCAGGCCAACGGCGTGCCGGAGCAGACCGAGCAGAGCCCCGGCCGTTTTCTGGCCATCATGAAGGGTTTTGTCGACCCGACCCTCTATGCCAAGGGGCGCAGCCTGACGGTGCTCGGCACCATAGGTAAACCGGTGGACAGCCAGATTGGCGAGCACAACTATCGCTTCTCGGTGCTCAATGTAACGGGGAGCAAGTTGTGGCCGCCGGTCAAGGAGGTGGAGGTTCGCTATGTGGATCCCTACTTCTACGACCCCTTTTACGATCCCTTCTGGCCAAGACGGCCACTGCATCGCTAGGAGCACGCTTTGAGTACCCCGATGCAAGAGCGTTTCGTCACCCTGGCGGATGGCCGCCGGGTGGCCTTGCTCGAGAACCGGCAAGTGGCTCCCGAGTTGCCACAAAAGCCCCTGTTGATAGCCCTGCATGGCTGGCTCGACAATGGCGCCAGCTTTCTGCCTCTTGTCCCGTATCTTGATGATTTTCATCTGGTGTGTGTCGATCTGCCGGGGCATGGTCACTCCGATCACAAAACCACGCCCTATGTCTTTGTCGACTGGCTCGACGATCTCTACCAGATCACTCAGGCTGCAGGCTGGCCCCGTTTTGTCCTGCTGGGCCACTCCCTTGGCGCCCTCATCGCTTCTGCCTATGCCGGCGTGTTCCCCGAACAGATAGAGCGGCTCATTCTGCTGGAGGGGCTCGGGCCGCTCACGCAGCCTGACGAGGACGTTCCCGCCCAGATAAGGAGAGCGATCCTCAATCGCAGCCGCACCCGCGAGCGAAGTGCGGCTGGCTTTGCCTCCATCGATGAAGCTGTCGCGGCGCGCTGCAAGGTGGCAGATATCACGCCTGAGGCGGCGCGCCTTATCTGCGAGCGGCAGCTCGAGGAGCGGGCAGGGCGCTGGCACTGGCGCAGCGATCCCCGCTTGCGGGATCTCTCGCCGCTTCGGATGAGCGAGGGACAGGCGCAGGCGCTGATCAAGGCAATCTGCTGCCCGGTGCTCTTTATCCGCGGTGAACAGGGATTTGCCGAGCTGGAGGCACAGTGGCAGTTGCGACAGGGGGCCTTCAGGCAGATAGAGCAGGTGATTTTGCCGGGAAATCACCATTTTCATATGGAAAATGGCGCAGCAACCGCCGTTTGTATCGTAAATTTTTGTCAAGTTCGGTAGAATCACCGGCTTTCTATAATTCCAGGTTTGTCATCCCCCTCACATTTTTCCGTTGTTAATTTGCTGTTAATTGATGTTGCGCTGTGTAAATATGGGCGGCATTAGAGTACGTGCTTAAAACAGTTGATTGAAATCGATGTGAACAGGGACGGAGGCAACAGAGTGAGCGCACAGGTGCTAGTTATGCAGGAGAAGTTCGTGGAAAAAGTTTGGCTCAAGCGTTATCCACAAGGGTCCCCGCCGAGATCAATCCGGAGCAGTTCAGCTCGCTGGTCGAGATGTTTGAATCCTCAGTGAGCCAGTTCGCCGACCAGCCCGCTTTCGTCAACATGGGGCAGACCATCACCTACCGCCGACTGGAAGAGCAGTCCCGCGCCTTTGCTGCCTACCTGCAAAACGAGCTGAAGCTGGAGAAGGGTGATCGGGTCGCGGTGATGATGCCGAACCTGCTGCAATACCCCATCGCCGTGTTTGGCATCCTGCGTGCCGGCATGATAGTGGTCAACGTCAACCCGCTCTATACCCCGCGTGAGCTGGAGCACCAGCTCAAGGACTCCGGTGCCAAGGCCATCGTCATCGTCTCCAACTTCGCCCATACCCTGGAAAAAGTGGTCTACGACACCCCGGTCAAGCACGTCATCCTGACCCGCATGGGTGACAACCTGGGTCTGGCCAAGGGCACCCTGGTCAACTTCGTGGTGAAATACGTCAAGAAGCTGGTACCCAAATACAACTTGCCGCACGCCACCACCATGCGCCAGGCGCTGGCCAAAGGGCGTTATCAGCAGTACATCAAGCCGGAGATTGCCTGCGAAGATCTCGCCTTCCTGCAGTACACCGGCGGTACTACCGGTCTCTCCAAGGGGGCCATGCTGACTCACCGCAACATGATTGCCAACGTCGAGCAGTGCCTCGGCGTATATGGCCCCATGTTGGAGCGGGGCAAGGAGTTTGTGGTTACCGCCTTGCCGCTCTACCACGTTTTCGCGTTGACCGTGAACTGCCTGCTCTTTATGCGCCTTGGTGGTTACAACCTGCTGATCAGCAACCCGCGCGATATCCCGGGTTTTGTCAAAGAGATCAAGAAATACCCCTTCACCTGCATCACCGGCGTCAACACCCTGTTCAACGCCCTGGTCAACAATGCCGAGTTCCAGAGCATCGCCTTTGACAAGCTCAAGCTCACCATAGGTGGCGGCATGGCGGTGCAACGGGCTGTGGCGGAGCAGTGGAAGAAGCTGACCGGCACCCCGCTGCTGGAAGGTTACGGCCTGACCGAGTGCTCGCCGCTGGTGAGCGTCTGCCCCTACGATCTGAGCGATTACAACGGCTCCATCGGCCTGCCGGTCTGCTCCACCGATATCCGTCTGGTGGATGACAACGGTCAGGTGATCCACGAATTCGGTACCCCGGGCGAGATGCAGGTACGTGGCCCGCAGGTGATGGTCGGCTACTGGCAGCGCCCCGAGGCCACTGCCGAAGTGATGCAGGATGGCTGGCTCTGTACCGGTGATATCGCTGTGTGCGACGAGCAGGGCTTCTTCAAGATCGTCGATCGCAAGAAGGACATGATCCTGGTCTCCGGTTTTAACGTCTATCCGAACGAGATCGAAGATGTGGTGGCGCTCCATCCGAAAGTGCTGGAAGTAGCCGCAGTCGGCGTGCCGCACAAGGTCTCCGGCGAGCTGGTGAAGATCTTTGTGGTCAAAAAAGATCCAAAGCTGCAGGAGGACGAGATTATTGCCCACTGCCGCAAACATCTGACTGCCTATAAGGTGCCGAAACTGGTAGAATTTCGTGACGAACTTCCCAAGACCAATGTGGGCAAGATCCTGCGCCGCGTACTGCGTGACGAGGAGATTGCCAAGCAGTAAGGCGCTACACCGGGCTTTCTGGTGTGTCGCAGTGATGCAAAACCGTGGGTCATCCCACGGTTTTTTCTTTTTGGCCCTGATCAACCGCGCAGGCACAGATGCAATATCAACTTATCACTCAGCAAGCCGAACTTGAGCAGTATCTCGCTTCTCTGGCCGACGTTCCCCTGGCTATCGATACTGAATTCGTTCGCACCCGCACCTATTATCCCCAGCTTGGCCTGTTTCAGATCTACGACGGCCAGCAACTGGCGCTGCTCGACCCGCTTACTCTCGATCTGGCTCCGCTCTGGCAGCGGCTTGGCCGGGCAGGGCAGATCGCCATTTTGCACGCCTCCGGTGAAGATCTGGAGCTGATCCAGCATCAGGCTGGCCATCTGCCCAACCAGATGCACGACACCCAGCTGGCTGCCGCATTCCTCGGCCACGGTGTATCGGTCGGTTTCGGTGCGCTGGTCAAGGAGTTCCTCGGCGTGGAGCTGGAGAAGGATCAGGCCCGTACCGACTGGCTGGCCCGCCCGCTGACCCCGCGCCAGCTTGAATACGCCGCGGCTGACGTCTTCTACCTGATGCCGCTCTACGAGAAGGTGATGGCTAAATTGCGTGAAAGCGGCAAGTTTGCCTGGTTCGAGCAGGAGTGCCACAGCCACTCCGCCCGCAAGACCCAGGGCAGCGATCCCCGCCAGGCCTATCTCGATATCGTCAACGCCTGGCAACTGGGGCGTCGTGAGCTGGCCATCCTGCGTGAACTGGCCGCCTGGCGCCAGCAGGAGGCGGTACGCCGCGATCTGGCTCTGAACTTTGTGGTCAAAGAGCTGCACCTGTTCAAGGTAGCGGAGCGCCGTGCCGCTTCCCTGCGCGATCTCAACGAGCTCGGCCTCTCGCCCATCGAAATCAAGATCCACGGCAAGCGGATGCTCGATATCGTTGCCAGGGCGCAGCAGAGCGATCCCGACAGCTGGCCCGAGCCCATTCGCCGGCTGGTGGACTATCCCCAGTACAAGGGCGAGCTCAAGCGGATCAAGGCACTGGTGGAGGAGAAGGCCAAGGCGAGCAACATTCCGCCCGAGCTGATTGCCAGCAAGAAGATCATCCACCAGTACTTCACCTGGAGCTGGCGGATGGGAGATGCGGAGCGTGCCCGTGCCGACAAACCCATGCTGCTGCAAGGGTGGCGCCATGAGCTGGTCGGTCACCTTTTGGAACAATAAGTGCACTGATTGTTGCACCTATGAATCAATCCTCACCCTCGGGTGGGGATTTTTTATTGGACGACATTCAGAGAGAGGCAATGATGGGGTGGCCGATCTGGCCACGCGATCAATTTGGCATGTATCAGCGGGAATAGCGGAAGAGTGAAAAAGGCAGCGGAACACCGCTGCCTTTTTTGATCACCAGATAGGCTGGGTCAGGTAGGGGTTGCTCGCCTTCTCGCGGCCGAAGGTGGAGCTGGGGCCGTGGCCCGGGATAAAGACGATCTCGTCACCCAGTGGCAGCAGGGTCTCGGTGATCGACTTTATCAGCGTGCCGTGATCGCCACGGGGGAAGTCGGTGCGGCCGATGCTGCCGGCAAACAGCACATCCCCAACCCAGGCGAGCTGCTCGGCTTGGGAGAGCAGCACGATATGGCCCGGGGTGTGGCCGGGGCAGAAGTAGACATCCAGCTCGCACTGGCCAAGCTGCACCTTGTCACCCTGCTCAAGCCAGCGATCCGGCGTGAACGCGGGGGTATGGGCGAAGCCGAACATCTGGCTCTGCTGGGGTAGCATGTCGAGCCAGAAGGCGTCTTCCTTATGGGGGCCGGTGATGGCGACGCCAGTTTTTTCCCGCAGCTCGGCGGCTGCACCGACGTGATCCAGATGACCGTGGGTCAGCAGGATGTGGGTCAGGGTCAGGCCGCGCTTGGCGATGGCGGCCAGCAGTTTGTCCGCTTCGCCGCCCGGATCGATCAGGGCCGCCTGATGGGTCTCGTCACACCAGATGAGGGAGCAGTTCTGGGCGAACTGGGTGACCGGGATCACCTCGAATTTCAACATAGAGTTCCTCTCTTGGAATGGGTCAGCCGCGCAGCGCGTTGGCATGCTGCTCGGCGAAATAGTCGAGGCAGGCCTGCTTGTCACCGCGAAACACGATGCGCTCCTGCTTGTTGCCAAGCTGGTAGAGATACATGGGGTCGTAGTAGCGGGTCAGCAGCAAGGTGATCCAGGCCAGATGCAGCGCGGTATCGCCGCTCTTCTCCTGCTCGGTGAGAGCGGTCTGCATCAGGGCATCCAGCTCACGGTGGGCCTGATCGCCAAGACGGCGCTTGAGGCGGGCCAGCGCATCGGTGAGGTAGGCGGCAAACAGCGGCCATCCCCCTTCTTGGCCATACATGGCTTGATAGCGCAGCCAGAGATCGTGTACGTAATCTTCACGGATCTGCTCGGCCCGATCGATTTGCGGAACATCCACCACCACCAGCGGTGCCTGACTCATGGCCTCATGGAGGGAGAGGGGCAGGCAGCAGCGGCCAATCAGGCGGCTCTCATCCTCGACCACGAAGGTCTGCTCGCCGCGATGGCGGCGCTTGAGCAGTTCGATGGCGAGGTTGTTTTCAAAGTTGATGTTGCTGGGTTGGCCGCCGGGCAGTTGACCAAAAGAGGAGCCCCTGTGATGGGCGTGTCCTTCCAGATCCACCGCCTGGGTCACCTGATCGAGCATATGGGTCTTGCCGGAGCCGGTCATGCCGGTCAGCACGCTCCAGTGACACTCGGCAGAAGCCTTGTCCTGGGTGTCGATCAGAAAACGGCGCAGCTCCTTGTAGCCACCGGCGACGCGGGGGCGAGTCATCCCCGCTTCAGCCAGCCACTGTTGTACGGTTTGCGAGCGCAGGCCGCCGCGAAAGCAGTAGAGCACGGCATCGGGCTGCTGGCGCAACTGCGCCAGCCAGCCTTCGAGTCGCTCGGCACGTACTGCCCCCCCCACCAGCTTGTGTCCAAGCTCAATGGCGGCGGCCTGACCCTGCTTCTTGAAGCAGGTCCCCACCTGGGCGCGCTCATCGTCTGTCATCAAGGGCAGATTGGTCGAGCAGGGGAAGGCCCCCTCCTTGAACTCGATGGGGGCGCGCACATCAATCAACGGCACATCGTCCAAAAAGAGTTGGGCGTAATCCGTGGCCAGTGGCAATTCACTCATTGGACAATCTCGATAAAGCGGGAGCCCTCAAGGGGCTTGATCTGGCCGATGGGCGAGAGCGCAAGGCCTGCTTCGCGCGCGATGGCGAGCAGCTCGGCTTCGCTCTCTTTCCCCACGGCGACCAGCAGGCCGCCGCTGGTTTGCGGATCGCACATGATGTTGCGGGTGCGATCGTCCATGGCATCGAGCTTGTGGCCGTAGGAGTCGTGATTGCGCAGGGTGCCACCCGGTACGCAGCCCTCGGTGAGGTAGTAATCCACCTCGTCCAGCAGCGGCAACGCCTTGAAGTCGAGGCGGGCGCTGACATTGGATCCTTCGCACATCTCCAGCAGATGGCCCGCCAGACCAAAACCGGTGACATCGGTCATGGCGTGGACACCCGGCAGCTCGGCAAAGCGTTGACCGATCTTGTTGAGGGTGCACATGGCGTTGGGGGCCAGTTGCTCGTGTTCAGGCTTGAGCTTGCCCTTCTTCTGGGCGGTAGTGAGGATACCGATACCGAGGGGCTTGGTCAGATAGAGGGTGTCACCTACCTTGGCGGTGTCGTTCTGCTTGATGGCATCCAGAGGCACGATACCGGTGACCGCGAGGCCGAAGATGGGCTCGGGGGCATCGATACTGTGACCACCGGCCAGCGAAATCCCCGCTTCGTGGCACACCTGACGGCCGCCGTCGATCACCTGCTGGGCCACTTCCGGCGCTAGGGTATTGATGGGCCAGCCGAGGATGGCGATGGCAACGATAGGCTTGCCGCCCATGGCGTAGATATCGCTGATGGCGTTGGTGGCGGCGATGCGGCCAAAGGTGAAGGGGTCATCGACGATGGGCATGAAGAAGTCGGTGGTGGAGACAATGCCCTGACCGTTGCCGATATCGACCACGGCCGCGTCATCCTTGCTGCTGTTGCCAACGATCAGGGTCGAGTCGTTGAAGCCCGGGATCTGGCTCTTGAGAATGGTGTCGAGCACCTTGGGAGAGATTTTGCAGCCACAGCCAGCGCCGTGGCTGTATTGGGTCAGACGAATGGAAGACATACTTACCCCTTGTTTGTGCACCGTGTGCAAAGGCTCTGCGGGAGCCATCTTGGTCAATGCGCGGCCATCTACCGTCATGTAAAGAGCCGCAAAAATAGGTGGCCTTGGCTGCTTCTGGAAGCAGTGATGTCAGGCAGTCACGCAGGGCTGCCGGGTAGGACGGGGAAGAAGAGGCGACAGATGCGCCAACACAGCCCCGCCAAGGGCCACAGGACAGGGCATTATGCCACAAATGCCCCCTCTGGTTCGAACAGGAATTCACACAAAGCGAAGGGGATTGGCGGGTGAAGGGTTAGGGAGGAGGGCTCTGGCATGAGCCGCTCAGTTATCGGCAGGGGGAGAGCTCTCGTGGATTTGCCCCGCAGAGGTTGGCTTAACCTCTGCGGGGCTATCAGTTGGCGAAAAAGGGTTAGCCGGCTTGCTCCAGCACCGGCTGGCGAGCCTTGCCCCAGCAGCGCAGGCGCCGTTGCAGTGGTCGCTCCAGCAGGTTGTAGCTCAACGCCGAGAGCCCGATCAGTACCGCCATCATCAGCAAGGTGGCCACTACCCCCAGCAGCGGGTTGGTTTGGCCATACCACCACTCGGTGAGCCCCGGTGCCAGATAGTGGATGAGCTCGCAGCCGGTGAGCAGCACCAGCGCATGGAGCAGGTAGATGGAGTAGGAGAGATCCCCCAGCCAGTTGGTGAAGCGGTTATCCAGGAGGTGCAGCAGCGGGCTTTGGCGATCGCCCTGGCAGGCGGCAATCCAGATCAGCAGCACGTAGGAGGCGATCAGCAGCAGTGTCAGCTGCGGCGTCATGGTGAACTGCATCAGCGCAAAGGGCAGCACAAAGGCGACCAGCAGCGGCAGATCTCGCTGCATCATGGGCAAGCCTTTTGCGGCCTTGACCCTCGGCAGCAGCCAGAGGCCAAGCACAAATTCACTCACCCCGCGCCCCACCGCCAAGGCGCCGCTGGTGACATCCAGGGTGCCCCGACTGTGCACGATAAAGGCCAGCACCGTCAGCGCCAGCAGAGGGGCGAGATGGCTCCAGCGACTGCGGGTGACCGCCAGCGGAATCAGCAGCGGGAACAGCAGGTAGCTGATCCACTCCACGCTGAGCGACCAGGCGGCGAAGTTCCAGGTCAGCCCGTGATCGGTCACCACCTGCAGCAGCAGGAAGGCGCTCGGCAGCGCCTCGGCCGGGGTGAAGGGGGAGCCGAAGGGGGGCATCCCTTCCCACTCCCACATCTTGAACAAGGGGCCGGCGTAGAAGCCCACCCCGTGCTGCGCCTTGTAAAGCTCCCAGCCGACCAGCAGCAGCAGGGTCACCAGATAGAGGGGATAGACGCGGGTCAGCCGCAGCCAGAGAAAACGGCCATAGCTGACGGTGCGAGGTGTGCGGGTGAAGGCCTCGCCATAGACATGGGCCAGCACCACGCCGCTCAAAATAAAGAACAGGTCGACCCAGAGGTAGCCATTCTCGATGAGTTGGGTGTGGCCTGCGATCGACTCCATCCACTGGGGAAAGAGCAGCAAGCGGGCATGGAACAGCACCACCATCAGGGCAGCGATGCCCCGCAGCGGCGTTAACAGCGGCAATGATTGATTCATAACGGGATCCCTTGTGATGTTCAGCTTGGCCTGACATCGATTTTTGTTGTTGTACCGTCCATCACTCCTGATGGGACGGTTGCCCCGGCTTGGCTGCCGCAGGCGGGATCACACTACGGAAAAGAGAGTCATACGGGTGTGATTTAAATCATAAATGTGCAGTTATTGTGCAAAAAAATTTAAACAGATAAAGACGTGGGACGCAGGCAGGAAAAGAGGAGGAGAGAGAATCCCCATAAAGCAGAGAGGGTGGTCAACGGGGCGAGGGGCAGGTCTATAGGGGTTAAGCAAAACAATCAGGCCCACAAGGGGCCTGATTGATCACAAGGGGAGGGTAGTTGCCGATCAGCGGGCGCGTACCACCAGACCCTTGAGGTAGAAGCCTTCCGGATAGGCAGTACCGATGGGGTGATCGGAGGCCTGGGAGAGCAGCTCCAGGATCTGGGCATCGCGACCGGCATCGAGCGCCGCATCGGCAACGATCTTCTGGAACAGGCTCTGCTCCATCAGGCCGGAGCAGGAGTAGGTCAAGAGCACGCCACCCGGTGCCAGCAGCTGGAACGCCAGCATGTTGATATCCTTGTAGCCGCGGCAGGCACCCAGCAGCTGCGCCTTGCTCTCGGCGAACTTGGGCGGATCCAGTACGATGACGTCGAACTTCTCGCCCTTCTCGCGATATTCCCGCAGCAACTTGAACACGTCGTGACGGACAAACTGGGTGTTGCTGGTATCCAGCCCGTTCAGCTCGGCGTTCTGACGGGCGATATCCAGTGCATTCTGGGAGAGATCGACGTTGACCACTTCCTTGGCGCCGCCCTTGAGGGCATAGACGCCAAACCCACCGGTGTAGCAGAAGCAGTTGAGCACCCGCTTGCCTTCGGTGTACTTGGCGGCAGCCTGACGGTTATCTCGCTGATCCAGATAGAAACCGGTTTTGTGACCGTTGCGAATATCCACCAGTATCTTGACGCCGCCATTCTCCTCGATGACCACGGGCTCGTTCGGGGTTTCGCCATAGATGACGCCGGTGCGCTCTTTCAGCCCTTCCTTCTTGCGCACTGCCACATCGGAGCGCTCATAGATGCTGCACTCTGGGTAGAGGGTACGCAGTGCTTGCGTTATCAGCTCGCGCTGGAACTCGGCACCGGCAGAGAGAATTTGGCACACCAGAAAATCGGCGTAACGATCGATGGTCAGACCCGGCAGACCGTCGGATTCGGCGGCGCAGAGGCGATAACCGGTGAGGCCCTGACGCTTGATGAGCCCGTCGCGGGACTCTTGTGCGTATTTGAGACGACGGATAAAGAAGTCGAGATCGACTGTCTCATCCTTGTCGAAGGTCCAGACCCGGGCACGGATCTGGGAGCTGCCCGACCAGGCGCCACGAGCAAGCCATTTGCCGTCATGGGTAAGGATCTCGACGGTATCGCCGTCAATGGGGTTGCCCTGAACCCGCTCGATCCCCTTGGAGAAGATCCAGGGGTGGCGACGCAGCAGGGATTTTTCGCGGCCTTTGACGAGATAGATGGAAGCGCTCATGGATGTTTGCCAGATGGTCAAAAGAAAAGGGGCCACATTCTATGTGGCCCGCAGGTAAAACTCAAACGGCCCGGTGCATCAGCGTGCCCGAACCGGATGTGACTGACAGATCAGATCCTGATCCCCTTGAGTGCCCGGGCCAGCTCGCTGGCGGTGGCTTTCAGCCCCTGCGTGCCAGCCACCGAGGCGCTGGCAGACTCCTCCACCTGCGCTGCTTCATGGCGTACCTGATCCAGATTGTGGGTGATCTCGGCGGCCACCGAGCTCTGCTCTTCGCTGGAAGTGGCGATCTGGGTGCTCATCTCCAGTACCGCATCGCTGTGATTGCTCAGCTTCTCGATATCGAGCCCCACCTCGCTGATGAGTTGCTGGCTGCTGGCCGCGCGACCCACGGTTTTCTCCATGATGTCGTTAAGGGCGCCGGTGCCGGCTTGCAGCTCTTCGATCATCTTCTGGATCTCGACCGTTGCCTGCTGGGTGCGGCTGGCGAGGGTACGCACTTCGTCGGCCACTACTGCAAAGCCGCGTCCCTGCTCACCGGCGCGGGCCGCTTCGATGGCGGCGTTAAGGGCCAAGAGGTTGGTTTGCTGGGAGATGGCGTTGATGACGCTGACCACCTCGTTGATGCGGTTGGCATTGTGGGTCAGACGCTCGACTGCGCCGGAGGCGTTGCCAATCTCGTCGGCCAGAGTGCGGATCGCCTCTATGGTACGGGCCACCCGGTTGGCGCCATTGGCCGCCTCTTCGCTCGATTGACGGGTCTGCTGCAGGGTGTCGTTGGCATTGCGCGCCACTTCGCGAATGGCGGCTGACATCTGTTCCATGGCGGTGGCCAGCGAATCCATGTGCTGGCGCTGGGCGCTCGCCATGTTTTCGCCTTCACTGGCGTGGTCGCGAAACTCGTCGGCGGCCATGGTCAGCGCTTCGGCGGACTCTTCGACCAGCTTGACGATCTGATGCTGGCGGTCGGTAAAGCGGTCGATGCTGCCCGCCAGGGTAGAGAACTCGTCGCGTACCGGGAAGAAGTTGAGGCGGAAGGTGAGATCGCCGTCGGCCACGGTTTGCAGCGCCTTGTTGGTGGAGTACAGGGCACCGGATACAAAGGTCATCATGTAGTGGATCACCAGTGCCATCAGGGCAGCCAGCGCGCCAATCATAGTGAGCGTGGTGCCCTGATCATCCCACATTGAGGAGGTACTGGTGTCGAGCTCGCCGGTCACATAGCCAGCCTGACCCGCTGGTGCGGTGAAGCGGTAGCGATCGCCCTGCTGTTCGAGCCCGCTCACCCCTTGTGGCTGGATGCGCAGATCGGCTGGCAGAGTGAGCGTTGGCTGCTGGCTGACCAGTTGCGCCGTGGTCTCGACCCGCTGCTGCAACTGCTCAACCTTGAGTTTTATCTCCTGATCGTGGTTGTTTGCCAGCAGATACCAGCTGAGAAAGGCGATGATCAGCAGGGGAAGCCAGAAGGCGATGTGGAATTTTTCACTGATGGTGAGGTGAATGAGATAGCGGTCAACCCAGCGGAATTTAACTTCTTTCATAATGGAGCTGCATCCTGCAGAAGAGGGAGTGTCGCGCTCATTATCGTCTCGGGAATTTTTTTCTTAAGCAGAAGGTGTGAGAAATGGGAGAGCAATCGTTTGTCATTCGGGTGTGGGGGCAGGTACAAGGGGTCGGATTTCGCTACTTCACCTGCGAGCGTGCCTTGCAGCTGGGGCTGCGCGGCCATGCCTACAACCTGGAGGATGGGTCGGTGGAAATCCTCATCAGCGGGCCGACGCAGGGGGTACAGATGATGCTGGGCTGGCTGGAACATGGCCCGCGCACCGCCCGGGTGACCCGGATGGAGTATGAAGAGGCGCTGCCGCCGAGCGGCCAGGGCTTTCATACCAACTGATCTGCCGGGAACATCATGACTGCCGATACGCGTGATCCCTTGCTGGCGCAGGCCCGGGTGCTGGTTGCCAGCTACCGCCATGCTGCTCGCGCGGTGCGCCGTGAAGCGAGCGAAACCCATGTCCATGGTTACCGCATTGCTGCGCGCCGCATGCAGGCGCTGCTCGCATTGTGGCGACCCGTTCTTTGTCATCCAAAACTGGAACGACGGCTGCAGCGGGCCATTGGCCGACTCTCGGCTCTGCGCGATGCACAGGTTTACGCCGCGCGCTTTGGCGCGTCATCCACAATCGTCTTGCCCAGGGTGACGGTTCCCCTTTTTTCGGGCCTGCTTGCCAGCTGGCTGGATGCATTGGAGCAAATTCGCGATACCTCGGGGCTGGCTCGTCACTACCGGCGCCACCTTGCCCGTCGCCTCGATGGGGCATTGAGCCGACTTGATGAGCACCCGGCTGGCAATGTCTCCCATCGCCAGCAGCTGCGCCGCTGGCATCATCTGCGGCTGGAGATAAAACAGGCTCGTTATGGCGCAGAGTTACTGCTGGAGCTGGGGGCGGGTGAGGCACAGTGGATCAGCGCCTTTAGTCATTGGCAGGAGCGGCTCGGGCAGTTGCAGGATTGGCGGCAGTGGCGGCGCGCACTGAAAGGAAACCAACGGCAGCGCAGGGTGAGGCGCAAACTCAAGCGCAAGACAGTGACGCGATTGCGCCGCCTCGATTGCCAGCAGGCAGAACTGGTGGGGCTCAAGGTGGCGATGCTGGATAGCCCGCTCTAACCATCTTGCCGGATGCTCAACGGGAGTAATCCGCAGAGTTGCAGAGACGAAAAGAGTGCAGAGACAAAAAAAGAGGCCCGCAGGCCTCTTTTTTATCGGGTTGATGTGCTTACTTGACGCGCATACCCGGCTGGGCGCCTTCCTGCGGCTCCAGGATCCAGAGATCCTTGCCGCCCGGGCCTGCAGCCAGCACCATGCCTTCGGACATGCCGAAACGCATCTTGCGTGGTGCCAGGTTGGCCACCATCACGGTCAGCTTGCCTTCCAGATCTTCCGGGTTATAGGCGGACTTGATACCGGCAAACACCTGACGGGTTTCGCCGCCGATATCCAGTTGCAGCTTGAGCAGCTTCTCGGCTTCCGGTACCGCTTCGGCCTTCTTGATCAGCGCTACGCGCAGGTCAATCTTGGCAAAGTCGTCATAGGTGATGGTTTCGCTGATGGGGTCATCAGCCAGCGGGCCGCTCACTTTCGGTGCCTGCTCTTTGGCCAGGTCTTCCTTGGATGCGTCGATCATGGCTTCAATCTTCGCCGGCTCGATGCGGGAGAAGAGGGCCTTGAACGGCGCAACGGTATGGTCGACCAGCGGCATTTCGATGCCATCCCAGCTGAGGGTTTCGGCCAGGAAGGCTTCGGCACGTTCGGCCAGGAGCGGCATGACGGGCTTGAGGTAGGCCATCAGCACGCGGAACAGGTTGATACCGACGGAGCAAACGGCTTGCAGCTCGGCGTCAGCGCCTTCCTGCTTGGCGATAACCCAGGGAGCCTTGTCATCCACGTAGCGGTTGGCCTTGTCGGCCAGCGCCATGATTTCACGGATGGCGCGGCTGAACTCGCGGCTCTCATACGCTTCGGCAATGGCGGTACGGGCATTGGCAAACTCGGCGTAGAGCTCGGGTTCGGCGCAGGTTGCCGCCAGCTTGCCGCCAAAACGCTTGGCGATAAAGCCGGCGTTGCGGGAGGCGAGGTTAACCAGCTTGTTGACCACGTCAGCGTTGACGCGCTGCACGAAATCTTCGAGGTTCAGATCCAGATCGTCGATGCGGCTGTTGAGCTTGGCGGCGTAGTAGTAACGCAGGCACTCCGGATCCAGGTGGTTCAGGTAGGTAGATGCCTTGATGAAGGTGCCCTTGGACTTGGACATCTTGGCGCCGTTGACGGTCACATAACCGTGCACGTTGACCTTGGTCGGCTTGCGGAAGTTGGCACCTTCCAGCATGGACGGCCAGAACAGACAGTGGAAGTAGGCGATGTCCTTGCCGATGAAGTGATAGAGCTCGGCGTCGGAGTCCGCTTTCCAGTAGCTGTCAAAGTCGATGTCGCCACGCTTGTTGCACAGGTTCTTGAACGACGCCATGTAACCGATGGGTGCATCCAGCCAGACGTAGAAGTACTTGCCCGGGGCGCCGGGGATTTCGAACCCGAAGTAGGGGGCGTCACGGGTGATGTCCCACTGCTGCAGGCCGCTTTCGAACCACTCCTGCATCTTGTTGGCCATCTCTTCCTGAATGGCGCCGGAGCCACGTACCCACTCTGCCAGCCATTTTTCAAACTGCGGCAAATCGAAGAAGAAGTGCTCGGAGTCCTTCATCACCGGAGTGGCACCGGAGACGGCAGATTTCGGATCGATAAGCTCAGTCGGGCTGTAGGTGGCGCCGCAGCTGTCACAGTTGTCGCCATACTGCTCCGGAGACTTGCACTTGGGGCAGGTTCCCTTGACGAAACGGTCCGGCAGGAACATCGATTTTTCCGGATCGAACAGCTGGGAGATGGTGCGGCTCTTGATAAAGCCACCATTTTTCAGGCGGCCGTAGATCAACTCCGCCAGCTCGCGGTTCTCGTCGCTGTGGGTGGAGTGATAGTTGTCAAAGCTGATGTTGAACCCGGCGAAGTCGGCCTGGTGCTCCTTGGAGACCGCAGCGATCATCTCTTCCGGGGTGATCCCCATCTGCTGTGCCTTGAGCATGATCGGGGTGCCGTGGGCATCATCGGCACAGATAAAGTGCACCTGATGACCGCGCATTCGCTGATAACGAACCCAGATATCGGCCTGGATATGTTCCAGCATGTGGCCAAGGTGAATGGAGCCATTGGCATAGGGGAGGGCGCAGGTTACCAGCATTTTACGAGGATCAGTTGCCATATTACGTTCTTGATGTGCTTGTTGGGATGATAGAGTGCCGTGCATGTTACCCGAATTGGGGGTAGCCTGCCTAGGGTTGTGGCTGTGCCGGGCTTGGCCGGATACACCATCAGCACCGCAGGCAAGCCACTGATTTGTGTGCGGTAACCGTTCACCTCAAGATAATGACAACATAATGAGGAGTTAATGGTGATTGATTCAGTAAAACAGATCCTCGCCGAATTTAAGCCGGCAGGCTGGAGCAAGGATCTGGTCGGTGCCGGATTTGTGCGCGACGTCATCAGCAAGGATCAAAGTCTCTCTATCCGCCTGGTGCTGCCCTTTGCCGCGCTGTCGCTGCTCGATACCCTCAAGGAGGAGTTCGACGCCAGATTGCGCGCAGCCACCGGCGCCTCCTGCATCGATTGGGCATTGGAGATCGATGTGGCCAGCATGCCGCGGGCGCAGGGGCTCAACGCAGTGCAGGGGATCCGCAACATCATCGTGGTTGCTTCCGGCAAGGGCGGGGTGGGTAAGTCCACCACCGCGGTCAACCTGGCGCTGGCCCTGAAAAAGGAGGGGGCGCGGGTCGCCATTCTCGATGCCGATATCTATGGCCCCTCCATCCCTACCATGATGGGCACCCTCAAGGAGCGCCCGGTCAGTCATGACGGCAAGTTGATGGAGCCGGTGATGGCCTGTGGCCTCAAGAGCAACAGCATCGGCTATCTGGTCTCCGAGCAGGATGCCACCATCTGGCGCGGCCCGATGGCGAGCAAGGCGCTGGCGCAGATCCTCCATGAGACCCGCTGGGGCGAGGTGGATTATCTGGTGGTCGACATGCCGCCGGGCACTGGCGATATCCAGCTCACCATGGCCCAGCAGGTACCCACCTCGGCGGCGGTGATCGTCACCACCCCGCAGGATGTGGCGCTGGCCGATGCCCGCAAGGGGATCGCCATGTTCCACAAGGTCAATGTGCCGGTGCTCGGCATCATCGAGAACATGAGCTACCACGTCTGCAGCGCCTGTGGCCACCATGAGCCGCTATTCGGTACCGGTGGCGGCCAGAAGATGGCTGAGCAGTATCAAGTGGCGCTGCTTGGTCAGCTGCCGCTGCACATCGACATCCGCCAGCACATGGATGATGGCTGTCCGACCGTCTTCAGTTCGCCGGAAGGAAGCCTGGCTCAGGCTTATTTGAAGCTGGCGCGCAGGGTGGGAGCTGAACTCTTTTTCAGCGCAAAACCGATTGCGACCCCGCTTTATACTGTCGCGCTGGATGAATAATCAGCTGTCGGTCACCTGATGGGGATTTGAGGGTGGGCATGGCCCACCCTTTTTCATATAATGGATCGGTTTAAACAATCCCCACTGCTCTTCTCTTTTAGGTATTTGTCATGTCTGATACTCAACATTCGTGTGTGATCATCGGTATTGCCGGCGCGTCCGCGTCTGGCAAAAGTCTTATAGCCCAGACCATTTATGAAGAGCTGGTGGCAGAACTGGGTGCAGGTCAGATTGGTGTGATCACCGAAGATTGCTACTACCGTGATCAGACCCACCTGACCATGGAAGAGCGGGTAAAAACCAACTATGACCACCCCAATGCGCTGGATCACGACCTGCTGGTTCAGCACCTGAGTCAATTGCTGAAAGGGGATGCGGTAGACATTCCCCAGTACTCCTACACCGAGCACACCCGGATGAGCGAGGTGACTCCGTTCGCCCCGCGCCGTGTCATCATTCTGGAAGGTATTCTGCTGTTGACCGACAGCCGTCTGCGCGACCTGATGGATGCCTCTATCTTTATGGATACCCCGCTGGACATCTGTCTGTTGCGCCGACTGGTGCGTGACGTGCAGGAGCGTGGCCGAACCATGGACTCCGTGCTCAAGCAGTATCAAAAGACCGTACGCCCCATGTTCCTGCAGTTCATCGAGCCTTCCAAGCAGTATGCCGATGTGATTGTGCCCCGTGGTGGCAAGAACCGTATCGCGATCGACATGCTCAAGGCGCGTATTCGCCACATGTTGATTGGTTAAGTTGAAACAAGCCGGGTGATGCCCGGCTTTTTTAAAGCACAAAGTAGTCAGGAGAGTCGCCCAATGCGTCTGTGTGATACCGATATCGAACGCCATCTGGATGAGGGCAAGATCGTCATTGAGCCACGGCCCGGTGTAGAACGGATCAGTGGCGTCAGCGTCGATGTGCTGCTGGGTAACGAGTTTCGGGTGTTTCGCGATCATACCGCTCCCTATATCGATCTGAGCGGCCCGAGCAGCGAGATGGCCGATGCCATCGATCGGGTGATGAGCGATGAGATCCATATCCCGGATGGCGAAGCCTTCTATTTGCACCCGGGTCAGCTGGCGTTGGCCGTGACCTATGAATCAGTCACTCTGCCGGCAGATATCGTCGGCTGGCTCGATGGCCGCTCTTCGCTGGCCCGTCTCGGTCTGATGGTACATGTCACGGCACACCGTATCGATCCGGGCTGGTCTGGCCGTATCGTGCTGGAGTTCTACAATGGCGGCAAATTGCCGCTGGCGTTGCGTCCCAAGATGAAGATCGGCGCGTTGAACTTCGAGATGCTCTCAGGCACCGCAGCCCGTCCGTACAACAAGCGGGAAAATGCCAAGTACAAGAGTCAGCAGGGTGCTGTCGCCAGCCGTATCAACCAGGATTGATGCAGCCTGCAGGCATGATTGGAAAAGAGGAGCACAATGTGGCTCCTCTTTTTTTGGCTAGGATGCAGGCGAGCTGGTGCTGCGAAGATACGGATGGCTCCTTGCTGGTCGGATGAGAATGGTTGGCAAACGATATTTTTATGCTTTTTTATGCCTGATGGAGGTGAAAGAGAGGGCTGAAATGGGCGTTTGTTGGCTTAATTGTCAGCAACTTTGTTGTTTGCTGGCAACAACTGCTCGCTTTAATTAATCTCTGGCAAGCCGCATGGTTACTGGCTGTAAGATATTTTTTACCAAAAAGCTCTTTTTTTTTATGGCTGAAATATTTCACGGATAGCTATGGTGTTGGCCGCCATCTGGCATAATCCGCCGCAACTCATAAACAGGCTTTTTTTTATGTTTGAAATGTTTAGTGGTTTGGGTTTGTGGTGGTCAATCGGTTTGGTATTGGCCGTTTTTTTTGTGCTTGCCTATGAATTTATCAATGGCTTTCACGATACCGCCAACGCGGTAGCAACGGTTATCTACACCAAAGCGATGCCCGCTCACCTGGCGGTTGTGGCATCAGGGATCTTCAACTTTTTCGGCGTCATGTTTGGCGGTCTGGGTGTGGCTTATGCCATCGTCCATCTGCTGCCCATCGACCTGCTGCTTGGGATGGACTCCACCCAAGGGTTGATCATGGTCTTCTCGCTGCTCTTTTCCGCTATCGTGTGGAATCTGGGTACCTGGTTTTTCGGGATCCCGGCCTCCAGCTCACATACCTTGATCGGCTCCATTCTGGGGGTAGGCGGTGCCTATGCCTGGATCAGTCACAAGCCGGTGACCGAGGGGATCAACGTGAGCAAGGCGATCGACATCATGCTCTCCCTGATCATCTCTCCCACCATCGGTTTCATCGTGGCAGCGCTGCTGCTGCTGGTTATGAAACGCATCTGGACCAGTAACAAGATCCACAAGACCCCGGAAGAGCGTCAACTTGTTGATGGCAAGAAGCACCCGCCATTCTGGGCTCGCCTCACGCTGGTTGCTTCTGCGATGGGGGTGAGCTTTGTGCACGGCTCCAACGATGGCCAGAAGGGCATCGGTCTGGTTATGCTGGTACTGATCTGCATGGCGCCAGCCTACTTCGCGCTGGACATGAATAGCCGCTCTTACGATCTGGACCGCACCCAGGATGCCAACCAGCGCATCATGGAAATCTACAAGCGCAATCAGGATGCGGTAAGTGGTGTTATCAACTTCAACTCAGCTTCTGCTGTGCAAGAAGAGCTGATGACTCACTGTTCAGCAGACAGCGTGCTGCAGGCAATGAACACTCTGGACGCCCGTCTTGGTGCTGTTCGTACCTATGAAGAGATGAGCCTGACCGATCGCCGTGAAGTGCGTCGTCTGCTGCTCTGTATCGATGACACCGCACGCAAGGTTTCCAAACTCTCTCTGCCGGCCAAGGAGCTGACCGATCTGGCCAAATGGCGCAAGGATCTGACTGCGACTGCCGAATACGCTCCGACCTGGGTGATCGTCTCCATTGCGATGGCGCTGGGTTGCGGCACCATGGTGGGCTGGCGTCGTATCGTGCACACCGTTGGTGAGAAGATCGGTTCTACCGGTATGACCTATAGCCAGGGCATTGCTGCCCAAATCACGGCGGCCAGCTCCATCGGTATTGCCAGTCTGACCGGTATGCCGGTATCGACCACCCACATTCTCTCCTCTGCGGTGGCGGGTACCATGGTGGCCAACAAGTCAGGCCTGCAAAGCCAGACCATCAAGACCATCCTGATGGCCTGGGTGCTGACCCTGCCGCTGACCATGCTGCTCTCTGGTGGCCTGTTTATCATCAGCCACCATCTGTTCGCATAATGTCTTCAAGCATTTGTATATCAAAGGGCCTTCGGGCCCTTTTTTATTTCAACATGAGTTCCATCCCCCTTTTTTCCTATCGATGAGAGCCTGCAGCACCTTGCTAATTCGGATTGATATTATGTAGAGCGACGACTAACAAGTAGGGTGGGGGAGGGATATCTCGTTCTTGGCACAAGCAAAAGCCACACAGTGTGGCTTGTTGTTTTTTATATACAACCCTGATCGGTGTTTATCGCAGCTCGCGTTATTCTGCGATACCCGGTCAATAGATAGTATTTCACCCATAGACATGAGCAAGAGCGCCGTAGCCAAGCGCTTTCCAATCAGCTTCAGTGATCTTGATTCACTGGAGCCTAGGTTATTTGGTTAGTACATGTAATTAACGGAGGGGAGGGATAACTGTAACCTCCAACCAGAAAGTTACCGCAACAAAATATACGGTTACATGAGGCTGCATTTGCAGCATTGTGTACCTGGGCATAGTATTTGGCTCAATCTATAACATTGTTCCAGATGTAAGTCGGATTGTGGTTTTATATGGAGCTGACTTAATCTGGATAGTGGATTGATTCCTGAGATCTAAATTACATTGACAGTCCAAGCTGTAATCAGCGATTCGGCAAAAATGAATCGGAGCTAGGATGAGGAATGTACTATTGGATGCATGAATAATGAGTTTTATATGCCAACAAACAAGTTTGTGACTTAAGCTTTTATGGCCATTATTTCGAATAAATAGAATTCAGGTAGAAAACTTAGTACGCCTTTAGTTTTACCAAGGACGCCACTGATCCGCTCTACACCGGGCCGTGGCTCAATGACGATCTTGCCCTCAGCCGAATGGTCTCCGATATCGGTATTACACAGACGCATTGGCAACGGATAACTAGGTGAATGTCACCCATAAAAAAAGAGCCACACATTGTGTGGCTCTTTGCTTGTTTTAACAAGAACTATTAAGGACGACCTGCCGGGCAAGAAGCCACATTGACAGCTGCGGTGCTACCACCGTGACGGCCAGAGCTAACCACTTCGCCACGAACCAGAGGCGGATAGTCCACCGGTTCACGAGCTGGCAGGGCAGGAGCTGCGGCAGGGGTCGCCATTGGCGCAGATGCCTTGCGAGCTCGGGCCAACAGACCGGCACCGTGCTTAACCTGTTTGGTTACGGCTACGGGAGTCTCTTCAGCTACAACGTTTACCGGCTCTTCAGCAACAGGAGCAGTAGTTACAGCTTCGGTGACCTCAACTGCTTCAACAGCGGCTACCGGAGCTTCGGCGACAACTTCAGCCGGCTGTTCAGCTTGTGCAATCTCAACCTGAGTTGCTTCAACTACTGCGACTACAGGGGCCTCTACTTCAACAGTGTCAACAACAGATGTTGCGGCCACTTCGGTCTGTACTGCATGAACCTGTTCAGCAGACTCCTCAGCAACAGCTTCGACAACCACGTGTTCGGTCAGTGCAGCAGAAGCTTGCAGGGCTGCCGCGACAGCTTCAGCGCTCGGGATGGTGACAACAGGCACTACCGGCTCTTCAACCTGCGCTTTGGCGATATCGGCCTGGGCGGCGGTAGTCAGAGTAGGCTCGGCTTGTTGCTCTTCATCACGCTGGCTACGAGCTTCTTCATTAATGCGCTTGCGACGTTGGCCTTCGATACGCTGGCTGCGCGGAGTACGGCGGGAACGGCGCTGACCTTCGGCCTGCTCATCCTGGTCGCCAGTCTCAACAGCTGCAACCTGAACCTCTTCTACGACAGGCAGGGCAGGGGTGTCGCTCGCAGCAACATCAACGCGGATCTGCTTGCGCAGCTGGCGACGTTCGCGGCGCTCAGCCACTTTCTGCTCTTTTTCCTGACGTGGTTCGATGGCATCAACGGTTTCCACCGCGTCAACGACAACCTCGGCACGAGGCTCACGGGGAGCGCGTGGCTCACGAGCAGGGCGTGGAGCACGGGGCTCACGTTCTTGACGCGCTTCGCGTGGTTCACGTTCCATCCGCTGTTCAGTACGAACTTCACGCTCTTGACGGGGCTCGCGCTCTTTACGAGGACGACGATTGCGGTTTTCACCACCTTCGCGATTGCCATTTTCACGTTTCTCGCCAGCTTCCGCATTGTTGCGGTTGCCACGGTTGTCGTCACGACGAGGACGCTGACCACGGCCACGACCTTCTTCGCGCTGATGACGCTGACCCTCTTCCTTGCGTGCTTCGCGAGCAGCCGGTTTCTCGGCGGGCGCTTTAACTTCGGCAGGGGCTGCATCGCTGCTGAACAGGCCGGTAATGCCTTTGATCAGCTTGCTGAAGAAACCTGCTTCGGCAGGTACAGCGGCAACGGCCGGGGCTGTCTGCTGCTGAGCTGCAACCGGCGCGGGTTGAGTCGGCTGGGCAAATCCTTGCAGCAGCGGTTGTTCACGCTCGATCACCTGAGCTTGCTTCGGCTGGTAGACCGGCTTGGCAATCTCGGTTTTCAGCTCATAGCTGGCCGCTTCCGGGATCTCGTTCTGACGAATGCGGGTCACTTCGTAGTGCGGGGTTTCCAGATGCTGGTTCGGAATGATGTAAACACGCACATCATTTCGCTGTTCCAGACTAGCGATGGCAGCACGCTTCTCGTTAAGCAGATAGGCTGCAACATCCACCGGCACCTGACCGTGAACCTGCTCGGTGTTGTCCTTCATGGCCTCTTCTTCGATGAGACGCAGGATGGACAGGGCGAGGGATTCGTTGTCACGGATCACGCCTTGGCCCTGGCAACGGGGGCAGATATGGCTGCTGGACTCGTTGAGGGAGGGGCGCAGACGCTGGCGAGACATCTCCAGCAGACCGAAACGGGAGATCCGGCCCAGCTGGATGCGGGCACGATCCTGATGAACCGCTTCACGCAGACGGTTTTCCACTTCGCGCTGATGGCGAACCGGGGTCATGTCGATGAAGTCGATTACGATCAGGCCACCCAGGTCGCGAAGACGCAATTGACGGGCAATTTCGTCGGCCGCTTCAAGGTTGGTTTGCAGCGCCGTCTCTTCGATATCGCCGCCCTTGGTGGCGCGGGAGGAGTTGATATCGATGGAGGTCAGGGCTTCGGTCGGATCGATAACGATGCTGCCGCCGGAGGGGAGGCGCACTTCACGCTGGAAGGCTGATTCAATCTGGCTCTCAATCTGGAAGTGGTTGAACAGGGCAACTTCACCCTTGTACAGCTTCACACGGTTGAGGAAATCGGGACGTACCAGCTCGATATGGGCCTTGGCACGTTCGAAAATCACCGGATTGTCGATCAGGATCTCGCCCACATCGCGACGCAGATAGTCACGGATGGCACGCACGATGACGTTGCTTTCCTGGTGGATCAGCACCGGCGCAGCGCGCTCCTGAGAGGCCTTGTGGATAGAGTCCCAGTGGTTGAGCAGGACGTTCAGATCCCACTCCAGCTCTTCTGGCGACTTGCCCACACCGGCGGTACGCACGATCAGACCCATGCCTTCCGGCACGGTCAATCCGCTCAGGGCTTCTTTCAGTTCGGTCCGCTCATCACCCTCAATGCGGCGGGAGATACCACCTGCACGGGGGTTGTTGGGCATCAGTACCAGGTAGCTACCTGCCAGGCTGATAAAGGTGGTGAGGGCTGCACCCTTGGTGCCACGCTCTTCCTTGTCGATCTGGACGATAACTTCCTGACCTTCGCGGACCACTTCTTTGATGTTGGGACGACCCTGATAGGAGTAACCGGAGGGGAAGTAATTGCGGGCGATCTCCTTCAACGGCAGGAAACCGTGGCGCTCGGCGCCGTAGTCGACAAAAGCAGCTTCAAGGCTGGGTTCTACGCGGGTGATCTTACCCTTGTAAATGTTCGCTTTCTTCTGCTCGTGTCCCGGACTTTCAATATCCAAATCGTAGAGCTGTTGTCCGTCAACCAGCGCTACGCGCAACTCTTCTTCTTGAGTCGCGTTGATAAGCATTCTTTTCATTGAGTTCTCATTATTGTGTCATTTTGATTTCCTCCATCTGGGTCCTGCCAGCGCCGGCCTCGGGTCTTCAGCATACTGGGGCAACCTCCCGGTTGGGGTATGCATGAGGCGCAAACTAAGGGCGTTCTGGTCATCTTTTCTCGAGAAGAGATGAATAAGGATGCCGAAATGGAGACAAATAAACGGTGATGTTTGTGTTCTCCATGCGTTGTACCTCGCACCCGGGAACCGTCATGTTCTTCTAGACACGGTGTATCGGGATTGGGTGGCATACTTTTTGGCCACTTAGTACAAGGCTTGAACACAATGACAAAACCTTGTTTATTATCCCATTTAAACCTCTTTTATAGCAAGGCGCCATTTTTCAACAAACCAGCAGCCAAGGGGCGCTGGCAGTGGTAAAATCCGCGCCATGACACAGATACATCAACAAGTGCAGCTGCTCACCATCGAAGCTGAGCATGACGGGCAGCGCATCGACAATTTTCTCAAGACTCAGCTAAAGGGCGTCCCCAAGAGCCTGATCTATCGCATCCTTCGCAAAGGTGAAGTGCGAGTAAACAAAAAGCGCATCAAACCGGAGTACAAACTCTGCGCAGGTGACGAGGTGCGGGTTCCTCCCGTACGCGTTGCCGAGAAGAATGAGCTGCCTTCAGCAAATCTGGGCGTTATACAGCGTCTGGAGAGTCAGATCCTGTTCGAAGACGATGCCATGATCGTGCTGAACAAGCCCTCCGGCATGGCCGTACATGGCGGCAGCGGCCTGAGCTTTGGCGTGATTGAAGGGCTGCGCGCCCTGCGTCCGGAAGCCCGTTTCCTCGAACTGGTTCACCGTCTCGATCGCGATACCTCAGGCGTACTGCTGGTTGCTAAAAAACGCAGCGCCCTGCGCAGCCTGCATGAGCAGTTGCGCGTCAAGACCATGCGCAAGCAGTATCTGGCGCTGGTGCGCGGCAAATGGCAGGCTCACGTCAAGGTTGTCAACGCACCGCTACGCAAGAACGATCTGCAATCCGGTGAGCGGGTGGTGCGGGTCAGCGCCGATGGCAAGCCATCGGAAACCCGGTTCCGTATCGTGCGTCAATTTGCCGAAGCGACCCTGGTCGAGTGCAGCCCCATCACAGGTCGTACTCACCAGATCCGCGTGCACACCCTGCATGCCGGCCATCCGATCGCCTGTGATGATAAGTACGGTGAAGCGGCGTTTGACGAGAAAATGCGCAGCCAAGGGCTGAAACGGCTCTTTTTGCATGCCTGGAAGCTCAGCTTCACCCATCCGGCCGATGGTCGCGAGATGCAGGTAGAAGCGCCGCTGGCACCTGAACTCGACAACTTCCTCAACGGCTTGCCACGCTGATGCAGGATATCCGGCTCGCCATTTTCGATTGGGACGGTACCCTGATGGATTCGGTGGGCCGGATTGTTGCCTGTGTGCAGGGGGCCGCCAGAGATTGTGAGCTGGCGGTACCTGCACCAGCCCAGATCCGGCAGATCATCGGATTGAGCCTCGATGTTGCCATGTCCCGCCTGTTCCCTTTGTGTAGCGACAGTGGCACCGCCATTGATGAGCGCCAGATTGCCACACTCATCGATCGTTATCGTCATCACTATCTGCATGATGCTACCCCCAGCCCGCTGTTTGCCGGGGCAGGGGAGTTGCTGCATGACTGGCGGTTCCGAGGGCTGCAACTGGCCGTCGCTACCGGCAAATCGCGCCGTGGGCTGGATCGGGTATTGGATGAGACCGGGCTGCGCCCGTTGTTTGTGACCAGTCGTGGGGCCGATGAGGCTCGATCCAAGCCTGATCCGCTGATGCTTGAGCAGATCCTGGACGAACTGGGGCTTTCACCCCGGCAGGCCGTGATGGTCGGCGACTCTGTTCACGATATGGCGATGGCCGAGGCAATCGCCATGCCGCGCATTGGCGTCACCTGGGGTGTGGGTAGCCGCGATGCCCTCAGTCGTTACGAGCCAGTGGCAGTGGTTGACTCCATGACGGCTCTTCGCGCGCTGTTGTAAACGTCTCTCTTTGAGAGACATCAATCTGATATATAAAAATCCCGTTCAATTGACCGGGATTTTTATATTTTCTAGCTCATCTATTCGCCCACCATCAGGGCAGGGCGATGCCGTGGCACTCCAGGAGTCCGATCAGGCCGATCAGCGGCAGACCGATCAAGGTGTTAGGATCACGTCCTTCCAGCCTCTTGAACAGCACGATCCCCATCCCTTCACATTTGAAGCTGCCAGCACAATCGAGGGGCAGTTCAGCCTCTACATAGCGGCGAATGGCGGTTTCGTCGAGATCGCGAAAGTGAACTGTAAACGGTTCAATCAACTCATGAATCTCCTTGGTTGCAGCGTTAAGTACGCACAGGCCGGCGTAAAAGGTGACGCTGCGCCCCTGGGCCGCCATCAGCTGCGCTATGGCATTGTCTATGGTGCCCGGCTTGCCGAGGATGCGGCCATCGCAGACACACACCTGATCAGAACCGATGATCAGCCCGTGATCACGACTATTTGCAATGGCTTGGGCCTTTGCCCGGGCAAGTCTGGCCACCAGCTCCTGAGCGGATTCATCTGCAAGCGGGCGTTCGTCTACGCCGGGAGCCGCACATTCAAAGGGGAGGCCGAGCTTCTCCAGCAGGGCTTTGCGATAGCGAGAAGTTGAGGCGAGGATAAGATTCTGTGGCATAATCCGAATACCGATGAAAGCAAGTACCGGCATTCTAGGGACTTGTGGCGTTAAAATCATCGGCGGTAAGGACTTTTTCCTTTGACTATCCGTTGTTGGACCTATATTATTCGCGCCCTATGCAAAAGGTGAAGTTGCCCGTTAAGGTTGATCCAGTCCGTAGTGCCTTGAAGCTGCTCGATTATGTCGGGATAGTGGAAAAGTCGCAGATGCCCAGGCTGGAGGAATCAACCGCTGGCTTGCGGAGTGATATCGAGGTATCGCTGCACTTTGGCAAAGATGTCCAGAAGTTGACCGTTATGAAAGGCACTGCCCATGCCAAGGTTGACCTGGTTTGCCAACGTTGCGGAGAGACTTTCGAGCATCTCTGTGAAGCTGAATTTATCTACACTCCGCTGTTCGAAAGAACAAACGAGGAAGAACTGCCGGAAGCTTATGAGCCCATTGAGTTGGACGAAAACGGCGAGATGGACCTTCATCAAATCCTGGAGGATGAACTTATCCTCTCGTTGCCTCAGGTAGCCATGCATTCTTTGGATGCGTGTCCCCGCGGTAACATGGAGATGACTTGGGGTGAAATCGAACCTGCTGATGAGCGGCCGAATCCCTTTGCAGTTCTTGAAGAGCTTAAACGTAAGTGAATTTAGGAGTTAGCCTACAATGGCCGTACAACAGAACCGTAAAACCCGTGCCAAGCGTGGCATGCGTCGTTCCCACGATGCGCTGACCACCGCTGCCCTGACTGTTGATCAGACCAGTGGCGAAATCCATCGTCGTCACCACGTGACTGCCGATGGTTTCTACCGCGGTAAAAAGGTAATCGCTTAAGGATTGCCTTTGTCTACGCAAACTGTCGCGCTAGACATCATGGGGGGAGATATTGGCCCCTCGGAAACAGTGCCTGCCGCCGTGCAGGCACTGTCTCTTTTACCCCAGCTAAAACTGATCCTGGTCGGTGACCAACATCAGACCTCCTCTCTGCTGCAGCAACATGGCTTGCTGAATCATCCCCGCGTTCGTTTCGTACATGCATCCCAGGTGGTTGGCATGGGCGATAAACCGATCGTGGCGCTGCGTACTCTGAAAGACTCCTCCATGCGGGTGGTACTCAATCTGGTGAAAGCCGGTGAGGCCGATGCCTGCGTGAGCGCTGGCAACACAGGTGCGTTGATGGCGATGGCCAAGTGCGTGCTCAAATCTCTGCCCGGGGTCGATCGGCCGGCACTCATCAAGGCGCTGCCGACGTTGAGCGGCAAGCGCACTGTGATGCTGGATCTCGGTGCCAACGTCAGTTGCGATGCGGATACCTTGCTTCAATTTGCGGTGATGGGCTCCGTGGTGGCCGAGAAAGTCGAAGGCATCGCTTCTCCTCGTGTTGCCTTGCTCAACATCGGGGAAGAGGAGATCAAGGGCAACGATCTGGTACGTCACAGTGCCGAATTGTTGCGCCAGTGCAACGCGCTCAACTATGTCGGTTTCATTGAAGGGGATCGCATCTTCAGCGGCGAGTGCGATGTGATCGTCTGCGACGGTTTTGTTGGCAATGTCGCCCTCAAAACGGCCGAGGGGGTAGTGCGGATGATGGCTCAGCTGGCGGGATATCCCCGCAAGAAGCGCACTTTTCTTGGCCGGATCGCCGGTTTTATGTTCAAACGGCGTTTTTCATACCTGAACCCCGACCAGTATAACGGGGCAAGTCTGTTAGGATTGCGCGGCATTGTGGTAAAAAGTCATGGGCGTGCCGAGCGGCGCGCCCTGTGTAATGCGATCCTGCTGGCCGCACAAGAGGCCAAACATCAACTTCCACTGCAAATAGCAGATCGCCTTGAAGCTGTCTTTTCCGACAGGGACCTATAAGAACTCTATGCATAGCAAAATTCTGGGTACTGGCAGCTACCTGCCGAGTTCAGTGCGTACCAACGCCGATCTCGAGCAGATGGTTGAGACCAGTGACGAGTGGATCGTGGAACGCACCGGGATCCGTGAGCGCCGCATTGCCGGTGCTGATGAGACCGTTGCCACCCTCTCTTACCAGGCCGCCCTGCGGGCCCTGGATGCCGCGGGCCTGACCGCGGCCGATCTCGACATGATTGTGCTGGCCACCACCAGCGCAGAAAACGCCTTCCCGGCAGCAGCTTGCGAACTGCAAGGACTGCTGGGTGTACAGGGGATCCCTGCCTTTGACGTGGCGGCAGCCTGCGCCGGTTTTACCTATGCGCTCTCCATTGCCGATCAGTTCGTCAAATCTGGCGCGGCCCGCCATGTGCTGGTCGTCGGGGCCGATGTGTTGTCGCGCATGTGCGATCCGGAAGATCGCGGCACCATCATTATTTTTGGTGATGGGGCCGGTGCCGTGGTGATTGGCGCCAGCGAAACACCGGGCATTCTTTCCACCCATCTTCATGCCGATGGCCGTTATGGCGATCTGCTCAAGCTGCCGCAACCCCGTCGCGGGATGCCGGGCGCCGAACTCGAAGCCTACATGTACATGAAGGGCAACGATGTGTTCAAAGTGGCGGTCACCCGTTTGAGCGAGATCGTGACAGAGACGCTGACAGCTGCCGGTCTCGAGCCGAGCGAGCTTGACTGGCTGGTGCCCCATCAGGCCAACTTCCGCATCATCAGCGCCACAGCCAAGAAACTCGGCATGGGCCTCGACAAGGTAGTGTTGACCCTCGACAAGCACGGCAATACCTCTGCTGCGTCCGTCCCCATCGCCTTCGATGAAGGGGTGCGGGATGGCCGGATCAAACCGGGCCAGCTGGTCTTGCTGGAAGCCTTTGGCGGTGGTTTTGCCTGGGGCTCGGCGCTGGTTCGCCTCTGATCCAAAGCGGGATGAGCGAGTGCTGTCATCCCGCAACGATTTCATTTTTGCTTATCTAAAAGGAATCAATGATGACCCAATTTGCCATTGCCTTCCCGGGACAAGGCTCCCAAACCGTGGGCATGCTGGCCGAGCTGGCCGAGCAACATGCCGTGATCAAGGAGACCTTCGCCGAGGCGAGCCAGGTGCTGGGTTATGACCTGTTTGCCCTGGTAATGAACGGTCCGGCCGAAGAGCTGAACAAAACCTGGCGTACCCAGCCCGCACTGCTGACTGCTTCTGTCGCACTGTGGCGTCTGTGGCAACAGCAGGGTGGGGCAACGCCTTCCGTCATGGCAGGTCACAGCCTGGGTGAGTATTCCGCTCTGGTTTGCAGCGGTGCGCTGGCCTTTACCGATGCCGTTAAACTGGTCGAGCTGCGTGGTCTGGCCATGCAGGAAGCGGTACCGGAAGGGACTGGTGCCATGGCTGCCATCATCGGTCTGGACAACGACGCCATCGCTGCCAACTGCGAAAAAGCAGCAGAGGGGCAGGTGGTTTCTCCGGTCAACTTCAACTCTCCGGGCCAGGTGGTTATTGCTGGCCACAAAGAGGCCGTCGAGCGAGCTAACGTGCTGATGAAAGAGTCGGGCGCCAAGCGTGCGCTGCCGCTGCCAGTCTCTGTGCCATCCCACTGTGCGCTGATGAAACCTGCCGCAGAAAAACTGGCAGCTGCGCTGGACGGGATCGAGATCAAGGTTCCTGCCATCGCGGTCATCAATAATGTCGACGTATCCTGTGAACAGGATCCGGCTGCCATCAAGCAAGCACTGGTGCGTCAGCTGTTCAGCCCGGTTCGTTGAACCGAGACTGTCGAGCGGATGGCCAATGAGGGCGTTACCCTCGAAATCGAGATGGGGCCGGGCAAAGTATTGACCGGGCTCGCCAAGCGCATCGACAAGCGCGTGGAAGGTATTCACGCCAACGATGCAGCCTCTTTCGAGCAGGCACTGGCCCAGATCAAGTAAACAGGAGCAAGTAATGAGCTTTACCGATAAGGTTGTGTTGGTGACCGGTGCCAGTCGTGGCATCGGCCGTGCAATTGCCGAAACTTTCGCGGCCCGTGGCGCCAAAGTCGTCGGCACAGCGACCAGCGAGAGCGGTGCTGAGGCAATCAGCGCTTACTTGGGCGACAATGGTTGCGGCATGGCACTGAACGTGACCAGCCAGGAATCCATCGAAGCCGTTTTCGCTGCCATCAAGGCGCGTTTCGGCGATATCGACATCCTGATCAACAACGCCGGTATCACCCGCGACAACCTGTTGATGCGGATGAAAGATGACGAGTGGAACGAGATCATCGATACCAACCTGACCTCGCTCTACCGTCTGAGCAAACCGGTTCTGCGGGCGATGATGAAGAAACGCAATGGTCGCATCATCAGCATCGGTTCCGTCGTTGGTACCATGGGCAATGCCGGTCAGGTCAACTATGCAGCCGCCAAGGCGGGTCTGGTTGGCTTTACCAAATCGCTGGCGCGTGAAGTGGCCTCCCGTGGTATCACGGTCAACGCGGTTGCCCCCGGTTTCATCGAAACCGACATGACTCGCGCCCTGAACGAAGAGCAACGAGCCGGCATCATGAGCCAGGTTCCTGCCGCTCGTCTGGGTGATCCGAAAGAGATTGCCGCCGCTGTGGTATTCTTGGCTTCCGATGAAGCAGCCTATATCACCGGTGAAACCCTGCATGTTAATGGCGGGATGTACATGGTGTAATCAATTTGTCGTGAGTTCTGTTCAAATTTGCGATAGTACGCCGAAGTTTGGCGAATTTCGTGGTTTGACCAGCGGCAAGCTACTTGCAAACTCACGTCAATTGAATAAACTACCCCAACCAGACGCAATAGCGTATTTTTAAAGGAAAATTCAGGTCATGAGCAACATCGAAGAACGCGTAAAGAAAATCATCATTGAACAACTGGGTGTTAAAGAAGAAGACGTTAAGAACGCTGCCTCCTTCGTCGACGACCTGGGCGCTGACTCTTTGGATACCGTTGAACTGGTAATGGCGCTGGAAGAAGAATTCGATACCGAAATTCCTGATGAAGAAGCCGAGAAGATCACTACTGTTCAAGCGGCTATCGACTACATCACCGCTAATCAGGAATAAGTTCCTGTTTTGAAAGAAGCGGCCCAAGGGCCGCTTCTTTTGTATTTGTTTCCTTTCAAATCACCTCTCGGAGACTACCTCAGTGTCAAAACGCAGAGTCGTGGTGACCGGCTTGGGGATGCTTTCCCCGGTAGGCAACACAGCCGAATCCAGCTGGCAAGCCCTGCTCAACGGGCAGAGCGGCATTTCCCTTATCGACCATTTCGATGCCAGCGAGTTTGCAACCCGTTTTGCAGGTCTGGTCAAGGACTTCGATCCCGAGCAGTACGGTATCAACCGTAAAGACGCTCGCAAGATGGATCTCTTCATTCAATACGGTATTGCTGCCGGTATGCAGGCACTGGACGATTCCGGCCTCGTCATCAACGACGACAATGCCGAGCGCGTCGGTGTGGCGATCGGTTCCGGGATTGGCGGTCTGGGTCTGATTGAACAGAACCACGATAGCCTCGTCAACGGCGGCCCGCGCAAGATCAGCCCCTTCTTCGTGCCTTCCACCATCATCAATATGGTGTCCGGTCATCTCTCCATCATGAAGGGATTGCAAGGTCCGAACATCGCTGTGACCACCGCCTGCACCACAGGTACCCATGCCATCGGCATGGCTGGCCGGATGATCGCTTACGGTGATGCCGATGTGATGGTCGCCGGCGGTGCCGAGAAAGCCTCCACCCCGATGGGAATGGGCGGCTTTGCAGCTGCCAAGGCGCTCTCCAACCGCAACGACGAACCGCAGAAAGCGAGCCGTCCGTGGGATAAGGATCGCGACGGTTTCGTGCTGGGTGACGGTGCCGGTGTACTTGTACTGGAAGAGTACGAACACGCCAAGGCCCGCGGTGCCAAGATCTACGCCGAACTGGTCGGTTTTGGCATGAGTGGTGACGCCTATCACATGACTGCACCTCCTGCCGATGGCAACGGTGGCGCCCGCGCCATGCAAAATGCCATCAAGGATGCTGGCATCGCCCCCGAGCAGGTGGGTTACATCAACGCCCACGGCACTTCCACCCCCCTGGGTGACGTGGCCGAACTGCGCGGCATGAAAGCGGTGTTTGGCGAGCATGCCAAATCCCTGATGATCAGCTCGACCAAGTCGATGACTGGTCACCTGCTGGGTGCTGCCGGTGCCATCGAGGCGATCATCACTGTGCTGGCCCTGCGCGATCAGATTGCACCGCCCACCATCAACCTGGACAACCCGGATGATGAGTGCGATCTGGATCTGGTGCCCCACGTGGCCAAGCCGGGTAACTTCGAGTACGCCCTCTCCAACTCGTTTGGTTTCGGCGGTACCAATGGTTCCCTGATCTTCAAACGCGTATAATTGCCTGCGGGCAATGACAGAGGCCCGATACTGCCGGTATCGGGCCTTTTTTATCGGAGGGATCTCTTTGCTGATCAACGGATTGAAGCTCGATACCATCTCGGCCCGCGACCGTGGTCTGGCCTATGGCGATGGCCATTTCACCACCATGGCGGTAAGAGAAGGAAAGGTATTGCTGTGGCCAGCGCATCTGGCTCGACTGCAACAGACCAATAGCCGGCTGGGAATGGTTGAACCGGACTGGGAATTGTTGACTCGGGAACTCGAGACCCTGGTTGCCGGTGAACAACAGTGTGTTGCCAAGGTGATGCTGACTCGGGGGGAGGGTGGCCGCGGTTATGATGGCAGCGAGTGCCAGCTGACGACCCGTATTCTTTCGCTGGCACCTTTTCCTGCCCAGTATGCCCAGTGGCGACAAGAGGGGATCAACCTGCTGGTGTGCCGCCAGCGCATTGGTGATGCCCCCATGCTGGCCGGGCTCAAGACCCTCAACCGGTTGGAGCAGGTGCTGCTCAAGAGCGAACTTGTCAGCCGTGGTGCAGTCGAAGGAGTAGTGCTCAGCAGTCGTGGCGTGCTGGTCGAAGGGGTCAGTGCCAATCTGTTTTGGCGTCGGGGCAAGACGGTGTTTACGCCCGATCTGGCCCGTTGCGGGGTTGACGGCATCATGCGCCGTCAGGTCATGGCGATGCTGAAACAGATGAGTATTGAGTTGCGTGTGGTAGAGGCTCCGTTGGAGTCACTATGGCAGGCGGAAGAGGTGTGGCTCACCAATACCCTGATGGGGGTGGTGCCGGTCAACGGCATCGAGGATAAACAGTATCCAGCCCCGGTATTGAGCCGCCGTTTACAGGAGCGTTTGGTCATTGAAGTTTAATCGGCTTTACACCCTGCTCGCGGGGGCTGCACTGACTGTGGCCGTCGCCGGGGGCTATGTGCATTACAAATGGCAGCAGGTGGAGACGCTCACTAACAAGGGGCCGACTCGCCTCTTTACGGTGGAGAAGGGGGCTCATGCCGCTCGCCTGATCGCCGAGTTGGGTGATGGTGAACCCAGTCCGTGGGCGGTGCGCCTCTGGCTGCGCGGTCATCCCGAGCTGGTTGCCATCAAGTCAGGCACGTATGAAATCAAGGAGGGGGCCCTGCTTAAGGACACCCTCTCGCTCTTTGCTTCGGGCAAGGAGTTCCACTTCAGCCTTACCTTCGTCGAGGGTTCCCGCTTTGAGGATTGGCTGAAGCAGTTATCCAGTGCA
Source organism: Aeromonas jandaei (assembly GCF_037890695.1). NCBI lineage: Bacteria > Pseudomonadati > Pseudomonadota > Gammaproteobacteria > Aeromonadales > Aeromonadaceae > Aeromonas > Aeromonas jandaei. The sequence goes on along the minus strand of NZ_CP149571.1, from coordinate 3,123,979 downwards.
CCTTATCTGGAACGACTCACGGTCGAGTTGCCCGAGGCTGATCTGGCCAAGGAGCTGGGTATCGAGAATGGCAAGCTGGAGGGGTGGTTTTTGCCGGAAACCTATGCCTATACCACCCATGCCAGCGATCTCTCCATTTTGCGTCGTGCTCACCAGGACATGGAGACATTCCTGCAGCAGAGCTGGGACAAGCGGCAGGCCAATCTGCCTTACAAGACCCCCTATGAAGCGCTGATCATGGCCTCGATCATCGAAAAAGAGACCGGTCTGCCTGAAGAGCGGGCACAAATTGCCTCGGTGTTCGTCAATCGTCTGCGTCTCGGTATGAAGTTGCAGACCGACCCCACCGTGATTTACGGGGTGAAGGATCGCTATGACGGCAACATTCGCCGCAGCGATCTGACCGACAAGAACCCCTACAACACCTATGTGATCGATGGTCTGCCGCCGACGCCCATTGCCATGCCGGGTAAGGCATCCATCGAAGCGGCACTCAACCCCAAGTCGACCGACTATCTCTATTTTGTCGCCAAGGGCGGTGGTGCTCACTATTTCTCCAGGACCCTTGATGAACACAATCGGGCGGTTCGCGAATACATATTGAAGAAATCCTGATGTCTAAATTTATCGTTATTGAAGGTTTGGAAGGGGCAGGGAAGAGCTCTGCCGTCCGTTACGTCACCGACTATCTGCAGCACCACGGCATCGAGCGGATTGAATGTACCCGCGAGCCGGGCGGTACGCCGCTGGCCGAGCGGATGCGAGCCATCGTCAAAGAGGTGCATGACGAGCGCCTCACCATCGAGGCCGAACTGCTGCTGATGTACGCCTCCCGGGTGCAATTGGTGGAGACCCGCATCAAGCCGGCACTGGCTGATGGTGTCTGGGTGGTGGGGGATCGCCACGATCTCTCCTCCCAGGCCTATCAGGGGGGTGGCCGTGGTATCGATGCTGCCCTTATCGGTGCCATCAAGCAGGCGGTTCTCGGCAACTTCAAACCGGATCTCACTCTCTATCTCGATATCGATCCCGCACTCGGTCTGCAACGCGCCCGCCATCGTGGCGAGCTGGATCGGATCGAGCTGGAGCAGCTCAGCTTTTTCGAGCGAACCCGCACCCGTTATCTCGAACTCGCCGCCAAGGATGACTCCATTGTAGTGATCGATGCGGGGCAAACCCCGGATCAGGTAAAAGCGGCGATTGAAGCTGCGCTGGATGCACGCCTATGTATCCCTGGTTGATCCCCGACTGGCAGGCACTGAGCAAGACGGCAGCGGCCGGCAGACTGGGTCATGCCTGGTTGTTGCTCGGCGATCCCGGTCTTGGCAAGGAGCAGCTAGCTGAACGGGTGGCGCGTTTGCACCTTTGCCAACAACCTGATCGCGGAGAGCCATGCGGTCATTGCCACTCCTGCCAGCTCTTTGACAAAGGCCATCATCCGGATCTCGGCACCATCGGTCGCGAGAGCAAGACCATCGGGGTCGAAGCGATCCGCGATATTTGCAACCGACTGCAAGGCTCGGCCCAGCTAGGCCGCGGCAAGGTGGTGATCATTCCTGATGCGGAGCGGATGACCGAATCGGCAGCCAATGCGCTGCTGAAAACCCTGGAGGAGCCTGCCGGTGACAGCCTGCTGATCCTCATCGCCTCCCAGGTTTCCCGTCTGCTGCCGACCATTCTCAGCCGTTGCCACAAACACGTGTGTCAGTTGCCAAGTGAGGGTGAAACGGTGCGCTGGCTTGCTGAACAGGGACATCAGGCGACTCTGGCTCAAGTGCGGATCTGCCAGGGGGCGCCGCTGCGGGTGCTCGACTACATCGAGCAACTGCAAGATGGTGCTCGCCGTGAGCTGCTCGAGGATCTGGTCGCCCTCGCCAAGTCCCCGAGCAAGGCGACCACCTTGTGCAGCCAGCTCGGTCAGGAGACACAAGTTCGTCTGCATTGGGTGCAGCTCTTTTTGTGCGATGCCCTGAAAACTCAGGCGGGATGCGGTCACCATCAACTGGCGATGCCGGATCTGGCTACCTTGAGCCAGCAGTTCGCCGGGCTGCATTCCAGTGAAAAACTGCTGGATGCCGAGCAACAACTGGTCGCCCTGAAAGCGGCCTGTCAGCCCGGACAGCTATCCAATCCCACCATTCATCTGATGAACTGGCTCAGTCGCTGGTTATAGAACGTCATTAGCAATAAAGGTTTTGTATGTTACTCGTTGACTCCCACTGTCACCTCGATCGTCTCAGCTATGGCAGCAAACAGAGCAATATGGCTGATGTGCTGGCCAAAGCGGCAGCGCAGGAGGTGGGATACTTTCTCTGTGTCAGCGTGACGCAAGAACAATTTCCGACCATGATGACGGCCATTGCTCCTTATCCCCAGGTGTTTGCCTCCTGCGGGGTGCATCCCCTGAATCAGGAACCCGGAGTCGATGCCGAGTTGCTGCTCAAGCAAGCTGCCGACCCACGTGTGGTGGCCATTGGTGAGACCGGTCTCGATTACTTCTACTCACCCGAGAACAAGGAGGTTCAGCAAGCCTCCTTCCGTGAACATATCCGGGTTGCCCGTGCGCTGAACAAACCGCTGATCATTCATACTCGTGATGCCCAGCAAGATACTTTGCAGATCATGCGCGAAGAGGGGGCGGATCAGGTTGGCGGCGTGTTGCACTGTTTCACCGAGTCTCTCGAGATGGCAGAAGCGGCAATGGCGATGGGGTTCTATATCTCCATCTCGGGGATCGCTACGTTCAAGAATGCCACTGCGTTGCAGGAGGTAGTGAAGGTATTGCCTCTCGAACGACTGTTGGTCGAAACGGATGCGCCCTATCTTGCCCCGGTTCCACATCGGGGGAGGGAGAACGAACCCGCCTTCGTGCGCGACGTTGCCCAGTTTATTGCCGATCTGCGCCAAATACCGCTCAGCGAACTGGCCGAAGTTACCAGTCGCAACTTCTTTGAGTTGTTCAAACTCGCCCGGAAATAAGAGCTGACGCCCCGCAATGCGGGGCGTTTAACTTTCAGCAACCCGATATAGCAGTAAAGAAAGAAGCGATAAATAAAACCGTTATCTCTCACTGACACAGCATTGAATTGCCATCAGCGCAATGACCCAACCTGTAAACCGGAAATGAATACGACATCTGTTTAGAAAAAACTGAGATGCTGGATTGGGGGGTTAAACAGATACTCATAAGTATCGATAATATTCATTATCGATACTTGATGAAGCTAAAGGATCCTGTAAGATCCTCCTAAACATCATATGAATCATGATCTTCCGTGTCACATCCATCCATTTCAGGCTCAGCTCATCAGTCATTGCAAACTGTCTTTGATGCCCAGCTAAATAGCCGTGCTCGCCGCTTCCTGCGCAGTGCCAAAGCAGATTCGACCCTCAATGCCTATCAGGCGGATACCCGAATTTTTGTCTTCTGGTGTCAGTTGCATGGTCTGGATCCACTGCAAACGACCCATCACGACATCATGAACTTTCTGGCTGATCAGGCCGACGGGGTACTGGCTGACTGGGTATGGCTCAATAAAGAAGAAGGGAGAGGGGAGCTGCGTAATGGTGAACCACGCAAACCAGCAACTCTGGTGCGAAGGCTTGCCGGGATCCGCTACGCCTTCAAACAGAAAGGCATTCACCCGATGCCGACCGAGCACCCTGAAATTAAAGAGATGATGCGCGGTATTGTGCGCCTTGGTGATAACCGCAAGCGCAAAACGGGCGCCCTGACGCTGCAGCCATTGACCCAGGTACTGGATGGCATTGACACCAATAATCTGGCAGGACTTCGCGATCACACCCTGTTGCTGTTGATGTTCAGTGGTGCCTTACGCCGTTCGGAAGCAGCCCGAATTGAGGTGAGTGACCTCGATTTTGTGGGGCAGGGGATCCGCCTTCGCCTCAAACCTAGCAAGCATCAACTCCATGAGACCGAGATCGCCCTTATCCCCGGCAAGCACTATTGCCCGGTTGCAGCGATTGGCAACTGGCTCAAGAAGAGCCGGATCAATGAAGGGCCGCTCTTTCGGAGGATGAATCGCTGGGGCCAACTCACACCAGACCCTCTGGGACCGCAGGGTATCAACCTGATGATCAAGCGGCGCACCGGTCAGGCTATCGATGACCTCTATGTCAGTGGCCACAGTCTGCGTCGTGGATTTATCACCTCGGCCGTCACCGCCGGCAAACCGATGAACAAGATCATCGAGGTTACCCGTCACAAGGATATGCGCACCTTGCAAGAGTACTTTGACGATGCCCATAAATTCTCTGATCACGCGCTGGATGGACTGCTTTAACACAAATGCGTCACTGCATTTTTTATGTTAAATGATATCCTATTGATCTGATGGTATATTTGGTTGGCTTCGTAGTTAGCTGGCAGAGGGTAGGGGGAAATCCCCATCTTTTACCTCTATGCGAAGAGATGTGAGAGATAACCAGTTATAAAAACAAGTATCGCAAGGTCATATGAGCCAGGAAATCAACGAGCTTGAGGCAAAAGAGACCGCCTCGCAGAACAACGCCAAGCGCCAGCGTCAGCATGTAAAACGCAAACAAGAGAGTCATACCCGGTTGCAATGCTGGATCAGTAATCGCCATGCCGAACGGTTGGCGGCACTCGGCTTGCATCTTGAAGATAGCCAGGCATCACTCATCGAACAGGCTATCGATCTGCTCTATCACCATGAGCTGGGGAGCGAACCTCACGCAGAGAAAGTGGAGATAGCGCTGTTGGAAGAGAGTGTCGAGTAACGTGAACTTGGCTCAGAAGATATAAAAAAAGCCAGGTACGAATTCCGTGTACCTGGCATAGGGGAATTGGCTCCTTGCAGAGCCGTGCGCTAACTGGTGTTTGGTGTTCGGATTGCCTTAAGCTTAGACAAGGCTCAAGGCTTTTCAAGAACCCGATAAAATTTCAACCAGAGTGTGGGTTTTGCAGACTCGAACAGCGTCGAGTCACCTTTCCTCGTTCAGTCGAAATCAGCCAAACAGATTGTTGTCGCGCACCAGCTCCCGGGGCAGGGCATTCTTGATCCGGCTCCCCACCCATTTCCCCATACCCAGGGTATGCCCCTGATAACGGACGATCACCTCGCCAGCGCCAGCATCCTGCTCTGGCCAGACGTCCCGCCCCATCATGAATTCCCGCGCGTTGGCGCTGTCCAGTTCGACCACGCCCTTGTTCGCTTTATCACCATAGGCGAGCGCCCACTCATGGGTGAGGCGATAGCCTTTCTTGAACGTCTCGGCCAACTTGATGCCGATGCGATCGAAGCGCAGCTTGCCCTGAACCTGTTCAAACAGATGAGGAAACAGCCAGATCTCGTCATTGCGGCCAAACAGTTGACCTTGTGGCGCCACACCAAAATTGGCTTCAATCTCGCGCAGCATGGGCTCAGATTCTTTTGCTGCCAATGGCAGGAAGGGGAATTTGCCGAGCTTGCCCGGTTTGAACATGGTGTTGGGCACCGAGTGGTGCTTGCGCAATCTGGCGACGAAAAAGCCCTCACTGTCGAAGATCTGGGGCCAAACGTGCAGGTATCCTTCGGATGTGCAGGCCTGCTCTGCATGGGGGAACAGGTCGGCCAGCGAGTCAAAACTCAAGGCATCGCCAAACTTCTCCAGCAGTGACTGACAGACCTCCTGGTTCTCCTGCAAACTGAGCGTGCAGGTGGAGTAGACCAGTACGCCACCCGGTTTCAAGGCATGGAAGGCACTCTCCAGCAGCCCTTGCTGCACCGCCGCAATCTCGTCAATGCTCTCGATGCTCCAGTTGCGCAGCGCATCTTCATCCTTGCGCACGGTACCTTCACCGGAGCAGGGGGCATCGAGCAGGATGGCATCGAAGGTCTCCGGCAGCCACTGCCCAAACACCTTGGCATCAAAGTGAGTCATCCCCACATTGGTCACCCCGCAGCGCTGAATATTGGCGCTCAATACCTTGAGCCGACTGCTGGAAAACTCGTTGGCAACCAGCATCCCCTGATTGTTCATCAGGGCGGCGATCTGGGTAGTCTTGGAGCCGGGGGCGGCCGCTGCATCCAGCAGCATGCCGTCCGCTTTGATCTTGTCGCTGGCAAAGAGCGCCGTCACCGGCAGCATGGAGCTTGCTTCCTGAATGTAAAAGAGGCCGCTCAAATGCTCGGCCGTGTTGCCAAGGGGCACGCTCTCATCAGTGCGGCTCAGCCAGAAGCCGGTCTCGCACCAGGGCACGGGATCGAACTGCCAGCCTTGTGGCTGCATCTTTTCAACGAAGTCAGAGACGGCAATTTTAAGCGTGTTGACCCGGATACTGCGGCGCAGCGGTCGCCGGCAACTTGCAACGAACTCATCCATGGAGAGGTGAGCAGGCATGATGGCCGCTATATGGCGCAAAAAGTGATCGGGTAGATAAGTATTGTCGTGCACTGTGCCGTCTCGTTGACCGAAAAAGAGGGGCGACATCTTATCACAGGGCTAGGAATATTCTTAAAGTGCAGCAGGTAAAAATGAACAAGCCCGGCCAAATGCCGGGCTTGGGTAGCTACGTGAGGGGAAGGCTCATGGCTTGATGCGGGGGCTCCACTCCTGCCACTCCTTCTCGGCCTTGCCGTAGAGGGTATAGCTGTGACCGGCCTTGACGGTCGGCCCCATCTCTTTTTCCGGCGTATTGAAGGCAATGCCGCCGGCAAGCAGGCTCTGCACCGTCTCGACCTCGATAGTGCCACCGGTCAGGCCAATGTCCGCCTTGACCCCGGAGACATTCCAGAAGCGGGAGTTGGCTCGCACCAGATGGGCATACTCCTGCTCCACATTGACGTCGATCACCACCTCGCTGCCATCGCGGGCCAGTGCCACCTTGGTAACGCTGCCGACCACCATCTTGCGAAACAGCAGCGGGCTGCCAACCGAGAGGCCATTCACCGACGGGCTTTTCAGAGTGAGGGCCAAACCGGCAGGGCCGCTCTGGCTCAGAGGGAAGCTGTTCCGACCAGCCCCTTTACCGGGCTCGGCCTCAACAAAGGCCCCCTTGATCAGGGTATCGAGATGGGCGACCTCCCCCAGACCCAGCTTGGCCTGCACCAGGGTAAAGCGCGCGCCGGATTGCAGGAAACGCTCGGCGTACTGGCCATCCAGCTCTGCCTTGAAGATCACCTGACCTAGAGTCGGCTCCAGTTCAATCTGCTCAATCTTGCCGATATCGACACCGCGATAGCGGATCGGGCTGCCAACCCCCAACCCCGGGTTGTTCTCGGCCACCAGTGACAGCGTGCGGATCTTCGCCTTGGCTTGCTCCTTGTTGTCAAACAGCTGATGGCTGCTGCGGCCATTTGCCAGATAGTCGAACTCGATGGCACCGCGCAGCAGAGTGCCAAGATTGCCCACTTTTACCTGCACACCATCGACCCGAACTCGGGTGTCGATGGCCGGTTTTTTCCAGAATTGCGGCTGGCGGACGAGGAGCGGGGCATAGATGCCGTCAATCTCGAGCTCTATCTCCACTCCCTCTTTGGCGGCGCGCAGCTGTTTCACCTTGCCCGCTTCCAACCCCAGATAGAGCACCGGAGAGCCGATGCCGATGCCGTCCGCCTGATCCGCTTTGAGCAACCAGCGCTGGGGCTTGGCATCACGGGTACCGAGCAACGCCAGCTCCTGATTGGGGTAGAGGCGGTTAATTCGCTCGCCGCTGCTCGCCTGCACCAGCTTGATGCCACCACTCAGCCAGGCACTGGCCGGGCTTGCCTCGACCTTGATACCGCTCAGATCAGCATCTATTTGTAGCGGCGCAGCACGATAGAAACGGGCACGGTTCAACAGATGGGCGTAAGCGGGCTGGATCTGCAGGGCCACGCTGGCATTGCCGCGCCCATCGAGATCGAGCTGGCTGATGCGACCAACCTGCAGCCCCTTGTACCAGATGGGAGCATCCTGATTAAGACCTGCCAGATCGTCCGCTTGCAATGTCACCTTGATGCCATCTTGTGGTGCCCGATCGGTCAGCGCCATCCTGGCCACTTCCTTGCCCGCCACATAGTCAAGGCGAATGGCGGGGCCAGAGAGCAGCCGATCGGCATTCTTCACACCGGTCGGGGAGAGAGAAACGCTCTCCCATACCAGCTGACTCTTGTCGGTGATGCGATATGCCTGCTCCGGATTGATCAGTGCCGTTACCACCCGACCCTTGTCAGTAAGGTGGATGGGATCAACACGACCAATTTCGATCCCTTCGAAGAGAATAGGCATTCCCTCCTTGATGGGCAGATCGCCCGCCATGATATCGATGCGCTTGCCGCGCGCCGCTTCTGCCAGCCCCTTGTAGAGGACGAAGGTTTGCCCTTTCTCCGACTCGGGAGACGCTTTGGGGGAGTCAAAGGCGATGCCGCCGCTCAGAATTGAAGTGAGGCTGCCAGCCTCAACGCTGACACCCGCCAGACTGAAAGAGCCCTTGATGCCACTGATGTTCCAGAAGCGGGTATCGGCTTTGACCAGATGTTCAAAACGAGGCTCGATCACCAGATCCAGAATGACGTTCTGGTTGTCCTGACCCAAGCGGGTATTGATAACGCTACCCACCTCGATGCCGCGGAAATAGAGCTTGGCACCGATACCGACCGAGCCCAGCGAATCGGCGGTGAGGTGCAGCATCCGCCCCTGCGCCTGATAACCGGGGGGAGGGCCGTCGAGGGCATCAAACTTCTCCTGCAGCGGGTTGCTCTCGCGCCCCGGTTGCAAGTTGATGTAGTTACCGGAGACCAGGGTATCGAGACCGGAGATCTCGGTCAGCGATGCCTTGGGGCTCACCAGCCAGAAGTCGGATCCCTTGCGAATAAGCGGGCGGGCACGGCTGTCAATCTTGGCCAGCACCGCAATGCGGCGACCATCCTCGGCCAGCTCCAGCTCCTGCACCACCCCGATGGCAACCCCCTGATAACGGATCTGGGTCTTGCCCGGCAAGATGCCGTTACCCTGAGCAAAGTTGATCTGGATAAGCTGGCCGCGGCTCGCTATCTGTTGATAGAGAAAGCCGCCAGCCAGCAGCAGGGCGATGAGTGGTAACAACCAGACTGGCGATAGCCAGCGGCGCTTTTCGATGACGGGTTCAGCCCCGATCATAGTGACTCCTTATTGACCGGGCGCAGCCGCCCATCAGACAGAAACAGAAAATGCATCAACGGGCCGCCTTGTCCCAAAGCAGCCTGGTATCGAGCATGCGGGCCGACATCATGGTCAACACCACCACGCCCGCAAAGGCGGTGGCACCCGGGCCAGCGCGGACGCTCAGCATGACGCCGCGATCGACCAGCGCCACCATCAGCGAAATGACAAACAGATCCAGCATCGACCAGCGGCCGATAAAGTCGATCACCCGATACATCAAGAGCTGGCGCTTGCGCCGCACCGGTTTGGCCCGTTGCAGCTGCCAGCAGATCCACGCCAACCCGATTATCTTGCCCACCGGCACCAGTATGCTGGCGGTGAGCACTATGGTGGCAATCCCGCTCATCTTGCTGCGATAGAGCATCAGGATCCCGCTGAAGATGGTATCCGACTGCAATAGCCCCTTGTTGTAGAAGTGGGTGATGGGCAGCAGGTTGGCGGGGAGCAGCATAAAGGTGGCCAGCGCCAGCAAGCCCCACGACCAGGCAAGCGAATGAGGGATCCGCACCTGCAGCTTGCTGTCGCAACGCGGGCAGACGCATCCCGCCTGATAACGCACCAGCAGACCGCAGGTATGGCAGCGGCAGAGCCCCATCTCACGGGCGCTGGTCATCGCCTTTCTCCTTGAGCGGGATCCGATCCCAATAGGGGGACGGATCAAAGAGGATCAGCAAACTCATGTTGAGCAGCATCAGAATGCCGAGGCTGAGCAGCCCGCCACCCAACCTGACATCGGCGATATCGATCAGTTTGAACAGGGCAACCAGCAGGCTGACGATATAAACCTCCAGCATGGCCCAGTGACGAAACACTTCGACGGCCTTCAAGGTCGGCGCAAGGAGATGCCAGCGTTTGGCCAGACCCGATGCCAGCGCAAAGATCCCGGTCAACAGACCAATGGGGGCCAGCACGGCGCACCAGAGCACCAGGGAAGCAACCCAGAACTCCCCCTCGCCAAACAGCACAAAAATCCCGTGCAACAAGTTGGCATCTGAGTTGAGGCCAGCCAGCCGCAGATAGATGAGGGGTTCGAAAAAGGCGGAGGGGAGCAGCAGAAATCCGGTGATGGTCAGCGCCATCAATTGAGAGGGACGAAAAGCATAACGGCCATAGAGATGCTGGTGACAGCGAGGGCAGTGGGCATGACGACGCAGCGGCAGCGCCTTGCGCTGGATAAGCAAGTCGCACGCCGGACAGACGATCACGGAACCGGGCTCCATCATACAATTCAACCTGTTGAAGCAATTAGTGAAATTTACCCTAAAACCGGTTCCCTGTCTTGCCTGCCTCCTTAATGTTACGAAAGTATAATTGACGTTAACGTAAACGTGATATTAGATGGTCAAACCAGACAGATGAAAGGAGTCATGATGTCCAGTTTGCCCCCCTCGGCAGGGCTGCGTTTTCGCACCGCTCTTGCCAACGAAAAGCCACTACAGATCGTCGGCACCATCAACGCCTATATGGCGCTGATGGCCGAGCGCAGCGGCTTTCAGGCGCTCTACCTCTCGGGCGCCGGAGTCGCCAACGCCTCCTACGGCCTGCCGGATCTCGGCATGACCTCCCTCAACGATGTGCTGATCGATGCAGAGCGGATCACTGCTGCCACCCGAGTGCCGCTGCTGGTCGATATCGATACCGGCTGGGGCGGGGCATTCAACATCGCCCGCACCATTCGCGCGTTCGAGCGGGCCGGAGTCGCCGCCGTCCATATGGAAGATCAGGTCGCCCAAAAGCGCTGCGGTCATCGCCCCAACAAGGCGGTGGTCACGCTTGAGGAGATGTGTGATCGGATCAAGGCGGCAGTAGATGCTCGCGAGAATGGCGAGTTCGTCATCATGGCTCGCACCGATGCGCTGGCGGTAGAGGGGATGGAATCTGCTCTTGAGCGCACCGCCGCCTATGTGGCCGCCGGGGCCGACATGATCTTCGCCGAGGCGGTGACCGAACTGGCCCAGTACGACCAGTTCAAGCAAGCGGCCAAAGTACCGATCCTTGCCAACATGACAGAATTCGGCAAAACCGAGCTGTTTGACAAGGAGCAGCTCGCCGCCCACGGGGTCGACATGGTGCTCTATCCATTGAGTGCCAACCGCGCCGCCAATCAGGCCGCCCTCAACGTCTATCACCATATTCGCCAGGATGGCCATCAACGGGCCGTTGTGGAGACCATGCAGACCCGGGAGTCGCTCTACGACTTTCTCGGATATCACCACTACGAGCAGACACTGGATCGTCTGTTTACAGCCAAGGAATAGGAGGCAGCTTATGGGACAACAGAAACCGTTGGGTGGGGCTGGTCTGCGCGGCCAAAGCGCAGGGGAGACCAGTATCTGCACAGTAGGCAAGAGTGGCACCGGTCTTACCTATCGCGGTTACGACATCAAGGAGCTGGCCGATAGCGCCCAGTTCGAGGAGGTCGCCTATCTGCTGCTCAAGGGGGAGCTGCCGAGTAACCAGCAACTGGCTGACTACAAACGCGAGCTGCGCCGCTTGCGCACGTTGCCGGCGGCGCTGCTGGAGGTGCTGGAGCGCATTCCCGCCGATGCTCACCCCATGGATGTGCTGCGCACTGGCTGCTCCATGCTCGGCGATCTGGAGCCGGAAGATGGTTTCGAGCATGAACACGAAGTGGCGGATCGGCTGCTGGCCGCCTTTCCGGGTATTCTGATCTACTGGTACAAGTTCAGTCACGAAGGAGTTCGCATCGCCCTTGACAGCGACGAGGAGTGTATCGGCGGCCACTTTCTGGCCCTGCTACACCAGAAGGCGCCAAGCGAGCTGGAGCGTCGGGTGATGCATGTCTCCCTCATCCTCTACGCCGAGCATGAGTTCAACGCCTCCACCTTTGCCGCGCGAGTCTGCGCATCGACCCTTTCCGACATGTTCTCCTGCATCACCGCCGCCATCGGCACCCTGCGCGGCCCGCTCCATGGCGGGGCCAACGAGGCTGCCATGGCGATGATCGAAGATTGGCAAGATGAGACGCAGGCAAGGCGCGAACTGCTGGCCAAGCTGGCGGCCAAGGAGAAGATCATGGGCTTTGGCCACGCCATCTATCGCACCTCGGATCCGCGCAACGTCATCATCAAGGAGTGGTCGGCCAAACTTGCCGAGGCGGTGGGGGATGATCGTCTCTATCGCGTCTCCTGTGAGGCGGAGAAGGTGATGTGGGAGGAGAAAGAGCTCTTTCCCAACGCCGACTTCTTCCACGCCAGCGCCTATCACTACATGGGGATCCCGACCAAGCTGTTCACCCCCATCTTCGTCTGCTCACGGGTCACCGGCTGGTGCGCCCACGTGATGGAGCAGCGCGAGCACAACCGGATCATCCGCCCGAGCGCCGATTATGTCGGCCCGGCCCCCCGTCACTTTGTCTCTCTACAACAACGATAAGGAAGTCACGATGTCCGCCAACGTCGACGTCAACCACAGACCAGACCCCGATCAGGTGCTGGTCGATATTGCCGATTATGTCTGCAACCACCCCATTACCAGCAAGGCGGCTCTCGACACCGCCCGCTACTGCCTGATGGACACGCTCGGCTGTGGCCTCTTGGCCCTGCGCTTCCCCGAGTGCACCAAGCACCTTGGCCCCATCGTACCCGGTACTGTCGTGCCCCATGGTGCCCGGGTGCCCGGTACCCAGCTCTGCCTCGACCCGGTCAAGGCAGCCTGGGATATCGGTGCCATCATCCGCTGGCTCGATTACAACGACACCTGGCTGGCCGCCGAGTGGGGTCACCCCTCCGACAATCTGGGCGGTATTCTCGCCACCGCCGACTGGCTCTCCCGTACTCGCGTGGCCGAAGGCAAGGCGCCGCTCACCATGGCCGATGTGCTGGTGGCCATGGTCAAAGCCCACGAAATTCAGGGGGTGCTGGCGCTGGAGAACTCCTTCAATCGGGTAGGTCTCGATCACGTGGTACTGGTCAAGGTTGCCAGCACCGCAGTGGTAACCCATATGCTGGGGGGCAGCCGCGATCAGGTGATCGATGCGGTCTCCCAGGCCTGGGTCGATGGCCAGAGCCTGCGTACCTACCGTCATGCCCCCAATGCGGGGTCGCGCAAGAGCTGGGCGGCGGGGGATGCAACCTCTCGCGCAGTGCGCCTCGCCCTGATCACCATGAGCGGCGAAATGGGCTATCCCGGCGTACTGAGCGCGCCAAAATGGGGTTTCTACGATGTGCTGTTCAAGGGCAATCAGTTCGCCTTGCATCAGGGGTACGGCAGCTATGTGATGGAGAACGTGCTGTTCAAGATCTCCTATCCCGCCGAGTTCCATGCCCAGACCGCGGTAGAGTGCGCCATGAAGCTGCATGGGCAGGTTAAGGGGCGGCTCGACGAGATAGACCGTATCGAGCTCACCACCCATGAGTCGGCCATTCGCATCATCAGTAAGGTCGGCGCCCTCAACAACCCGGCCGATCGGGATCACTGCCTGCAGTACATGGTGGCGGTGCCGCTCATCTTCGGTCGCCTGATTGCCGAGGATTACGAGGACGATGTTGCCGCCGATCCCCGCATCGACGCGCTACGCGGCAAGATGGTGGTGCAGGAGGACAAGCGTTACAGCCGCGAATATCTGGAGGCGGACAAGCGCTCCATTGCCAACGCCATCCAGATCTTCTTCAAGGACGGTACTCACACCGCCAAGGTGGAGGTGGAGTACCCGGTCGGCCATCGTCGCCGCCGGGAGGAGGGGATCCCGCTGCTGGTGGAGAAATTCCAGCACAACCTGGCCACCCGCTTCCCGGCGAAACGAGTCAGCGACATCCTTGCTCTCTGTCAAGATGGGCCGCGGCTTGCCGCCACCCCGGTACACGCCTTTATGGATCTGCTGGTGATCTGACCGATACCTACTGGCAAACAGCGATAAACGAAAAGCGGGCCCAGCGGCCCGCTTTGTCGTCTGGCAACGGTGAGCTGCCAACCTCTCGCCCAATCAGACGTTGCTGTTTCTGTCTGTTAGCAACGATCGGGCCTTGCGTTGTTGTTGTGTCACTACCACGACAACGATCCGCTTCCCGCGAACTATTTCACTGGTGCAACAATATCTCATTTCAACTTGATTTATTTGCAACAATCTGCGTCTATCGAGCTTAAGCCAGCACGCTGCTATCACCGCTAAAGAGCGCCGTCATGATGGCCGTCTCGCGATTGGCGATGGTTTCAAGAAACTCGTTGGCACGCTCCATGTGATGACACACCTGATAGCCCCGCTCGACAAAGGAGAAAAGCTCGCCAAGCCCCGCCAGATGGGCCGGGCCCGAGACCAGCTTGAGGGTTGCCCCCAGCAGCGGTTTTCTCGCCAGCCGTTCCAGCGTCATGCCAAGCTGGCTCACCAGCGCAATCTGATGCTCCCGACGCGCCTGCTCACCCACGGCGCGATAGGCGATGGTGTAGTGTTCGGCAGTAATGGGATTGAGCCCGCCAATGCGGCGCAGCGCCACCACCATCAGGTAATCGAGCTCTTCGGAGAGGGCGTCGAGCTCGATCGCCTGTGCCAGCACCTTGTGGCCGGACTCCGGCAACAGCCGCTCTGCAGTTGGCATCACCCGCATCACGTCGGCATCGCGGCGAGCGCTGTCACCCGGCCCGTAGAGATCGGTCAGAAAGAAGCGGGCGGCCGGCCCATAACGGTCGCTATCCAGCAAATCCCTGTGGGTGCGCCCCAGTCGGTCGGCCTGCCACTGACGCAAGCAGTCCCGATCCTGCATATCTTGCGGATGGCTGCGCATCTGCTCGCGCAAAGCGGCCACCCGATTGAGCTGGCGATAGAGCTGACCAAGGGTGCTCTCGTCATCGGGGGAGTGGGATTGATGGGTCATCGACAGCTCTCTGATTGTGTGTAACAGGGCGGAGTTATAGATTCGAAATAGACAACCGAATGAAAAACAAACAGTTTTTACACCTTCTTCACTGCCAAGTGTAGCCTGAAGGCGGCCGGGAATAAATCCTGCGCCACGCCAGCCCTTGCCATGACGGCAGACACTGTTAAGTGAGTCCCATTTATGTAAATGACTCTTTCACTTGTTGTGAACATGTGTTTAATATCAACAGATATGTCATTACCCTGAGTACTCATCATGTTTCTATACGATTCGCTCGCTGGCAGTCGCGGGCTCTCAACCATCCAGATCAGCCGTCAGCACCCGCTGGGGCTGGCCGGTGCCCGGGTGGCCGCAGAAGCCATTGCCCAGGACATGTGCGAAAACTATCAACTGGATTGTGAATGGGCGGATGAAGAGGAGACCGAATTGCGGTTTCGTGGCTCGGGCGTTCATGGTTCGCTCATTCTCGATGAGGAGAATTTGCAGCTCGATGTTCATCTTGGCCTGATGCTGCTGCCGGTACGCAGTGTGCTGGAGCAGGAGATCCTCGATTATGTGGAGAATCGATTACCTTGCCCAAAACGGGTATGAAACCAATTTCACCCGCCATTTTAAATAGCGGTGAAGAGAGTAAGACATGTATTGAACAGGCTATTTCTGCTCGACTCTCTGCTTATTGTTCGGTGAATGTTTAGCAATGCATTTTGGATATTTAATATAGCCATCACTTTTCGTACTTAATATTTCGAGCCGGCCTGACCACCTCATCTTTAATTACGTTTTCCGCTCATTGCGAGATGAAGGGAGAAGGTTTCTGGCTGTCTCGACAATTTCATTTTGCAGGGAAACAGCATGCCAACGAGTGAATTTATCTCTTGCGTTGATACCGCATGGCTACGCATGGACAGACCCAACAACCTGATGCAGATCATCGGCGTTCTGATGTTTGAAGGGCAGCTTGATGAAGAGCGTCTGCGCAACGGGTTGCGCCACACCATTTCGGTACAGCCCCGCTTCCACCAGCGGGCCGTGCTGGAGGGGGGATCCTACTGCTGGCGCCATGATCCCGACTTCGATCTCGACCAGCACCTCAAGCGGGTGATCCTGCCCGGCAAGGCGGGCAAAATCGAGCTGGAGAAGCTGGTGGCCGATCTCGCCTCGACACCGCTCAACCACCAGCGTCCCCTGTGGGACATGCACCTGACCGACACCTCGCTGGGCGGTCAGGCGCTGGTGGTGCGCATCCACCACGCCATGGGGGATGGCTTCTCGCTGGTGCGGGCCATGCTCACCATGATGGACAACTCCCCGCAGCCGGTCACCCCCATCCGTCCCAAGGCGGCGCCGGAGCCCGTCGATGAGGAGGACGATGACGACACGCCCCACGGCAGCCGGCTGGTCAAGGCGGGCCTCAAGCTGACCGGCACCCTCTGGTCCAAATATGTCGAGGTGCTGACCCATCCCACCAAGGCGGTGGATTACCTCAAAGCCGGTCGCGATGTGGCCAGCGAGCTGTGCAACATTGCGACGCTGGGCGATGATTCACCCTCCCGCCTCAAGGGCAAGACAGGCAGCAGCAAACGGGTTGCCTGGTCGGAACAGATCCCGCTGCCCGACATCAAGGCGGTGGGCAAGGTGCTGGGCTGCTCGGTCAACGACCTGCTGATCGCAGCCACCGCCGGTGCGTTTCGTCACTACCTGGAAGAGAAGGGGGACGATGTCGACAACATCGAAATTCGCGCCCTGGTGCCGGTCAATATGCGATCCCCAGACGATGACGGTGCCCTTGGCAACCGCTTCGGGCTGGTGGCCCTCGATCTGCCGCTCGATATCGCCCATCCGCTGCAACGCCTCTATGCGGTACGGGATCGGATGCAGGCGCTGCGCAGCTCGCTGCAGCCGGTTGTGGTGCTCAATCTGCTCCATGGTCTTGGCATGGCGCCCAAAGCGGTACAACAGCAGGCGGTCGATCTGCTGGCGGCCAAAGCCAGCGCGGTGATCACCAATGTGCCGGGCCCGCAGCAGACCCTCTATCTGGCCGGTGCGCGCCTGCGCCAGCCGCTGTTCTGGGTACCGCAGGCCGGGGATATCGGCGTCGGCGTCTCCATCCTCTCCTACGATCACGGCGTGCAGCTGGGGCTAATCACCGACAAGAAGCTGGTACCGGACCCTGATCAGGTTGTCGACCGCTTCGCGGTGGAGTTTGAGCAACTGTTACTGCTGGTGTTGCTGGAGCCTGAGCTGCTGTTCGACCCGAACGGCCTTGATGCGCTACTGGGCTGATCCGGTACGTAAAAATCCCGATAAAAAGAGGCCAACCCGCGGGTTGGCCTCTTTGCTATCTGTTGCCTGACGCTGCTGCGTAAAGCAGGGGATTAATCCTCCAGCTCTTCGCGCGCCGCCTCCACATCGAGACGCTCCATCGCATCCATCGGCTCACACTCGGCCGCTTCGGCATAGAGGGCTTCGGCCGCTTTCAGGCGGCTTTTGCCATGCAGCATCACCTGGGCATTGGCATACTCCATCCGCGCGATGGCGGAATCGGGGATCAGTGCCAGCGCCTCCTTGAAGTGACGCTCGGACTCCTCCTTCTTGGCGCCATAGGTGAGACCGCCGATCATGGCGCCCAGCTTGTCGACGATCTCGGCATGCCATGCGCCAAAGGCGATATGGGCTTCGGCGTGGTCGGGTTCGATCTCCAGCGCCTTCTCCAGGCTTGCCTTGATCTTGTCACCAATACCCTGAGAGAGGGCTTTGGAGATGGAGATCACCTGGCTGTAACGGCCAAGGGCCAGAGCATGGAAGTACCAGGCGTTGGCATTGTCCGGCTGGCGTTTTTGCAGCTTCTCGGCATGGCTGGCCGCCCGCTCGAAGGCGGCACGCTTGGCATACTTGTCCTCCAGCAGGTAGCTGGCGTGGATCACCAGCGCCTTGTTCGCCACATTGAGACCCGCCTCACCGGCCGCTTCGCCAAGGGCGACAGCCTGGGCAAAATCCCCGGCGTGATAGGCCCGCCAGGCATCCTGTACCTGCTCATCTTCCGGCCATGGCTCGGCGTCCCCCTGATGGAGACGTTCCCAGTTATCGGCCAGCTTCTGGCCGGCATAGTCATAGGCCGCATCCGCGTAGGGGAAGGGGACAAATTCGAGTTGTGAGGTGGTCATGCTTGTTCTCCCTGTAGCATTTGAGTCAAACCTTTTCGGTGTATTGGTGGGCGAGAGCGCCCAGATGAACACGGGCATCGTCCCGCAGGTAGGGGGCGACCAGCTGCATCACCTGAAAGACGCCCAGTGCAATATCGGCGTCGCTCCGGGGGTGCAGTGCCCGCTGGTACGAGATCCAGAATGTGCCCACCAGCGCCACATTGGCAGCCAGTGAACGCAGCTGTTGGGGGCTTCCCTCCATCAGGCCGACCGTCTGCAGGTGAGTGCAGATGGTGATGGCTGTCTGCTCCTTGCGGCGCAGCAGGGCGGAGAAGCGCTGCTCGACCCGATGGTAGCCATTCATCAGGGTGGAGATATCGTAGTAGAAGAAACGGTATTTCCAGATGGCTTCAAACATCAGGTGGAGGAAGAGCCAGATATCCTCGGGCTCATCGGACGGGGCGCTGACCGCATCGAGCAAGCGCTCCATCTCCTGCTCGAACTCGTCGAACAGGGCATTGACGATCTCCTCCTTGTTGTGGAAGTGGTAGTAGAGATTTCCCTGGCTTATCTCCATCTCGGCCGCAATGGCCGAGGTGGTAACGCTGGGTTCGCCCAGCAGATTGAAGCGGGCGAGGGCAGTGGTCAGGATCCGTTCCCGGGTACGGCGTTTGGGCTTGCGATCCATGCTACTCCTTCACGTGTGGACGACGTACGCCACGGCGATAACGCCTGGCGAGCCAGTGTTGCAGCTGTTCCAGCGACTTGTCGAGGGCCGCGACGGATCCGCTGCTGGGAGCCAACAGGGTACGGTCGGGGTCGGCGAGCGCCTTCAGATTGAACTCGAAGCCATGCTTGGCCAAAATGGGTGCCAGCTCGTGGCGACGCTGCCAGAGATCACGACGGGTGTGCTGGAAGGCGTGTTCGCACAGGCGGCGACGATCCCGATAGCTGAACACATTGGTAAAAAACATCTCGCCATCGGCGGGGGATGGTTCAAACAGCAGTGCGTCGGCGTTGGGGTATTGATGGCGATAGCGATCCATCCCCACATGCATCCGCGAGTGGATGATGGCGCGGAAGGTCTGGGCCAGCACCACCGGCAAACCGCTATCCACCAGATTGGTGGGCTCTCCGGGCGCCATTCCGGCATCGAAGGGCACCAGCGGATTGATGCAGAAGACCAGATCTGCCCCCTCCTGCAGCGCCACCGAGGCGTGCAGGGTCTTGATCAGGGCGCCATCGACATAGTAACGGCCATTGATCAAGGAGGGAGGAAAGAGGCCGGGCAGCGCCGCAGAGGCCTGCACGGCCGCCGAAATGGGCACATCGTCGAGCCCCGGCCCGCCAAAGGCGACCGGATGGCCGGTATCCAGCTCGGTCGCCACCACGAACAGGCGGCGGTTTAGCTGGCGAAAATCGTTGCTGCGACCGGGACGGGAGAAGAACTGTGTCAGGATGCGATCCACCCCGCGATTGTCGAACAGCCCGGTCGGGATCGCCCTGGAGAGGCCTTGCAGCGATTCAAACAGGCTGCGTTTCCAGGGGGCCGCCAGATAGCGCATCAGACACTCCAGCGCCAGAGGCGGGATGGAGCCGAGTCGCAAAGCGTATTCACGAAAGGCGGGACGCAGCAGGGTGGCGGGATCAAACATCTCGCCGGAGTCATCGCTGAGCAGTATGCGCACCAGCTTTTCTGCCGAGATGCCGTTGGCCAGCGCCGATGCCACCACGGCACCCGAGCTGACGCCGACATAGATGTCAGCATGTTCAAGGCGCAGGCCGCTGATGCTGTCGGAGAGGGCGGCGCAGGCACCGATCTCGTAGATGCCACCGAGCGGCCCGCCACCGGCAAGGGCGATTGCTACCGTACTCATAGAGCCTCCTCCCTATCCATAGAAAACCGGCCCAGCGCTGGGCATGGGCCGGTGATGCTCACTCTTTGCCATCGAGACGGATTACGGCAGTACGCTCTCGGCCTTGGCCTTCACCTCTTTGACTGCATCTTCTGCAGCGGAGAGGAGGTCAGCAGCCTGCTCAACCACAGCCTCTTTAGCCTTGGCTACCGGAGCCTTCTTTACCGGAGCCTTCTTGACCGGCGCTTTTTTCGGGGCTGCCGGTTTGGCTTCAGCGGCAGGAGCCTCTTCGTCCTGAGCATCCAGCAGCTGCTGCACCACTTCGGTCAGCTCGGCCATGCGCTTGGAGAGCTTGTCGATGTCCTTGCGAGTCGGGATACCCAGACTGGCTACCGCGCGGGCAACGCGATCTTCGAACACCTGCTCCAGACGGCCCCAGGTACCGGCAGTCTTGTCGGCTACCGCAGCAATCTTCTCGTCGGCGCTTTGACGGGTTTTGGCTTGCAGCGCTTCACCTTCCTGCACCAGCGCTTCAAAAATCTTGCCGCCCTCTTCCTGCGCCTTGGCATAGGCGCCCAGACCGGCCAACCAGATCTGCTGGGTGGACTCTTTGATGGTGGAGGTGAGTTGGTTGTCGGTCACTGAACCTGCCAGCGCTTTAAGTTTTTTAGCCATGATCTTCTCCTTGAATAACGACAGATAAATGTAATGGCGACAACGAAACTGCAATCGGGTTGTGGCATTACTGATTTTTCAACTTCAGTCTAGGGACAAAAAATAGAGGGTTCTACCTAATAACGGAACAGGCACACTACCGAAATTAGGGTTTGCTCACGAACCGACAATCAAATTGCGGATTTCCATATGAATCGTGATATATCTAACAACCTAGTAACACCCTAATCAGTAGCAGGATTATCTTTATGAACTATTTCATTACAGGCGGTAGTGGTTTTATCGGGCGTCGATTGATCAAAAAGTTATTCCAACAGCATCCCGACTGTACCGTCTATTTTCTGATGCGCTCTTCTCATCAGGAAAAATTGCCAGAGCTGTTCTCATTCTGGAATGTGGATGAATCGCGCGCGGTCCCGGTTTTTGGCGACATGACGCAACCGCTGCTGGGGGTATCGGTCGAGATGCAGGAGCAGCTGATCGGCAAGATCGACCACTTCTTCCATCTGGCCGCCATCTATGATCTCAACGCCAAGGCGGGGATCCAGCAACAGGTCAACACCGAAGGAACCCGTCAGTCCGTGCAGCTGGCCGAACGGCTCGCGGCCCGCCAGTTCCACCACTGCAGCTCTATTGCTGCCGCCGGCCTCTTTGATGGTCTGTTTCGCGAGGATATGTTCGATGAGGCCGAGCACCTCGACATGCCTTATTTCCAGACCAAGCACGAAGCGGAAGGGATTGTGCGAAACGAGTGCACTATTCCATGGCGGGTCTACCGCCCGGGCATCGTTGTCGGTGACTCCAATACCGGCGAGATGGACAAGATCGACGGCCCTTACTACTTCTTCAAGACCATCCAGAAGCTGCGCCGTCTGCTGCCGCCCTGGATGCCGGCCATCGGGGTTGAGGGCGGACGCATCAACATAGTGCCGGTCAACTTTGTGGTCGATGCCATGGTACATATCGCCCATCAGGAGGGAGAGGAGAACAAAACCTTCCATCTGACCGACCCCAACCCGATGCGGGTGGGCGATATGCTGAGCACCTTCTCCCGCGCCGCCCATGCGCCGGAGCCTGCGATCCGCATCAACGCTTCTCTCTTTAATTTCATTCCCCGCCACCTGACCGCCATGCTGATGACCATGGCGCCGGTGCGCCGCATCCGCGATGCCGCCATCGCCGATCTGGGTCTGCCCAAGGATGTGTTCCGCCTTATCAGCTATCCCACCCGTTTCGATAGTCGCGAAACCCAGCGGGTACTGAAAGGGACCGGTATCGAAGTGCCGCCGCTGCACAGCTACGCCTGGCGGTTGTGGGACTACTGGGAGCGTCACCTCGACCCCGAACTCTTCATCGATCGCTCCCTGCGTGGCCGGGTCGAGGGCAAGGTGGTGCTGGTGACCGGAGCCACCTCCGGCATTGGCCGTGCAACCGCACGCAAGCTGGCGGGGGCGGGGGCCAACGTCGTTACCATCGCCCGCGACGAGCAGAAGATTGCCGAGACTAAAGCTGAGTTTGCCGAGCTGGGGCTGACCATCGAGATCTATCAGGGGGATCTCTCCAATCTGGCGCAGGCCGAGGAGATCACCGCTCGCATCGTGGCCGATCACGGCGGCGTCGATATTCTGGTCAACAATGCCGGCCGCTCCATCCGCCGCTCCATCGAGGACTCCTTCGATCGCTTCCACGATCTTGAACGCACCATGCAGCTCAACTACTTCGGCGCGCTCAAGGTGATCATGGGGGTGCTGCCCACCATGATCGAGAAGAAGAAAGGCCACATCATCAACATCTCCTCCATCGGGGTGTTGACCAATGCGCCGCGCTTCTCCGCCTATGTTGCCTCCAAATCTGCCCTCGATGCCTGGGTGCGGACTGCCGCCTCCGAGTTTGCCGATAAAGGGGTGAGCTTCTCCATCATCAATATGCCGCTGGTGAAAACTCCGATGGTCGCACCGACCAAGGTCTATGAGCAGGTGCCGATGATGACGCCGGAAGAGGCGGCCGATCTGGTATGCGATACCATCATCAACAAGCACGTTCGTCTGGCCACTCGCCTCGGGGTATTTGGTCAGGTGGTTCATGCTCTGGCTCCGCGTGTCGCCCAGGTCATCATGAACACCAGCTTCCGCACCTTTGCCGATCCCAAGGATGGCGACAAGTCCAAGGCCACCGCCGATCAGGTTGCCGTCTCCACCTTTATCAAGGGGATCCACTTCTAAGCCAGCACAGCTGAAAGGAAGATAAAAACAGAGCGGGCCCGAACATTCGGGCCCGCTCTTTTATTGTGAGCTGATTGCCTATGGCCTAATTGCGGGCCAGCAGAGTGAGCAGCAGCGCCGTAGTGCGGCGCGAGTAGAGCAGGGTGAGGTGACCAATCCCCGCCAGCTCGATATCTTCCATTCCCGCCAACCGTTGCCGCTCCTGCGGCATCACCACGTTATCGTGGCTGGTACGCACCGAGATCCCGGGAACGCAGAGAGGCACAGAAGCAAAGCGCTGCAACCAGCCGGAGCCCGGCTCCATCTCCCGCGCATTGGCACCCACCCCCAGCATCGCCAGCTGGCTGCCCTGATGGGGCGTTGCCAGCGTAATAAGGCTCGCGACCTTGTCGCCGCCATGGATCGCCAGATAGTCGCGGCAGACCAATCCCCCCATACTGTGGCCAATCAGCACCAGCTGGCTGGCACCGGTTGCCGCGAGCACGTCGTCAATTCGCTTGGCCAGCAGCGGCACCATCTCGTCGATATGACCAAATGGCGGCGTCAGGGTAATGGTTGCGACCACATGACCCGCAGCTTCCAGCCGGGCGCGCTGGGTACGCCAGATACCGCGGCTGCAACCATAGCCATGCACCAGCAGTACCGGTCGCTGGCCGGGAGGCAGCCTGTCTGGCGCCATCAGCAGTGGTTCGAAGGGGAGCAACCAGGTAAAGGTGTAGAGATAGGCGAGCATCTCGCGCGCCATCATCTTTACTCTCGCCGACATACCGATGGCCGGGGAGGGGTAAAAGCGGGTAAATAGCCAGCTACCGAGTACCACCAGGCAACGCAGGGTGAGCAGGGCCAGGATCACGAACAGCAGAGTGACCAGCCATGAAAAATCCAGTACCAGATGGGCGATGCTCCCAATGAGCAGCACCTCAACCATCAGCAAAATAAACAGGTGTCGTACGATCGTCATGACCCCATGATCCGGCGACACGGCCATAGAAGTCAAATGACGCTTTTCTACCCTGCAGGCCCCGTCACGCTTGCCCGATATAGTCCTTTCACATTACTGTGTCAGGTTATTTGCAATACTGTATATCCATACATATACTTGTTTCATCATCACCAGGAGGAGGCCATCATGGCTGTTGAAATCAAATATGTTGTGGTTCGTGGGGGAGTGGAAAAAATGACTTTTGCCAGCAAGAAAGAGGCGGACGCCTATGACAAACTGCTGGATACCGCCGATGAGCTGATGGCACTGCTTGCCGGCGCCCCTGTCGAGATGACCCCGGAGCAGCAGGAGAGCCTGGCGTTTTACCTCGCCGAGCAGCGTGATCAGCTGCAAAACCTGCTGCGTGGTGGCAAGGTAGCGGCCACTGGCAACAAGGAGGAAGAGCCCGCAGCCAAGCGCAAGGAGAAGGCGCTCAAACAGGTGGCATAAGCAGTTTCTTGGTGGCCTATCGGGGTAACGGCTTGAACATCATTCACTTAAATTGCATTTATAGCCGCTCACCAGGCTATTTACCCCGAGATTTTTTTAACAAAGGTGCATATTGATTGCATAAGGTATTTCAATGCCAGGTTTCTGTTTCTGGCTGGTAACCAGCCAATCACACCTTTGACAAACCGGGCCAGGCCCTGTCTTTCGGTCGATACCACCGGCCATTTCTCTTCTTTTCTTTTTTAACCAAGCAAGACCATGACTCATCAACCCATTCCCTTGCCGCCGGCCATGCCGCTTTTTGACAATCTCACTTATCTGGAAGAGGGCAATTCTCAGGTTAACCACTACCTCGCTAATCTCAGCCTCAACACAGTGCCTGATGCAGGTCTGGTCTATGAGCTGGCGGTCGACTGGCTGCTTGAACAGCGCCATAGCGAGAACAACTACAAGACCTACCGCAGCGAGCTGACCACCTTTTTGCACTGGTGCTTTTGCGAAGTCGCCATCAGTCCAAAGGCGCTAACCCGGCGCATCATGATGCGCTACCTCGACTACTGCCAGTCACCACCGGAACCGCTCATCGCCTATCGCAACGTCGCCCAGTTCGTACAGGACAAAGAGTGGGGAGAGCGGTTGCCCAATCCCCAATGGCGTCCATTTCTCGGTAAAAAGGAGCTGGGCCAGCCACTGCCATACCGCTTGAGCGAACAGGCGATGAAAACCAAGCTCGCTATCCTGTCAGCTTTCTTCCAGTTCCTCATTCAGGAGGAGTACATGGATAGAAACCCTGCACTGTTACTGCAACGGGTGAAAAAGCCCCTTGCACAGGAGGCTGACGATCAGGTGCAAGCCTTCAGCGAACTGCAATGGTCCGTACGTGCTGCAGGCTGCTGAAACACTCGCTCAAGACAACCCTGAGCAACATGAACGCAGCCGGTTTCTCGTTATCCTTATGTATGCCTGTTATCTGCGGATCTCGGAAGTGGCGGCCAGACCCGGCTTTACCCCCGTGATGGGGCAGTTTCGTCGCGACAGCAAAACCGGTGTCTGGGGTTACTACATACCGCGCAGCAAGGGGGGGAAACGCCGTACCGTCGCCGTCTCACAGGCGCTGCTCCACGCCCTCGAACGCTACCGTGCGTTTCTGGGACTCTCGCCTTTGCCGGCACCCAACGAGCAGACCCCGCTCTTTATCCGTCATAAAGCGGCCGCCCACGGCCGGGAACAGGGGGAACTGAATGCCAATCTGGGGATCCGTCAGCTGCGCGAACTGGTGCAGGCAGTGATAACCAAAGGTGCCGAACTGGCCGAGCTGGATGGCTTTTATCAGGATGGTGCCGAAATGCGGCAACTGACCCCCCATGCCATTCGCCATACCGGGATCACCCACGACATCAACCTCAACGGTCGACCACTTTCCCACGTACAAGCCGATGCGGGCCACGACAGCATCGACACCACCTCCAAATACCTGCACACCAGCCAGAGCGAACGTCATGAGAGCGCCCAGCAAAAGCCGCTCGACAGGTTGCGATAAAGACCCGGACAAGTGAGAGATAACAAGAGATGAAAATCGGAGATAGGACTACCAAGATGCCGTAATTTTTACGGCATATTCCTGTCAATCGGCGCGAGCGCAATGGCTGCCCACAGCGAAAAGGGGAGTCCAATACACATATTGCTCAAGCCTTTTGATAGTGAACACTTGTCTCAAAATACAGCATTTGTGGTTTCAGAATATAGACCAAGGGGAGGGGGTTGGGTGATTGCTATTTCGTGGTAACCGAGAGAAATGGCTTGGCGCTTCAGCACAAAAGTAGATGGCCATTTCATCACCTTGTTATCTCTAATCTCACCCCGAGCAGTAATCCCCAGACACCATGCCCACGCAAACCACAGGGGAGGGATGTTATCACCTGATTGCTCCATAAACTGACGAATGCATCAAACTCTTTTATAAACAATGTTTACGGAGGTTGCATTTCTATAGATAATGGATGTCATGCCTTAAGCATTCAGTATTGAGGTGTCTATTGTGATGCCGATAAATCTAGTTATCGGCATCACAGAATAAAGGGGCTCTCAGCCCCTTTATTTCGTGGAGTTCCAATGGACTATGGAAAAGTGGCCGTTGCTGCCGCAAGAATGTGTGAGAACGACACTCTAAACCCTTGTGATGCTTGGTTTTTAGCTGTGCAAGGCGCAAGCCTATCATCTCAGAAAAAGAGTTGCCCCAGAGGTGCGTTTTTGGGGCTCTGTAGTGAAGGTCTGGTTCGTGGTGTCAGTAAAGGCAGCTATTCACGCTCAGTTCTCAACAGAGGTTATGCTGTCACGGCTGTTGAAATCCTCCAAACGCTTGATGGTCAAAGACTGGATCGAAATGGGCTTTGGGATGCGGTGATGGCTAAGACGGAAAAACAGATCAGGCACAACAACCAGATGGACGTTGTTTTGGCTCTTTGGGATAAGCAACTGATTGATCTTACGTAATGTGGGGCCTCCGGCCCCTTTGTTCTATCTATAGGCCTGACTGCGCATAATGCGACGTTTTGTTAAATCCCCATCTGAAACCTGCCGATAAGCCAACCCACGCAATTTTGCTGGTTTATCAGGTATTTAGTTGGATGGAACGAGAGTTGACCAAAAACTTCATTTTTCGTTGGTTTGAGTGCGGTTTATCAATTGAAGAGACGGCCAATCTTTGTTTTGTTTCTGTGAGGCAGGTCATATATTGGGATAAGGGCAAAGAGATCCCACCTGCTTATAAGCGGCTAATGCGTATGGCTTCAGGTAGGGAGTTGCCCACTATCTGGAAGGAATGGGAAGGCTGGCGTATGAAGAATGATTGCCTTGTCTCCCCGATAGGGGTCACCTATGACAGGCGAAGACTGGAAGCCATAGCCATCATCCAAGCGGAGAGATCAGAGCGACAGATGGCCGCGTTCTACTGGAGAAAAAAGCTTGGCGTAAACTGATAGGAGAGGGGGAGTAGCCCCCTCTCATAACATCACTCTGGCTCTTCACATTCATAGCAACAAGGCATAGCGAGCTCCATAACCGCCTGAATCTCATCTGTCATCGAAACTCGATCAGGAAACGTATCGCTCAGTTGTCCACTGGTAAACAGCCGATTCCCCAGCTTGTAAGCCCCGCTATTGGGTTTGCTACCTACAATCAAGTTCCCATAGTGACGCTCACAGTGCTTTATGCATCCAGCCGCAACTGCGATGTCAATCGCTGCAGCGCGAGATTGTTCGTAATGATCTTGGAGTCTTGAACCCATAGAACCTCCCAATGTTGTTCATTTTTCATACTCACACGAGTAATGCAAACACGCAACAGAACTATGGAATAGATGATTCTGAATTCCCCCCGTATTACTATACGGGGGATCCAACAACATAAGCCATTCAAAATATGACCGTATTGTATAAATACTACACATCAAGCTTCGATCTATTCGAACACCTAGATAACCCAGCAATTAAATTAGCAACAACAAAATCCCTAAACGATCCGTTTGAGTCACAACTAACGGATGGGCTTGCAAACATATTGACTGAAAGATTTATTAATAAAAATGGGAAGAAACATCCTAAAAGCACATTAAATCAAAGCTACAAAGAAATAAGTAACAAATTAGGTATTGTATCCCTAACTGAAACTCACAGAAATATATTAATGTGGGCACATTATGCAAGCTCACATCATGGTGTATGCATTGGATATAAAGATGATTTTTTCAACATACAAGATAGGGATAGCCTAGCACTATCCGATACATTAAAGACTATTGATCTAATGCCTCAGAGAGTAAAATATGACTCAAAAAGGTTCGATGAAGATGCATGGGATAATAGCAATCACAGTGCTTTAGAAATGATAGTTTCGGCGCTCAGTACCAAAAGTGATGAATGGATGTATGAAAAAGAACACCGATGCATTGTACCATTGGTTTGGGCAGATAGATTTGTTTTATTAAAAAAAGATGATAAGAATCTAAAAAAATATATTGACGAGAATGTTTCTTTAGGTAATTTCATTGAGGTCATGGATAAATCTCATTTCAACTTTAAAGTTGACCCAACAGATAAATGCTTGTTTAAAAATCGTTTAGCAAAATTCGATGGTGTAATGATGCTAAAAAACATCAGTATTGACTCAATACAATCTATATACCTAGGCAGCTTATACGGTATTTCCGAAACAAGTAAAGTTATTAAATATCTCAAGTCCGATACACAACGCTATGGTCACATAAAACTATATAAATATGAAATTAATGAAAATGATTTTGCGCTCGATATAATCCCGCTGAACGATGGAAAAAAGTTAGACAAAAAAATAAATGATAGAGCATTGATCTATAAGCTATAAAAAGCCAATCGTGGCGCTATGGCGTTCACCTCCCTCAGTGCCGGAGACTCCTAAAAGCCGGTTTGGCAGGGAAGGGGGGGGGCTCCAGTCTCTGGGATAGATGGGCGTGTCCCGCCGCGAAGCATTTGGTGGTCAAATGGACAGCAGAGGGCGGCTTATAGGGGCTACCGCCCCTGTTCTTTGTGACGTTGATATCTGTATTTAACATAAACAATGCAGTGACGCAGTTGGATATTATTTATGTCCGATCATCGTTAGATTTCATCTTGCTATCAGCACCCGCAAAGAGGGCGGCGTTATATTTCCGGCGTATAACGTCACCCTCTGGATCACAGTACACGTCCACAGGCTGGCCCTGATACTTGACCACAGCATGGCAGCCGCTCACCGCATCGACGCTGGCCAGCTCCTCTGGCCAATCGTCTACATCCAAGGGCGCAACTTCGTCCCCCTTGCGCAGGGCAAAGCAATACTCGACCCGATAAGAGCCAAGGTTGTCTTTAATCAGGATATGGCAACTGATGATCAGGCGGTGACCTGCAAACGGCCCTACAGAAAGAACCCCGCCACCAGACGCAGCAGGAACGCCGCTAGGACGTACCCCAGCAGCGGGCGAAGCACCCACCGCCCCAGAAGTCGCAGCAGTGGCAGGAGAGGGCGTAGGGGCCTTGCTAGGCTTATCAATATATTCCGGCTTGATGAGGCCAAAATAGAGACAGAATCCAATAACAGCCAGAAAAAACAGAATTTTAGGATCACGCAGAATCGAGCTACCCGCGATTGTATCCGTGACTTGGCCTGTTGTAGTTGAGTCGTAGAGCTTGAAAACATAGTTGGGCACCTTGTTGAATGGCTTGGCCTGCAATACATCGGACATGGACGCGCCGCTGTTGTCTGCCAGATGCAAGACCGTTTTGTAACGCTTCCCAAAGCCCAATATCTTCATGTTGGTGTGTCTGATCGCCGTCTCTGATGCAGCCCTGATCACGGCGTGAACCTTCTTGATGTTCGGGGTGGTAAAGACGAAATCCCAGTTGTGGTGACGGTGCATATCAAAGGCAACGTCTATGGTTTCCGGTCGCCCGTCAGCCTTGGCGACTTCCGGCCCACCCGGATAATCGAGTCGGTCTAGGTCGCTCTGGCGCCATGCAGGCGGAAAGATCCGCTGCACTTCATCGACCAGAAAGAACACCCCCTTCGGTGCCCAGTGGTAGAAGCGGGCCAAGTGGTCGCGGCCCTCTTGGGCTTCCGTGTCGATGTAAGTCACCTTGAACTCATCGGGCACAGCCTTACCCAGTACCTCTTTGCAGCGTTCGGCGGTGAACCCGCGAACGTTGGTGATGATGTGGCGGCCTGCCTTGATGGCGGGGATCACATCGGTGTGAATGGCGCCGGATGATTTGTAAGAGCCTGGCGCCCCGTGGTGGATCTTGATGGACATTTACCACCCCATGATGTTCATCAGGAAGCGGGTAACAAAGGCTTGCGTCAGGATGGCCAGCCCCTTATCCAGATGGATATAGAGCAGCATCGAGCGAAAGTCGGCGGGGAGGGCATTGAAGGACTGGGAGATCATTTCACTAAAGTGAACTTTCACCAAAATCTGCTTGGCCACGTCCCACGAGAAGGAGAGCATAAACAACTTGAACTCAACCCATTGCACAGCCATTCGCACCGCAAACCATGCAGCAAACTGCACCGCCAGTTGATAGATATCGTTGAAGAATGAATTAAAGAAGTCACCGAGCCATTCCATGACTTATTACCTCTTGAATACAATTGCGAAAGCAATGAAGTAGAAAATAAACATCATCAGTGCGGCGATGATTTCCCAATACTCTTTAGCAGGTGGACAAACGCGATAATCTTTTCCACCATAAGTAAATAATTCGAAACACTCCATATACCCAGCAGAGCCGGACAAGTTGAAGTTAAAGATCTCTTTCACCTCTTTGCCTATATCGGCATATTTGTCGGTAAGGGACTTGTTGAGTTTATCCAGCTCTTTTTGCTGGCTCTGTGCATCAAAAAAGCAGCCGTCCCCCTCACAGCGCCCCTTGTAGGTCACTTGCTTGACGGCCAAGGGGTTAGCCTCAGATCCGGGCATTTTCCCATAATCGATGTCGCTGCCACCGTCACCGCCACCAGTACCAATTCCGCCTTTCTGGATGGCTTCGGCAATCGTGCGTAAATTGCGATTCATCTCGATGCTGTTATTTCTTAAATCCGGTGCCGTATTCCAGTAGAAGTTATTGAAGTTACTGTTTAGCGTGTGGATCTTCTCTTTAATCGAGCTGATGTCATACGAATAGCTGTTCAAGAGGGCGTACATATTGGCCCCCATATTGTTCTGGGCAAAGTCAGGGCCAAACATATCCTGATGAAACTGCTTCAATTCGCCATGAATATTGGAATTATCCCCACCAGACGAACCACCAGAGCCGGAGCCCGAACCCGAGCCACCCGCTTTCATGGCGATTTGTTGAAGATAGTTTTCCGAGCGAGAGGAGAACAATTCAATCCCCTCCAGCTTGGAATTGGCAAAGCGCTGGAAATCGGACATCTCCTGTAATAAATCCTTGGCGCGTTCTGTGGCATTAACAATGCGCGATGTATCGCCGCTGATCTCGTTTACCCGCTTATTTAGCATGTCGTTATTTTGGGTAAGCGCACCAATATTTTTACCAAGGTTTTTATTGAGCTTGGCAATTGTGGCTGAAACAGAGGTTCCCGTTGCATCACCAATCACCGGTTCAAAGAAATCCCAATCCTTGGGCAAACCACCATTTTCCGAATTATTGCCCTCATCCGGTGTATTGCCGCTGCCGTCAGAATCGCCGTTACCACTGCCATTTTCAGTCCAATTACAGGCCGTTCCGGTGGTCTCTACTGGCCCCTTGGTATTGGCTAAAGGCAATTCCACACACACGCCCTTGCAATCAACTAAACAACCACCCAGTTGTGATGAATCGAATTTAAGGCAGACAGGTAACCGAGTGGCAATCGTAACGTTTCCCAACTGGACACCGACAGGGCAACCAGCAATAGCAAACGCCAGCGATGGAAATAACAGTAAAAGCCAAGCTAAGCGCACACAGCCCCCAATATAAAAAAGGCGACCGGAGCCGCCTTAAATAGAGAAGGATGATCGCCATCCCTCGACAAAGAACAAAAACCAGAGTGTCCCGATAAGCAGGGACATGGTTTAGGCTTTACGGATCAGGGAAATAACGATACCTGTAGCGGCCACCATGGCGACAACCAGCAACACCTTGGGAGAGGTTGAAGCAACGTCAGCTTGAGCCGCTTCCATCGCTTTACCTGCTGCATCTGCAAGACTGGTTCCCTCAGCCATTGCCGCATTTGCGGTCAAACCAAATACAGCCGCAATGCAAGCATTACGGAACAAGCCTGATACTTTTTTCATTATTTTATCCTCGTTTTGCACCAACAATTACACGGGCAATAGCGCCCAGTTTTACGCCTAAGACCCAGATAGCAAGGCCAGAGCCAAAGGCTATTCCCACGGTGGATATATCGAACTGGAACCAGTTTGATATATCCGTGAGTCTGGAATGCTCCTGAGCAGTCAGGAGCACGTAATGACAGGCATCCCCCTCGGATAAACGGGCATATCCTTCGGCGGTGATATCAAGACAAAGCATGGTCGCGCCCTCGTCGTCGCTCGCTGCGCGCTCTCGCTCCTCCTCCTCGCGGCGCGGTGGTTAAACCGGTTTTTTGCTGGCTTGGTAGCCGACAACAACGTTGCGGGTCGGGTTCTGCGGGTCGGCTTCCAGCACCAGATCAATCGCCACCAGTTTCGGGCAATCGGCCATCTCCTTGATGGTGGCGGCATCGTTGCGAAGGGCCAGTTGGCGGACTTCATAACCCCAAGAGGTGATATTGCACTCGGGTTTATTGACGTTATTTGCCGGAGCCAGATATTCCACCTGAGCGAAATCATACGGCACCGGAGAGCCAGATTTACGGGAAACACCAAAGCCGTGAGTAACGCGAGTTACCAAAATACCAGTGAGCAGGGACATATTATTTACCTCGTTGAAGAACCATTATCAGGTCGAAATTAGATTATGCTCTCCCGATATAATCTCGGGAGGTAACGGCATTCTTAACCGCGCGGGAATATCATCTTCTCCCAGATGCGCTGTTAATTGGTTAACAATCACCGCAGGGGACAGCCCCTCGATATTTGCTAGCCAATTAACAAGGCGGCCCGCCATCCGAGACATATTAAAAACAGCGTTGTCCCGACTGGTCTTGAATTTGTTTTTAAAGGTGGTCACACGAACCGGAGTAATATCGGCCTGTTTGACTTCATCCAGCCATTTTGAAAATTGCGGATACATCCCCGCAAAATACGGGTCGGGATTGATCAGCACATCGAGCGGGATAATCCGGTCTTTATTATGCAACTCGCCTTCGGCGCGTACCCAGTTGGGATATTCTGCCGACTGCATCTGTTTACCTTTCTCATATATCCGAGCGCACTTACCGTTGATCCGGCTGCCCACATAGAAGGAGCAACCCTTGGTCGGCGCCATGCCGTACCGCTTGGCGATACCCTTGGAGACTTCGGCAATCACAAACTCGCCCGATTCGATTTTCATCCATGACGGAGCACGGCCCCGTTCTGGATGAAACTCGCCAGCCTCGGCGCCGGCAATCGCTCCCTGATAGGAGATCACCTCGCCGCTGTAGTCATCGAGCGCCAAATCCACCCGAGTGATACGGACGGCTGGAATGTGAGAGATAACATTATGCAGAGCTTGGAAATCGAGGGCCGCACAACCCACGCCGGAAAAACTGACCATGCAGCCATGGTTGGCCGCACCCCAGCCAATCAGGCCGCAGGGCAGACCATCACAGAGCAGGTCGGCCGAGTTGGCGTAACCGTGCAAACCGGAACGGCGAGGGCGCATAGAGAAACGCGGGGCAGGGATGGGCACCCCGATCTTGTTATTGAGTTCTTCCAGCCACAACTCGATCTCGGCGCAGCACAGGGCATCGAGAAACTGCACCCCGTAGCTGTCGATCAAGTCGTTGTAGGCTTCCCAATACTTGGCACCCTCGACCACCTCAAACTGGGAGAACTCCAGCAGGGTAGAGCAGACGGCTTTCAGCTCCTTGCGCATGTCTGCGCGGGACTTATAGCCGGAGTGGAGCGCCTGCTCCATCATTTCGGTCATAGAGGGAGTGCATACAGGGGAGGGCGCCTTGACCAAGGGCAAGGGCGCGGCCTTGTCACAGAGGCGCTCTGTAACCTTGTCGAAGCGGGCGAGGGGATTGAACCCGCTGGGTCGCTTCCACAGATAGCGCAGGCCCTCGACAGCAGGAGCCGCGAACGCAGCCTGGATGGCTTTGTTCTGGGTGTCAAAGCGCGGAATGGCTTTGAGCAGTGCGCCTTGCTTGGCAAGCTCGGTCATCCGGCGCAGTTCGTCCGGTGCCCATGTGAAGGACAGATAATCGATCAGGGTTTTGTTGCCGATAACGCTATTTATCGGCATCAAGTCGTTGGGAATGGTCATGGCATGACCCAGCAAGCCAGAAGTAGAGGTGATCATGAGCGCACCCCGTCAATCAGCATCACAGCGTTATGACCAGTCATCGAAAAAGACTCCCTGATCATAGAAACCTTGCCATGTGTCCTCAGTGACCTCGACCAGTTCAAAGACGGTATCGGGGTACGTCATGGACAGATAGATCCGCAGTTCGTGCAGGTCGCGGAACATCTCGACCTGACCCGCGATGCAGGCGGAGTAATCGCCAGTCGGTTCAGCCTGCCAATAGACCTTTCGCTCAATGAGAGCAGGCAGATCAAGGTTTTGTGGGCTAAAGTGGGTCATGGTTCATGCATTCAAATGATTTGTTGAATGGATTCAATCATACGAATTGTTGAATGGGAACAAGCCGTTTTTTGCCAAAATCGGTATGATGAGCTGATTGTCTAACCACTCAGGAGACAAAAAGATGGACTCCAATACGCTGATTCAGGCCTACATGAGGGCCAAAAAGTACAGCCAATTGCAGGAAGTCGCGGCAGACTTGGGATTTACCACTTCCTATATCTCTGCGGTGAACAAAGGAAAGTCGCAACTCACTGATGCGACTGCAAAAAAGATTGCCGAGGAGATCGGCTTGGACGTGCAAGAAGTGCTGCTAAATCTGGCCGCCGTCAGGGAGACCAATCCAGAGCTAAAGCGCGCTTGGTATGACATTTTAGCGAAGTACACAAAAGGTACAGGCGCGGCTGTAGCCCTTGTGGCTGCTATGTTCCTGACCCCTAGCCACGGGACAGACATGACTGCGCATAATGTATATTATGTTAAATTCAATATGTTGTTTTCTGTTCCCACTAAGTGAACTGTGTATAATGGCAACAATTGATCCTCTCTCCGACCGGATGTCTTAAGTGGCTGAATTAACATCAGAACAATTAAAACCTACTTTTGCGATTGAACAGTTTCCAACCCTCAGCGAGTTAGAACCCATTCCGTTTGCTGCGCTGCAACCCAGAGCCATTTCTGCCATCAAACGGTTAGCCAGTTTTGATGGCGACTGCCCAGTCATGCTGCTCAACGGGTTCCCCGGCGCCGATTACGAAGATGTCTGCCGTACCCTCATTGCTGCCTCCAACGGCAAGGATGGCGATCTGTTCGACCTCTGCTACACCGAGAACCTCAACAACCCCTTCAAACCGATCTGGCTGCGCCTGCAACCAGGGACTGGTATCGAGTTCTGCGAGATGGTTGGTGAATTGCTCAAGCTGATGAGCCACCACCTCGATGCCGAGCGTCTGGTAACCCGCATAATGCGCAAGCAGAACAACGATCCCAAGATCGATGACTTCCTCTCCGATCTGTCTGCCCATGTCGCGCTGGGTCTGGAGTTCCAGCATCCGGTGCTGATCAATCTGCTCATTCACCACGAAGAGCAGGAAGCGCCGGTGATCTACGGCCGTGACCTCAACTGGGATACTCTGTTTGGCTCCATCAACTACCAGACCGAGCAAGGCTCAGTCTATGCCAACCAGCACCTATTGGAGCCCGGCTTGCTACGTCAGGCCAACGGCGGTTATCTGATCCTGCAACTGGATGAACTTCTTGATCAGCCCCATCTCTGGTTCAAGCTCAAAAACGCCATGCAAAAAGGCGAGCTTGACTGGAACGCCTATCAGGAAGGCAAGACGCTGACCCCTTTCTTCACGCCGGAAGCGACCCCCATCAAGCTCAAGCTCATTCTGGTGGGTGATCGTCTCGATGTGGCCGAGTTCCAGATGCTGGATCGGGATATGTCCGAGCGCATCTTCCTGCGCGCTGACTTGGTCTCTGAAGTGAACATCGAAGAAGATCTGCAGGAGTTTTTGCAATATCTCGCCTGGCTGCGCGAGCGTTGGGAACTGCTGGACTTCACTCCTGCCGCCCTCGCCGCGCTATGCCGGCACGCCAGCCGTCTGTGCGATCATCAGGAGTGGCTCTCCCTCTCCGAGGTGCAGCTCTCCGCCATCATGCGGATGGCTGATAGTCTGGCACGCGAACTGGAAGCTGACGTCGTCACCGACGAGCATATCCGTGGCGCGCTTGAGGAGCAGGATTACCGCCTCAACTATCTGGTCGAACAGTCCGATCAGGGGGTTATCGATGGGCAGATCCTGCTGCAGACCGATGGTGAAGAGATTGGCCAAATTAATGGTCTCTCAGTTATTCAGGTCTCCGGTCACCCATATGACTTCGGTGAACCGGTACGCCTGACCGCCACCGTTCACCTCGGTGATGGCGATGTGGCGGATATCGAACGCAAGGCGGAGCTAGCTGGTCATATCCATGCCAAGGCGATGATGATCATTCACGGCTACCTCTCCAACAAGTTTGGTGCCGAGAACCCCTCTCCTCTCTCCGCCAATCTGGTGTTCGAGCAGTCCTATCACGAAATTGATGGCGACAGCGCCTCGCTGACCGGTCTGTGTGCCCTGCTCTCAGCCCTCGCCCGCCAGCCCATTTATCAGCACTTTGCGGTAACGGGGGCGGTCGACCAGTTTGGCAATGTACAAGCCGTTGGCGGCGTCAACGAGAAGATCGAGGGCTTCTTCCGGGTGTGCAAGATCCACGGTCTGACTGGCAAGCAAGGCATCCTGCTGCCCGGCACCAACGCCCAGCAACTCAACCTCTCTGATGAGGTGATCGCCGCTGTCGAAGCGGGCCAGTTCCATATCCACCCGGTGGATCATGTGGAAGAGGCTATCGAGCTCTTGACTGGCTGTGTGGCGGGTGAGCCTGACATGCCCGACACCCTGTTTGGCCGCATTCAGGAGCGACTGGATGAGCTGAACGGCAGTACGGCGAAAGTCGGGCTGCTGCGCGCCCTTCTTGATCGGCTGTTTGGCCGCTAATGAAGTGATCGGAGTTGTTTAGCGCACATCTGTACGCTAAATTGGCGCAGCTTTACTCATTTGAAGGAAACTCAGCGTGACCGTAGACAATTCGACCCTGGAAGCCCGCCTTTCCCTGTGTGAACAGGGCAAGAACTCTTTTACCCGTGAAGAGCTGCTGGCTTGCAGCCGTGGCGAACTCTTTGGTGAGGGTAACAGTCAGCTGCCCGCCCCTAACATGTTGATGATGGATCGCATCGTCAAGATCAATGACAACGGTGGCGAGCACGGCAAGGGCGAGATCCTGGCAGAGCTCGACATTACCCCCGATCTCTGGTTCTTCGATTGCCACTTCCCGGGTGATCCCGTGATGCCGGGCTGTCTCGGTCTGGATGCCATGTGGCAGCTAGTTGGCTTCTTCCTCGGCTGGAAAGGCGGCCCGGGCAAAGGCCGTGCGCTGGGTGTCGGTGAAGTGAAATTTACCGGCCAGATCCTGCCGACCGCCAAGAAAGTGACCTACAAGATCACCTTCAAGCGGGTCATCAATCGCAAACTGGTGATGGGCATTGCCGATGGTGTCGTTGAAGTTGACGGTCGCCCCATCTACAGCGCAACTGACCTGAAAGTGGGCCTGTTCCAGGACACCACCGCATTCTGATTGATGCGACTCTGAATGTAGCGAAAGCCACAACGCAAAGGGGCCACGACGGCCCCTTTCCTTTTGTAATGAGTGTAATGAAGTAACTTACTTCATGAAGAGGCCTGAGCCCCGCCCTTCCATGGCATCTCGCCAACCACCAAGCCAGTGCCCACGGGCATCCAGACATTGATACGGACACGCTTCTTTCTGTTTGCCGACCACGCCAGCCTGATAACCACGAGCACGAGCTCTTTCCAGACGGTCCCGTTTCTGTCTCTTCATCATCTACGACCCTCTTCGTGGAACAAAAAAAGCGACCAATTCTTCATCGGTCGCTTTCATCTTTACCCCAGCAGGGAGGGAGGGTCAAACAAAAATTTCCATGCTAACCCCCCTCTGTGACATAAGGCACTGAACTCAATTAAATTTAAATTACAGGAAACTTATTCCTGATTTTTGAGTCCTTCCAGCTCTTCCCAACGAGCAAATGCCTCCTCCAGCGCTGTCTCGGCAGCACTCAATGCGGCCAGTTTGGGCTGGGTCTGCTCGCTTGGCAGGGAGAAGAAACCGGGCTGGTTGATCTCTCCTTGCAGCGCGTCAAGTTCAGCTTCCAGCAGCTCAAGACGCGCCGGCAGACCATCCAGTTCAAGCTGCAGCTTGTAGGAGAGTTTTTTGCCTTTCTTCGGCGTTTCGCTCACTGTGGCTACCGGCTCGGGAGCCTTGACCGGTATGCTCTTGGCCTGTTGCTGATCGCGCTGCTGCTCACGGGTCGCCATCATGTCGGCATAGCCGCCCACGTAGTCACTGATGCGGCCATCCCCCTCAAACAGCCAGCAACCGGTTACCGTATTGTCGATAAAGCGACGGTCATGACTTACCAGCAGCAGAGTGCCCGGATAGTCCGCCAGCAGCTCTTCCAGCAGCTCCAGAGTCTCGACGTCGAGGTCGTTGGTCGGTTCATCGAGGATCAGCAGGTTGCTGGGTTTAAGGAACAGCTTGGCCAGCAGCAGACGGTTTTTCTCACCGCCAGAGAGCGCCTTGACCGGCGTTCTGGCCCGCTTGGGCTCGAACAGGAAGTCCTGCAGGTAGCCGAGAATATGGCGGGAGCGACCGCGCACCATCACCTCCTGCTTGCCCTCCCCGACGTTATCCACCACCGTCTGCTCGGGATCGAGCTGTTCACGGTACTGATCGAAGTAGGCCACTTCCAGATTGGTGCCCTGACGTACCGAGCCACGAGTGGCATCTAGCTGGCCCAGCAACAGCTTGATCAGGGTCGACTTGCCGCAACCATTGGGGCCGACCAGCGCAATCTTGTCGCCACGCAGCACCTGCAAATCCAGCCCCTCGAACAAGGTGCGCTCACCAAAGTCGAGCCCCAATCCTTCAGCTTCAAATACCAGCTTGCCAGAGCGGCTCGCCTCATCGAGTTGCAGCTTGGCTTTACCCTGCAGCTCGCGACGCTGGGTACGCTCCATGCGCATCGCCTTGAGGGCGCGCACTCGCCCCTCGTTACGGGTGCGGCGCGCCTTGATCCCCTGGCGTACCCACACCTCTTCCTGGGCAAGCTTGCGATCAAACTCGGCATTTTTCAGCTCTTCGACCCGCAACCACTCCTCTTTCCCCTGCTGGTACTCGTCATAGTTACCCGGCCAGGAGGTGATCACGCCGCGATCCAGATCGATGATCCGGGTCGCCAGCTTGTGGATAAACTCACGGTCGTGGGAGATAAACACGATGGCACCACGGAAATCCTTGAGGAACTCTTCCAGCCAGTTGATGGCCTCGATATCCAGGTGGTTGGTCGGTTCGTCCAACAGCAGCAGATCGGGATCGCATGCCAATGCACGGGCCAGCGCCACCTTGCGCAGCCAGCCACCGGAGAGACTGTCGAGGGTCACGTCAGGATCAAGACCAAGCAGGGTCAACACCTGATTGATGCGGGTCTCGTACTGCCAGCCATTCTGATAATCAAGCTGCTCCTGCAGCTGGCTCATCTTGCGAATGTTGGCATCGGACGGGTCACTCGCCAGCGCCATGGAGACGTGGTGATACTGCTTGAGCAGCTCACCGACTCCGGCCAGCCCTTCGGCGGCGTAGTCAAACACGGTGAGCTCGCTCGAGGTGGGCGGATCCTGCTCAAGGCGAGTCACTTTCAGATCCTGCTGCAACACCAGACGGCCATCATCGAGGGGCAATTCGCCAGCAATCACCTTCATCAGGGTGGACTTGCCCGCCCCGTTGCGGCCCACCAGACAGAGGCGCTCGCCTCGCTCGATGGTCAGCTCGGCCTTGTCGAGCAACGGAAAATCACTGAACGACAGACACGCGCCGTGCAATGTTAAAAGAGCCATGTTCGTTCCTTATCTCATATGAAAAAACGGGCAACAGACTGGGTCTGCCCCCGTTTCATCGTCAAATCACAAATCAACCCTGACGAGCGAGCCAGCCCTTGAGCTCCACCAGCGTGAAGGGCCAGCCCAGCTCGCGGCCCGCCTCGTCCCGCAGCACCGGGATACGCACCCGATAGGCCTCAAGCCAGCCGGCATCGTCCATGATGTCGCAGCGGCGGGTCACATCGCTTGCCCCCGCCTCCTCCACCAGCGCCCACGCCTGTTCGCACAGGTGGCAACCGTCGGTGTGAAACAGGGTCAGCATCAGGCCTCAGCCCCACTATCGGCATGGGTGATGATCCAGCAGTTGTGAATGTGCTGGTTGCGCTCGAAATCCTTCGGCCGGGTTTTGCCAGTGATGTTCTGCGCCTTGAGACCAATGGCCTCGAGACCGGCCAAATCCATCTTGAAGTGGCGCTTGTTGTTGGAGAAGACCAGGGTGCCACCCGCAGCCAGCAACCGCTTCAGGTGCTGCATCAGCAGCAGGTGATCGCGCTGTACATCGAAGCTCTCGTCCATCCGCTTGGAGTTGGAGAAGGTGGGCGGATCGATAAAGATGAGGTCGTACTGCTCGTCCGCTTCCGACAGCCACTTCAGGCAGTCGGCCTGGACAAACTTGTGCTGACGGCCCACCAGCGAGTTGAGGCGCATGTTGTCCTGTGCCCAGTTGAGGTAGGTGCGCGACATATCCACTGTGGTGGTTTCGCTGGCACCGCCAAGACCCGCGTGCACGGTGGCACTGCCGGTGTAGGCAAACAGGTTCAGGAAGCGCTTGCCCTTGGCCATCTGACCCAGCATGCGGCGGGTCTGACGGTGGTCAAGGAACAGACCGGTATCGAGGTAGTCGTAGAGGTTGACCCACAGACGGGCACCATACTCCTGCACTTCCATTCGGTGCTGCTCTTCGGAGAGCTTCTGGTACTGCTGCTTGCCTTCCTGACGCTCGCGCACTTTCAGGATCACCTTCTCGCCGTCCATCCCGGTCACCTTGATGGCGGCCTGCACCATATCGAGCAGACGTTGACGGGTCTTCTGGGCGGGGATGTCCTTGGGCGCCGCGTACTCCTGCACCACCAAGTAGTCCTGATAGCGGTCGATGGCGGCGTTGTACTCAGGCAGGTCGGCGTCGTAGAGACGGTAGCAGTCGAGATTCTCTTTCTTGGCCCACTTCTCGAGCGCTTTCAGATTTTTGCGCAGACGGTTGGCAAAGTCCTGCGCCACCTCTTTTTGCGAGGCGACTGCATCGAGCGCGATCTGGTAGTTACGCAGCTGACACTCGAGGGCACCGTTGAACAGGCGATATTGCTTGTCCGCGCGCAGGCGCAGACAGCTGAGCAGCTCGGGAGATGCAGATAGAATGGAAACTCTCCACCCTTGGAAGCTGCGACGCAGGGCATCGCCGAGGGCTTGATGCACTTCCAGCAGGGCCGGAAATTCGCCAAGACGCTCGCCGTAGGGCGGGTTGGAGATCAGCATACCGACCTGACGGGCCTCCCCTTCCACAGCAGGCATAGGCAGCGGGTTTTCCAGCTTGGTGACATCGGCCTGCTTGAAGGTGATGAGATGGGCGACACCGGCGGCTTTGGCGTTATCACGGGCTTTGAGCAGCACGCGCGGATCGGCATCACAACCGAACAGTTTCACCTCGCAGCGCTGCATGCCGCGTTTGGCACGTACTTGTGCTTCCATCATCAGGCTTTGCCACAGCTCGCTATCATGCTGCAGCCAGCGATCAAAACCGAAGCGCTCACGGCGCAGGGCCGGCGCCATGTCGGCTGCGATAAAGGCCGCTTCAATCAGCAGCGTACCGGAACCACACATCGGGTCCATCATGGGCTCGCCGGCCCAACCGCTACGAGCAATCATGGCGACCGCCAGGTTCTCTTTGAGCGGTGCTTCACCTGTGCCCTGACGATAGAAACGCTGATGCAGCGCCGGGCCTGACAAGTCCAGCGTGATATTGGCCTTGCCTTTGCCCAGATGCGCCATTATGCGAATATCCGGGGATTTTTTGTCCACGTCCGGGCGCACATGACCGCGCTTGGTAAAGCGATCGACGATGGCATCCTTGATCTTCAACGCGCCATATTGGGTATTGCGAATGGAGGCGTTGGTACCGGTAAAGTCCACCGCAATGGTGGCGGTGCCGGAGAAGTGCTCTTCCCAGGGGATGGTATGCGCGCCCAGATAGAGATCCAGATCGTCGTTCATCTGGAATTCGGAGAGCACCAGTACGATGCGGGAAGCCAGACGGCTCCAGAGACAGGCCTTGTAGCCCACCGCCAGTTCGCCTTTGAAGTGGACGCCAGCCACGGTCTCACGGACCTGCTCTGCACCCAGATTGGTCAGCTCGTCGGCCAACAGGTTTTCCAGCCCCTTGGGGCAGGTTGCAAAAAATTCTTTCATCACGCTCACGGGGAACCCATAAAAATAGTCCCGCATTATACCTCATCAGGTCACTCTGAGCATGCAAAAGTGGCTGACAATGACAGGAGATACGGTGCAACAAGCGTCTATTGAACCCTTTCCGTAGAAGCTTAAAAACCGCCAGTCTCCCCCTTCCCCGATTTTTCTCCTGCACACGTCGATCCAGTTTTAAAAAATCCACACACATCAACTTATTGGACAACAATTAGGAGGTCTCGCCCATGTCACCCGGATATCTATAACGCCTGTGAACGAGTCACTTTTATGACCAAAACCATCCTTGTTGTGGAAGACTCCGCCAGCATCAGAGCCACCATTACCATGACGCTGCAAAGCGCCGGTTTTAGCGTGATCGAAGCGGATGATGGCAACGCGGCCCTCTCCCGCCTCGATGGCCAGCGGGTACATCTCATCATCTCCGATCTCAACATGCCGGGCATGGACGGAATGACACTGCTGCGCCATCTCAAGGCACAGACAACCACCCGCTATATCCCGTTCATCATGCTGACGACGGAAAACTCGCCCGAGATACGCCAGGAGGGGTTCGATGCCGGCGCCCGTGTCTGGCTGACCAAGCCATTCGAGCCGTTAAAGCTTATCGATGATGTCTACAAGGTGGTGCAACCATGATACGGGAGCACAAGGTATGAGTTTTGAACTGGATATTATGCACGCGCCCCCAACTGCCATTCTCACGGGGGAGTTCACCATCATGACGGTGGCAGAGCTGCAAGACGATCTCTTCAGTCTGCTCAACTTTCCTGTTGCTTTGCTGGATTTGAGCCAGCTTGAAGCGCTCGATAGCTGCGGTGCCCAACTTGTCGCCCTCCTCCAGCAAGAGGCCAATAGCCAGGGCAAGCGGCTGCGGATCAAGACGGGAGATGGCAGTGAAGCCGAACTGGCGCTGGGCCAGCTCGGGTTGCTTTCATCCCTGACCAGAGCGGAGGGGCCAGATGGACGTCAATAAAGCGCGCACTCTCTTTTTCGAGGAGGCCTACGAGCAGTGTGATCATCTGGAGCAGGCGCTCCTTGATCGCGAAAGCTACCCGGCCAATCCCGAAACCTACAATTTGATGTTTCGTACCGCCCATACCATCAAGGGGTCAGCCAGCATGCTGGGCCTCACCATGCTGGTACGCTTCGCCCACGCCATGGAGAACATGCTGGCACGGCTTCGCAGCGGCGAGTTACAGCTCGATGAGCATCTGATCAACCTGCTGCTGGCCTGCAACGATCAGCTGCGCGATCTGCTGCAGGGGGCCGAGCACAACCCCGAGCTGCCGCAAACCGAAACCCAACAGATCCTGGCCCTGCTTTCCCAACTGCAGGGCCATCAAAGTTTGCCAACCCAACCGGTCGTAGTGCCGCCACAAAACGTACTCCCTTCACAGGATCTCAAGCGCTGGCATCTCTCTGTGCGATTTTATCCCGCGCTCTATCAAGATGGCTTCGACCTGCTGGCCTTTATCCGCTATCTCGGCAATCTGGGAGAGATCGTCTTCATCGAACCGGTCTGGCACGAATGGCCCCCCCTTCAGTTGCTCGACCCAACCGAATGTTTCCTTGGCTATGAAATTGGCCTGCGCAGTGCTGAATCCCCCGAGCGGATCCGCAGTACCTTCGACTTTGTCGCTCATGCCAGCATCATCTGCCTGCTGTCGCCTCATCAGGATCTCGCCGGGTTTGCGGCGCAAGGTGAACGACTGGCCCAGTGGCGCAATGAAGCGCTGACGGCCCAGCTTGCCCGCTGGGAGGCGGCCGACGTCCTGACCCGTGAAGAAGCGGCCGCCATTGAACGGGGCGACTATCGCCGCGGCCAAACCAGCGAAACAGACAACGCATCCGCCGCCCCTTCAGCATCAGTGTCACAACCTGCGCAGCCAGAGCCGGAACAGCCGGTAACACCTCAGCCCAAGCCCGCCCCGCTGCGCAGTGAGGGACACTACATTCGCATTGAGGCGGCGAAGCTCGACCGGCTGATCAACCGGGTCGGCGAACTGGTGATCGCCACCTCAGCGACAACCCTGCAGGCCAGATTGCGAGGAGATGCCGAGCTGGTCGAGTCGGTGGCAGCGGTCAATACCCTGGTCGAGGGGATCCGCGATGACGCCCTTACCCTGCGCATGGTGCCCATCAACGAGATCTTCAACCGCTTTCCGAGGTTGGTGCACGAACTCTCCCAGC
Source organism: Aeromonas jandaei (assembly GCF_037890695.1). Taxonomy (NCBI): domain Bacteria; kingdom Pseudomonadati; phylum Pseudomonadota; class Gammaproteobacteria; order Aeromonadales; family Aeromonadaceae; genus Aeromonas; species Aeromonas jandaei. The sequence continues at coordinate 3,079,257 of NZ_CP149571.1, read as the reverse complement.
AGACCGGCAAGAACATCAGCCTGCACATCAACAACGCCGAAACCGATATCGACAAATCCATGGTCGAGAAGCTGACCGATCCCCTGATGCATCTGGTGCGCAATGCGGTCGATCACGGCATCGAGGATGAGGCGCAGCGCCTTGAGGCTGGCAAGGCGGCTGGCGGCGTGATCACCCTGAACGCTTATCACGACGCAGGCGCCGTAGTGGTTGAAGTGAGCGACGATGGTCGCGGCATCGATCGCGACAAGATCCTGGCCAAGGCCCAGACGATGGGCATGGCTCAGGAGGGAAAAGTCCTGAGCGAGCAGGAGATATTCCAGTTCCTTTTCCAACCCGGCTTCTCAACCGCCAGCGGTGTCAGTGATCTCTCGGGTCGCGGTGTCGGGCTCGATGTGGTCAAACGCAATCTGGAGTCCCTGCGGGGCGAGACCACCATCGAGAGCCATCCTGGCCGCGGCACAACCTTCCGCCTGCGGCTCCCGTTAACCCTCGCCATCATCGACGGTTTTCGCATTGAGGTGGATCACTCCTCTCTGGTGATCCCCCTCGACATGATGCTCGAGTGCATTGATCTGCCGCCGGATGCCCTCGATACCCCCTCGCGCCAGATCAATATCCGCGGCGAGTGGGTGCCCTTTATCGTGCTGCGCGAACTGTTTGCCCTTCCCCCCACCGACGAGCCAGAGTTTGTCGTTATCGTCGACTATGCCGACAACCGCGCCGGCATTGTGGTGGATCGCCTGATTGGCGAAGTGCAGGCGGTGATCAAACCACTCGGAGAGCTGTTCAGGACGCTGCGATATGTCAGCGGTTCAACCATTTTGGGCAATGGCCAACCGGCCCTCATTCTTGATGTACCACAGCTTATCGAGTTGGCCAGACGACGGGAGTTGCACTTGATCCATCAGCATGCCGATGCCCTCTCCGGCAACCGAACCTTATTGACCACATACTGTTATCAACCGCTTTAACGGAGTCAAAACCATGGACTGGTTTCACAACTTGCAAGTCAGAACAAAACTGGTGCTCTCGTTTTCCATCTTGATGGTGCTGCTAATCGCCTTGACGGCGACCAGCTACAGCTCCACCCGCACCATGGCACAACTGGTTGTCAACATGCATGCCAACCAGCTTTTACCCATCAAAGACATAGCAACGAGTAATGTCTACGCCGTTTATCAGAATCGCGCCCTCTATCGCTACATTGGCGAACTGGATCCAGACCTGAGGGAACAGGCGTTAACCAATATGGGCAAGTTCGAGAAGCGGATGTTTGACTTCCTGGCCAGTTACCGCAAAACCTACCTGACCCAACGCGAAATCGACCTGCTATCCCGCTTTGATGAGGCGTGGGCTGTCTACAAAGGGTATCAGGGGGACATTCTCAAGCTATCCCAGACTCAGGGGGTTGATGCAGATGCCGATCGCAAGGCATACCGCATGATGAGTGAGAAAGGGCGTCCAGCCTTTGATGCCGCAGATGCCATTCTGCGCGAGCTGGTCGATGTAAACACTGCCCTTGCCAAGAGCTCGCTCGACGAAAGCCAAAATATCTATCAGGAAAATCTGCAATTTCTCCTCGTGATCTCCAGCACAGCCTTTGTTATCTGTCTCATCCTGGCCATGCTGGTCACCCGCAGCATCTTGCGCCAGTTGGGTGGCGATCCCTCCTATACCGTGCAGGTGGTTTCCCGTGTTGCCGCCGGGGATCTCTCGACTCCGGTCAAGCTGCGCAGCGATGACACCACTAGCTTGCTCTACGCCATCAAGAGCATGGCCCACCGCCTCTCCGATATTCTCAACGAGGTAGGTGCCATGTCAGAAGCCATCGGCTCGGCCTCTGAACAGGTCGCAGCTACCGCCAACTCGCTGTCACAAACCTCCTCCGAACTGGCCTCCAGCGTCGAGCAGACCAGCGCCTCCGTCGAGGAGATGGCGGCCACCGTCAGCCAGAACGCCGACAATGCCAAGGTCACCGAGAACATCTCCACCAAGGCGGCCAGCAGTGCAACCGAAAGCGGCAAGGCGGTGGGCGAGATGGTTCACGCCATGAAGGAGATCGCCTCACGCATCACCATCATCAACGACATCGCCAACAAGACCGATCTGCTGGCCATCAACGCTGCCATTGAGGCGGCGCGCGCCGGCGAACACGGCAAGGGCTTTGCCACCGTGGCAGCTGAAGTACGCAAACTGGCGGAGCGCTCGCAAAATGCCGCCAAGGAGATTGGCGAGCTGGCTGGCCGTTCGGTCAGCGTCGCCGAACAGGCTGGCACCCTGCTGCGGGAGATGCTGCCGGGGATCGATCAGACTGCCACTCTGGTGCAGGAGATCGCTTCGGCCTCCCGTGAGCAGCGGGCCAGCGTCTCCCAGATCAATATTGCGGTGACCCAGATCAGTGATGGCATGCAGGCCTCTGCCGCCTCGGCCGAGGAGCTGAGTTCGACCTCGGAAGAGCTCAGCTCCACCGCTTTGCAACTGCAGGAGCTGATGCAGCAGTTCACCCTGCGCGGTGGCAACAACCGTCAGCCCACCCAGTTTCATGCTGCCGGTTACAGTGCCAGACCGGTCATCCCTAAAAAGAGCACGCTGAACCCGTACCTGCACCATGACGACGATCTGGAGCGGGAAGTAGACGATGGCAAGTTCAGCAACTATTAGGAGCAGCCCAATGCGCACAACACATGCCCCTGATACTGTCACCTCCCACTTCCACTGCGTGACCTTCATGCTGGGAGGGGAGCTCTACGGGGTCGATATCGGCTGCATCCGCGAGATCATCGAGTTCGAGGGGATGACGCCGGTGCCCATGATGCCGCGCTTTGTCAGGGGGATCATCAACCTGCGGGGCGCCGTGGTGCCGGTCATCGACCTCTCGATCCGCTTTGGCCGGGGGCAGACCCCAATCCAGCCCACCACCTGTGTCGCAATCCTTTCACTGCCCAACAGCAATGGTGAAGAGCAGGAGATCGGCATGCTGCTCGACTCCGTCTGCGAGGTGCTGGAGATTGCCACCGACACCATAGAGCCGGCCCCGACCTTTGGCGCCCATATTCGTGGCGACTTCATTCAGGGGGTGGTCACCATCGCCCAGCAGTTCGCCATTCTGCTCGACATGCACAAAGCGCTCTCCATCGCCGAGCTGAGCGCCATGGCCGAGACCACTACCAGCCAGCTCTTCAACAGCGAGCAAGGGGGCTATTAGTGGCGGCATCCCTCACCTCCCCGGATCAGGGGCCGGTGCTAACCCAAAAAGAGTTCGAACTGTTCCGGCGCTTTATCTTCACCGCCGCCGGCATCGATCTCGCCCCCTGCAAGCGGGCGCTGGTGCAATCCCGCCTGGCCAAGCGGCTGCGGGCGCTCAATCTTACCAGCTACTACGGCTACTGGGAGCGGATCAACCAGCCACAGAATGTGCAGGAGCGGCAGCTCGCCATCAATCTGCTCTCTACCAACGAAACCTATTTTTTCCGCGAGGCACAGCACTTCAGCTGGCTGAAGCACCATGCCGAACAACTGCACGCTAGCCGCCATCAACCACTGCGGGTCTGGTCTGCCGCCTGCTCCACCGGTGAGGAGGCCTACTCCGCCGCCATGGTGCTGGCCGAACAGCTCGGCATCAACGAGCGCTGGCGGATCTACGGCACCGACATCAATACCCGGGTGATCCCCTTTGCCCAGCGTGCCATCTATGCCGTGGAGCGGGCCCAGCATGTCCCGCCCCACCTCTGGATGCGCTATTTCCAACGCGGTCACGACGAATATGCGGGCAAGGTGCGGGTGAGACCCGAGCTGGCCAGAAAAGTGTCATTCTCCAACCTCAACCTGCTCACCTGCGGCAACTTTATCGAGCGGGAGTTCGACGTCATCTTTCTGCGCAATGTGCTTATCTACTTCAACGAAGAGACCAAAGGCCAGGTGCTCTCCCAATTGTGTGAGCTGCTCAGGCCCGGTGGTTATCTGCTGGTCGGCCATTCGGAGATCATCCGTCAGCAGGATCTGCCACTGGTGCAGGAGGCCCCTTCGCGCTATCGCTGCCAACCTCAGCTTTTCAAGGATGAAACATGACCATACGGGTATTGATCGTGGACGACTCGGCACTGGTGCGGGAAGTGCTGACCCAGATGCTGGGCAAGGCTACCGATATCGAAATAATTGGGGCGGCATTCGATCCCATCTTCGCCATGCAGCAGATGAAGAAGTGTTGGCCGGATGTGATCATTCTCGATATCGAGATGCCCCGCATGGATGGCCTCACCTTTCTGCGCAAGATCATGAGCGAGCGCCCGACGCCGGTCATCATCTGCTCTTCCCTGACCGAAGAGGGGGCCACCATTACCCTGGATGCCATGGCTGCCGGCGCCATCTCCATCATCACCAAGCCCGCTGTCGGCATTAAAAACTTCCTGCAGCAATCGGCCAACGAGCTGATCCAGGAGATCCGTACCGCCGTCAACGCCAAGCTGCGCAACCTGCTGCCAGACCACCAGCAACCCGGCTTTACTCCCCCTCCCAAGCGCACCGCCGATGCCATGCTCTCGCCCCCGCCGGAGCGGGTCAAATTTCGCACTACCGACCGGATCATCGCCCTTGGCACCTCCACCGGCGGCACCCAGGCCCTTGAATATCTGCTGACCAGACTGCCGGTCACCTGCCCGGGGCTTGCCATCGTGCAGCATATGCCGGGGCGCTTTACCGCCTCGTTTGCGGAGCGCTTGAACGGCCTTTCGAAGATCGAAGTCAAAGAGGCGGCCACCGGCGATCGCCTGCTGCCCGGCGTAGCGCTGATCGCACCCGGTGGCAAACATCTGCTGATCCAGCGCAGCGGCACCCAATATCTGGCTGAGGTGAAAGAGGGTCCCCCCGTCTCTCGTCACTGTCCCTCGGTCGATGTGCTGTTTCGCTCGGTAGCGGTTAGTGCCGGTCATAACGCCCTTGGCGTCATCATGACCGGCATGGGGGATGATGGCGCCCGCGGTATGCGTGAACTACATGACACCGGAGCTCGCACCATCGCGCAGGATGAGGCGAGTTGCGTGGTCTTTGGCATGCCCAAGGAGGCAATTGCCCACGGCGGGATCGATGAAGTGATGTCCCTTGCCCAGATAACCCAGACGCTTGGCCGTCCCGATTGAGAGGAACCACCATGTCCCTAGAACAATGGCAGGGCCGCAATGCCCTGGTGGTCGATGACTCCCGTACCCAGCAGTATGAGGTGACCTGTCTGCTGCAAGATCTTGGCTTTGGCCAGATCCATCTCGCCAGCGATGGTCAGGATGCCCTCAACAAGCTGCAGCAACTGGAGCATGTCGATCTGCTGCTGACCGATCTCAACATGCCGGGAATGGATGGGGTCGAGCTCATCAGTCAACTGGAGAAGCACACCGGCTATCAGATGTTTGTCGCCGTGATGAGCGCCGTGGATCGGGATGTACTGGATGTTATCCACTCCATCGCCGATGCCGGCACGCTGGAGGTGATCGGCGTACTGGCCAAACCGCTCAGAACCCAGGATCTGCGCAACATGTTGCAGCACTGCGATCCGCGGGTTCATCGGGAAAACAACAAATGGATGCAGCTCACCTTCACCAGCGACGATGTCCGCCATGCTCTGGAGCAAGGCCAGCTGGTTCCCTTTTTGCAGCCCAAGATCAACATGAACGATGCCAGCCTCTATGGCTTTGAGGCGCTGGTGCGCTGGCATCACCCAGAACATGGCACCCTGCCTCCGGTCTGTTTCGTTCATCATCTGGAAGAGGGGCCGCTGGCGCTCGATTTTTTCTACGCCTTTCTGCAAGCCACCTGCGAGGCACTCAACAAGCTCACCCTGCAGGCCGGCCAGCTCAGTTGCTCCATCAACCTGCCGGTCTCACTGCTGACGACCGACAAGCTGGTGGAAACCATGGTAGAGGTCGTGCAGGGCCATCGCCTGCCCTGTCAGGCGATTATCATCGAAGTCACCGAGACCACCTTCATGTCCAACCTCGCCGTGTCGCTCGGTACCCTCGCCCGCCTGCGACTGCGTGGCTTCGGTGTGGCAATGGACGATTACGGCACCGGCTACTCCTCGATGAAACAGCTGTCCCGCTGCCCGTTTACCGAAATCAAGATAGACAAGGAGTTTGTCCACGATGCCCATACCAGCCCCAAGAAGCTGGCCATCCTCACCTCCGCCATTGTGATGAGCCAAAAACTGGGGCTCAAAACCGTCGCTGAGGGAGTTGAGAGCGAAGAGGATTGGGATCAGCTGGCCTTGCTGGGGTGTGATTTAGCCCAGGGCTATTACATCAGTCGCCCGCTGCCGGTTGAACAGATTGCACACTGGTTCGGCGAATGGCAGGCAAAAAACGCTATTTATCCGGCAGACCAACCCTGATTGGGAAAATAACTTAAATTTAAGGTGTCGTGTAATTTCGGCATGGAATGCAAATACATCAGCATGAGGCTCTATATGATAAATCTGATCCGTCTTGTATCGATAAAAATGCGACTGATGCTCGCCTTTTTGCTAGTCAACCTGATCCTGATCGGGGTGGGATTTTACGGCAAACAAAATACCTCGACCGTCAACGACATGTTGAATGACATGTATCTCAACATGCTGATCCCGATAAAGGATCTATCCAACGCCAATATGCAGGCTATTTATCACAACCGATCGCTGTTTGATTATGTGATTGAGCCGACCAAACCGGGTATGGATGCCATCGCCAGTAAAATGGATGGCTACGAGCAGAAGATGAACGAGCTGCTCAACAAATATCGCGCGACCGAGCTGACCGAGCCGGAAAAAGTGGCGCTGGCCGATTTTGATCGCGCCTGGCCCCTCTACAAAGAAGCAGCCAAAAAGGCGATGGTAGCCAGCTATGCCAATGATAACGACACCGCGGTCAAATTGATGAAGGGTGAAGCGGCGGCGACCTTTCAGGTCGCTGATGACCTGCTCAGCAAGCTGGTGGATATCAATCAGGGGCTGGCTAAACAAGCCTATGACGATAGCGATGTGATCGTTGCCGATATCTCCACTGCAACCTACACCATCATCACAATATCAGTCGCCCTCTCGGTAGTGCTTGGCTGGCTGCTTAGTCAGAGCATCAACCTGCCGCTTGGCAACATCATGGACGAATTGAAACAATTGGCCGCCGGTTATCTCACTGGCAGTGATAATCGTGACGGGCAAGACGAGATCACTCAGATGCAGATCTCCATGGGTAACGCCCGCCGTAGCTTGCGCAACATCGTATCCACCATGCAGCATGCCGCCGAAGGGCTCAGCGCCAGCTCCTCCCAGCTGGTTGCCGCAGCGCAGCAAGTCAATACCAGCTCCCAGCAGCAATCGCTGGCGACCGCCAACACAGCGGCATCGGTTGAAGAGCTGACTACCTCGGTCTCCCAGCTCTCCTCCTTTGCCAATCAGGCCAACAGCGTGGTAATGGAGTCCGGTGAAATCGCTCACGCCGGTGAGGAGCAGGTCAAGCGGGCGTCACAGGAGGTGGTGCGCGTTACCAATGCGGTCAACGATTCCGCCAAGCAGGTGCAGGGATTGTTTGATGACATCACTCGCATCAGCCAGATCTCGGTGATGATCCAGGGGGTCGCCGATCAGACCAACCTGCTGGCGCTCAACGCGGCTATCGAGGCCGCCCGGGCTGGCGACATGGGCCGCGGCTTTGCGGTCGTTGCCGATGAGGTGCGTACTCTGGCAGCCCGCACCACGCAGGCCACCCAGGAGATCAACGAGATGCTCCAGTCAATCCAGCAGGGTGCAACCGGCGCGGTCAAGGGAATGAACGCCTGCTCCGACAGCATGGGCACGGTACGCGAGACTACCGACAACTCCAGCCACACCATGGCGCAGGTCGATCAGAGCTCCCGCAAGGTGGTGGGCCTTATTCAGGAGATCAGCTCCATGCTGCATGAACAGGCGGCGGCCAGCCAGCTGATCGCCCAATCGGTCGAGGAGATCACCCAGATGTCGCTGGAAAACGTCTCGGCCGCCGAGAGCGTCAACCACGATGCCTCCCAGCTGACCGAGATCATCAAACAGCTCGACGAGGGGATCCGCTTCTTCAAGGTTTAAAGCAGGCTCAATACAGGATCAGATGCAAAGTGGCGGTACCTCCCGCCACTTTTTATTTCCCGCCAACATTACTTCCAAAATGTTCAATCTCAACGTCCATGGACATGTAATCAATTTGCAACTGTCTACAAAAGGAAGTTGGGTCATACTTGCTTCAAACTACAACGTGGTAGCTTTACAGCGCCCCAAAATGAGACGCATATGGAACGCAAAATCAATCTTCGAGATTCCAATCACTACGGAAATCGACCCAGTAGATTTACAGCTCCTAAACTCGCAAAGAGTTCGTAAAAGTTTACGATACAATTGCTTACAATATCCATGTCAGTCTTGGGTGGCCACATGGTCACTATAAATGGTATGAAACCTCACCTACTCAAATTCCCTATCGCCCCGATGCCTGACAGGTTGCCATGATTTTAAAAAACAAAGTTGTCATTATTATCGTTCTTGCCGCCTTCAATTCTGGCTGTGCCACGCAAGCGGTTGATGTCAATGCAACACAAGTGTTTTCTTTTGGTAAAGGACGTGGGGTTGAGTCGAAAGAGATCACTAGTCATTTTTTCTTTACCGATATCGATATTGGATTAAACGACACCATTGATGCGGCATCCATTTGCCATGGTGTTGAAAATATCGTTCGGGTCGAGACCAGCGTCAGCTTTTGGGACTCTATATACCGAGGTTTAACCTTTGGTTTGTATACCCCCCGCTCGGCCAGAGTCTATTGTGCTGCATAATTGGATGGTTTTTGCCTTTCCAACATGATGGGATCACACGTTATGAGACGATTGCTGTTGTTGATATCACTCTATGTGGCAGGTGCAAGCGCAACCCCCAGGCTGGAACTCCCTTATTACGACTGGGGCCGTTGCCCGTTTGAAGGATGTACCTACCAAACGTGGCTCACCAAGCAGGAGATCATAGCCAGGGCATCGCCCTCTCCTGCAGCCAAAGTGTTATTCAAGGTACCACGTGGCCAGCAAGTGCAAGGGCTGACTGGCGTGGTCATTACCGAAAAGACCGGGCGCATTAATATATTGAAACCAATCACCCTGGGTTACAACGACAAAAACGAAGGCCCGCTACTACCGATGCATGCGGGTGAACAGCTTGAGATCATTGGCTGGGTAGGTGAAGGTGCAGGATTGTTTTGGTACCAGGGAAAGACCTACACCCTGGACTACGACCACACTCGTACCGAGATTGAATATGGCTCAGGGCCAAAAACCCATTGGTGGGTGAAAATACGAGACAAGAAAGGCCATGAAGGATGGGTCCTGGAGTCTGACAACTTCGCCCATATGGATCGCTTTGAGTGATAATTTTTGACTAACTTGGACGGAAGATCGCCAAGCAATAATGGATATCGGCTTGTTAGACCTTACAAAACATGAATAATGACCATGAAATAACGCAGCCCGAAAGGGCTGCCATCAGCTGACCTGACGATATTGCTCGGTCAGGACAATACGAGGGGTCATCCGATTATTCATCACCTTGATAACGCCAAAACGGGACAAGGTTTTGCTGGTTGTCAGTACAAAATCCTGGGTCAGGTTCATGCAGACACTGGCCTGATCACCCGCTTCAATGACCATAAATTCCCCTCTGCCGTGGGGCGTATTCATCCAGACCAGATCGCCATTTTGTGGCGATATAACCGGGTGCTGTTCACCAAAAAACCAGCTTTGTGGCATCAGGGGTTTATAAAAACGGCTCACTGCGATGGCATTAAGTACCAACTGAACCTGATGAGGAATACTCCACGCCAGTTCTGCCGCTTTATCCATCAATTGATAATAGAGTGCCGCATCATCGACACAAAAAGGCTGGGTGGTAAATGAACTGGGTACCAATTGCCGCCCTTTATATTCGGTGGCAAATAGCATGTTATCAGACAGGTCCAACATCAGACGGTCATTCTGGGCATCATAGTGCCATTGCCAGCTATCGGTCGGTTGGATAAGCATGCGGGAGCCCTTACTTGATAATTACCAGTTGACTTTATTCCATATGCAGGAAATCAGCAACGTCAAATAAAGGGCTCCCGAACTATTTCTTAAATATTGGTCACAATCTCTTTGACCAGACCCGGTCCTTTATAAATAAAACCGCTATAAATTTGTACCAGACTGGCTCCGGCAGCCAATTTCTCCCGCGCCGCCATGGCACTATCAATACCACCAACCCCGATAATTGGCAGAGCCCCATCAAGCGCTTTGGCCAGATGACGGATCACCTCGGTACTCTTGTGCTGCAGCGGACGACCACTCAGGCCACCTGCTTCACCGGCATGAGGCATGTCGTAAATCATCTCGCGCTCTAGGGTGGTATTGGTGGCGATGACCCCATCGATACCATTACGAACCAGCGAAGCGGCAACCTGATCTATTTCCTCGAAGCTCAAATCCGGCGCAATTTTTACCGCCAGCGGCACATATTTTTTATATTGGGCGGCCAGTTCCTGCTGGCGGGTTTTCAGCGCGGCGAGCAATTCATCGAGCGCCTCGCCATATTGCAGTGAACGCAAACCCGGGGTGTTGGGGGATGAGATATTGACGGCGATATAACCGGCATGGTCATACACCTTGTCCATGCAGAAGAGGTAATCATCCTTGCCCTGCTCGATGGGGGTATCTTTGTTTTTGCCGATATTGATGCCAATTACCCCCTGATATTTGGCCTCTTTGACCCGCGCGACCAGATGGTCAACCCCCTTGTTGTTGAATCCCATCCGGTTGATGATCCCCTCAGCCGGAATAACCCGGAACAGGCGCGGTTTGTCATTGCCGCTTTGCGGTCTGGGGGTAACGGTACCTACCTCGATAAAGCCAAATCCCATGGCCCCCAATGCATCAATACACTCCCCATCTTTATCCAGACCGGCCGCCAACCCCACCGGATTGGCAAAAGAAAGCCCCATGACAGTGACGGGGCGTTTCGGCAAATTCTGGCGGAAGAAACAATCGAGTGGCGTACCAAGAAGGCGGGGCAAATATTTCATGGAGAGATCGTGAGCCTGTTCCGGATTGAGTTTGAACAGGAAATGCCTGGCGATGGGGTACAACATCTTTGCTCCTTAAAGAAAGCCCCGGCAACTGGCCGGGGCTTTGGGTGTTATGCCGCTGTTATGCTTTCAGGCAATTACAGTGATCGGCAATTCAACTGGAGCAGGTTCAACTCTCGCAAGGCCACCGAGAACTTGGCGAACTCGTGAGTGCTGGTGGTCTTGAAGTCGGCCAACATATGGGTCCAACGGGACAAGAGTTGTTCATGCTCCGAAATCCAGTCGGCCAGTATGGTAGCGCATTCTCCCTGATCTTTGCACCCTTCCAGTACCACGGAAGTGAGACTGCGCTGCTGCCAGTCCAGATCTTCGCGGAAGGAGGCCCGCGCCATCGCCTGCCAGTGGTTGCCCACCGGCTGATGGTTGATCTGGTCGAGGAACCAGTGCAGATCCAGCTTGGCGCCAAGGCGGTAGTAGACATTGGCGGCGCGCAGAATGTCGGTCTTGTGCTCCGCGGCAATCTGGGCCAGATCCAGAGTCGAGAAGAGGCTGCTCATATGGGCGACCTGACGGGCGATGACCTCCGGCACCTGTTTCTCCACCAGCTTCTGCACTGCCAGCTTGTGCTCGGCTACTTCGCTCTCATCCATGACCTCATAGAGGTGCTGGCTTAGGGTTTCGAAGGCCGGACGGAAGAAGGCGATGTTCTCGCTGATGCTCCAGCTGCGGTTGCGGGCACGCAGGAACCAGCGGGTGGCGCGGCGCACAATGCGGCGGCTGTAGAACATAAGCTCGAGCTGGGTCTCTGCCCCCACCAGGTTGTCGCACCCTTCGATGTCGCGCCACAGCCGGTTCATGCCAAACACCTCGCGGGCCATGGCAAAGCAGCAGGCCACTTCGGCGACCGAGGCTCCGGTCTCGTCCTTCATCCGGCTGGCGAAGTTGAGCCCCATGTCGTTGACCAGCATGTTGGCGACCCGGGTCGCAATAATCTCGCCCCGCAGCGGATGCTGGGCCAGTGCCGCACCGAACTGCTGCTGCAGTTTGGGCGGGAAGCTGGTGACCAGCATGTTGGCCAAGAACGGCTCGTCGGTCACTTCCGGGCAGTTGAGCTGCTCTTTCAGAACCATCTTGCCGTACGCCACCAGCACCGCCAGCTCGGGTCGGGTCAACCCCTGCCCTGCCGCCATCCGCTCGGAGAGTTCCTCATCGGATGGCAGGAACTCCAGCGCACGGTCGAGCTTGCCTTCCCGCTCCAGCCCCTGAATAAAGCGCTGCTGCTCTTTGAGCTGCTCACTACCACGGAAGCTGGTGACCGAGATGGACTGGGACTGGCGATAGGCGTTGGTGATGACAATCTGCGCCACATCGTCGGTCATATCAAAGAGCATCTGGTTACGCTGCTTGAGGGTCATATCCCCGGCTGCCACCAACTGGTTCAGCAGGATCTTGATGTTCACCTCGTTATCGGAGCAGTCCACGCCGCCCACGTTGTCGGTAAAATCGGTATTGATGCGACCGCCCTGACTGGCGTACTCCACCCGGCCAAGCTGGGTAAAGCCGAGGTTGCCGCCCTCACCCACGATGCGGGCACGCAGATCGCGACCATTGACCCGCAGAGCATCGTTGCTGCGATCACCTACCTCGGCGTCACTCTCGCGGGCACTCTTCACGTAGGTGCCGATACCGCCGTTCCACAGCAGGTCGACATTCAGGCAAAGCAGCGCTTTGATCAGCTCGTTCGGCGCCATGCTGGCCTTGTCGGTACCGAGCAGGGTCTGCATCTCGGGAGTGAGCTTGATGGACTTGGCCGAGCGCAGGAAGATGCCGCCCCCTGCCGAGATCAGGCTCTTGTCGTAGTCATCCCAGGTCGATGTTGGCAGCTCGAACAGGCGCTTGCGCTCGACAAAGCTCTTTGCCGAATCCGGGTTGGGGTCGACGAAGATGTGCATGTGGTTGAAGGCGCCCACCAGTCGGGTGTGCTCGGAGAGCAGCATACCGTTACCAAACACGTCGCCCGCCATGTCGCCGATCCCGACGCAGGTAAAATCAGTGGTCTGGCAGTTGATACCCAGCTCACGGAAGTGGCGCTTGACCGACTCCCAGGCGCCGCGGGCGGTGATGCCCATCTTCTTGTGGTCATAACCGACCGAACCGCCGGAGGCGAACGCGTCACCCAGCCAGTGACCATACTCCAGGCTGATTTCGTTGGCGATATCGGAGAAGGTAGCCGTCCCCTTGTCGGCGGCCACCACCAGGTAGTAGTCATCCTCGTCGTGACGCACCACATCCTTGGGCGGGATCACCTCGCCGGCGATGATGTTGTCGGTCACATCGAGCAGACCGCGGATAAACAGGCGATAGCAGGCCTTGCCCTCTTCTTGGATCACGGCGCGGGGCGCTCCCGCCGGCATCTGCTTGCAGTAGAAGCCACCCTTGGCCCCCACCGGCACGATGACGGTGTTCTTCACCTGCTGGGCTTTGACCAGACCCAGCACTTCAGTGCGGAAGTCTTCTTTGCGATCGGACCAGCGCAGGCCACCACGGGCTACCTTGCCCCAGCGCAGGTGTACCC